>NZ_JPRO01000007.1 GCF_000737785.1 Chryseobacterium luteum | reverse complement strand
TTGGATGCCGGAACCAGAAGAGCTTTTCTTCTGTCACTCAGCTCAGAAGTGTTTCTGTTCTTTTCCTCTTCAGTAGGCCTGTTCTGCGGATCTCCCAAACTTTTGAAAGCCTTATCAAAATTCTCCATCTGAGGAGTCTTCATGCTTTCTACGGTATTGACTGCTGTTCCTTCATTATTACAGGAAATAAGACTTATTATAGCGATTGCTGATAATAATAAATGTTTTTTCATAGCTAAAGTTTAATGATTGGTGTATAAAAACTAATTTTTGATAAATTTATAAAAAAAAATTACATGAACAATAATTTATTCACGATTTAGTGTTTTTTAGGTTGAATTTTTTTAGTGTTACCAGCTATGATGTAATAATTTACATGTATGTATTATTCCCTTTCGAGTGTTTTTTTAGCTTCTTCCAGTTCCGTTTTTTCCTTTTTTCCCATCTGTGGGTATTTCAGACCCATATTTTCAAGGGTGTCGATAATGATCTGTATAGCGGCAACTCTTGCGAACCATTTATTGTCTGAGCAGTACATACCATGGTGCATATTCTTTTGAAGTTTCGTTGATAGCCGTTTTTAAACCGGTCACATGATGAAAGCGTGTCGGCATGCCGAATTATCTGTGATAAAATTAATATTGAATAAAATTTGAAAATTATACAAGACGTTTATAAGGTTTTTTTAAAACAATAAAAGATTTTTATAAGATTTTTATATTGCATGAATTAGGCAAATTTGTTTCAAAGAAATTAAAGTGAAAAATGAAGTTTTACTATTAGATGCAAAAAATTATGATACAGGTTGTGCTGTGTATGTTTTAATTGGTTCATCAGCAATTCTTACAAACGTATCGTTCATTTTTATGGGTATGGTTAACTTGAATATTCACTTATTCATTATTTTCATGATTGTCATTTTGGGCTGGGTTATTAATGAAAACAGGATCTACAAAAACAAAAACAGAAAATATGTGCTTTCCGTTTCTTAAAAAGGTATTTCCGATTTAAGAAAATCAAATTTACTGTCTTGGAAAGAAATTTCTGAAATCCAAATCATCGATCATGTACTTTCTGTGACTGTAGATTCTGAACCGGGAAAGGATTTCAAACTTGCATTAAATACTACAAATTTTTATGAACGGCAAATGACAATTGATGATTTTGTGAAATTCATTAATTGCTATTATAAGAAGAACATTTATACGTATACTTCTCCTCCATCCTGTGGATGTTGTTAACTAAATGATTAATCCTCAATATCTCACATTATGAAACCGGAATTAAATTCAATACAGTTAACTTTATCCCAATTAAATTATTCTGAAAACCCTCTGTGGAAAAGAATTGCCGAATACCAAATAGATCAGTCTGATGCTGCACTTCCTTTTTCCAGAAAACTGGGGCAAACTGAAGGATGGACAAGACGATTCTGCCTTTTGGCCATTGAAGAATATAAAAGATTTATCTATTTATGTTGCGTTTCAAAAAATGGAGCTTCACCTTCAATGATGGTAGATAAAGTCTGGCATATGCACTTGCTTTATACGACCGAATATTGGAAAGAATTTTGTCCTGATATTTTTACAGAGAGAGCTCCATCATTTCCCGAGTTTAGGCGGAGTTACTGCCTTCAATAAACATCAGGATTGGTACTTAGAAACCTTAAAATTATACATTATCGTATTTAAACAAAATCCACCAAAAGATTTTTGGAAAATTCCCAAAGAAATTATCCCCTTTTTACTGCCCGAAAAAATGAATGATAAAAATTACGTAAGACAGCCGAGCTGGAAAAAGATAATACAGAATTTACTTTCAAAAATTGATATAATCAGAAAATCTGTTTAAACTTATACTTTATATAGTTGGCCCATCGCAAAGGCACAAATTATGAAAATCTTTGATTTCCCTGCGCCTGAAAACATCCATACAGTTTGCGCCTTTGTGATTTTCCAACAAAGAAGTTTAAACAAATTCAGAATTATTCTTTTTCTAACTGTTTTTTAGCTTCCTGTAAATCCAATTTGTCTTTTTCAGAAAGCTGTGGGTATTTCAGGTCCATCTTTTCAAGGGTGTCGATAATGATCTGTATAGCGGCAACCCGTGCGAACCATTTGTTGTCAGCAGGCAGTACATACCATGGTGCATATTCTTTTGAAGTTTCGTTGATGGCCGTTTCATAAGCTTCCATATATTGTGGGAAAAGCGCTCTTTCAGGAAGATCGGCGGCGGAAAACTTCCAGTTTTTCTCCTGCTCGTTGATTCTGTCTAAAAGTCTTTTCTTCTGCTCGTCCTTAGAAACATTTAAAAATATTTTAACAACAGTAGTTCCGCTCTGTGTAAGGTGCTTTTCAAAATTCCGGATGCTTTCATACCTGTTCTCCCAGAATTTAGCATCAAAATCCTTTACGGAAGACCATGTTTTCTCACTGAGATTATATTCAGGGTGAACCTTGCATACCAGAACGCTCTCATAATGTGACCGGTTAAAGATGCCTATCATTCCCTTCTGTGGAAGAGCCAGATAATGTCTCCACAGAAAATCGTGGGAATATTCTTTTGAACTTGGAGTTTTAAAGCTGGTAACATTGCAGCCCTGTGGATTTACACCCCCGAAAACATGCTCTATCAGGCTGTCTTTTCCCGCTGCATCCATTGCCTGGAGGATTACGAGAAGAGATTTGCTGCCATCAGCATAAAGCTTTTCCTGAAGTTCCCGCAGCTTTTCTTTTTCAGCGATTAATAACTGCCCTCCTTCTTCTTTGGTAAGTTTTCCTTTATATTCCGTTGAATTTTTTTTTATTGAAATCTTTCCTTTTACCAGGAAATCGTCCGAGAAATTGGTGTCCATGCTTTTTTAATATTTAATGATTTAAAAATTTAAAGATTGAAAAATTAGAAATTAAGGAGGTTTTTTCAACTGACTTCTAAAACCTAATCTTATTTTAAATGTAATAAAAAAACCGTCTTCACTGAAGACGGTTCCTTTATTTTTTAGTAGAGATTACTTTGCGGCTGTTTTTTTAGCAAGTTTAGCTGCTTTCTTTTCCGCTTTTGCTGCTGCTTTCTGTTCTTCAGCTGTTAAAGGCTTTGGTTCAGGAGCGTTGGCGTCTACATTACCTTTAATGTAGATTACACTTCTGCTGTTAGCAGGGTCATTAGAGAAAACTTCGATCATTTTGTTGAAAGGTCCGTTAAGAGTAGTGTTGTATCCTACTTTAATCTTAGCAGATTTTCCCGGCATGATAGGATCCTGGCTGAATTCAGGAGTAGTACATCCGCAAGAAGGCTTTACATTGGAAAGGATTAGAGGCTTGTCACCTGTATTTGTTACCGTAAAGAATCTTGTACCGTCAGCACTTGGTTTGATAGTACCGTAGTCAAAAGTAGTTTTGTCAAACGTAATAGTCTGTGCAGATGCTAATGCAAATGTTCCAAATAATGCAATTCCTGCAATTAATTTTTTCATATTCTTGAATGTTAATATGTTTGTTAGATAAATTTTGAGAAACAAAGTTAAAAATTATTTTAATTCATACTTAAAATTTTTTTTCTTTAGACTATTTTTGCAAATTGTAAGCAAAAAGAAATAGAATTTTATGCAGATTTCAGAAAAGTACAATCCACAGGAAACTGAACAGAAATGGTATAACTTCTGGATGGAGAACAAATACTTCCATTCGGAGCCTAATGAAAAACCACCATATACTGTGGTAATTCCTCCGCCAAACGTAACGGGGATATTACACATGGGGCATATGCTGAACAATACCATTCAAGATGTTCTCGTCCGCCGTGCAAGAATGCAGGGCTTTAATGCCTGCTGGATTCCGGGCACAGACCACGCTTCAATTGCCACTGAAGCCAAAGTTGTTGCTAAACTGAAGTCTGAAGGAGTCAGTAAATCAGATATCACCCGCGAAGAATTCTTAAAGCATGCCTGGGAATGGACCGATAAATACGGCGGAACAATTCTTGAGCAGCTGAAAAAGCTTGGTTGTTCATGTGACTGGGACAGAACCCGCTTCACTATGGAAGAAAAACTTTCCCAACAGGTGATCAAAAGCTTTGTTGATCTTTATAACAAAGGATTGATCTACAGAGGCTACAGAATGGTTAACTGGGATCCGGAAGCCAAGACCAATATTTCCGATGAAGAAGTAATATTTAAAGAGCAGAACGGGAAATTATATTTCCTTAAATATAAAATAGAAGGCACGGAAGAATTCCTTTCCGTTGCGACGACGCGTCCTGAAACGATTTTCGGAGACACAGCGGTTTGTATCAATCCGAATGATGAGAGATATGCTCATCTGAAAGGTAAAAAAGTGATTGTACCTATCGTAAACAGGGTAGTTCCTATTATTGAAGACGAATATGTTGATATCGAATTCGGAACAGGTGCTTTGAAAATTACGCCTGCCCACGATATAAATGACTACGAAATCGGGCAAAAACACAATCTTCAGATGATTGATTCTCTGGATGATGATGGGAATTTGAATGATTATGGTCAGCATTACGCCGGAAAAAACAGATTTGATGTAAGAAAGCAGATCGCAAAAGAATTAGAAGAAAAAGATCTTTTGTTAAAAGCAGAAGATTACGTCAATAAAGTGGGAACTTCAGAAAGAACAGGCGCCGTTATTGAGCCTAAAGTTTCTGTTCAATGGTTCTTAAAAATGTCTGATATTGCCAAACCGGCTTTGGATGTTGTAATGGATGATGAGGTTAAATTTTATCCTGAAAAGTTTAAAAATACCTACAAGCATTGGATGGAAAACATCCGCGACTGGAATATTTCCCGCCAGCTTTGGTGGGGGCAGCAAATCCCTGCATTCTATTATGGAGATGGCGAAAACGATTTTGTAGTCGCAGAAAACATCGAAAATGCCTTAATACTTGCAAAGCAAAAAACGGGTAACGAGCAACTGACAACTGATACTTTAAAACAGGACGAAGATGCCCTTGATACCTGGTTCTCATCTTGGTTGTGGCCAATGTCGGTTTTCGACGGTTTGCTTGATCCTGAAAATAAAGATATTAACTATTATTACCCAACTTCTGACCTGGTGACGGGTCCGGATATTATCTTCTTCTGGGTAGCCAGAATGATCATGGCAGGATTGGAATACAGAAAAGAGGTTCCGTTCAAGAATGTATATTTCACAGGAATTGTAAGAGACAAAATTGGCAGAAAAATGTCTAAATCTCTTGGTAATTCACCGGATCCGTTAGATTTGATTGAGCGTTATGGAGCTGATGCGGTAAGAGTGGGAATTATGATGAGTTCTGCTGCCGGAAATGATTTGAAATTCGATTCTGAGCAGATTGATGAAGAAGGAAATGTTTTAACTGAAAAACAGATAAAACAGAGAATGGAGGAAGGCAAAAATGCTGTTTACACTTCGCCGCTTTGCGATTTGGGAAGAAATTTCGGAACAAAAATCTGGAACGCTTTCCGATTGATCAACATGTGGAATCATGAAGATAAGCCTGCTAATTCAACAGAAATTCAGACAATTGAATGGTTTGAAAATCAGTTGAATAAATCAATAACTGAAATTAATGATCAATTCGAAAAATTCAGAATTTCTGACGCGCTGCATTTAATTCAAAAACTGGTTAAAGACGATTTCTGCGGTTGGTATCTTGAAGCAATCAAGCCTAATTATGGTGAAGGAATTTCTAAAGAAGTTTATACAAAAACGATTTATTTATTTGAAGAATTAATGAAACTGCTTCATCCGTTCATGCCTTTCTTAACGGAAGAATTGTGGCAGACTATTTCAGAAAGAAAAATAGAAGATGCTTTAATGATTTCTCAGCAGAAAAAATCAGAATCATTTAACGAAGATATTATTAAGAACTTCGAAACTGCGGCAGAATTTATTTCAGGAATTAGAAATTACCGTCAGACAAAAGGGATTTCTCCAAAAGAAGCCACTGAAATTTATACAAACGTTTCTGAAATTGCGAATGAATCTGTAATTAAGAAATTGGCAAACGTTTTTGAAATTCATTTCGGAACAAAGACGGATAAACCTAGCTTTACATTCTTGGTAGGATCAACAGAAGTTTCAATTCCTTTGAGTGAAAATTTAGATTTGGGTGAAGAGAAAAAGAAAACTGAAGAAGAGCTGGCCTATTTAAAAGGATTCCTGATCTCTGTTGACAAGAAGCTTTCCAATGAAAAATTCGTAGCCAATGCTAAGCCTGAAATTGTAGAGGTAGAGCGCCGGAAACAGAAGGATGCCCAGGATAAAATTGCTATTTTAGAAGAGAAATTGAAAACTTTATAAATAAACCTTCAAGGTTTTTAAAACCTTGAAGGTTTGACAAAATAGAATGACACACATAGAAAACATAAAAAAACTATTCTCAAAGAACTTCGTGGAAAGCCCCTTATTAGAGAGCTTTGAAGTAGGGAAGATCTATCTTTCAAGCGGAAAGCTGATCGCCTGCGATCCTTTGATCACCAATGATATGCAGCCCTTCACTACCGAATTTCCGAAGGGTGATTTTTCTGTTTTACTGCATAAAGAAAGAGAAAGTAACTGTGTAGCGTATGCAGAAATTATTTTTAGTGCTGCAGAAATTGCAGAATGGAAAATGGCGGTTACTGCAGGCCAGGACGTAAAAGATCTGGGTGAAGAAGAAATCTTCGGATATCCTGTCGAAAGCGGGATGGGATGCCTGATGGATGCCGATACCCAGAACAGCCTTAACGAACTCGAAAAAAGATTGTACCACAGCAAGGGTGCAGATTTCATGGGCATTTATGAAGAATTTTTCCATGAGTATTTCTTTGATGAGAAAGGCGCTATAGATCAGTATGCATTTCTAAAGCCGGCCGATGAGCATCCGGGTACTGTTTTTGCCTTCGAAACAGGGTACGGAGAAGGTTTTTATGCCAGTTATATTGCGTATGACAAAGATCAGAAGCCTGTAAAGATAATTACTGAATTTATTGAGATAAGTTAATTAAATTAGTTATTTTTGAAACCTAGTTTTCTGAATATAATTATATAAAACTAACATAAACACTAATGAACTTCTCATCAGAACAACCCAAAATTATTGTTGTAGGCAGTTCTTCAATCGATCTGGTTTTAGAAACTGAAAAAATTCCACAAACCAATGAAACGGTTTTAGCCGTCAATTCTGACAGTTATTTTGGAGGAAAAGGTGCCAACCAGGCGGTAGGAACAGCAAGGCTGGGAGCTAGTGTTTATTTTATCGGTTGCGTAGGAATGGATCCTTTGGGCCAGCAGATCATGAGAAATCTGGTGGGTGAAAACGTAAATGTAGGCTTTGTCTATGAAACGGATGCAGAATCTACCGGTACCGCATACGTAACCACAAGCAACGGCAACGCAGCTATTGTAGTGGTTCCGGCAGCTAACAAATGTCTCAGCATACAGCATATAGAAGATGCAGACCGTTATTTTCACACGGTAGACCTGATCCTTGTCCAGCTTGAAGTAGCAATGGAGGTCGTAGAATACACGATAAGAAAAGCTAAAAAATATGGAAAGAAAGTAGGGCTTTATGCCTCACCGGCTATGAAGATCAGTGAAGGGATTATAGAAAATGTAGATTTCATCGTAGCAAAAAGCAGTGAACTGCATACCGTTTTCGGAGAAGAAAAAAGAGAAGAGATCCTTAAAAAATATTTCAATAAGGTTTTTGTAAGAGACGATACCAATTCGACGATCTATTTCGACGGGACGGAAATGAAGTATTACAGGAATGACAAAGATGAAACCGTTTACAAAATGGGAATGGGTGATGCCTTTACTTCAGGATTTGCTGTGGCACTCTGCCACGGAAACTCTATCGAGGACTGTGTGAAATTCGGGAATGAGGTTTCCTCAAGGGTTTCCGGAGGGAAAGGCTCACAGACAGGGCTTCCGAGAATGTCGGATTTCTTTTCCTAAAGCTATTTGCCACATATCGAAAGTCAGAAACTTAACATAAAATTATAAGTAAAATATCCACTTTTATAGTGGATATTTTCTTTTTACAGTATGGAAAACCTGGAACTTATTACAAAAGATCACGCACAGCTGGCTGTTCATCTTTTCAGACCTGAAAAAAGCAATGGCAAGCTCCTTCTGATCAATTCTGCGACGGGCGTGAGACAGCAGGTGTACTTCTCATTTGCCCGCTTCTTTTCAGAACATGGATTTACAGTCATCACTTATGATTACCGGGGAATCGGGCTTTCAAAACCGGAAAACATGAAAGGTTTTAAAGCTTCCATGAGGATCTGGGGTTCCGAAGACTATAAAACCCTGACCCAGTATATCAAAACGGAATTTCCCGCATATACAAAATACGGACTGGGACATTCGGTAGGAGCACTGATCCTTGGGATGAATGAAGATTCCATGATGTTTGATCAGTTTATTTTTGTGGGAACCCAGAATGCATTTGTGGGAAACCTGAAATTCAGGACAAAAATTGAAGCTTATCTGGGGTTTGGAATTGCCCAGCCTTTAACTACCGGATTATTAGGCTATTTTCCGGCCAATTGGTTTGGACTTGGAGAAAGTCTTCCGAAAAATTGTGCATATGACTGGAGAACCTTAATTTTAAACAGAAAATCAACCAACAGGCTGTTGGAAAAAATGGATGACTATTCTAAAAATCTGACCCAAAAAGTGTTTGTGATCCGCGCGGAAGACGATGCATGGCTGACTGAAAAAGGGGTGTTGAGCCTTTTAAACAGTACATATCCTAATCTTAAACCTTCCTACAGGCTGGTCAAAACCTCGGAATCTGACAAAAAAGAAATCGGGCACATCAATTTTTTTAGAAGCTATAATAAAAAACTCTGGAATATTATTTTAAACGAACTGACAGATCAATGAAAAGTACGATTGAAAACACCGTAGAATTTGTAAAAGAAAAATTAGAAGGCGCTGAAGCAGGGCATGACTGGTACCATATGGAAAGGGTATGGAAGCTTTCAAAAAAAATAGCAGCAACGGAAGACTGCAGTCAGGAAGTTGTGGAACTTGCCGCACTGCTGCATGACATTGCAGATCCGAAATTTCACAACGGAGACGAGACCATAGCTCCCAAAATAGCACGGGAATTCCTCGAAGGACAGAAGGTCCAGGAAGATGTGATAGAAAAAGTTTTATTTATCATTAAAAATATTTCCTTTAAAAACAGAGGTGAGGTTCCGGCGGAACTGCCGGTTGAGCTTAAGATTGTACAGGATGCAGACCGTATTGATGCGATCGGAGCCATTGGGATTGGAAGGACGTTCAATTTCGGCGGTTTTAAAAACAACCTGATGTACGATCCGGAAGTTCAGCCAAGCCTGAATATGTCTAAGGATGAGTATAAAAAATCCAACGGAACAACCATTAACCATTTCTACGAAAAACTTCTGCTTTTGAAAGACCTTATGAATACCAGGAAAGGGAAGGAACTGGCTCAGGAAAGACATGATTATATGCTGGGATTTCTTGATCAGTTTTTCAAAGAATGGAATGTGGATTAAGATTCCTCTGAAAAATCTTAAATCAGTATCTTTGCAATATGGTATTTATCATTTTTGTGATCTTCTGGGCTTGTATTCTTTCTCTGATTTTCGTTAAAGTAAAATCAGGAAGGGCTGCAAAATGGGCGAAGCTGTTCCGTATTCTCACACTGGTTTTTTCAATTTCAATCTTTACATACTGGTTTATCAAAAAAAGTGTGGTGAGTTTTGTGGATAATTCGGTGGGACTGCAGGTGGTGAATAAGCTTCCCCAGACATTGGATTTCTACCTGATCAAAGTGGATACCGCTAAAAGCGGAAACCTGGAACCTAAACATATCGGGAAAATACGTCCGGAATATTACAGGATAGAATACCTTAAAATGGATAAGTCCGATGAATACTGGATCATTGGATATCTCGGTAAAAAGAACATGGTGTATTTCTCCCAGCATGCTGTTCCGAACAAAAATATAGATCAGATTGTTGAAGTCCAGAACTATATCAATCAAAGTGTAAAGCTCTCTGAAACCGCAAAAAAACAGGTAGAGGCTTATAATTATGAAAATGCAAAACTGGGAATCTGGGTATCCTTAGACTTTCTCCTTCTCTTCCTGAATCTTGTACTGCTCCTGAGAAAGGCCAAAAAAATAAGCAATGAAGAATAA
The DNA here is from genome assembly GCF_000737785.1 of Chryseobacterium luteum. Classification (GTDB taxonomy): domain Bacteria; phylum Bacteroidota; class Bacteroidia; order Flavobacteriales; family Weeksellaceae; genus Chryseobacterium; species Chryseobacterium luteum. The sequence goes on along the minus strand of NZ_JPRO01000007.1, from coordinate 332,345 downwards.
GTAATTTTTAAACCGTTACTCATTACCCATTACTTATTGCTCATTACCCATTACTCATATATCATGGATAGTCCAGGATCTGCATGATCTGCTCCTTAAATTCTTCAGGACAGCTTTTTACAAGCTTATCTTTATTTTGCTTACTGATCTGGTGAGGTTCCAGCCATTCAGTGCGGTTGGCGTTCAGGCTGTGGTTATCGTAGACCCTTTTTATTTTATGATCTTCATAAAATGTATATTCATCACCAAGCCAGTTACTGGTAATACTGATTGTACAAATTTCTTTTTCCATGACATTTTGTATTTTAAAATACCGTATTCTATACGAACAGCAGTGTACCCTAAATTACTGATTTTTTTCAACAAAAACGGCTTTTCGGTTAGTTTTTGTAAATCTTACCGGAAAATGAAATGTATTTTATTATTGAATTTGTTTAAACTTCTTTGTTGGAAAATCGCAAAGGCGCAAAGTTTTAAACTGTATGGATGTTTTCAGACGCAATAAAATCAAAGATTTTCAGCAAAACTCTATAATAAAAAGTTAGAAATTTTATCGCAGATAAAATCTTTGCGCCTTTGCGATTGGCCAACTATATAAAATATAAGTTTAAACAGATTGATTGTTAAAACAGAGTCCCGTTATTATCAGAAGCCATTTGCGGAATATGAAGATCAGTTTTCCATTCCTCATTCATCTTTTTAATAAAATAGGCGGAAAGCAGCGGGGAAGCTTTTTCAATGTTCTGGTGAACAAAGAAATACACATTCTGAAGACCCTCTTTTTTCCACTTCGTCAGGTGTTTCATCCAGTCATCCAGCCTCTCATAGTCACTTTCGGCATTGGCTCCTACATATCTTATGAAGGCGTTGGGGGTTGTAAGGCGCATATGGAGCATATCTCTTCTTCCTGCGGTATCTACCAGAATGTTGGTAATATTATGGGCTTCAAAAAGCTCACACGTAGTATTGAAAACCTCTTCATCGGTAAACCATTCCGTATTTCGGAGCTCGATGGCCAGAGGAACTTCTTTTGGCCAGTCTTTCACGAATTTCTCCAGCCTGTCATAATCCTTAGGTTTAAAATTATCATGAAGCTGTAAAAAAGCCATCCCCAGTTTTTCCTCAAAATTCATGACTGCTGATGCAAACTGGGTTACCGGTTCAGTAACGTCGATCAGCCTTCTGAAATGAGAAACCGTATTGGTGATCTTCGGGAAAAATTTAAAATCTTCAGGCGTTTTTTCTTTCCAGACTGCCACCTGTTCAGGGGTAGGCATACCGTAAAAAGTAGCGTTCAGCTCAATGGAATTAAACTGCCTGGCATAATAGGTCAATTCGTCTTTGGTTCCTTTAGGATAGAATCCTTTAAGGTCGGTTTTGTTCCATTTTGCACACCCGACGGAAATGTTTTCAAGTCCTTTTTTATTCTGGTTTAAAATTTCCTTAGTTCTGGAATGGTCTTTAGGAAGCGTGAAATCTATTTTTGACGGGTCTTCTACTTGTCCGAATTTCATAGCTGAAGCTTTTTAAATTAAACTTTTAAACAAATATAAAACAAAAACTATAGAATGATCTATGGTTTTCGTTCAAACTAGTATGGTAAAACAGACTATTCTTTGATGATTTTCTTATAAATTTCTGCTGTATTGGTTTTAATTTTCATCGTGTAAGTTCCGGTAGGTTGAGCTGAAAGATTGATTTGACCAGCTTACTTTCCACATAATTGATGTTTTCAAAATAAAAAAGCTCTTCTCAAAAATATTGATTCCCGGGAATTGATTGCTTTGTTATACTTGTTCATATTTCGTTCATATAAGATTAAAATCTCAGATATGAATGCTATACTTGTTTTTGATTTAATTATATGCTCTGAAATCAGATCATATCGTGAGGTCATTAAGTTTTTTTTAAGGAAATAGTAAACTTTGTGTTACATAATGTTAATTGTATGTTACCATCCTTTATGTTCAGGGAGTCTAATTTTGCCCTGTCAACTAAGAAGAAAAATATATGAAAAAAAAACTGATCTGTGCTTTTGCTTTACTATCCTTTGGATTTGCATTTTCACAGGAAACGACCTCTAAAATTTTTGGAAGGCTAAAAGGAGTCAATTCTGAACTGACGGTAAAAGTGGTTCATGTTCCCACCAATACTGCATTTGAGACCAAAAGTAATACTAAGGGGCAGTTTAGTTTAGATAATCTTCAGCCCGGTGGTCCTTACCGTATTGAGATTTCCGATGGATCGCAAATCGTCTATACGAATGCCAACCTGCAGCTGTCTCTTGGGAATAATGACCTGCCCATTATGGAGATTGGGACTGGTGAAAAGACCATTGATGAAGTAAAGATCACCTCTAAGAGAACCACTGTTAAAAACGGAGTGGGAATCAGCCAGGCTCAGATTTCAGGCCTGCCCAATATCAACAGAGGTATTCAGGATGTAACGAAATTGGTGCCGCAAAGTGCCAATAACTCTTTTAACGGAACAAACTTCAGATACAATAACGTTACCATAGACGGATCTATTAATAATGACGCGATTGGCTTCAGCCCTTCTTTGGGTGGTCAGACCGGAACTTCGGGAATGCCGGGAAGCAGTACCCGCTCCAATTCTATAAGTCTGGATGCTATTCAGGATGTTCAGGTCTATATCGCTCCGTATGATGTGAAACTTGGTAACTTTCTGGGAGGAAGTATTAATGCGGTGACCAGAAGCGGAAGCAATGATGTAACAGGATCGATCTATGCTTACGGAAGAAATGCTGCCATTACCGGAAATAACAGGATCGGAGATAATTCAAAAATGCCGAAAGCTTTTGAAGATGTTATCTATGGTGGAAGGGTAGGATTGCCGGTCGTAAAAGACAAAGTGTTTTTATTTTCAAATCTTGAATACACGAAAAGAAGAGATCCTGTATTTTATAATGCGAATGATCCAAACGCATTGGTGAATGATGCCGTAACTCAGCAGATTTCGGATTTCGTACGGAATAAATATGGCTTTAATACAGGAAGCTTCGATGGATACAATAATTTTTCAGAAAGTGCCAAGCTTTTTAATAAACTGGACTGGAAAATCAATGATAAACATACATTATCCATTAAAAACAATACCGTATTTTCACACGCATCGAATCTTGAAAGGGATGGGGCGAATTTCAGGTTTGCCAGTATGGATTTTATCCAGAAAAATACGTCTTCCTCAACTACTTTAGAACTGAAGAGCCGTTTTAATGATCAATGGAATAATAATTTAGTATTAGGATACTCTTCTATTCATGATTACCGGGATCCTACTTCCAGCAATGCCATGTTCCCACAGGTGGAAATAGCCTATAACGGAGGAACTATTTTGTTGGGAAATGACAGGGAAGCTACAGTTTTTAACATGAAACAGAAAACTTTTGAGATCACGGATAACCTGACCTATAAAACAGGAAATCATACATTCTTATTAGGAACACACAATGAATTATATAACATTAACTATGGTTTTGTCAATGCGCTTAATGGAAGAATTTCGTATAAAAGTTTAGCGGATTTTTATAATTCTAATCCTTCGAGGATAAGAGGGACTTATCCATTTAATGGTGAAAACAGACAGACGATTTTCGATAATCCGTATGCTCAGTATAAGGTGAATCTTCTTTCACTCTATTTTCAGGATGAGATCAATTTAGGACGATTAAGATTATCTCCTGGTGTAAGATTAGATTATACTGATTTACCTAATAAACCTCTTTTAAGTCCGCAGGTACAAAGTTCTCCGATGGATCCTAATTATGGGAACACCTATACTTATACTCCGCTGAGCCAGCTAAACAACGATTATCTTACCAAGCCTACACTTTCTCCAAGATTAGGATTTACCTGGGATGTCACCGAAGACCGATCTGTAGTGGTAAGGGGAGGTTCAGGAATATTTGTTGGCAGAATTCCTTTTGCATGGCTGGGGTATGCCTATTACAACGATGGAGTAGGTTTTGGAAGTTATGATTATAATTCGCCTACCACTGCACAGCTTGCAGCGAATGGAGATCCTTTGGTAAGCGGTAATTTTCCGAAATGGCAGAACTCTTCCAAAGTACAGGTAGATCTTATTGATAACAATTTTAAAATGCCTAGAGTATGGAGAAGTTCTTTAGCCTTAGATTATACATTCGCAGGATATAAACTTACCCTGGAAGGAATCTACACCAAAGTACTTTATGATCTGAAATTCCAGCAGGTGAACAAAACAGATAATGTAACGTATTACAGCTATGATGAGAATCACGAAATGCCGGTTTATACGACCAATATCAACAGTAATTTTTCCAATGCCTACCTTTTATCCAATACCAAGGAAGGCTATCGTTATAACCTGACGGCACAGATTTCGAAATCTTATAATTTCGGGTTCAATTTCTTTATTGCTTATACCTACGGTGACGCAAAAGATATTACCAACGGAATCCGAAACTCAATGGAAAGCAACTGGCAGATGAACCAGTCTCTGACACCGAATGATCCTAAGCTTACCACCTCCAATTTTGCGATTAAAAACAGAGTGGTAGCCAATCTTGGGTATGGTTTTGATATTTCCAAATCCAACAGATTATCGGCTAATGTGTATTTTAATGCTCAGTCTGGAAATCCTTTCTCATGGGGATTTGTCAACAGTACGATTGCCAATACAGGACAGGCTGCAGGACTTTCTTATATCTTTAAAGATGCAGCAGAAGCCACAAAATATATTGTTCCGATAAAAGATGCTTCAGGAAATGTGCTGGTAACTGCTCAGCAGCAGATCGCTGATTATGAAAGTTTCGTGAGTGGTAATAAATATCTAAATACCAGAAGAGGCAAGTTCACGGAAAGGAACGGAGATTTTACCCCGTGGAATATTCAGGCTGATTTTAAAATTATGGATGAGATCAGGCTGAGCGAAAAGTCTAAGAATAACATCCAGATCTCATTAAGCATCATCAACCTTACCAATATGCTGAATAAAAACTGGGGTAAAGTTTATTTTGTCCCTAATACTTTTAATTCTACAGCAAGCGTTGGGCTTACAAAGGTTGGAAACGTAGCAGCTGGTCAGCCATCTGCCGGAGATCCTACCTATAACTTTAAAACACCGGGACTGCCTTATACTGTTGATCAGTTTGCATCCAGATTCCAGGCGCAGCTCGGAGTGCGGTATAACTTTTAATAACTAGTCTTTCATTCTTACTTATAATTTTTTCAGCAGCCCGGATTTTTTGTCCGGGCTGTTTTTATGATCAATTTTATTTAAAATAAATATACAATCGGGCTCATTTTTTCTTTTACAGGATATAACAAAGACCATAGAAAGCTCTATGGCTTTTTATCATTCAATTTGTTTTGTTGTTTTATTTTACGCCCTGTGTTTAGGTATTGGATAGCGGATTTTTTCAGTATTGATGAACGATTAACGGAAAATAAATTTTTCAATGACAAATGTTAAATTTTTTGAACAACAAAAAAGCACGCTGAAAAGCGTGCTTTAGTATGCTGATATTAATTATTACTAAGCTTCACAAGCAGAACAGCTAACAAAATTAACCATCATTTCTTTAGAGACTGAAGAACTTCTTTGATAATACAGTGTTTTTACTCCTTTTTTCCAGGCCTCAATATAAAGATAGTTCACATCTTTTACAGGCATCGTAGAAGGAATCTGTAGGTTCAGAGACTGAGCCTGGTCAATATATTGCTGTCTTTGAGCAGCCTGCGAGATAATTTCCATCGGAGAAATCTCTTTGAATGTTTTGAATACTGCTTTCTCTTCGTCCGTTAGCTCTTTCAGATGCTGTACGGAACCGTGGTTCAGCATGATTGTTCTCCACGTTTCTTCATTATCAAGACCTTTCTCTTCCAGTAATTTTGCTAAATATTTGTTCTTACGCATAAAGTTTCCTTTGGCAAGACCGGCTTTATAATAGTTGGAAGCAAACGGCTCAATTCCGGGAGACGTCTGTCCTAAGATCGCAGAACTTGAAGTGGTAGGAGCGATAGCCATTGTTGTCGTATTTCTCAACCCGTAACCTTTCAATAATTCAGGTTCGCCGTAGATGTTGGCTAATTCTCTTGAAGCTGTTTCCGCCTGCTCTTTGATATGTTTGAAAGCTCTTGCATTGAACTGAGTGGCCTCAAAACTTTCAAACGGAATCATATTTTTCTGTAAATAAGAGTGGTATCCTAAAACTCCCAATCCAAGCGCTCTGTGACGCAGTGCGAAGTTTCTGGCTCCCTGCAGGTAGTAGTTGCCTTCCGTTTTTTCGATGAATTCTGTTAAAACAGCATCAAGGAAATAAACAGCTAATTTTACAGCGTCTGTATCTTTCCACTCGTCATACAGTTCTAAATTCATAGAAGATAAACAGCAGATGAAAGATTCTTCTCTGGTAGAAGGAAGCATGATTTCAGAGCAAAGGTTACTTGCATTCACGGTCATTCCTAAATCCTTATAAACCTGTGGCTTATTTCTGTTAACGTTATCGGTAAAGAAAATATAAGGAAGACCTTTCTGCTGACGGCTTTCAAGAACTCTCGCCCAGACTTTACGCTTATCCATATCCCCGTCTATCATATCCTGCATCCAGTAATCAGGAACGCAGATCCCTGTAAATAAGTTTTGAATAGGGCTTCCGATATCTTTGATGGATAAGAATTCTTCAATGTCACCGTGGTCTACATCCAGATAAGCAGCAAAAGCACCTCTTCTTACGCCTCCCTGAGAAACAACATCCATCGCAGTATCGAATAATTTCATGAACGAAACGGCTCCTGAAGATTTTCCGTTATCTGTTACAGCAGTTCCTCTGTTTCTAAGTTCTCCGAAATACCCTGAAGTTCCGCCTCCGATTTTTGTCTGCATGATCACTTCACCCATTTTGTGGGTAATTCCTTCAATGCTGTCCGGAATATGAACGTTGAAACATGAGATAGGAAGACCTCTCTGTGTTCCCATGTTTGCCCAAACCGGAGAAGAGAAGCTGATCCATCCTTTCACGATCATTTCCTTGAAAGCGGGTTGCAGTTCCGGTTTATATAATTTTTTTGCGGCAGCAGTGGTGATTCTGTCGATGGCTCCGTCCACAGTTTCCCCTTTTAACAGATACCCTCTGTTCAGCATCTGCTCAGACTCTTCATTGAGCCACCATATATTTGAATTTTGTTCTTCCATAGATGTTATATTTTCGAATTCCGGAACAGTGTTTATGCTCCGGAATTTTGTTGCTTTTTATATTGATTGTAATATTTCCACTTTGTGCGTCCCGTTCAGGCCGCTTTCATCTCTTAATCGCTGAAACTCCTTAAAAGAAGGTACGTTTAAAACCTCATGCTGAACTTCTTCATTGATATAGTTTGAATAATGTACAAAAGTAACCCCGTCTTCTTTTAAATAAACCTTGTATTCAAATGTTTCCTGATCCAGATTTTTAAAATCATCCAGAAACTTTTGAATATGATTTTTGTTTTCCGAAACATATTCGGGTTTTACGGTGTAGGTTACGATTACATTGATCATTCTTGTGGTTTGAATTGTTTTGTCATTCCGGGGAATGAAGAAATTTTATTCCGATAAATGTTTGTATAGGCTCATCATAATATTGCTAATACTATCTGCCCTGACGCTCGCTTCGCTCGCGCCCTGTTTAATTAAAATAAATCGTTCGCTGTAATACTCTTATCGTGTTTTGTATAATCTACCGGTCTTTTGGCAAAGAAATCATCCATAGAGTTCGCAAAAACTTCCTCTTCAAACCATTTCATCGGACGGTATTGCTCGGGAGAAATATTATAACGGGTTTCCATGTCGATTTTCTTTAAACTGTCATCTACACGGTACTTCATGAAGTTCAGAAGGTCTTCTTTTGAGAAAAAGCTTAATTCTCCCAGTTCAAAGATCCAGTCAATAATTTCACCTTCCAGCTCAATGGACTGATCTACCAATGTGTAGATGTCCTCGATATCTGAATCTGTCAACAGGTCCGGCTGTTCCTCACGGATCTTGTTGATCAGGTAAATTCCTGCATTGGCGTGAATTTGCTCGTCAACGGATGTCCATGCGATGATATTGGAAACGTTCTTCATGTATCCTTTGAATCTTGTGAAAGAAAGGATGATCGCAAATTGTGAGAAAAGCGATACATTTTCGATCAGGATACTGAATAACAAAAGAGAAGATACGTATTCTTTCGGTGTTGTAGAATTGGCGTGCTTCAGAACGTTTGACAGGAAGTCAATTCTCTTTTTCACGGCAGGAATTTCTATAACATTGGAAAATTCTTCGTTGTATCCCAGTACCTCCACCAATCGGGAATAGGCTTCGGAGTGACGGAATTCGCATTCTGCAAAAGTAGCTCCAAGGCCGTTGAATTCAGGTTTTGGCAAGTGATTGTATAGGTTTCCCCAGAATGTCTTTACGGACACCTCGATCTGTGCAATGGCTAACAGTGCATTTTTCACAGCATGTTTTTCGTGCGGCTCTAACTGCGAATGAAAATCCTGAACATCTGCAGTAAAATCCACTTCCGAATGCACCCAGAACGATTTGTTGATCGCCTCTACAAACTGAAGAACCTCAGGGTATTCAAATGGCTTGTAACTTACTCTCTTATCGAAAATTCCCATATTAAAATAGCTTTAAAATTAAATAATCAGCATCACTGTGGATAACGGTGAAATAATGCTTAAATTCCTGTATGTTTGGTACTTACATATGAAACATATTCACATTGATGAATCTCGGTTTCTTGTAAAGAACTAGTGACAAAGTTCGAAAAAAAGAAATGATTTTGAAAGGGGTAAATACTAATTGGCTGAGTTTTAACTGTAAAAGTTTTCCACATTTACATGAAACCAGCGCAGATAATGGCTTAGACGGGGTTATAGGTAAAAAATAAATGAAAAATTACAATTACAGTTAAACACTTTCGCGTAATGTACTTTAAATAAAGGATAAATATATTAAACAATAAAATATTTGAATATATTATTCTTCTTGTAACAAATTGAAAATAACATCTACTTATTGGGTATAAAACAAGTACCACTTAATGTTAGTAATTCAGGATTTACATAAATCATACGATACAGGGAAAAGCAAGCTGCACGTTCTTAAGGGGATTAATCTTAATATTTCCGAGGGCGAGTTTGTTTCCATTATGGGGAGTTCCGGTTCCGGAAAATCTACGCTTCTTAATATCATCGGTATTCTGGATGAAAAAGATTCGGGAACTTATGAGCTGGATAATGTTCCGATTGAGCATCTGTCTGAAGTGAAAGCGGCAGAGTACAGAAGCAAGTTTCTGGGCTTTATTTTCCAGTCTTTCAACCTGATCAGCTATAAAACAGCTCTGGAAAATGTAGCACTTCCTTTATACTACCAGAATGTTCCCAGAAAAGAACGTAACCAGAAAGCATTGGAATACCTGGAGAAAGTAGGTCTTGCCCAATGGGCCGGTCACCTTCCCAACGAACTTTCGGGAGGACAGAAACAGAGGGTGGCCATTGCAAGAGCACTGATTACAGATCCTAAAGTGGTCCTGGCCGATGAACCAACCGGAGCACTGGATTCAAAAACAACACATGATATTATGAAGCTTCTTCAGGACATCAATAATGAAGGGCGAACCATCATCGTTGTAACCCACGAACCTGATGTAGCCGCACAAACCAAACGAAACGTAATACTGAAGGATGGCATCATCGAAAGTGATGAGTTTATCAAGCAGATTGTTTTATAAGTGAATGGTGAATTTTGCTTCGTAAGTCAATTGTGAATGGGTGGATCATCAATTTCAAATTAATTAAGTTAACAAAAATACACACAAATGAAAATGGAAAAAAGTAATCATGTTTTTAAATCTGAACCATTATAAACTCGATGTTTATCAATCGGCCAGACAGTTAAGAATTGAATGTTATAAAATTTTATCCTTAATTCCGGATAGTGAACGATTTAATCTTACTGATCAGATACGCAGAGCTTCAACGTCGGTGGTGTTAAATATAACGGAAGGATGTTCCAGAAAATCGGAAATTGAAAGAAAAAGATATTTTGAAATAGCCAGAGGTTCGGTGATAGAACTGGATTCCTGTTTTGATATCGTTATAGACTGTAATTATATCAAAAAAGAAGAGCTGGGAAAAATTGAAAATTTAATAAAAACAACATTTATCTTATTAAGCGGAATGTTGAAAAAGAAATAGAGAAAGTGAATTGTTAATAGAATAAAAGTGAATTGAAAATTAGAAATAATTTACTATAAAAACAACTTACTATTGACAACAGGGTTAATTGACTTCGGAGAAAATTCACAACGCAGTTAATTGACTTTTTACAAAGTAAAAAATAAAACTATGTTTGACCTAGATCGTTGGCAGGAAATATTCAGTTCTATCCGCAGCAATGTATTGCGGACGGTGCTTTCGGGGTTTACGGTGGCTTTGGGGCTGTTTATTTTTGTCGTTCTTTTCGGAATAGGGAAAGGGCTTCAGAATGCTTTTACCGAAGGTTTTGCAAGAGATGCACAGAATCTTATCACGATCTATACAGGCAAAACCACGCTCGCTTACAAAGGACTTCAGTCTGACAGGACGGTCACGATGGATAATGAAGATTACGATTTCCTGATCAATACAGATAAAGAAAAAGTAGGCGATGCCAGCCCAAGATATACTACCAGCTTAATGGTAAAATACGGCAAAGAAAGCGGTACTTACCAGATCAACGGGGCAGAACCGGGAGAAAAGATCATTGAGAACAGAAAGATGCTGGACGGACGTTATCTTTCGCCTATGGACCTTGAAAGAAAGCAGAATGTAGCGGTAATAGGAAGAATGGTTCAGCGTGACCTCATCAAGAACGGAAGCCCGATAGGGAAAGACCTGAACATCAATGGAACCATGTTCAAAGTAGTAGGGGTATTTTCCGATGACGGAGGAGACTGGGACGAAAGGCATATTTCCGTTCCCATTACTACCCTTCAGCAGATGAAAAAAGGCTCGGACACAGTGTCCACCGCATATATTGCCTATAATGAAAAGCTGACTCCCCAGGAAGCCATTAAATATGGTGATGAGCTTAAAGACAGGTTGAAAGCCAGGAAAAATGTTGCTCCTGATGATGAAAACGGAGTCCGTGTATGGAATAACGCCCAAAACATGAATGAGACCTTCCAGTTTATGGCAGTGCTTACCATTATTGTAGGGTTTATCGGATTGGGAACCCTGTTGGCAGGAATTATCGGGATCAGTAATATCATGGTGTACATTGTAAAAGAAAGAACCAAGGAGATCGGTGTCCGCAAAGCTATTGGAGCCAAACCCAGAAGTATTGTAGCTCTTATTGTACAGGAAAGTGTCGTGATAACGGTAGTTTCAGGAATTATTGGAGTTGCGGTAGGTGTATTGGCGCTGAGCTTAATAGGAGACAGCCTCGAAGAATATTTTATTAAAAGTCCGAGTGTAGGATGGGGAACGATCCTGATGGCATTCATAGCACTGGTTTGCTCAGGGCTTATTGCTGGATTTGTTCCGGCATACAGAGCCTCAAGGATCAAGCCGATAGAAGCATTGAGAACCGAATAATGATATCCTTATGATAATTAAAAAGATGAAAAAATAACTTTCAGTTCTACCGCTCATCAATTATCATTTATGATTTATCAATTATAGTATAAACTTATAACTCAAAGAAGTGAACATTTTATTTAAAAAAGATACTTGGCAGGAAATTTATTATTCACTGAGGAATAATAAGCTCCGCACGTTCCTTACCATGATTGGTGTAGGATGGGGAATGTTTTTGTATGTGAGTCTTCTTGGAGCGGCAAAAGGCATGGAAAACGGTTTTGATAAATTATTTTCCGGGTTTGCAACCAACTCTATTTTTCTCTGGGCTCAGAAAACCTCTATTCCCTATGAGGGATTCCCAAAAGGAAGAGAAGTTCACCTCCAGCTATCCGATATGGAAATGCTGAAAAGAAAAGTGAATGCCATAGATTATATCTCCCCGCAAAATGCCAGAGGAAGCTTTACCGGAACACCCGGCGAATCCATGTCAAGAAACGGTAAAAGCGCTACCTATTCCCTTACCGGAGATTATTCGGTGGGAAATAAAATCTCTGAAAAGAAACTTATTTTCGGACGTTATCTCAACGATGCCGATGTTATGGGAAATAAAAATGTAGTAGTGATTGGAGAAGAAATTTACAAGAATTTCTTTAATGCCAAGAAAAAAGAAAATCCCGTTGGGATGCAGGTCAATATAAAAGGTATATTCTTTAATGTGATCGGTGTTTTCAGAGTGAAAAAAGGTGGCGGTTTTGAAAATGACCGGACGGCTTTTATTCCGCTTTCAACCTATACCAAAATGTATAACGCAGGAGAGCAGATTGACATGTTTGCCATCGTAAGCAAGCCCAACGCTAATGTGAATGGAGTAGAAGAAGATGTGAAGCAGATGCTGAAGACTAAAAATAAAGTATCTCCCGAAGATACCAATGCCTTTGGAAGCTTCAACCTGGGAAAAGAATTTAAAAAACTCACAGGTTTCCTTACAGGGATGCAGCTTTTAACGATTATCGTAGGAACGCTTACCATTCTTGCAGGAGTTATCGCCATCTCGAATATCCTCCTGATCACCGTGAAAGAAAGAACCAAAGAAATCGGGATACGCAGAGCCTTAGGGGCAAAACCGGCTGAAGTAAGAAACCAGATCCTTTTGGAAAGCGTTGTCATTACACTCTCATCCGGGATCCTCGGGTTTATGTGTGGGATATTTGTTCTGATCATTTTAAATATGGTGACCCAGAACCAGGATGAATTTCCATTTTACAACCCGACTGTAAATTATGGAAACGTTTTCGGGGCCATGGCTGTAATGGTGATTCTTGGCCTTATTATCGGGATGATCCCGGCACAGCGTGCGGTAAAGATCCGCCCGATTGAAGCCCTGAGATCAGAATAATAATGTGGGAATAGGTTGATGTAGTAATTTGAAAATAATGACAGATTTTTTTAATGTTTAAATTCTTAAATATTTAAATCAGTTAAAAAACCTTAATAGTAAAAAATAAACTAGATATATGAAAAAGAAATTCACTTGGAAAAAAGCCATTTATATTGTACTGGGGCTTTTATTTGCAGTGGCATTGTTCTTCGGGATCGCGTATCTCGTAAAATCCAATTCTAAACAGAGTGAAGCTTTCCTGACCAGAAAACCAAAGTACCAGAACATGGAAGACAAGGTAATGGCAACAGGCAAGATCGTCCCAAAAGAAGAGATCGAAATCAAGCCCAATATTGCAGGAATCATTGAGAAAATTCTCGTAGATGAAGGAGATAAAGTAACGGCAGGACAACTGATCGCCACAGTAAGAATCATCCCTAATATTGCTGAGGTCAACAATGCTCAGCAGGAAGTGGTGAACTCCCAGCTGCAGATAAGCAATGCCAAAATGAATGTAGATAATATTCAGAAGCAATATGCTATGCAGGAAAAGCTGTATAAGCAGGGCGTTATTTCCAAGCAGGAGTATTTAAACTCACAGCAGCAGCTGTTTTCACAGCAGCAGGCCCTCAGAAATGCCAATCAGCAGCTGGCTACAGCCCAAAAAAGATTGCAGATTGTAAAAACGGGAGCTATTCCTGAGCTTCAGGGGCTGGCGACAACACAGATCCGTTCCAAAGCAGCAGGGACCGTTCTTGAAGTTCCTGTAAAAGTAGGAAGCCAGGTGATCGAGGCCAACTCATTCAACGCGGGGACCACTATCTGCTCCATTGCAGACCTTAATTCTTTGATCTTCCAGGGAGAAATAGACGAAGCCCAGGCAGGAAAACTGAAGCAGGGAATGGATATGAAAATCGTAATCGGTGCCCTTCAGAACAAAACGTTCCCGGGAAAACTGACCATGATTGCTCCTAAAGGAAAAGATAACCTGGGAACCATAAAATTCCCGGTAGAAGGCGATGTAAACAACCCTAACAACGAATACATCAGGGCCGGATTTTCTGCCAACGGCGAAATTGTTTTGAAATCCGAAAAAAATGCATTGCTATTGGATGAATCACTTATTCAGTACGAAAAGAAAAACGGGAAAGACACTCCTTTTGTAGAAGTGAAGCAGCCGGACGGAAAATTCAAAAAAGTATATGTAAAATTAGGTGCCAGCGACGGGATCAATGTACAAATCCTTTCAGGAATCACCAAAGACTCCGATGTGAAAGTATGGAACCCTTCCGATAAAGACAAAGAGGAGCTTAAAGAAAAGAAAAAATAGTAAACGATCACTATATATTTAACTGTAAGATCCTGGGGAATTTTTTCTCAGGATTTTTGTTTGATTAAACTGATGTAATAGATATTTGTAATAAATTGTCTTACAAGAAGCAATAACCATAATGCATAATGAACCATGAAGAAAGACCACCTACTTCTCTTTTTCTTTATCACTGCAAAATTCATCCTTCAGTATTCACTCATCAGCCCTGAATACGAACTTCACAGAGACGAATTCCTTCATCTGGATCAGGGCAGTCATCTGGCTTGGGGATATCTTTCCGTTCCCCCTGTGAACTCATGGCTGGCCTGGCTCATTAAAATACCTGGTGAGTCCGTATTTTGGGTGAAATTTTTCCCGGCACTCTTCGGAGCACTGACCATTGCCGTTGTATGGAAAATAGTTGAAGAGCTTCAGGGAAATTTGTACGCCAAAATTCTGGCTTCAACAGGTATTCTGCTTTCAGTGCTTCTGCGTATCAACATGTTTTTTCAGCCGGTTTCTCTGGAGGTACTGCTGTGGACACTTATCTATTATGTATTGATCCTGTATTTTAATTCAGGAAAAGTGAAATGGCTCTACATTGCTGCAGTGACCTTTGCAGTAGGTTTTCTCAATAAATATAATATCGCCTTTTCCGTGTTGGGAATTATTCCTGCCATTCTATTGACGAAACAAAGAAAGGTTTTTGCTCAGCCTCATCTTTATGGAGCAGCATTGCTCGCTTTATTGATTATGCTTCCCAATCTGTTGTGGCAGTACCATTATGATTTCCCGGTTGTTCATCACATGAAAGAGCTTAATGAAAGACAATTGGTACACGTTAACAGGCTGGATTTCCTTAAATCTCAGATCCTTTTCTTTATAGGTTCGCTATTGGTGATCCTGGCAGGATTTTATGCCCTGCTTTTTTATAAACCGTTTCAGAAATTCAGATCCTTTTTTTGGATGTATGTCATGACAATTGGCCTGTTTTTATTTTTCAGGGCCAAAGATTATTATGCCGTTGGGCTTTATCCAGTTTTCATAGCATTTGGGTCTGTTTTTTTGGCGCATACTTTTGAAAAAGGCTGGGAAAAGTTTCTGAAGCCTGTCTTTATCCTGATACCTGTCCTGCTGTTTCTGCCCCTGTATGATATTGCTTTTCCCAATAAAAGTCCTGAATACATC
This sequence comes from Chryseobacterium luteum, assembly GCF_000737785.1. GTDB lineage: Bacteria > Bacteroidota > Bacteroidia > Flavobacteriales > Weeksellaceae > Chryseobacterium > Chryseobacterium luteum. Next base: position 316,876 of record NZ_JPRO01000007.1, on the reverse strand, counting down.
GTCAGCCATCCCGGAAAATATAAAAAAATGGGATTGCTCCGTTGGGAAGACGGTAAAGATCATGCGTTGCCTCAGGATTTTGCAGACATGATGGGATGGAAAGAGCTTGCCCGTAAAGTTGATAAAGAATATTCACGGCTTTCCGGGACTGGCAGAACTTTAGTTCTTTGCGACAGTTACGGACAGGCAGGAGCCATTAATTATTATTCCCGGGAAGGAATACAGGCAGTTTCCTTCAATGCAGATTATATCGATTGGTTTGATCTCAGCAAAAAATATGACAACCTGATCCGGGTAAAAGATTTTTCCAAAGAAGATGATGAGTTAACAGAAACAGGCCCCTATTTCGAAAGCTCCAAAGCCGCAGATTCCGTTGTCAATAAATTTGCCAGGGAAAAAGGAACCACGATCTTTAGTTTTAAAGGAGCAAAAATTGATATTAACCCAAAGCTACGCGATGAAATCAATGAAGTGAAGCATGGATATTAACACTTAATTAACTATGCTGAAGTAAATCAGGGCGGAAAATATTTTCTAATTTTACTGTAATTCTAATGAATCTATGAAATCACTATCCAAAATTGTATTTTTATCCTCAGCACTATTCTTTTTAAGCTGCAGCTCCCAGAAAAAGTTCGAAAAGGCCAAAGTGGTGTATAAAACAGATAACCTTTCCATTATTCAGCTTTCCGGTGATATTTACCAGCACATTTCCTATCTGAACACAGACTCCTTTGGAAAAGTGGAATGTAACGGAATGATTGTAAAAGACGGAAATGAAACCGTAATTCTGGACACTCCCACCAATGATAAAAGTACCGGAGAATTGATTGCCTGGATCAGGAATAGCCTTCATTCAAAAGTGAATTCCGTTGTCGCAACCCATTTCCATGATGACTGTGTAGGCGGGCTGAAAGAATTTGATAAAAATAATATCCCGTCTTACGCGAATAATAAAACCATAGAACTGGCAAAACAAAATGGTGAAAATGTACCGGGTCACGGATTTAATGATACCATCACACTGAATGCCGGAAAACATAAAATTTTGGTCAAATACTTTGGAGAAGGCCATACAAAAGACAACGTCGTTGCCTATATTCCGGATGAAAAAGCCATGTTCGGAGGCTGCCTGATCAAAGAGATGGATGCCACAAAAGGATATCTTGGAGATGCCAATGTCCAGGCCTGGTCCCAAACCGTTGAAAAAGTGAAAGCCCAATATCCGGACGTCAAAATGGTCATGCCGGGACATGGGGAAATAGGCGGGAAAGAACTTCTGGACTACACGATTAAGTTATTCAGGCAATAAACTGATCTCTCAGGCTGGTTTTTCCGGCAAAAATATACAAATTGACAGCTGGTTTTAAATCTTTTACAGGTTTAAAACCAGCTGTTTCAGTTTAAAATGCTTCATCAGCATAAATAATGATAAAATTATTAATGCAACAATGTTTCGTTAATGAAATTTTATTTTACCTTTGTACAGGTTAATAAATTATCAGCTAAAATGAAAAGTTTCGATGTTATCATTATAGGAGGAAGCTATGCCGGATTATCGGCGGGGATGTCTTTGGGAAGATCGGTAAGAAATACCCTGATTATCGACAGCGGGAAGCCTTGCAACAGGCAGACTCCCCATTCACATAACTTTATTACGCATGACGGAAAAACACCAAAAGAAATTTTAGACCTCGCAAGGGAGCAGGTTGAAGCCTATGATACAGTGAAATTTCATGATGGTTTTGCCGTAAAATTGACCAAAACAGAGGAAGGCTTTGAAACAGAAACTGCTTCCGGTGAAAAATTTTATGCTAAAAAGCTGATCCTGGCTTCCGGAGTAAAGGATATCATGCCGGATATTCCCGGATTTGCAGAATGTTGGGGGATTTCGGTTCTGCACTGCCCGTACTGTCACGGTTATGAGGTGAGAAATGAGGTGACCGGAATACTTTCGGACGGTGATATGGGCTATGAGTTTTCAAAACTGGTGCATAATTTAACAAAAGATCTTTATTTATTCAGTAACGGACAGTCGGTGCTTTCAAAAGAGCAGAAAAATAAGCTGGCTCAGAATAATATCAGCCTGGTTGAAGATGAAATAGAAAAAATAGAACATGAAAACGGAAATATCAGGAAGATCATTTTTAAAACCGGAAAAGAAATTTCTTTGAAGGCGCTGTATGCCAAAATACCTTTTGAACAGAATATCAATGCTTCCGGAGATCTCGGCTGTGAGCTTACCGAACATGGTTTTATTCAAATTGATTCTATGCATAAAACAAATATTCCCGGTGTTTTCGCCTGCGGGGATAATATAACCATGATGCGATCCGTTGCCAACGCTGTCGCTCAGGGGAATTTCACAGGCGCTATCGTTAATAAGGAACTTGTAGACGAAAGTTTTAATTAACCTGAGTGGAGAAGGTTGGAAGACGAAAGCTTGAAGTTATACCGGATTCATTTTCATATATTATAATTTGGAACGATCCCTGCAGGAATTTTTGTGGGGATTTTTTATTGAAAGTTTTGTTGTGAAAATTTATTATCGTAATATTGCGATATAATTATAGAATATGGGAGCTACAAAAACAGATTTCTTTACGGATGAGCAGAATAAAATGGCGGTCATTGCAAAAGCATTGGGACATCCGGCGAGAATTGCCATCATTGAATATCTTCTGAAGGTTAATGAATGCATATGCGGAGATATCGTTAATGAACTGCCTCTCGCTCAGCCTACCGTCTCACAGCATCTGAAAGAACTAAAAAATGCAGGACTGATCAAAGGAAATATTGAGGGGAATTCAATATGCTATTGCATTGATGAGAAAGCTTTCGGAACCTTAAATGCTTTCTTTTCAAATATCATTTCTACCGTTAAAAAGCAGAACTGCTGCTAAAATTTTTTGACTTCTATTATCGTAATATTGCATTATAACAATTAAAATATTGACTTATGAAATTATCAGACATTAAAAACATTTTGCCGGCATTGGAAAATGTAGAATTCCAGCTGGAGGACGGAAGATTGGTACCGGAACACTTCCACGTTACTGAGATAGGAATGGTCACCAAAAACTTCATCGACTGCGGAGGAACCATCAGAAAAGAAGAACGCGTGAATTTCCAGCTCTGGAATGCAGAAGATTATGAACACCGTCTTAAACCCGGAAAATTATTACATATTATTAATTTATCGGAAGATAAACTGGGAATCGGAGATTTTGAAATAGAAGTGGAATATCAGGATCAGACCATTGGAAAATACGATCTGGAATTTAACGGTAAAAACTTTGTCTTAAAAAATAAGCTGACGGCCTGTCTGGCGGCAGATGCCTGTGGAATCCCCCAAGAAAAGCAAAAAATAAACTTGAGCGAACTGAAAGCTAATCAGGATTCCTGCTGTACACCAGGTTCAGGCTGTTGCTAATATTAACCTTTATAATGATTGGAATGTATCCTAAATTGACAAAACATATAGAAGAAATTCTTTTTCAAGAGATCTGTGATGAAAGGAAAGCCGTGTTGCAGCCCTTAATAGATTTTATACAGAAGAAAAAAAGAAACCAGGAAACAATCAATATTAATTTTATCTGTACTCATAATTCCCGAAGAAGCCATCTTGCACAAATCTGGGCACAAACTGCATCTGCTTATTTTAAAATTTCTAATGTAAATTGCTATTCCGGAGGTACGGAAACAACAGCTTTATTTCCTAAAGTTGTCGAAACATTAATGGAAGCCGGTTTTCATATCTGGAAATTAAGTGAAGGTGAAAATCCTGTATATGCAGTTAAGTATTCTGAAAATGCTTTACCTGTCATTGGATTTTCTAAAAAATATGATGATATTTTTAATCCAAATACAGGTTTTGCTGCCATTATGACCTGCTCACAGGCAGATGGAGGCTGTCCTTTCATCTTAGGGGCGGAGAAACGTATTCCCGTCACCTTTGAAGATCCGAAAATTTCAGATAACAAACCTGGACAAGCCGGGGTATACAGAGAAAGAAGTCTGCAAATTGGGGCTGAAATGTTTTATGTTTTTTCCAAAATAAATCATTAAAAATGAAGACCAAATTAAAATTTCTTGATCGGTATTTAACACTTTGGATTTTTTTAGCCATGATAATCGGAGTCGGGTTGGGATACTTTTTTCCTGGCATTTCTGTAATCACAAATTCATTTTCTTCAGGTACAACCAATATTCCTTTAGCTATCGGATTAATCCTGATGATGTATCCACCTCTGGCGAAAGTAGATTACAGCTTATTACCACAAGTGTTCCGGGATAAAAAAGTGATATCTGTTTCGTTACTGTTAAACTGGGTCGTAGGTCCTGTCCTAATGTTTGTCTTAGCTGTTATTTTTCTTAAAAATGAGCCGGACTTTATGATCGGGCTGATCCTTATAGGCCTGGCAAGGTGCATTGCAATGGTTATTGTCTGGAATGATCTGGCAAAAGGAAACCGGGAATATGCAGCTTTGCTGATTGCTTTAAATAGTATTTTCCAGATTTTATCCTATAGTTTTCTGGTATGGCTGTTTATTAATATTCTTCCACAAAAATTAGGATTGGGTAATTTTAATGTTTCCGTACCCATCCGTGATGTGACGGAAAGTGTCTTAATTTATCTGGGAATCCCTTTTTTAGCAGGTTTTCTAAGTCGTTATTTTCTAACGAAACTTAAAGGAAAAGAATGGTATAGCCAAAAATTCATTCCAGTTATCTCACCTGTTACTTTATATGCCTTATTATTTACAATTGTTTTAATGTTTAGCCTGAAAGGGGATAAAATATTGGAGCTGCCCATGGATGTTGTAAAAATTGCAATTCCTCTGATCATTTATTTTGTATTGATGTTTTTTATCAGCTTTTCAATCAACAAATGGCTCAGAGTTCCTTACGATAAAAATGTTTCGGTTGCTTTTACGGCGACAGGAAATAATTTTGAATTGGCTATTGCGGTAAGTATTGCTGTTTTTGGGATTCATTCATCGCAGGCTTTTGTAGGGGTTATCGGTCCTTTAGTAGAAGTTCCTGTATTGATCCTATTGGTGAAAGCAAGTTTATATTTAAAAAAAAGTTATAAACTGAAGTAAAGTCAGAAAATGGGTAAATGAATACATAATATCTGAAATTTTATTCCCAAATCAGACTTTGAGATAAAGAAATCTTACAGGAAATTCCGTACATTTGGGGTGGAAAATTTCAAAAACTAAAAGTAAAATGGATATTATTTTCGACCTGATTGAAAAAGAAAGACAAAGACAATCCCATGGATTAGAGCTTATTGCATCAGAAAACTTTGTTTCTGAGAACGTGATGAAAGCAGTGGGAAGTGTGCTGACCAACAAATATGCTGAAGGATATCCCGGAAAAAGATATTACGGAGGATGTGAAGTAGTAGATGAGGTTGAAACATTGGCCATCAACAGAGCAAAAGAACTTTTCGGTGTGGACTACGTTAATGTACAGCCGCATTCAGGATCTCAGGCTAATGCTGCCATTTATCTTGCAGTTTTGAAAGCGGGAGACAAAATCATGGGAATGGACCTTTCAATGGGAGGACACCTTACTCATGGTTCAGCAGTTAATTTCTCAGGGATTCAGTATCAGGTAGTTTCTTATGGTGTTCAGAAAGAAACAGGACTTATCGATTACGATCAGATGAGAGAAGTAGCCTTGAGAGAAAGGCCGAAAATGCTTATTGCAGGTTTCTCAGCCTATTCAAGAGATCTTGATTATGCTAAATTCAGAGAGGTTGCAGATGAGATCGGAGCTACACTTTGGGCAGATATTGCTCACCCGGCCGGTTTAGTGGCAAAAGGATTGTTAAATTCACCATTCGGGCATTGCCATGTAGTGACTACTACCACTCACAAGACTTTAAGAGGTCCAAGAGGTGGAATGATCATGATGGGGAAAGATTTCGAAAATACGTATGGTCACAAAACACCAAAAGGAGAAATAAAAATGATGAGCCAGGTATTGGATGGAGCTGTTTTCCCTGGAATTCAGGGCGGGCCGCTGGAACACGTTATTGCCGGTAAAGCAGTTGCTTTCGGAGAAGCATTGGACGGTAAGTTCGAAACCTATGCCAGGCAGGTTAAAGCCAATGCACAGGCACTGTCAAAAGCTATGACCGACAGAGGCTTCGATATTGTAAGCGGAGGTACAGACAACCACTTAATGCTGGTAGATCTCAGAAATAAGAATGTAAACGGAAAAGAAACAGAAAAAGCTTTAGTGCTTGCAGATATTACTTGTAACAAAAATATGGTTCCTTTTGATGACAAGTCGCCGTTCACCACTTCCGGTATCAGACTGGGAACTGCAGCAATCACCACAAGAGGCCTTAAAGAAAACGATATGGATACCATTGCAGGACTAATCTCTGAGGTGGTTGACAATATCAAGAATGAAGAAGTTATCGGTTCTGTGAGAAAGAAAGTAAATGAACTGATGGAAGGTAAGGCTCTGTTCAACTATTAACTGGGTTTAAAACATTATAATAAAGAATGGGCATCTGTCCATTCTTTTTCATATCTATTTATGGAGAAAAAATCTTTCACCTTTGATGAAATAAAACTGAAACTGGTCAACTACTGCGTGTATCAGGACCGTTGTCATGCAGAGGTTGAGCAAAAAATGAGAGAGTTTCTGCTTATTGATGAAGCCAGAGATGAAATTATCCTCTACCTTCTGAAAGAAAACTATCTCAACGAAGAAAGATTTACGCGAAGCTATATCCGAGGAAAGTTTTACATCAAGCACTGGGGCAGAAATAAGATCAAAATGCATCTTAAACAGAAACAAATCTCTGAAAAATTAATCAACAGCTGTTTTGATGAAATAGATGAAGAAGATTATGTAAAAATGATCAGGAAAATCTACGAAGATTATTATTCCAGACAAAAAGGAACACATGAATATCAAAAAAAATCCAAAACCATAAAATATTTGATGAGCAGGGGTTTTGAATATGAGAAAATAAATGATACTTTTGACGAAACATAAATAGATAATTGAAAAAAAATAAGATTTGGCTCTCGCCTCCTCATATGGGGGGAAGTGAGCTTAAATATATACAAAACGCATTTGATACCAACCGGATCTCCCAGTACGGCTCCAATATAGATGAATTTGAAAATAGCCTGGAAAACTATTTAGGACACAATTCTTTTGTCACGGCTCTCTCTTCGGGCACTGCAGCCATTCATCTGGCATTACGGCTACTGAATGTTGAAAAAGGGGATTTTGTAATCTGCCAGTCTTTTACTTTTGTGGCCACTGCCAATCCTATTCTTTATCTCAAAGCTGTTCCTGTATTTGTAGATAGTGAAGATCAGACCTGGAATATGTGCCCGGATGCCCTGGAAGAAGCGGTGAAACACTGCATTCAGCAAGGGAAAAAGCCAAAGGCCATCATTACAGTATCTTTGTATGGGATGCCTTTCATGGTGGATGAAATACTTGAGATCTCAAAAAAATATGAAATTCCTGTCATTGAAGACAGCGCAGAAGCATTAGGCAGCAAATATAAGAACCGGCTGTGCGGAACTTTCGGAGATCTTGCTGTCATAAGTTTTAACGGAAACAAAATTATTACCACTGGTGGAGGCGGAGTTCTGATTTCAAAAAATAAAGATCTTAAAAACAGGGCACTTTTCCTTGCTACACAAGCCAAAGACAGCAAAGAATTTTACAGCCATTCTGAATTAGGATATAATTACAGGATGGATAATGTGGCAGCGGGGATAGGAAGAGGACAGCTGGAAAGCCTGGAGGACAAAGTGAGCCAGCGGAGAAAAAACCATGATTTTTATCAAGAACTGGTTGGAAATAATGAAGATATTGATCTTTTTTCGGCACCCAACAGTGACTTTTTTTCTAATTATTGGCTCAATACAGTTATTCTGAAGAATGATCGTTCAAAAGAAAAGCTGAAAAATGAATTTTTACTAAATAATATAGAAACCAGATATCTATGGAAGCCCATGCATCTCCAGCCTCTGTATAAAGGATATCGCTTTTTTGGAAATAATTTATGTGGTACGCTTTTTGAAGCAGGACTTTGCTTGCCGTCAGGGAGCAATTTAACGGATGACTGCAGAACCAGAATTTCTGAAGTAGTACAAAATAAAATTTATTAAATTTATTTTTTTTATTTAAGTTATAGATAGGATTTTATTTTAATTTTGTAGAATCAAGAAACGAATATTAATAAAATAGGGATTACCCATTAAAAATGAATAGAAATACAGGCAATGTACAACTCTCTTAGAAAAAAAATATTTGGAGGTGATAATGTTGTCAATCTCTCAGACGTAAGATATCTTCCCAGATGGATAATACTTGTAATAGATATTATTATTCTGGTCGTATCTTTATTTCTTTCCACTTATACTATTGAAAAAATTACCCAGAAAGAGTTTATTTATCATGAAGATAAAAGTGTCATCTTTGCTTTTATTATTTTGATAAATACAATATTTATGTATTTTTTCAAAACTTATGCCGGAATTATAAGGCATTCTACATTTATTGATCTTTTCAAGCTTCTTATCTCCTGTTTTTGTACTATGACTGTAGTAGGAGTGGTAAATCTTATTTATTTCTGGTCTACAGGCGGAAAATTTATACTGACCCCATTCCTGATATTGTATTTCATAATTTCTTTTATGGGACTGTTCCTATTCAGGCTTTATGTAAAAGAATTTTTCCACATCGTCAGAGAATACAGAAGGAGTACGCTGAAAAAAAGAATTCTGGTACTGGGGATAGATGAGCAGTCTATCGCTATAGCCCGTGCTATTTTAGATAATCCAAGTCTGCCTTACCAGGTAGTTGGCTTTCTTACCCAAAGAACGGATTCCAAAAGGGCTTCTTTATTAGGAAAACCTATTTACGAGAAAAAGAGAATTGAGGAAGCTACGAAAGAAGACCTCATTATCGATGGAGTTATTATTGTTAAAGAAATGATGTCTAAAGATGAAATGAATTCGTGGGTGAATTTATTTCTGGAAAAAGACTTAAATATATTCAAGGCGCCGTCTGTACAGAAATTAAGAGACAGTGATTTGGGAGGGGCAATCAGGAATCTTCAGATCGAAGATCTTCTCAACAGGAAGCCAATAAAAATTGAAAGCGAAGAGGTCAGAAGCAGACACTTTAATAAAAATATACTGGTAACAGGAGGTGCCGGGTCTATCGGAAGCGAAATCGTAAGACAGGTAGCACAGTTTAATCCGGCATTAGTTGTTGTTCTGGATCAGGCGGAAACACCGCTTTATGATATTGAACTTGAAATGAAGGAAAAATTCCCTCATATCAGGTTTAAATTTGTTTTGGCTGATGTGTCCAATATACACAGAGTTGAACCTGTATTTCAAGCCCATAACTTTTCAATGGTGTACCATGCTGCTGCTTATAAGCATGTTCCGTTGGTGGAGGAAAATCCTAATGAGGCTATCCGTGTCAATGTTTTGGGATCAAAAAATATTGCCGTTTTATCAAGCCGTTATAAAGTGAACAGGTTTGTCATGATTTCTACCGATAAAGCTGTAAATCCTACCAATGTAATGGGGGCTTCCAAAAGAGCCGCTGAGCTGTTCGTTCAGTCTTTACAGCATGTTGAAGGAAATACTACAAAGTTTATTACCACAAGGTTTGGAAATGTATTAGGGTCAAACGGTTCGGTTATTCCACATTTTAAAAGACAGATTGAAGCCGGAGGTCCGGTAACGATTACCCATCCTGATATCGTAAGATACTTTATGACCATTCCGGAAGCCTGCGAGCTGGTTCTTCATGCAGGAACAATGGGAAAAGGAGGGGAGATATTCGTATTTGACATGGGAGAACCTGTAAAAATACTTGATCTTGCGAGAAGAATGATTAAGTTGTCGGGCTTTGAACCCAATATTGATATAAAAATTATCTATACCGGATTAAGACCTGGTGAAAAACTTTATGAAGAACTGTTAAGCGATAACGCCAAAACACTTCCCACCCATAATGAAAAAATTATGATTTCTAAAGATCCCGCCATGGAATTCTTAGAAATAGAAAGCCTGATTATTCTGATTACAGATGCTTCTGTAATGCAGGATAAGGTAGAAGTAGTAAAGATGTTGAAATCCATTGTTCCGGAATTCAGGAGCAATAACTCTATCTACGAGGCTCTGGATAAATAGAAAAAATATAAATGTATATATTTGTACAATTTTAAAATATGAAGAGTAAAATACTGGTTATATTAATGGCATTTTGGTTAGTTTCATGTAAAACAAATCCTAATGCGAAAAATGATCTGAATTATATGCAGAATATAGGGCAAGTGGCTATAGAATCATCTGCCAGAAATTCTAGCTCTACTATACAAGTGGGAGATCAGCTAGTTATTTTGGTAACAGCAAAAGACATGGATGTTGTAAAACCTTTTAACCAAAACTACTCTTCTTCAGAAATAATTCAAACAAATGCATATGCAGGAGGAAATACACCAAATCAGGGTGTTACAAGTATTTCGGGTCCAACATATATAGTTGATGCGGAAGGAAATATAGATTTCCCTGTGTTAGGGAAAATTAATACTACTAATAAAAACTTAATTGGTCTTAAAGAAGAATTAAGAGATAAAATGTCTCAGTATGTTATTAGCCCCACTATAAATATCAGGCTTGCAAACTTTAAGGTAACTATATTAGGGGAGGTAAATAAACAAGGAGATTATACAATATCCAATGGGCAGGCTACTATTTTAAATGCACTTGGTCTTGCAGGAGATCTTACTATGTATGGAAAAAGAGAAGATGTTTTAGTCATAAGAACTGAAAATGGAGTAGTAACCCATGGAAAAATTAATCTTCAAGATGCAAATTTAATTAATTCTCCATATTATAACTTAAAGCAAGGAGATGCAATAATTGTAGCAGCTAATAATACAAAAGATTTAACTTCTAAACAAAATCCTAATACCGGGCTCTACCTGACTGCATTTTCAATTGCAATTACTGCAGTGGCAGTTGTGGTTGGTTTAATTAAAAAATAGCTCCACATAGAGAAGACTTTATAAAATACTATAATGGATGAAAACAAATCATATAGAATAGTGGTTATTGGACAAGGATATGTAGGTTTACCACTATCGTTAGAATTTGCTACACACTATCCAGTTTTAGGATTTGATATTAATAGAAATAGAATTAACCAGTTGAATAGAGGTCATGATATAACACTTGAAGCTGACACTGAGAAGCTTAATAACCTCTTAAAAAAATATATTAAGACAGGAGGAAAATTAGGCTATAAAGCCACAAATGAGCTAGAAGAAATTTCACAGTCTAATGTATTTATAGTAACTGTGCCTATATCAATTAATAAATATAATACACCTGATTTAGGTCCTCTTATTTTTGCTTCTAAAATGTTATCCGGAATTATTAAAGAAGGAGATATTATTATTTATGAATCTACAGTTTTTCCTGGATGTACCGAAGAAGAATGTATTCCTATACTGGAAAAATATCCAGGGTTAAAATATAATGAGAGTTTTTATATTGGGTATTCTCCTGAAAGAATAAATCAAGGAGATAAAGTAAATACCCTTACAAGTGTAAAGAAAGTAACTTCTGGCTCCACTAAAGAAATTGTAGAAGAAATAGATAACTTATATAGAAAAATAATTACTGCTGGAACCCAAAAAGCCCCAAGTATTAAAGTAACAGAAGCCTCTAAAGCTATTGAAAATGCACAAAGAGATGTTAATATTTCTGTTGCCAATGAACTTACATTAATATTTAACAGAATAGGGATTGATGTTGATATTTTTGATCCTTGGGTGGACAAAGCAGAAGTAGAAAATGAATATGGAATAGCTATTTTAAATAAACTATCTGAAGATAGGAAATATGATTCTATTATCATTGCAGTTTCTCACCATCAATTTTTAAAACTTAATTTTGGAAATATTAAAAAAGAAAATGCTGTTATCTATGATACAAAAACCTGTATAGATAGAAATCTAATTGATGCAAGATTATAAGAATAATATAGAAAATACAAAAACGTATTTTACTTAGTAAAGGTGAAAACACAATTTTAAATTTAGATAATGGATAATCCAACTGCAGAGGAATCAAAAGAAATAAATATTCAAGAAATAACAAAACCTTATTTGAAAAGTTGGTTTTGGTTTATAATTATTCCTATAATATCTTTAATTATAGCTTATTTCTATTTAAAGTTAGCAACTCCAATATATAATATTAAGTCATCTGTACTTATAAAAGATGCTAAAAAAGTACCCTCAGTAGCAGGTGACTTCGGCGTTTTACAAGATTTATCAGGCCTTGGGGGTATGGGAACAAATAGTATTGAAAACGAGATAGAGATCTTTAAATCTAAGAAATTAATGGAGCAAGTGGTCATTAAATTGAGACTACACACATCAATATATTCGAAGCATAATTTTAGATCAAAAGAACTTTATAAAGATACATCCCCAGTAATCATTCAGGTCATTAACGAAAAACTTTATAAGCAAGGACCTAAAGAGCCCATTTCTATCAAGATTTCAGGACAAAATGTAATTTTGAGTAGTAAAGAATTACCTGAAATTAAAACCCAGTTTAATAAAACTATTAGTCTGCCTTATGCAAATTTGATGATTTTAAAAAATCCAAACTTTAATAAAATAAAAGCAGAGGAAATAGGAGAATTATACTTTACTTATTCCACCGTTGAAAGTTGTGTAGATGGTTTACAGAAGATGCTAAATGTAAGTTTATTAAATAAAGATGCTACTGTCATTGGGTTATCTTTAGACTATTCTAATATAGATAAAGCGAAAGATATTGTTAATAACCTAGTGATTGCATATAATAATGAAGCCATTTATGATAAAAATTCAGAATCAAAGAAAACGAAAGATTTTATTGATGAGAGAATTAATATAATATCAAATGAACTTGGGCAAGTAGAAAATGAAAAAGAAAATTTTAAGGCTGCTAATAATATTACTGACATAGCCACTGAAGTGAAAATTAATCTTGAAACTTCAGCTGAGGCTAGGGCAAAACAAATTGATTTGGAATCTCAACTTGAATTGACAAATAATTTAGTTGATTTTATGGGAAGGCAAAGTACTTCTCAAGTATTACCTTCTAACATTGGTTTAAATAATAATAATGCTACTGCAAATATAACCGCTTATAATCAATTAGTTTTAGAACGTAACAGGTTACTTGAAAATGCAACACCCCAAAATCCACTAATTATAGATCTGAATAAGCAGATATTAGCTTTAAAAGGTTCGGTCATGGAAAGCTTAATTAAAAATAGAACCGGACTTCAATTAGCAAAGAACCAATATGAAGATGAACAAAATAAAATTAACTCGAAAATTACAAAAATCCCATCCCAAGAAAAGAAATTTAGAAGTATTGAAAGACAACAGCAGATAAAAGAGAATCTTTATCTTTTGTTATTAGAAAAAAGAGAAGAAACAGCGATTTCTTTAGCTGTTACTGCAGATAAAGCTAGAATTGTAGATTATGCATATGCTTCTTCCAGACCCGTTGCTCCCAAAAAAAATGTTTACCTAGGAGGGGCATTACTTATTGGATTATTGATACCTTTTGGTTTGATTTATGTAAGAGAGTTGCTAAATAACAAGGTGAAATCAAAGCATGATTTAGAATTCCTATCTCATGGTAAGGCCGTAATAGGTGAAATTCCTAGCCTAAATAAAGGGCAGGATGAACTGATAAAACTTAATGATCTTTCACCTTTAGCTGAAGCATTTAGGATTCTAATTACAAATATGAATTTTATGCTTCCAAAAAAGGAAGGGGCAAAAATAGTTTTTATTACATCTACTGTAAAAGGTGAAGGAAAAACATTTATTTCTGTTAATTTAGCACTTACCCTTGCAACACCAAGTAAGAAGGTACTTATAATTGGCTCTGATATTAGAAATCCTCAACTTCAGAGATATAATGCAGCAAGGAAAGGATTATTAGGACTTACTGAATATTTGTATGATAGTAATATGGAAATTAGTCAGATTGTTCACCTATCAACATTTAACCCTTATCTTGATGTCATTTATTCTGGAAGTATACCTCCTAATCCTACAGAGCTTCTTACGAATGGTAGATATGAAGAACTAATTAGTGAATTACAAGATAAATATGATTATATAATATTAGATACAGCACCTTTAATGTTAGTTACTGATTCTTTTCTGATCGCTGAAATGGCTGATGTTACGTTATATGTATCAAGATCTGGTTATACAGAGAAAGCACTAATGGAATTTGCAAATAACAGTATTGATTCAGAAAAAATAAAGAATGCTGCGTTTGTATTGAATGATGTAAGTAAAGACTTTTTAGGCTACGGTAATAAGTATGGATATGGATATAATGCTGAAGAAATGAAATGGTGGCAGAAAATATTTAATAAGTAAAAATGTCTATAATAAATGTTATTTTAAGTGGTGGAATAGGTTCAAGACTTTGGCCGCTTTCGCGGAAACGAAATCCTAAACAATATCTTAAGATATTTCAAGGTGATTCTTTGTTTAGTTTAACAATTAATAGAAACAAAAGTTTTGTTGATAGCTTAATAATTATATCAAATTCGGATCATTTTAAAATTGGAGAAGAATGGCTTAGAGATATAAATATACCTGTGCAATCAATTATAGAACCTATTCCTCGTAATACTGCTGCTGCTGTTGCTTTAGCTTGTCTTGCTGCTAATCTGGAAGATATTTTGTTGGTAACACCTTCAGATCATATAATTGATTGTGATCCATCTTATGAAAATGCTGTTCAAGAGGCTATTTTATTAGCTAAGCAAGGATACATTGCAACATTTGGGATTAAGCCTATTAAGCCTGAAACTGGATACGGGTATATCGAATACAGAGGTAATGATGTTTTAAGATTTCGAGAAAAACCAAATAGAGAGACTGCTATAGAATTTGTTAAAAGCGGAAATTTTATGTGGAATAGTGGGATGTTTTGTTTTAAAGCCCAAACAATGCTTGATGAACTGCTCTTTCATGCTCCTGAAATATTAGATACGGCAAAAAATGCCTGGAACAATAGGGTTGATAGTACTTCGATATCTGCGGAGTTAATGGATGTTATACCATCAAGAAGCATAGATTATGCTGTGATGGAGAAAAGTAAGAAAATAAAAATGGTAAAATCTGATTTTTTTTGGTCTGATTTGGGAACTTTTGATTCTTTATATGATTATCTAGTAAAGAATGGACATCCAGTAGATGAGTATGGGAATATGTATATAGGAGATGAAAAAAAATTTGTTCAATTCATTGGCTTTGATAATTCCATAATTGTTGATACTCCAGATGCTATACTGGTCTTAAATAAAGAAAACTCTCAAGATGTTAAATATATATATGAAAATCTTGAGAAAAAAAAACCGAGCTTAACGTAGCTCTAAAGGTTATCTAAACTAAACAAGCTTAAAATAAATTAAATATAATTTAGAACACACATATGGGGAAAATAGCGTTAATCACCGGAATTACTGGACAAGACGGATCTTTTTTAGCTGAATTTTTGATTGAAAAAGGGTATGAAGTTCATGGCATTATACGTCGTTCATCATCTTTTAACACTGATCGAATAGAACATCTGTATTTTGATGAATGGGTAAAGGATATGCATCAATCCAGATCTATTAATTTGCATTATGGAGATATGACAGATTCTAGCTCATTAATGAGAGTTATACAGCTTACCCAACCTGACGAAATTTATAATTTGGCGGCTCAGAGCCACGTCAAAGTTAGTTTTGATGTACCAGAATATACTGCTGAAACAGATGCTGTAGGAACATTGAGGCTTTTAGAAGCTATAAGGATTTTAGGAATGGAAAAAAAAACTAAAATATATCAAGCTTCTACATCTGAATTATTTGGTTTAGTTCAAGAAGTCCCCCAAAAAGAAACCACACCTTTCTACCCCAGAAGTCCATATGGAGTTGCTAAACAATATGGTTTTTGGATTACAAAAAACTATAGAGAGTCCTATGGTATGTTTGCGGTAAATGGAATCCTTTTTAACCATGAAAGCGAAAGAAGAGGAGAAAATTTTGTTACAAGAAAAGTAACACTTGCTGTAGCTAGAATTGTACATGACTTGCAGAAAAAGCTTTATATGGGAAATCTTGACTCTCTAAGAGATTGGGGCTATGCTAAAGATTATGTAGAATGTATGTGGCTCATGCTACAGCATGACAAACCCGAAGATTTTGTTATCGCAACGGGGGAAATGCATACAGTACGCGAATTTATCACAAAAGCTTTTAAAGTTGCAAACATTGAAATACGCTGGGAAGGGACAGGAGTTGATGAAAAAGGTATAGATAATGCTTCAGGAAAAGTTCTAGTTGAAGTAGATCCTAAATATTTCAGACCTGCAGAAGTTGAACAACTTTTGGGAGATCCTACTAAAGCCAAAACAATATTGGGATGGAATCCGACAAGCACATCATTTGATGAACTTATAGAAATCATGGTGAAACATGATTTAGAATATGTAAAAAAGGGGTTAAGATAATATGGAAAAGAATAGTAAAATATATATTGCAGGGCATAAAGGCTTGGTTGGCTCAGCAATTTGGAAAAAACTTTCTAAAACTGGCTATTCAAATTTGGTTGGGAAAACTTCTAACGAGCTTGATTTAATGGATGGTGCAGCAACAGCCGCTTTTTTTGAAGAAGAAAAACCAGAATATGTTTTCTTAGCTGCTGCTTATGTTGGGGGTATTATGGCTAATAATAAATATAGAGCCGATTTTATATACAGAAATTTACAAATTCAACAAAATATAATCTATCAATCTTATAAGCACGATATTAAAAAACTTCTTTTCTTAGGAAGTACATGCATTTATCCCAAAAATGCCCATCAGCCTATCAGTGAAAATGAGCTTCTCACAGATATATTAGAGTATACTAATGAGCCTTATGCTATTGCAAAGATAGCGGGTATTAAGCTTTGTGAAAGCTTTAATATTCAGTATGGAACAAATTTTATTTCCGTAATGCCTACAAATCTTTATGGTCCTAATGATAATTTTGATTTGGAGAAAAGTCATGTTTTGCCAGCTATGATTCGAAAAATTCATCTTGCACATTCATTAATGAATGATGATTGGGAGAGTGTTCATAAAGATTTAAATAAAAGACCAGTTGAGGAGATTTCAGGTTCTGATAACAATGAGAAAATCGAAAGTATTTTGTCAAAATATGGGATTTATAAAGATAGAGTTGAACTATGGGGAACCGGTAAACCTATGAGAGAGTTTTTATGGAGTGAGGATATGGCTGATGCATGTGTATTTTTAATGCAAAATATTAATTTTAATGATGTTATAGAATGTGTAGGAGAAATTAGAAATACTCATATTAACATTGGTACGGGTAAAGATATTACCATTCAAAATTTGTCTGATTTAATAGCGAAAGAAGTTGGTTTTGTAGGCAATATTCTTTTTGATTCTTCTAAACCTGACGGGACAATGAGAAAACTGGTGGATGTCTCAAAGTTGAATTCTTTGGGATGGAAGCATAACATTGAAATTGAAAATGGAATAAAAGAGATCTACAATTGGTATATTAATAATTTGATTTAATGAATATCGGAAGAAGTGATATTGTTTGGAATTATTTAGCAACCTTTTTTAAGATTGCTTCTTCTGCCTTGCTACTACCTCTTATTTTAAATAAAATGCCAGCAGAAACTGTAGGGATATGGACCGTCTTTATTTCTATTACAGCATTTTCTTATCTTTTGGATTTTGGTTTCAATCCATCTTTTGCCAGAAACGTTACCTATGTTTTTAGCGGAGTAAAAAAATTACAATCAAATGGTTTTGAAAGTAATTTATCAGAAAACGAAATTAGTTATCCTTTATTAAAGGGTCTAATCATTGCAATGCGTTGGTTTTATGCTAGACTGGCTGTTATATGCTTAATTTTATTATCTACACTAGGAACATTTTATATTTTTACATTACTTAAAAAATATAATGGATCTCATTCTGAAGTTTATATTTCTTGGACAATTTTATGTGCTATAACATCTTATAATTTATATACCCTTTATTATGATTCCCTCTTGGAAGGAAGAGGTTTGATAAAAAGATTAAAACAGATTAATGTCATTGGACAAATTTGTTATCTGGTATGTGCAGCAATTTTAATCTGGATGAATTTTGGGCTTATTGCTATTGTTTCAGCTCAGTTGTTATCTGTTTTGATAATACGTTTTTTTTCTTATCGCAGTTTTTACGATTCTGAAATAACAAAAAAATTGCAGGTATGTAAAGCAAGTCCTCAAAAAGATATACTTAACTCTATTTTTCCTAATGCTGTGAAAATGGGTTTAACTTCATTAGGCGGATTTATGGTAACTAAGTCTTCTCTTATTATTGGATCGTTTTATTTAACTTTGAATGATATAGCTTCTTACGGTATAACAGTACAGCTGGTAAGTGTTGTTTCCGGATTAGGTAGTATATACATACTAACTTTTATACCTAAAATAGTAGATTCTAGAGTAAAAAATAATATCGATTTTATTAGGTTAATTTATAAACGTGGCATTATTTTTCTTCTTTTTACTTATTTCGCATGTGGATTTATGATAATCGTGACGGGACCTTGCATTTTAGAAATCTTAAATAGTAAAACTCAATTAATATTATCTTCACTGATAGCATTGCTTTTATTTTCTTCATTATTAGAAACAAATGTATCTATGGCTGGAGCTATACTTGTAACTAAAAACTACGTCCCTTTTTTCAGAGCTTCCATGCTCTCGGGACTGGCAATTGTACTAGGGTTATTACTCTATTTTATTTTTTTTGAAAAAAACGTTTTAGGAATGATTTTAATTCCTTTTATAGTAACATTAGTTTATCAAGGGTGGAAATGGCCGTATGAGGTATTGAAAGATTTAAAAATAATAAAAAAAAATAAGAATGGCTGAAGTAATTATAATTTCTTATTTTTTTCTAAGTTTTATTTCTTTATTCAGTATTCTGGAATATAAAACATTCCCGGTAAGAAACTTTTTGATTTTTTTTGTGGCTGTAAGTCTAATTCTAATTGCTGCTTTAAGACCTCCATTTTTTGATAGGGATTATGGTTTATATTATTTTATGTTTTTAGATCAATATGAAACAGAATCAAAAGAACCATCATTTAATTTAATTTTATTTTTTGTAAAACAATTTTTAAAACTTGATTTTAATTATTTTCTCCTCATATATGCTATTCTGGGAGTAGGTACTAAAGTTTATGCTATAAAAAAATATAGTGAATTTCCTTTATTATCACTACTAGTATATTTTTCATATTTGTTTTTACTACAGGATATGACCCAAATTAGGGCTGGAGTAGCCTGCGGGTTAATTTTATTGTGTATGAAACCTCTACACGATAGAAATTGGAAACTCTTTTTAATTTTAGCTTTAGTAGCGTTTCTATTTCATTATTCCGCTTTTTTTGTGCTCTTATTTTGGTTTATAAATCCTACAAAAGTTAATAAAAAAGTTTACGCATTTCTGATTCCTATATCTTATATAGTGTCTAGCGTATCATCTGGAACACTAGCAATGGTTCAAGACTATCTCCCTCTTTTTATGCAAAAAAAAGTAAGTGCTTATGATTTCATAGATGGTACTGAATTAAACATTTTTAATGCATGGCAACTGATGAGAATTGCAATAGCATACTTTGCACTTTACCATTTAGATAAATTGGAACGTGTGAATAAGTACAGTATATTACTGTTTAAATTGTATGTTTTTAGTATTTGTACACTTGCATTATTGTCTTTTAATCCTGTTTATGCAGGACGAATGTCAGATTTATTTGCAGCAGCGGATATTCTTTTCATTCCTATAGTTTTCTCCATTTTAAAGCCTAAATTGTTAGGTAGAATCATTGTAATTGTGATAAGTTTCGCATATTTTTATTTAAACTTTTTTTATATAGGTATTTTTAAACCTTAAACAAATGATGGAAGTATCAATTATTATTATCAATTATAATACAGAAGACCTGCTGAGAAAATGCATAGCTTCTATAATTTCTAAGACAGAAAACTTGCTATACGAAATTATCGTAGTAGACAATCATTCTGAAAATAGTCCTCATAAAATGTTGGTAGAAAATTTCCCAGATGTATTTTTTGTATCCAGCAAAGAAAATTTAGGTTTTGGAAAAGCAAATAATTTAGGAGCATCATATGCAACAGGAAAGTATTTATTTCTTTTAAATAGTGATACTATCCTCATTAATAATGCGATTAAAGTGTTATTTGATTATAAAGAAAAAGATGTAAAGAAAGAAATAGGTGCTTGTGGAGGAAATTTATTTACAGAAGATATGAAACCTAATTTTTCTTTTTCTATGTATTATCCCTCTTTATATTCAATAGTAGCCTATCGTCTTCATTTATCATTTTTATTGAACAATGAAATCTTTAATTCTATAGGTATACCAAAAGAAGTCTCCATAATAATTGGAGCGGATCTTTTTATTGAAAGAGAATTATTCAATAATCTAAATGGTTTTGATCCCGCATTTTTTATGTATGTAGAAGATGGAGAATTACAACTTAGAATAAAAAAGAAAGGTTTAAAAATGATGTCTGTTCCGGAAGCAAAAATCATCCATTTACAGGGAGCATCTTCAAGTACTTTTTTCAAAATGAAAACTGAGTTTGATAGCTATTTTTACTATTTCAAAAAACAGTTTAATAGAAAAAGTCAAAGTAGGTATAAGAACATCGAGCTTTTTTCAAATTCTCTCAAATTGTTTTACTTTATCTTGACAAATAATAAGGCCAAGAAAAAAGATTATTTAGATATTCTAAAATATATTTATGCAAAACAATAATTCAAAATTGTATAAGATTCTTCATAATCCTATCTTGTATATGTTAACTTTCCTAAGACTTTTAAGGAATGTTCTGCTGTATCCGGTTAATATCATTTTATTTAAAAAGATAGGTTTTTTATCATATGTATCACTAAGAAGTTCAATAAGAAATCATAAAAATATTAAGCTAGGAAAAAAAGTACAGATTAACCCTTTTGTTACTTTATGGCCTATTAAATTAGATATAGGTAATAATACACAAATTAATCCGGGAACAGCGGTCTATGGAATAGTCTCAATAGGCGAAAATGTAATGATTGCACCCAATTGTATGATTGCAGGAGGAAATCATATGTTTTCACAAACTGAGATACCTATGATCCAGCAAGGCTCAAGTGAATATGGTATTATAATTGAAGATGATGTTTGGATAGGTGCAAATTCTGTGATTACTGATGGTGTTACTATAAAGAAAGGAAGTATAATCGCGGCAGGTGCTGTAGTAACAAAAAATACCGAACTAAATTCTATAAATGCTGGAGTACCTTCAAAAATTATAAAATACAGAAAATAATGATTTATGTAAAAATATCGGGGGGGGTAGGTAACCAACTTTTTCAGTATGCATTTGGTCAATATGCTGCTGGAATACTGAATACGGAAGTTAAATATTTTTCACAAACTAGAATAGAGAATAAAAATTTTACTAAAAGAGAGCTTGATATTCAGAAGTTTGATTTGCCAATTCTTTTTGAAGATAATTTTGATGAAAATTTATATTATAGATCCAAAGGGGCTTTAAAATCAATTGAACGTAAATTAATTCAAAAACTTCCTTTTCTTAATCGTAAACATAGAGTACAAAATATACATATTCATAGCCCGGAATTACATATAAATAATCATTGTTATTATGATGGTTATTGGCAAAATGAAATGTATCCAAATTATATTTTCAAATTGTTAAAGGATAAAATTAAGCTTGATTCTAAATCTTCTATTAAACTGGAAAATTTAATTTCAAAAATTAAGAGTTCGAACTCTGTAAGTATTCATATTAGAAGAGGTGATTATATAAACATAAAAGCCAATGCTAAAATCTTTCAAATATGTACCATTGATTATTATAATAGGTCAATTAAGCTTATTAAAGAAAAAGTGAACAATCCTATCTTTTTTATTTTTACTGAAGATAAGGAATGGGCAAGAGAAAATTTTAAAGGAGATGAGTTTTGTTTTGTTGATGGAAACACTGCGATTGAAGATATGTTGCTTATGAGTATGTGTAAAAATCAAATTATAGCAAACAGTACTTTCAGTTGGTGGGCTGCATGGTTAAATTCAAATGAGAGCAAGATAGTAATAGCACCAGAAGATTGGTATGTTAATTTTTTAAAGAATAATGTAGAGCATTTTATTCCTAAAAATTGGATCAGATTATAATGGTTGGTAAGTATAAATTAAAAATATGAATGAGAACATTTTAGTTTCAATTGCAATTCCGTTATTTAACGCAGAAAAGTTTTTAAGTTTTACATTAGATTCTATTTTGAATCAAACATATCAAAATTTTGAATTAATTATTACTGATGATGGTAGTACAGACAGATCTATAGAAATTGTAAATTTGTATAATGATCCAAGAATAAAATTATATATTGATGGGATGAATAAAGGAATATCTTTCCGGCTTAATCAGCAGATTGATTTAGCAAAAGGAAAGTATTTTATAAGAATGGATGCCGACG
Organism: Chryseobacterium luteum; assembly: GCF_000737785.1. GTDB lineage: Bacteria > Bacteroidota > Bacteroidia > Flavobacteriales > Weeksellaceae > Chryseobacterium > Chryseobacterium luteum. The sequence goes on along the minus strand of NZ_JPRO01000007.1, from coordinate 294,187 downwards.
ATATTATGTTTAAAGATCGTATAGAAAAACAGATAAACTTTCTGGAAAATAATCCAGATGTAGATGTTGTTGGTTCCTCAGCGGTAATAATAGGAGATAATAATGAAATCATTGGATACAGATCGGCTTATATTCCTCAATCATATGATGAAGCTTTGAAAAAATCCACGTTTATACACCCTACAGTAGCAGGTAAAACAACTTGGTTTCGAAAGTATAAATATGATGAAGGACTTATTGGAGCCGAAGATTTTGATTTATGGCTTAGAAGTAGAGAATTTTCAGTGTTTCAAATAATAAAAGAGCCTTTACTTTTTTACAGAGATCCACTGAAATTTAAGTTTAAAACATATAATTTTCGTTTAAAACAGCAAAGAAAAATTTTTAGTAAAGATGGTTATTTGAAAAAAAATAATATTAAACAGAAGAAAATAATTTTGATTTCATATATAAAAAGTTTTTTAGCTTTTTATATAAGTAAATTCGGACTGGATAATTATTATATTGCGAAGAGAAATTCGAATTCAGATACTGGTATGGCTCTTAAAAATTATGAGGGAATTTTAAAAAAAATTATTGACTAAACATAAAATATGAAAATAAAAACACATTTGATTTTTTGTTACATTTTATTAGCAAGTTTTTTTAGCTGTCAGGATCCTTCTTTCACATATAAAGATCCTTCCAGATCATTACTTGATACTTACAAATCCAGAATGCTAATCGATAGCAAAAAAGATTATAATATTGTATATTATGATTTGACACAGTCTTTGCCTGCAAATTATTCTAAAAATGGAGATGTAGATTATACAGACATTATTCAAAAAGTTTTAAATGAGAAAAGTAATGTCAAATTTCCTAATTTCCCATTACTTGTCAATAGTAAAGGGCTTTTTTTGAGAAGTAACTCTAATCTTTATTTTCAACCTCAATCTGTAGTTTTAGCAAAACCAGATAACTCACCTAAAGAAGATATTGGAAGTATTAAAGATTGGTATGACATTATAAGAATTTATAATGTGGAAAATGTTATTATGTATAATCCCAATATTATTGGGGACAGAAAAAAACATATAGATAATAGGGGAGAGTGGGGAGCAGGAATAGGAATAAGAAATTCTAAAAAAGTTTCTGTTTATAATGCAAATATAAAAAATACTTGGGGAGAAGGACTTTTTATTGGCTCTGAAGATGGAGGATATTGTGAGGAAATCAATATTAGGGATTTGAGAGTAGATTTTGCAAGAAGAAATGGAGTTGCTGTTACTTCCGGAAAAAATATTTTTTTAAATAACCTACTAGTTACGAATACCTACGGAACCAATCCAATGTTTGGTATTGATATAGAACCCAGTTGGCATAAAGATATTATTGACAATGTAAATCTTAAAAATGTTATAACATTTAACAATAATAATGGTGGGTTGTATATTGTCCTTTTTGGTTTTTCAACGGATGATATAAAATATAGGAGAAATGTTAATATTAATATAGATAATTATTTTAGTGATGATTATAATTATCCTTTTGGATTTCTGACAAGTAAGGTAAAACGTAAATATGAACCTACAGGAACAATTAATGTTACAAACGGAAATTGGAAAAGTTTAAAAGATGGTTTTGTAGATCTACAAAATGATAATAAAAATGTTAAATTAAACATTAAAAATATATCGACGATAGATTATAAAAATACAAAACGAACCCTTAATAAGAAAAACTATTAATAGAACAAATTTTGGATAATCATAAAGTTCTTCACATTATAACTGTATCTTTTACAATTAATCATTTTTTTGGAAAACAGTTTAAATATCTTAACAATAGAACAAATAATCGATATTTTCTTGGATGTACACCATCAGAAGAGTTTTTTCAACTGTCAGATTCTTTAGGATACGTGCCATTTCCTGTAAATGTTACAAGAAGTATTAGCCCGTTTACAGATTTAATAGCAATTTATAAGATCCATAAATTTATACGTCAAAATAATATAAAAACTGTTGTAGGGCATACCCCAAAAGGTGGTATGGTGGCTATGATTGCTGCTTTTTTTGCTCGAAGTGAAAATAGGGTGTACTTTAGACATGGTATTATTTATGAGACAAGTACAGGGCTGAAAAGACTTTTACTTAAAAATATTGACAGACTTTCAGGAACGCTGGCAACTAAAGTTGTTTGTGTAAGCCATTCTGTAAGGGAATTTAGTAATGCTGATCGTTTAAATGCACCCTCTAAAAACATTATTTTAGGTTTGGGAACTTGCAATGGTATTGACACTGAAAATAAGTTTAATCCTGAAAAACAAGATTTATTATTAATTAATCGTATGAGATCTGATATAAAAATTGATGAAAAAGATTTTGTAATCGGTTATGTTGGTAGATTGGTTAAGGATAAGGGAATCAATGAGCTTATTGAAGCTTGGCAGATCTTAAAAGTAAGGTATGCGAATTTAAAACTTCTTTTAGTTGGTCCGATCGAAGATAGAGATTCAATTAGTGAAGAATCAAAAAAAATTATTGAAAATGATCCTCATATTATACATACTGGATTTGTATTAAATGCAGCACCATATTTTAATTTGATGGATATATTTGTGTTACCTACTTACCGAGAAGGTTTTCCAACTGTTTCCTTGGAAGCTTCTTCGATGAATTTGCCAGTACTAATTACTAAAGCAACTGGATGTACTGAGGCAATCATTGAGTATAAAACAGGTCTTTTTATAAAAAATGAATCTTCGGACATCATTCAAAAAATAGAATTTTATATTGAGAATCCCGACATAAAAAAACTTCACGGGTATAATGGAAGAAATTTTGTAAGACAAAATTTTGAAGAAACTAAAATATGGGATTTAATACATGAAAATTTAGGTTATTAAATGAATATTGTTATCACAGGAGTTTCTGGGTTTGTAGGACAAAACCTGTCAAATTATTTAGTCGAGTGTAATTGCAATCCCTCAAGATTGTCTTTGAGAAATGATTGGAAACTTCCAAACAGTTCAGATGCTATTATCCATCTTGCAGGAAAAGCTCATGATACTGCAAATACATCTGCAGATGAAGAGTATTTTAAAATAAATACAGAGTTAACGAAGAAGCTTTTTAATGAATTTTTGCTATCTGATATTAGAGATTTCATATACTTTAGTAGTGTAAAAGCTGCTGCAGATACTGTTGAAGGAATTCTGGATGAAGATCATTTTTCTGATCCAAAAACACCTTATGGAAAATCAAAACTATACGCAGAGCAATATCTACTGTCTAAAGAATTACAATCAGGTAAAAGACTGTTTATTATCCGTCCCTGTATGATTCATGGTCCTGGAAATAAGGGGAATTTGAATCTTTTATATAAGATAGTGGAGAAAGGAATTCCATGGCCTCTGGCTTCGTTTCAAAACCACCGTTCATTTTTAAGTATTGACAATCTTAACTTTTTAATATTACAAATTCTTAAAAATAAAAATATTGACTCGGGAATTTATAATTTTGCCGATGATGATTTTATTTCTACGAATCAGCTTGTTGAAATTATAAGCAAGGCATCAGGGAAGAAGGGCAGATTGTGGAATATTCCGGCTGGAATTATTTCCTTTACTGCAAAGATGGGAGATAAAATAAAATTACCTCTAAATTCAGAAAGATTAAAAAAGCTAACTGAAAGTTATGCGGTCTCTAATAAAAAAATAAAAAGTGCTTTAAAAATCACTGGCCTTCCGGTTTCGGCAGAAGAAGGATTAATAAAAACAATAAAAAGTTTTCAAGCAAAATAATGGAATATATTCTTGTCATTATCATATTATTTATTTCAATATTGGTCTATTTCAAAATAGCGGATAAATATAACATTATCGATAAGCCCAACCACAGAAGTGCTCATACAAAAATAACTTTAAGAGGAGGAGGAATTATATTTCCCGTAGCATTTATTGTCTTTTGTCTGTTTAACCTTATTGAGACTATACATAATTACTGGTCTTTCGGATTGGGACTTCTAGCTATTTGTACCATTAGTTTTATTGATGATGTCAAAACTCTATCAAATAAAATAAGACTTTCGGTTCACTTAATTTCGGTAATTCTACTTTTGTATTTTACAGGAGCTTTTAATCTAACGCCTTTTTGGACCTGGCCTATTTTATTCGTTATGATAATAGGAACTTTGAATGCTTATAATTTCATGGATGGAATTAATGGAATGACAGGAATCTATAGTTTTGTAACCCTTTGTTCATTAGCATATATTAATAAAGATATTATCCGGTTTACAGATGAAAATTTCATCATATATCCAATTTTAGCATGCCTTGTTTTTCTCTTTTTTAATTTTAGGAAAAAAGCAAAATGTTTTGCCGGTGATGTTGGCAGTATGGGAATTGGCTTCTGGGTAATCGGGCTCATTACTTTACTTATTATGAGAACGGGAGAATATAAGTATATTCTATTGCTTTCAATTTATGGAATGGAAGTAGTGCTTACGATTACAGAAAGGATATTGTTGAGAGAAAATATTTTTGAAGCTCACAGGAGACACTTATACCAGCTTTTTGCCAACGAAAAAAAAATTTCACATTTAGTAATAAGTTCAGTTTATGCTGTTTGTCAGTTATTAATCAATATATTTTTAATTTATTCGCAATTTCCAATTTGGGTTATAATTTTGATTATATTTATTCCGCTTGGAGGAATATATCTGGGACTAAAATGGAAACTAAAAAAGAAATATAATTTATAGAAACATAAGATGAAAATAAAAGAAACACCTTTAAAAGATTGTTATATTATTGAACCTACAATTTTTGAAGATGATAGAGGATACTTCTTTGAGAAATATAATGAAAAAAAGTTTGAAGAATTAACAGGAATGAATGGCCATTTTGTACAGGACAACATTTCAAAATCTTCGTATGGTGTACTCAGGGGACTTCATTTGCAGAAAGGAGAGCATGCTCAGGCCAAGCTGGTATCCTGTCTGGAAGGTAAAGTTTTTGATGTTGCAGTTGATCTGAGAGAATATTCATCAACTTTTGGAAAATGGTTCGGAGTTGAACTTACACCGGAAAATAAATTTCAGCTTTACGTTCCACGTGGTTTCGGACATGGTTTTTCGGTTTTAAGCGAAACAGCTGTTTTTTCTTATAAATGTGATAACTTTTACAATAAAGAATCCGAAGGAAGTATTATATGGAACGATCCGTATTTGAATATTGACTGGAAACTTCCTGGCGAAGCAATCATACTTTCTGAAAAAGATAAGATACTACCCAAATTCTCTGAACAAAACTTTTAAATATTGAAAATCAAATTCATAAAGTGGTTTTTATTTTTTGATTCTTACTCTTTATTATTTCGTATCTTTGCACACTCAAAATCAAAACGATGCGCACAAAATCTGTAGGGAAGAAGAAAATCAATGTGGTTACGCTGGGATGCTCCAAGAATGTATATGATTCTGAAGTATTAATGAGCCAGCTCAAAGCAAATGGAAAAGAAGTGGTTCATGAAGGCCGTGGAGATATTGTAGTGATCAATACTTGCGGATTTATTGATAATGCTAAAGAAGAGTCCATCAACACAATCCTTGATTATGTAGAAGCAAAAAACAGAGGAGAAGTCGAAAAAGTTTTTGTTACAGGGTGTCTTTCCGAACGATACAAACCGGATCTTATTAAAGAAATTCCGGATGTAGATCAATATTTCGGAACAAGAGATCTTCCTGTCCTTTTGAAACATCTGGGTGCAGATTATAAGCATGAACTAGTAGGAGAGAGATTGACAACAACCCCTAGACATTATGCATACCTTAAAATTTCAGAAGGCTGTGACAGGCCGTGCTCTTTCTGTGCCATTCCTTTAATGAGAGGAGGACACCTATCTACACCTATCGAAAAACTGGTTTTGGAAACCCAGAAACTGGCAAAAAAAGGAACCAAAGAAATTATTCTTATTGCTCAGGACCTTACATATTATGGTCTTGATCTCTATAAAAAAAGGGCACTTGGAGAACTTTTAAAAGAGCTGGTGAAAGTTGACGGTATAGAATGGATCCGTCTTCATTATGCTTTCCCGAGCGGTTTTCCTGAAGATGTTCTTGATATCATCCGTGAAGAACCTAAAGTCTGCAATTATATAGATATTCCTCTTCAGCATATCAATTCTGATCTGTTGAAATCCATGAAACGTGGAACCACCCATGAAAAAACCAATGCCTTATTAACCAATTTCAGAGAAAAAGTTCCGGATATGGCGGTTAGAACTACTTTAATCGTAGGTTATCCCGGAGAAACCGAAGAAAGATTCCAGGAACTGAAAGATTGGGTAAGAGAGCAGAAATTTGACAGACTGGGTTGCTTTACCTATTCTCATGAAGAAAATACCGGTGCTTATGTATTGGAAGATGATGTTCCGCAGGAAGTAAAAGAAGCAAGAGTAGAAGAGATTATGGAATTGCAGTCACAGATTTCCTGGGAGAAAAACCAGGAGAAGATCGGGAAAATATTCAGATGTATATTCGATAGAAAAGAAGGAAACTATTTTATCGGAAGAACAGAATATGATTCACCTGATGTAGATAATACAGTTCTGGTTTCAGCCGATGAAACCTACATTTCTATAGGAGAATTTGCTGAAGTAAAAATAACTTCTGCAGAAGAGTTTGATCTTTATGGAGAACTTGTGTAATACTTTGTTTTTTACTGAATTACAACAATTTTACGTATTCGCAGATAATCAAAAATATTAATAAAATTTAACACAATTAATATAGTTGCTGAATTGTATAATATATTGATTTTCAATTTATTATTATTTTATAGAATAAAAGTGTTTTAATTTTTTTATATAAAATGAATAAATTTGAAAATTATGTCTTAAATTTGCGCAATAAGCAATGTTTTAAAATCAAATGCTTCAATGAGTTGCCTTTCTGATAAGTTACAGAATTTAGTGGCTTCGATGATGAGCACAAGTTGGGATGCATCTCCCATTTTGGAAATATTGATGGAAAATAATGTAATTTAAAATCTTTAAAAACTTATGAAAAAAATTTTATTAACAGCGACAATGCTCGTAGGCCTTTCGGCAGTTTCCAAGGCTCAGCAGGGACGTGTAGGTATTAACACGACTACACCTTCTGCAACGCTTGACGTAGTAGCAAATACTACTGACAATGCAAGACCTGATGCTTTACTAGTCCCTCGTATGACCGCAACAGAATTATCTAATAAAGATGATACTTCTGGTACTTATGGCGCTCCACAGAATGGCGCTATTGTTTACATCACTTCTGGAACCGGTTCTGGTGCAAGAAAAGCAAAAATTACCGGAGCAGGATTTTACTATTTTGATAATACCGTTCCTGAATGGAAACCTTTTGGAGGTGGCAATAGTACTCCCGCAGTTATTACACCTGTTAGAACTTCAGCAACTGGAACAGACTTATCTGCTGCTGACTTAGATGGTTATGTATTCCTTACAACAAATGCTGATCTGTCTACAATACCTGTAAGTGCAGCAGTTAAAGGTAGAAGTATTACTCTCGTTAAAGTTGGAGGAGGAACACTTTCTGTGAATGGAGCAAGTGCAGCTTCTGTTAATTCAATGACCACGAACGGTAGAGGTCTTGGTTTTGTATATGATGGTACCAGCTGGCAATCATATTCAGCACAGTAATTAATTTTAATTTTTATACACATTAGTTATGAATAAAAAAATTTTATTAGCTCTTGCCTCTACTTTGGCAATGCTTCAATATACAAATGCGCAGGTTAGAACCAACGGTTTTGCCAGTGGAAACATACAGGGACAAGGTGCTTTCTTAGATGCATCAGGTAGTAGTGGAGGATTTAATGATAGTGCAAATGATGGAAAAGGAATTGTTTTTCCTAGAACTAACCTAACTACTTTTACATTTGCTACTCCAGTTACTGATGAAGATAACTTTCCAACTGCATATGATGGTATGATTGTTTATAATAACGGTACAGGGAATACTATTTCAGGGATTACTACAAGTGTAACTCCGGGATACTACTATTTCTCAAACCCAACAGGTGGAACTGCAAACTCATTTGCAACCTCCACAGGTCGATGGGTACCTATTTCAACATCACCTAAATTAACTATCAGTACTTCTGAAACAACTACAAATACACTAATAAACGTTAGCCCTGGTGTTGATAAGCAGCTTTTTGCTATGAAGGGGTCTTTCACAGCTAGTGGTAGTTCTACAGCAGTAAACATTCCCGCTCCAGCAGGGATGACCACTTTGTATGGTATTACTATTTATAAAGCAGGTACAAACACTGTTTATGATAGAAGCTTATATTCTTATACAGTTGCAACTACTGCGGGAAATGCAATTACAGGTTCTCCAAGTATGTCAATTGTTTACCCTAACGGAACATATGACTATGTAATAGAATACTTAAAATAAGATTAATGCTTATTTATATATAAAACCAATGAGCAATCATTGGTTTTTTTGTTTTAACTAGTATTATTGAATGAGAATTGAAATAATAATAGAAAGAAGAACAAGATACTGAATAGGAGAAACAGGTCATTTGGTATTCAATTTGATTATAATGAAAAGGATAGCTTTAGAAATTTAGATGAATTGAGGCATTTGTATTGATGAACTTTACAGTAAAATTCAAATTTGAAGTTAAATAGTGTGTTAAAATAAACATACCTTATTATAACTAATAGCTTTGAATGACTTCTATCAAACCGATTTTGATGGTTTTACATCTTAAAAATTTTAGCTTTTAAAATGATTTAATCTGTTTTATTCAATTTTTAAAATTTATTTAATTCATTGATTATCAATTGGTTTTATAATTCGATTTTTGGTTTTTTTAGACAATAAGTTAATTGTGTTAACTTTTGGGTGGTTTTTTTAACGTTTTTTAACAGTGCTACCTAAAACCCCTGTTAATAGGAACTTACAGGCTTTGTTAACATATAATTCACTTTTTGTTAACGGTTTTTAACATATGGAGTAGGGACTTTAGAACATTCCTTATACTTTTGCTCCGTCAAAACCAATAAAATTCAAGATGATGAAAAGATTCATTCTCGTAATCATAATGATGATTTCAACTTTAGGTGTTTATTCTTTTACAGCAAATACCTTAGATGCGAAGAAAACAAGTTATGCATCGTACTACCACGATAAGTTTAATGGTAGAAAAACAGCAAGCGGAGAGATCTTTAGTAATTCAAAGTTCACCGCTGCAAACAGAACGCTTCCGTTTGGAACCAACATTAGAGTGACCAATCTGAACAATGGAAAACAGGTGATAGTGAAGATTAATGATAGAGGGCCTTTCCATGCATCAAGAGCATTAGATATTTCTAAAGCTGCGTTCGATGAAATCGGGGATACCAATCATGGTACCATTCCGGTGGAATATGAAATTGTCGACTAAATTTATGATTTAAATTTATAAAGCCAGCTAGTACAGCTGGCTTTTGTTATTCTAAACGTTTATTTCCAATAAGGCAGGGCAGTGATCAGAGTGTATGGCTTCCTTTAAGATGACGGCTCGTGAGAGCTTGTCTTTTAAAGTATAGGTGGCAAAATTATAATCGAGCCTCCAGCCTTTGTTTTTAGCCCTGGAATTCTGTCTATAGCTCCACCACGTATAATTATCCGGTTCATTATTGAAAAAACGGAAACTGTCAATCAGTTCACATTCTTCAATGAAGCTGGTCATCCATTCTCTTTCCATCGGCAGGAAGCCGGAAACATTCTTTAAACGGACCGGATCATGAATATCAATAGCCTGATGGCATATATTGAAATCACCGGAAATAATAAGGTTAGGAATCGTTTTTCTCAACTCCTTTATATAATCCAGAAAATCATGGCAGAACTGCATTTTGAATTCCAGTCTTTCAATATTGCTGGCAGAGGGAACATAGACTGAAATTACAGAGTATCCGTCAAAATCCGCACGGATGACCCTGCCTTCGTTATCATAGCTTTCAATGCATCCGTATTCAACATGATCAGGCTTGATTTTTGAGGCTATTCCGACGCCACTGTAGCCTTTTCTCACCGCAGAGTGCCAATAACTGTAGTAACCGATTTTTTCAAGGCTTTCAATGTCTATCTGGTCGTTTCCGGCCTTGCTTTCCTGGATGCAGACAATGTCAGGGTCGGCAGTTTTCAGCCAGCCTAGAAAATCTTTCGTGAACGCCGCTCTGATTCCGTTAACGTTATAAGTGATGAGCTTCATAAGTTTTTAATAAAAAATTTAAAGTGTTCGTTATATTTTGATGGAATAAATTCAGTGATAGTATAATCTGCTACCTGATGAATATAAAATGGATCTTCCTGAATGATCTCTTCAACTTCTTTTTTAGAAATGGCATCGGCAAGTATGATTCCTCCTGTTCTTGGTTCTTTTCTCCCCGAAGCGATAAAGTTTCCGGACTGGTAATGCTTTTCAAGAAAATCATTGTGCTCCGGGATGAAACGTTCCACATTTTCCAGAGAAGTTTTATAGGTTAGTGAGATGATAAACATTGTTTTTTTTGCTAAGATATGAACTCTTTGAGACTATTAAAACGACTGTAAAAAAAGAGGCGGCAAAAATCATACGATTTTTGCCGCCTTAAACCCAAAATTTAAATAAACTATGAAAAAAACTACTTGGGTTCTAAAATGCTGAAAGGAATAATACATTCTTCAAGTGAAATTCCTCCATGCTGGTATGTCTCTTTATAGTAATTCACAAAGTGATTGTAATTCTTCGGATAAGCCAGGAAAATATTGTTTTTTGCAAAAATATATTTCGAGCTTAAATTTCCTTTTGGAAGGAATAGTTTTTCAGGATTGGTGATCGCCCAAACATCACTGGTATCATACGTTAAACTCTTTCCGGTTTTATAACGGATATTGGTTGATGTTTCACGATCTCCCACTACTTTGCTTGGCTTTTTAACATAAACCGTTCCATGGTCTGTAGTGATCACAAGTTTGTAACCGCTTTCTGCTGCTGCTTTAATGATTTTCAGCAATGATGAGTTTTCAAACCAGTTAAAGGTAAGGGATCTGAACGTTTTATCATCACGGATCAGCTGGTCTACAATATGATTATCTGTTTTGGCGTGAGAAAGGATATCAATAAAGTTGTAAACAATTACCAGGAGATCATTGTTTTTATGCTGGTTAAAATCATCATAGATCTTTCGCTCAAAATCCGCATTCAGGACCTTAAGGTATTTCATAGATTTAGATCCTAAACCGATTCTTTTCATCTGGTCTTCAAGGAAATCCCGTTCAAATTCATTTTTATTTCCCTCTTCATTATCATTGAACCATTTATCAGGGAAACGTTTTTCAATTTCAGACGGCATCAGTCCTGCAAAGAAAGAGTTTCTTGCATATTGAGTGGCCGTAGGAAGAATACTGTAATAATAATCTTCCGAAATCTTATTGTAATATTTTGTGAATAGTGGCTCAATAACCCTCCACTGGTCAAAACGCAGATTATCCACCATGAGAAGAAGAACTTTTTCTTTTTCTACCTCAGGCTTTACTTTTTCCTTAAAAAGAGTATGGCTCATTAAAGGTTTCTCGGAATCTGTAAGCCAGCCTTCGTAATTTTTCTCAATGAATTTGGCAAACTGGATATTGGCTTCCTCTTTCTGTGACTGCAGAAGATCGGAAAATTCATTGTCCGCTACTTTATCAAATTTAATTTCCCAGCTCAGAATCTTCTTATAATATTCTGCCCATTCCTGATAGGTTCTGATATAAGAAAGCTCCATAGACAGGTTTCTGAACTCCTGCTGATACTGAAGAATTGTTTTTTGCTCTACAAGATTATCTTCCTGGAGATTCTTTTTTAATGATAATAAAATCTGGTTGGGATTTACGGGTTTTAAAATGTAGTCAGCAATCTGTGATCCGATGGCTTCTTCCATAATATGTTCCTCCTCACTTTTTGTCACCATCACGATCTTTAAAGAATTATCCTTCTCTTTGATCATGGGAATGGCTTCCAATCCCGAAATTCCGGGCATGTTTTCATCAATAAGTGTGAGTGCAAACTTCTCCGAATCCATTAGTTCCAGAGCTTCGTTCACGTTATTAACAGGGGTTACGTGGTAACCTTTCTTTTCTAAAAATACGATATGGGGTTTGAGTAAATCTATTTCATCATCTATCCATAATATCTTTTCCGACATAATTTATTTTTTTACATGGTTATTGCATCAAAATGTTGACCAATTCTTTTTAAATTCTCACAAATTAGAGACAATAAAAGTTAAATGTTAGTTAAATGAAAATTCTATTAATCATTACTGATATTCTATTCATTTAAAAACCGGTCTTTATATAGTGTAAAGCTCTTTCCAGAACTTCGTCTTTTCCTTCCTGTACGCCTTTTACAGTAGGCTTTATCACAATGTCAGGGATAATTCCGATCCGCTGGGTTTCCCTTCCGTCAGGGTAATAGGCTCCGAGCCCCGTAAAGCAGGTATCCATATCCGCAATTTTAAATCTGATGATATCACCATTGGCTCCTGAAGTATTACTGCCGATCACCCTGGCTTTCGGATGCTGTTTTAGCATCATGGCCGTGGTTTCTGCCTGGCTCTGCGTATTTTCATCTGCCAGGATTATAACATTTCCTTTATAGTAATCCGGATTCTTTCTGCCGATGCTGTTTTTTGCGCTATAAAATTTACTCAAATAATCGGTCTCCGGGAAATTAAATTGATAATAAATTGATTTTTCCGGAAGCATCAGCCTGCTTAAGGGAAAAATGGTCTGCTTAGGATAGTTCCGGAGATCAAAAATGATTGATGTTGTAAATTTTAAATCCCTGTACATATCATCCAGGTCACTTTTTTCAATAATTCCCATATTTACATAGCCTGTCCTTTTGTCAGTATCCAGGAACTTCCATTTTTGCTGAGCGGCCTGTTTTTCTAAAAGAATATCCTTGAGAAGATAGGTTTTAGCGGTGACTGTCAGATTCTGTCCCTCACGTTCTATTTTCAGGTTGACAGAATCATTATTACTGAAAAGAAACAGATTTTTCACTTTTGTGATTTTCCCCCAGGAATTGGATGTAGGAACATATTTTCCAAAACTGTTAACCATTTGGGGAATGGTTCTGCCGTTGATATCATAAATTACATCACCTGATTTTAAAGGTATTTCTTCATTAAATTTATTTTTAATGATCTTCGTTACAACCAGTTTTCCTTCTGTGTAGGTATATTCTACAGGAACTTTTCTTCTTCCATATTGATGGGCACTGATCAAAGGTGAATATAAAAAGGCATGGGAGTCATCCGTTTTTGCGACCAGTTCAGCAAGTGTGAGATGGTAACTTTCATCATTGTTGATCATGAGGAACTTGGGGATCATTTCAGTTAAAACATCATTCCAGTTCTGATCTGTCTGGTATTTGTAAGGAAAAAAATACTCTACCAGATTCCAATATCTGAAAAGCTCTAAAAGACTGATTTCTTTTGAAGTGAATTTTGAGCCGTATGAATTCTCATTTCTAAAATAAACCTTTTTTCCGCCCTTTCCCCAATAATGACTGCTGCCCAGGTTTCTGTTGTTCTGAATAAAAAGAAGCTGTTGGGTTACCTTTTTATTGAATATTTTTTGATTATTCATCCAGTTCAGATCAAAATTTCTCAGAAAATACACTTTCCCCTTATCCTCCTTTGAGCATTTTTTACATTCATCAATTTTTCCAAGACTGTTGATCCATTTAGAATATAATTCACTCAATTGCTCTTTATCGCGGATAATATCAAGCTCATCAATCTTCTCAAAAAGCTGCTTATCCCAATCCAATTCCCCTTTTGCAACATGAGGATGATAATATTTTAAAAATCCCCAAACCTTACAAAGCGATTCCAGTTTCTGAGTTTCAGATAAAGCTTGTGCAGAAAAGTTGATACTTAAAAAGGATATAATGAAAATGAATAAGCTTTTCATGAAAGGGTACTAGTTTATTAAAGCGATCAAAGGTAAATGTAAAACCAATATCACGCAAAGCTAAAGTACGTAAGCTTCGTAAAAATATCGTAAAAGCTTCAAAGGACATTTTATATTTTTAAACAGGAATGTCCTCATGGATTTTAATCTCAATTCTAATGAGGGTTACTTATAAAAGCTGCTTTTTTTTCACCAGTGGATGATTGGTCTCATTTCTCACCACTTCAAAATGGGGCAGATCATCAAATAATTTTGATAAAGTGGAGTATCCATACGTTCTCGAGTCAAAACTAGGATCAATCTTTCTGATATTGGTACCGAGTGTTGAAATAAAAGCGATGTCATTTTCGTTAGCAGAAATTTCAAATGCCTTTGAAATCGTTTCTTCGTCTTTCCTGGATAAGAAGCTCTGAAACTCCTGAATTTTAGGACTGGTATCCTGTTTCTTTACCGTATCCTTGGTTTTGTTTTCTTTTATCTTCTGGTTTTCGGCTTTTGGTTCCTTTTTGATTTTAGGGGTAATGTTTTCAGTATAAGTAAATATATCGCAGGATTTGACAAAAGATTCAGGCGTTTTTTTCTCTCCGATACCCATGACGAAAAGTCCTTCCTCACGAATCCTTTTGGCCAGGCCGGTGTAGTCGCTGTCGCTTGACACGATGCAGAAACCTTCAACACTTTTTCCGTGCAAAATATCCATCGCGTCAATAATCATGGCTCCGTCCGTTGAATTTTTTCCGCTGGTATATGAAAACTTTTGAATAGGATTAATGGAATAGAGATTAACAAGATCTTTCCAGGAGTTCATACTTTGAGAAGTCCAGTCTCCATAAATCCTCCTGATCGTAGCTTTACCATATTTTGAAACTTCTTCAATGGTTTCTTTTAATAATTTGGCCTGAGCATTATCACCATCAATAAGAATAGCAATATTAAATTTTTTGTCACTCATAGTTTTACATATTGGATGAAAAGTAATTATTCATGATGATTAATTTATAACACGGGTAATTCCTAAAAATTAATATACTTAAATTTAATGAGAAGACCAGACTTATTCTGTAATTTTTTTGATTTCCAGTTAATTTTAAGACGATTATGAATGAAAATTAAATAAGGGTAAAATTTAAAATCCCTAACTTTGTTTACTAATACCAAAGTTTCAATGCAGAATAAGCTAAAGATCATCAACGACCCCGTTCATGGTTTCATCAGAATCCCACACGAAATTTTATTTGATATTATCCAGCATCCTTATTTTCAGAGACTGCGCAGAATCGGGCAGACCGGACTTCTCAATCTGATATTCCCGGGAGCTACCCACACAAGATTTCATCACGCGCTGGGAGCGATGCATTTGATGTTTACGGCATTGGAAACCCTGCGCCAGAAAGGAATTAAAATTACAGAGGAAGAAGAAAAAGGAGCCATGCTGGCGATCCTGATGCATGATATTGGGCACGGACCGTTCTCTCACGCACTGGAAAATATGCTGATGGATGACTGGCATCATGAAAAACTTTCTTTATTGCTCATGAATAAGCTGAATGAAGAATTCGGAGGCCAGCTTTCTGTGGCCATTGAAATGTTCCGGGGGAAATACCACAGGAAATTTTTCAACCAGCTTATCTCTTCCCAGCTTGATGTAGACCGGCTGGATTATCTGAACAGGGACAGCTTTTTCACAGGGGTTTCAGAAGGGAATATCAATACACAGAGGATCATTTCCATGATGAATGTCTGCAGCGAAGGCGAATTGGTCATTGATGCCAAAGGCGTCTATTCCATAGAAAACTTCCTGACTGCCAGAATGTTTATGTACTGGCAGGTATATTATCATAAAACTTCGGCACTGGCAGAATTCCTTCTGGTTAAAATCCTGGAAAGAGCCAAATATCTGATTTCCGACGGAATGGATCTGCCTGCAGGGGAGAACCTGAAATATTTTCTGAACCGCGGAAAAAGTTCTGCTACCGATGAAGATATTTATAGATTTACGCAACTTGATGACAATGATATAATTCATGCGATGAAATCCTGGCAGGATTCAGAAGACTTTATTCTTTCCTATTGGTGCAAATGTATAATCCAGCGAAACCTCCCGAAAACGGTTATTTCCACGCACCCTTTTAAACGGAAATTTATTGAAGAAAAAATAAAAAACACCAACGAATTTTTCGGAATCAATAATGGAAAAGAGCTTGTACATGAGATTAAGAGGAAATTACTGCCTTATAACACCAAAAAACAGCCTATTTATTTACTTCAGAAAAACGGTAAAAAGATCAGGCTGGAAGAGTCGCAGGACCAACTGCTGTCGGGGCTTATGGTTCACAAAACGGCAAGGTATATCCTCACCTTTCCAAGGGATATTTCCCAGATAATATCTTAAATAATCTTAAAATTCACGTTCCTAAAATCAAAAAATGTTTGCGAATTACAGAATTTCTTATCTTTGCAGAATATGGAATTTACAGCTTCGCAAATTGCAAGTTTTATTGACGGACAAATAATAGGCGACGAAAGTACGGTTATTACAGGGGTTTCACCAATTGAGAATGGTGAATCAGGGCATCTTTCTTTTATAGCACAGGATCGGTTTGCCCATTTTTTAGACACCTCAAAATGCTCCGTTATCATTGTTTCGGAAAAACTTATTAATAAAAATACTTATAATCCTACCTTAATTGTTGTAAAGGATGCTTATCTTTCTTTTCAGATTTTAATGAATCTGTATCAGGAGATGCAGGCAAGAAAAGAAGGAATTGAAACCGGTTCTTCTATTCATGAAACGGCTGTAATCGGTGAAAAGACATACATCGGGGCCTTTACCTATGTCTCGGAGAAAGCCAGAATAGGAGAAGGTTCGCAGATTTACCCGCATGTGTATATCGGTAAAGGAGTGAAGATCGGTAAAAACTGTAAAATTGACAGCGGAGCCAGGATCTATGACTACTGTATCGTAGGAGACAACTGTGTGATCCATTCCAATACGGTTGTAGGCGGCGACGGATTCGGTTTTCAGCCTACCGCTGAAGGATTCAAAAAGATTCCTCAGCTAGGAAACGTGATTATCGAAGACGATGTGGAAATTGGTTCAAACTGCAGCATCGACAGAGCAACAATAGGATCTACCATCATCGGAAAAGGAACGAAGATCGATAATCTGATTCAGATTGCACATAACGTGAAAATCGGGCAGAACAACGTGATTGCAGCACAGGCAGGAATTGCAGGATCTACTACCATCGGAGACTGGAACCAGATCGGAGGACAGGTAGGAGTCGTAGGCCATATCAAAATTGGTAATCAGGTGAAAATTCAGGCCCAGAGTGGTGTGAATTCCAGCGTTAATGATAAAGAAACATTGTATGGATCCCCGGCGATAAGCTACAATGACTATCTTAGAAACTATGTACATTTCAGAAATTTTACTGAAATTGTAAAGAGAATAAATAATCTTGAGGATACCTCAAAAGATAAAACTAATGAGTGACATGCAAAAAACACTCCAGGAAGAAGTAACGCTTTCTGGAATTGGCCTTCATACAGGTAAAGAAGTAAAACTTACCATTAAACCAGCCAAGGAAAATACAGGTTTTGTGTTCGTAAGAACAGATCTGGAGGGACATCCTCAGGTAGAAGCTGATGTTAATTATGTAGTAGCAACAGAAAGGGGAACAACATTAGAAAAGCTGGGCGTTAAAATTACTACCTGCGAGCACCTTTTGGCTGCGCTGGTGGGATGTGATGTAGACAATGCCATTCTGGAAATGAATGCTTCAGAACCTCCAATCTTAGACGGATCTTCAAAATTCTTTGTTGAAGCCATCGAAAGTGTGGGTATAATGGAACAGAATATAGCCAGGGAATATCTTGTGATCAAAGAAGTGCTGAGCTATGCAGACCCGGCATCCGGATCAGAAATTACCATCATTCCTTCAGATACTTACGAAGTGACTACCATGGTAGATTTTGGAACCAAAGTGTTGGGAACCCAGAACGCTACTCTAAAAAATATTTCAGAATTTAAAGAAGAGATCTCTTCTGCAAGAACATTCAGCTTTTTGCATGAATTGGAGATGCTTCTGGATCACGGATTGATCAGAGGTGGTGATATCTCCAATGCCATAGTATATGTAGACAAGGATCTTACTCCTGAAACTACAGAAAAACTGAAAAAAGCCTTCGGAAAAGACAACGTGTCTATCAGACCGAACGGTATTCTCGATAACCTTACACTAAACTACCCTAACGAAGCTGCCAGACATAAATTACTTGATGTAATTGGTGACCTAGCATTAGCTGGTGTAAAAATAAAAGGTAAAGTAATTGCAAATAAGCCTGGTCACTTTGTGAACACCCAGTTTGCGAAAAAGCTGAACCGCCAGTGGAAACTTCAGAAAAAGAAAAACGTGCCGGATTTTGACCTTACCAAAGAACCTGTTTTTGATATCAACGGGATTATGCGTCTTATGCCGCACAGACCTCCGTTCTTATTGATTGATAAAATACTTGAACTTTCAGATTCTCATGTAGTAGGTTTGAAAAACGTTACCATGAATGAGCCTTTCTTCGTGGGACATTTCCCTAAAGAGCCTGTAATGCCTGGAGTTCTTCAGGTGGAAGCTTTGGCACAGACAGGAGGTATTCTGGTACTGGCAAGTGTTCCGGACCCGGAAAACTATTCTACCTATTTTATCAAAATTGATAAAGTAAAATTCAAGAAAAAAGTAGTTCCAGGAGATACTATTATTTTCAAAATTGAACTGATAGAGCCCATTAGAAGAGGTATCGTACATATGCAGGGATATGGATATGTAGGAGGTACCGTAGTTGTGGAAGCAGAATTAATGGCTCAAGTTGCAAAAAATAAAGTTGATTAAATGATTCATCAATTAGCCGCCGTAGATAAACGCGCAAAAATCAGCAAAAATGTTATTGTAGAACCTTTTACTACAATTGCTGGGGACGTAGAAATAGGAGAAGGAACCTGGATCGGACCGAATGTGACCATCATGGATGGGGCAAGAATAGGAAAGGATTGTAAAATTTTTCCGGGAACTGTAATCTCTGCGATCCCTCAGGATCTGAAATTTGATGGAGAAGATACACAGACCATTATTGGGGATAATACCACTTTAAGAGAATGTGTTACCGTCAACAGAGGGACCAAAGCGTTAGGATTTACCAGAGTCGGCAGCAACTGCCTTATTATGGCAACTTCCCATATAGCCCACGACTGTATCATAGGAGATAATGTGATCATTGCAAACGGATGCGGAATTGCAGGACATGTAGAAATAGGCGATTTTACCGTAATGGGAGGATTGTCTGCCGTACAGCAGTTTGGCAAAATCGGAAAACATACCATGATCTCCGGAGGATCCTTAATCAGAAAAGATATTCCGCCTTACGTGAAAGTAGCAAGGGACCCGATTTCTTACGCAGGAATCAACTCTGTAGGATTAAGAAGAAGAGGATTTTCCAATGAGAAAATATTTGAAATCCAAAAAATTTACAGAGCAATTTTCCAAATGAAAATGAATGTTTCCCAGGCCTTGGCATACATTGAAAAAGAAATGCTTCCAACCGCCGAAAGAGACGAGATCCTTCAGTTTATCCAAAATTCCCCAAGAGGTATTGTAAAAGGATACGGAACAACCAAGGAAAGTAATTAACAGCCGAACAGCAGCTTTACCTGAGTCAAAAAATTAAAAATAAAAAGATAACATAAATTAATGGCAACAAGCAACGATATCAGAAAGGGACTTTGCATTGAGTACAGTAACGATATTTTTAAAGTAATAGAGTTTCTTCACGTAAAACCTGGGAAAGGACCGGCTTTCGTAAGAACAAAATTAAAGTCGGTAACGAACGGGAAAGTAATTGATAATACATTCTCCGCAGGACATAAAATTGATGAAGTAAAAGTAATCACAAGAAAGTTCCAGTATCTTTATGATGATGAGAACGGGTTCCACTTCATGAATAATGATGATTTCTCTCAGCTGTATTTAAATAAAGAAATGATTGAGAACTCACAATTCATGAAAGCAGGAGAAGAAGTAACTATTATTTTGAAAGAAGCTGACGAAACTCCGCTTTCTGCTGAACTTCCTCAGTCTGTGTATCTGGAAATAGTTGAAGCTGATCCGGGAGTAAAAGGAAATACAGCAACCAATGCTCTTAAAAATGCAATTGTTGAAACAGGAGCCAGAGTAATGGTTCCTCTATTCATCGAGCCGGGAGACAAGATTAAAGTAAGTACAGAAGACGGCAGCTACTTAGAAAGAGTAAAATAATAATTAAAATTTACATAAATTCGGTTTGCACCAGCAGTCCGAATTTTGTTTTTTTATAAAGAAAATCAATTGTTATGAGATTCCACTCTCCACAAAAGCTCAAAACTATTGCCGGTTTAATAGGCTCAGAATTTGTTGGTCCCGAAGACTTTGAAGTATTGGGAACCAATGAGATTCATAGGGTTAAACCTGGTGACATCGTTTTTGTCAACCATCCGAAATATTACGATAAAGCGCTGAATTCTGCAGCCACGATCATTCTCATCGACAAAAAGGTAGAATGCCCGGAAGGAAAGGCTCTTTTGGTTTCCGATGACCCTTTCGGGGACTTTAATAAGATCAATACTCACTTTACGAGAATATATAATTTCACTGAAGAACTTCACGATGCCGAAATAGGAGAAGGAACAAGGATTCACTCTTCAGCAGTCATTGGAAACAATGTGAAGATCGGCAAGAACAGCCTTATCTTTCCCAATGTTGTGATCGGAGACAGAACCGAAATCGGTGATAACGTGATCATCCAGTCCGGCACTGTATTGGGGGGGGATGCCTTCTATTACAGAAAACTGAACGGGAATTTTGACCGCCTGATCTCCGTAGGAAATGTCGTTATTGAAAACAATGTGGAAATTGGCAATAACTGTACGATCGACAGAGGCGTTACAGATTCTACCGTAATCGGAGAAGGATCGGTTTTGGATAACCAGATTCAGATAGGCCATGACACTGTTATTGGAAAAAAATGCCTGATAGCATCACAGGTGGGCATTGCAGGATGCTGCGTCATAGGAGATGAAGTGACCCTTTGGGGGCAGGTAGGCGTGGCTTCCGGTAATAAGATTGAAGGCGGATCTGTTCTTCTTGGTAAAACAGGAGTCAACAGGGATCTTAAAAAAGGAACCTATATCGGAATGTTTGCAGAGGATTTCAAAAGCTATTTGAAAAAAGAAGTAAAGCTGAGAAATCTCAAATAAACTATTCACTTGGTTTTGTCCGAAATCAAAGAAAAATAAGTAAATTTGTGAGCATTAATAAAATATTTAAATAAATTAAAACATCAATAAAATGTCGATTTTAGTAAACAAAGATTCTAAAGTAATTGTACAAGGATTTACAGGGAACGAAGGTACTTTCCACGCGGGCCAGATGATTGAATACGGAACCAACGTAGTAGGAGGGGTTACTCCGGGAAAAGGAGGATCTGAGCACTTAGGGAAGCCTGTATTCAATACAGTAGCTGATGCTGTTGAAAAAGCAGGAGCCAACGTAAGTATCATTTTCGTACCCCCTGCATTCGCTGCTGATGCGATCATGGAAGCTGCCGAGGCAGGTATCAAAGTTATCGTATGTATTACTGAAGGTATTCCTGTAGCGGATATGGTGAAAGTAAAATCTTACATCGCTGACAGAGACTGCAGATTAATCGGTCCGAACTGTCCGGGAATCATTACTTCTGAAGAAGCTAAAATTGGTATCATGCCAGGATTCGTTTTCAAAAAAGGTAAAGTAGGGATCGTTTCAAAATCAGGTACGCTTACTTACGAAGCTGCTGACCAGGTTGTGAAAGCTGGTTACGGTGTTTCTACAGCAATCGGTATCGGTGGTGACCCAATCATCGGAACGACTACCAGAGAAGCTCTGGAATTATTCATCAACGACCCTGAAACTGAAGCTGTAGTAATGATCGGTGAGATCGGTGGTGGATTAGAAGCTGAAGCGGCAAGATGGTATAAGGCCAGCGGATCTACTAAGCCGGTTGTAGGGTTTATTGCAGGACAGACTGCTCCTAAAGGAAGAACAATGGGACACGCAGGTGCTATCGTAGGTGGTGATGAAGACACGGCTCAGGCAAAAATGCAGATCATGAGAGAAAACGGAATCAACGTTGTGGACTCTCCTGCAGATATCGGTGTTACCGTTGCAAAAGTTCTAGGATAATACAAAAACAAAACATATGAAAAAACTTTTATTAACCTCAGCATTGGCCCTTTCAACTCTGTCTTTCGCCCAGATCGACTTTGCAAACACAAGATTTGGTATCACGGCAGGAGGTAACTATTCCAGAGTAAGAAATGCCCATAACCCTTCTGGTCCAAGGTTCACGTTTCAGGGTGGAGCTTTGGCTCTTATCCCTATCGGGAAGGCCAACCAGTTCTTTTTACAGCCTGAAGTCGTGTATTACGGTGCAGGAGAAACCGGAAAAGATAAGGACTCAAAAGGAAGAGATGGTTATGATGCAGTATACGGTAACAACTACCTGAGTGTACCTGTTTATTTTAAAGGATATTTTTCTGAAGCTGAATCAGAATTCTTTGGAATGATAGGACCGAGATTTAACTTCCTGTTGAATCAGAATATTAAAAATGCTCCGGTAAGCAGACCCTATTATGATCCGGATGTTACCGATCCTTTGTATCCTTCGGTAAGCGGAAAAGCATCAAGCTTTAACCTTGCTTTAGGGTTGGGAGTAGGCTACAGCTATAAGCGACAGCTGGAACTGGCTCTTAAATATGATCTTGGTCTTTCGGATACTTATCCTGATCTTGCAAAAGAAAAAGGAGGTACCAATAAGAAAAAGTCTGAGCAGGTAATCAGTCTTAGCTTAAGCTATATATTCAACTAGAATATTCGTTATTCAGATATATAAAAATCCCGGAAATTTTAATTTCCGGGATTTTTTGTTTTATAATATTATGAAGCTGGAAGAGAGAAGTTATTGAGGAGACAAAGTAAACGTCCATTCTCTTCTTCAGGTATCCATCTGTTAATTTATTATCCTCTGATCCACTTCCAGATCTCCTTTAAAGTCGCCTTATTCCCATACATTAAAATCCCTACACGGTAGATCTTTCCGGCCAGGAATATCATAAGAATAGTGGTTCCCAGTAATAATGTGATAGACAGGGCAATCTGCCATGCAGGAACACCAAAAGGTATTCTTGCGATCATCGCCACCGGAGAAGTAAACGGAATAATAGACAGCCAGAAGCCCAGCGGACCGTCTGGATTGTTCATTAATGAAAAACTTCCGTACATCCCTAAAGTAAGCGGTAAAATAGCAAATAAAGTGAACTGCTGCGTTTCCGTTTCATTATCTACTGCAGAACCAATGGCTGCATAGATTGAACTGTAGAAAATATATCCCAAAAGGAAAAACACGATGAATACAAAAATGATCAGCGGAAAATTCAGTTCCAGCAAACTGTGCGAAACCTGTGTTGCAATCTTAGCTACATCCAGCTTGCTGGTCAGTTCTTCATTGCCTCCCGGAATGTTTTTCTGGAAAGGGGAAAACCCGGTATTCAAAACCAATGCTCCTATAACAGACATCGAGATCCAGATCAGAAACTGGGTCAGGGCAACCAGCGTTACCCCTAATATTTTACCCATCATCAGCTCAAAAGGCTTGACAGATGAAATAATGATTTCTACCACACGGTTATTTTTTTCTTCAAGAACACTTCTCATCACCCTTACTCCGTAAATGATGATGAACATGAAGGTTACATACATCAAAAGAATACTTAGGCCGCTTTTTACACCGAAAGCAAGATCAGAATCTTCCTTATTATTATCCGAAACATTAATGGTCTTTAAAGTAAAGCCTTTATCAAGACTGTTCAGCTGGGTTTCTTCAATACCGAGCTGTTTGATCTTTTCCTTTTTGATCACATCCGTAATATCCGAAACGATCTTCTGTTTCGTATCAAAGCCCATTTTAGTATTCACAATCAGCCTTGTGCTGTTTTCCAGTGTATTATAATCCTGATTTTTAAGCTCCGGGAGAATCAGGATGCCGTCCAGATATTCATTGTCTTTCAGGTTATTGATTTTCGCTTTTTCGTCTGCTGCAGAAACAAATATATAATTCAGCTTGTCATTGGATTTCAGCTGGTTTTTAAATAATCCGCTTTTATCCACAACCTCAATAATACTGTGAGATTCGTTGGCTTTAAACATTAATCCGATCACAGCCCCGAAGCCGATCAGTAAAACAGGAGCCAGAAGCGTTAATATAATGAAGGACTTTTTCTTAACCTGTGTAAGAAATTCCCTTTTTGTAATTAAAAAAATATTGTTCATAAAATTAAGGATGATTACTTACAGCATTAATAAACACTTCATTCATACTCGGAATTCTCTCGTCGAACGATCTTACTTTTCCTACATTGACAAGATCCAGAAGAATGTCATTCTGCCCGCTTTCATTTTTAAGGTCAAAAGAAACCAGATTGTTTTCATTCGAGAAATTAAAAATAT
The DNA here is from genome assembly GCF_000737785.1 of Chryseobacterium luteum. Lineage (GTDB taxonomy): Bacteria > Bacteroidota > Bacteroidia > Flavobacteriales > Weeksellaceae > Chryseobacterium > Chryseobacterium luteum. Next base: position 269,627 of record NZ_JPRO01000007.1, on the reverse strand, counting down.
CATAGCTGCTTTTGAAATTTTCAAACTTGGTTTCATCCACCTCGGAAAGAGTAACTCCGAAAATATTCTTTTTAAATTTTTCCCTTACGTCAAAAACCCTTCCGTCGATAATTTTCTTGGAATTATTGATCAGTGCCACATAATCACACATTTCCTCCACACTTTCCATCCTGTGGGTAGAAAGGATGATCGTCGTTCCGTTATTTTTGAGATCAATGATCTGGTCTTTAATTAAGTTGGCATTCACAGGGTCAAAACCTGAAAAAGGTTCATCAAGGATCAGAAGATGGGGGCGGTGAAGTACAGTTACTACAAACTGGATCTTCTGTGCCATCCCTTTCGAAAGTTCAGAAAGCTTCTTTTTCCACCACTGGTCGATGTTCAGTTTTTCAAACCATTTCTTGGCTTCATTCAGAGCATCATTTTTGCTCATTCCTTTCAGCTCCCCGAAATAAAGGATCTGGTCGCCCACGCTCATGTTTTTATACAGGCCCCTTTCTTCCGGCATGTAGCCGATGTCCCGGATGTGACTGGGATTAAGCTTGTTTCCATTGATGAATACATCTCCGGAATCTGCCTGGGTAATCTGGTTGATGATACGGATAAATGAAGTTTTTCCCGCTCCGTTCGGGCCTAGAAGACCATAAATACTGCCTTGTGGTACATGGATGCTGAAATCATCCAATGCTACTTTCTTTCCGGCGCTGTAGGTCTTTCTGATATGTTCAGCTTTAAGCATTAAATTGTTTTTACAATGAGTATAAAAAAGTCCTTAAAGTTACATAAATATTAAGGCAGAACAGAGGCAAAATAAAAAATCCTGATGATTATCAGGATTTAATTTTATTGTTTTACGATTTGAGTCACCTTTTGGGTATTATCGCTTAAAATATAGCGGATCAGATATTTTCCGGGTTTCAGCTTTTCAATATTGATTTCTCCGGAATTCATGTTGACCGAATAATTAGCTACCTGTGTTCCTAAAATCGAGTAAAAGGTTACACTTTTGATCTTTAAAGCAGAATCTTTTGCTTTAATCACAAGAAATTCCTTTGCGGGATTCGGGTAAGCTACCAATACACCGTCATCAGATTTCTGTGTGATAGAACCCGGCTCTCTCAGCTGTGCCTGCATATTATTGGATAATCCAAAGAAAGCGCCTGAAAATATAAATAAAAGTAAAAGTTTTCTCATCAAATTATAATTTCTCGAATGTATTAAAACAAAAGTAAACAATTCTACAATCCTGTACAATAGTTTTTTATATAAGTTGTAGTAAATTTGTGAAAACTTATTCAAAAAGTATTCCAAAATGATACATTCAAGAAATAGAAGACTTAGAGTTAATGAATCTATCAGAAGTTTAGTAAGAGAAAATATCCTTACAGCTGATGATTTTGTAATGCCGATCTTCGTAATGGAGGGCGAAAACAAGCAGGAAGCAATCCCGTCGATGCCGGGAATTTTCAGGAGGAGCATAGATCTGACGGTGAAGGAATGTAAGGAATTATTTTCTTTAGGAGTAAAATCTGTCAATCTGTACATGAAAGTGTCGGAACATTTGAAAGACAATACCGGAAAAGAAGCCTGGAACAAGGACGGACTGATGCAGCAGACCATTAAAGCGATTAAAGATGCAGTTCCGGGGATGATTGTAATGCCTGACGTGGCTTTAGACCCTTATTCAGTATACGGACATGACGGGATTATTGAAAACGGAAAGGTCATGAATGATGCTACCAATGAGGCACTTGCAAGAATGTCCGTATCCCATGCTGAAGCCGGGGCTGACATTGTGGCACCAAGTGATATGATGGACGGAAGGGTGCTGGCCATCCGTGAAGCTTTGGAAGAAAGCGGATTTACAGATGTCGGAATTTTAAGCTATTCCGCAAAATACGCAAGTTCTTTCTACGGACCGTTCAGAAGTGCTCTGGACAGTGCTCCGAAAGACAATATGGAGATTCCGAAAGATAAAAAAACCTATCAGATGGATTTTCACAATTCCCGTGAAGCATTGAACGAAGTATTTAAAGATATTGACGAAGGAGCTGATATCATCATGATCAAACCGGGGCTTCCTTACCTGGATATTGTTTCTAAAGTACGTGAAGCCATCGATCTTCCGATAGCCGTTTACAATGTGAGCGGAGAATACGCTATGGTAAAAGCAGCTGCCCAGAACGGATGGCTGGATAATGATAAAACGATCATTGAAAGCCTAACCTGCTTCAAGAGAGCCGGGGCAGATATGATCTTTACCTATTTTGCGAAAGAAGCGGCAATTCTTTTAAACAAATAGAAAATTTTTCATCAATAGGAATGGGCTTTAGCCCGTTCCTATTTGATATGATTTTGTAAGAATTTTTTAAGAAATATCAAAATCCTTTCCTTTGGTAAATTTTGCTGCAAAAGGAGCCTGGTTTCCTGTATATTTTAAAACAAAATTTTTCTTTGTGTCGGTGTCAACTTTAGCTTGAACTTCAACATCCTGTGTATGAAAAGTTACATCTAAATTCACTCCCGCATCTTTTTCAAGATTAATTTCCACACTTTCGGCAAAGAAAAGAGAAGTGCTCAAATAATTAAACTTAATGTTTTTTCGATACGTCCTGGATTGGTCCTGAGTAAATTCAGAATAGCTCCTTAAAATTTCAATTCCGGGAGAATCTATGTTTGTGATTCGTGATTTTGTCACGCCGTTTACTTTGACAGAAAAATCTTTAGCATTTTTAATGTCTCCATTAATTCCGATGTTGAATAAAGAAGGTAATGAAAGTCCAAATTCGATCATACTGTCTTTATTAAATTCAAAATCAGGAATTAAAGCTGGATATTTTTGAACGTTCATTAATTGGGTTTTAATCGTGTTCAATTCGTCTCCCGAAAATAAAAAGCCGATCAGATTATTTTCAGTTGTTCTCCAATTTCTTCCGTTCCATTCAAAGATTTCGCACAGTAAAGTGTCTGTGGAGGAGTGTGGCAGCAAATCCATATCCTGCCATTTGAAAACTTCCTTGGCATAGGGCCTTCTGTCAACAAGGTTAATACCCAGATCCAGGGCAAGAAGATCTGTCAGTTCCTGATTATTTTCCATATTATTTTAATTCTTGATTTGGTGGTATAAAATTATGGAAATAAAATAATAAATGGATGGGGCGAGATCATTAAGTCTTTAAAATATTTAAGCTGTAATTTAAATAATATACTTTCTATAACCAGCCCTTTCTCCCGTAAACATACGTTTCATCAAACTGCTTATCGCTCATGAACAGATACAAAATCCCTTCAATAAAAGGAATAATAGAAGCGGCACCAAAAGTGACAATATTAAGAATAAGCTGGATCACACCTTCTTTCGTATAGCCAAGATAAAATTTATTCAGAGCCAGCCAGCCTACAAGAATTCCTAATATAGCTGCCGGAATTTTCTTTTCCGAACGGTAAGGAGCATTATTCTGCTGATTTTGATTCTGGGTACCTTCTGTTTTTGTATAACCGTAATTTTCCATTGTTATTTCTTTGTGATGAGTAAAATGATTTTCTGATAGGTCGAGTGAAATTCTCAGGAGTTACAAAATACCCGTTTAAATATTTTGTTTTTTCGTTGAACAGATGTTGATTGAACCTGAGTATTTGAAAGTTTACTTAATGAGTAGAACAGGAAAATAAAGCCTTTCACTCAAAAAACAACGGATACAATTTATAATCTAAAAATTGAATTCAAAAAAACTTTATCTTTGCTCCTATGATTTTACGAGGAGAAAACTTAATCAAAGAATACGGTCCTAAAAAAGTAGTAAAAGGCGTTTCTGTACAGGTTCAACAGGGAGAAATTGTTGGTTTGCTTGGTCCTAACGGAGCAGGAAAGACCACTTCGTTTTACATGATCGTAGGACTGGTTAAGCCTACTTCAGGGAAGATCTTCCTGGATAAGCAGGAGATCACCACCGATGCAATGTATCGCCGTGCCCAAAAAGGAATCGGTTATCTGGCACAGGAAGCTTCAGTTTTCAGAAAGCTGTCTGTAGAAGAAAATATTATGGGTGTTTTACAGCTTACAAAGCTTTCAAGACGTGAACAGCAGATTAAATGTGATGAGCTGATAGAAGAATTTTCATTACAGCATGTGCGTAAAAACAGAGGAGACCTTCTTTCGGGAGGGGAAAGACGTAGAACGGAAATTGCGCGCTGTCTGGCCACAAGCCCGAACTTTATTCTTCTCGATGAGCCTTTTGCCGGAGTAGACCCGATTGCGGTAGAAGATATCCAGAAAATTGTAAGAAGCCTGGTGGATAAAAATATCGGAATCCTGATCACGGACCACAATGTACAGCAGACCTTAGCCATTACCAACAAAACATACATCATGTTTGAAGGAAAAATACTGAAAGAAGGACTTCCTGAAGATCTTGCCAATGATCCGCAGGTAAGAGAGGCCTATCTTGGAGAAAACTTTGTATATCAGAGTATTTTAGACAAACCGAAAAAGAAAAAATACATTTACAATATCTGGGCAGGTAATTTTGATTCAAAAGCACAGCTGCAGGGATTTGTAGATGAAAACTTCGGACAATTTGATGATTTGAGACTGATGTACGGATTTGAGGATATCAGCTTTGCATCGCTTGCCAATTCTGAAATTGAGCACATCTTCAGTGATGTGGTGGATAAAAATGCTAATAATTCATTCGTTTTCCAAAGAAAAGAACTGACCTCGCAATACCCTCTGGAGCAGGCACAGGCTGAATCCAAAGCCGCCGGAAAACCGGAGCTGCATTACCTTACAACCTATTTTTACGAAGGATAAAATTGGCATCTGTTATAAAAGTATTTGCTGAAAAATAGAATAAAACGTACCTTTTCTCTCGGAAACGGTACGTTTTTTAGTTATAAACACTCCTATGGCAAAACCTTTTAACAGAACAGTTACTTTATTCGGGATTTATAAGCAGCTCGTTCCATTTATCAGACCTTACCGTTTAATGATCTACGGGACGCTGTTTCTTACCTTTTTAGGAGCTCTTGCAGCGCAGGTCAATCCTATTGTATTGAAATATACCGTAGATGAGGTGACCAGCCTTACCCACCTTCCGCATCCTATGTCTGAAGGTATTCATATTCTGGTAGTGATCTCTATTATTTTACTGGGAAAGGAGCTGCTTAATATTTTTATCAATTTCGGGCAGAAATTTTACGGCGAAAAAATAAGGATCAATGTAAGTTCCGTCCTGGCACAGTCTGCCATTGATAAGATACTGATGTACCGGGTTGCCTATTTCAATGATGAGAACCATGAATCCGGGAAATTGCAGATCAGGATAGACCGCGGTATTGAAAGCCTGACAAGGCTGGTGCAGAATTTTTTCATAGATATCCTGCCGCTTTTTTCCAATGCTATTATTGCCCTCATCATTATGTATATGCAGAATGTGTATGTGGGAATGGTTTCTACGATCATTGTTCCCATCTATTTTTATATAAGCTCATTACAGGCGAAAAAGCTTGGAGGAGTACGCCGCCAGCTCAGAAATCAAAGGGAGAAAAAGACTTCGGGACTTTTGAATCTGATTAATTCTATCATGGTGATCAAAAGTTTTGTCCGTGAAAAATTTGAAGGTAAAAAGCAGTACGATTTGCAGATGAAACTCATGGAAAGCCAGATGTTCACCAGGAAGACCAACTTTATTTATGACGGTTTAAAGACTTTTTTAGAACAGTTCGGAGTCGTTTTAATTATTCTTCTGACCGTTTATCTGGTATTGGATCAGCAGATGACCATTGGTGCGATCATGCTTCATATTATGCTGTTCAACAATATATCAGCTCCTATCCGTCAGCTGCACAGGATCTACGATGATATGAATGATGCCATGATCTATGCTGAAGGCTATTTTGAAATCCTTAATGCAGATGATGAAAAAGAACCCAACGGAACTTTTGTAGAAAAAGAGATCAAAGGGAATTTTGAATTAAAAAACGTGGATTTCACCTATCCGAACGGAACAAAAGCCCTGAATGATGTTTCCATGAAGATAGAGAACGGAAAAACAACAGCATTGGTAGGATTGAGCGGAGCCGGAAAATCAACGGTGATTAACCTTCTCTGTAAATTTTACCTCCCGGATTCCGGAGAAATACTGCTGGATGAAGTCAATCTGAATAATTTTGATAATGCTTTTCTGAGAGATGACCTTGGTCTTGTATTGCAGAAAAACCATATTTTCCAAGGAAGCATTGAGGACAATATCCGGTATGGTGATATGAATGCCAGTTTTGAGGAAATTCAGGAGGCTTCAAAAAAAGCCTATCTGCATGATCAGATCCTGGACCTTCCGGATGGCTACCAGCATGATGCTACCCAGCTTTCAGGGGGACAGCAGCAGAGAATTGCCATTGCCCGATTATTCCTGAAAAATCCACCTATCATTTTCCTGGATGAGCCAACTGCCAGTCTGGATGCTATTGCTACCGAACAGATCAAGAACTCACTCGACGCGATCAAAGAAGGCCGTACCGTAGTTATTATTTCCCACTCACTATCACAGATCCTGGACTCTGACACCATTTATGTCATGAAAAAAGGAAGAGTAGTGGAAAGTGGAACTCATGATGAATTAGTTCAGATGAATGGCACGTACCGGGAAATTTTTGATGCTTCTGCCAGAAGTTTAAACCTGGATAAACTGGTGAATTCTTTTAAAGATAATTAATCTTTTGTTTCCCGAAGATCATACTGATTTCGCAGGTTTTTACACATTATGAATCTGTTTAATCTGAGAGAGAATTCTAAGATGGTATTCAGTTTTGTTATGATAAATGTTTATGCTTCCCGCGGATTTTTATGCATTATACATCTGCTTTACCCACTTCATCTGCGAGAGAATAAAATAACACAGAAAGATTTTCTTGCCTTTAAAACCATAATTTATATTTTCCACACGAAAAAAGATTGATAGATTTGCCATACCAATATGAACGATCACTATCTTAAAAAAATCGACAGGGTAACCGCTATTCTCACACAGTTACAATCAAAACCGACAGTAAGGGCACAGGATCTTGCTGCGAAATTTGATGTGAGTATCAGGACAATCTACCGTGATGTGAAAACACTGGAAAATGCAGGAATTCCCATTATAGGAGAGGCTGGAAACGGATATTCCCTGATGGATGGCTACAAGCTTCCGCCCATTATGTTTACGAAAGAAGAGATTTTGAGCTTCATCACTGCCGAAAAGCTGATGCAGAAATTCTCGCACCAAAGTCTTGGAAATCATTACCAGATGGCTATGGAAAAAGTCCGTTCCGTACTCCGGCATTCAGATAAAAACCTGATCCTGAATATTGAAAAGCAGATTGATGTATATAATTATTATGTACAGTCGGATGACAGCATTAAAAATGTGATCCCGACTATTCTGGAAAGTATTGCAGAGAAAACACAGCTGATCATAGAATACAGAACAGTCGATTCCCGGGTAACAAACAGAACCATTGAGGCAGTCGGTATTTTCTTTGAATTCAATTACTGGTACATTATGGCTTTCTGTACCATGAGAAAAGATTTCCGGCAGTTTCGGGTAGACAGGATCCTGCAGATTTTCAAAACCCAGAATCATTTTTCCCAGGAATACGGACAGATCAACGATTACAGGAAAAAAACAAATGAAAATGCAATAAAGGTCAGGTTGCTGGTTGACAAAAAAATAATAAATCATCTGACATACTCTAAAAAATATTACGGCTTAACTGAAGAAGTGGACAAAGGAGACCATGTAGAACTTACCTTCGAAACGGACTGTATTGACGAGGGTTTTCCGCGGTGGCTGATTACTTTTGCAGATTTTGCAGAGGTTTTGGAACCTGAATATTTAAAAACCAAGCTCAGGGATCTGGTCATGACTATTTCAAAAAAAATGGAATAAAAAGAGGTTGAAAAGCCGGATCTTTGCATTTACCCTGATATTACTCAAAAAAATTAACTCATATTAAAATCATGAAATTTTTATTTGTACGCGGTTTTCTATTATGGGCACTGGCTTATTCCGGTATTCTTTCGGCCTGTTCTGTATTCCTGTTAAAAGGAAAAGACCACTGTGTCGTTGGCTTCAATGAAAACTGGAAAACAATGCCCGGAATGATCGTGGTGAACAGGCGTGACATTCAGAAAAGAAATATCAGCTGGGAAAACCTCACAACAGACAATACGAAATATGCTAAAGAATGGACTTCAAAGTACGGATCAGTAACTTTTAATCTTCTGGGATATGATTTTCCCTGTTACGGAGTTAATGAGAAAGGACTTTTTCTGGTTGAACTCTACCTGGAAGAAACAACAAAAGTATTTAATCCTAAACAGCCGGATATGTTCTGGGCTCAATGGATTCAGTATCAGCTGGATCATTATAAATCCGTACAGGAAGTCGTAGACCATCTGAATGAAGGCCCCAATATAGACTGGTGGCCTAATGCCGCGGGAAGTCATTTTTTTCTGAGTGATGCCAAAGGAAATACAGCTACAATCGCTTTGCTTAATGGAAAATATAGAGTATGGACAGATAAAGAGATGCCGATGCCTCTTTTGTGCAATAATCAGTATAAAAAAGATTTTGAAGACACTAAAAAATTCGACTTCTTAGGCGGACCGGAGAAATTTAACTTTGCTGAACAGGGAAAATGGGAAGACCGCTACAGCCGGGCTTATTATATGCTGAAAAACTATCAGTACGACAGGAAACCTGTAGATTACGCATGGAATATTCTCAACTCAATTCATGCAGGAGAATGGCAGACCGTAATTGATGTGAAAAATATGAATCTGTATTTCCGTTCCGATCTGAAAAAAGAAATTAAAACCATTGATATCCGTCAGCTGGATTTTTCGAAAAAAGCTTCAGTGAAATTTTTGGATATCCATACCGAAAGCCTCGGGAAAGTCAATGACCGGTTCCAGGTTCTGACATTGGATAAGAATAATGAATATGTAGAAAAAGGATTTCCTATCGGCTATGATAACAAGGAATTCGGGACTTCCGGAACATTTGTAAAACTTAAAGAGAACATCATTAAATTCTTTAAAAATATTTTACCCGGATAAAAACAACTCCGGCTTCACATTCGTGAAGCCGGAGTTTTAGAAATTTATATAAATAAAAGTTGTACTTAAACTGAGAATGACAAAAAATCAAAACAACAAAATCTGGGTGGTCTGTATTTAATGAATGGATAATTTGACTGATTTGCTTTCCGGTTCCGTACTTTCGTTTTTCTGCCTGAATTGAATCATCATTTTCAGTCTGAGTAAAGGCATTAGTGAGCCTAAAATCTCTCCCAAAAAAAAGGGGGCTCAATTCCTAAAACTCTCAGGTAGACATATCCCTGGCCTCTGTGGTGGATCTCATTATCTACGAAGTAAAGGATATTCTGGTATACCGGGAACTCGTACTGTCCGAATAAATTGAATGTTTCCTGAAAACGCTCTTCTGTGATCTGGCTGAAGTATTGGTTGATCACCTCTGTTTCTTCATCCCATTTTTTCAAAAGGTCTTCCTTGGTTTTTGGGTTGAATCCTTCCTCATTGTAAGCCTCCATGTTTTTACTGATGATTCCTTTTAAAGCAGGTCCTCCGATGCTGATCAGTTCTACCGCCAGCTTTGCAAAAGGTCTCATGCCGCCTACAGAAAACTCAAATAAGTCTTTCTCTGGAAAAGCTTCTATTACTCTTCTTGTCAGGTTTCTGTGTCCTTGCCAGTGCTCTAATAATTGATCAGATGTCATAAATTGTTTTGTGGCTGTTGCTGTAGTTGTCATAATTGTATTGTTTAGTTTGTTATTGTTGATACAAAGGTATGATGGGCCAATGACAACAGTTTGTCAGTAGGATTTCTGACATTAAAAAAATATTTTATTTCTTTACTGAAATATAAAGGTATGTTTCCCGTTTAGATGTAAATTGCATGAGTGAAACAATTGCAACGCTATTAAAATCTCGAGATGAAGAAGTATATTTTGCCTGTTATTCCTGTTTTTTTATTAATCTCATGTAATAAAATCGAAGAGAAAATAGACGAGACTGTTCAGAAAACCAAAGAAACCGTACAGCAGAAAGCTCAGCAGGCCGTAGAAGAAACAGTGAAGAAAACGGTAAGCGAATCGATCAATTCTTTAGCCAATTCCCAGGATGTGAAATTTAACCAGGTATTTCCCGATGCAGGAAAGCCCGTAGTTTCAGAAGATACCGGAAAGAAATTTAAATTTCCCAACGGTTCAGAAGGGTATATCTTTAAATATAAATCGGATATTGCCATACTGCTTCCTTTCCTTGAAAAGCAGCCCTCTTCCGACGAAAGCAAATCAGAAAAAACAGCCCGTAAAATAGACGGACAAAGCATCATCGACAAAATAAGTTTTGTCTCAAAATTTCTTCCTGAAAACACTTTTGATACCAGTTTTTTAGAAGATATTAAAAATGACAAAAATATAGAATATTATAAACTGAAAAGGTTTCCCAACAGCAGTACAATAATCTATAACCCCAAAAACCAGACCGTCATACAATATGTAGAGGTAAATAAATAATTTGTGAATGGCCGGATTTATCCGGTCATTTTTTATTGATACCAAAATATATTCAACAGGATTTAGCCTTACTAAATATAATATCAACAGGATCGAATATATTCAATAGAAACAGGCTTTAGCCCGTTTAAAAGAACCATTTACAAATCAATACGGCTTTAGCCAAAATCTAAATTCTTAAATTAAGGATTCATATCCATACAAATCTGGCCTGAGCCACCCTTAGGAATAAAAAACAAAGAAATCATTCATACATTTTACTTTTTACATTCTGCAAAATAAAGTAATTTAGTACTATGAAAATTTACACTAAAACAGGAGATAAAGGACAGACCGCTTTATACGGCGGTGCAAGGGTTTCCAAGGCCAGTGCAAGAGTAGACAGCTACGGAAATATAGACGAGCTCAATTCATTTATTGGCATTTCAAAAAGTCATATTGAGGATGAAGAAGTTTTGAAACAGCTGAAGAAAATTCAGTTTGATCTGTTTACAGTAGGCTCGGAAGCTGCAACACCGGTTGATAAATTAATGCTGGCTAATGGAAAATCACGTCTGCCTTTAATTATTTCAGACACTGAGATCGAAGAGCTGGAACAGTGGATGGATGCTTTTGAAGATAAATTAGAGCCCCTTCAATACTTTATTCTTCCCGGTGGTGGAAAATCGGCAACATTTTTACATGCGGCAAGAACCATCTGCAGAAGAGCAGAGCGTTCCCTGGTTTTCCTTAATGAATCTGAAGAAGTACGTCCTGAGCTCATCAAGTACCTGAACAGGCTTTCCGATTATCTTTTTGTTTTGGCAAGATATATTTCAAAAATAAACAGCGAGCCGGAAGAATACTGGAATCCGAATGAAAGATAAAGCATTACTCTTCATCAACGGAGACCATCCCAAAACTTTTCCAAACCCGGATCAGTATGGCTTAATTGCCTGTACAGACGGTGCTTTTCATTATCTGAAGGAGCTGGGTTTTCCTTTAGACAGACTGGACTTTATATCCGGTGATTTCGATTCTCATTCAGGGTCAGACGAAAATGTCTACCACGGGAAGTTTATTCTTACCCTTGATCAGGATAAAACGGATTTTCATAAAGCTTTGGAAATTATTTTAGAAAGAGGATTTTCCTCTGTGGATGTTTTTGGAGGAAGCGGTGGTGAGCAGGATCATTTTTTAGGAAATCTTACCGTTGCCTATACCTTTAAAGATAAAATGGATCTGAAATTCTACGACGAATTTTCTGAATATTATTTTGTTCCGAAAAATTTTAAGCTGAAGGGAATCAAAAATAAAATGATTTCCCTATATCCTTTCCCTGTCGTAGAAAATATAACCACCACAGGACTCAACTGGCCTTTAACCAACGGAAGTTTAAGCATCACTTCAAGAATAGGAACCAGGAATTTTGCAGTTGAAGATGAGGTTTCCATTCAGTATGAATCCGGAGACCTGTTGTTTTTTGTTGGAATTAATGAAATAGAATATTCAGGGATATATTGAAACAGTTAATAAAAATATCACTTCTGCTTGTCGCGGTATTTTGTGTTTTCTCCTGTAAAACGCAGGATTTCGCACAACCTGAATATGGCGGAAATGAAGCCGGGAAAACGATCAAAATCAAAAAAGTAAATAATTTCCGGACGGTGGGAAATATTAAAAATTCAGAAGGAAGAATTTTAAAAGAAGGAAAATTCTACAGAAGCGGCCATCTTCATAAACTGAAGAAAAATTCGTTCAAAGAACTGGAAAGTCTGGGAATCAAAGAGATCGTCGATCTTAGAAATTCAAAAGAAATATCTGATAAACCCGACCGGCTTCCTACTGATATGGTTTATAAAAAGTATTCAGCTTTTAATGATGAAGGAGATCAGCTTACCCAGGCCAAAAAGCTTGTTTTAAAAGGAAAAGTAAATGGTTCCGATGCGGATAAAAGAATGATTGATTTCTACCGCGAATACGTGACTGAGAATCCTGAAGTGATTAGAACAATCATCACAGAAATTCTGGAATCTGATCAGCCCGTTCTTTATCATTGTACCGCCGGAAAAGACAGGACAGGAATTATCACAGCTTTAATTTTAACGATTTTAAAATTTGATAAGGCAACAATTTACAATGATTATCTTTTATCCAATAATTACAGGAAAGAATTAGTCCTGAAAAGGCTTAATCTTGCAGATAATCTACATTTCCTATACCCGAAAATGGATGTAAAAGTCCTTGAAAAGCTAAGTTGGGTAGAAACTGCCTATCTCGATGCAGCCTTTGATGAAATCAATAATAAATACGGCTCGATTGATGCTTATGTTCAACAGGTGCTGGGGATTTCAGAAGATAAGAGGGAAGAATACATTAAGAAGTTTACAAATTGATAATCCGTTCAGGTTTCCACCCGGTCCTGTTTTGAAATTTATAATAAATTTAACGCTTAAAAATGAAAGTTTTTTAGCAATTTTGCATTTCTTAATTCACTTGTCAAGAAATGAAAATAAAGTACTCGGAACTTATTGATCAGACATTGTATTTTCCTACGGAAGAATTTAATGTTTCTGAGAACAATTTGTTATTTCACGATGTTCCTTTAATGGAAGTCGTTGAAAAATTTGGCACCCCGCTAAAAATTAGCTACCTGCCGAGAATTTCTCAAAACATCCAGAAGGCGAAAAGCTGGTTCAGGGAAGCTTTTGAGAAAGCCGAATATAAAAAGAATTATACCTACTGCTACTGTACAAAATCCAGTCATTTCAATTTTGTGCTTGAAGAAGCTCTTAAGAACGATATTTCTATAGAAACTTCTTCAGCATATGATATGGATATTGTAAAATCTCTTTATGAGAAGGGGAAAGTGGATAAAAATATTGAAGTCATCTGTAATGGTTTCAAGACCGATGATTATCTGGTGAAGATTTCCGAGATGATCAACAGCGGTTTTGAAAATATTACCCCGATCCTGGATAACTACCGTGAGCTGGATAAACTTACCGAAAGTATTGATACCACTTTTGATATCGGGATCAGGATTGCTTCAGAGGAAGAACCTAAATTCGAATTCTATACCTCAAGATTAGGAATCGGATATAGAGACATTATTCCTTACTACAGCCAGAAAATCGCCGAGCATCCTAATGCAAGACTGAAAATGCTTCACTTCTTCATTAATACAGGAATCAAGGATACGGCTTATTACTGGAACGAATTATATAAATGTCTTCGTGTATACGCACGTTTGAAGAAAATTGCCCCGGAAGTGGATTCACTGAACATTGGTGGAGGTTTCCCGATCAAAACTTCTTTAAATTTCGAGTACGACTATCAGTATATGGTAGAGGAAATCGTTTCTCAGATCAAAAAATTCTGTGAAGAGGAAGGAGTGGAAGAGCCTAATATTTATACGGAATTCGGAAGCTTTACCGTAGGGGAAAGCGGTGCCAACCTTTACAAAATCATCTCTCAGAAACGTCAGAACGACAGAGAGAAGTGGAATATGATCGATTCTTCGTTCATGACTACACTTCCTGATACCTGGGCGATCTCAAGACACTTTATCATGCTTCCATTGAACAGATGGGAAGATACTTACGAAAGAGTGTTCCTGGGAGGGTTAACCTGTGATTCGGATGACTATTATAACTCTGAACAGCATACCAACGCGATCTATCTGCCGGTTTTCAGCGATACAAAACCCCTGTACATCGGATTTTTCCATACAGGAGCGTACCAGGAAACGATCGGAGGATATGGCGGAGTTCATCACTGTCTGATGCCTCAGCCAAGACATGTCCTGATCCAGAAAGACGAAAACGGTGAGCTTCAGTACGAAATTTTCCGTGAAAAACAGGAACCTGAAGATATTCTGAAAATTCTGGGTTACTAATCGAGGATCGGAAATAACGAAGCAAGCTTATCTTAAACAACTTAGTTATTTCTTAATGTTTTAAATTTTAACCATTAAGATTGATTTAGAGATTAAGATCATTAAGAACATTCTCTTTCCGAATGGAATGATAAGATAAAAAAGTAAAGCTCTCAATTTTTTGAGAGCTTTTTCATTTAAAAATATTTTGAAAGTTTATCCAGTTCCAGTTCTTCATAATCTGAAACCACAATATCAGCTAAAGTATAATCCTGATTTTTGGAATGCGGACTCCTGTAGGCAGCACAGAAAATTTTTGCTCTGTGTGCGGCAAGGATTCCGTTGGTAGAATCTTCAATCACCATGCAGTTTTCAACTGGCTCGTTTGCCATTTCTGCGGCCAAAAGAAATACTTCAGGATGAGGTTTGGATTCCTTTAGAGCCGCACCGCTTATTTTCCCGCTGAAATACTGTTCAAGCCCGAACTTTTCAAAAACCATGTTGATCGTGGTCATTGTTGCGGAAGAAGCGAGAATAAGCCTAATGCCATTTTCATGATAATGCTTGATAAGTTCCCTTACTCCCGGAATCAGGTCGAAGTCCTCATCATTATCAAAATAATCTTTGAAGTAGGCTCTTTTTATACCGGCAATAGCTTCGTGGGTCTGGCTTAAACCATATTTCTGGATAAGCGTCTCACAGACTCTTTTTGTGGAAGCTCCTGTGAAAGAGGTATAAAGATCTTCGGAAACGGCAATTTCCAGTTCCTCGAAGGTGGCAAAATAAGCTTTTCTGTGCAGTGGTTCCGTATCTACAATAACCCCGTCCATATCGAAAAGAACAGCTTTTAAGGACATATTTTGTTTTTTTACAAAAATAACTTTTAAAATTTAAACATTAAAAAGATTTAAGAATTTAAAACCTTAAAAAAATCGGGAACTCACAACTCCTGATTTATAACTCAACTACTATTTTGTATCTTTGTGAAATCATTGAATCTTTAAATCATTTAAATTTTTAAATAAAACATGAGAACATACGCAGGAATTCCTGAAGAAAATGCAACGTTAGAAAACTCTAAAGTAATGCTGGTAACCGTTCCTTATGATGGAACTTCAACATGGGGAAAGGGAGCTGATAAAGGCCCTGAACTATTCTTGGACGCTTCCGAAAACATGGAGCTTTATGACATTGAAACAGGAACCGAACCTTATCTTGACGGAGTATACCTGGCAGGAGAAATTTCTGAAAATTCAAGTCCGGAAGCGATGACGGAAGCTGTTTACCAAAAAACCAAAGAGCTTTTGAATAATGAAGGAAAGGTATTTACACTTTTCGGTGGTGAGCACTCTGTTTCCATCGGTTCTATCCGTGCGGTAGGGGAGAAATTTGAAAATCTTACCGTTCTTCAGCTGGATGCCCATACAGACTTGCGTCCTGAATTCCACGGTTCCACTTCTAACCACGCATGTGCGGTTTTTGAAGCCAATCAGAAGCATAACCTGGTTCAGGTGGGAATCCGCTCTATGGATATTGAGGAAGCTGAATACCTGCCGGAAGGAAGGGTGTTTTTTGCCCATGAGATCGCAAATAATGACAACTGGGTCAATGATGTTTTAGAAAAAGTTTCAGGAAACGTTTATATCACCATCGACCTTGATGCCTTTGATCCGTCAATTGCTCCTTCTACGGGAACTCCGGAACCGGGCGGCCTCCAGTGGTATCCTACTTTGGAATTGTTGAGAAAAGTATTTGAAAAATGCAATGTAGTAGCTTTTGATATTGTAGAATTAATGGATTCTCCGATGCCCAAGCCAACAGCTTTCTTAGCCGCTAAATTGTATTACAAAATGCTTGCTTACAACCATATTTATAAAAATAACTAAAATTCCGCAAGAATCAGATTTTTTCTGCCCTGTATTCTTTGGATATTTGTGAGGTAAAAAAGAAATAGTATGTCCGCACAAAGTCAGATAGATTATAACCGAATTGCCAAAGCGATAGAGTATATCCGGAGCAATTTCAGGCTTCAGCCGGGTTTGGAGGAAGTGGCAGAGAATATTCACCTGAGTCCGACTCATTTTCAGAAGATATTTACAGAATGGGCAGGAACAAGTCCGAAGAAATTTTTACAGTTCATCAGTCTTGAACATGCTAAAAGTTTACTGAAAGAAGAAAAAGCGACTTTATCTGATGCCGCTTATGAAACAGGATTATCCAGCACAAGCAGGCTTCATGACCTTTTTGTGAATATAGAAGGAATGTCTCCGGCGGAATATAAAAACGGCGGAAAAAGCCTGAACATCAATTACAGCTTTTCCAAAAGTCCTTTTGGATATGTAATGGCAGCATCTACAGAAAAAGGAATCTGCTATATGGCTTTTGAAGACGATAAAGAAACAGCATTGGGCAATCTGAAAAGTAGATTTCCCAATGCTTCTTTTTTTGAAAAGCAGGATGCCTTGCAGAAAAACGCCCTGTCCATATTTGATAAAGACTGGACGAAGCTCAACACGATTAAGCTACATTTAAAAGGAACAGATTTTCAGCTTAAAGTCTGGGAAAGCTTACTTTCTATCCCGATGGGAAAGCTTTCCACC
The DNA here is from genome assembly GCF_000737785.1 of Chryseobacterium luteum. Lineage (GTDB taxonomy): Bacteria > Bacteroidota > Bacteroidia > Flavobacteriales > Weeksellaceae > Chryseobacterium > Chryseobacterium luteum. The sequence continues at coordinate 252,590 of NZ_JPRO01000007.1, read as the reverse complement.
TATGGAAATCTCGCTGAAAAAATAGGAAACCCGAATGCCTCAAGAGCTGTCGGAACTGCGATTGGCAGCAATCCTGTGGCATTTCTTATTCCATGTCACCGCGTGATACAGTCAACGGGTAATATTGGAGGTTACCGGTGGGGAAGCGATAGGAAACAGCTGATTATAGGCTGGGAAAGCTCACATATCTATTCTGAATAATTCATTATTTACCACCAAAGTTTACAAAAGCGCTTTTGCTTATTTTAGAAAGTTTGGTGTTTTAAAATACGCTTGTTCACAAATTGATCAGGAGTTTTTGTAGACTTCGTTTATAAATACCGGATTTAGGTTTGGGCTGAAGCCCGATGGAATTTTATGATTGATAAAAACGGACTAAAGTCCGTTTCTGTTGAATTGAATATATGGTTTTCGATAAAGATTATTGCTGTGATTTATGTTTTATATTACCTTTAGTTTTTGAAATGTATCATATTTTGAATTGATAATGCATCATCAATGAATTTTGAAATTAAAGAAGGCCCTAATTTACTTTCCATAGGCTATGAACCTGGATACTACAGTGAAAGTCTTACAATAGGAAACAGCCCCGTGCTTTTTCTGTGGGATGACTGTGACGATCCGGGAGATGAAAATTTGGTGTTGCTTCCTGTTGATAACGAAAGTAAACATTTAATTAATAATAAGCTGAAGGGTATTGATCTTGATGCAGATTATACAGACCGGATCGGGGATTTGTATGATATTTTACAGCCCTTACTACAGATATTAAAAAACGGAAAGTATCATATTGACTTTTCTATACACAAAATATATAAGGATTCAGGTCTCATTGCTGCTTTTGCAGAAGAGCGGATTGACAACGAGGACGTAGAAAAAGAGATCAGAAAATATGATGATAAATTAAGGCAGAATATCATATATGATTATACTTTTCACGATGCTTACAGAGGAACTCACCGTTTTAATAAGCACGAGCAGCCATTTGTAGCCTGGAAATCTAAAGAAGAGATTAATATCAATCTTATAAAACATTATGAAATTCTTATTTCTTCCGGTGAGAGGCCGTTTGCCATCATTTTTACCGGAAAATTTTTAGAAGATGATGATGATCCGCACGAATATATTCTGGACGGGCATCACAAGCTTTGTGCTTATAAAAACCTTGGAATTGATCCGCCTTGTGTCGTCATCAAATTTCTGCCGGAAGATCGAACGGAATTTGAAATCGATCTGGAAAGTATTTCCAGGCTGATCTATCCGTGGCAGTTTAATCACTTTTACGAAAACTGGCATGGAAAGAAAAACTATTTTAAGAATAACCCTGAAAGTTCCCTTAAAAAATATCTCAAAAACGGGTTCGTCACATTTCTGTATCCTGACGACAGAAAAAGAGCTGAAGGTTTCTATATCAATGACCTGCCGGATGGCGATTTTAAATTTTGGTATGAAAACGGAAAAGTAAGCAATATCAAAAGTTTTTCTCTTGGAAAACCTACCGGAAAGTCGGTATATTACTATGATGAATCGGTTCCTGATGTTGATGAAGATTATTCGGATCTCCGCAATATGGGCTATGAATTTATCTATAAAAACGGGGACCTCAGAATTACTAAGAAATGGAACAGAGAAGGAAAAATAGAATCCATTGCCCTCCATGAATTCAAAAGCATAAAACAGATTCCTTTAACGGATCAGATTATTTGGGAATATTCAATGGAAAGTTACAGGAAGATATTACAAAAGAAGGAACAGGAAGAAAAAAAGAGACAACTTGAAAAAGAAGCCAGAGATATCCAACTGGCAAAAACACGAAAAGAAGAAATCCTGTATGAACGCCTGAAGCTCCTTCTGATCCTTGTAATTGTTGTGTTAGTTATAGTTTACTTTTTATAAATTAAATGATGATAAACCTGTTTGAAGACCTGTCGGAATATTCTCTGAATATTCTTCCGCATGACGGAACGGTCAACTATTACGGAAAAGTCTTTACTAAAGAAAAATCAGATTTTTTCTGTGACTATCTCCTGAATCAGATTCCCTGGGAAAATGATGAGGCAGTGATCTTCGGGAAATTAATTTTGACCAAAAGAAAAGTAGCCTGGTTCGGGGAAAAAGCCTTTGAATACACCTATTCAAAGCGGACAAAATATGCGAAATTCTGGACACCCGAATTGCTGGAATTAAAGGAGAAATGTGAAGAGATTTCAGGAGAAACCTATAATTCCTGTCTTCTCAATCTATACCATGACGGAAGTGAAGGAATGGCCTACCACAGCGATGGAGAAAAAGACCTTAAAAAGCATGGTGCCATCGCTTCCCTGACATTCGGGGCAGAAAGAAAGTTTTTATTTAAGCATAAAACCACCAAAGAAAAAGTGGAAATATTCCTTGAAAACGGCAGCCTGCTGATTATGAAAGGACTGACACAGGAAAACTGGCTGCACAGGCTTCCCCCAACAACCAAAGTGAAAACCCCAAGGATAAATCTTACGTTCAGAACGATTGAAGAGTAAAAGCCACTGATGGCTAAAGCACCCGAAGCCACTACGGACCAACCTAGATAAAAAGATGATTGCCGAGTTCTTGTGAAGCCCCCGGTCAGCATGATATATGAAAAAAATCCGGTCGCTGAATCTATCAGGCAGCCGGATTTTATGTTTAAGATAATTGTATTATTACTATTACTGGTGGCTGAGGCACTCGAAGCCACACTGATTTTTATTTCAATACTTCAGCTTCAATAGAACTGTCATTATACACTTTAATAAAAGCTTTTGTGTAGTCTTCCTTCGTTGCGAAATTGGGATTTTCCATGAATTTCTGAGGGTTTATCGCAAAAAGCGGCCACCATGTGCTGCTGATCTGGATCTGGATTTTGTGTCCCTTTTTGAAAGTATGCATCACATCCTGCAGTCTGAAATTGACAGCTGTTTTCTGGTTAGGAACCAGGGCTTCACCTTTTTCTCTTGAATTTCTGAACCTTGCAGGCATGATCTCACTTCTTACCATCTGGTGATAATTAGGATAAACCACACCGTCTTTCTTTTCCGCAGGTTTAAAATCTTCAGGATAAACATCAATCAGTTTTACGGCAAAATCTGCGTCGGTAGAAGTGGAAGCGATATTCAGCTTAGCCATAATCTCTCCCGCGAAGCTTATATCTTCTGTTAAAACATCAGTAGTAAATGTAAGAACGTCTGGTCTTCCTACAGCAAATCTCTGATCTTCTGACATATAATTTTTAGGCGTAAAACCGTTGAAATCCTTCAGATTGTCAGAACTTAAAACAGGATTATCCGGATCACTGTAGTATTCCGAAAAGCCCTGGCCTGCGGTATTTTTCAACGTTCCGTCAGTTAAGTAGAAGTTGATCTTCCAGGCATTTTTTGGGGGATAAGAGGCAAATTCTCTCCATTCTTTAGATCCTGTGTCATACATCAAAGCTTCCGGAAGGCCGGCATCTTCTTTTGTGTTTCCTTTTAAATAATGATTGAAAAATTTAGTTTCAATATTCTTCTGGTAATACGTCGCGATGCTGTCCCCGAAATAGATCTGGTTATGGAAATGTTTCCCCTGTTCCTGCGCCCATGCTCCGTGGGAAAAAGGTCCCATCACGATGGTGTTTTTCGCTTTTGGACTTGTCTTTTCTATGGTTTTGTAAATATTCAGAGGTCCTGAAAGATCTTCAGCATCAAACCAGCCGCCAACAGTCATTACTGCATGGTTTACATTCTTTAAATGGGGAAGAAGGCTTCTTTTCTGCCAGAATTCGTCATAATCCGGATGGTTCATAATTTCCGTCATGAAGAAATTGTTCCTGTAATATTTTTCGTAGCCGTCCTTTAAAGTTCCCATATCTCTGTAAAACTTAAGGCCGTCTTCCGAAGTCTGCTTTACGAAAGTATCCATATACCAGGCTTTGTTTTCAGGCTTTGTCTTCTGAACCCCGAAAACAGGGAATGTTCTGAAATATCCCAGCATAAATCTGCCGTTGTGAAGAAAATCATCATTCCAGAAATCAGAAATAGGAGCCTGTGGAGACGAAGCGACCAAAGCAGGATGCTGTGCCAGTATCCCTGCTGCAGTGTAAAATCCGGGATATGAAGTTCCGTATTGGCCTGCCTTACCATTATTGTCTTTAACATTTTTTAAAAGCCAGTCTATCGTATCATAAGTATCTGTACTTTCGTCTACATCTTTCTTGGTTTTATGGTCCACCTGGGGTGTCATATTGGTGAAGATGCCTTCGCTCATATACCTTCCGCGTACATCCTGAAATACAAAAATGTATTTGTCCTTCATCAGGTACTGGTTAGGTCCCAGCTTGGTCCTGTATTCGTTTTCACCGTAAGGAGCAATGCTGTAGCAGGTTCTCTGCATCAGGAAAGGATATTTGTTTTTATTTGAAATGTCTTTCGGGATATATACGGCTGTGAAAAGCTTTACCCCGTCACGCATCGGAATGTAAAATTCCTTTTTGGTGAAATTATCTTTTACGAAAGTATCCGCCTGGTCTTTATTCTGCGCACTTCCAAGGATAAAAAATAAAATAAATACAATTGAAATATGGATCTTCATAAATAAAATTTACGGCTAATTTAGAAATAAAATAACTTCAATACACCTATAGTCTCAATCTTTCAGACGGAAATGGAAGAGAATAGGAGAACAGCAAGCTATTTGAGGACAAATATTTTGGATCTGAGATAAAGTATAAAAAAAACATCCCCGATTGGGGATGCCATATTGATTTTTCAAAAATTTGATATTCCGAAAAATTAAGCTTTTAAATATCTTGAATAAGCATAGCCTTCCTGACCGTCGTCAGTTTTAACTTTCCACCAGTCATCAGAAGTCTGCTCGATCAGAGTTACCGATGAACCTTTAGCTACTTTTCCTACTACAGCAGCCTCTGTAGAAGGCTCCTGTCTGATATTCAGGTTAGAATCTTCTGTAGCAACAGTTAAAGCTGCACCTGAAGCCAATCCTGAAACCTGTACATCAATATTGATGTCTGAAGCCGAATAGGTAGAATCAATAGTTCCCAAAGCATTCCATACTGCGTCTTTTGCAGCTGTGTTGGAAGCGCTTCCTGAAACATAAAGAATACCATCCTGCTCCTGAACCTGAAGATTGGAGATTCCTGCAGACTGTGCTGCTGAAACTACGCTTGAATATTTATCTTGTAATGTACTCATCTTAAAATTATTTTACCACTAGGTTATTGTTATACTTTCCGATTTTCAAAGCATCTACAGATTCTTTAATCTTTTTTGCCTGAAGGCTTGAAACATTTCCTGTAAGTGTAAGCTGTCCGTTTAGAACCTCTACTTTTACAGAAGGGAAATCTTTAACAGCATCCTGAACTTTTTTCTGAACTGCAGGATCTACAGCAGATGCAGTTTCTACCTGTGCAGGTGCAGCCGGAGCTACAGTAGACATGTCCATTACATCTTTTACTCCGTTAATAGCTTTTAAATTTGCAATCATGGCATCCTTAGACTGCTGATCGGCGAAAGTTCCGCTTAAATGAGCCACTCCTTCTTTTACTTCTACAGAAGCATTGGGATTAGAAGTTACCACAGTTGTAGCCTGAGTCTGAAGATCGGCATCAGAAATTTTCTTTTTACAAGAAACTGATCCGAAAGATACTGCTACAGCTAATGCAGCCATTGCGATAGTTTTTTTCATAGTTGTATATTTATTAATGTTGTTAATACAATCAAATGTAATAATAAAATCTGTACCAAAATAACAAATGCTCCATAAATGTTTCTTAAAATTTTTACAATATTTTATAAATCAGCGGTTTAATTTTGAAGTATTAAAATCCTGACCTCAATTTAGCCGGATTCAGACAAAATCTTGTACCAATTGAAAAACTGTTATATTTGTGGGAATTGAATATATATATGAAAGGACAGAATAAACTTTTTATTGCCATTATCATTGCGCTTATCCTGGGAGTAGGAATCGGAGGTCTGGTACATGTACAGTATCCTGAAAGTGCAGAACCTTTTTCCAAGAACATCAAACTGCTGGGAACGGTTTTTATCAGGCTTGTACAGATGATCATTGCACCGCTGGTCTTTACTACGCTCGTAGTTGGAATTGCCAAAATGAGCGATATCAAAATGATCGGAAGGGTAGGAACGAAAGCAATGCTGTGGTTTATCAGCGCTTCACTGGTTTCTCTGTTTATAGGGCTGATGCTGGTCAACTGGCTTGAGCCGGGACATGTAACCAAACTGCCTATCCAGGATGCAGCTGCTGCAGAAGATCTTTTAAAGAGCAGTAAAGGGTTTTCCCTGGAAGACTTTGTAAAACATGTGGTCCCTAAAAGTTTATTTGAAGCTTTTGCCACCAATGAGGTGCTTCAGATTGTCGTTTTTTCCATTATGTTTGGGGTTGCCCTTGCTAATTTAGGGGAAGAATATTCCAGACCGGTAGTTAAGCTTTTTGATATTATTGCCCATGCTATCCTTAAAATGGTTGGCTATATTATGTGGTTTGCGCCGCTTGGTGTTTTGGGAGCTATTGCCGCAGTAGTGGCCATGAACGGGTTTGAAATATTCAAAGTCTATGCAATTTACCTGAGAGATTTTTTCTTTGCACTGGGTGTGCTTTGGCTTATTCTGCTGCTGGTAGGGTATATGATTTTAGGAAACCGGCTTTTTGAACTGCTTAAAAGAATCAAAGCCCCGTTACTGATTGCTTTTTCTACAACAAGTTCAGAAGCAGTATTCCCGAAGCTGGTGGAAGAGCTTGAAAAATTCGGATGCAACAACAGAGTTGTATCTTTTATCCTGCCTTTAGGATATTCATTTAACCTGGACGGAAGTATGATGTATATGACGTTTGCTTCCATTTTTATAGCACAGATCTATGGCATCGAAATGTCATTGGGACAGCAGATCACAATGCTTTTGGTATTAATGCTTACTTCAAAAGGTATTGCGGGCGTTCCGAGAGCCTCACTGGTGATCATCGTAGCAACCTGTTCCATGTTTGGCATTCCGCCGGAAGGTATCGCTTTGATCCTGCCGATCGACCACTTCTGTGATATGGGAAGAAGTATGACGAATGTATTAGGAAATGCACTGGCAACTTCTGCCGTTTCCAAATGGGAAGGGCAGCTGGAAAATACACCTCAGGAAGTTTAATCGCACATGACAAAACAATATATACAGAATCATAAACAATATTTTCTTGAAAAAGGCCTTACCGTAATCAATTCGGTCTTTTCTGATGATGAGATTGAAAAGATGATAAAATGCATTCAAAATGCAGACACATCGAGAGATAATTTCAGAAAATCTGATGATCTTTTTGCCGTAAGACAGCTCCTGAAAGAAATCCCGGAAATTAAAGAGCTGATATTTAACGATACCGTTAAAACCATTATAAGGCAACTGTTCGGGGAAAAATATTTTGCAGTAAAAAGCATTTATTTTGACAAACCGGAAACTTCAAACTGGTATGTTGCCTATCATCAGGATCTGACGATTTCGGTGGATAAAAAGCTGGAAATGCAAGGTTTCGGGCCTTGGACCACTAAGAAAAATCAGTTTGCTGTACAACCGCCTCTGCCTGTGCTGGAAAATATCTGTACCATAAGGATCCATCTGGATGATACGGATGAATATAACGGAGCACTGAAAGTGATTCCGGGATCTCACACCAAAGGAATCTACAGAACGGAAACTATAGACTGGGGTACTGAAACGGAAAAAATCTGCGATGTACGGAAAGGGGGTATCATGATCATGAAGCCGCTTATGCTTCACGGTTCAAACAGAACAACAAACGACAAAAAAAGAAGAGTAATTCACATCGAATTTTCTGATATGGAACTGCCACAGGATCTAAAATGGTCTGAAAAATTGAATTAAAGCCACGTTAAAATGGGATCAGACGAAAACCAGTTTCCAGCCATCCACTCAAAAATTTCTAAAGGCTGGACTTTGGTTATTAAAGTTTTCGTTTCCATATTTGCTGTATTGACACCCCTGATGGTAATTTTGATGGCAGGATTTACTTTAGCTTCAGAAAAAATTAGTATTGAAATAAAAATTTTAATTGTTCTGCTTGCTCTATTAATGACTGGGGGATTTATATGGTTTCTGATTGTACAGATACGGGAAAAATCAGCAGTGAAAATAATCCGGTCAGCGGTTGACAAAGACGGCATTCATTACTATGGTAATCAGGGTTTAGTAAAATCAATCCTGTACAGTAAATTGATGCCGAATCCTGAAAATGGGAAGTATGACGTTTTTATCAATCCTGGCCAGGTCGATACCGATATAGATTCGTGTTTTTATTTATTTGATGAAGAGTCAGGTAAAGCCGTAATGAAAGCATTATTCCTGGAGGGAGATGTTGTAATTACTAATGGAAATTCATTAAAAAAGCATTTTATAAAAGGAATTATTCTTTTCAGGCCCGACTTGAAAGTTTCACCCGGTGTTCAGGATCTGTATAATCTAAAGAAAGACTTATAGACTCCGATAAAAATAATGCACTTCAAATACGAAGTGCATTTTTTTTGTTTAGAAATGACTTAATAAAATTGAAATTCAGTCATCTTCTTCTGTCTTCCAGTTTCCTTGTTATTATTATTTCACAGAAATCTCATCCACAAAAATATAAGCCTCACCGCCGGCTCCCTGGTGCCATTCCGGAAGTTTTCCGAAGTAATAGGCTTTTACCTTGATGTAGCGTGCTTCAGTCGGAAGGATCTCTGTTCCGAAATCCCTGATCTGTACTTTTTCATCTTTAGCATCAATCGTGTTGTCGATGCTTTTCAGAAGGATAAAGTCTTTTCCGTTCATAGAAGCATAATATTCCACTTTTTTAGGCATTAGGATCCAGGCCCTGCTGTCCTGAAGATAGGTAGATGATAATTGGGTGATCTGCTGAGGGGATTTTAAATCAATCACGGCTTCAAAATCCTGTCCCTGGTAGCCGTGCCACTCACCTTTTCTCCAGTTTATATCACCGTTGATGCCGTCGATCAGTGCCAGTTTTCCGTTGGCAGTATACTGCGGATTAACTTTTGAATGGATGGTAATATCCCAATAATTGGGTCTTCTGTTGAAATTGGCTGCTGTAACAGAGCTTTTTTCACCGTTTCTTTCCGAATAGGCGAGGACCTGAGTGGTTTTGCTAATGGTGAAAGGTCCTTTATATGCCGTGAAAGTCTTTCTCACATTGGCATCGTCTGAATTCATGGTCATATAATATACTTTATCAGCCGGATTCAGCGGGGTGATCTGCACTTTTGCAGAAAAATCGAAGATCCTGCCGGAGGCAATCACCGGGGCCGGGGTCAGCGGTGTATATCTGAAGTCTTTTGCAGGCTTTATGTTTTCAAAACCCAGTTTCTGAAGTTCAGATCTGCCGGTGTTCTTCGTGATCACTTTTGTACTGCCGTCTTCCAGGTGAATTTTAACCTCATCAAAATAAGGTGTTGTGGTCTGCCATTCCGGAAGTCCGGGAGTTACGGAATAAATTCCCATAGAGCTCAGAACATACCATGCGCTCATCTGGCCGCAGTCTTCGTTTCCGATAAGACCGTCCGGGCTGTTTTTATAGAAATTATCGAGAATATATCTGATTTTTGCATCCGTTTTTTCGGGTTTTCCGACATAGTTATAAAGATAGGCAATGTGATGGCTCGGTTCATTTCCCTGGGCATACTGTCCCATCAGGCCTGTGATATCTGCCTGTTCTCTGCCTGTCGTTGTATCCGGTGCTGCGAAAATAGCATCAATGAACTGCTCAAATTTTTCCTTTCCGCCATGAGCTGCGATCAGCCCCGGAATATCATGCTGTACCGAATAGGAATAGTGCCATGAATTTCCCTCCGTATAATTATTGTTGACTTCTGCCGGATCAAAAGGTTCGTACCAGTTTCCGTTCTTTCTTGGCTGCATAAAGCCGTTGCCTGGGTTGTAAAGGTTTTTCCAGTTCTGGGAACGCTTCATGAAATACTGATAATCTTCTTTTTTACCTAAAATTTTAGCCATCTGGGCGATACACCAGTCGTCGTAAGCATATTCTACCGTTTTCGAGACACTTTCATGCTCATCGTCAATACTGATGTAGTTATTATGTTTATAGGCATTTAAACCGAAAATATCCTGCATCGCAGAGTTTTTAGACGCTTCAAATGCTTTTTCATAATCAAAACCATGAATACCTTTAGCCATAGCATCTGCAATTACAGAAACAGAATGGTAGCCTATCATACATTCCGTTTCATTGGAGGCCAGTTCCCAAACCGGAAGTTTTCCACCCTGTTCATACTGTTTTATAAAAGTATTGATGAAATCTGCCGTTCTTTTTCTGTCAATAAGGGTCATCAGCGGATGGGCCGCTCTGAAAGTGTCCCACAGCGAGAATACGGAATAATAATCAAATCCCGTTGTTGTGTAAAGCTTATTATCCCGGCCTCTGTATTTTCCATCCACGTCCATATTGATATTCGGTTGGGTGAAAACGTGGTATAAAGCTGTATAAAAGACAGAAAGTTTATCCTTATCGTCAGACTTCACCTCAATTTTAGACAATTCCCTGTTCCAATCGGTTTCGGCCTGTTTTCTTACAGTTTCAAAATCATTGGATTTTCCTTCTGCCAGCATATTTTTTTCCGTGCCTTCATAACCTGTCGGAGAAATCGCCACCTTTACACTGAGTTTTTCTCCTTTCTTGATATCTGCTGAAAATGCCAGAGCCAGCCTTGTTCCTGTAAAAAGCCGATCTTCCTGCTTTCCGTTAACTTCTTTTTTTGAGATTTTCATCGGTTTTGAAAACTCAATTCTTGCATAAATGTATTGATTGGTTGCCCAGGCTTCACTTCTTCTGAAAACTTCAATCGTTTTACTGTCAATTATTTTAACCTCACCTTCAAGCAGTTTATCTCTGTGATTTAAGTCTAAAATAATATTTGCATTTCCCGCATTATTGAAAGTATATTCGTGATAACCGACTCTTTTTGTCGTTGTTAATCGAACATCAATATTGTTTTTATCTAATTTAACAGAATAAAATCCTGCCGTAGCTTTTTCGTTTTTGTGAGAAAATTTAGATGAATAATCTTTGCTGTTTAAACTTGGATTTCCCATTGTAGGCATCAGCATAATGTCACCGTAATCTGAAACTCCCGTTCCGTTTAAGTGAGTATGAGAAAACCCATAGATCACAGAATCCGAATAATGATAGCCGCTGCATCCGTCCCAGCTTCCGTCTATTCTGGTGTCAGGTGAAAGCTGTACCATTCCGAAAGGAACAATTGCTCCCGGAAATGTATGTCCGTGACCGCCTGTTCCTATAAAAGGATTGATGTATTGTGAATAATTCTGGGCTTGTAGACAGAGGGAAGTAAGGAAAAAAAGGAAGATGAATTTTTTAGAGTTCATTGGTTTGTTTAATGTGATTTTTACTTGATATAGATGGTGGCATAACTAACAAAGGTATCAATATAACACAAAAGTGTTATTAAAAACGAACATTAAAATGATTAAATTTGATACAAACTAAAAAATATAACCATGAATACCAAATTAAAAAAGATGGCAACTTAATTCCTCTTTACTTTTCAGCTATTTTAGAGATCTTATTAAATTTTCTAAAAGAATCTATTATTATTTATCATTATTCAATCAGACGATAATGATCTGAAGTTTCATTTGTTACACCTCAATCCTTAAACATTATCTTTATGGAAGCTATTTTTTATTTTATATTATTTGTTGCTCTTCTTTTTATAGGATTTTATTTTAAAGATGATCTTCATTCACCCAAAAGGTTAAAGATATCCAGACATGTCAACGGGAGATATCCTTATTATTTTACACCAAAAAAGCCTGTGAAATGGTTTGATTTTACGGGGCTTATCAATAGTTTCAGGATGGTTTCGCTTTCGGCGGATATTCTTTCTATTATTGATAAAAGGGAAGTTCAGACTGCGATGGGAAAAGATAAATGTGATGAACTGACCAGTAACGATTTTAATACTTCGGGAGATGAATTCTGGTTTGATTTCATTGCAGATACAGGTGATGGATTCGATTCTACAACGACTGTTTTTTATCATGTAACGAGAGACAGTTACACGTATTCCTTTAAAAATCCGGAACATCAAAACAGCCATGAGGAAACAGAGATTACTCTTAAAAAAGGCTCTGCTTTGGTTGTAGGCGGTGATTTGGTATATCCTGTAGGTTCTGAAGCCAATTACAGAGATCGCTTCAAAGGACCGCTGAGATTTGTCGCTCCCGATACCGGGAAATCAGGTCCTGTTCTTGTTGCAACACCGGGAAATCATGACTGGTACGATGGTTTGAGTGCTTTTTTCAGATTGATGTGCCAGCAAGGGAAAATCGGAAATTACAGGACGGTACAGAACAGGAGCTATTTTGCCTATGAACTTAGAAATCATGTGCATCTTTTTGGTATTGACAATCAATTGCTGGGAGATATTGACATTCCGCAGATGACTTTTTTTACGGATTATGTGAAGAAAATATCAGGGAAAAATCCGAAAAATCATGTGCTCCTTTTAATTGCAGAACCGTATTGGTACAATTACGACATCAATGACCGGTATAAAAGAAAACAGAGAATGGACAGTCTCGAATATATCATCAGAACGCTGACTGTTGCTGTGAAAAATCTTGAGGGCAGCAATATAAAATCCGAAATAGTTTTTGAAGTGGTTTTAACCGGAGATATTCATCATTATGCAGACTACAAACTTGAATAAGACGGTGAAAAATTCGATAATGAAGTAAAACATTTTATAACTTCCGGTGGAGGCGGAGCTTTTGGACATGTTACTGATTTTTTGAAAGAAAAAATAACCATTCCGGTATTACAGAATTCTAAAACAACAGGTTTGCATTACACATTGGGCGAAGTATATCCGTCAAAAGAAAAATCATGTAAAAAGATATTCTGGAATCTTATTTTCTTTATTATTAATTATGAATTTACCACTTTACTCTTGTTATTTTCTTTTATAACGACTTATGTTTTTCATTCAACGGATTCAATCTTTAAGAAGCTGGTTCTGCTTTTAATTCCGGCGTTGTTTTATTTAATTATCACTAAAGTAACGAGCACAGAGTGTTCCAGGAGAGAAAAATGGACGAACGTCATTCTGCGCGGATTGTTATTTATGTTTTCTCTTTGTATTCAACTGTTTATATTTTATCTGTTTCCCGTTAAATATACTTTTCTGAGTGATGATAATCTGAATTTTTTAAATATTAATGGAATAAAAGAATTTCTTGAAATCTTTGATGCCAGATATTTTATTTTCCAGTGGATTATTTCGGCCATTTCTCAATCCGCACTTTTCGGGCTGTATCTATTTTTCGGCTATTTTGTTTTTAAGCTTTATGTGACGGAAGTTTCTTCGGCAAAAATAAATAAGGGAAACAAAAACTTTTTAAAATTTAAAATAACAGATACGGAAATTGTTATCTATGTTATTGCCATAAAAAAAGCATACAAATGGATGAATTTACTGAAAAAGAAAGATGCAGCAGCCGTACAAAAAGAAATGCTGACAAAAGATCCGAAGAAATTTCTAAGAGATAATTTTAAACCTGATCCGGATAAAAATGTAAGAATTATTGATAAAATAACCATAAAACTATAACATCATGAGTGCCAATTCAAATCAACAGAACGGAGGTCCGGATGAAGCCCTGATTTCCTACCAACAGCTGAGAATGTTCATCGGATTATTAGGACTTTGCCTTTCGCTAATGCTTTTTCTCACAACATTTTTATTGAATGACCAATTTCCCTTCAAGGTAAGCATCAGTCATTATTATTACAGTTTCGGGCATATTATTTTCGTGGGAACGCTTTGTATTATGGGAGGATTGTTCGGAACATACAGAGGAAAACGGAAATATGAAAATCTCGTTTCAAATCTTTGCGGAATTCTGGCTGTATTGGTTGCCGTTTTTCCAACTAAATTGGAAGGTTACGGAGGAAATATGTATATCCATATCGAGAATGAAAATTACAAAGAATGGTTTTCTTATGTACATTATGCGAGTGCCGGATTGCTTTTTGCCCTGTTTTCCGTTTATTGCTTTGCATTTTTCCCGAAAACCGATGATAAACCTGAAACTCCCGAAGAAATATTGAAGAAAAAACGCAGGGATATTTATTACAGAATCTGTGGTTTCGGTATCATCCTGAGTGTTTTATGCATCGGGGTTATTGCTATTTTAGATATCAGTGAAGATACGGTTTCATCAAGTATATTTTTAACATATTCCACTTTGATCTTTGAAACTACGTCATTGTTTTTCTTTTCCACTTCATGGCTTTTAAAATCAAGTTCGGTCTGGAAAATCAAAGTGCCGCTTTTCAGATAAAATAAATAAAGTTCTTAATTTACTACAAAATCCCGTTCTGCAAAAGAAAATATCTATCAGTCTCTTTACTTATTCTAAATAGCTAAAAATTGCGTAAATTTGTAAACAATTTATTTAGTATATGTTGACGAAAGAAAAGGTACAGAATTTCCTTAAAGAGATAGAAGTTGATGACTTGGTAAGCAATTTTCAGGTTATGGGCAACGATGTATATATTGATATGACGGCTCACTCACCGGCCATGCACGAAAAGAAAAAGCTGGAAGCAGCAATGAAGCAGGCGTTTGCAAGTGAATTCGGGGAAGAAATTAATTTAAAATTAAAGATTGTTTCTCCGGAACCGAGTGAAATCCAGCAGAGTCAGATCAAAGGCAAGCAGATCCCGGGAATTCAGAATATTATAGCCATTGCTTCCGGAAAAGGAGGCGTTGGTAAGTCTACCGTTGCTGCAAATATGGCAGTAACCTTAGCAAAAATGGGTTTTAAAGTAGGTATACTGGATGCCGATATTTACGGTCCTTCCGTTCCTACCATGTTCGATACAGAAGGTGAAAAACCAATCTCTGTAGAAGTTGACGGAAAAAGTAAGATGAAGCCTGTTGAAAATTACGGAGTGAAAATGCTTTCTATCGGTTACTTCTCAGGAGCCAACCAGGCAGTAGTTTGGAGAGGTCCTATGGCTTCAAAAGCTTTGAACCAGATGATCAGAGATGCAGCGTGGGGAGAACTGGACTTTTTATTGATCGACCTTCCTCCGGGAACGGGTGACATTCACTTGTCGATTATTCAGGAAGTGCCTGTAACAGGAGCTGTGATCGTAAGTACACCTCAACACGTAGCTTTGGCAGACGTAAGAAAGGGTATAGCAATGTTCCAGATGGAAAGTATTAATATTCCGGTTCTTGGATTAATCGAAAATATGGCGTATTTTTCACCGGAAGAACTTCCTGATAACAAGTACTACATTTTTGGAAGACAGGGAGCTCAGTATCTTGCTGAAGATCTGGGAATTCCGG
The DNA here is from genome assembly GCF_000737785.1 of Chryseobacterium luteum. GTDB lineage: Bacteria > Bacteroidota > Bacteroidia > Flavobacteriales > Weeksellaceae > Chryseobacterium > Chryseobacterium luteum. The sequence goes on along the minus strand of NZ_JPRO01000007.1, from coordinate 237,169 downwards.
TACTGGGAGAGATCCCGTTGATCCAGAGTATCAGAGAAGCCGGAGATGTAGGAAGACCTGCAGCCCTTCAGGAAGGCTCTAAAATTGCAGAAATCTATACCGAAACAGCAAGGAAAATGGTAGAAAGTCTGATCGAAAGAAACAAAAATCTTCCGCCTACAGAAGCTGTAAAGATTTCGACCATGGCAGGATGCTCGCCGAAAGCTAAAAAATAATTATTTTCAATTAAGTTTGAAAAAAAGCCGAATTGAATAAAAAAAATATGGAAACAAATATAAAACACGAAGATACAGTAACGAGAGTAATGGAAGCTCTGGAAAGCATCAGACCGTTCCTGAATAAGGATGGAGGTGATATCGAGCTTATTGACGTGAAGGATAACCAGGTTTTTGTAAAGCTTCTGGGTAACTGTTCCGGATGCTCGCTGAACTTCTCGACCCTGAAACTGGGCGTAGAAAATACCATCAGGCAACATGCTCCGGAGATTGAAAAAGTAATCAATGTAGAGTAAAAAATTACACGAAATATTTTTAAGACAGGTTTTTCAGCCTGTCTTTTTTTGTGCTGTACTATAATGATTTTATTTTATCACAAAGTCAGGCAAAGGACATTTTATAGCAACTGAATACTTGTAAAATCCTTGTTTATCCTTACATTATTTTTTTAATCCTTATCCCGAATTCAGTTATCTAAGATATTTTACCCTATATTTTTCTAGCTGTTTTCAGTTAACCGTTCCTTTTATTAAGATCTTGTAATTGAATAGTATATATACAGTTCAGAGAACTCATTTTCTTGGTTTTATTGATTTTTTTTAATTATATTTGTGAGAAACGCATCTTATGTTTGAATTTCTGCAAAACTTAGAACCGCTTCATCAGGGGTTCTGGTATACGGCCATAGCAGCCAGCTTTATCTTTCTGATTCAAACGGTCCTTACTTTTGTCGGAGGCAGCCATGGAGATGTATCACACGCTGATTTTAGTGGAGACAGCCATGCTGACAGTCCTTTTCAGTTATTTTCTTTCAGAAACCTGATCAACTTCCTTTTAGGATTCGGGTGGAGCGGTGTGGCATTCTACGGCTCAATAGGCAGCAAATCATTATTAATCTTTGTTGCAGTGCTGGTAGGTGCCGGATTTATATTTCTGTTCTTTATTCTTATCATGCAGATCCTTAAACTTACGGAAGACAATACGTTTAAGATCGAAAATCTGATCGGCAGGGCAGGGGAAGTTTATCTTACCATTCCTGCAGGAATGGGCGGCAAAGGCAAGATCACAATTTCTGTGAACGGAACCAGCCACGAACTTCCTGCGATGACGGAAGAAAAAGAAAATATCCCGTCCGGTGATTCTGTGAGAGTTACTTACATCTATGACAAGATCCTTGTTGTATCAAAAATTTAATTCATTATCAACCATTTTATAAAACTATTTATGGCAATACCAGGAAGTCTTATTCTTACATTAGTTATTGTACTTGTACTATTCGTCACATTTTTAGCCCTTATTTCGAGGTACAAAAGATGTCCGTCGGATAAAATTTTGGTGATCTACGGTAAAACGGGAGGCAGCTCTGCAAAATGTATCCACGGAGGCGGTGCATTCGTTTGGCCAGTTATTCAGGATTACGCTTACCTTGATCTGAAACCGATTTCTATTGAGGCCAATCTTACCAATGCCTTATCCAGGCAAAACATTCGTGTGGATGTGCCGTGTAGGTTTACCATTGCTATTTCTACAGAACCGGATTCTATGGGAAATGCAGCGGAAAGACTATTGGGCCTGGCCCAGGAACAGATCCAGGAGCTTTCCAAAGATATCCTGTTTGGTCAGCTTCGTTTGGTTATTGCAACCATGACGATTGAAGAGATCAATTCAGACAGGGATAAATTCTTAGACAATATTTCTAAAAACGTAGATACGGAATTAAAGAAAATCGGTTTAAAGCTGATCAACGTCAACGTGACGGATATCAGAGACGAATCCGGATATATTGAAGCTTTGGGTAAAGAAGCTGCAGCAAAAGCTATTAACGAAGCCATCATCAGTGTGGCCGAGCAAACGAAGATCGGGGAAACCGGAAAAGCGATTGCCGACAGGGAAAAAGACACACAGATCGCCGAAACACAAAGAGACAGGGATGTAAAAATTGCGATCACGCAAAAAGATAGAGAAGTCAGTATTGCTTCAGCCATCAAGGATGAGTCCATCGGTAAGGCAGAAGCGGCAAAGGAATCGAGAATTGCTACCTCACTGGCCAACTCTATCGCTGTAAAGGGGGAAAACGAAGCAAAGATCACCATCGCCAACTCTGATGCCGAAAGAAGAGAAAAAGAAGCAGAAGCATTAAGAATTGCAACTGCTGCAGAAAAAGTACAGGCTGCAAAATCTTTGGAAGAATCTTACCTGGCTGAACAGAAAGCGGAAGTAGCAAGAGGGGAAAGAGAACGCTCTACCCAGCAGGCCAATATTGTAGTCCATGCAGAAATTGCAAAACAGAAAGCGATCATTGATGCACAGGCAGAAGCCGAGAAAATCAGGTTACAGGCAAAAGGAGAAGCTGATGCTATTTTTGCTAAAATGGAAGCAGAAGCAAAAGGTCTCTATGAAATTCTGACCAAGCAGGCGCAGGGTTACGATAAGATAGTACAGGCCGCAGGAGGAGATACGAACAGTGCCTTCCAGTTATTGTTAATTGAAAAGCTTCCTGAATTGGTTAAAACTCAGGTGGAAGCTGTCAAGAATATTAAAATCGATAAAATTACGGTTTGGGACAGTGGAAACGGGCAGGACGGAAATGGCTCTACCGCTAATTTCGTTTCAGGAATGATGAAAACAGTACCGCCTCTGAACGATCTGTTTAATATGGCCGGCCTTAACTTACCGGAATATTTAAAAGGAAAGCCGGATGAGGTTAAGACAGAGATTGTAACTGTTCCGGAAAAGAAAGAAAAAAAGAATTTTGATGATATGAATCCGGAAACTGAAGCTCCGGCTCCAACAGCATAATATTAAAATATAGAGATAAGACTCGGGCGGAAAGCGAAGCTTTCCGCCCGAGTCCTTTTAAAGTAAAATAACTTTTATATTAAAATCTGCAAAAATTTCGAGTATCTTATCAAATTGGGTTTTAAATAATTTTTTGCTTCTCTGATGATTAAGCCATGTTATTTCTGAAATAGATTCTACTCCGAAGTCTCCTCGCAGACAGTCGTACGATGCATAAATCCCTCTGCCAAAATATCCTCCAGCGCCATTGATTTCTTCCCCTAAAGTACAAAAGAAGCTGTCTAAATTATGAAATTCATTTCCATCGATCTGAATACTGATATTTTCTTTAACATGGTCTATCCTCGTTGTGTGAAGTGCATAAACAAGCCAGCCTTGTAATTCTTTCCTGAAATCTTTCCAGATATTCTTTCGGATAATTTCATTATTGAGTCTCATTTTCCAGGCTTTATGATAACCTGGGGGATGACACCATATCTGACCTAATAAAGTAACACTGTTTTTTTTGGACTTTAGTATTCTGATGTTGCTAATGAACGTTTGGGTTACAATAGATTTTTTGTCATCAAGTAAGCAAATGAAACCATTATTTTCATATGTTTTGGCAGAATTTTCTATTGCTGATATCAGATTGGGAGTGTTATCAACATCGATAAGCCGTACAGTACGGTAAACGATGCCTGCCGGATTTTCAATATTTTTTGCTTCATCAATAAGTGCAATAATTTCCAGCTCTGTTTCACTGTCAAAGGCAAATCCAAACATATTTTAATTATTTCAGACATTAGCAAAGCTTCAAATCTACTGAATTTACATACCAAAAAAAAGCCCCGGAAAATCCGGGACCTCATCAACTCAATTATATTTATTTGCTATTTTACAATAACTCTTTTGATATATCCTTCTGATGTTTTCACCAGATAAACCCCTTCAGAAAGTTTTGAAGTGTCTATGGTTAAAGCATTTTTCTCTTTTCCAAGCATTTTTCCGGACATATCGTACAGCTCATAATCCTGTGCTCTGTTGAAATACAGCGTATTTCCTTTCGTGATCGGGTTAGGGAATACATTGAATGTGGCTTTCTCAACTTTTATTTCGCCGATTCCCAGTGTAGGAGAAGACGCAACTTCATACATGGATAATGTTCCGCTGATTTCGTTGGCAACAATCACATAGCCTTTTCCGGTTGTTGTATTTCCCGGAGCAATGTACGTGATTCCTTCAGGTCCGTTGTCGCCGCCGTAAGCTGAGGTAGAGCGTGAGTGTTTATAATCTGTGAACGTAGGATTATTTGGATCGGTAATATTATAAACCATTACTCCTCCGGTTCTTTCCAGAGTAATGAAAGCGTAAGTCTGTCCGCTGATGGCAGCCAAAACAACCCCTTCCGGTTCAGGACCTTTTGCACGGCTTCGGTTTTTGGCACCGTTGCCTTCATTGTCTGCATTAAAGATCAGTGGATGATTGGCTGCAATATACCTTTCAAAACGGTCACCGCTGTCATAAACCAATTGTTTTGTATCTGCATTGAAAATAGAGAATGAACGCGCACCCAAGGCTGCAATTTCTTCAAACTCTGAATCTCCATCGGTATTTCCCGTAGCACTGGAAACCCTGAACCTGCCTAAATTATACGATGCCTTTAAAACAGATGCCTGAGGAAACAGTACAGGATCCAATGTATATGTATTGGCTCCCACAGTTGTTCTTTCACTGTAACCTGAAAGATCTTTTTCATCACCCTCATTAGCGGTTACGATATAATGGGTATTTCCTATTTTGTAATTCTGAACAGCATCCGGAATGTAGTAGGCTTTTACAGGCCAGTTGGCGATCAGTACCTCACCATTATTGTCTGAAGCATCAAAACCGTTACCGGGAAGGCTCATGTCTTTTTTGCCCAATCCCCAGATTCCGGAAATTGTTTTTGTTGCTAAATTGATTTCCGCAACTGCATTGTTTTCCTGAAGTGTTACCCAGGCTTTCTGGCTGTCTGAGCTTACCGTAACATATTCAGGTTCCAAATCCTGGGAAAGCGTATTATTGGCTCTTACTTTTCTGAGTCCCGTTGCCATTAAAGCGGCTGTCTGAGAATCGAAACTGTTAAAATTCAGAGTTGTAACATGAGTTTGGGTAAGATTTCCGATACCACCTGAAATATCAATAATGCTGATAGTACCTTCAGGATCTGTTGTATAGGCATCGTTCGGTTCTCCTTCATTAGCCGTGATCACTTTGGTTCCGTCCGGAGTGAAGGTGATCATATCTGGAAGCGAACCTACAGTTACCTGTTTCAGGAAGTTTCCGTTAATGTCAAAGAAAACTACAGATCCATTCTGCTGTGGATCGGCATTTGGGGAAGCAGTTGCAATGATGCCGTTTTTAACGGCAATGCTTGTGATTCCTCCGTATGGAGCCATATTTACAGTTTTAACTACTGACAAAGCTGTAGGATTGCTGAAATCAATAATGTCAAAAACATCCGTGATCGAACTGATGGTAAATAATTTCTGTGTGGCAGGATCATGCACTACAATTTCCGTAGAGCTATTGTTATTTCCGGAAGGATCAAAGCTTCCGACATAATTCAGCTGGATCTGCCCGGAAGGAACCGGTGCAGGTTTATCATTGTCTACAATATAAACAGTAGCTGTATTATCTCCGGAAATAGTAGTTCCGGTCGGATTTTCAAGACTTACCACGAAATATTCTGCCTGCTGCTCTTCCAGTGCATCATCAATGATTGGAATATTTACAGTATAGCTGGTCATAGAAGGTGTAATATTGATCGTTTGGTTCGCTAATGTGAAGTCGCTGCTGTTTGCAGTACTGAACGGTGCTGGTTTTACCACAAGGTTGACAGCAGCAGCAGAAGGATTGGTAACATTGATTTTAAATGCAAGAGTTCCCGCATTTTCATTCACCTTAATGAAATTTTTATCCAGAGAGACTGTTGTCCCGGCTGTCGTAAAAGTACTTGATGTTACTGCCGTAACTCCGTTATCACTTAAATCTTCAACCATATTGGGTTTAAGGGCGAGATAATACGTCTGCCCCGGAATAAGTGCAGCCGTTGGAATTACTGTGATCTTATTATTGTTAAAAGTTGTCGTGAAGGGAACCTGAGTACCTGAAGCATTTCCAATACGGAACTCTGCCAGGTTTTGTGCATTAGAATCGGTGATCGCGGAATTATCTGTAAGTCTTACATTTTCATTAAAAGAAATAGATGGATTTACAGAAATGGAAGCATTATTTGTGTTGTGAGCGGGAAGATAAGCAGTAGTTGGAGGTGTAGTGTCTGTTCCTCCGGCAGAGGCAGCATCTACCGTAAAATTATCAAAACGGTTATTTCCTCCCGTTCCGCCTCCTGTTGCAGAGAATTCTACTTTTAATTTAAAATTCGGATTATTGGAAGCTCCTGAAACTCCCGAAAAATCAAAAGTGATCAGTTGAGGATTGGCATCCTGAGGATTAACAGTCTGATACGGAACAAAAGTAGTTCCATCTGTTGAGTAGGACCACGATTGAGTTCCTGCCCCCTGTCCGGATCTTCTGGTCGTAAATTTTACAACGGCATTCTGATACCCTGTCGTAGGGAGATTAAACTGTAAGGCTCCTCCAATCGGATTGTTGAATCTTAAATGTGTTCCGGAAGGATCGCCATTTCTTGTATTTAAATTATCAATATTGAAATTCTGTCCGGTACCGCCTGCAAAATCTATTTCACTGGTACCGCCTGGTACGGCAGTGAGAGATCCGCTGACTAAAGTGGAAGAGGGGGCTGCAATGGATGCAGCAGATGTATTATTGTTAAAATTCCAGTAATGAATAAGTGTCTGTCCGAAAAGCCCGCCCTGAAGGAAGAATGCGGCAATAACAGATCCTTTTAATAGATAGTTGTTGGTCATTTTACTTGCATTAGATTTCTGCAAAAATGAGCTTTATATATGGTTAGTATTTTAATGGAATTTTAATAAATGTTTAATAAAAAGGTAACAGTTATTGTGAAAAGTCCAAAAACGGAAAGAAGTTATGATAAAAGGCAGATCTGCAAACCAACTGATCTGCTTTCTAAGTTTCTTTTATTTTTGCTATTTACTCGCCTGGCTTCCCGAGATATGTAATGTTTTACTTGCAGAAGTTTTCCCTTCCATTGGGTGTTTTTGCATATAGAAATAGCCTGAAACAGCCGTCAGAACGAGAAGTATAAAAACGACAAGAACAATTCTTTTTAACATTTCTCTCATATTGCTAAATTTTTAATGTCCCTAATTTCCAAAGTAGAGGTAGGATAGCCTTTATGTACGGCATTGATCATTGCTCTCCCTACTTCATGTAAAGTTAATGATTTTGAAGGTAACAAAACAGGAAAAAACCAAATAAATGGCTTGAAGAACCATTTTACATTGATCTGACCTTCAACAGGTTTCATGAATCCCGGACGGAAATTGAACGCATTCCTGAATCCCATTTTTTTCAATGCATTTTCTGTTCTGCCTTTTACTCTTGCCCACATTAGCTTTCCGCTTTCTGTACTGTCAGTAGACGCTCCTGAAACATAGTTGAAAACCATGTCCGGATTCTGGTTCAGAACTGCCCGGGCAAAATGTATCGTTGTATCGTAGGTGATCTTCGTATAGTCTTCCTCGTTCATACCTATACTGCTGATTCCTGCACAGAAGAAACAGGCATTATAGCCTTTAAGATTTTCATCATCCAGATTTAAAGACAGAAAGTCAGGAACCAAATATTCTTTGAGCTTGGCGTGCGTTTTTCCGGAAGGTTTTCTGCTTACACTTAGTATTTCTGAAACATTAGGATTTTCCAGGCATTCCATTAAAACACCTTCACCCACCATACCGGTTGCTCCTGTAAGAATTATTTTGATCGGATTCATTTTTTGTCTGTTGATATTATGTAAGACGTATTACATTGAGTATTACTTTAAATTGATAGTAAAAATTTACAATTTTAAAGATAATACTCAAGAAGGGTATGTTTACGTATGCTTCCTCATCCTTTCATTTGTGAGTAGAATTAAACAATTTCAAGCTTTAATTTAAAACATGAAGGAAGTATTCAAAGGTTATGAGGCTTAAAAGATTGCGTCGCTTCGCTCGCAATGATGCCTAGTTAAATAAAAACCAGCCAAAAGATGGCTGGTTTTTAAATATATGGTGTCAGAAATTTATTTCTTTTCGTGCAGCTGGCTGTAAATATTATGGATAAGCCCGTCTGCCACGGAAATTTTAGGAACAAATATCCTGCTGATATCCGACCATGTCATGACATTATTGAAGATCCTTAAAGCATGAACCAGCACATCTGCCCGGTCTTCCCGGAGAGTATGTTTCGTCATTCTTTCCTCTACAGAAAGTTCATTAAATTCTTTATACACCTTTTTAAGATGGGAAAGTGTCATCGGTTTTCCGTCTTTGGTTTTGCTCATTGAGAAAACCTTATTGATGTTTCCACCGGAACCGATGGCTACGAGAGGTTTTTTGCTTACAATATTCTGTCTGATCTCTTCCTTCATCTCCTGCCAGTTTTCTGGAGTTACGAGATTGTTCAGAAGCCGTATGGTTCCGATGTTAAAGGATTTTTCATAAACCATTTTTCCGTTTTCGTAAAAAGTAAGCTCTGTGGAACCTCCTCCCACGTCAATGTACAGATAGGCAAATTCTTTGTCAAGGCCTTCTGCAACATGATTTTCATAGATAAGCGTTGCTTCCTCATCTCCGGAGATAATTTCTATATTGATGCCTGAAGTTTCTTTCACCTGTCTGATGATCTCATTTCCGTTCGAGGCATCCCTCATTGCACTGGTGGCGCAGGCCCGGTAATGCTCTACCTTATAGATTTTCATAAGGTCGCTGAAAATCTTCATAGAGTCGATGACCATTTTTTCTCTTTCCTCTCCGATCATCCCCATGGTAAATACATCCATGCCCAGCCTTAAAGGAATTCTCAGGAGATTAAGTTTTATAAATTCAGGTTTCCTGTTGCTGATCTTTACTTCATTGATCAGAAGTCTGGCGGCGTTGCTTCCTATATCTATCGCTGCAATCTTCATTTTTTGCTTGTTTTAGCTTTTAAATATTTGTAGGTTTCTATTTGAGAACGGCAATCATTTTTATCATTCCTCACATACTCGTTACCCAATTTTTTATCTAAAATACGAGCTTTTACGTTATCTCTCAACTGAATGTCGAGAATATCTTTCAATTCTTTCTTAAGTTCCTTACTGGTAATCTTCGCTGCAGCTTCAATTCTGTAATCCAGATTCCGCGTCATCCAGTCGGCAGACGAGATGTACAGGTCTTCTGCACCTTTATTGTAGAAATACATTACCCTGGCGTGTTCCAAATATTCGTCTACAATACTTATTGCTTTAATTTTCTCTTTAAATTCTTTCTGATTGACGGGACAATAAATTCCTCTCACGATCGTTTTTGTGACTACACCTGCTTTTGCAGCTTCATAAAGTTTTTCAATCAGAGCCCTGTCGCTCATGGAATTTGCTTTTATAATGATTTCGGCTCTTCTTCCGGCTTTGGCTTCTTCAATTTCCTTGTCGATGTGGTGTACAATCTTTTCCCGCATGAATTCCGGACAGATCAATAAATTTTTGCAGGTCTTTAAAACCGAAAGAAAATCTTCTTTTGGCTTTTTCAAAACATTGAATACCTTATTAATATCTGCCATGATCCCGCGGTCTGCTGTCATTAATAAATGATCCCCGTAGATTCTTGCTGTCTTTTCGTTAAAGTTTCCTGTACTTATAAAACCATACTGCATGGTCTTGTTGTTTGCTCTTTTCTTGATCACACAGAGTTTGGCGTGTACTTTTTTGTTGGGAATACCTACGAGTACTGTGATGCCTTCAGGTTCCAGCATTTCTTTCCATTTAAGATTGGATTCTTCATCGAATCTTGCCTGGAGCTCCAGCATAACAATTACTTCCTTGCCATTTCTTGCGGCGTAGATCAGCGCATTGATGATCTTTGAGCTGCTGGCAAGACGGTAGGCGGTGATCTGTATAGATTTTACATCGGGATCCATGGCTGCTTCACGCAGAAGATCAATAACAGGATTGTATTTGTGGTAAGGGAATGATAGAAGGACATCTTCCTTTAGAATAACATCTGTCACTCTTTCTCCGTGTTCAAAAGCCTGGTGCGTAAAAGAAGTTCTCTCCACCGGCTTTTCAAACGTTTCAAAAACATCGGGAAAATCCATGAAATGTTTGAAATTATGAATTTTTCCTCCCGGAATAATACTGTCTTTTTTGGATAAATTTAATTTTCGGATAAGAAGTTCCAGCAGGGCTTTGTCCATATCCTTATCGAAAGCAAAACGGGTAGGTTTTCCTTTTCTTCTGTTTTTAAGCCCTTTTTCTATTTTTTCTGCGAAGTTGGTACGGATGTCATTATCCAGATCCAGTTCCGCATCTTTTGTTACTTTAAAAGCATTGGCAGAAAATTCGTCGTAACCGAAATACGAGAAGATATGGGGAAGGTTGAAGGTAATGACATCTTCAAGCAGCATAACGTTTTTTTCTTCCGGATCTTCCGTAGGCAGCAGAACAAATCTTCCTACAAAACGGGACGGAATTTCGATAATGGCATAATTGCTGGAATACTGCCAATCCTTTTTCCTCATAGCGACACCCAGATAGAGACTTTTGTCCCTCAGGTAGGGCATCGGTGTGTTTTCGTGAAGCAGGATAGGAATCACATTGGATTCTACCACTTCATCAAAATACTGTCTTACGAATTCCTTCTGTTTGGCAGTCAGGTTTTTAGAATTCTTAATGGAAACCTTAAGGCTGGCCATTTCAGCCTGGATGTGTTTCCAGGTCTTGTCAAAATTCTGCTGTTGGCTGATCACAATTTCATTGATCCGCTGAAGGATCTTTGAAGGCGGCTGATAGAAAGATTCAGCGATTACTTTTTCTTTAAAATCCATTGCCCGCTTTAATCCGGCCACACGTACCCTGAAAAATTCATCTAAATTATTGGAAAAGATTCCAAGGAAACGTATTCTTAAATGTAAAGGGACATTTTCGTCCATAGCTTCCTGTAAAACCCTTTCATTAAAAGCAAGCCATGTAATATCTCGCGGATTAAAGTGTACTGACATTCTAAAGTATAATATTTTATCAAAAATAACAATTCGTAAAGTTTAATTCCTATTTCCAAGGTTAAACTTTGATTAATTTTAACAAAGTAGTATAAAAATGTGCCTGATGATTACATTGTTGTTTCTCAATAATTAAATTTTACATCAATAATACTTCATAATATGCGTTTTGTTTAATTGTTGGTAATGATATATAAAAACAAATATTGGTTATAAATGCTGATGTAAACTGCGTTTTTTTAATATTTATTTTTAAAAAAATAGATATATTTGTTGAATATTTTATAAAAATTATGAAAAAAGTTTTACTATTGTCGTCCATATTGTTTATGGTGAATGTTTATGCGCAGCGTGAATGTGGGACAACTGAAAAAATGAATGAATTTTTTGCTAAAAATCCGCAGGCTCTGGCAAAAAAACAAGATCTGAGGAATTATCTGACGAGCAAAAATACAACTGGAAAAAATGTACAGACGCTCATTACTATTCCAATTGTAGTGCACGTTCTATATAAGAATCCCGCACAGAATATTTCGGAAGCTCAGATTGCTTCCCAGATCGCGATACTTAATAATGATTTCAGAAAGCTAAATGCTGATTTCAATACGGTAGTACCTGATGCATTCAAACCGGCTGGGGCAGATATGGAACTGGCATTTTGTATGGCAACAAAAGATCCAAACGGGAATGCTACTACGGGTATCGAAAGAAAATCTGTGGCCTCCAATTTTAATTTTGCAAATAATTATTATCTGGCTTCGGGACTTACTGCCTGGGATCCGACAAAGTATCTTAATATATGGGTGGGAGATATGCCTAATCCTTATTTAGGTTGGGCTTATCTGCCGGATGCAGCCGGATACCCGGAAGATGGTTTAGCTATTGGATACAAATACTTTGGAACAACCGGTGCAGCAGAGTTTCCATATAATGGTGGAAGAACCGCTACGCATGAGATCGGTCATTATTTCGGACTTCTGCATCCATGGGGAGAAGATGACAGTGCTTGCGGAACAGCTGATAATGATGATGGCTGTGCAGATACTCCTGCTACTAATAGTCCTTATTACGGAGGAAATGTTTTTCCGGATAATTCTTATACATGTACAACTTCCGCAAACGGTGCCATGTTTATGAATTTTATGGATTATGTTACTGACACAGAAATGGCACTTTTCAGCAATGATCAGAAAACGATTAAAACCAATACCATGTCAGGTCCCAGAGCAAGTCTTCTGAACTCAAACGGGTGTGCGTTTTTATCGGTAAATGAAGTGGAAAAGGCAAATTCTATCAATGTTTTTCCTAACCCTACTACTCAGTATATTTCTATAGCGTCACCCTTAACTACCATCAATGAAGTTGAAATTTTCAATTCTGAAGGCAGGTTAGTGAAAAGTGCTGTCATTAAAAATGAAACAGATAAAATTGATGTGAATGATTTTGCCAGTGGTGTATATTATGTAAGAACATATAATGGTAAAGACTTTGTCAAATCCATGAAGTTTATCAAAAAATAAGTGAAAATATTTCCAATATTTGTTTAATTAAACCCTGACTTAGTCGGGGTTTAATTTTTACTGTGTCATTTTGTCACAAATTTTTGAATGGTACAGATATTGAGAATTTGAGAGTGTAAATTAAAATATAAAAATTAGAAAAAATAAATATTATGAGTAAAATAATTGGAATTGACTTAGGAACAACCAACTCTTGTGTTGCTGTAATGGAGGGGAAAGACCCTGTTGTTATCCCTAACGCGGAAGGTAAAAGAACGACTCCGTCTATCGTAGCATTTACAGAAGATGGCGAAAGAAAAGTAGGGGATCCTGCAAAAAGACAGGCTGTAACGAATCCAAAGAAAACTGTATACTCTATCAAAAGATTTATCGGTACTCATTTTAAGGAAGATGCTAAAGAAATTTCAAGAGTACCTTATGAAGTAGTAGCAGGACCCAATGATACCGTAAAAGTAAAAATCGACGACAGAGAATATACACCACAGGAAATTTCAGCTATGACGCTTCAGAAAATGAAGAAAACTGCTGAAGATTATCTTGGACAGGAAGTGACAAGAGCGGTAATTACTGTTCCTGCCTACTTTAATGATGCACAGAGACAGGCTACCAAAGAAGCAGGAGAAATTGCAGGTCTTACAGTAGAAAGAATTATCAACGAGCCTACGGCAGCAGCATTAGCTTATGGTTTGGATAAAGCTCATAAAGATCAAAAAATTGCTGTATATGACCTTGGAGGTGGTACTTTCGATATCTCTATTCTTGACTTAGGGGATGGTGTATTTGAAGTATTGTCTACAAACGGAGATACGCACTTAGGAGGTGATGACTTTGATGATGTGATCATCAACTGGATGGCAGACGAATTCAAAGCGGAAGAAGGAGTAGAATTAAAAACTGATGCAATCGCATTACAGAGATTAAAAGAAGCTGCTGAAAAAGCAAAAATAGAATTATCTTCTTCTCCACAAACTGAAATCAACCTTCCATATATCACAGCTACGGCTACAGGTCCGAAACACTTAGTGAAGACTTTAACGAAAGCTAAATTCGAGCAGTTATCTGCGGAATTGGTAAAAAGATCTATGGATCCTGTTGCAAAAGCGTTGAAAGATGCAGGTTTATCAACTTCTGATATCGACGAAGTAATCCTGGTAGGAGGTTCTACAAGAATCCCGATCATCCAGGAAGAAGTAGAAAAATTCTTCGGTAAAAAACCTTCAAAAGGAGTTAATCCGGATGAGGTTGTAGCAATCGGTGCAGCTATTCAAGGAGGTGTATTGACAGGTGATGTAAAAGATGTTTTACTTCTTGACGTTACGCCACTTTCTTTAGGTATCGAAACAATGGGTTCTGTATTCACTAAATTAATTGAAGCGAACACTACAATCCCAACTAAAAAATCTGAAGTATTCTCTACAGCTTCTGACAACCAGCCGGCTGTAAGCATCAGAGTAGGACAGGGTGAAAGACCAATGTTCAACGATAACAAGGAAATCGGTAGATTTGATTTAACAGATATTCCACCAGCTCAAAGAGGAGTTCCTCAGATTGAAGTAACTTTCGATATTGATGCGAATGGTATTCTTAGCGTTTCTGCTAAAGATAAAGGAACCGGTAAAGAGCAGACAATTAAAATTCAGGCATCTTCAGGGCTTTCTGACGAAGAAATCGACAGAATGAAGAAAGAAGCTCAGGAAAACTCTGCAGCGGATGCCAAGAGAAAAGAAGAAGTTGAAATTTTCAACAAAGCTGACGGATTGATCTTCCAGACTGAAAAACAACTGAAAGAGTTTGGTGATAAATTATCTGCAGACAAAAAAGCAGCAATCGAAACAGCTCACACAGAATTGAAAGCAGCTTTTGAAGCGAAAAACGGTGATGATGTGAAAGCTAAAACTGAAGCTCTTGATGCAGCCTGGATGGCAGCTTCAGAAGAAATGTATGCAGCAGGACAACAAGGTCAGGGGGCAGACGCCGGAGCAGGTGCTCAAAACCCTGGAGGTAACGCAGGAGGTGCTGATGATGTACAGGATGCTGATTTTGAAGAAGTCAAATAAGTAGCAATTATCATCGATTAATATCGATCGAAATAAATTAGCAAATCGCTGTAAATGTAATGTTTACAGCGATTTTTTTTGTTTTTGTATTTTTTATTAATAGTTGATTTTAATCAATTTTTGTTGTAATTTTGTATCTTACTTGTACCGCGTTTTATTTAGATAGTATGTGCGTCTTATGCGCCTTAATTGTAAAAAAACGGAGAATGTTCAGGATGTTATTTCAGAATGGGATTTAGTAAATTGAAAATACCTAGGGTATGTGAGCAGTGTTCCAAACCCTTTGAAGCAAAAACAGTTATGACTCGTTTTTGCACTTTATCTTGTAATAATAAAGCATTAAAAGAGAAGAAAAAACTTGAAAAAGAAAAAGTAGAAAAAGACACTCTTTTACAAAAATATAAGAACAAGATTGCCGAAGTTCAGAATAGGGAATTTATTTCAGTTGCAGAAGCGACTGTTATGTTTGGACTTTCAAAAGATACAGTGCACAGATATATAAAACGAGGAATTATTACTGGAACTAATCTAGGCTCAAGATTGACTCGCGTGAAGCGATCAGATCTGGAAAATTTATTTTCAGCAGTTGAAATGCCGGAAGAAGAGGAAATAATAATTGAGAAACCCAATTTTGAAGTTGGTAATTGTTACACAATTTCTGAAATTAGTTCAAAATTCTACGCTGATCCTGGAACTGTAACAAACTTAATTAAAAGAAACAAAATTCCGACAAAGAAAGTTGGAAGTTTCGTGTATGTTCCTAAAAATTTAATTGATAAAATTTTTGACGGAAAATGAAAGAGCTATTAAAAACCAAAGTTACCGTACGATTGCGAAAATCTGAATTCCGAAAAGAATGGTTTATTTATTTGGAAAGTTATCCTGTGATGATTCCTGGTAAAGATAAAGTTCAAAGAATCCGGGAATATTTGAACAGAAGCGTCACAACCGTAGATTTTGATAAGAAAAGACCTGCAAGAACAACCCAAGAATCCGTTTCATTTAAACCTAAAAGAGATGACAATGGTATTATCGTTTGCAAAAGCGAAAATGATCGGGAAACAATGTTCTATGCAGATTCTATGCGTAAATTACGTCAGAGAGAATATGATAATATAGAACTTTACAGCGAACTCGACAAAATTCAAGTAGAGCAAAAAGAAAAATCGCAGGAGAATTTTGTGAGATATTTTGATTTGTTGGTTAGTAAACGACATAGAAACAATTCCGAATCTATTCAAATAAATTGGTATCGCTCAATAGAATTTCTAAAAGATTTTGGAGGCGAAAAAATTATGTTTTCGCAGATCAACACAAAATTCTGTGAACACTTTAAATCATATTTGTTGACTGCAAAAAGTGGCAGCAATAAGGAAGAGAATATTTCTCAAAATACGGCTTCAACTTATTTTTCTGTATTCAAAGCTGCATTAAAACAAGCTTTTATTGATGGATATTTTACGACTGATATTTCTGCTAAAATTAAAGCGATTCCGCACGAGGAATCAAGACGAGAATATTTAACACTTGATGAACTTAATACTTTAGTTGAAACGCCGTGCGAACTTGAAGTTCTTAAACGAGCAGCACTTTTTTCAGCTTTAACAGGTTTACGTCATTCCGATATTCAGAAACTAACGTGGAACGAAATAAGTATTGAAAACGATCAGGCAAAAATAAATTTTACTCAAAAAAAGACAAAAGGAGTAGAATATATGCCAATGTCTAAACAAGCACTACAACTTTGTGGTGAAGTAGGTCTTCCAAATGATTTGATTTTTAAAAATTTGACTAATCCAGCTTGGATTTCCCGACCACTCAAGAAGTGGATTGAAAGTGCTGGAATAACTAAAAAAATAACTTTTCATAATTTTAGACACACTTTTGCAACGCTTCAACTTTCGAGTGGAACTGATATTTACACAGTGAGTAAAATGCTTGGTCATACGAACGTAAAAACTACACAGGTTTACGCAAAAGTTGTTGATGAAAAGAAAAATAAAGCTTCGACCGCTATTCATTTAAAAAACTTATAAAATGCACTTGAAATATTTCGAATATATTGTCATCTACCTTTCCGTTCTATTAGTATGTGTGATAGGGGGAGCGTTAGCAAGAATTTCTTTTCTTGGAAAAGGTGGTGATGAATATACCGCAAATATTGTATTTTGGTCAATCACAGCATTAAGTATATTATTTTATGCGCTTATTATTTTATTTCTCGATGGGATAATTGTCTTATTCAGAAAGATTTTCCCTAAGAAAGGCAGTTCTGAAAATTCTACTGAAGATTTTATTACATCTGAAAATCCTGAGAATGTAGGGGAGAAGCAAAAACAAATAATTGATAAAAATACCCCAATCTCTTTAGTTGAAAATTCGGAGGAAAACTTTGTGAATCAAACTACAGAATCCGTAAATCTGGAATCTATAAGAAAAACTCAACTCCAGCAAAAGCAACAGAATGACATTGTAAAACTACAAATCGCTCTGGATTATACTCGGAATCAATTTGCATTATATGTAACAGATGAAGATCTTGATGCACTTTATAATGCCGTAAGTTTATACTCAAAAAAAGAAGAAATTCCTAACGATATTTCTGTCCACACCAAAGGATTAACTAATCTAGATCTTTATCATTTCGGTTGGAATATTTGGAATTATTTCAGACCAATAAAACAGGAAGAAATTTCAAAATTATTAAAATCTGTATTTGTTTCGCTTGATGATATTGATTTAGATAGTATCAAGTCACATTTGAAAGATGAACCTCAAAAAGGTAATATCAAAATTCAAGAAGACTTGACAGACTACCAAAAAACATAAAAAATCACAAAATGAAGTGTATGTTTAGTGATTCCTCTGTGATTGCGTGTTTATAGTGATCACAGAGGAATCACTTTTTTTCTTTGCACCATAACAATCAAAAACAATAGTTATGGATAGCAATGACATTTCATTTGAAAATCTGCCAAGAGCAGTTGCGCATCTGGCTAGCGAAATAGCCGAAATTAAATTTCTGGTAGAAAGGAAAGAACCTCCGATTATTCCCGTAAAAAGAATTCCGATTGATATTGCAGAAGCTTGCCAAATTATAGGTAAGGCTAAACCTACTGTATATACTCTTGTGCGGAAAAGATTGATTCCTTGTTATAAAAATGGCAAGAAACTTTACTTCTTTGAAGACGAATTATTGGATTGGATTTCTAAAGGAAAGAAGAAAACCTTACAGGAGATCCAATCTGAAGCGGAAGCCAATTTCAGAAAACATTCAAGAAAGGCAAATGTAGATTCTAACCAAAATCTACAAAGATGAGCCAAAAAATTCCCTACATCCGAGTTGGTACAACTTACTATAAAGTAATAGAAAAGCCATTAATTTCGGGCGATAAAACTTCTGTTTTGGTTCGCTGGAATCGAGAAACAATCGTGAGCGATCACGGAAAAATTTATGTTTCAACTGTGCCAAAATTTGATGGTTTCTGTTGCATTCCGGAGCATTTAAATTATCGACAAATCGTTCAAGGTTTCTATAATATTTACAATGAAATTCCATTTGCTCCTTCATCCGAAAAGGAAAATTTAAAAAATAATATTCCATTTTCTTTGAATTTTGTAGCGCACATTTTCGGTGAACAACTGGAAATGGGTTTGGATTATTTGAAAATTCTCCTGCAATTTCCAACACAAATCCTTCCTATTTTATGTTTGGTGTCCAAAGAACGAGCTACTGGAAAATCAACTTTTATCAAGTGGCTGAGAGAGATTTTCGGATTGAATATGACTTATATCAAAGGCGATTCATTCGGAAGTCAATTCAATTCCGATTGGGCAGCAATGTTGTTGGTAGCAATCGATGAAGTTTTCTTTGATAAAAAAGAAATTACAGAAAGATTGAAATATCTATCGACAACTAATAAAGATAAACTAGAAGCCAAAGGAAAAGACAAAGAAGAAATCGATTTTTTTGCCAAGTTTATTCTTTGTTCCAATAATGAGGAGAATTTTATTCAAATTGATGAAAACGAAATTCGATTTTGGATTCTAAAAATCAATCCGATCAAAACGGAAAACACTGAATTTTTGAATAACCTCATTTCCGAAATCCCATACTTTCTTCGGTTTTTAATTGAAAGGCCATTTTCAACGGAAAAGAAAACAAGAATGTGGTTTTCTGCAGATGAAATCAGAACAAAAGCACTTCAGAAATTAGTATTCAAAAACAACAATAAACTCGAATCTAAGATTATTGAATTGCTGTACGAGTTTTTCGAAAGCAACAATGATGAAGAAATTAATGTCGTTCCGCAAGACTTGCTGAATATGATAATCAGAATGTTTAGACTTACTTATTGGACGAGAAATGATATTCGAACTCTATTAAAGGAAACTTGGAAATTAAATCCACAAAATAATGGTTTGACTTACATCAGATACGACCTTGATTTTGCAGGAATATTTTACCAAAACAATTCAGTTGGTCGCTATTTCACCATAAAAAAGGATTTTATTCTTAATAAACGTGTTGAAATGTTGAATTGATTGATAATGAATAGAAAATCAAACACTTTAAACTCAACAAAATCCTCAACAAACTTTTAAACCCAACTTTTTGTTGAATGTTTGTTGAGCGTAAAAACTCTAGTTTGTTGAATTTTTGAGCATTTGTTGAGTAATTAAATATTATTAAATCAATAAGTTACAAGGTTTTCTCAACAATTCAACAAAAAATTTCTCACTCAAAACACGGAAAATTTACAGCTATGAATTGCAAACAATTTAATACAATCCCGTTGGAAGAAGTCCTCCTTTCTCTCGGACACCCTCCAACGAAACAAAATGAAAAAGAAGCTTGGTATCTCAACCCTTTTGCCAGCGAATCCCAAGCCTCTTTTAAAATCAATAAAAGTCTAAACAAGTGGTACTTATTTTCAGAAGGAATCGGTGGAAACAATACTGACTTTATGAAGAAGTATCTCAATACTTCAGTAAATGGAGTTTTAATTTGGGCAGAAAATCAGAACTTTTCTTCTTTTCAAAATCAAGAAATTTCTAATCGGAAGTCAGAAAACCCAACTAAAAATTATGAGATACTTGACGTGAATGGAATCCACCATCCTGCACTTTTGGAATATTTAAGAGAAAGAAAAGTTGGAAATCAAACTCAGTTCTTACACGAAATTCATTACCGAATGAATGATAAAAACTATTTCGGAATTGGTTTCAAGAACGATTCTGGCGGTTATGAAATCCGCAATAAGTATTCTAAAATTTGTTTGGGCAAAAAAGATATTTCAACCATAAAAAACGGATCAGAATCGCTTCGGCTTTTCGAGGGCTTTTTCGATTTTCTTTCCTTTAAAAATGTAGAGAATTTTTTAGAAAAAGAACCTGTCGATTATCTCATTTTGAATTCCGTTTCGATGATTCACAATATTAAAAGTTCACTAGGAAATTATGAAAATATTGAGCTTTATTTTGACAATGACGAAGCAGGAAATCGTGCGGTTGAAATGATTAAAAATGAAAATCAAAGCGCAGAAGATTGTCGGGTTTTATATTCAGATTTTAAAGACTTAAATGACTGGATGATTCACAAAAATCCATTACCTGAAAGACAAGTGAAACAAAGGAGAAGGTGAGTAAAATAAACACAGGTAAAATATGGTGGTATGTTAGTGCAAAAAGTACCCAAAGTTTACAATAAGCGTACCCGCTTATTGCAAAAATTGGGATTTTTGATTTCTTCCTATCGTCAGAAATGTTTTAAAACACACTAAAATATACACAATGGAAAAAGACTTCTTACAAGAATTTATACACCAAGTCACCAAGGAAAATGAAGCAAAAATTGCTCAGGAAAAAAGAAAAAAATATTTCCAGGAATTAGGCCGTAAAGGTGGTTTGAAAACCAAAGAAAATAAAAAACTTGACAAGGTTATTTCGATACGAATGACCAATTCCGAATATGAAATTCTCATTAAAAAACAAGAAAAATATCCGCTAAAATTGTCTACTTATATCCGGAATATTTTGTTGGAAAAAGAACTGAAAATTAATGAATTTCAAACCGATGAGATCTTACTTCAATATGGAACTCATTTCAAAAAGATAACGAATCTTTTACGAAATCGGGAATGGAATGTTTTTGAAAATAAGAAAGAAATTTTATTGAGAATTGAAAATCTCATCGAATTAATTCATCAATACCTGTACTCAAAAATTCAGAAAAATGAATAATTCAGCAACCACAAGAACCATTACAAAAATAGCTTTGGAATACAATGGAAACGACAAAGGGACAGCCGAAATGATTTCGTCAAATTGTCTTTTAAGTTCAAATCCGGAAGGTCAGTATTTAGAAATGAAAACAGTAGCCGACCGAAATCCCAAAGTTAAGAAATGGGCATTGACGGGCTACATTTCTCAACCAGATGAAATTGGCAGAAAATTGAAGGATGAAGAATTTAAACAAATTGCAATGGAAGCTCTTGCAAAAGTAGGTGTGACGTACAAAAATCAATACCGATTAGATATTCACAACAGTACAAAACATAAGCATATTCACTTTGTTGTCAATAGAATTGATATTTCGGGAAAGTGCACCGTTAAATCACACGATATCGGAAAGAGATTTGGTGAAGCTGTCAGAGAAGTTTGTAAAGAGAAAGGATTATTAACCGATGTTGAAATTGGAATTCAGAAAAAAGCGGAGATGCTGAAAAGTTTGACCGAAGCCATTAGGTTAGAAGATAATTTTGATGATCTGATCTCACAAATGAAGAAAAAAGGTTTTGAAATTCAATTGTCTTCAAATGTGAAAGACGGGATTTCGGGAATGCGAATTGTGATGGAAAAAGACAAAAATTTTCAAACTGAAAGAATTTATAAAGCTGGTTACAAATTATCTGAAATTTCAAATCAACTGAAAATTTCTGAAATAAAATCTGTATTTGAAATGAAAAGAGTCGTCAGGAAAGCACAAAAAAACGCTGACAACTTAAAAGAGTTTAGGGAGAATATCCAACAAAAGGGATTTTCTGTAAAGATTCAATATACCGGAGAACTTAAAGCCAATCGAAAAAATGAAATTCAGGATATATGGATAAATAAAATTGGCAGTAGTGAAGAGAAAAACGGCTTCTTTTTTCGGAAAAATGTCGGGTTCTCTCTTTCTGCAATAGATTCTGATCTTGGTTCTCTCGTAATATCATTAAGTCAAAGTAGTATAAAAAATGATGTAAGTGATTATTTGAAATCAGAAACAAATGAAAGCTTAATAGAAATTGCAGGCGGATTACTAGGTGACTTCCTCAAACCAACCTATGTTTCTCAGGACGAAAATGAACTCTGTAAAAAGAAACGAAAATTAAGACGATAATCAAAAATTTTAAAAAAATCAATATGGAAAATGAAAATCAAGAATATAAAAGTAACGGGATGGAACTTTTGGAAAATGTTGTAAAATCAAATGAAAGAAATATTGCTTCAAATTTGGAGAATAAGGAATCTAATGCTGAAGTGAAAGCCGATATTAAAGATCTGGTATTGGCAATTGGTCAACTGCAATTAGACTTTGAAGCCGTAAAAGAAATTCCCACCAAAATAGAAATAGTCCTTTCACAAGAAACCAGCGATTTTTATGAGGATTTTTATAAGAAAATGAAAATGAAGGAGAAGTTTAATTGGAGTGGATTAGGAGTTTTTATCTTAGGGATTTTCACTTTTATGCTTTCCATCACTTTCGCAACCAATTGGTATAAAGAAAGCATTAAAGCAAAAAG
This sequence comes from Chryseobacterium luteum, assembly GCF_000737785.1. GTDB lineage: Bacteria > Bacteroidota > Bacteroidia > Flavobacteriales > Weeksellaceae > Chryseobacterium > Chryseobacterium luteum. The sequence goes on along the minus strand of NZ_JPRO01000007.1, from coordinate 214,646 downwards.
TGAACTACGACAAGATATTTTAAAAGAAATTGCTGATGAAGGAAAAAATATCTACGATGAAAAAGAGATTAAAATCTTGAACGAAAACACTCAAGTAATGAAAATATGGATTAAAAATAATCCTAAAAAAGCGGAAGATTTTCTGAGGTTTAAAGATGGGTTTGAGGCGAGTAAGAAACAATAATGAGAATGGTTTACCCCAATGCTTTTTCCAAATCCTGATGGCTGTAATAAAAATTCCGTTTTAAAATATTTTTCATCGTTCTGTGGTAATACTCAATCTTTCCCGTAAAGCTGATTGATTTGATGCATTTCTGCAAATACTCTTTCAATTCGCAAGTTATCAAGAACCGTTATATGATAAAGTTTAAAAGATATGTCCTTTCTCAAGCCCTTCTTTTATTACAGGCGAATCGACAGTTATTTTCAAATACAACGGCTGCAATAATATTGATACAAGCAGAGGAAGGTTCAAGAAAAAGAGTCAAAGTCCTATCAGAAATTTTATTCAGGAATATTGTTATCGGGAAATGAATTTTACTTGGTGATTGAGATTTTCTTATAATTTAACTTATGTAAAAAGCTTACAAATAGTTGGCTGACACAAAAATCCCGTCAGAAAGACATGCTGTCAGTTGTCGGAATAGTCTTTTTGCATGTAAATGGAGCAACAATTTTTCAAAAATCCTTTCTTTAAGTCTTTCCATTTTATTTCTTTACTTCGTTTCCTATTTTTTAAAAAAGGCTGCGTTTTTGATTTTTTTGAATGGTATTTTTTATCCCTTATTTGGAACATTCAACTTTTCTTCAGAACAAAATACATTTAGTTTTAAAGGCAATTCCAATCCCAATTTCTTTATTTTTCAGTAAATTCGTATTCGTGAAAGCTTTGGAATAACAGGCACTTTACGTTAATAATTGTAAACCTAGAATAGTGAAATTACATGAATAAAAAAGTTTTCATCTCTTATGCATGGGGAAATAGTGAGTATCAGGATTGGGTTGTTGAACTTGCAACAAGATTAATGAATGATACAGTGGATGTCGTATTGGACAGGTGGTCGTTAAAAGATGGCCATGACATTCACAGTTTTATGGAAGAAATGGTTAAAGCCGAGGATGTCTTTCGTGTACTGATTATTTCAGACAAGAAATATACTGAAAAAGCCAACAGTCGAGAAGGTGGTGTGGGTACAGAGACCCAGATTATTACACCCAATATTTATTCAAAAGAAAAGCAGGATAAATTTATACCATTGGTAAAGGAGAGGGATGAAGATGGTACTGCATATCTTCCTATTTACTTAAAGAGTAGGAAATATATTGATTTCTCACGAGATGAAGACTTCGAAAATAGTTATGAAGAACTTTTAAGAAATATTCTTGAAGTCCCGGCACTTCCAAAACCTAAATTGGGAACTACAGCTCCGGCATATATTACAGATCCATCAGTTAATCTTTCTGAGACACATAATAAAGTGAAGACGATAGATACTCAGATCACCAAAAATGGAAAGGTTTCTTATAAAGAACTGGCGAATTTTATTGAAATTTTCCAAGATAAACTTTGGGATTTTGAATTGGTTAATTCGCCTCGTGATGTAATCGGATATGGCGAGGTGCTTTATGGTAACCTGAAAAAATTTAAACCTCTCAAAGACGATTTTGTGAAGTTTATCAATTTAATTTCTTCTCATGAAGTAGATAATGTAGATGAATTATTGATTGAATTCTTTGAAACGGCTCCACTATATCAAAGTCCACGTGAAGAAGTTAGAAGTTGGAACCCAATTCAATTTGAAATTTTTAAAGTTATTTTTCATGAGCTGTTTTTATATACTATCGCTATAACATTAAAAAATAAAAACTATAAGCTGACCGCAGATCTACTACATACCAAATATTACCAAAAGGATAAATTCGAAAGAAAACCTAAGGCGTCTGATTTTACTTTTATTTGGTCATACCATGAAAACTTGGAAAGGTATTTCTCACAGCTATCAAAAAAAATTACAGGCTTCGGTGAGTATGTTACAGCTAATCTTTCTGAGGGTTTAAAAAAATCAGACATTATTTTAGCTGATACTTTGTGCTATTTTATCAGTTATCTAGACGGAACAAGTCATTATGATCAGTGGTTTCCATTTACGTATGTATATGGAGAAAGCCATTCTATCAGTTTTTTTGATAAAATGACTTCACAAAAGCATTTTGATCATGTGAAACAGGTTTTTAATATAGCTAGTGCTAGCGAATTAAAAACTAAAATAAATACATATATGAGTCAATCACCTGATCAGATACGTTATAGTGGAAACGGTTTTTCAAAAATTCCATTCATTTACGAATTAGTTGATCCGAAAACTATTGCTATGCACAGGTAAACTTTGCAGTTGAACAGCGCTTCCCCTAATTATTGAGTCTTAGGTTAACCTAGATTGCCATTTCGTAGGAAATTTTCTTTTATCAGAAGATTATGAGTTGTTCGGTCTTATCCCCAGATGATGGTTAAGGATTAAAAAATAAAGCTTATCACGAACCTAAATTATTTATGGGCAAATTTTGAAAATGATGCCGTCAACTGACCTTATCTCAATTTGAATTATCAAAACTAATATATATGGAACAAAAACTTGAATATGGAAACTCCTATTACCAATTTTCATTTTTTAATATGAAAGTAGATGTTCCGGGAGACCTAACAATCTGCTGATTAAACTGCCAGCTTGTTAATTCATTTATGATTCTTTCATAAAATTCGCATTATAATAATTTTAAAGAATTTTATTACGAACTTATAAAACAAGCTTAATTGCTTAAAAAGACATAAGCAGATTGGCTTTAATTTTAATAGATTTTCATTGTCACACAAGAAGTCTTTTTTCTTATTTTTAGAATCCCTAATAACTAAAAAAAACTATTGAAAATGCCTGGTTATAATATTGAAGGTAAAAGAATTATCATTTCTGATGATAAATACAAGGATGTTTATTGGAAAGAGCTTTCTTACCTTTTAAAAGAAAAATTCTTCCAAACAGAAGTTGAAATCATTGACACTAAAACGGTAAGCGAAATTCTGAAATTCAGTTTTACTTTTTTCTGTGAAAAATTGGAAGAAAAAATTCAAAGTGAAAATAGATTTTCATTTTATTTATTCTGCCATAATATACATGAAGATTCAATTGATCTTCATCAGAAACAAATTGAAGGTTATCAACTAAGTATAAATGAAGAAAAGTTTGCAGGATCTCGACGTATCCTAAAAATTATACTGGAGCAGTCTACGAAATATGATCTTAAGGGAGCTCCTAATTTTTTTATGGAGATGAAAGAATACACATTAGAATATTGTACATTTCTTGAAGAGTTAATCTATATTGGTGAGTGGGCATTCATTTCCAGCGAATTTTTAGCAAGAGCTCAATTGTTTCCGAAGGCAATAGGAATTAAATATGAGGAGCAAGATAAGGAAATTGCTTTTTTGACTTATCAACCGTATCCAGTACTATTCTCTTACATTTTTAATGATTTACCAAAACATAATTCAGAAGTTGCTATATCAGACTGTATTCATTATTTCAAAGCTTTAGTCGAGGATAAGTATTCTATTAAATACGATGATCTATGCTATTTTGTTGCAGTAAATTTACAAAAGCCTGAGAACCGTTTAGGCATCACGCTTTTCCCTGAAATAATTAAAAATATTAAAGCTAACACTAGCGTGGATCATACATTTCTAGATAGTTTCTATACCGGTCTGACAATTACAAAACATAATGCTTTGAGTATTGAAGAGTGTTTCTATAAGAACCAAGATATATACAGACATATGTATCGACCTATTCTGGAATATAATATTGATGACAAGCAATATCACATAGTCGGGGCTAACAAATGGATGGAAAGTCTTTCACAGCTCTCAACAAATTGCTTTCCATTTGGAATTTTCCCACCGGAATGGAAAATTAATAATGATCTGAAGAAATTTATTGAAAAGGTTGATAATACTCACGATAAAGTTCTTCAGGACCCTGTAGCGAATATCATTGAATCAAAAAAGTTTCCATACGAAATTGATATTAAGAGCTTTCAGACTATTAAGAATCAATTTATAAATATCGACAATACGATTGGTGATATTGATATTCTTTTTCTTGATTTAAATAATAGGAAGATCTATGTTTCAGAATGTAAGCACAATCGATCCAGATTTGATTATAATAATTGGAAAAGGGACTACAGTAATTTCAAAGAAAAGTATGAGAAACAGTTACAAAGAAAAGTAGACTGGGCAGAAAAAAATGTAGATGTTATTCAAAACCATTTTAAGTTCAGGAAAAATGATCCTATTGATATTGACCTAAATCATTTTGAAGTTGTCGGTATTTTTGTAATCAATGCTCCGACAATTTATATGTATAACAGTCCATTTAAATGCTACACCATTCATGATTTTGCAAGATTTTTGAATGATGAGGATCCTTATCCTGATTTTAATATTACATCAGAAGATACCGAGAGGATGTTTACAATTGAACATCCATATTTTGAAAATATTGAAAAACAGATTTAAGATTCTGAGTTTAAAATACTAAAGTTAAACAAGTATTATATAAGTCCCAATGTGCATGATTTATTAAAATTTGTACAAGACAAAAGAATTTAGGAAGTTGTAATTCGGATGAGCTTTACAATATTTTTCTAAGAACTAAACCTGTTATTATTTTCAAAGAAACACCGCCTTCATAACTAGATAAGCCAATTCAATACATGAGTTCTCCAGATTACTTTCATAATATTAGAAAATATTTATTCAGTTACGCCGATCATCTAGAATATACTAATTCATTAGGATTAGGTGACTATGCAATTTTCTCAGAAAATTTATTTAAAAATATACTAAACTTAGTATTTGACTGGAATTTAATCAATGCTAACTCTGAAAAGAAAAATCAAACAGGCTATGATCTAATTTCAAAATCAAAAAACATTTATATACAAATTACGTCGAATAAAAAATTTAAATCAAAATATGATCGTAGTATAGAATCGTTTAAAAATATTGGTAGAGATGATGATCGCTTTATAGTTATCTTTATCTCCAAAAAAATTAATTCAGATATTCTTGAATCTAAAAAGTTAGATGGTGTTGTCTATGAAGCATATGATTTAACTAATCTATTAAATATTATTTTTTACGAATGTAAAGACCCTGGGAGATTGAAGACAATTAATGATCTTCTTGAAGAAATGATTTTACCCATACCATATAAATCTTCATCTACCCACTCAACTGATGCCTTATCTATAGATAGATTACCAGTACAGAAAATCAAAGATATTACATCAAAAATTTATATCAATAGAATCGAACTAATTTCTCAATTATTTGGTTTTGCACAAAAAGATAACGGTTTACTAATTGGTGGCCCAGGATATGGTAAAAGTTTTATATTAGAAGAACTACAAAGATATTGTAGAGATCAAAATATACCCTGCTTCATTATAAGGATTAATGATTTAACAGAGGGAGATAATGAAGAAATTGGAAAAGAACTCAAAATAGATAAAGAATGGTTAAGTGTACTGTCAAATTTGGGATCAGAAGATAATTATCCGATATTAATTTTTGATGCTTATGATACTGCCAAGGATGAAAAGCTTAAGAGTAATGTATTAAAATTGATAAAAAAATCGATAGAAGAGCTTAGAGATTGGCGTATAATAGTTAGTGTTAGAACTTATGATGCTACAAAATCAAGGAAACTCCTTGAACTCTTTCCAGACGGTGAAATCACCAATCAAGTTTCAAGCAGAAATTTTTCAATACCAGAGTTGTCAGAAAAAGAAGTTGAAGAAGTATTTAGCTCAACTCCTGGCTTTGAAGGAATTTTAAATAAGTGTAATAACGAATTAAAAAGGTTATTTAAAATTCCCTATTTTTTGAGGTTGTTCTATAGAATTCTAACTGAAAATGAAGATAAGATAAACACATTTTTAGCAATTGAAAGTGAAGAACAACTATTGAACATTTTTTGGGTTAATATAATTGAAGACAGCTTAGATAAAGATCTGTTAATAAGGAAATTAACTTTAGAGCTTACAAATAGCTCAAGTTTATCTTGTGATAAATATGCAATAGTAAATGAGCGAAATTTCATTGTCTTTAACGAACTTGTAAGTTCTGGTGTTTTAGAAGAAGTTACTATTTTAAATCAAAAGATTTCTTTTACCCATCATATACTCTTAGATTTTGCAATTTCTAAATACTTGTTAAATACGAATGCTGAAAAGCAGATAGAATTTGTTTCTAAGAATGAGAAAATACCATTTATCTTTAGGCAGAGCTTCATTTATTTTTACACTAAATTATATAAAGAGGAGAATAAAATTTTTTGGACTCACTATTTCAGAATAATAAAAGAAAACACTCCTTTATTTAGATTACTCCATCAAACCACATTGATTTATGTGCTGGTTAATTCATATAATTCGATTGAAGAGCTAGACGTCCTTTTTAATGAAAAAGATTTTGATAAAAAAGGAGAAATAATAAAAAAACTGCTTGAAGGTATTAGATTTTTAACTAAAGGAAATGTTAGAGAAAAAGACATCGATTTATTATTAAGAATTTCTTCCAATCTGCATAAAGTAAATCTATGGGAAACCACTGTGCTTATTGAAAAAAGTATAGAACAATTTTCTTTAACTAATAATTTATCATCTATCAGTATTCTTTCTGATGCAAGCTGCAATTGCTTCGATTTTGTATGGCAAAGCAGAAAACAGGTCCAAAATAAGATTGTTTTTGATAATAATGGAGGTATTAGATCGATTGAAAATATATGTAAAACTTTACCATTTAATATTAAAAAGGCAAAAGAGATTTTTAGCAATATACTGTCATTGCTAACTGAAAGTGATTTCCCTATCAGCTATTTCACTGAATTGGCGGATAATATTTTGTTGATTCACAGTCATGACAAAGAGATGGCTGCTCATATTTATAAATCACTTTATTTTCACACAGAATTAAGTGATAAAAAAACAAGTTTTGGAAACGGAGTGGTTTTAACTCTTCAAAGTAATCGGAGACAGGATTATGGAAGAGTTCATTATATATTGGAAGAAAAGTTTAAAGAACTTTTAAAAGTGGACTTTGAATTTTCTATGAAGTTGGGAATTGAGATTTATAATAATGTTAACAGCGTTGAAAATGAAAAGTTTTATAAAAAAGCTAAATTCAGAATTGGACAACAGAATTTAGAAATCTACTCAGATTACTCTCGATATGATTACGATGACGTTAAAGGACCAACATCGTATATTAATAAAATATTAGATAGGATAAGAGAAAATCTAAGTAATGCAGATGCATTTAAAGAGGGAATAAATCAAATTAATAAACTCATGCCATGGTTGAAGAATGCAATGTTATGGCGAAGATTATTTCAAGTACTAAAAATGTCCCCTGATAAAATCAATATAATTGCTTTTCAACTACTAAGCAAAAACGAAATCTATTTGTTTGATGAGTTACTTTATGAATCAGGAGAATTGATTGGGGCAACATGGACAAACTTTACTAATACTCAAAAAGTGAAAATAGAAAAAGCCATTATTTCACTTTTGTCAAATGCTGAATATATTGAAAATCCCCGTATTTCTAAAAAAAGAGTAAGTCAGGTTTTAAATTGCATACCTATTGGACAAGCAGTTACAAAAGATACTATAGAAATACTTTCCGAGAACATCATTGCTCCAAATAAACCACTAGTTTATGAGGGCAATACACTTGCAGATGTTTCTTATCCATCTAGAGAAGAAAAAGCACAAATGGCGGGATTGGATTTAAATAATGAGGAAGAGGCTGCAACATATAAAAAAATTGAGGAGATTGAATCTTTTAATAACCGATTCGGTAATGTAAATAAGCTGCCATCGAAAGATGATTATAGTAATATAATGAGCTATCTAGAAAAACTGTTTTCAGATAGTACTAATTGGAGCGAGTATAAAAAGAAAAATGCGGAACAAGAAATTGCAAGGTTTGTAGGGATATTTTCAAGACTTGGGCAGCAACTAAGTGAGGAAGAATACCGATTAATTAAAAAAATAGCATTACAATATATTTATGATACTGACTATTATAAAGCTGAATATGAACATAGTGATTTGAATCAAATTATTAAGGGATATGGTCCTAATGCAAGGAATGCTTCTATATCTACACTAGTTAGGATAATGTATGCTTTTAAAGAAAAGGATATTGAAGATGTCGTTTTATCATTGATGTTTGATAATGATTCAATTGTAAGGCATTATGCGCTTAAAGGACTCAAATATTTTTGGAACGGTCGTAAAAATGATTACTGGAATATTATTCGAAGACGAGGTGAAGCTGAATTTGATGGCAGATGCTTTTATGAGATCCTTTTGGCATTCTTACCTATAGAAATATTGAAAGAGGATCAAAATAACGTTGAAGATGTAACCTTTTTATTTATCTCAAAGTTAAATAATTATGATAATAAAATAGCTTCAGAAATATGGAAGGTATTAGTTGTGATCATATTAAGATTAATTATGTACAGTAATAGTTCTAAAGCTAGAATATTAATCAGTGAAAATATACATACAACGGAATTTTGTAAAAGTGTCATATTTGAAATCATGAAGTTCATTGATCCTCACCTTGAAAAAAATGACTATTCTAATGATATTAAAAAACACGAAGAGTTTTTTAATATCCTTGTAGAATTAATAACTTATAAATTTGAACAAATCGATAAAAAGCAATTAGAGCCTGATTATAATTTTGAAGACCTTACAACCATTGATTATATGATTCAGCATTTGTACTTTATAGTAGATCAAGGGAAAGGTGAAAACAAAGGTATTTCTGTTACTGAAAATAACATGCTGGCGTTCTATAAAAAAATTAAACCATTGATAGCGCATATTATCGAACAGTCTTTAAATATAGAATCTGGATATATGGTAGCTCACACTGGTTATTATCTTATGAAGATGCTTAATTTCGTATTTGAATTTGATCCCGAAGATATTTTGGATTTTTCGAATAGTGTTGTCTTTTGTGCATCCAAGTCTGGCTTTACGTACGATTACATAACTCTAAAGGAGATCATGAAGTTAACTGATTTAGTTATTACGGATCATAAAGAACTGTTATATAAAAAGGATAATTTTAATAATTTAATTTCAGTATTGGATCATTTTTCAAATTCAGGATGGCAGGAATCAATGGAGATGACTTGGCGACTAAAAGAAGCATTTTAGAATTTTGAAATTATAAAAATTTAAATTGATTAAAAATTAATCAAATATATTCATATAAATATTTTGACATTCACAAAAATTCTGTTGATTTATCCAATTCTCGGATTTTTGGAATATAAGGTATTCCACGAAATCGTGTAATTAGAAAAAATGGGTTTCTTTAGTAATAATCTTATATATTAATGATGCATAAGTCTGTAATGTAATATAAAGTAATTTTAGATTATTTTTATCATATCAAATTATACATTTGTTTGTTTGTCGTTAATAATATTATATCTTTTAATTAATACCATATTTTTACCATCCATTTTTAAATGATTGAATATCAGTATTTGTGATATTATAACTTTTTAATTAAATTGTCACTAACCTCGTTTTTAAGAAAAAAGAAGCCCACGCCGTTGTATATACTCTTCAGTATTTAGTGAGTGTTCATGACCTCACCCTACGGGTTTACAAGCACCCTCGTTATCTTTTTTAGCTATCCAATGATCAATTCGATACCTGCCTTTTCGGCTTTGTATCTTATTTTGGTCTGCAATTCATAATAACTCCAATTGCGAAGCACAAATTCCTGTTCTTTTGCAATGCCGATTTTGTCTTCCTGGTTTTTTAGAATCAATGTGCCTGCCTGCTGCTGGATGCAGAAATCAATAAGCTTCCGGCTATACAAATGAAGCCGATGGCTTACATAACGGCTTTCCAGATTCTCTGTTTTATGCAATGCCTTTTGTTTGCGTTTGACTCCATTATCTGAACGGGCATAGGCGATACCGTCTTGAATCCTTTTTTGACTTGCCTGAATCGCCAACCTGCGGTATAAAAACTCCTCTTTTGAGCCAATATTGATTCGCATATTGTTGGCTTTTACCACTATCGGATGTTCCAAAGACAGGGAAGCTTCTGCAATAATTTCTGGTTTTAAAAGATGCTCTTCTTTTTCAAATTCAAATACTGCCAGCCAATAGATTTTTCCGGCTTTCAGCTGGATTTGCGACGTGCAAAGCTTTATCTCTTTTCTTAATAGACGTTCCATTATCATTCGCTTATCAGAGAAGTCTTTCCCTAAATAAGTTTTAACAGGAATAGCAAACATATTGAAGCAAAACGCTTTCTTTTCAGGATCATACTTCATTTTGCTGATGCATTTTACTGGAAGCGGAATTGGAATGTCTTTTTTAAAGTTCCTCAAAGATTTTGTTCCCTGCCAATAGTCGGCTTTGTTTTTAGAAAAGGTTGATTGAATCGTATTGTTCAGGCTTCCCAGAATATCGGTAGGAATTTCTCCTTTAAAACGGTTGGAGACTAGCCGTGCAGTTGTGTTTGTTTTCGAACGGGTAAATATTCCCATTTCATCTTTGCTTTCATCAGCAAGCTTGTATTGTATTTCTTCGGTGAGGTAAAAAAAATCCTTGATCATTTCCTGAACATACAAATGGGAAACGATAAAATTAGCCGCTCTGAAACAGCGGTTTTGATATCGATAGAGTTTTTCCCACATCTCTTTTTGTTCATTTGCAGGAAGATCGATCAGCAGCTGAATTCTTCTAGTAAGTGTAATCGTGGATTTTTCCATTTCAAAGAAGTATTTCAGAAGTGTTTTGATTTTGCAGATGTTGAAATGCATACAGAAATTCCCGATGGACTTCTTTTTCAGATAATTTGAGTTCTTGGGCGATAACTGCAAATGAAGATTTCTGCTCAAACCTTCTTTTCAAAATATCGAGTTGTTGACTACTGAGTTTTTCTGACTGCTCATTGTTATCGAAAGCTTTTTCCTGTGGCTTTTCAAAAGAACTTCTGTTAAGAATTTTCCGAAGGTCATTAATAGCTCTGCTCACCTCATTGCTGATGTCTTTCACGCTGCTTCCCATTGCTTCTGCGATTGGTTTGTGCTGAAAGCCATATTCTAAGCAAAGTTCAATCAGGTGTTTTCTTTTGGGATCCAATACGTTTAACACTTTTTTAACTTCATCGAAATTTTTCTGATCGGATTCCTGACTGAGAAGATACTCTTTATCTTTTAGCGGGTCATAACCTGCTAGATAATCCTGATAATTCTCAAAACTTTCAAGAGAGGCAATTAAGCGATGGAATTTATTTCTTGGAGAAGAAACATACGATATACAATCTCTTTTCATAACAAACCGTAAAAATCCAGTAATATGATTCGGGGTCTCAATGGTGTCGCGGTGTAGCCACAATTTAAGGAATGTATCCTGAACAATAGTCTCCACTACAAACTCATCCTTAAGTACCTGCCATCCAACCCAGAAAAGAAGTCTCTTGTAACGCAGATGAATATGTTCCAGAGCGGTCGGATTGCCTTTTTTCAGCAGTTCGTACAACTGAAGATTGCTCATTTTTCGGAATAAAGAGTTTGTTGTTTTCATAAGCAGCGTGTTTAAGCAAAATTATTGCTGGAAGGAACTGCTTAGATTTTTATATGAATTCACTGCATCATTAAAACACTATCTCACTACATCTTGCCAAAAATAAAAGGCGTGGAACTCAACTTATAGCATTAGAGGCACTGGTATACCCGTGTACGATAAGTGAGCCCACGCCGAAGTCGTGGGCACATTTACTTATCTTCTCGTACACATAAAATTACCAGTTTTCTAATGCGAGAATCTAAGCAATAGCTTCTATATTTCTTTGAACTATTGCAAAATTACACTCTTGTAACTTGTATTGCAAATATAACAAAATATTTAATACTTGGGATATATCCCAATAGAAATTTTATGATTTTATTGCATTTTGCTTTTAAATAAAGCTACGATGGACATTTTGAAGGATCTTACAGTTGGTATTGGAAAAAGAATTAAAGTAATTAGAAAACAAAAAGCTTTAACTCAAGAAACCTTAGGATTGATAACTGGAATTGATAGTGCTGATATAAGTAAATATGAGTCAGGTAAAATTAATTTAACACTAAAAACAATCTCAAAGTTTGCTATTGCATTAGGAGTACATCCAAAAGAATTATATGATTTCGATCTTGATATTGCAGAATATAAAATTGAGGAATAAAGTTCAAATGAAGTTAGAATTTTATATATATTTAATAAAGAATGAATTGGTATAACTTGAGATTGAATAGATTAAAAAAATCTAAGATTTAAAATACCTTGCATTAAGTCAATACGATATAAAAATATTATCTAAAACGCCCGTATAATTAAAGGTAATAATACCTAGTTTACACATGCTAGATAAAATATTTTAGATGGTATGTATTAAAACGAAGAATTTTTGTATGTTTAGAGCAATTGATTTTAGAAATCAATTATTTTCTTTAAAAACTATTTTAGTGTTGAGATAGCTTTTTTATAAGTAGCATTCAAGTTTTTTATAAATACCATCAACAATTGTCGCAATACCTGACACGGTTACAACTTTATCCTCATTTAAACTTTTAGTGAATATTGTGTGAGTTAAATCTTTATTGTTCCTATTGATTGCTAATCTAATTCTACTGAAATTTTCAGATGAATCAGTGTATAATCTTGCTAACCCTTTTCCTGATTCACTATTTATACTAAAAACAAGTATTCTATATTCTTTAGGCGTTTCATCTGTTACAACTTTGATATCATTTGCAATTGATTCACTATATAAAAGCTTAGTTTCTACAATATTCTTGTAATCACGATCTATGATTCCATTGCTGAAAAATTGGTCTTTATAATCCACTACACCGACTTCAAGTGTATCAAAGCTTTCGTTCGATTTTAAAAATTCACTAATATCGGATAACTTTTCTGCCGTAGTATTAATTCCGTCAATAAGGACATCAGCTGATTTTGGGTCAGGTTCCTGATTTGAGCTCTGAAATATTTCAAAGAAACTATCTTTAACGACTGAAAAATTTTCAGACTCATCTACGTTGCCATTTAAAAAATTATTTTTTTCTTGAGGCAATTTATAAGAGATGTAATTTAAGTACAGATTTAAAAAATCAGTTACTTTTTCTTTTTTTGCTTCAAAAAAAGCTAACTGCGGATTTGGAATAATATCTATATCAAAATTAAGCCTATAACTCCCTACTTGTGAAGGTTGTGAAAGAATTCTTGATGAAATTCCAAATACAGCTAATGTTTTTGAAGCCTCATTTAAATAATCATATATTTTTAAATTCATGCTATTAATATCATTCACCAATCCCCTATGCAAATCAGCTAATTTTCCTTTTAAACTGAAAGAGTAATTTAGAGTTTCAGCAACAATAAATTTTTCAGGAATAAAGGAATTCTCTAACGGGATATAATCTGTTGGAATTTCTGATGTTGGTAACAAGTACGAATTAATTATTGTATTATTAAAAGTCTTCTCTAACACAAATATTTCTTTAGTATTAAGAATCAAATCTCTATAAGATAATTTTTTCTTGTAGAAATATCCATAATCTTTCTCACTTACGATTACGATAAAATATATCAGAGAGTTTTTGTCGTCATCTTCGTCACAAAAAGACCCTATAATTTTATTTCCGAATTTATTTGTTCCTGTAAATAAAATGGGGTATTCATCAAAGTGCAAAACGGTGTAATTGCTAGTTATAACTGGCAATTCTGAGTTTTTTAGGGCACCTATTAAGTTAAGCATTTTTAGTTGGGATTAAAGGTATCATTTTAACTAATTCTAAACGGTCAACTATGAATGTATCTTCTTTAAAAAAGTCGTAATGAAATTCATTATATACTTCTTGATTTGGTGTATATTTTACCACACCAGCATCATTTTTAAATTTAAAAACGGAAATATTATTTTTATATTTGGGACTGTAATTAGCTGTAGCCTGATACTTCTCTAGTAAAGTACTTGAACTGGCATCATTCCAAATTTCGACGGAGACACCATGGTATCCACATATATCTTCACACTCGACCGAAATTGGATGTTGATCTCTTTCGTAATGATTTTTAAAATCTCCCTCTTTCATATCAGGAGCCTTCCTAACTCTTCTAGCAAATGTGTTGCTTAAATCCACATAAGATTCAGTTAAACAGGAGCATTCAGAGTTATCAGTTATTTTTGTAAAAAGCATATAAAAGAGGTATGGTCATAACAAATATACACTTTATAGTAGCATTTTCTAAAATTTGTAAAATCTATTTAATTTATAATTCAAATTCTGACATATTATCATCTAATAAATTACTTTTTAAAATAAAGTTTTTTTGAAAAGAAATTATTTTTACGTATTTTGACGAGCAGTAAGTAATCTACTACATCTAAATATAGTGAAAAACGAAAAGCATACACGAAAAGAGATAATTGATAGCCGACTCAAACATGCAGGGTGGGATGTCAATGATTCTACTCAGGTAGTAGAAGAGTTTGATATAATTGTTGACTCAAGTATGGTTAAAGAAGCTTCCACACCGTACGCCGGTCGTCAATATAGTGATTATGTTTTATTGGGAAAAGATGGTAAACCATTAGCAGTTGTCGAAGCAAAAAAATCTTTAGTTGATGCTAATATTGGTAAAGAACAAGCGAAACAATACTGTCAAAATATTCAAAATCAAAGAGGGGGCGAATTACCATTCTGCTTTTTTACAAATGGTCATGATATTTACTTTTGGGATTTAGGAAATTATCCACCAAAAAAAGTACACGGTTTTCCAACCCGTGATGATTTAGAGCGCTATATATATATTCGAAAATCCAGAAAACCACTTGCAAGTGAACTTATTGACATATCAATTGCTGGACGCGATTATCAGATCGCTGCGATACGTTCTGTAATGGAAGCTATTGAAAAACGTAAGAAAAAGTTTTTATTAGTGATGGCGACAGGTACGGGTAAGACTAGGACTTGTATTGCATTAGTAGATGCATTAATGCGTGCTGGTTGGGCAGAACGTGTTTTGTTTTTAGTAGATAGAATTGCATTACGAGACCAAACTTTAGAAGCTTTTAAAGAACATTTACCAAACGAGCCTAGATGGCCAAAAATTGGTGAAAAATCAATAGCAAAAGATAGAAGGATGTATGTTTCTACATACCCTACAATGTTAAATATAATTAGGGATGAAGATACTTCCTTAAGCCCTCATTTTTTTGATTTGATTGTAGTTGATGAAAGTCATCGTAGTATTTATAATACTTATGGTGAAATTCTTGATTATTTTAATACAATAACATTAGGATTGACTGCTACACCAACCGATGTAATTGACCATAACACATTTAAACTCTTTGACTGTGAAGAAGGAATTCCAACATTTGCCTATTCCTACGAAGAAGCAGTAAATAATATTCCGCCTTATTTGAGCAATTTTCAAGTAATGAAAATTAAAACCAAGTTTCAAGAAGAAGGAATCAGTAAAAGAACCATTTCTTTAGAAGATCAAAAAAACTTAATTTTAGAAGGTAAAGAAGTTGCTGAAATCAACTTTGAAGGAACAGACTTAGAAAAATCGGTGACCAATAAAGGAACTAATGCTTTAATCATTAGGGAATTTATGGAAGAATCTATAAAAGACCCAAATGGTGTTTTGCCTGGAAAAACCATATTCTTTTGTACAACCATCAAGCATGCAAGGCGGATGGAAGAATTGTTCGACGCTTTTTATCCAGAATATCATGGCGAGCTTGCAAAAGTTATTACAAGTGATGACCCAAGAGCATATGGTAAAAATGGTTTGTTAAGTCAATTTACCAATAATGATATGCCTCGTATTGCAATAAGTGTAGGAATGCTAGATACAGGAATAGATGTCCGTGAATTAGTAAATCTTGTTTTTGCAAAGCCAGTTTATTCCTATACTCGTTTCTGGCAAATGATAGGTAGAGGAACGCGTTTGCTAGAACCTAAAAAAATAAAACCTTGGTGCACACAAAAAGATAACTTTTTGATTTTAGACTGTTGGGATAATTTTGAGTATTTCAAAATTAATCCAAAAGGAAAAGAAATTAATTCTTCTATACCTTTACCAGTTCGTTTGTTTGGAATTCGATTGGATAAAATTGAGAAAGCACAAAAATTACAAAACAGTTTCATTGTAACTAATGAAATTACAAAATTGAGAAAACAAATAGTGTCTTTACCAACAAAATCTATTGTGATTCTTGATGCACAATCAGAATTACAACGGCTGGAAGATGTAAATTTTTGGAATCTCCTTACCTCTGATAAACTTGCATTTTTACATTCCGTTATAAAACCCTTATTGAGGACCGTTTCTAATGTAGATTTTAAAGCTATGCGTTTTGAAAAAGACGTCCTAGAAGTTTCCTTAGCACATTTGTGTAAAGAGAACGAAAAGTTTGAAGCGTTAAAAGAAAGCATTATAGAAGAGATAAGTGAATTACCTACAACAGTAAGCATTATTGCGAAAGAAAGTGAACTCATAAGAAAATCCCAAACAAACAATTATTGGGCTACCATTACTGAAGAAGGATTTGATGAACTAATTGTGAAGTTATCACCTTTGATGAAATTTAGAGAAGCAGTTATGCCACTTGGAACTGCAAAATATAATTTCAAAGATGAAGTTTATGCAAAAGAATATGTAGAATTTGGCCCACAACATGAAGCTTTAAGTATTGCGAAATACCGTGAATTGGTAGAGCAAACTGTGAACGATCTTGTATCAGAAAATCCAATTCTTCAAAAATTAAAACAAGGACAAGAAATAACTACTGAAGAAGCAGCAAGTCTTGCCGAAGTTTTACATGACGAACATCCACATATCACTGTCGATTTATTGCGAAGGGTTTATTCCCATCGCAAAGCACAACTCGTCCAGTTTATTAAACATATTTTAGGAATTCAGATTTTAGAATCATTTCCGGAAACCGTCTCCAATGCTTTTTCTGAATTTGTAAAAGCACATACTTATTTAACTGCAAGACAGTTGCAGTTTTTAGATTTACTCAAAAAATTCATCATCGAAAAAGGTGAACTCAATAAACGAAACTTAATTGAATCTCCCTTTACCATGTTACATCCTGAAGGAATTCGTGGTATATTTAAACCCAACGAAATAGAAGAAATTATAAACCTTACAAATAAATTATTAGCAGCTTAATATGTTACATAACAATGCTATATTAAAATCATTAATTGATCGCCTCTGGAATAACTTCTGGAGTGGAGGAATCAGTAATCCATTAACGGCAATCGAACAGATTACATATTTGCTCTTTATGAAGCAAATGGATGATTTAGAAGCCAAACGAGAACGCGATGCAGAATTTACTGGAGAATCTTATACTTCAAAATTTGTCGGATTCTTCCAAGTTCCGGGAAGTGATACTGAAGTAGATAAACAAGATTTGCGTTGGAGAAATTTTAAAAGAATGCCTGCTGAACCAATGTTGTTGCATGTACAAACTAAAGTTTTTCCATTTTTAAAGCAGTTTGAAGGCGGTTCGAAGTTTACACACGCGATGAACAATGCTGTTTTCATCATGCCTAAACCTTCGTTATTGGTAGAAGCCATTAAAATTATTGAAGAGATTTTTGTAGAGATAGAAAAAGATTCGTCAATTGGTGGGCAAGCTTTTCAAGATATACAAGGTGATGTGTACGAAATGCTGTTGGGAGAAATTGCAAGCGCTGGTAAAAACGGACAGTTTAGAACACCGCGTCACATTATAAAATTAATAAACGACTTGGTAAAGCCACAATTAGGACAGCGTATTGCAGATCCTGCTTGTGGAACAGGCGGGTTCTTACTTGGTGCATATCAATATATTTTAACGGATTTGGTTAAAAAAGAAAATCCAGATGCTTTACAACCCGATGAAGATGGTTTTTTGCGAGCTACCGTTTCAGCAACCTTAAATGAAAACTTAAAAAATATTGTAGAAGAATCGTTATTTGGATATGATATAGATACTACAATGGTACGTTTGGGTTTGATGAACTTGATGATGCACGGTATCGATCAACCGAATATTGATTATAAAGATACCTTGAGTAAATCCTATAATGAAGATGCACAATTTGATATTGTTCTTGCTAATCCGCCATTTACCGGAAATATTGATAAAGGTGATATTAATGAAAGTTTAAAATTAGGAACTACTAAAACCGAGTTGCTTTTTATAGAACGCATTTACACGATGTTAAAAATGGGTGGAACAGCAACTGTTGTTGTGCCACAAGGAGTTTTGTTTGGAAGTGGAAAAGCTTTTGTAGAAGCGCGAAAAATAATGGTAGATAAAAGCGAGTTGAAAGCAGTTATTACCATGCCAAGCGGTGTTTTTAAGCCGTATGCAGGTGTAAGTACCGCTATTTTATTATTTACAAAAGGCAGTGAAACTAGTAATGTATGGTTTTATGAAATGCAGCACGATGGTTATGATTTAGATGATAAGCGTAGAAAAAATGGAAAAAGTGATTTGCAAGATATTGTAACACAATATTATAATCGTAGTTCGGTTGCTAGTACTGAGGAAGAAAGAGAAAGTCACTATTTTTCTATTACAAAGCAAGAAATTGCGGAAAATGGTTATGATTTGAGTTTGAGCAAATACAAACGTGAAGTCCATGAAGAAATAACTTATGAAACACCAACAAAGATTTTTAATCGATTAGAAAGAATTGAAGAAAATATTATTAAAGGTATTATTGAATTAAAAGAATTGGTATAATGAAGTTAGGGGATTTATGTGATGTAGTTCGTGGGAGTAGTCCAAGACCGCAAGGTGACTCAAGATATTTTGGTGGAAATATTCCTAGGCTAATGATTGCTGATGTAACAAGGGATGGAAAATATGTAACTCCGACAATAGATTCTTTGACAGAAGAAGGCGCCAAAAAAAGTCGTCCAATGAAAAAAGGAGATGTAGTTATTGCGGTAAGTGGTGATCCTGGAAGACCTTGTATTTTAGCTGTAGACGCTTGTATTCATGATGGATTTGTTGGATTAAGAAATTTGGATGAAAGTGAAATTTTAAAATCTTATTTATTTTGTTTTTTAAATTATTTTAAACTTGTAAATAGAAAGAATGCTGTTGGAGCAATTTTCCAAAATTTAACAACAGATCAGATAAAAAAAATTGATATACCAAGAATATCAATTGATAAACAAATTAATATTGTTGAAATTATAACTAAAGCCGATACTTTAATAACCCAACGTAAAGAAAGTATCTTGATGTTGGATGAATTGTTGAAGAGTAGTTTTTTGGATATGTTTGGGGATCCGGTAAAGAATGAAAAAGGATGGGTAGTTAAAAAATTAAAAGATGTTTGCATTAAAATAACTGATGGAACACACTTTTCACCTCCAATAGTTGATGTAGGAATTCCATATATTACTGCGAAACATGTTAGAGAAAATAAAATTGATTTTTGGGCAAAACCATGGTTTATTTCAGAAGAGGATCACAAAGAAATATATAAAAGATGTAGTCCGAAAAAAGGAGATATTTTGTACATTAAAGATGGAGCTACAACTGGATATTCTGCAATAAATCGGTATGATTTTGAATTTAGTATGCTGTCAAGTTTAGCATTACTTAAAGTAAATTGTAAAATATTAAATGCTGAATATCTAAATTCATGGTTAAATAATGATATTGTAAAAACTCGAATACTTAAAGGTATGGCCGGAGGTGCAATTAAAAGGTTAACACTAACTAAGATTAATCAATTACCAATCAATGTCCCGCCAATAGAACTTCAAAACCGATTTGCCACAGTAGTAGAAAAAGTAGAAACTTTAAAAGCGGAGTATCAAAAGAGTTTGGTTGAGTTGGAAAATATGTATGGTGTTTTGAGCCAACAGGCGTTTAAGGGAGAATTGAAAATAAAATAGTAGTTAGATGAAGTTATTACGTTTACAAATAAATCATCATTTTAGAAGTTTACCAGCTGGCTTTAAGTTAATTTTTAGAGAGGGTGATGATAATCTTTATGAAAATATAGATGAGCCTATTTGTTTGGTAGGAGTAAATGGTTCTGGGAAATCTAATGTTTTGGAAGCTTTGGCAGAAATTTTCAGTTATTTGGATCAAACCTTTTTAAGATATGTAAATAGTCACTCCGATAGTCCACTTATCAATAGTTTTGAAATTGAATATTTATTACCAATTGCATATGATATGAGATCTATTGCAACGGATTTGGATATTAGTGGTAAAGAAGATTTTATTCATGTTAAAATTGCTAAGCTTAATGATGTTAAGCCAACATTTTATTATTATTTAAATGGAGTTGAAAAGATAATTGGTACAGATTTTCAATCTTTTATGCCAAAAAGAATTGTAGGGTATTCTTCAGGTCAAAATGAGTTATTAAGCATTCCCTTTTCTAAAATTAAATTTAGATATTACAACACTTTATTACAAGAGTTTAAAGAAACATATCGGGAAAATGTTGAATATAGTAGATTGAAATATGTTGATTACGAAGAAAATTACAACATACTACTTTCAAATTTTTTAATGGCAAAAGATAATGAAGCCGACGTTTTAAAAGAAACTATTTCGATTGAAGAGATAGAAAGTTTTGAATTAATTATCAATAGAAACCAAAGTAAAAAAGGTGCTTTACCAATAGATGTCGACATAGATAAATTCCTCACTTTCTTTGAGAGTAGATCGAATTATAAATATCAAAAAAAGCCAAATGTTACAGTGCTTGGATATACTGATATAGAAAATTTAAAGATTGAATTACAAAATAACTTTGGAGATGCTGCAGGGTTATATACTTTATTTAAACGACTCGGTTATTTGAATCTGAATTTTGTTGATAAGATTAGTATTGACCTATTACTTGCTTCAGACATTGAAATATATAATAATTATGATATTTCGGATTTTAGTCCAAAAGACAAACTGTTCCAGATTGCGGAGGTTAACGTTAGAAAAAGTAATTTAAATTATCCAATTAACTACAAAAGCCTTTCAGACGGCGAACATCAGTTTATTCATGTGATAGGGACTTTATTAATGTATAAAGATGAGTCCTCTTTATTTCTTTTTGATGAGCCAGAAACTCATTTTAATCCACAATGGAAATATGAATACACCAAAACCTTTAAAAAAATAACTGACCGTTTTAAATCACAGATAATAATGACAACGCATGATCCTGTTTTACTTTCAGGATTGTCTAAAGAGAATGTAATTGTATTTAACAAACCAAATAATGGTTTGGAAAGAACCTATAAGCCAGATAAAGATCTTAGAGGAATGGGTGTAGATGCAATATTAACTAGTGAAATATTTGGGTTGAATTCTACTCTTGATAGTGAGACATTAAATGATTTTATTGAGAGAAGAAAATTATTGATTAAAAAAGAAAAAGGAGAACTAAGTGACATTGAAAACGAAAAATTAACAAAGTTAAGTTACCATCTAATGGATATTGATTACAATAAACCTTTTGCAGATCCACTATACAAAGATTTTATTATGGCAATCGAAGATTTGGATGTTTATAAACAAACAGAAATAAGTCGATCAGAAATAAGGGAAAGAGAAGAAATAGCAAAACAAATCATGAAAAAATTGAATGATAATGGATTATAATTATGAGATACATTAATGTTGAAGGTTATAATCCTAAAAGTTTAAAAATAGTATCGCAAAAGAAATTGTCAGAAATGATTTCTAAAGTTTCCATTGCAGAAAAAAAAGCATATTTGGATGTACCAGACAATCAAATATGGACGAAATATAAGAGAGGATTTGAAAGATTAAGTCATAATAAATGCTGGTTCACTGAAGCATATTCAACTCTGTCAGATTTTCACATAGAACATTTTAGGCCAAAAAAGAAAATTTATTTAATAAAAAATAAAGATCCATATATTGAAGAAAGAATAGCTACAGACAATAATGGTTATTGGTGGCTATCTTTTGAATTAGGGAATTTTAGATTGGCTGGTGGAAAACCTAATCAATATAAAGGAAATTATTTTCCTTTAGAATCAGGCAGTAAAGTTGCTAAAGAATTAGACAATTCATGGAGAAATGAGAAGCCAATGTTTTTGGATCCTTGTGTAAAAGAAGATGTTGAATTAATTACTTATGATGGAGTTGAGCCCAAAGAATCAAACCCAGATATAAATTCATTAGAACATATAAGAGCAAGAATATCTATTAAGATTTATGCTTTAAAAATTAATAAATTAAAAAATGCTAGATCAAGAATATTTGAGGTTGCTAAAAATTATTATAACTCGGCTGAGTTAAACTGGAAAGCATTGAATGAAAATAATGGAGTCAATCAAGTAGCTTATAATTTGGCAAAAGAAAATTTTGATGTAAGTTGTTCAAATCTTGTTTTAATGCTAAAGCCTAATAAAGAATTTACTAGAATGGTATTAGTATTTTTAGTTTCCACTAATCTTGATTGGATAGAAGAATATATTATTGATGTAGCTAAGGCGAATAAGTTTATTTAAAAATAAAAATGAGAAAATTTTACTCCTGTAGTGTGGGCGAAGAAGGTAAAGGTTATGATGAAAAAAACCTTTCTAAAATCATTGAAAACAAAGCTTTTATTCTTCACGAGAATACTCCACAAAAAGGTCATTATCAAAATATTAAAATAAATGACATTCTTTTACTGAAGTATAGGGGACAGTTTGTTGCTTATGGGGAAGCATTAGATATTATAAAATCTTCTGATGATGAATGGAATTTATTTGCACCTGTAAAGCATTGGTTTTTTCACAACAGTTCAGAACCTGGTACAGGCCCTGAGATTTATGGGATGAAAAATGCAACTTTGGGAGGTAGTCAATATGGAACTGTAAAACCTCTTGAAGAAAATTTTTCATTAAAAAAGATTTTGAATATTGATGATGAAACAGATTTATTTAAAATACTAAAGATAGAGCAGCAAAAACATAAAGAAAATAAAGCCATGCAAGATAAAATAGACTTACTCGAATATAAAAAACAAATCATACTTCAAGGTCCACCGGGAACTGGTAAAACCAGAATGGCTAAAATGATCGGGGAAGAAATGACGAAAGTTAATAAAGTAGAAAGTCCAATTGATTTTATTGACAATTATTTCAAAACCTATAAACCTGATGAGTCAAGATTAGAACTACGTGCTAAAATAAAAAATTCGTTAAACGATTTTCAACAAAAATTTAAAAAAGAAGAACTTAAAAATTTACCCTTAGAAAACTATGCTTTGGGAACTGATGACAAAGACGGTTTTTGTTACTGGTTAGAGTATGTATTAACGGAAACAGGTCAGTACAATGGTCAAGCAGATAAAGGAAAAATTTATTGGAAAAGCGATGAACAAAAATATGTAAAGAGCGGTTTTCTTAAAAATATTGAAGATGATGAAGAGGCCATGAATAAAATGGCTGGCTGACTTACTAAATAATATTATCAATGAAAGCTATACATATGGAGTTGAATATCCCATTGGTAAAGGTTTCGTTTTAAAAGTTCTAAATTCTTACTTTCCCGATAAATACTTTCCAATTAATAATGAAAAGCCCTTAACGAATGTTTTGAAGCTTTTGGGAGAAAAAACTGAAGGACAAAATTACATTCAGAAAAATGTAAGATTGCAAGAGATTTTTTTAGAAAAAAAAGAAAAATTTGATGCGAATATCACTAACAATGAATTCATGCAATTCCTGTTCAATAATTTTAGTATAAAAAATGAAGTTAAGGTAGAAAACAACGAGTTAATCGTTGAAGGAAAATATAAAATTATACAGTTTCATCCTGCATACAGTTACGAAGATTTTGTAAGGGGTATTTCTGCAAAAACTAACGAAAATGGAGATGTCTGTTATAAAGTTGAAAATAGAATTTTAGCAGAGTTTGCTGATGAAGCATTTGACAATCCCAAAGGAAAATACATCTTAATTATTGATGAAATTAACAGGGCAAATTTACCTTCTGTTTTAGGAGAATTAATTTATGCACTAGAATATCGTTATAATCATGAGAAAGACAATAAAAAAGAAGCTTCTGTGGAAAGTGTCTATGATATCTCCGAAAATGAAGAGGAGTCAGATCGACTAATTCTTTTGCCTGATAATCTTTATATTATAGGAACAATGAATACCGCAGATCGAAGTGTCGGACATATTGATTATGCTATTAAGAGGCGTTTTGCTTTCGTGGACGTTCCTCCAACCTCAGATGCGATAGATAATGTGGTAAAAGATTCTGCAGTAAATGCAAAAGCGAAATCATTATTTAGTAAGGTTTCAGATTTGTTTAACGAAGATGAAACGAAAACTATTTATTTACAGTCAGACTTTAAAGCAAAAGAGGTACAGCTGGGACATAGTTATTTTATAGCAGAAACTGAAAAACAATTGGAATTAAAATTAGAATTTGAGATAATACCGCTGTTAAATGAATACGTTAAAGATGGTATATTAAGTGAAAGTGCTTTAGCTGAAATTCAAAATTTATGATCTCCCGTATTTATGAGCATTACAATGGACGAGCTTTAAAAAGAGAATATAATTTTGAAGGCGATTTATCTTTCAATGAAGATTATTCTAAACAGTTTTACCGAAAGTCCAGAAATGAAAAAATAGATTGCTTTCGTATTTATTCCGATAACGAAACAAAAACCCACGCAATTGCCAATTCTTATTTCGTAGGAGTCGACTGGATCATTGAGAAAAAAAAAGCTATTTATATACAGCCTAAACTTGATGATTATTCTGACAACGAAACCGATTATTTGCAGATGTTGTTTTCGGCATTGAAGCATGAAGAAGTTTCTAAACACACTGTAGAACTGTTTGAAATAAAATGGGATAAACCTACAATTGCCATTACTCAACAAGAAGATTTGCTAACTCCTTTGCTAATAGTGTAATTTTTGACTTTGGTAAAACAAATCGTTCGAAAAGGATTGAAAAAATCTTATTATAAAGTTGAAAACAATTTACATTCAAAAGTAAAGGGGAAAGTTTTGGTAAGTCGAACAATCAAGCAAAATTTGGTGAAGAATAAACCATTACATACTTTTTGCAGCTATGATGAATTTGGTTTCAATGGATTAGAAAATCGCTTGTTAAAAAAGGCTTTGTCTTTCGTAGAACGTTATTTACCTACAATCAAAAATTTACAAACCGACAATTATACTACAGAAATTTTTAATTATATCAATCCAGCTTTTCAATTCGTATCTGAAGAAGTAAGTCTTTATGATGTGAAAAACACTAAAACAAATGTTTTTTATAAGGAATACAAGGAAGCCATTCATTTGGCTAAATTGATTTTAAAGCGCTTTGGTTACAACGTCTCTAATATACAAGAGAAGACAATAAACACACCGCCCTTTTGGATTGATATGAGTAAATTGTTTGAGCTATATGTTTATGGAAAGTTGAAAGAACGTTTTCCTTTAAAAAATGATGTTAAATATTTATTTAAAACAAATTATCAAGAACTTGATTTTATCATAGATTCCAAAATTGAAAATTATCAAATGGTCGTTGATGCAAAGTATAAACCGCAATATAAAGAGGGTAATATTAACAAGGAAGACATTCGACAGGTAAGCGGTTATGCGCGAATGAAATCTGTTTATAAAGAATTACACAAGGAAGATAATTACAATCAAGTTATAGATTGTCTAATCATATATTCGGATCAAGGTGCAGGAAGAAAGGATTTTGCAAACGCCAATTTTAGAGAGGAAACTGAAGATAATTACGTGCAGTTTTACAAAATTGGTATTGAACTACCAACTTTAATAGTAAATGACCATACTAAGAAATCTTTATAATTATGCTAAGAATCTACTGTGATAAAAATATTTATTCTTCAATAAAAGAGGGTAAAAGAAACTTCAACCTTGCACTAAAGGAGTTAATGGATGAGCTTAAAGATATTCTAATTTTTACCTATTCTCATGCGCATCATCAAGATCTATCAAACTCTGAAAGTTCATTTTGGGAAGAGGATTTACTTTTGTTGGAGCATTATGTTAAAGATCATTATTTCGATTATGATGCAATCAAAAAAAAGACAAATTGTTTATTAGCAAAACCAACGGAATCCTTTTATGATACTGATTTTATTATTTCAAAAAACTTCCTCAATCCAGATAATAATTTAATGGATAGTCTTTTTCCAACTATTGAGGGAGAAGACGACGACGAGTTTTCAAAAATTGCAAAAGATCTATTTCAAAATCTATTAAATATTCCTATTCCGAATCTTCATCAAACTGAATTAGCCGGAAAACAAAAAGAACTTTCAGAAAAATATTTACCTAGTAATGAAAACCTTACCGTAGGATCAATGATGGAGCATTTTTTTAAATTTGGAAATAATCTCTTAACAGATCGAGAAGAAGTGATTGGGTTAAAAAAAATGATGGAAGAGTATGTAAGTAGTGATAAATACAGTTTCGAAAAATGGAGGGATCAATTTGATGAAAAGTTTAAAGAAAATTTCGGAGGTCAAAGTTTTACAGACTTAATGAAACAAACTTTTGATGCTGTTAAAGATTATAATGAATATGACAAATTTGTTCTTTTTTTTAATTCATTGGAATTGCATAATGTTACGAAAGATAAACCATTAAGAAAATCACAAGCTCTAGAAAGCATTCATACAGATGCAAATCACGCTTGGTATGCGTCTTTTTCAGATGTTTTAGTTACTGATGATAAAGGATTAGCAACTAAAGCTTACATCACTTATAAGTTTTTCGAAATACGGACAAAAATTTTTACCACTGAAGAGTTTTTGAATAACAGAACGATATTTTTGCAACAAGAAGAAAATGATGTAAAGTCTTTTTTTAAATTATTAGATTTCGAAATAAAGAATAGTTTGGTTTTAAGAAATAGTACTCACTACAATATTGAAAATGATATGATTTTAAAAAATCATCATAAGTTTTTCAATTACTTTAATAGGATTAGTAATAGTAAAGGTTCTTTAAAATTATATTGTCAACGCCACTCAAATGCTAACTTTAATATGTTTAGAGAGGCAAAACTATTAACAGATAAACTTGTGAAGTTGTTTGGTGTAGATGCAGAAAACAAAGGATATTACAATTCTGAAAAAGATGATCCAAAAGATGATGTTATCAGAAAATGGACATTTGAAAATATAGAATTAATCTTTGGAATCGCTTTTAATAATGGTGGAAATTGTTATTGTTTAGAGATTCTTATTCATTAAAAAAATCAAATTTACTTAGCAATATTATCTTTTAGACCAAAGAAAATCAGTGGGATTTTTTTCTATATTAAAATCTCCTGATTCGAAAGTGAAGTTTAGTACTTCAACAGGATCAAGTAAACCTAATGAAACGGAGAATGTAAAAAACTGATTATCAGTATTTTAAATAGAAATAAATAAGATGCTAAATGATAAAAAAGTTATTGTTCAGTATGTATTTTTACAAATAGTACTATTAAATCAGTCCCTTATTTGTACCATTGAATCATAACTAATTCATTATCAGTAGTCGTTATTTTTGAAGAAGTGAAATAATTATTGATTAGCATTTAATTAATAAACATACAAAACCGCTATGAACAATTGTTTATAGCGGTTTTTGTTTTATTATGCTGAATATTAAATTAGGCCGGCTTTTTCTTTACCATGCTGATGATAGATACCAAAGTAATTGCACCACCCAGACCTAGTAAAAATAATGCTAAAGAATTGCCGCCGACTTCACTCCGGTTGTTGGCAGAAATCTGTTTAGCAGCCTCTTCCGCACTGGTTGCGGTTGTAGCAATTTCTATATTTTTCTGATTGACCGCGTCGCCATCTGCCTGAAAATAAAGATAGCCGCCTATGACCAAAGCAATTATACCAATGATCAGTAATACCTGAGATTTGTTTTTCATAATATGATTATTAAAGTGGATCTAAAGTACCGAA
Organism: Chryseobacterium luteum; assembly: GCF_000737785.1. Lineage (GTDB taxonomy): Bacteria > Bacteroidota > Bacteroidia > Flavobacteriales > Weeksellaceae > Chryseobacterium > Chryseobacterium luteum. The sequence goes on along the minus strand of NZ_JPRO01000007.1, from coordinate 186,512 downwards.
AATTTTATTGGATATCAGTGGTAATTCTGTCGATTTCCTGAAAAAAAATAAAAAATTCTGCGCAGTTTAGGATGTTGTTTTATTGCTGTTTTTTTAACAGGTATTTAAAAATTGCTGATATTCAGACAAGGCTTTTTATTTCTATTTCTGAGACTGCCATATTCTTTAGAGTTTCAAAAGATATTATTTATAGCCTCATTAAAGTGGTCAAGCTTATTTGTTATTCAGCAAACTAATCGTATACCCGTAACTGTATTTTTTGTCAAGTAAACGATATTCATCATGCGGATACGCACCCCAGCTGTCATCACCACCAAGTCCGCGTTGCTTAAGGTCAATGTTTAAAAACACCTGATGTCTTGGCGGTAAATCAGTAGGATGCTGCTGCTTTTTGGTCAGACCGGGATCAAGATCTTCCACACTGTGGTTAATAGCTGTAAAAGCAATAGGCTGTTTGCCTTCCACTTTTATTCCATTGCCCGATTCATCAGTAAGAGTGAACCAACGGACATCCGTTTTATTACCGCTCTCCTGCGGACGGATATATCCTTTGTAGTACTGATTCTCTACTTTATCCTGATAAATATCGATAAAGGAACTGCTATTCCGGTCAATATAGTTCTCGTATGGACCTCTTCCATAATAGCTGAGGTTATTATAGCTTCCGGGCAATGTACTGCGCATTCCAAAGCGTGGCAGTTCAGGAAGCTCTTTACCGGTCATATCCATTGTTGCAGTAATCTGTATGTCGCCATTATTATGGATAAAATAATTGATTTGATAAGGTACATCGATGCCGGCCAGTTGCCATTCGACCTGGATTCCTATTCCGTTTTCGCTTTGTTCTGCAACCGTAATCTTTTTTAATTTTTTCTGATCATGAGCAGAACGCCACAAGCCCAATTTTGAAGGCATACCATTTCCGAAATCATTATCGGTAGGTGCTCTCCAGAAATAAGGTTCCGGGAAATTATTGAAATTGCTTTTGTTTTTGCTGTATCGTGTGAACTTTCCTTTTTGCAGATCAAATTCACCTTTTACGTCACCAGCAGTGAAATTCAGCTTTTTATCATCTTTTGTGATGACTAATTTTGGTGCTGTAGCTGCTTCTTTCTCAAAATAAGAACCTGCATAACTGAACTGCTCTTTGGCGATCTCCACTCCGGCAGGCAACATTTCTGTAGCTTTTTTCGTATATACATAAAGGTTTAGGAAATACTCGCTTCCTGCCGCAGATTTATATTGGGGAAGGTTGAGCTTCAACTCTTTTGACTGATGAGGAGCGAGCTGAACATCAAATTTTCCTTCATTTACTTTTTCGCCATTCCTAAGAAGTTCCCATTTAAATGTATATTGGTCCAAATTGGTAAAATCGAAGATATTTTCGATATTGATTAAGCCTTTGCTCAAGTCTTTTGCGGTAAAGATTACATTCTGATACATCTTTTTTACTTCATAAGCACCAGGATCAGGCGTGCGGTCGGAACTGATGATCCCATCGGCTACCCCATTCTCGTCATTCTGCCAGTAAAATGCACCCAGATCACCACCATAAGCCCAGAATGGCTTACCGTTAGCATCTTTGGTTTTAATACCCTGATCTACCCAATCCCAGATGAATCCGCCCTGCATATTCCTGCTTTTCCGTATGATTTCAAAATAAGTCTGCATATTACCATTGCTGTTACCCATTGCGTGTGAATATTCGCACATAATGTAAGGTCTTGTTTTAGTGGAATCGGCAGCATATCTTTTCATATCGGCGATGCGAGGGTACATAGGAGCAACAATGTCCGTATTCCAGTCTTGTCCGGCCTGTTCAAACTGTACCGGTCTGGAAGTATCCCGGCTTTTGATCCATTTGTAATTATCGTGAAATACGGGTCCGTTACCACATTCATTACCCAAAGACCAGATAATAATAGAGGCGTGGTTTTTGTCGCGCTCTACCATTCTTACAATCCTGTCTGTGTGTGCCGGAGCCCATTCCGGAAGGTAGGCCGGGTGTACCGTTTTATCAAAACCGCCCTGTAGTTCCGCACCCATACCGTGGGTTTCGATATTGGCTTCATCTACGAGATATAAACCATATTGATCGCACAACTTATACCACAGCGGATCATTCGGGTAATGCGAAAGCCGTACAGCATTGATGTTCAGCTCTTTAATTAGTTTTATATCTTTCAACATCAATGCTCTTGTGGTGGTATGACCTGTTACATCATCGTGTTCATGGCGGTTTACACCGTGGACGGAGATCGGCATTCCATTAACCAGAAGTCTCGCATTCTTGATCTCAACTTTACGAAATCCTATTTTTGAAGCAATAATGCTGATTGCTGTTCCATTTTGATCTTTCAGAGTGAGTATACAATCATATAAATTGGGTGTTTCGGCATTCCATTTTAACGGCTTTTTAATGGTTGTCTGGAATTTCAGGGTTTGAATGCTGTCTGCATTTATACTGAAGTTTTCCTGCTTGTTATAAATGGCTTTCCCTGATTTGTCCAGCAAGCTGAGTGTTAAGCTGCCGCCTTTAAGGTCGTTGCCTTTGAATTTGCGAAGATCTACATCGGCACTGAACAATCCATTTGTATATTTTGCATCAAGATCTGCTTTGAGGAAGAAATCCCATACCGCCAGCTTTGGAAGGGCATACAAATAAACATCCCTTTCCAGTCCGCTCAGGCGCCAGAAGTCCTGATCTTCCAGGTAGCTGCCGTCGTGCCATCGGAATACCTGTACAGCAAGCAGGTTCTGTCCTTTTTTCAGGTATTTGCTGATGTTAAATTCTGCCGGGGTCTTGGAAGCTTTGGTCATCCCAACCTTCTCACCGTTCACATAAATAAATGCACATCCTGAAATAGAACCAAAATGAAGCAATATTTCTTTCTGATCCCAATTTTCAGGAATGGTAAACGTTTTTCTGTAAGTACCTACGGGATTATTCGGACCTATAAATGGCGGCGTTCTGGGATGCGGATAGGTAACATTGGTATAGATAGGAATACCGAAACCGTTCAGTTCCCAGTTGGAAGGCACTGTTAAATTCGCCCATCCGGAATCGTCCAGTGTAGTTTTGTAGAAATCGGTACGCCTGTCTTTGTACTGATCTGTATAGCTGAACTTCCATTGCCCGTTAAGGGATTTATAGTTAGCAGATTTAGTATAATCATCGGAAAGAGCATCTTGCTGACGATCAAAGGATACAAATGTGATGTGAGGCTTTTCCTTTCCCTGGTCAACGAGACTAGGATTTTCCCAATCGTTGTTTTGAGCCAGAACTGACGAAAAGAAGAAAAAGGGCAGGAATACTACCGTTACTATTTTTAAATTCATGATAGGAGTCTTCGTGGTATAGGTTTGATAAACAAATTTACATAAAAAAATAAAATCACAAATATGAGACTACATTTTGAATAACCTGAATGTGTTTAAAATATTTTTATTATGACTCATAAATATACATTTTGGGCTTTGCGTTGTGGCGGAAAAGCTAGTTCGACTTAGGCAAATCGAAGCACAGGAATAGTTGAATTTTATCTCGCAGACATACAATCCTTTTAGAATTGATTTTTGTTCCTGTTATTTGCCGTTTTCAAAGCGTTGTCAAGTATGTTTTTTAGGTTTCCATAGTTGTCAATATGAGATATTTGCTGTTCTAAAAATGGTTTTTCCATTTTGTAGATTTTATAATTCTTAATGTAAATTTTCAGCCGTTCCGAACTGTGTTTCCCTATATATCTATAAAATTCAAAACGCTCAATATGTCGAAAGTAGATAAATCCGAATTCATCTGTCCATATGCCATTTTTAGAAATTCTGAAAATTAATTTGCTTCTTTTAAGTCCGCCATAAATGAAAAACAAACCTATGGTAATTATTAAAAATCCATAAAGTATATGGGATTTAAGCAGCATTATGTATAGGGCAGACAAAAACATTAAACCCCCGAAAATAGCTAAACCAAAAGGTTGTTTGGTTTCATAATAGTCACTATGAAATTCTTCTTTCTCAATTTCTAATTTCTTTGAAATGGTACCTTCATAATTTCGTCTAAAAATGGTGTAATTTTTATTTGTCATTATTTATTTCTGCTGTAATTACCGGTTTTCTTTAAAACATAAAGTGTTCGAAATTCATTTGTATTATTTTGTCCAATAATTCCCAGTATCAGAAAGGTCAAATTATAGCTGCAGTTTTTTATTTATGTCTTTCAAATAGCCATTTGGGAATTTCCTCAGTTAGTAAAAACGGAATGACAATATTATTATGATTCAGGTTACTTAAAGTTGTAAAAGTCAAATTTTTGTTTGAAGATAATTTATTAAACAATTCAAGACTTCCGATATAAGGATTCTCATCATCTTTTCCCCCATGAATAAGCCATATACTTTTCTTGCTTAATTTTTTAAGATTTGAAAAATCAGGAACGGCTGCAACAGAAACAGCCGCCGCAAATTTGTCTGGCGCACTATTCAGTACATTTTGTGCAGTTGAACCACCCATAGAATAACCAATTAAGTAAATCCTGTTTTTATCAATGTTCGGATATTCTTTTTCTACATTTTGAATTAATTCCAATAAGGCAAAAACATCTTTTGAAGGTGTTGAAATTTGAATGCCCTCCCTATTTTTTTCATAATTTGAAGAACGGGTGCTGAATTGCGGTGCAATTACATAACATTGATATTTATTATAAATTTCGGGTCTCAGCCAAATTTTCGCAAATGGCTCAAGTTGATTTTCATTATCATTTCCAATTCGGGTAGAGTTGTGGAAAGTAATTACTAAAGGATATTTTTGATTATCAATATTATTTTTTGGTGTTAGAAGCCTGTAAGGAATTTGTATATTTTCTTTAGTAAATATTTTTTTTACAAAGACATCAGTATTCAGACTGTTTAATGTTTTTCTATTATTTACGAAAGTTAAACTGTCAACGGTCGTTTCCCGGAACTCTTTTTTCTGTGCAAAAGCGAAACTTGCAGTTAAAGTCAAAAAAAGTATCGCCAGAATTTGTTTTAAATTTCTTTTATGCATACGGTTTTTACAAAATTAGGATAATGGTTTGGTATTGCCAAAGGCGAGGATTTTTATTGCAAGAGTTCAATAGAAAAACACAAGCGGTACTTGTATAAATGTCCAATTCAAGCCGTCCAATACCTAGGCATGTGTATGTTTTTTATTTTTCGTAATATAGAAAAGGCTTTTTGTCGTTTCCAAATATATAAACTTTGTTATTATCAATTGCAATTGTGCCTTTATCCGAAATCCAGTCATAATTTTTATTTAATGAAGAGCCATCCTTAAACAAGATATTGTATTTATCATTTGCTTTATAGATTCCAAAGCCATCATTTATAATTATTCCACCTATATTCCTGCATTCAAATTTACTTTTTAAAACTAAAGTTGGTGTGCGAAGTAAATTATAATATTCCCAAACCGAATTGATTTTCAAACCAATTAGATCCGGATTCTCTGTTGATAGAATAACTTTACTATATGTAAACGGGAGCATAAGTTTATTGTTTTCATCAACAATACCTATTTTTCCGTTTTTTTTGGCAATAACTAAATTTCTTTTGATATAATAAATGGAATCAAAAACAGGTTTTATAATGGTATTTTCATTTTGATAATTTTTATCCAATTTATTTACACCATATTTTTTATTTTTCCCTTTAAATGAAATTAATCTTTCTCTTTCAAAATAAGGTTCTGCACAGCCAAGACCCGGAGTTACATAATCTCCTTTAGATAAATCAAAAACATCAAACGAAGAACAATTATTTGTGTGGCATAATGCAACGAAATTTTCTCGCATTGGTGTGTGCCACAATTGAAATATTTTGTAGATTGGTTTAACTGATACATTACCACTTATATCAATTATCCCAAAATTATCGTCTAATTTTATCAATGTAGATTTTCTGCCAACGAAAGGATAAGCAGTGTGAAAACCCACATCTGATATTTTTTTATTTGTTTTTGTATTAATATAATAAAACTTATCATCAATAAATGTTGGCATTATTGAATCTTTTTTATAGGATAGATTTTTTAATGTTTCAATATCGAATGGAAATTTATCAAACTCAATTTTATTTTGAGAAAATAAATTTTTGCAGGTACAAAGAAGAATTAAAATTGTGATACAAGTTTTCATTTCAATATTATATAATGATTTCATAACCTTTAATATAGTAAAAGGTTTGTTTCCTTAATTTACAAAAATAGAGTATTCTTTTAACTAAAATTTCCTATGTTTTCCAGTTTTTATGAAATAATTGTATCTATAATTTAACACGACAAGTTCTGTCGCTATGCAGCAGTAGATTTGTTTATCAAAGTCAAAGTTTAGGAGAAAAACACGAGTAATTGATAATATTCATATTAAATCTCATTAACGGGACTTGAAATACGTTAAAAAATGTTAAATTTGCCGGAAAATTATAAATAAAACTAATATTAAATACACAAACAGATGAATAAACTTTACTCTGGTGCATTTATTCTATGCACGGTTCTGGGATTGTCTGCCCAGGAAGTACTGTGGCAGAAAGATATCAAATCCTCGACACAGGATTTTCTAAGCCAGGTGACAACTACTATTGACCAACAATACTTAATTACGGGAAGCTCAATCCAAACATCCAAAATTCTGGATGGAAATAAACAAAATAACGGTTACGATTTTCATATAATCAAATTGAATCAACAGGGGCAGGAAGTCTGGGAAAAATACATTTCTGGTCAGAATCATGATTATTTATCTGCTGCTGTTTCTACACAGGATGGTGGTTTTCTGCTTTCCGGTACTTCCTATTCCGGAAAAGGTCTGGATAAGAAAGACGACAGCAAAGGTGGATCAGACATCTGGCTTATTCGATTGAATGAATTCGGGAATGAATTGTGGCAGAAAACATTGGGAAGCTCTTCCGATGAAGAGGCCAGATCGATCATTCAAACAACTGATCTCGGATTTTTTGTAGCTGGGAATGTTCAGAATTCAGCTAAAGGTTACGGTTCCAAAGATATTTTGATTGTTAAATTAGATAAGAACGGAAAAGAGCTTTCTCAATCCATTTTAGGCGGAAAAGGCCTTGATGAAGTAGAGAAAATGATTCCCACTAAAGATGGCGGTGCTTTGTTAGGGATCTATTCCAGAAGCAATATGGGAGGTTCAAAGAAAACTGAAAACTATGGTGAAGGAGATTATTATATCATCAAACTTAACAAGGAAGGAAAGGTTGAATGGGAAAAGAACTTCGGCGGAAAAGCAGATGACCATATCAGAACATTAGCTCTTACTTCCACAGGCTATTTAATCGGTGGAGAATCCAGATCAGAAAGATCAGGAAACAAATCGGCAGGAATCACCGAAGGAACAGACCTATGGTTGATCTCTTTAAATGAAAGAGGCGAAGAGCTTTGGCAGAAATCCTACAATTTTGGGAACCGGGATATTCTGATGGGAATTAGCGTGCTTCACTCAGCAGATGATCAATCTTCAAAAGGGATTTTATTAGGAGGTTATACCCAGGCAGAAGGCCGTATAGAAACCACCGATGAAACCTTCTGGATGCTGTACCTGGATCAGGATGGCAGCGAGCAGTGGAGAAAACACGTGAAAGGAGAATCCAGAAAAAAAGAAGAAAAATTATCTGACATCAAATTGAACAGAGACGGCTCCATTATTCTGGCGGGAACAAGTGCGGAAGAACTCGGAAAGGAAAACTGGAAGATTGTGAAGCTGGGAGATAAGCAGCTAGATCAGTTAATTGAAAAGCAGGATATAAAGATTTATCCGAATCCGATGTCTGATTATGCTTATGTTGAAATAGGGTTTGATTTTAAAGAGGCTGATATTATGCTGTATGATATGGGCGGAAGGCAGCTTCAGAGCTTGAAGACTAAGAATAAAGTGACTAAGTTGGGTACTCAAAACTTAATTCAGGGGGCTTATCTGGTGACGATAAAAACAGATTTGGGTAAAACAGCTAGTGCCAAGTTAATCAAAAAATAGAACACAAATGAAAATTAAAAAAAGAATATTATTCTTATCTGCAATGCTATTGGTGATAAACAGACTAGCTGGACAGACGGACAGATCTATTGTATTTCCTCCTACCCCGGAAGTATCTTCCATAGGTAAATTTATAGATCAGCCTATGACCCTAAGCCGTGGGATTCCTGAGATTACAATTCCTGTTTACAACCTTACAATAGGTAATCAATGGTCTTATCCAATCAGCTTGCAATACCATGCAGGAGGAATCAGAGTTGAAGAAATGGCTGGAAGGACCGGGTTGGGCTGGAATATGAGTGCTATGGGAATGATCACCCGTACCGTGAAAGACTCTCCGGATGATATTTCTGGAAGTGGATATATGTATACTTCTTATGATATAGATGAAGTGAAATTAATGGTTCATGATAGCGAGCAAGGCAATATATTACAATCTCAAAAAGAATATATTGATACAGAACCCGATGAATATACCGTCAGCGCAAACGGAATGCAGTTTCGTTTCTTTTACGACAAGCAAAATGCAAGGTTTGTTCAGGCACCATTAAGTAATGTAAAATTGGAGCCTCAATACAATAATGGTAAAATTATTTCCTGGATATTGACGGATACTAATGGGGCCAAGTACTATTTTGGGATAAACAATAATGTAGAGTATTCCGATCTCTCACAGACTATTACCCTTGCAAGTGATACTCAGGGAGCTGTAGGAGGCCCCAGCAGTACACTTCCCCATATTCTGACATGGTATTTAGTTAAAATAGAAGATACAAAAAATAATATTTTAGAATTCCAATACAAGCAAAATCCGACTTATCAATATTATTCTAAAGCAGGCGAATCTACAGTGAAATTTTTTCCTAGTGAAAAAGTTAAATACATCAATTACAGTCAGAGAAGAATTACAGCTATGTCTTTGGAAAAAATCAAATATAATACAACTGAGATTGAATTTATTGATGATACAGCCAATAGACAAGACTTGGCTAATAACAAAGCCCTGAAAGAAATTAAGGTGAAGGAAAATGGGAGGTTAATAAAAAAAGCAGTCTTCAATTACAGCTATTTTACTTCTGACAATTCAAAGCCATACGATCACTATTATTATTTTGCAGAAGACGGATACCGGCTTAAGCTTGATAATGTAAATATCTACAACGGTACGGACTCAATGCCACAGAAATATGAATTTATATATAATTCCAGAAATTTACCGAACAAATACAGCTACTCACAGGATGCATGGGGATTTTATAACGGAGAAAGCAATTCGGAACTGATTCCTAAAACAGTGGGTTATTTTACAGATGCCGGAACTGCAAAGAGAAATGTTTCTTTGGAATACGCCAAAGCCTGTATACTTGAAAAAATTATTTACCCTACCGGAGGATCTATAACTTACGAATATGAATCTAACCGGGTTTCCAGAGTTGTACGTCCAGCTGTTGTTAGGTTCGGAGAAACTGAAACCAAGAATTTCTGGCTTGAAGCAGACAAAGATATTGGTCCGGTTAATGTTACCGTAATAGATAAACCAGAGTACAGGCAGAGATTATCAATCAACCGCCCGGGTAGTACTGTTACATTAAACACCAATGTAGAAGGCTGTACCAATCAATTAAACAGCAGTGACTGTAAATATACTGTAAAAATAGCAGGGGTTAATAATTCTACAAATATGACCATAGCGCAGTCTCAGCTATCTCTTAACCTGCCCAAAGGAGAATATGATGTCATCGCTTTAAAAACAGGGAACGGCAATAGCCAGACTTTGGGGTTCAGCGTTGTTGCTTACTGGGATGAACTTTTAGATGATCCTAATAACCTTATTGTTGGAGGACTTAGAACAAAACATATTAAACTTTTTGATTCGGATGGAACTCCATTACTGACAAAACAATATGAATATGATTACATTCAAAATGGAGAGACCATATCCAGCGGCAATATAATGGATTATCCTGTTTTTATATTTAACTACACGGCGGGTCTTAATTTTTCCGAATCTAAAATAAGCAGTACACCAGTCTCTCCTTTGGCTAACCTTGCGATGGCTTCAGTAATTTATGACAGGGTTACCGAAAAAAGGATAGACGCACAATTAAGAACACTGGGACGTACAGAGTATTCATACACATTTGACATGAAGACAGACCCTGAATATTACACAGAGGGAACTATTAACAGTGATCTTACCGCCAGTGTATTTAGCTGGAGAAACGGGCTGCTTTTATACAAAAAGGATTATGATGAAAATAACAATCTCTTGCGTTCAGTAACCAATGAATATACGAGTAAAAATAAATTCTCCATCAGTAATTTCGGAGGATATTTTGAGGCACGGAAAAAGAATGCTACTCCATTTTACAGCTACCTGTTTTATCCCTTTATTACAGATACTTTCAGCATTGATAACTCAGAAATCATAGATTATTTAGATGGAAAGACTGTAAAAATGGAGGCTGAATACTTTTATAATAGCCCCAACCATTACGGGATGACTTCCCAGAAAACCATATCTTCTGATGGTTCTATAGCAGAATTCAATTACCAGTATGCCCATGAGCAGAACCAAACAGACATGATTACCGCCAATATGATAAGTGTTCCTATCCTGACGGAAGTCAAAGAAAACGGCAAAACGATTTCAAAAACAAAAACCGTGTATGCCAAAAATGCTCAGACTACTAATTTGATCCTTCCGGTGTCCGTACAAAAATTCAATAAGGATAATTCCTCTGTAGCAGAAAATAAAATTGAGTATAACCAATATGATAATAAAGGAAATATCCTTCAGTACACGACGAAAGGTAGCATTCCTACCGCTATTATCTGGGGATATAACAATACCCTGCCTATTGCAAAGATTGAAGGTGCAACCTATCAGCAGGCGGTAAGTCTTGCTGCCGATATTATTGCCGGATCCAATGCAGATATAGATGCAGGAACGGAGAAAGAGCTCATGACGGCTCTGGATACTTTCAGGAATCAGGATGCCCTTAAAAGTTACAGCATTACGGCTTACACCTATGATCCGCTTATAGGAGTAACAAGCGTAACTCCGTCAACAGGTCTCAGGGAATTTTATAAGTATGATTCCGCAGGCAGGCTGCAATCCATCGTGGATGCCAATGGGAACATCCTGAAAGAAATGAATTACAATTACAAACACTAAAACACCGATCATGAAAAAATATTGGTTATTAATGATAACCTGCCTGTGTACTGTAATGCCTTTAACGGCGCAGAACCTGACACAGACAGAAAACTATATCTACAGCAGGACCTATTTAGAGCCTGTAACCACTTCCAGCGACAGCGCAAAACAGGTACAGGAGGTGAGCTATCTGGATGGCCTGGGAAGACCCAAGCAGAATATTTCCATTAAAGCGACCCCGTCAGGAAAAGATTTGGTAACGCCTGTGGAATATGATGCCTTCGGAAGGCAGGTGAAAAATATGCTGCCATTACCTCAGCAGAATACAAACGGTGGAGGAATTTTTACCTCGCCTGATGTGGCAGGAGCGGCCTCTTTATACGGTAATGCTTCCAATTATTATGGCGAAAAGAAACTCGAGAATTCTCCCTTAAACAGACTACAGGAGCAGGCTGCTCCGGGTGAGCCGTGGAAAATGGGAAGCGGGAAAACCATACAATATACGTATGAATCCAATAATGATTCAGAGGTTAAAAAATGGGTTGTTACTACTTCATGGGCTACCGTTTCCAATGTCGCAACATCAAACCCGGTATTAAGTATTTCAAATGAAAATACAGCGTATGCTTCAGCAGGTTTTTATAAAGCAGGAACATTGTATAAAAATACCTTAACAGATGAGGATGGAAATACCGCCACTAAATATACCAACAGCAAAGGACAGACTATTCTGGTAAGAAAAAATGACGGGACTCAAAATGTAGATACCTATTATGTTTACAATGAATACGGCCAGCAGGTATTTGTCCTTCCTCCTGCGGCAGTAAAAGCCATTGAAACAGAAAACAATACCATTTCTTTGGCAACGCTGGATAATTTTTGTTATCAGTACCATTATGACAACCAGGACAGATTGGTGGAAAAGAAATTCCCGGGAAAAGGCTGGGAATATATGGTCTATGACCAGCAGGACAGATTAGTGCTGATGCAGGATGCCAATCTGAAAACCACCACCAATAATTTCGCTGCCAAAGGCTGGTTATTTACCAAGTATGACCAGTTCGGAAGAGTAGCTTATTCAGGATTTTTTGCCAGTACGGATACAAGGCAGATGATGCAGAATGCCCTGAACACCATGGCTTCCAATGCTCAGAATAATGAAAAAAGAGACGATTTGAATCCCTTCACGCAGGGCACAGAAAATATTTATTATTCCAAAATGGCATTTCCTACAGGAAGCATGACCATTCTTTCGGTTAATTATTATGATACCTATCCTCCGGTACCTTCGGGGTCCAATCTTCCTGTAAGACCTGGTGTTATCCTGAGACAGAATACCCTTGCCTCAGTTCCAGCTTCTATGACGGTGAACGGGGTTACCACAAACAGAAGTATTAAAGGGCTTCCTACGGCAAGTTATGTAAGGAATATTGAAGATACCAACTGGACGAAAGATTATTTCTGGTATGATACCAAGGGAAGAGGTATCGGAAGTCATTCTGTCAATCATTTGGGAGGACTTACCAAAACGGAAACAGAGCTTGATTTTACCAGAATTCCTAAGCAGACCATTACTTATCATAGAAGAAAAGACAATGAAACAGGGGTAACGGTAAAAGAACGTTTTGAGTACGACAATGCAAACAGGCTTGTAAAGCACTGGCACCAGGTAGACAGTAAACCTGAGCAGCTTCTGGCTGAAAACACTTACAATGAACTCTCGCAGCTGATCAATAAAAAAGTGGGAAACAATCTTCAGAGTATTGATTATACCTACAATATCCGGGGTTGGCTGACAGATATCAACAAAAACCAGATGGCTTTGCCGGATCTTGGTGGAAAACTGTTTTCTTATAAAGTAAAATATAACCAAAAAGACGGAATTGAAAATCCTGATCCTGCACAGTTCCCCGGAAAGAATGTCAAAGCAAAATACAACGGGAATATTGCCGAGATAGACTGGAGGGCTGTTGAAACCATAGGCGTCAATCCTTCTCTGACACCCAAAAGATATGGCTATGCCTATGATCCGATGAGCAGGCTCTTGGCTGGATATTATCAAAATCCGAACAACCCTTACAGCAAAGAAAATACAGAATCTTTAACCTATGATTTGAACGGGAATGTTACCAATTTGTACAGAACCTCTGTATTAGAAGGTGGAACCAATACCGCTGCCGTAATAGACAGACTTACTTATGCCTACAATGGAAACCAGGTAACCAATATTAATGATGCCTCTCAAAATTCTATAGGCTATGAAGGGGGCGGAGGTACCATAAGCTATGATCTGAACGGAAGTATGACAGCGATGCCGGATAAAGGAATTTCCAGTATTAAATACAATTTTCTGAATCTTCCGAATAATTTGGCAATCAGCAAGAACGGCAATGAAAATTTAATCATTAATACCAAATACAGAGCAGACGGCACAAAGCTGACAAAAGAAAACGTAACCACCATTACAGGTTTTAATGGATATACAACAGTCAAAAAAACGACTGATTATCTGGACGGTTTCCAGTACCTGAAAACAGAAAATATCAGCGGTGGAGGTTCTTATGAAATGCTCTTAACATCTTCATTATCCCAAAGAGCAATGCAGCCACAGGCTTTCAGTCTTACGGGCCCTGTAGTAACTGATCCGACTATTAATCCTCCTTTCGGAGGTGGCGGAATTATTGTTGATGCTAAAACTCCCGACTTGCAATTTTTCCCAACCGCAGAAGGATTTTATGATTATATAAAAGATCAGTATATTTACCAATATAAAGATCATTTGGGAAATAATAGAATAAGTTTTACAAGAAACAAGGCAGGTGCTCTGGAAATTGTAGATAATAACGATTATTACCCTTTTGGGATGAATCATTTGAAAACGGGAAATGCTTTCTTTGGTCAGGGAAGTTATAAAAATTATAAGTACAATGGTAAGGAACTCCAAGAGACGGGTATGTATGATTATGGAGCGAGATTCTATATGGCGGACATTGGACGTTGGGGTGTGATTGATCCACTAGCAGAGAAGATGAGAAGATTTACACCTTATAATTATGCTTGGGATAACCCAATTATGTTTGTTGATTATGATGGAATGTTTGCTACACCTCCAGATGATTATATTGATGCTAGTGGTAAATATTTAGGGAGTGATGGAGCTAGTACTAAAAATATTAGGATTATAAATAAGGTCGATTGGAATAATATTATTGAAGAAAAAGGTGGGGCTATGTCAGCAGATGCTACATCAGCTTTACAAGCAAGTAGCTCACTCGTTACAATAAATACAATTCAGATTAGTAATGATATAAATAATGCAAATAATGAAACGATTGCCGACCAAACTAAAGAAAGGCAATTGTATTTAGGATTGAACGTGACCCGTGGTGATATTCCAAAAGCTGAAGTAACTTCCGTTAGAGGTGCAGATGGAGTTAATGGGGAAGCTACTTTTAACGTAGGAGAACAGACTAATAAGTCAACAGGTTATGTTAGAAGAACTGTAGACGGTACCAATATGCCATTATTAGGAGGAGCTCATACTCATAATACGGTAACAGATCCTGGGATGACTAATGATATTGGAACATCTAAAAAAGATGTGAATACTGCAAAAAGCTTTAATACTACAATTTATTCAATAGACTCTTGGACAGGTGTCCAAACAGGAGGAAACGCTATTCACAGAGTAAAAGGAGATGGAACTCAAACGAACAATGTTGGTACAACAACTGGATTCGATATGGGGTCAAATGCTTTAAATAATTATATAGAAAAACAAAAGAAACCATAATGAAAAATACAACATTAATACTATTAATAATATTCTCTTTAATTAGTTGTTCATCACAAAAAGTAAAATCAAAAATTATTTATACTTTACCTTTTATAGTAACAGAAAGAATATATGAAAAATTAAAAACAATTGACAATACTGATGGAATTTCGTTTACTTTAGGTAATGATACAGGAGAAAATTATATTATTTATATAAATATGCCCAAACAGGATGAATATAAATTTTGGATAGAAAATACAAATAGAGCGATACTTATAAAGGACAAAACATATCCTCTCGTACTTGAATCAGATGAATATTTTTCTTATCCTGAAGATGAAAAATTGGTATTAAGAAAACTTGAACAAGAAGAGAGTATAAAAAAAATTACTGTGATGAGAGATAATGTTTTCAATGTAAGATTTAATCTTAACGGAGAAATTATAAAATAAACACTGGAGTTACTATTTTTTAGAACGAAAATGTTATACTTTTTATCCTTTCGAAGTTAATGAGATGTTATAAATAATTAGGGTATTGATTTCAATACCCTAGTTTTTAAATAAATTTCACGAAAAACACCACAGGAGCTCTGGAAATTGTAGATAATAACGATTATTACCCTTTTGGGATGAATCATCTGAAAACGGGTAATTCGTTTTTTGCACAGGGAAGTTACAAATCATATAAATTCTTAGGAAACGAGTTGCAGGAGACAGGGTTTTATGATATGAACGCCCGTTTTTATATGGCAGACCTGGGCAGGTTTGGGACACATGATCCGTTGAGTGGTAAAACGTTGGATCCTTACGGTTATGCGTTTAATAACCCAATAATGTTTGCAGACCCTTCAGGATTAGAAGGTGAGCCTGTAAACGGAGGAACAGGCCCCGGAGGACCTCAATCCATAGGAACTCCCGCAAGTCCTATTGATGTAGGTGAAATTGTACTGAATGCTCCAATAAGGGCGATGGCTTCCAATACTACATCAGTAATGCCGTCTAACTGTTTAGTATGTAATAGTGGAGGAGGAATGCCTGCTCCAAGATTACAAAATACACCAGCTCCAAGTATACCTGAAATTAAACAATCTTATCATAATTTTAATCCTTACAAACCAGATAATACACCGGAATGGTATGCCTTTGGAGGACGTGCGAATTGGGGATTAGCAACAGCTGCGGCAGGTGTAGAAAATTTTTCTGGACAAGCCAGAATTACTACTTATGGGTCTTCTCTTAAAATTTATACACCTACTGCTAAGGGACATATTTTTATTAAAAATCAATATACGAGAACCACGAGTATAAGTAAGATTGGCAAAGGTTTAGGTACGGCTTCTTTTTTATTGGGAGTTGGACTTGATGGGATGGGAGTCTTAAATTATATGGATAATCCCAGTTCTTCAAATGCTGTACATCCCGGTAAAGCAGGATTTAATACTGCAATGGGGTATTTAGGATTAAAAGGAGGAGTATCTGGTGCGATCATCAGTACTTTATATTTTGGTGTAGATAATTATTACCCAGGAGGGTGGGTTGGTGCGTCTGAAACCGCTGACAAAATTGAAAAGCATGAACAACAGACAACAGGACATCCATTTTTTAACAATTCTGCAATAAAATTTTAAATAATTATGCAAAAAGTGAAACGAGCTTATTACTATTTATTTTATAAACTCTATAAACATTATGAAAATAGCTCGGAACCTTGGTGGAGCGATTTTAAGGCAAGTGCTTCAATTGGAGCATTAGAAATTTGGCTAATATTATCAATATTAAATTATTTTCTAATGATTACGGGGGAAACTATTGGTAACCTAAATATTTGGCAACCTTCTGTTTTTATACCATTTATATTACTTTTCTTATTGCATTACATTGCATTTATTCGTACTGATATATGGAAAGAATATATTAAAGAATTTGATCAATTATCTAAGGAAAAGAATAAAAAAGGTGGCACTATTACTTGGCTTATTATAATATTTATAATTATTAATACAATTTTGTCCTATTATTTATTATTTCAACGTGCAAAACAAAATCAAACAGGGCCTTATGCTCCAGAAATTGTTGCAAAAGAAAGGAGAGAAGATTCTTTACAGAAGGCTCAGCAAATTGAAAATCTAAAAAAAATATATGGCGAGGGTAGTAAAAAATAAAAATGTAGAGTTGTTATCTTTAGGGTAAAAGTTTACATCTTATGTTCTTTAAACAAATAAATTAGGGTGTTGATTTCAATACCCTAATTAAATTAAAACAAGTTTCGCAAGAAACAGCGCAGGCGTTCTTGAAATAGTTGATGCGAATGATTATTATCCTTTTGGGATGAATCATCTGAAAACGGGTAATTCGTTTTTTGCACAGGGAAGTTATAAATCATATAAATTCTTAGGAAACGAGTTGCAGGAAACAGGGTTCTACGATATGAACGCCCGTTTCTACATGGCAGATCTAGGGATATTTGGTCAGCATGATCCGCTAAGTGCTTCTACGCTTGATCCTTACGGTTATGCGTTTAATAATCCAATTATGTTTGCAGACCCTTCAGGATTAGAAGGTGAACCTGTAAACGGAGGAATAGGCCCCGGAGGACCACAATCAATAGGAACAGTAACCAATCCTATTGATGTAGGCGAAGTTGTTCTGAATGCTCCAATTAAGGCAATAGCTAATAATTCTGGATCAATCCTACCCAATAATTGTACACTTTGCTACAGTGGAAATGGTGCATCATCAGGTATCAATCTTTCTGCCCCGCAGATTCAACCAACGCCGTTGTATCGTGGCCCCGAAAATGGACAAGGAGGAGGTGTGACAATGATGGATTCCATGATTTGGGATCTGGCAGGTATTCTTATCGCCAATAAAATTGATCCCGAAGATCAGGAAGAAGCTATTGGATTAGGAGCTTTAGCGATTATTCTGTCAAGAGGCAAGGCTATTGATGATGTAGCTAAGGTCGAAGCTGCAATTGCAAAAGCGGAAGTTGCTGCAGCTAAAAATGGAGAACAGCTCTTTGAAATTGCAGATGGGGTTAGGAGAGCAAAAGCTGCAGAACAATTGGGTCTCAAAACTATAAATGCAACAGATAACGCAGGTAAAGTGTTTCAAGTTCCGCTAGAAAACCTTAGATCTCCTCTGAAAAGTTCCATTGATGTTAGTACGCCTCTTAACCAAATAAGATATGATAGGATATACGAAAGTATGAAGGCTGGAAATAAATTACCTCCTATTTATGTTAATCCTGGAAATAAAGGAATAACTATACCAAATATTGTTTTAAAAAAATAGTAATAATGATAAAAACAGAAAAACTTAATAATTCCATATTAGCAATCCAAGATTTAATAATTCGAGCCCGTAGCTTGGCTTATCAAAATGTGTCAATGGAGATTTTAGCTGAATTTTTGGATGGTTTGGAATATCTTCCTGCTTTAATATTAGAGCAAGATGACAGAACTGATTTATTTGAATCTTTTTTAGAAGAACTATGTACTAAGTATAGTTTTTTAGAAGTTTTGGATAAATATAAAAAAATATGATGCTAAAGTGGGACAGAAATTGCCTCAATTAGTCAGTTTTTTGGAGCATATTGAGGTTGTTGCAAATTATATTGCAGACTGCAATGAAAGTTGCGATTTTTTAGGACTAAAAGTTTATACTCTTTAGAATAGAAAAAACTAGGGTATTGATTTCAATACCCTAGTTTTACATTACAACAAGTTTCGCAAGAAACAGCGCAGACGTTCTTGAAATAGTTGATGCTAATGATTATTATCCTTTTGGGATGAATCATCTGAAAACGGGTAATTCGTTTTTTGCACAGGGAAGTTATAAATCATATAAATTCTTAGGAAACGAGTTGCAGGAGACAGGGTTTTATGATATGAACGCCCGTTTCTACATGGCGGATCTTGGGATATTTGGACAGCATGATCCTTTAAGTGCATCTACGCTTGATCCTTACGGTTATGCCTATAATAATCCTTTATTTTATACAGATGCTTCAGGATTGTCAGGAGATCCAGTAAACGGAGGTGGAGGCCCAGATATTCCTGCAAGTTCATTGGGAGGATCTAACAATCCTTATCAGATACCTGAAATTGTGATTAATGCTCCAATAAGGGCAATGGCTTCCAATCCGGCATCTATTATGCCATCATATTGTTCCGTTTGCTACAGTGGAAATGGGACATCATCAGGTATCAATCTTCCTAAGCTTCCATCACAGGAAGAGGCAATGAGCAGGCTTAAACAGCCTATTTTACACAACGGAGCTGCTCAGATGATTGGAGGTATCGGTGATCCGGCAGGTATCTTGGATATTGGGGCACAGCTTTTAAGTAATTTAGAACCAGAAGATCAGGAAGCTTCTTTGGGATTAGCGGCTATAGCTATAATTTTAACCAGAGGAAAAGCTGCACCGGGAATTATTAGGGCAGAGAGTAAGATAATTGTAGGAAATGGTGGTAATTATGTATCATCTATGAATATTATTAGAGAGGTTCGGAAAGGAGAAAAGATTTCAGATTTAGTTAGCTTATTGCAAAATCGAACTTTAACTACTGGGGTTGAGCATGCAGTCGTAAAGCTAGGGAAAAATAGTGTTGCTCCTGGAGTAAGAGTAATTGTAAGTGGAGGGCCTCATGGTATATCATTTGGTGCAGGTGAGGTTAAAACAATCTTTGGGCATACCCATCCCTTTGTAACTGGTGCAAGCACAGCAGACTTTAAAGCATTACAAATATTAAATCAAAGCAGACAATATATTATAGAAGGATTTAATTCTCCCTTTATGATTAGAAAACCTTAATTTTATAAATTTATGGCAATAATATTAGAAAACACAAGTAGATGTCCTTTATGTAATAATATTTTGGATGACTCAAAAGAATACATATTAACTCCTCCATTAATAAGTAATGAACTAGATGAACTTTTCAAATTAAGTGATTCAGGTATTCATCTCGAATGCCTTAATAAATCTGATTTAAATAATAAATTATTTAAATATTTAGAATTATATGGGCAATTTTCCAAAAAGATGAGGTCTTTAATACTTGAAAATGATCCAAAAGATGTTATTGGTTTTAATTTACTTTCTTCTGATGAAGTAGAAGATATAAATAAATATAATTATTTTATAATATTAAAACAAGATATTTCAAAATGGCGCGATCTTGAAGATTTTAATTTTATTGCGAATGATTTCCTAAACAGAAATAAATGGAAAGGGATTTCTCAATTTAATTACTTAAAAAATCTTTTAGAAATCATAAATAGATAATCATAAATAGAGTGTTGAAATATCAATACTCTATTTTTTAAAAATGTCAGGCGTTCTTGAAATAGTTGATGCCAATGATTACTATCCTTTTGGGATGAATCATCTGAAAACGGGAACGGCTTTCTTTGGACAGAGCAGTTTTAAAAACTTCAAATTTGCGAACAAAGAATTGCAGGAATTTGGATTTTATGATTTTGGAAACCGTCTGTATATGGATGATATAGTAAGATGGGGGGTAATAGATAATAAGGCTGAAAAGTATCTTTCTTATTCGCCTTATCACTATGCAGGAAACAACCCTATCTCCAATTTTGATATAGATGGTAATGAGTTTACCCCCGAAGCTTGGGAATATGTAAAAAAACTGATTGCGGATATTGATAATAGACAAGCGAAGAATAATGCTGAAATTGCAAAATATCAGGCGAAAATTGACGGTGGGGGTAAAGAAAGACAGATAAGAAGTTGGGAAAGGAATGTAACAAACTTGCAGGATAATAATGCAGAATTGGAATCTGCAAGAGGTGAAACAGCAGTTTTAGCGGGCTCTAATCAAATGTATGATATTAGGCCTGATGATTCTTATAGTAATAAAAATGAAAGTGTTTCTTATACTGGATTTAGTTTTATCAGTGGAAAGATAATTATAGGTCTTTCAAAGAATGCTGGAATGGAATTGCTGTCTCATGAACTAAGACATGCTTACCAGTTTGAAATTGGGGAGCTAGGCTTTATAACTCCTGAACTAGATAAAATAGGCACTCAATTTCTTCATGACAAAACTGATGAAGTTGATGGGTATAGACGAGGTAGCTTTTTTGGTGGTAGTACATTTGGAGTCAATGATTTACCAGAAGAATATAAAAACTTACCCAAAGGCTCCATCAATATTAAAAATAACCCTCAAATAATAAAAGCATTGAGTTTGCCTGAAGGACAAAGAGAACAAGCATTACAACGAATTGCTAATGAGGGAAAAGTATTTAGAATAGGAAAAAAAACATATAAATAAATCAAATAATGAAAAAAATTAAATTATATATCTGTGGAATTATATTGATCTCCTTAACCGATTGTACACCAAGTATTAAAGTTCCAAGTAAATATGGGCTTGGTGAACACCATCTTCGTTATCGTCTAGATCTTAAAAAAGATAATAATTATGTATTTGTGTATTTTCCTACTCTTGAAAAAACAACAGGGAAATGGTCAGAAAAGAGTGATAGTTTATTCTTAAATTCTGAATATAAAAGTTCTTTAGAAAATGAAAAAGATAGTGTAGTTTACAATGAAAGACAAATTTATATTATAAAGAAAGATAAACTTATTAATCCTGAAAATAAAAAATTTTATTTAAAGCGTCAAAAATAATTTGATAATATAATTTTAGAGTGTTGAAAATTCAGCACTCTAATTTTGTCTGAATCATAAAGAGATCAGCCATTACAGAGGGTTACCAATGAAGGAAAAGACTTTAGAGCAAATGGAAGAACATATTATAAAAAATAAAAATTAGACAATGAAGAATCTTATTACTTGTATTATTAGTGTTTTAATATTATATATTACTTTAAATTCCTGTAAGTCAAATAGTAATTTATTAGTATCAAGCAAATACTTAAATAGTTGTTTTTATACTGATGCTCCTGCTTCAGTATTGTATATCAAAAAAAGTAATCGTTTCATTCTCAGGAGTATCCCGTCTTACGAGAAGCATATGGGAAAATGGACTGTAAAGGATGATACATTATTTTTGAATTCTGAATATAAAAGTTCTTTAGAAAATGAAAAAGATAGTACTGCATTTAATGAAAAATACACTTACATTATAAAAAATGACAAGTTAATCAATCCCAATAACGAAAAATGTTTTTTAAAGCGTCAAAAATAATATGTTAGAGTGTTGGTTTTTCTAAGAGTGAGAAAGGTGTAAGTATCTCTTATACTGCAGTTGGTTTTGAAAGCGGTAACGTTTCAAAAATGTTGGGTTCCATTATTAATCAATATTAAAGAGAAATAATAAATATTAATTTTACAGAATAGAGTGATCGTTTGGTCACTCTATTTGTTTTTTAATAGAAAATTGAGTCCTTATGCAGGTAAAAGTTTACTCATGTGTCAAATGTGTTGGTGATGATTTTATAAAATATGGCAAAACTAATTATGGAAAGCAATGTTATCAATGTAAGTTCCGTAAAGCTATAAGTGTTTTACAATATTCTTATAATGCTTATAAAAAGGACATCAATACAAAGGTCATTCAGCTAACTAAAGAAGGCATGGGGATAAGAAGTATTGCGAGAATATTAAAAATTTCAACAACTACTTTACTTAAAAGAATTGTTGCAATTGCCAATAGTATCAGTCAACCTCTTATTCCATATTATCAAACCTATGAATTAGATGAAATGAGGTTTTTCATCAGAAAAAAATCTAATATGATGTGGTTGGTATATGCCATTAATAAAAGCACCCAAGAGATTGCTGGGTTTTATATTGGTAGGAGAAATAACAAAACGCTGAATTCTGTTGTTAAAACTTTGGTCACTTCCAAAGCTAAAAAAATTTATACTGATAAACTCAGAAATTATCAATATTTGATTCCAAAGGAAATTCCCCCGCTGGCGCGAGCTTGTAGCTCGTGTCCCGCTATAACACAAAACCCACTGCAATTGCGGTGGGTTTTGTGTTATAGCGCTGCAATATTTTTAATTTTCAGCGCCTGAATAAAACCGTTCACCACAGAGAGGATTCAGGATCAAGCTTTTCGATGTCGTTAAAACGGTTGAGTATTGCAGGATCTTTAAAGATGTTTACCTCTTCTGTTTCCATTTCAAAAAAATAGAGCTTCTATAGAGTATATTTTCAGAAGAAATAGTATTATCCAAAATAATTTATTTGAGGTCGCAAGAAGGGAAAGGATGCGAATATGGTGAGTTGGCTGATTACAGATAGAATTAATTGGAATATTTACCAAACAAATTTTACAGCTTTGCAAAGTTTGTACCCTCCGCTACCGCACGATTGCATTGTGCAGCAGATAACAAAAAAACCGCAATTTCGGAACGTACCAAAAATTGCGGGTTTTTATATTTTGTAATATTAAGCCTTGTAAATAAAAACAGAAAGCCTGGGTTAATCAACCATTGGCAGCCAATCTTTTAAGAGCAGCCCATTGTTTTAGGGTGGTACGTGCTTCGGCAGCAGGGTATCCAAGATAGGTTTTACCTGCCGGTACATCTCCCGCAACACCAGATCCTGCACCTATAACGGCACCACTGCCAATAGTAGAGTGGTCTTTAATAGAGGCACTTCCGCCAATAACAACACCATCACCCAGGGTAACGCTGCCGGCAAGACCACTGTTACCTGCCATAATGCAAAACTTGCCCAAAACACTGTTGTGACCTATCTGCACAAGATTATCTATCTTACAGCCGTCGCCAACAATGGTAGAGCTGAATTTACCACGGTCTACACAGGCATTAGCTCCAATTTCTACAAAGTCACCAATAATGACATTGCCAATTTGCGGAATTTTTGCCAGTCCTCTTTCCGGACATGGTCTAAACCCGAAACCATCGGCACCGATCGTTGCATTGGGGTGCAATATTGTATTTTTACCAATGTGGCAGTTTTCTCTGATCACAACACCGCTCCATACCGTACTGTTTGTCCCCACAGTGCTATGATCTAAAATCGTAGCATTAGGATAAATGGTTACATGATCGCCTAATTCTACCTTAGGGCCAATGTATGCACCAGCACCAATGCGCGTGCCTTTGCCAACAATAGCAGTGGGGTGCACCCATGCAGACGGGTGAATATCTGTATCAAATTGCGGATAAAGTGGCGCAAATAATTCCAGAATCTGACACATGGCAAGGTCGGCGTTACTTACTTTTATAAATGCCCTGTTTTGCCCGGGTTCAATAGAGATATCATGATTGACAACAGCTATCGGGGCTTTACTGTCTGCCCAGAATTTCTCGTATTTTTTACTGCCTATAAAAGTAATTTGGTGGTTGCCGGCATGTTCTATTTGCTCCGGAGAGGATACAGAATGCGAAGTATTTCCTACGATATACCCTTTTAGCAGGGTATTGATTTCTAATACTGAAAATGATTTCATACAATTTTTTTTAGGATCCGCGCCGGAATCAAGTGCTTATGCAGGAAAGTACCGTAAACGAAGCTGAAAGATAATGATATATATTGATTGTTCAATAGATTAAATTTAGTAAAACAACGCTGAAAACGGAAAATTATTTCAATCAACAATCATTTCTCCATAACTGTGGCGTTAAATCATATGGATCAGGCAGATAATCTTATACTAAACTAATGCTAATCAGAAGAAAAATAACTAAATTAGTATCAGTAAATCAAACTAAAATTTAAATGAAATTTTTTAAAGTGATCATAGTGGCTTCCTTATTTCTGTTTCAGCTCAGTGCTGCCCAGGAAAAAGCAGATGTAGAATTGAATAAAGCCCTTACAGAGGCGAAAGCTCAGAAGAAAAATGTCCTGCTGGTATTCCATGCTTCATGGTGTGGCTGGTGCAAGCTCATGGAGAAAAATATGAACCTTCCCGAAACAAAACCTATTTTCGATAAGAAATTTGTCACCACATACATTGATGTTCAGGAAAGAGGAGAAAAGAAAAAGCTTGAAAATCCCGGCGGCCAGGAACTGATGAATAAATACAAAGGACAAGATGCCGGACTTCCTTTCTGGCTGATATTAAACCCGGAAGGAGAAGTGCTTGCAGATTCTTTCGACAGTAAAGGAGAAAATCTGGGATCACCTGCAACCCCGGAAGAAGTATCGTCATTTCTTGCCAAACTCGAAAAAAGCTCTAAGCTGAATAAAGATGAGCTTCAGACTATTCAGAAAGTCTTTGTGAAAAAAGATAAATAAAAAACTCCCCCGGCAATTTGCCGGGGGAGACTGTTTTCAGATCAAATAAATGCATGAAAGGATATTTCTGAGATCTGATTACACATCGTCAAAATTTGTTATACGTTTCAGCAGAATATCATTCCGGCAGGTTACTGAAAAACCGTTTCTGACATTCTGATATTGTTTCAGGAATAAATAAAGGAAAATATTTTCATCAAAAGTTTTACAAAAGTAAACATTTTACACCATATAGTGAAATATATAATGGTAAAATATCTGCAAAGCATAATAAATGTTCCCGGGCTCAATAAATTTAGAAAAATAAATAAAAAGCTCCCCCGGCAAAAATGCCTTAGGAGCCTATTTACAAATTAAATTATTTCTTACTTCCCGAAAAAGATCCGGTCCTTTTTCTGCTGTTCATTGTAGACGATCTGAAAACTGTCAGGCATACGCTGATAAAGAAGTTTCCACTGCTGGATCTTAGTATGCTTTTTAAAACTTTCAAGGGACCTTACAAATAGGTTTTCGATCACGGTTCTCACATAAGAATCACCGTTTCTGTAGATCCAGTCCATCAGTTTGATGTGGTGGGCTACAATATAGATCTTCGATTCCTGCAGCATATCCTTCAGATAATTGATGGTAGCCTGAATAACACCGGCAAAGTTTTCCTGTACAGATAACTGGGTGATTTCCTTTCGGAGTGGAGGATAGAAAAATTTTAAGTATTCAACCGCTATTTTTTTATTAATAGACTGCATTTGTACTTTCATCATAATTAATATTTTTCAGTATTTAGCTTGCAGCGAAATGTGTACCAAATTTACAGCATGGCAGCAAAAATAAAAACACCTATAATCACGGCAATATGAGTAAGCAATAGCCCTGTATTGTGCCTGTTGGTCGTGATTTTCCAGGTTTTCCAGTCTGATGTTCTTCTGATTTTTGTTTTCATAACATATTGATTTTTAGTGGATTTAATTTTGAAAAGAATTTTGATTTTGTAATGAAACAGGTGAAAAATGTAATGAAAGCTTCAAATACCATGATTGTAAATCTGTCTCGAATACGTCTGCTGCAGTTCCTTTGAAATGTGACTGAAGATCACTTTTCTGTATTCTCCACCGCAGAAAGCGGTAAAATTGTCCAGGGAATAGATGAAAATTCCCTCTACTGCATTTTTTAAAGTCATATCTCCGTTCGTGTAAATTTTGTCCATCTTTTGGAGGCTTTTAAATAAAATATGCCTGTCATTCTGTCGGACCATACTTTTGATACGTTCTGTAAAAATCCGGATCACGCTGTACGAGTTCTGCGGCGTGTTTTCCGCAAGTTCATTTTCAAAATCGGGAATGATCTCCGTAATTTCCCGGACGGCTTCTGAATAATTCATATGATTAATGATTTTGTTCTAAAATTTTAATGATGGCTCCCAAAACAAAAACGGTCAGAAAAGCCATGAGAAGCAAATGATAAGGTTTCAGCCACTTCGGGGTTTCCGGTCCTCTGCTTTTTAATCTTCTTAACTTGTCAATGCGGTTTAAGGTCTTCAAGTCCATTGTGTATGTTTTGAAGATAATGAAGCCAACGGCGTTCCTTTGATGTTGTTTTGGATTTAACTATTTAAAAATCAATATTTTGTGTAATTTATAGCAGGTCATGCAATCAAAGAAACCCTGTCAAAATGATAAGATTTTTATCAAAACGAAATCTAATTATGGTTTCCTATACAAAATTTGATTCTAATTTCTTTATTTTAGTAAAAAAAACGAAATGCCAGAAATAAAACAGAAAGGTCATGATATTAAAATAAAAAATATTATCATACACCAAATTATAAAGGAGCCATCAAAAAATGTTAAGGAAATTAAAATTGCTAAGAAGGCTTTGGAGATTTCTAAAAAGGAAGTTTTTTTTATTGCTGACATTAAAAAATCTTTTTCAGGAACAGGAAAAACTTATGGAATATTTGAGGAACAAAATGAATCATCAATATTTGAAAATTTATTACATAATTATATTACTGAAGAATTAGGTTTTTTGGAAATGACCCAAGAATTAATGCATCAATATAAAAAAATATTAGATAATACAAAGCCTGCTTCGGGAGGGTTCCTAGTCTTTGCAGATTACTTAAATACAACAACTAATAGTGAATACTTTTTAGTTTTGGCAATAAACAATAAAGAAGGCTATTTTTTTACTGAAGATTTAACTTTAAGCGAAATTGAAAGTATTGATTTAAGTAAAATTGATGTTGCATCATTAATAAATGTTTCTAGATGGCAGGAGTTTAAAAATGGTAATGAGGAAATAGACACATATTTATCATTTAGAAGTGGATTGAAAAATATATCTCAATATTTTCAATATTTTATAGGTTGTGCAGATAGGACAACGAAAACTGCAGGTTCTAAAAAATTGGTTACCGCAATTAAAGATTATCTAAATGATAAGATTAATGATAAAAATGAACGGGATAAATTATTAGATAAAATAAAGTTACATTGCCTTGAAAATGATAGGAATGGAAAAGGTGTATTTCTTAATGACATTTCAAGAATTATCGATGAGGAAAATACTGAAGATTTTGCACATTTTGCTTCAGACGAAAAATATTCTGTTAATCCTATAATTAGTATTGATAGGAATATCATTAAGCTTTTGACAAAAACAAGATATAAATCGAAAAACGAGGATTTTATAATTGAGTTTGATAATACATTAATTGGCACAAGAATTAAATATGATGAAAAAACAAATTCAATGCTAATTGAAGATATACCTCAGGAATTAGCAGTTCAAGTAAAAAAACATATGTAATGTTAGAATTTTTGATAAACCTATTTTCTTTTAAAATAAGTGAAACGTCTAATTTATGTACGTTTTCATTTTTCATAACAGAATCTGGACAAATAGAGTTATTAAAAAGAATCGAAATTGATAATATCTTCGATGAAAAAGGTTCAGAAGTTTTTGGTACAGATTTAATAATTGGTAAAGAATATAAATTTGATTTATCTTGGACATTATTGAGAAGCCATAATTTTTATACAACTTGTGATGATTTTGTAAAATTTCATACTAAAGATAAAAGTAAAGAGTTTTATATTTTAGAAATTAATTGTACAGAAAAAAGCATAAGTAATTTTTTTATAAAAAACTACAATGATATTATTTCAATAAAAGAATTTATCATAAATATTTCAAATGATGATATTGATAAGAAATTGCTAATTTATTCAGATAATAGGTATTTGAAAATTTATTATGAATTTACTGCAGAAATCTTACCAAAAAACAAATATATTCTAGTCGAAAATTTGTTTGAAAAGTTCATTGAAGATTATGATAAATTGTCAAAAGAAATCAAAGTGATTTTCAAAAGTGAGCTTATAAGTTTTTTAGAAGAAGTAAATGAGAAGGAAAAATTTAAGTATTTATTTTATAATTTCTCTGATTTTTATGAAAAATGTATAATAGGCTATGAATATTATTTAAGGAATTTTTCCTATAGTAAAGTAAAAACGGAATTGGATAATTCTGTTCTAGATTTTTCAAAGAATTTAAGAACTGTTGTTAATGATTCTCAAAATAAATTAATTATAATACCTGCAACAATAATTTTAGGTTTCACTGCTTTTGATACTAGTGAACCATTTAATATTAAAAATATATTCGTGATTGCTTCATCTGTGTTTTTTGCTTTTATGATGGATTCTTTTATTAAAAATCAAAAGTCTGCTCTAGAAATAATCAAGACAAATATTGATAATTATAAAAATATATTTTTAGATAAAAATAAAAGTAAAATTTTAAGTTTAAATAACATGATATTGAAATCTTTTTTGGAAACTGATAATGAATTAAACAGACAAGAAAATTGGATGTTAGGAATTAGAATTATCAATTGGATTATACCAAGTATGTTGTTTATTTTTCTTTTAAGTTTGATTTATAATATGCATTCGCATTAAAAAAAATTATCTTTGCACTCCAAATTATTCAGGACATGTTTTCAAAAATTATAGTACACAGAGTAGGAAATAAAATCAACGGAGAATCTTTAACACTGTCTCAGGAAGAGCTGAAACTGGAAGAAGGAATGGCAGAGCTGCTTGAAGATTACTTTTTAGGCTCTTTTAAATCAGAAGAGACCTTCAATTTTTACAGTGACACTTATTTGGTCAATAATCCGGTCTACAGTTCCGTATCTGAGATCTTTGAAGACAAAGCAAAGTTCCTTTGGGAATCTGAAAATATCGCCAAACATCTTTTTGAAGCAGCGGAGAATCCAAGAGTTCAGGGTGGAGAGCTGTTTATTGTACTTTTTGAAGAAGAAAGCGACCGTCCGGATAAAGTAGACAAGATCGGGATCTTTAAGATGGAAAAAAGAGAATCTTTCCTCAAAATTTCTCCCCGGGAAGAAACTTTTGACATTGAAAAAGACCAGGGAATCGGTCTGTCCAAAATAGATAAGGCAGCTTTAATCTACAACAATAACAAAGAGACCGGGTATGTACTTTCTGTAGTAGACAACAACAAAAACGGAGATATGTATTACTGGTTTGAAGATTTTCTGAAAGTAAAACAGCGTGATGACGAATATTTCCACACCCAGGAAGCTTTGATGGTCTACAAAGACTATATCACCAAGCAGCTTCCGCAGGAATTTGAAGTATCAAAAGCAGACCAGGCCGATTTCTTAAATAAATCCATCAATTTCTTTAAAGAAAAAGAAGAATTTAAGCTGGATGAGTTTGCCAGTGAAGTATTGGGAGATCAGCACGTGATCGAAAGTTTTGTGAATTTCAAAACCGATTACGAACAGGATATGCAGGTGAATATTGCGGAAGAATTCCCTATCAGTGAAGCGGCCGTAAAGAAAACCCAGCGTCATTTCAAAAGTATTATCAAACTCGATAAAAATTTCCATATCTACATCCACGGCGACAGGCAGAAGCTGGAAATGGGCGAGGATGACAAAGGAAAATACTACAGACTTTATTTCGATAAAGAAGTGTAAAGGAGACCATTAAATAATCGGATTAAAGTTATTGGAATCCGGAAGAGGTAGGGTGGAAGTTACTGTTAGGTTTACTGTTTCTGACGGTTGTATTCAAATTTGATGAAGTAGTTTTTAAAGAACAGTAAAACCGGGTTATCGTTGTTTTTTCAGACCTCAATAACTTCCCTCTTCGAGCTTCAGACTTCATAACTTATGAAAAATAGAACTATTTTATCCCGAATTCAGATTAAAAAATAATATCATAACTTTATATCGCACCGCAAAATAAACAGTTATGAAATTTATGATCATTTTCTGGACCCTTTATATGCTTTTTTTCTGCATACCGTTTCCGATCTTTATTTATATGACGATTTCGGAAATGACAACAGAACCGAGAAATACATTGGCAGTGAGCTATGTATATCTCGGTTTTTCTTTGCTTATATGGATTTATGTTTTAACTTTTCTGATCAACCATCTTCTCATTAAAACCTTTAAGGAAAAAAATACCATCAGCCGTATTGTACAGAACGGAATTCCGAGGGAAGCTGAAATTACAGACTATAAGCTTGTAAAATATAATCCAGGGACCCATATCAATCTGATCCATATTGTCCTTTCCTTTAAAAATCTCAGTGACACGCTGATCCGGCATGAAATGATGTTCTATGATACAAAGCCACAGGAAAAAAGATTTGATGTTGGAAAAACGGTTAAAGTTCTTCTGAATCCTGATACTTCCAGGGAACCTTATTTTATTCTAAGCGGGGCACAAACCAAATTTAAAGTTATAAATATGATCATGAGGATCGTATTTGTGGTATTCATGATCGCTTATATCATAGGACTTTACAGTTATTTTTACCTTAGGGAATCATTTGATTTCGGATGGAGGTTTCTTACTTTTATGCATCCGATTATTTTCAGTGGTGTTATGTTCCTCTTAACCTTATTGGTATATAAGCTGATCGTTGGAAAATTCGTGAAGAATAAAAAAGAAGAACGTATCCTTTTTGCCGGAAGAAACGCACAGGCGCAGATAATCAGCGTAAGCCAGACCGGACTTACCGTGAATGACCAGCCACAGATCATGTTTCAGGTGAGCTTTAAAGATTATAAAGGCATTGAGCACATTGCAGTCTGCAAAAAGATCATAACCCTTCTGGATCTTTCATCTGTACCAAAACAGGGCACCATTGAAATCATGTATGACGAAAACGATCCTAAGAAAATAACGATACCCGGATTTTGATCCGTCTCTTTACTTTTTTAATCTTTCTCAATATCTTTATTCCATGAAAACAACTATTATCGACCTATCGAAACCGATCCAGTATAATGCCGGAGATCCCTGGTTCATGAGGGTTAAGATCAGGCACAAGTCGCATAAAAAATCGCACTGGCTGATCCGCCTGGCATTAAATCTTCCGTTCAGGCTTTTTCCAAAAAACTGGACAGGATGGGCAGATGACTCCATCAAAAATATGGGACTTCATGCCACCACACATATTGATGCTCCCTGGCATTACGGTCCTGTTGTAGAAGGAAAACCAGCCAAAACGATTGATCAGATCCCTTTAGAGTGGTGCTATGGCGACGGTATTGTCATCGACTGTACCCACAAAGAAGATTTCGCAGCAATCACCATTGATGATCTTAAAAAAGATCTGGATAAAAACGGAATTTCTATTCAGGAAGGAAATATTGTCCTGATCAGGACAGACCGTGATAAAATGATGGGAACTCCGGATTTCGTAGAAAAAGGAACAGGAATGAGCAAGGAAGCCACCGAATGGCTGATTGATCAGGGTGTGAAAGTAATGGGAATCGATCAGTGGGGATGGGATCTTCCGTTAAAATATATGGCCAAAAAAGCAAGAGAGCTCAATGACCCCGAATATTTCTGGGAAGGCCACCGTGTCGGTATAAAAAAAGAATACCTGCATATCGAGCAGCTTACCAATCTCAGTGCATTGCCTCCTTCAGGATTTAAAGTCAGCGTATTTCCATTGAAAATTGTAGGCGGTTCTGCAGCTCCGGCCAGAGTGGTAGCCATTATGAACCCTTAAAAATGAATAGCATGTGACTTGAAACTGGAAGAGGGGGCCGGAAGTTATCCTTGTCAAGGTGCTGAACCTTGACAAGGATGTTCAAGGATACTTTTCAAAATTACTTTTTCCTGAAAAACAGCGCTCTTCCGTACTCATAGTTCATTCTCGCAATATTCAGCACAGAAATTCCCTGAGGACATTCCACTTCACAGGCTTCCGTATTGGAACAGTGCCCGAATAACTCTGTATCCATTTGGCTGACCATATTCAGCACACGTTCGCTTCTTTCCTCTTTACCCTGGGGAAGAAGGACCATATGAGTGATTTTCGCAGAAGTAAATAACGCCGCACTTCCGTTTTTGCAGGTGGCAACACAGGCTCCACAGCCGATACAGGCAGCAGAATCAAACGCTTCCTCGGCTATTTGATGGGTAATGGCAATAGCTGTGGCATCAGGAGCCTGACCCGTATTTACAGAAACAAACCCGCCTGACGAAATAATTCTGTCAAAAGCCGAACGGTCCACTTTAAGATCTTTTTTTACAGGAAAAGCTTCAGCACGGAAAGGCTCGATTAAAATAGTTTCACCGTTCTTGAAAGACCGTAAGTGAAGCTGGCAGGTTGTTGTATTTTTTAAAGGTCCGTGGGCAATTCCGTTGATCATCATTCCGCACTGTCCGCAGATTCCTTCACGGCAGTCATGATCGAATTCTACAGGTTCGTCGCCTTCAGTAATGAGCTTTTCATTTAAAGTATCCAGCATTTCCAGGAAAGACATGTGGGGATTCAGCTCTTTCAGGTCATAGCTGACCAGTTTCCCTTCGCTTTGTCTGTCTTTCTGTCTCCATATCTTAAGATGTAAATCCATAATTTTCTGTTTTTTATTTGTAGCTTCTTACTGTGGGCTGTATTTCTTCAAATATCAGCGGTTCTTTGATCAGTTCAGGTTCTTTGTTTTCACCTTTCCATGCCCATGCGGAGATAAACTGATACTCAGCGTCATTCCTTAGAGCTTCTCCGTCCGGGGTTTGAAATTCTTCTCTGAAATGGGCACCGCAGGATTCGTTTCGGGTTAAAGCATCATAACACATCAGCTCACCGATCTCGAAATAATCGGCAATGCGGCCTGCTTTTTCAAGTTCCGTATTCATCGTATCTCCTTGTCCGGAAACCCGTACATCCCGGTAAAATTCCTGTTTTAGTTTCCTGATTTCTTCGATAGCATATTTCAGACCTTCTTCATTTCTGGCCAGCCCGCAGTAATCGTATAAGAGTTTTCCCAGCGTTTTATGGAAATAGTCAACAGTTTTAGTGCCCCTGATGCTTATAAAATTCAGAATCTGTTTTTTAACAGCATTTTCGGTGGCTTCAAACTCAGGACCATCCGCTGAAATTTTTCCTGTATGGATTTCATCGGCAAGATAATTGGCAATGGTATAAGGTGCGATAAAATACCCGTCAACAGAAGCCTGCAGCAGTGAATTGGCTCCCAGCCTGTTGGCCCCATGATCCGCAAAATTAGCCTCACCCAAAGCAAAAAGTCCCGGAATAGTGGTCATCAGCTCATAATCTACCCAAAGCCCACCCATCGAAAAATGGGCAGAAGGAGAGATCATCATCGGTTCATTATAAGCATTGTATCCTGTGATCTTAAGGTACATATCAAATAAATTTCCATATTTCTCCTGAATCTTTTCCTTTCCCTGTTCTCTGATCGCTTTGGAAAAATCAAGATAAACAGCATTTTTCAGTGGCCCGATTCCATAACCTGCATCAATTCTTTCCTTGGCAGCACGGGACGAGATATCTCTCGGAGCCAGGTTTCCAAAAGCAGGATACCGACGTTCCAGATAATAATCTCTTTCGTTTTCCGGAATATCATTAGGTAGTCTGGTTTCATCAGCTTTTGAAGGAACCCAGATCCTTCCGTCATTACGCAATGATTCTGACATTAAGGTTAATTTGGACTGATAATCTCCGGACTGCGGAAGCGAAGTAGGATGCACCTGGATCCAGCTTGGGGAAGCCATTAAAGCTCCTTTTTTGTGAGCCCGCCAGATCGCAGAACCATTGCATCCCATCGCCAGGGTTGACAGGTAATAAATTTTTCCATAACCTCCGGTTGCGAGAACAACAGCATGAGCAGCATGTCTTTCAATTTCTCCGGTATCTAAATTCCGTACAATGATTCCCCTTGCTTTACCATCGATCATGACCAGATCGAGCATTTCATGTCTGGAATACAGCTGTACGGTACCTTTTCCGACCTGCCTCATCAGTGCCTGATAGGCTCCCAATAGCAGCTGCTGTCCCGTCTGTCCTCTTGCATAAAACGTCCGGCTCACCTGAACACCACCGAATGAACGGTTGTTGAGATAGCCGCCATATTCACGTCCGAAGGGAACACCCTGCGCCATGGCCTGGTCGATGAGGTTTAAAGAACATTCTGCCATCCGGTAAACATTGGCTTCACGGGCTCTGAAATCTCCGCCTTTCAGGGTATCGGCAAACATTCTGTAAACGCTGTCCCCGTCATTTTTATAATTTTTAGCGGCATTAACACCGCCTTGTGCTGCTACGGAATGCGCCCTTCTCGGGCTGTCCTGGAAGCAGAATGATTTAACATTGTAACCCATTTCACCCAGAGAAGCAGCAATAGAACTTCCTGCAAGCCCGGTTCCTACGACAATAATGTCCAGCTTTTTACGGTTGGCAGGATTGACGAGCTTAGCTTTCTTTTTATAATTATCCCATTTTTGTTCCAACGGGCCTTGTGGTATTTTTGAATTTAAAATCATGACTTTTCTGTTTAATGGGCTGTAAAGAATATGTAAACGGGCATTAGAGCAAAACCTATACTGATCATGACTGAATAGACAATTCCGGCGGTTTTGAACCATTTGACAAATTTAGGATGATACAATCCGAGTGTTCGGGCTGCACTGTGAATCCCGTGGATCAGATGATAGCATAAAGCTGCCATTGATATTACATAAATGATGACATACCACCATTCTTTGAAAACAGCCACTACCAGAATGTACAGATCTTTATTTCCATTGTCATCCAGTGGTGGATTTCCAAATTTGTAGACATACCAGAAATTCTGAAAGTGGATCACCAGAAAGATCAGGATCAGAGTGCCGAGAATTCCCATATTCCGGGAATACCATTGGCTGGCTCTTCCACGCCTTTCCGACTGATAACTACCTCCCGACTTTTTATTTTTTAAAGTAATGATCAGTCCATCCAGAGCATGCAGGATAATACTTGCATACAGTACATACGAAACCATTTTGATCAGGATATTTCCTGACAGAAAATGCGAATACGCATTAAACTGCAGATGGGCCTGCTCCGGTGGAAGAAACAGCTGGAGGTTTCCCAGGAAATGGATCAGCAGGAAGAAGCTCAGGAACAGTCCTGTAAGGCACATCAGCATTTTTCTTGACAAGGTTGACAGCATATTTTTTATTTAATGATTAATAATATCCTAAAACTTTCATCCAAAGTCCTCCGACTACCATGTAGATGACGAGTAACACGATCCCGATTTCAAGACCCCTCAGCCACCAGGCTTTAAGCTCGACATAGCCACTTCCGTAGAATACAGGAGCCGGACCGTGGCCGTAATGGGTAAGTACCCCGTAAATTGAACCTAAGAAACCAAGCATCATCGCCAGCAACATCGGTGGAATTCCCAAAGAAACACCAACTCCTAATAAGGCCGCATACATAGCTGCCACATGAGCTGTTGCACTTGCGAAAATATAATGGCTGAAGAAATAGACAACAATAATCACCGGAAAAGCAATCTGCCAGCTTAATCCGCCTATTTTTACTTTAATCAGGTCACTGAACCAGCCGATAAAACCGAGTTCATTTAAAGAACTGGCCATCATCACCAGAACAGCAAACCAGACAATCGTGTCCCAGGCTCCTTTTTCACCTTTGATGTCTTCCCAGGTCAGCACTGAAGTAAGCAGCAGCATGGTAAGTCCGATGAAAGCCGTCGTAGTAGCATCTACAGATAATGTTCCTCCGAATATCCAAAGGGCTAAAAGAATGAAGAAAGCCAGCAGCATCAGCCATTCGTTTCTGGAAATAGGTCCCATTTCTTTTAATTTCTGTGCAGCCATTTTCGGTGCATCACCTGTTTTTTTCAATTCAGGCGGATATAATTTGTACAGAACCAACGGAACTACAAAAAATGCAACCAATCCCGGCACAAAGCCAGCTGCAGCCCATGACATCCATGTAATATTAATTCCTAGATTTGCTGCAAATTTCTGACACATCGGGTTACTCGCAGTTCCGGTAAGGAACATGGAAGAAGAGATAAGGTTCATGTAATAACTGTTCAAAGTAAGGAAAGCGCCAAGTTTCCTGTGGGTTTCCGGTTTCTCAGGAACAGAATCGAAGCTTATTGCCATAGATTTCATGATCGGGTATATAATTCCTCCTCCTCTTGCTGTATTACTCGGAATAGCGGGAGCCAGACAGACATCGGCAAGTCCAAGCCCGTAGGCGAGTCCCAATGAGCTTTTACCGAAGATCCTGATAAATAAAAACGCAATCCGGTTTCCAAGTCCGGTTTTAATAAATCCTCGGGCAATAAAGAATGAGATCCCGATCAGCCAGATCACCTTATCCCCGAATCCGGAGAGTGCTTTTGTGATGGATTTTGCTGCATCTCCGGGAGCGGCCACCTGGCTAAGCGCTGTAAACGCAATAGCCATCATACACATGGTTCCCATAGGAGCCGCTTTAAGTATAATTCCCAAAATGGTGGCTGCAAAAATAGCAAACAGATGCCATGCATTTTCTGCGACCCCTTCCGGAGCCGGAATAAACCATATGATCAGCGCAACGGCAAATGTTATCGCGATATTTCTGATATTAATTTCTTTCATGATCTATAAATATTTAAGCGGTTAAAATCTACTTTGCACCTGAACAATGAATAAATTGTTGTTGTATTGTGATGTGTTTTCTACCTGATGTTTGTAACGGTCGAACTGTACGCCCAATTGGATTCTTGCTCCGTAATTTTTCAGGAATTCCAGTCCGAACATTGGGGTAATGGTCTGTCTTGGATTGGAATTCAGTCTGAAATTGGGATCGATATATTCATAACGGCATGACAGTTCAAAAGCGCTGAGATTCTTATGGTTGATCTCATACCTGACGTTCGGAAGGAAATAAGCCCCACGGATCAGATACTGGTCAGGATTGGAAGATCTCAGTTCCGGATCGATGGTGTTGTACAGGACGTGATTGGTTGCCTGTTTGGCTTCCAGCTGCATGTCCAGGCTCCATTTAGGGTCAAACCGGATCAACGAACTCAGATCAATACCTACTGCATA
Source organism: Chryseobacterium luteum (assembly GCF_000737785.1). GTDB lineage: Bacteria > Bacteroidota > Bacteroidia > Flavobacteriales > Weeksellaceae > Chryseobacterium > Chryseobacterium luteum. The sequence continues at coordinate 148,917 of NZ_JPRO01000007.1, read as the reverse complement.
CACTTTTTTGCTTAAAACTTCACCGATACCTCCATTCAGGCCGACATTTAAATTATATTTTTTTGACAGTCCGAAAACCATTCGTGTAGAATACTGCTTTCCGTTATCATTATCATTTATCTGGTTTTTCCCGTTGCCGTTAACGGCTGAAACAGCATACTGAAAAGGAATTTTGCCCAATTGAAGCTGTCCTGTTGCAGAAATCCCGATCTGGAAGCTTGTCCAGCCCAGTTTTCCGAATTCCGTATACTGGTTGGACCAATCCAGAGACTTGATGACATCTATAGGGTAGGTCTCTTCAATCCCGAACCAGGGCCTGAACTGTCCGGCAGTAAAGGCTAATTTGGAATTGAACGTATATTTCAGATAAGCATTTTCAAGGACCCTGCTTTTAGGATCATTTTTAAAATCAGCGAGATTGGCAAGGGCTACGACTTCGGTTCTTTTGCTGATCTGCGCACGTACCTGAACCCTCATGTATTTGAGCATGAAATTATTGCTGGTCCCTGATCCGTCCGCATGATGCAGACCGTTCACATCGACATCTCCGGTCATGCCTACGAGGTAACGTGCCTGGAAAAGACCTTTGATCTGGAGTACGGGATATTTCACTTTGTCTTCTTCCTGCTTATTGGGCTGGAGTGAATCCTGAATCTGTGCGTTAGCTGAAAAAGCAGCCAATAAAGCGCATAGTAACAGACTTCTCTTTTTTGTTGAAAAAAGTGTCATGGTATTTGGGGTGTAAATTATATTATTTAAAGACCTAAGAATTTAGGATAGCTGATTTCTTAAATCTTTTGGCTTCTGTTCAGGGGTGAAATGATTCAGATCTATTGACCGGATAGTTTCACATCATAGCAGCCTCCGATTTTCTAGTGTGCGAATAAATTAAGGGGAACTTTTTCATAGTTAAGTTATCTGAGATTAAATAAGAAATTAATAGAAATAATGTAAAAAGGATAAATTATTTTTAATTTCATTCATTATTTGGTGATATAAATTTAATCAATTTTACTTAATTAACATAATTATTTTAAGGGTTAATGTGAAATCATGTGATGAATCATAATGGAGAAATTAAACTTGCCCTGTCCTAATTTTTTTAGTATATTATCAGTCAGAGCACTTTATCAGTATCAAAAAGGCAAGGGCATCCTGACTGGAAAATAGGGATTCTTGTCCAATAATTGCCGGAATGACGGTGTTTTAAAGAGTTCTGATATTTGATACCACAAAGTAATATGTCGTTAAAAAAATCGTTATATTTGATTGATCAAAGAAATATATGAATTTTGTAGAGTGTCATGAGGAACCCATCCACATCCCTGGGTATATACAAAGTTTTGGATATCTGATTGGCATTGATGCAGGATCTCATTCCATTACTTTTTTCAGCAGGAATATTACGGATATATTCAAAATCGAAAATGCGGACGGGCTTTTTGACAAAACTCTTACGGATTTTCCTGAAGCCTTTCAGTCTGTTATCAATTCGGATCTTTATAATTCTTTGAGAGACTTTACAAAAAGAGAAAACGAAACCCATTTTGATAAGGTATTCATTAACGGAAAAGAGTATCATTTTTCTGTTTTCAGAGGCTGTCAGCATATTTTCCTGGAATTTGAAGCGGTACTGGAGAATCCCAACAAGCGTATTTCTAATAAATACGACAATTTTTACGTCATCGACAATGAAAAGGAACTGTGGGAACAATTGCTGAGTACGCTTTCTAAAATCGTGAATTATGACCGGATGATGGTTTATAAATTTATGATGGACGGCTCCGGAAAAGTGATCGCGGAAAAAAGGGATGATAATATGGAAAGTTATCTGGGGCTTCATTATCCTGAATCTGATATTCCAAGACAGGCCAGGGAACTTTATTTAAAGAAAAGGAAAAGAATATTCAGTGACGTATATGCCGAAACAGTTCCGATTGTAAGCAGATCCGGAGAAAACATTGATCTTACTTTCGTGGCTTCGCGGGGAATGTCGCCTGTTCATGCCCAGTATATTAAAAATTCCGGAGCTACTTCCAGTTTCAGCGTATCTATTATTATTGATGATTATCTCTGGGGACTGGTGACCTGCCAGAATTCTGAGTTTAAACATATTGACCTTGAAGACAGGGTACAGGCCGGAATTTTTACAGCTTTGGCTTCCAATGCCTATTCTTCATTCAAATCTAAAGGTGAACTGAAATACCAGCTGGAACTGAATGAGAAATCTTCGCAGCTGAAATCTGAGTTTTTAAAACATAATAACCTGTTCGATTCCCTTGCGGATAATAAAGGAAAGATCAGAAAACTGCCTGAAGCGGATGGCCTTGCTATTATTTCGGAGGGAAACACAGTCACCGTGGGAGTGGTTCCGGAACATGGGACGATTGATGCTATTGCGCACTGGGCCCTTGAAAATATCACGGAAAGTATCTTTGTGAGCAGGAGTTTCCTTAAAGATTATGGGAAAGAACTTAAGCTGGATGAAAACGCAGCCGGAGTGATTATTTATTTTATAGAAAGAAGCAAAAAGGAAATGCTGATCTGGTTCCGTAAGGAGTTTGATGAACACATTAACTGGGCAGGAAATCCTGAAAAGAAAATTGAGGTATTAATGCAGAATGGAGAAGAGAAAAAAATTATCTCCCCAAGGACTTCTTTCCATATTTTCACGGAAAATATCAAGGGAAATTCAAAGAGATGGAATTCCAGGGATATCAGTTCGGTACGGGCCGTCCGTGATGTAATTCTTGAGACTTCACACAAACAGTATAACGCCATCAAAGCACTGAATAATGAGCTGAGAAAGGTAAATGAGGAACTTGACAGTTTTTCATACACGATTTCCCATGATCTGGGAACGCCCCTTACCGTGATGAAGCTGAACGCACAGATGCTGCTTTCCAATTTTGAAAAAACGGAAAAAAATAAAAATAAGCTGACCTCCATTGTTGAGGAAATAGACAGCATGGCGGAAATGATGCATGATGTACTGCAGCTCAGCCGTGCCAAGCACAGTGAAATAGAGCTGGAACGCCTGCAGCCCGCCAATATGATCCGGAAAATCTCGGAAAATGCAAAGATCACTTTCGAGAGCCACAAAAGCGATATTATTATCAAAGAATGTCCCGATGTACTCGCAGATAAAACGATGCTTCACCAGGTGTTCCTGAATATTATTAATAATGCCGTAAAGTATTCTTCCCACCGTGATGAACCTAAAATTGAGATTTGGGGCGCTGAAGAGAACGGAAGCATAGTGTACAGGATTTCAGATAATGGAATCGGAATTCCGGAGGAGGAAAAGCATAAGATGTTCAAGATCTTCAACAGGATGGACAATGCGAAAAAATTTAAAGGAAATGGGATAGGACTGTCCATTGTACACCGAATTATGAAGCGGATTGGAGGAAGTGTGGATTATGATAGCAATAAAGAAGGAACTTGTTTTATTTTAACGTTTAAAAAGCCGTAAATTTGGGAAACTTAAAACCTTATTTATGGTATCAGAGTATCTTAAGCAAAATACAGCAGAATATCACGATGCTGCGGAAAAACTTTTCAGTTCCGAAAAAATTTTTAATAAAACCTTCACACTGGAAGATTACAAAAAGATCATCAATACGAATTATCTGATGCTTCTTCACAGTGAAGATAAAATATTCAGAAGTCTTTCTGATAAATATTCGGAAAAACTTCAGCTCAATGAAAGAAAGAAGCTTTCGCTTATCGAGAAGGATCTTGAAAGTCTTTCTCTGGAAAACCAGACGGTGTCGCACGACCTTCATTTTAATAATGAACATGAAGCTTTAGGAGCTATGTATGTTATCGAAGGCTCTACTTTAGGTGGAAATGTGATCGCCAAGCAGCTTTCCAAAACGGAAGGCTTCGATAATGTAACTTTCAATTTCTTCGGATGCTACCGGGAGAATACGGGGCCAATGTGGAAAAACTTCAAGGAGGTTCTGGACACTGAAGTTACTGAAGAAAATTACAGCGATGTCCTGTCAGGAGCAAAAAAGCTCTATACGTTTTTACTGAACGTCAATTAATTTCCCTGAACCCTAATTAAATTCCTGAAAAATTGCCCACATTTTCAGGAATTGTTAAATTTGGGCGTTTCAATTTTTAGACTGAACTAAAAAATAATTTAAAAAAAGTATACAATATGAAAGTAACTGTAGTAGGTGCAGGCGCTGTAGGAGCAAGCTGTGCAGAATACATCGCAATGAAAAACTTCTGTTCGGAAGTAGTTTTAGTAGACATTAAAGAAGGATTTGCTGAAGGTAAGGCAATGGATTTGATGCAGACTGCATCGCTTAACGGGTTCGATACAAAAATTACCGGAACAACAGGAGATTACAGCAAAACTGCAGGTTCTCATGTAGCTGTGATCACTTCAGGGATCCCAAGAAAACCTGGAATGACGAGAGAAGAGCTTATCGGTATCAATGCCGGTATCGTGAAAGAAGTTACTGAAAACCTGGTAAAACATTCTCCGGAAGTAATCATCATCGTAGTTTCCAACCCAATGGATACTATGGCTTATTTAGTGCACAAAACTTCAGGTCTTCCTAAGCACAAGATCATCGGAATGGGGGGTGCATTAGACTCTGCAAGATTCAAATACAGATTGGCTGAAGCATTGGAAAGCCCTATCTCTGACGTAGACGGTATGGTAATCGCTGCACACAGTGACACGGGAATGCTTCCATTATTAAGCAAAGCGACAAGAAACGGTGTTCCAGTAACTGAATTCTTAAGTGATGAACAACAAAAATATGTAATCGAGGAAACTAAAGTAGGTGGAGCTACACTGACTAAATTATTAGGAACTTCAGCTTGGTATGCACCTGGTGCAGCCGTTTCTGTAATGGTTCAGGCAATCGCTTGCGACCAGAAAAAAATGATCCCTTGCTCTTTAATGCTTGAAGGTGAATACGGACAAAATGATATCTGCTTAGGGGTTCCAGCTATTATCGGAGCCAACGGAGTAGAGAAAATCGTAAACGTAACGCTTACTGCAGATGAACAGTTGAAGTTTGCTGAGGCAGCTAATGCTGTAAGAGAGGTGAACGGAGATCTTAAGTTTTAATTGATTTAAGCTTTATATATCAGTTCAGCGCGGCCGGAGGCCGCGCTGAACTTTTTTGTTTCTTTATGCGTTATATAAACTCATGTGAAGTATTTCGGCGCGGCCAAAGGCCGCGCCGAAATACTTTTTATAACAATTCTGCTGTTTTACAGCCTTCAAAACCCTAATAAGCAATTGATTTCAAGGTAAGAATTAAAACTAAACACAACAAGGATTTCATAAGCATTCAATTTTAAAATTTAACAAAGCTATTTTACTTATAAATAGGTGCGCGCAGATATTTTTAACATAATTAACAACGATAATTCCTCTGAAAGAATAGGGTGCAGAAAAGCATGGTTAAGCTTCAAATGTTATTAATCCTCTGTATATTTTTCTCTGAGATATTTCCTTTTTGATCTGAAAAAAGCAGGCCCAATAGTTGAACCTGCTGTCATATTAAATGTAATTTGTATTAATTGATGAATACAACCACATTATTTCCTAAATAGTTCCATGTTGCAGTAATGCCGCTTACCGTTGAGCCGGCAAAAGCTCCATGATGGCTGTCAACATAGCCGCAGTCCCTTCCAAGATGTATCATTTCACCATTTGAAAAATTAAGACGTAGTGATTGCCACGAAGTAGGAGTGGTGATCACAGATGGAACAGTAATTCCTGCAGATACATTATAGGTCTGGCTGGGAATTCCTATCGCGTCTGAAATTACCGCCCATTGATTGATAGCAGGGGTTACCAGATGGCTGGTATTATATTGTGAATAAACCACTGTGGATGCCGGGGCTAATGATGTTGCAGAATTGCCTTCTACGATGGGCTGGCAATCTATAGGATAACTGTTGTCATTGGTGCCTATCAGATTATAACTGACACTATGGATAGAGAAGTTATAAATAGTCATGCTTCCTGTCTGAGCGTATGCTAAAGTTCCGATTAATAGTAAAAGGAATAATGAAATATTTTTCATATTGAATTAATAATTAAGGTTTATAAAGAAGAATTCGTGTAGTTGTCCTGGAAAATTTCCATAGCCCATAATATAGTTTTGGTCTTATCCCCATGGGTAGCTTTTTCAATTTGTTCATCCTTTACTCCTGTAGATTTGATGAGGGACTTTGCGGCAGGAAGCAGAATGTCCTTTCTTTTTTCACTTAATTGGGGAAACTGATATTCAGAATTCTGTTTTTCTTCGCTCATAGGAAGGTTTTTAGAAGTGTTCACGGTTGTGATGGCACGTTTGAAATTCTGGACAGCTTCTGTTTTTAGATTTTCCTGGGCGACTGTTGGAATGCTTTCATTGTTGCATGAGGTCAGGAAAAAGAAACATGCAATAGCAAACAAGAATGTTTTTTTCATAGTAATTAATATTGTTTTTAGTTCATCATAAATATATAAAAAATAAAATATATTTCAATATTTAGTGATAAAAATACTGTAGTTTTTAATTATTGTTTATTTAATTATCGTTAATAACGGTTATTTTTTGATTGATTCAATTTCGATTGCGCTAAAAAATACCTGCCAAAAAGGTCCCGACTATATTTTACCTACAGATAAATCCATCATTAATTGCTTCTTTTTCTTGTATTTTTCTAAATATTTCATTGTACTGATACTGTATTACAGCATTCACGTATCTGCAATAAAAAAGAGCGGTAAAAACCGCCCCCTTATTTATCTAACAAAAAATTTCTAACATTTTATTATAAATTTCTTACTGAAAATCTTTGATTTTCCTGCGCCTTAAAACATCCATACAATTTAAAACTTTGCGTCTTTGCGATTTTCCAACAAAGCAGTTTAAAAAAAATCAAAAAATAAAACGTCCGAATCCTCTTCCACAAATGCTTTTCCCCAATAAATTCATCTCCGGGATTATGTTTTATCATTTTAATTTATAGTTGACTAATATAGAATTTTTTTTAATACACAGATGCGTGATTTAATAAATATTACTTAAAGCCTGTTTAAATTTTTAAAATCTCGCTGATTTGGCAGATTACGCATATTTTTTATAACTGAAATAAATCTGCATCATCCGCAAAATCTGCGAGAGAAATATATTTCTTAGTAATTATTTCTGCATCATATCTTATTGAATAAAATTTAAAAAGTCTCTAAGATTTATCAATAAGAAGTTTTTGATCATGAATATCAACGAAACTGCGGGAAAATAATGATTTCTTCCCGCAGTTAAAGACCAATATATAGAACCGGTTATTTATTCATCACACTGAAAGCGCCTTCAGAACCTGCGAAGAAGCTGTTATACAGAACTTCTGTGTTTCCTACACGGATCTCATAAGTATCGTTAGTAAGCCCATTGATCAGACTGTCTGCTACCTCTGAAGCCGGAATACCATTCTCCTTTCCTCCGATCTCTGCTGAAAAATCGGTATTGACGAGTGGAGGCATCAGTTCAAAAACTTTAATGCCGCTGTCTTTAGCCAGTTCATGACGTAATAGCTGTGTGTAAGAATGAAGAGCTGCTTTGGAATCAGAATAAGTGGGAACATCGGAACCCGGGGCCAATGCTACAATAGAAGAAACGTTGACAACTGCTGCATTTTCCTGCTCTTTCAACAGCGGAAGCAGTTTTTCCGTCAGGCGTATTGGCGCGAAATAATTCGTTTCAAATTCAGCAGAAGCTTTACGGTAGGTATCCGAATGGTCAGAAAGCGTGTAAGCATAAGCATGTCCTGCATTGTTGATGAGAATGTTCAGGCCGCCGAAGTTCACTTTTATCTCTTCAGCGAGACGCTCTATGTCCTTTTCGCTGGTAATATCAGCCTGAATGGTGAAGATATTTTCATGACCTTCTGCCGCTGCATCAAGCTTTTCTTTATTCCTTCCTGCAATAATAATTTTGTTGGATGCGCTAAGCGCTTTTGCAATTTCTAATCCGATTCCTGATCCTCCGCCAGTGATAAGAATTGTGTTGTTGGTAATGTTCATGACATTTTTGGTATTAAATTAATAGATATTTTTGTTTTTGTACCAAGTGGTACAAAATTAGATAAAAAAATTTAGTTTATTATTTTAAGATTCATTTCAATAATGCTTCTAAGGATTTCAGGTGAGCTTTCCATTCTTCTTGTGACATGGATCCCGTTCCATAAATTGCTGAGATACCACCCGATAACTTCCGGATCCTCAGTGCTGGTGATCTGTCTGTTTTTCTGTGCGTTTCTGATGGTTTCAGCAAACAGAGACTGTAATTTTTTCAGCAGTTCGGCAGTAATTTTTTTTATTTTATGGTCCTTCTCAGAAAGCTGTACCAGGGCATTTCCTAAATAGCAGCCACGCTCTTTATCACAGTCAGAAGCATCAGCAAGATTCAAAAAAAACTGTTTGATGAATTGTATCTTGTCCTCAGAAGCAGAAATACTGTCTGAAAATTTTTGGTGAAAATGATCTGCAAACTGGGTAATCGAGCGGACATAGAGTTCTTGTTTCCCCCCTTTGAAAGCAAGATAAAAACTACCTTTCCCGATACCCATCGCACAGAGCAGTTCTTCAGCAGAAGCCGTATCATAGCCTTTGTCCCTGAAAACTTCAGTTGCTTTTTCTACAGCTTCCTGTTCATTAAATATTTTAGGTCTTCCTGCCATTTGGATTAATTTTCTGGAACAAAGGTATGTTATTGTACCATTTGGTACAAAATAAAAATATCAATACATTTTATAGTTTCTGTCGATCAAAATATACACCGAATTTGTTTAAACTTTTTTGTTGGAAAATCGCAAAGGCGCAAAGTTTTAAATTGTATGGATGTTTTCAGGCGTAAGAAAATCAAAGATTTTCAGCAAAAACTCTATGATAAAAAGTTAGAAATTTTATCGCAGATAAAATCTTTGCGCCTTAAAACGTCTTTTTTAATATAATTTGCGCCTTTGCGATTGGTCAACTATATGCTCAATTTATAAATCTAAGGTCATAAAAACAGCGGTTTCTTCCGTATTCTCATACATTCTTGTATTCAGTCCCGTAATACTGAAGCCCAGCCTTCTGTAAAACTGTATCGCAGGATAGTTGGTATTCTGCGTTTCAAGCTCAATGATCCTGCAGTTTAAGTTTCTGGCTTCCCGGACCGCATTCTTAATCAGCAGAGCTCCGGCACCTTGCCTTCTTAACTTTTCGCTGATCAGAATATCCTCAATATAGAAACTGTTGTTCCACAATCTGTGTTCGCAAATGATCCATCCGGACAACTCTTCGTCCTCAAAAACACCGAAAGAATGTTCCTTTTCAATGATCGTATTAAGCTTTTCAACATCATCCCGGTTGGTTTCCCGAATCTTAGTGTAGGGGAGCTTTTTTTCTTTTAATATGAATTCAGAAGAACCGGCCAATTCAACAGCAGAAACAGCAAGGATCTTATCCGTACTATAACCGTTAATTCCCCAATCCAGGCTGGGATTCTCAGTGAGTTTTCCTAATTTTTTTATTTCCATGTGAATCAGGTTATTGAATTTCTGTGCAGATTTCTACTAAATAATTATCCGGATCTTTAATATAAGCCACCTTTTGCCCCCAGGGTTTTACCGCAATTTCCTCATACAGGACGGCTCCGTTTTTAATGGCTTTTTCTAAAAGATTTTCCACATCATCTGTTGTAAATCCCAGTTCGATTCCGAAAGGTTTTTCTTCTGACCGGGAAGATAAAAATCCCTGCTTTACATTAGATCCGGCGAGGGGTAACGAAGCGAAAGAAAGACTGGTTTCTCCCGTAAGCAGTTCTCCGTAATCCTTTTCAGGAGTGATGAATTTTACAGAGGTGTCAAATGTGTCGCGGTAAAAATTCATTGATTTTTCAACATTTTCAACATATAAAATGACATACTTGAATTTGATCATAATTATCGGTTTATTTATTATTTAAAATATATTCTTCATCAGTGATCAGCTCCACAAAAGGACCGTTCCGCGGATAATGTTCCATTCCTCCGAAATGCCCGAAATGAAGCGGATATTGCTGTGCCAGATGATTGATTTTGTCACCCAATGAATTGATATTGACATCCTGAACGGCATTCTGCTTCTGTCTTCCGTTAGTGAAGAAAAGCATAAGATTACAGGTCTGTCCAAAATCATGTTCATAGTAATAAAATACATGGATATTTTCTTCACTGCATATTTGGATCAGACATTCAATACAATCTTTTTTCCAGACAGTTGGAAGATGACAGTCGATCCGGACAGAAAGATTTTCAGCATTGTTTTTCTTAAAATCCGAACCGGTGATCTGGATAAACTTATGTTCTATGGTTTCAAAATTTCCTTTTTCCGGGCTGAATTTTCTGTTTGATTTCACTTCAAAAGGCAGATCAAGCAGAACTGCATTGTTATGAATCAGCAGTTGTTCTATTTCTGAAACGAATTGAAAGTGCTCATCAAAAAGGGTATAATCACTGGTTGAAATAACCAACTGGTTTTCATTGATCTTAATATCCAGATAAGTATTTTTGAAACGAAGATGCAGATTTTCCAGTTCCCTGATAAGATGTTCAGGATCATTGATATAAACTACGGCTTTCAGTTCAGCGGGATTGTCGGCATGTCCCCCAAATCCTTTTAGAAACCTGAAAAACTGGAAGCGGTATAAGTTTTCGGGAAATTTAAAATACCAGTATACTCCTAAAATCATTGCTGTGTCATTGGTTAACGGACGGTTCTCAAATTTAAAGAAAATTTCACACTCCAAAACTTTCAAAACCCTTAAATTTGTGATCAACAAAAAATTACTGGATGCTTAGGAAAATTTCAATTGCGGCAGCGGCTTTATTGTCCGTAATTACAATCAATGCTCAGAAGAACAAAAATTCTCAACCGGAAAGACCCAGATTAGTCGTAGGATTGGTGGTGGACCAGATGAGATGGGACTATCTGTACCGTTTTTACGGTAAATACGGAAATGATGGCTTCAAAAGGCTCCTGAATACTGGTTACTCTTTAAATAACGTTCATATCAACTATGTACCTACCGTTACGGCTTTGGGACATACCAGCATCTATACGGGTTCCGTACCTGCGATTCACGGTATTGCCGGAAACGACTGGACGGATAAGGAAACCGGAAAAAATGTTTACTGTACAGCAGACGAAAGCGTTCAGCCGGTAGGAACAACCAATGCGAAAATAGGAAGTCATTCTCCGAAAAACCTTTGGTCTACAACTGTAACAGACGAATTAAGACTGGCTACCAATTTCCAGGGAAAAGTGATCGGGGTTTCATTGAAAGACCGTGCGTCTATTCTTCCTGCGGGTCATACACCGAACGGAGCTTTCTGGTTTGATGACAGTACCGGAAATTTCATTACGAGTACATGGTATATGAACGACCTTCCTCAGTGGGTGAAGGCTTTCAATTCCCAGAACCTGCCGGAAAAATTGGTAGCAAACGGATGGAATACCTTACTTCCGATCAGTCAGTATACGGAAAGTTCTCCGGACAATTCTGCGTGGGAAGGACTGCTTGGAAGTGCAAAAACACCTGTTTTCCCTTACAGCAATCTGGCACAGGATTACCAGAGCAAAAAAGACAATATCCGTTATACCCCTTTCGGAAATACGCTAACCCTGAAGCTTGCGGAAGCTTCCGTAGAAGGTGAAAAATTGGGAGGTGATGCAATTACTGACTTTTTAGCAATCAATCTGGCCTCTACAGATTATGCAGGCCATAAGTTCGGCCCGAATTCTATTGAAGTGGAAGATGTGTATTTGAGACTTGATCAGGATCTGGCTGAGTTTTTCAGCTACCTGGATTCAAAAGTAGGAAAAGGGGAGTATACTGTTTTCCTTTCTGCAGACCACGGTGGGGCCCATTCCGTAGGATTCCTGAAAGAGCATAAGATCACTACAGGATTTTTCGGGGAAGGAATGGAAACAGATATCAATCAAAAGCTGAAGAACAAATTCGGGGTAGATAAGCTGATCAATGCAGTAGACAATTACCAGATTTATTTTGACAGAAAGCTGATGCAGGACAATAAAATTGAACTGGATGCTCTGAGGGATTTCACGATCAGGGAATTAGAGAAAGATCCTACCGTTTTATATGCGGTATCTGTGGATAAAGTTCAGGAAGCTACCATTCCCGAACCAATCAAGCAGAGAATCATCAACGGAATCAACAGACAGAGAAGCGGAGATATCCAGCTGATCTCCCACGATTCTATGCTGCCTCCCTATGCTAAAACGGGAACTACACACAGTGTATGGAATTCTTATGATTCACACATTCCATTGATTTTCATGGGATGGGGAATTCAGAAAGGAGAAAGCAATAAAGCCTATAACATGACGGATATTGCCCCTACTGTTTCATCATTACTGAAAATTCAGTTTCCGAGCGGAAATATAGGAAATCCAATTACAGAAGTTATTGGAAAATAAAATTACAAAAAAGCATTCCGGTTCAGGAATGCTTTTTTTATTACCCATTACTCATCATTTATCATTCACGACCTTATCAGTCTCTGAATTTCCTTCCTGTATTTTAGGTTCTGTTTTCTTATCCTGAAAATTAAAGAAAGCAGCAGAGCAATGATAACAATACTGATCCCTGCAATACCTGCCGTGAGATAGTGATAACGGGTCTTCATTTCACTGCTTTTTTTAAGTGTTTCGAGGTTATGGTCGTTGATCGAATGGTTAATGGAGCTTAACTCGTTCTGCTCCCTTTGGAAACGCATTTCAAAATATTTTTTACCGTAATTCTGATAAAGGCTTTGATTGCCCATGGCCAGGTAATTTTCAGACATTTCCTTGTAGATTCCTTCATTGAGGATGAGGTCTCCGGTGTTTTTGCTGAGATCTTCAGCCTTGATCAATAACTGAAGGGCGGTTTCGTTCTCTTTCTTCTGTTTATACATTTCAGCTATACCTTTTAAAGCAAATGCTTCCAGGCTTTTCGCCTTGTTTTTCCGGGCATATTCTGCAGACTGAAGAAATGCATGGTGGGCTTTTTCAAGCTGGCCGAGATTAAGATAACAGTAGCCGATGTTATAATAGACCACGCTCATATTAGAATAGGTGGTCTGTTTATATTTTACCTTTTCAAAATTCCGAATGGAGATCAGGAATTTTTCAAGAGCAATTTCAGGATTCGACTGGCTTTTGTAAATCATTCCGCGGATAGCATAGCTTCTTGCGGTTTCAATGTGCTTTTCAGGCAGGGTATCCGGAAGTTCGGCAAGGAATTGGTCTGCTTCGTTAAGGGTTTCAAGACTTTTGCTGAAAAGTTCCATCTGCTGATATTGTATGGCGGCAGAGATCAGTACGCTGGTACGGATTTTCAGGTCATTTGTCTTTAGGGCGGCTTCTTTGGCTTTTAAAAGATAAAGTAAAGACTGGTCGAAATCTCTTTTGGCTATATTGGCGGTAGATAGCAGCTGGTAAATGCTGATCTGCCTATGGATATCGTGCTCTTTTGCAAGGAGATTTTTTCCGGTTCTGATGGCGTTGTCCGGATTATCATAGATTTCAAGACGGGCTTTTTTCATCAGAGAGTCAAAAGCTATTTTTTGCCCGGAAACAGAAACCTGGAGGCATAGAAAAATTACCGGGATGATTTTTAATATAAATTTCATGAGGTTCTGCTTTTACTGATTTCCTGGATATAAACGTTCGGAGACATTCCGGTTACAGATTTAAAAACTGTGGCAAAGGCGCTGTGTGAAGAAAATCCTGAATATTCCGCCAGATAGCTGACTTTATAGTTAAGATACACAGGATCTGTTCTCAGCAGACGGGCGATATGATTGATCCTTAATTCATTAATATAGCTGTTGAAATTTTTCCCTTTACTGCTGTTGATCACTTCAGAAAGATATTTTGTGTTCACACCCATCTGAGAAGACAGTGCGGAAAGCGTCATGCTTTTGTCGAGATAACGCTGCTGCTTTTCCCATTCTTCAAGCTTCTGGAGGATCTCATCTTCCTTTTCCTTGGAAATTTTATTCGGATCTTTTTCGGTGGCTTTAGGAACGGATTGTATTTCCTTTGAAATACTGTGAGTGTTTTTCTGTGCGGCCAGTTCCTGTATTTTCTGCTTTTCAAAAAATTCAGACTGTTTTTTGAGGTCTTTATGACTGCTTTTCAGGATCAGGAAACAGGCCAGCAGCCCGATAATAATGATCAGGAACCCTGCGGAAATCAGACTTATCCTTTTCAGCTGTTTCTGCTTTTGAAACTCCAGGCTGTTATTCTGATTGGTTTCCACCAGTTTTACGATATAGCGTATGCCTTCCCTGGTATTTGAATCTAATCCTGTCCTCAGCTCAGTATAAAGTTTATTGTACTCATGGTACTTTTCATCATTGCGAAGAGCGAAATAATTTTTGGACAACGATTCATAAATTTTCGCCTTTAAGCTGTTATACGGAATGTTTTCTATCCCGGAAAGCCCTTTTTCAAGGAGTTCAACAGCCGTATGGTAATCTTCTTTTAAAAAATAATAGCGTGACAGGTTTTCGTACGTGAGCGCCTGAAGAAAGTGGTAATCAGCATTTTTTTCAGTCATGGCAAGTGTGCTCTCCAAAATGTATTTAGCTTCGTCCGGTTTATCCTGCTTCATCAAAAAAGATGCTCTGAAAATCCTGTTTTCTATTCTAAGAATGCGGTTTTCCTGATTGTTAAAGCCGAGATAACGGTCACTTTTGCTGAGGTTTTCCAAAGCATCATCATATTTCCTGCTGATACTGAAATTAAGGGCCTGAAGCTGGTAAAGTTTAGCTGTAATGACATTCATCCTCGGGTTGTCGTCCTTCAATAATTTGTGATCCGCTAAAAGACCGGAGATAATCTGCTGAGACTGGCTGTAAAGACCCAGGTTCTGATACTGGTCTGCAAGATTGTAATCATCGGCCGCCTGAAGGAAATAGGAAAGGTTTTCTTTTTCCCGCGAATCTTCCTTCTGACTGTAAGTGTTGACGGACTGTACATAATCTCCTTTCATAGCATAAGCCTGGGAGATGATATTCTGAAGTACGATCCTGTGCTCTAAATTCTGGTCACTGATGAGCAGGCTCTGTGAGTAGCTGATGCATTCATCAGGATTCTGATATAATTTCTGAAAGGCTTTGTCGGCCAGAATACTGAAGTCGGGACCGGACTGTCCTTTGAGACCAACTGAACACAGTATGATGAACAGAAATCTGATGTTTTGAACCATACTATTCCGGCAAAACAATAATTTTTTTTTGTTTTTTCTTACAGCTTCCTTATGATCTGTCCTCAAAATAGGTTGTTGTTATAGGGTTGTGTTTTAATGTTTTATATTTTTTGCTCTTTTGAATTTCACGAATTATGTAAGCCAAAATATTTTGAAAAGATAAATATAATATTAATATTGTTTCAGCTAATTTAAAATTTTAAACTGAAGCAATTATGAAAAAGAATCACAAAATATTAATGAAAGCCTTATATACCTGCTTTATGTTGGTGCTGGTTCTGCATAGGGAATAACCCATACGGAAATAAGATCGTATAGGTGGAAATTTACAATATGGCCGGTCAGAAAGTAAAACAGACAATGCTGTGGAAGACAGAACATATATTTCTTTTTGATTAAAAGGAGATTATATTCTGCAGATTTTCGTGAAGGAGGAAATTTCGCGAAGTTATAAATGATGGAGACAGTAAAAGTAAAATTAGAAACACTTAGAAGACCTTACCAAAAAACTCGCAGGATTTTTCTGCGAGTTTTGTTTTTATGGAACTTAAATTATTCTCCGTCTTCAGTATTGTCTTCATCCTCTTCCTCTTCGTACTGTTCCAGGTAATAGGTGAAGCTGAAATCTTCTGTTTCGTCTTCTGCATCTTCAAGAGTTGACAGAAGGTCTTCAAAAATTTCAAGCTGGTCTACGGTCATGTTGACGAACTCAATGTGAAGCGGCAGTTCCAGCTCACCGGTAATGACATCGGAAAGGGCATCAAGATTGTCTCCGAAATGTTCAGGAAGTGTAATTTTTTCCTTTAATTGGGCATAAAAATCTTCGTAATCGCCTATGTCTGTAAAATCGATATATATTGTCTTCATATAGAATTAAATTTCCAGTTTTTATTGATCAAAAAAGTCTTGCATTTTTGGCAGAAATCAGTTTCCTCATCGGTAGGATTTTCACCTTCTGCATCTCTCATAAAGCATGTTTTTTCAGGGCAGTGTTTCAATCCCTGCGTATGCCCCAGCTCATGAATGGCTATTTTAAAGAACTGTTCATCTGCATTATTTTTGTTCAGCCTGAATTTTGAAGCTATGCAGGCTTTTCCGGGTCTGTAGCCCAGTCCCATAATTCCGTAGTCTTTTATTTTTCCTTTAGTGACGCTGATGTCTTTTGAAGTTAATCCAACAGTTACAAAGCCCTCTTTCGTTCTGCTATTCAGAAACTTAATGATAGAATCTGCTCTGTAACGGTTTCTGTCCCTGTAATAAGCATTTTCCGGAAGATCAATCGCGTCAAGAATTTTTACATTCGGATAAATTTTCCTTATTTCTGCTGCTGTTTCAGTCACTTTTTCAGAGTTGAAATCTTTGAATGGCTGAATCAGTATGGTCATAGGTTTGCTGGTCTTTATAGGTTGCTGCTGTTTATCCGAGCATGAAAATGCTAAGAATAATGTTGCTGTGAGAGCATAAAAATTACTGCTTTTCAAAACTCTTATAATGGTTTTTAGTCAGATAAACATCTCCGTTTCCGGTGAATATGATCCGGTCAGCATTTCGGTTTCCACAGCTGTAATTCACATCAGCTTCATAATATTTTTCACCTTGGGGCAGCTTGTTTTCGCGGTTTCCGAATTTATCCCCTCCAATAGCCTTGCCAGGCAGTACCTCGCAGAGATTTCCCTTTGAAGCATCCCATCCCAGTTTTCTTGCTTCATTTTTGGTGATATAATAATCAGGAAGCTTGTGGTTCTGCTTTACGTAAGTAGTGACCGTTTTTTCTTCCGTCAACTGCTCAATGGACTGTTGGGAAGAGTTCTCAGGAATGCTTGCAGAGGTACTTCCGTAGCGGGCCGTTTCTGTTTTTATATTCTCAGCATTTCCCTTTTTGTCTGCAATAAAATTATTGTAGATATACATCACAGACATTCCGAAAAGAAGTCCCAGACAAATAAAAAATACCGATCTTATTTTACCGTTCATATATAAAGTTATAATGTATCATTCATAGCCTGTCACTAGCTTTCTCTCCATTCTTCAGGAATATCGCAAACCGGGACAGGATCTATTTTGTGTTTGGCTGCCTTGTGCATTCTGTCGAAGATTAAAAAGACCTCTTTATCACGGCCTTCATACTCATCTGCAGGCTTGGTTCCGTATTCTTTCTGGATCTTTTCCAGTTCAGGATAAGTAGCCCCGATCTGCTGTTCGTCAGTTCTGTCTACATCCCAAAGACCGTCTGTAGGAATTGCTTCCTGGATATTTTTAACCAGATTTAAAGCTCTTGCAAGAGTATAGACTTCTGTTTTGTAAAGATCTGCAATAGGAGAAACATCCACACCGCCATCACCATATTTTGTATAGAACCCGATTCCGAAATCTTCCACTTTATTTCCTGTTCCGCATACCAGAAGACCGTTGATCTGTCCGTAATAATACAGGGTAAGCATTCTAAGACGCGATCTGGTATTGGCAAAAGCCAGTTTTTCATTAGGATACAGATCATCCTTTACATCAAATGTTTTATAAAGTTCTTCGAAAGCAGGAGTAAGGTTGACAGACATAGCCTCCACATTGGGAAATTTTGATTTCAGATCATTCATGTGCTCCCAGGCACGGTCTATCTGGTCTGGCTTCTGGCGTATCGGCATTTCAATCAGAAGAGTTTTTAATCCTGTCATTGCTGCAAGAGTAGAAACCACACCGGAATCTACGCCTCCGGAAACTCCTATGACATATCCTTTTACGTTAGCTTTTACAGCATAATCCTTTAACCAGTTTACAATATGATCTATTACTTTTTGAGTCTGCATTATTTATATTTTTTTAATCTGTTTTAAATTTTTCAGGGTATTTTATTACGCCTTTTACATTTTTTAATTCGTCTTTACCGGTTCCACGGCCATTTCATTCACTTTAGGAATTTCAAACGGAAAAGAAATTCCAAAATTACTGGTTTTTTCGTAACGAAACTTAGGATAATAATTTTTATATCCGATTAAATAGCCGAACCGTCCCCCTGGTTTTTCAGCAATTGAAATGCCATAAGGAATGAGGTCTCCTCCGATTCCCTGATTCCTGAATTCACGTTTGCCGGGAAGCAGCCAATTTAAATATTTTCCCTCTTGTCATCAGTAGGATGGCAGATATTTCTCACGTTTCAGCTCATACCAGTTACAGATGCCATTGGGTTCCGTGAATTCGCCGGTTTTTTCAAAGCCCAGTTTCTTTAAAATATGATTGGAACCCGCATTTTCACAATGGGCACAGGCGTAGATTACATCTGCTTTCATCTTATTGAAACCAAGCTCCAAAGATGCTTTTGCAGCCTCTAATGCATAGCCTTTTCCCCATGATTCAGGAAGATAACGGTAGCCGAGATCAAGCACGTTTTTATAACCGTTGGTTTCTTCGGTCAGTAGTTTAAGTCCGCTCCAGCCGATCAGAAGTCCGGTTTCCTTTTCAATCACAGCCAGCCTTCCCGTACCGTTTTCTTCATACTGTTTCTGGATCATTTTAATTACGCCTAAGGATTGACTCTGTTCTGTGAGTACCGGTACACCGATGTATTTCATCACTTCCGGGTTAGAATCCAGAAGAAACATCCGTTCAACATCTGTTTCTTCAAGTTTTCTTAAGATCAGTCTTTCTGTTTCTATTTTCATGGTGATAGTTATTGCTTTGTTCCGAAAATGATTATTCTGGTTTTCATTCCCTTCGGATTTCTTATATTCCCGTCTGTATTTTCACAGTTCTGATTCTGAAAATTAATTTTTTGGGCACAGAAAGGAGAAAGTTGTGAAATAATCAGGCCGAAGGTTACAAATATTTTAATTTTTCTCATCGGTTGTATTTTTAATCCTTATTTTTGTGCACTTAAATTTCATGTAAAAATAATGAAGATTTTTAGAATTATTGCCCTTTCATCTATTTTAGTTCTTGCGCTCGGTTCCTGTAAAAAAGAATCCGGAAACCAGTGGAAAGTAGAAATAAAAGCGCCCGCTGAAAAAATTGAAATGACGGATATTTCCAAAGAATTTTACAATCAGGATATTCCTCTGGACCAGTTTAAAGCTAAGTTTCCCTGGTTTCAGGGAACGGTTTCTGATGAGGATTTCGGAAAAAGAAGATCAGACACAGAAGAAATCAAGATTTATAAAGAAGCGGCCGGTAAAATAGACCAGGCGAAACTTCAGAAGGAACTTCAGGATTTGTTTTCTCATATCAAGTACTACTTTCCGCAGTTTAAAAGTCCAAAGGTTTACCTTTTTTCATCGGCACTTCAGATGATTCAGGATCCTATTTTTTACGATTCAAAAGGAAATCTTCTTTTTATAGACATCACTGGATTTATGGGGGATGGTAATGCCAATTACAAAGGACTTGAGATGTATTTTCAGAAATCGATGAACCCGCAGAATATGGTTCCCAAAGTTTCACAGGTCTTTGCAGGGAATATCGTAACAGAATCTCCTGATCATCAGAAATTCATTGATAAAGTGATTCTGAACGGGAAAATCATGATGCTCCAGGATGCCTTTCTTCCGGATACGCCGGATTATCTGAAAATGAATTATACCAGGAAACAGTACGACTGGGCCGTAGCCAATGAAGCCAATATCTGGAATTATTTCGTAGAAAGCAACCTGATCTTCGGGGACGATCCAAGACTGGTGGAGCGTTTCATTTCGCCGGGGCCATTCTCAAAGTTTTATACGGAAATCGATAATGAATCCTCACCCCGGATCGGTATTTTTACCGGATGGCAGATCTGTAAAGCCTATTTCAGGCAGAAACCGGAAACCAAGCTTGTGGATTTTTTAAAGCTTGATGCTACCAATATCTTTAATGAAGCTGTGTATAAACCTAAAACACCTTAGTATTAAAATAAATGTACCCTTCAAACTAATTTGAAGGGTATTTTTTTAATTTAAAGTGAATATTCGTCGCTTCGAGTAGATTTTTGGAAAAAATCGTATCGGGAAGTTTGTGATTCAAGAATTGTCAGTAGTTTATTCGTTCTCGATACATTTTTCACCGCTTCGCTGCGAAAAACACTCGAACTGACGGTTGAAAAGTTCAGCATTTTTTCCTGCTGATAAAAAAATTGAAGATATAAAGTCTTAATTTTTTAAATAACACCAGCTTTTAATTTAAATTGAATATTCGTCACTTCGAGTAGATTTTTGGAAAAAATCGTATCGAGAAGTTTGTGATTCAAGAGTTGTCTGTAGTTCATTGGTTCTCGATACATTTTTCTCCGCTTCGCTGCGAAAAACACTCGAACTGACGGAGTAAATTTGGTATTGGTTGAATAAGGCGTTAATTTGAACAGCTTAATTTAAAAACTCAGTATTTCCGTGTCTTAATGAAGTGAGTTTTTTTACATTAATAAGCATTTCCTGATGAAGATAACTTCGCAGAAATTTTAGATAAGCTGAAGAAGTATTAACTTTGCGGAAAAATTTTAGATTGATATGAGAAAAACTCAGATTACCATAGATGTAGAGCTGGATGAGAACCACATTCCGGAAAGTATAACATGGAACGCCGAAGACGGTGGTGTGGAAAAAGAAGAAACGAAAGCTACAATGATCTCTGTTTGGGACGATAAAACAATGGAAGCTTTAAGAATAGATCTTTGGACTAAAGAAATGCCGGTAGATCAGATGAAGATGTTCATTCATCAGATTTTGGTATCTTTAGGAAGTACTTACCAGAGAGCTACCGGGGAAGAGGATGTTGCAGAGTGGCTTGAGCAGATAGCAGACGAATTCGCTATTAAATCAGCTATCAGATCGTAATACTAAAACTCCGCACCAATCACAAAATTATATGAAAAAAGCACTTTTACTCATCAGTACAGCGGTATTGCTGGCCGCATGCGATAAAAAAACCGAAGCCGGGGAAGCAAAAATTCAGGACTCTACTGTACAGGCTGAACAACTTCCGGCTTCTGAAACCGGTGACGTTCCGGAAACTGAGAAAATTTCAGAAAACGCAGTACTGGATATCGCTTTATTTAAAGAAAAGGATATTCCTGCGGCCATGCTGAAGGGAAGTCTTCATCCTCATGACATGGAAGGTGAATCTATCATGGAGCTTGTTCCCACTATGGATGATTTCATTAAAGGAAACGGCTCAGATATTGCTTATATAGATGATTCCCTGAAAAAAATAATTCTCAGGATCAACGGAAAGTTTGAAGAACTTAAAGAGACCGGTAAAGACAGGTATGAAAACAGTGAATATCTGGCTTCTTTCACAACTACGGTACCCGATAAAGTTCCGGAAGATATAGAAGTTCTGGCGTATGCTTATAACGGAAAGCTGGAAGTGAAAAGAAAATCTGATAACGTTTCAAAAAGCCTTGATTTTTTCATGGGAGGCTTATAAAAAAATAAAAATAGTATGAATTTTAATACAAAAGTAATTCACGGAGGGCAGCACCATGAGTCTGCAACGGGTTCTGTCAATGTTCCCGTATTTTTAACTTCTACATTTGCACAGAAAAGTCCGGGAGTACATTCAGGATATGAATATTCAAGAGCTGCCAATCCTACAAGACAGGCTTTGGAAGATTCTCTGGCAAGCATTGAAAACGGGGCGAGAGGTCTTGCTTTCGGATCAGGGCTTGCTGCCATCGACTGCGTTTTGAAATTACTGAATCCCGGTGATGAGGTAGTAGCGGTAGATGACCTTTACGGAGGTACCTACAGAATGTTTACAAGACTTTTTGAAAAATATCAGCTGAAATTTACTTTCGTGAATTTTGATGATGTTTCCAAAATTGCTGATGTGATCACCGACAAAACAAAACTGATCTGGGTAGAAACTCCTACGAACCCCTTGATGAAACTGGTAGACATTAAAGCGGTAGTTGAAATAGCAAAAGGAAAAGATATTCTGGTTGCCGTAGACAATACTTTCGCGACACCTTATATCCAGAGACCGATTGATCTTGGAGCTGATATCGTCATGCATTCAGCTACGAAATACCTGGGCGGGCATTCCGATGTAATTGCCGGAGCATTGATCGCAAAAGATGCCGAAATGGGAGAAAAGCTTCACTTTATCCAGTTTGCGAGCGGTGGTATTTTGGGACCTCACGATTCTTACCTTGTTTTAAGAGGAATCAAAACCTTAGCATTAAGAATGCAGCGTCACTCAGACAACGGGCTTGCTGTAGCGAAATATCTTGAAAATCATCCTGCAGTGGATAAAGTAATCTATCCGGGATTGGAATCTCACCCTCAGTACGAACTTGCCAAATCCCAGATGAAAGAATCAGGGGGAATGGTTTCTTTCACTTTCAAATCGGGTAAAAAAGAAGATGCTATAAAATTCCTTGAAAGAGTAAGGGTTTTCACTCTGGCAGAATCATTGGGCGGAGTAGAATCTTTAGCGAATCACCCGGCACTGATGACGCATGCTTCCATTCCGGCAGATAAACGCGAGGAATTAGGCATTACAGACGATTTAGTTCGTTTGAGCGTTGGCATTGAAGATGCAGAAGATCTTATCACAGATCTTGAAAAAGCCTTTTCTTAACACTTGTAAACCAATATAATGAGAAAGATTCAGTTTTTTCTGGTCTTAAGTTTTTTCAGTCAGATGGTATACTCACAGGTAAAAACTACCGATGAGCTGTATAAGACAGCTAAAAAGCTGGACAGTCTGATATTTGATATAGGATTTAATAAATGTGATCTTTCTCATTATAAAGCTATAGTCAGCAGCGACCTGGAATTTTATCATGATAAAGGAGGAATCACTTCCGGTGAGAAAGCTTTTACCGCTTCCATTAAAAATAATATCTGTGGCGGACCCAATAAGATAAAACGTGACCTTGTACCCAATAGTATGAAAGTCTATCCTTTATACAACAATAATGTTCTGTACGCTTTCATAGAAGAAGGGGAACATGATTTCTTTGAGTTTTCCAACGGGAAATGGAATCAGGGGAGCCGGGCGAAATTTACTATTTTGTGGATACAGGAGGATAAGCAGTGGAAGATGAAAAGGGTGCTGAGTTACGATCATCATTTATAATCAATATGAAAAATACCAGAAAAGCAGCCATTGAAGACCTGGATCAATTAGCCGACTTATTTGACCAATACAGAGTTTTTTATCATAAGGAATCTGACATTCCTGCTGCTGGAAATTTTCTCAGGGAAAGATTGGAAAACAAAGATTCAGAAATTTTTGTAGCAGAAGAAGATGGCAAATTGATAGGATTTGTTCAGCTGTATCCCCTATTTCGTCCACAAGAATGCAGCGATACTGGCTGTTGAATGATCTCTATGTCAACGAAAATTACAGAGGAAAAGGCTATTCCAAAGAACTGATCGAAGAAGCAAAAGAATTATGCAGATCATCCAATGCCTGCGGAGTCCTTCTGGAAACAGGGAAAAGCAATGATGTCGGAAACCGGTTGTATCCGGCCTGCGGTTTTGAACTGTATGATTCCGTGAATTTTTATGAATGGACGAACAGGGAACAGAAAGAAAAAATTGTGAATGGTTAATCGTCAATTGTGAATAGTCAATTTGTTAATTTCACTTTACACATCATTCATCAATTATAATTGTTCACTTATCATTAATAACTTATAACTCAAAAAACATGTCTGATTTTCAAAAATACGTAAAGAGATATTTAGACCAGATCCCTTCTGAAAATTGGATCGGAGAACTAAAAAAATCCGGAGATAAAACAGTAGAAATATATGCTGATCTTACAGAAGAACAGTCTCTTTTTGCTTACGCAGAAGGAAAATGGACGCTGAAAGAACTTTTACTGCATTTATCCGATACTGAAAGGATATTTCAATATAGGATTTTAGCTTTTGCTAGGGGAGAAAAAGCAGAACTGCCGGGCTTTGATGAAGAAAAGTATGCTGCCAATTCTTTTGCTGATAAAAGATCTCTGGAATCCCTGATAGAAGAATATCAGCTCGTAAGGAAATCTTCCCGAATCATGCTGGAAACCTTTGAGCCGTCTGTATTGAGCAACACAGGTACAGCTAATGGAAATCAACTGGCTGTAGAAACCATCGGGAAACTGATTGTGGGACACAATTATCACCACTTGAGTATCATTGAAGAAAGATATTTACCGGGATTGAAATAGATAGATTTAGAGCCAGGAACAGGTAATGATATATAAAAATTCAATAGGAACGGGCTAAAGCCCGTTTTTTTATGATAATCTGCTGCCAAATATGGCTTTAGCCCATTTAATAAAAAATAAAATCATTAGGCTTCAGCAAAACCTATCAATTCAACCGGCCAAAACATTTATCCCGTATTTTTTGGCTGAACCTTCCTGTTTTTTTACCTTTATACAGGTTTTATGCCTTATTAAATTATGGAAAACATTATCGAAATATTAAAATCCGGCGGAACGATCCTTTACCCGACAGATACCATCTGGGGAATTGGTTGTGATGCCACCAATACAGAAGCAGTCAATAAAATTTTTGACATTAAAAAAAGGGAAAAAAATAAATCAATGATCATTCTGGTGGAATCTGAAAAAAGACTTCAGGACCTTGTGGATGTTCCGGAAATGGCCTGGGAAATTATTGACCTTAGCGAAAAACCGGTAACCATTGTTTATGAAAATCCCCGCGGACTTCCAAAGGAACTGCTTGCTGAAGACGGAAGTATAGGGATCAGGCTGATAAAAACTGATTTCTGCAGAAAACTCATCACAAAGCTGAACAGGCCTCTCGTTTCCACCTCGGCCAATTTCAGTGGAGATAAAAGTCCGTTGAAATTTTCGGATATTTCTCCGGAAATCATTAATTTGGTAGATTATGCCGTAGAAGAGGACAGAGAGAAAGTCTCAAAATATTCAGGGTCTTCGGTAATAAAAATATGGAGTGATAACAGGATTAAAGTTCTTCGGGAATAAAAATCCGGCAATAATTCTCTCAATTTAAATCTTGTCAATATATATCGGCAGGATTTCTTTTTTTAAATTTCTATCTTTGCATTCTTCAAACTGATAAAGACATAGCATGAACTATCAAAAGTTCGCTGAAGAATGGATTCGTGCCTGGAACTCCCATGATCTCGACAATATAGTGTCCCATTTGCCGGAGATATAAGAAGTGACAACACCAATGATTGTAATGGCTACAGGAAATAAAGTATAAAAGGGAAAAGAAGCTGGCCGGGAATACTGGAAAAAAGCACTGGACAAGTTTCCAGATCAACAGCGGGTGGTGAATTCGGTGGCATTGTTTTATAAATCTATTATGGATAAGCATGCTGTGGAAATCATGTTTTTTGATGATGAAGGAAAAATTAATAAAATGTATGCCCATTATGATTAATGGAAAAGATACATTGCTAGAAAAAAGACGACCTATTTATTAACGATGAAAATTAATCTTACTCAAAATAAAAATTTAAAACTATTCAAGATCATTGCTGATGCTGCGGAAAAGAATAACCAGTCGGTGTACATTGTCGGTGGTTACGTTCGCGATCTTCTGATGAAGAGAAAAGCATCTACCGATATCGATTTTGTTACTGAACAAAGCGGTATTGAGCTTGCAGAAACTGTTGCGAAGGATATTGACCCTAAATTAAAAGTTTCTGTCTTCAAAACATACGGAACAGCGATGATCAAATACAAAGATCTTGAGCTGGAGTTTGTAGGGGCCAGAAAAGAAAGCTATACCGAGAACAGCCGTAAGCCGGAGGTAGAAGGCGGAACTCTGGAAGACGACCAGAAAAGAAGAGATTTCACCATCAATGCAATGGCAATTTCTTTAAATAAAGCGAATTTCGGAGAGCTTATAGACCCTTTCAATGGCGTTGAAGATCTGGAAAAAGGGATTTTAAGAACCCCTTTGGAACCGGCTCAAACCTATTCTGATGATCCGCTGAGGATGATGAGAGCCGTTCGTTTTGCTTCAACATTAAATTTTATCATTGAAGAAAAATCCCTTAATGCTATAAAGCAGGAAGCAGAAAGAATCAAGATCGTTTCTATGGAAAGGATCATGGTTGAATTCAATAAGATCATGATGTCTGAAAAACCTTCTGTAGGACTTGGATTAATGGAAGAAACCGGGCTTTTAAAACTGATTATTCCAGAATTGATCGAGCTGAAAGGAGTAGAAGAAGTGGAAGGGCAGACTCACAAAGACAATTTCTACCATACCTTAGAAGTAGTGGATAATATTTCTGAAAATACAGATAATCTGTGGCTTCGCTGGTCAGCATTATTACACGATATAGGTAAAGCGCCTACCAAAAAATACGTGGAAGGAACAGGATGGACTTTCCACGGACATGAATTTCTAGGCTCAAAAATGGTAAAGACGCTTTTCCATAGACTCAAGCAGCCGCTGGGAAGCGATATGAAGTATGTCCAGAAAATGGTAAAGCTTTCCTCACGTCCAATTGCACTGATCACTGATGATGCTTCGGACTCTGCATTGAGAAGACTTTTATTTGATGCCGGAGAAAATCTGGAAGACCTGTTTACCCTTTGTAAAGCAGATATTACAACCAAAAACTCCAAAAAGCAGGACAGATTCAAAAAGAATTTCGAATATGTGGCAGTGAAAATCAAAGAAGTGGAGGAAAAAGATCAGGTACGCAATTTCCAGCCGCCGATCACCGGAGAAGAAATCATGCAGATGTTTAATCTTAAACCCGGAAAAGAGATCGGGATCCTGAAAGAAAAAGTAAAAGAAGCCATTCTTGAAGGGGAGATTGCTAATGATAAAGAAGAAGCTGAAAGGTTTGTGATTGCAGAAGCTGAAAAGCTGGGACTGAAATATAATTAAAATTAAAATAGGCTGAATTTGGGATAGGATTTAAACACAAGGATAAACAAAGATTTTCGTATCCGGAACTTAGTTAAATATAAAAATGCTTCGGCGGGACAAAGTCCCGCCGAAGCATTTTATAATCAGTAAAAACAAAATCAGACCGCCTCGGAGAAGCGGCCTGATAAAAAACACAAATGATGAAAAAAAATAAAATTTATAGATAATACCGGAGTATTAATGTCTTAGTTTGCATAGACGGAATTTGAGCCTATACCTGTTGTAAACGATCTGATGATGGCTCCTGAAGTACTGTAAACCACAATTTTACTCGCCTGCGTAAATCCATTGGAATCCGAAGTGAAAATTTTGTCATTGATCACACTGAATCCATATAAAGCAGAATATGCATCAACACTGTTTGCTACAGTAAACAATGGTGCTGTAGGTGCTGTTGTAGCGCTCATATCCATTTTGTACACGTTTTTCCCTGAAGTGAAATAAAACTTACCATTGGCAATTTCAAGGTTGGTGGCGTTGGCAATACCTGTCAGAGTTGTTGTTTTTGTAATGCCGCCAGTGTTTGAGATCTCGTAGATATAAGAATCTGTAGTTCCCGTAGCAATCGCATACACATTTTGATTGCTTGAAACGATCTTGTTGATGTTTCCGGCCGGCAACGTGATTGTAGACTGAACATTGTTGGTAGAAGTATTGATATAAGTGATCTTATTTCCAAAACCGAATGAAGCATTCTGTACAAAGATATTGTTTCCCGCTTCTACAATTCTTTCAGCAGCATCTGTGAAAGTGATTTTTTTGATGAAAGAACGGTCTGAAGCTTTATAGATGCTTACATACTTATCACCTAAATATTTATCGTTTGTTACATAAATATTGTTGTTGGCAAAAGCCATATATCGCGGAGAATTAAGTTCAGCGGTAATCTCGCCATTTGCTTTAAAACTATAACGGTTTGCGATCTGGATCTTATTGGAATTATTCAATAAGAGATAAGCATTTTCACCGTTAAAAGCAACCATCTGTAAAACATCACCTAATTTCGCTCCACCGTTATTAAGTGCGAAAACATTATCCTGCTTAAGGTTAAGGTCTGCACTTACAAATGTTACGTCACCTTCAGGTTTTCCGAAAGTACCTTCATTAGCGATTAAAAAGCCGTTGCCATAGAATATTTCCTGCTCCTCATTATTATCACTGCTACAGGACACAATGCCCAGAAGAAGGGTAAAAGCAAAAAGAATAGGTAGAAATTTGTTCAGTTTCATAATATTTTTAAGTTTAAAAATTAATAGTTGCATATATACTGTAATTTCTCTTAGGCATCGGATAAAGAGATACCGTCTGATAAACCGTATTGGTCACGTTGTTCACTTTAAATCCTAAAGTGTATTTCTTGAAAATTGCGGCAGAAACACCTGTATTTAAAATAAAATAAGGATCAATAGCCGTAGATCTTTGCTCATCGGTGGTCGTATAGGTAAGACCGTTGAAAAGCCCCTGCGCATATAGCTTAAAGAACGAATACCCATACTCGATATTTCCGACAGCTTTGTGGATCGGGACATACATCATCTGCATTTGAGTATTCTTGTTGATAGATTTCGTATAAGTGTATCCTGCATCCAGCTTCAAAGCATGTTTACCGAATTTTTTGTTCCATGTAGCCTGCGATTCCAAACCGTAGGATTCCACTCTGTAAGTATTTACAGGCGCCCAATATCCGTAAGGTGTCGGAAGCCAGTTGATCAGATTTTTGATGTCCATATAATAAGGACTTAATGTAATTTTAAAATCTCCAAAAATCAGCTCATGATTCATATCAATATTCGTGGAAGTTTCAGGAAGCAGATCCAGATTTCCGCCGGGCCTCCAGTAAAGATCATTAAAAGAAGGATATCTGAAGTTTCTTGAAAAATTAACCCCCATATGATACCACTTTAAAGCATCCCATTTTCCCGAAAAAGAATACAGAAGCGGAGAAGAAATACCCTCCACAAAATCCTTTTTGATTCCCCCTTCAAAACGAAGATCTTTTGTAGCAAAATACCTGATCAGGCCGGATAGCGAACCTACATTTCTGCTGATCACCCCAATTCCCGATTGACTGTCTTTCTCTGCCTGATAACCTTCACCCTTATTCACCTGAAACTCCCCGATAGCATTGATGTTGATCTTTGGAGTGATGAAATAGTTGAAATCATTTTTTAAAATATAATTCTTTCCCTCTGCACCGCTTGCTTTAGGCTGGTTAAGATCTGAAAAATACTGGAAATTATCTTCCGTATAAGCCGCTTTTAAGCTGTTCGAAAGATTACTTTTATTAATATCCCATGCGACAAGGCTTCTTAAAGTCTGTGCTTTATATTTTGTTCTGTTTCCAATTTGTTCAAAAACAGGATAATGCTGTGACGCATCAAACATCTGGTTCTGCCATGAAATAGTCTGGTGATCAGCAATTTTATAAGAAGCTCCAATGTTGACTGAAGTATTATAATATCTGCCGTTAACATTATAAAATCCCGTACTTCCTACAACAAATTCAGGAACTTTATAATCATTCTGACTCGTTAAATAGCTCCCGGAAACCTTAACACTTAATTTATCATTACTGAAAGAAGCCTGCAGAAAATTATTATACGTATCAAAAGAACCCGCCTCCGAATAAACGGAAGCTTTAAAACCCCTGTTGAAATCCAGAATATTATTTAAGTGAATACTTCCGCCGATGGCTCCACTGCCGTAAACAACACTTCCGCCACCAGCCTTTACGTCGATCTGGTCATATCCGAACAAAGGAATATTATTAACATCTCCCTGTCCCAGAAAACTGGAATTAATATTAATTCCGTTCCATACAAAAGCCGTCTGCTGAGCAGTTGTTCCCCGGAATGAAGGCGAAGAAACAGCGCCACGCCCGTTTTCTTTGATGTAAATAGAAGACTGAAAGCGTAAAAGTTCAGAAAGATTGGTTGAATTTTTCTCGATATCTTTTGGAGTAATCGTACGGACCGGGTGAAAAAGCTTCACCTTACTCATCTGGCTGTCGAAAATATAAATCGTGTCAACGGCTTTCTCCTGTCCCAAAAGAAAGCTGCCGTAAGACAGACCAAGCAGTAATAAAGACCTTTTTATATCCATACTATTTTACTTTTCCTCCGAAAGTAATACGTTTTTAGTTATAATTTTGGCAGGTCTCCTGACTTTCGCTTTCTGCACCTTCCCGTATGAACAGTGGTTTTTTGCAGAAAATCTTATTGCGATTTACAGTTGCGGGGACAGTTTGGGTGTTTCACCCAATTCCCTATTATTTCCAAGATGCTGGAAACCAAAATTTTTGCAAAGATAACTTTTTAAATGTATTTCACAAAAGACAAAAAAGTCAATTGTGAATGGTCAATTTTGCGGCGAAAGGCAATTTTTTAACGTAAAAATCTGTTTAAACTTGTATTTTATATAGCTGACCAATCGAAAAGGCGCAAATTATATTATAAAAGACATTTTAAGGCGTAAAGATTTTATCTGCGATAAAATTTCTAACATTTTATTATAGAGCCTGTTTAAATTTTTAAAATCTCGCTGATTGGGCAGATTGCGCATATTTTTATAACTGAAATAAATCTGCGTCATCCGGGAAATCTGCGAGAGAAATATGTTTCTTTAGTAATTATTTCTGCTCATAATTTTATTGAATAAAATTTAAACAGGCTCTAGAGTTTTTGCTGAAAATTTTTGATTTTCTTGCGTCTGAAAACATCCATACAGATTAAAGCTTTGCGCCTTTGCGATTTTCTAACAAAAAAGCTTAAACAAATTCGCATACTAGCAATGAGCATGATATTGAAAATTGAAAAACAGTTCTTTAAATTAATGATTCACCTGCGCA
The DNA here is from genome assembly GCF_000737785.1 of Chryseobacterium luteum. Taxonomy (GTDB): domain Bacteria; phylum Bacteroidota; class Bacteroidia; order Flavobacteriales; family Weeksellaceae; genus Chryseobacterium; species Chryseobacterium luteum. The sequence goes on along the minus strand of NZ_JPRO01000007.1, from coordinate 117,956 downwards.
GCAAAATTCACCATTGACAAAATTCTTGGATATGTTATCTGAAATATTTATTCTTGGATCTTGATTCCTAAAGCTTTAAGTTCACCATTCACTTGCGCAGCAAAATTGACGATTGACAAAATTTCACTTTTACAAAAATGAAGAATCAAAATAAAACGGCAGCAGATCCTTGATAGAATGCACCTTCACCACTTCATCATTCATGCTTGAAAAATAAAGGTCAATATCTTCATTCTGCTTCGTTTCATATTCTATTAAACTTTGTCTGCAGGCTCCGCAAGGAGGAATCGGAGGATTTTTATCATGAAATTCCTTAGGACCTCCCACAACGAAGATCTTTTTCACCTTTACATCAGGAAAATTAGCTGCCACCCAGAAAAGAGTAGTTCTTTCTGCACACAATCCCGATGGATAGGCCGCATTCTCCTGGTTGTTACCGGAATAAATTTCGCCGTTTTCCAGTAATACGGCACATCCTACAAGGAAATTAGAATAAGGTGCGTAAGCATTTTCACGGGCCTGTATCGCTCTCTCAAATAATTTTTTTTCTATATCGTTCAGTTCACTGCTGTTTTTAAAATGCTCGTAACTGATCTGTATGTCTTTTTTCATATATTAGTCAGACTAAAAAGGGGGCTAAATTTACTCCTTTTTCAACAGTCCGGCAATGTTTTTTTTATTCATTATTAAATTGAAATTCAAAAAAGTATATGTTATACACACCCATAAAATTTAGAAATATAGAATTGAAAAACAGATGGGTAATGTCTCCCATGTGTATGTATTCATGCGAAAACGGAATGGCCAATGACTTCCACTTTGTGCATTACGGAAGCAGGTCTCAGGGTGGGACAGGTCTCATCATGATTGAAGCTACAGGAGTAGAGCCGCGGGGAAGAATTACCAACCACTGCATGGGGATCTGGAATGATCAGCAGGCAGAACAACTCAGGAAAATTGCTGATTTCGTTCATTCCCGTTCAGAAAGCAAAATAGGCATCCAGCTGGCCCACGCAGGAAGAAAAGGTTCCACCTGGAATAACCTCCAGATTCCCCTTGATGAAGGCTGGGAAACGGTTGCTCCGAGCGCCATTCCTTATCATCCATCCGAGAGAATTCCACATGTACTTACCGTGGAAGAGATCAGAGAACAGGTACAGAATTTTAGGGAAGCAGCCAAAAGAGCTGTAAAAGCAGGTTTTGATATCATAGAAATTCATGGTGCGCACGGATATCTGGTTCACCAGTTTTTATCACCGCTTTCCAACATCAGAACGGACGAATACGGTGGCAGCTTTGAAAACAGGATCCGCTTTCTGCTGGATATTGTAGATGCCGTGAATGAAGAGCTGGATGAGAATACGGCCCTTTTTGTAAGGATTTCCGCTACCGAATACGCCGAAAACGGATGGAATATCAATGACAGTGTAAAGCTTGCTGAAGTCTTAAAACAGCATAGTGTAGATCTGGTGGATGTTTCAAGCGGAGGAAATATTCATGGAGCGAAAATACCTGTATTCGATGGTTACCAGGTACCTTTTTCATCTCAGATTAAAAAAGAGGCAGAAGTAAAAACCGGGGCAGTGGGATTGATCACAAAAGTGCAACAGGCAGAGGAGATCCTGCAAAAAGGAGATGCTGACCTCATATTCGTGGCAAGAGAGATCTTAAGAAACCCGTATATTGCCGTTCAGGGATCATTTGAAATGAAGGAAGACTGCTTCTTTCCCCACCAGTACGCAAGAGCGAAAATCTCATCATAACAACAGAATGAAAATTGAAGACTTCATGCTGACGTGTCCCAGTAAGAGATTTCTGGGAATAGAATGTCTGGGATGTGGAGCCCAGAGAGCAGTTGTGCTTGTATTTGAAGGGAAGTTTTCAGAAGCCCTTCATCTGTATCCGGCCGTTTATACACTGTTGCTGTTTCTTTTTACGTTGAGCCTCAGCTTTGTAGATAAAAAAAGAAAGTACAGCGGTATTCTGATGGGTATGGTAGCTTTAAATCTCATCATCATGATCATATCTTATTATTACAGGCATTTTTACATTCATTCTCATTCATAAAGTAAAGTTAAAAACTGTATTTTTTTAATATTTAATAGAGATGAGTAGAAAAAAAGTCGTAGAATTACTACAAAATGTAAATCTCTTAGGCAAAAACTTTTCAAATTAAGGCACGGGGTTTATCTTTGTTATATCAATTTTTATGAATAAAAAATAATCATTAATGATTAAAATATAAGAATATGGCAGGAAATTCAAGAGGAATCTTAAAATTCAATGGAGGTGAGGGACAGAAGCTGCTAAAGCTTAATTATAGCGTATCAAGATCTACAGATGTTTCAGGACGTGTAGCATCCGATCCATCGAACGCTTTGATAAAATTAACTATTGAAGCCACTGAAAAATCTGATATCCTTGAAAGCTTATTGAATGGTAAGTATAAGCCGACAAGCGGTGAAGTTACTTTCAATAAATCCCACGAAGAAGGAACACTGATCACTCTTAAATGGGAAAACGGATACGTGATCCACCATGAAGTGGATTTTGATGCTGTCGACAGCAATAATATGCTGGTAAGCTTTATGATAAGCGCGGAAAGTGTCACTTATGGAAATTCACTATATGACGGATTCTGGCCGCTAAGCTAAGTCCTGAGTAGTATAAATACAAAGAGACTGTCCCCAAAGGCGGTCTTTTTTTACCTGCTGTGAACGCTATTTTCTGATAAGGAATCTTGGTTTATTTTCAAAAATTCCCGACTGAATAAATAAAATACACACTTTAACACCAATCACTTTATAAAATATGTCAACTACACCTGAAAAATCAAAAGGAGCGGCTTTTCGTCCGGCACAGAATGCAGACGGGGTATCCGAAAATCATCATGCCGGCATCAACCGTCTGGTAAAGCTTTCCTTAGTCATAGAAGGAAAAATTATCAAATTTTATAAGCATTTTAAACTTAAACAGAGCACCCAGCGTCATCATGAATTCACACTTACCCTGGCTCATGATACTCTTGGAGACCGCCAGACCCATTCATTGGAAGATGCCAATAAATTCCTCGGAAAACGCCTTACAGCCGTTATTTCCTATAAAGATATAGACAACAGCCCCGAGAGAACCTTTGTTGGGATCATTACCGGTGTTGCATTCAGCCAGGAAAAAATGAGCCTGGGGAATATTGTGCTTACAGGATGCAGTCCTACCGTTCTTTTGGACGGATCTTCCCATACCCAGAGTTTTGGAGGAACCCAGCCGGTTAATATGGGAATCATTGCCGAAGAGGTTATCAAGCAGGGAATTGATAAAAGCCGTTTTGATATCAGGATAGATGCCAATAATTTCTCCCAGATCATTTACAGCAGCCAGTATGATGAGACCCATTACAATTATCTCGCAAGAATGGCTGAGGCATACGGTGAACAGTTCTTTTATGATGGTGAAGTTCTCCATTTCGGAAAATTGCCCCCGCAGAACAAGCCTATTACCCTTACCTACGGAAGCAGTGCCAATGATATTAAAGTTGAACTGAAAGCAGTACATACCAAACCCCAGTTTTATGGGTACAACAGCAATAAAAACGAAAAACTTACCTCAGGATCCACACCGATTCAGCATGTAAGTGATATTGCAAAAACGGCCTATGAGCATAATAATAGCATTTATAAAACTCCCGCGCTTCAGATAGCCCCTATCAAGGCATCAACCCATTTGGATATAGAATATTCTCAGAAAAGTGCTTCAGGAAGTGCTGCCGTGAATGTCTTTTCCATTTCAGGAAATACAACGGTTCCGTTCCTTCACCCGGGATGTGTAGCCGATGTCCAGATGCGGAAGCAGGACTCCAATGAAACTTCCTATTTCACAAGAATTATGATCACGGAATCGGAGCATGAGATTGATACAATAGGACATTACAAAGGAAGCTTTACAGGGATAGCTGCAGATACAGGTTTTCTTCCGAGACCGGAATATAAGATCCCTAAAGCTGAACCGCAGACTGCAGTCGTAATCTCCAATACAGACCCGGAAGGACAGGGCAGAATACAGGTGCGGTTTGACTGGCAGACCAGCGATACAACACATTTTATCAGGATGATGAGTCCGGATGCGGGAGGAACAGACCAGATTACACAGAACAGAGGGTATGTTGCTATTCCCGAGATAGGAGACCAGGTAATGGTTAATTTTGTCCACAGCCACCCGGACAGGCCTTTCGTAATGGGAGGAATGTTCTACGGAGGAATAGCTTTAGGCGGAGGAATCAACAACCACCTGAAGTCCATCCAGACCAGAAGTGGGATCAGGATTTTAATGAATGATGAAGAAGGAAGCGTAAAGATCATGGATCCCAGCGGAAATATCTATTTCATGGATGGTGCCGGAAATATCAGCATGAAAGCTCCCAAAAACTTTACACTGAACGCCGGAGACAATATCAACATCACTGCCGGAAAAGAAATTTCGATCAGTGCAGGAGAAGGAATCAACAGTTCTGCCAATGACAGTATTATTTCCACAGCAGGAAAAGACATTGTACAGACGGCCTCCGGTGATATCCGTGAATCCTCGGATACCAGAACTGAAATGGTGGAAAAAGAATTCAAAAGACAGTCTGAAACCTCTAATGAAATAGCCGGAGAAATATCCATGTTCAGCGAGCTGGAAAACATGACGATGCAGAGCGGAAAGATCGTAGAATTCAATAGTGCCGAAAAATCAAAACTTTTCTGATATGGCCATCATTAAAACTGCTAAAAATATACAGATAAAAGTCACGGACTCTTATCATTTGAATGTCGGCAAAAAGGTTGAAAAAATTGCACAGAAAATTAATGTGGAAGCCCAGAAAAATAACCTTGTTTTGGCAAGCAATAAGAAAATAATGTCTCATGGAAACAAATAAATTAAGAATTCTGATTCTTTTTATTATAAGTAGTTTCTCATTAATCAATTGTCAAAATAAAAAAATGGAAGATAAATACAGCTGGCTGGGAACGATCTCTGCGCCGAAGGAATATCCGATGGAAATTTACAAAGGAGCCATTATTGCAGATGATTTTACTTACGGCTTTGATGCCATCTGGGGAACACAGAATACAGGCTGGGGAAATGAAGGCGGGACAATGAGCGTAGAAACCAGTCAGATGGATATTCCTTCTAAGCTGGAATTTACCTGGTACTCACTGGTGGAAAATAAATTTTATACCGGAAAATGGGACCTGGATAAAGAAAAAATAAAAAATCTTTTTGCAAAAGGATTTATAGATCAGGATAACGGTAAGAAAACTACTTATAGTAATTTTATTGTAGGGCTTGCACCGAAAGGACGTGTCGTTTTATGGATCAACGGCCCCGGAAACCAGAAAGAAGTAGGTTTTTTCCAGGCTCATGATACCCTTATTACCGAAGAAAAAGCATACGGAAATGCCAAATATATGCTGAAAGAAGGCTTTGCAGACAGAATGCTGAAAGATCCTTCCTATGAAACATTTAAACCGGAAATCAGAGCTAAAATAGAAAAAGAAGGCTACCCCGATCCCGGTATCTATGATCTGTACAGAGAAAAATATACTTGGAAGCCCTCAGTGGTTTTGCCGGAAGGAAGCGAATGGATCGATTTCGGGTTTAATAACTATAACGGGGAACAGGAAAATCTTTTCGGGGAAAGTCTGAAAGAGGATACCTGTAAAAAAAGAGCTGTTCCAAAATTCTGCGGTTTCTACTGGCGGGATAAGAATAAAAACAGATACGGTGTATGGATAGATTCTTTTGAAGAAAAAGAAATTTTTGAATTATTCCGGAAACTCGGAAAAGAAGAAAATATAGACCTCACCATTAAAGTCAATGCAGATAATACAGGAGCTGTTGTATCATTAAAGAGCGGGAAAGAAGAACTGCCCGTTACAAAAGCAAAGATCAGGCTTTCACGTAAAATAGAATAAGCAGTATCATTCATCAGCCTCATCTGTCAATAAAAATAAAATAAGAACGATGCACAATAATAAATTTGGAGATTATACCCCGGAAATATCCAAAGAGGAAGTGTTAGACATTACTCTTGGAGTGTTTTTTGACGGAACGTTGAATAATAAAACCAACACCATCGAAAGAAGGCAGCAAACTCCTGAATACAAAAAAAACGGAGGCTCACCCACCGATAATAACAGTTATAATAACGACTGGAGCAATGTAGCCCGGCTGTGGGACAATTACGATAAGAATTTTGGCATCTATATAGAAGGAATCGGAACTGAAGATAAAGAAAAAGATTCCATGCTCGGTTATGCCTTCGGGACAGGTCCCACCGGGATCAGGGGAAAAGTAAGAAAAGGCTGTGAAGAGATCGTGAAAAAAGTAAAAAACATTAAAAATGCCAAAAAAGCAGATAAAATTGCCGTTCTTACTTTTGATGTTTTCGGTTTCAGCAGGGGAGCAGCGGCAGCCCGTAATTTCGTTCATGAAATAGGAAAATCTAAATATAAAGCAACCAGCACTACTGTTTCAAGTGAAGGGATGACCGTGACTGCCCACTATGACAGCGACGGCACCGGAGTGCAGGGCGAAGAGCTTCCGAAATGGGGACATCTGGGACTGAAGCTGCAGGAAGCCGGAATTACGGTGGATGTATTGAAGGTGAGATTTCTGGGTATTTATGATACCGTTTCCTCCTATTCAAAAAACTTTTCTGCCATGCCGGATTTTCACAATGATGTGGAAGAACTTAGCCTGAATGATATCGGAAGAGCACAGACTGTAATCCATTTTGTGGCAGAAAACGAGCACAGGGAAAACTTTGACCTTACCAACGTGCATGTAGGCATAGAAAGAATATTTCCCGGCGTACACTGCGATGTAGGCGGAGCTTACGAAGACGGAACCGAAACCTGGGAGGAAATTGAAACATCATGGACCACCAGTGAAAAATTGAAGGCATTAAGAAGCCAGCTTATTGCAGATGCGTGGTACAAAGAAGAGCAGCTTACCATTACCCCGGGCTTTTATCTCGCATTAAAAGGAACCCGCGATCTGGTCAAAAGATACAGCTATGTTCCTTTGCATTTTATGGCAGAGTATGGAGTTCAGAAAACAGTTCCCCTGACCATAAAGAAGCTTACGGACGAAAAGTATTCCATTACCTCCGATCCTTTGCTCGTAAGGGTAAAAGACCGCCTGAGATCTTATGCGATGGCCAATGGAAAACAGTATACTTTTAAAAGATATAAAGATATTGAGACCGCATATGGCGGAGCTTCAATACCGCAGCAGAAATATGCAGACTACCAGAGAGAAATGAAGGAACAGGATGACCTGAGGATACTCAGAAATAAATACATCCACTGGTCGGCAAGAAGAGAAGGAATAGGAATGGATCCTACTTCAGACAGGGTAAGAGTGTTCCATTAATCTGTATTATGAATAAACATCTGGTATTAAGAATCGGAATATTATTATCAGGATTTATACTGATTTATATTTATGACCACTGGGACTCATGGTTCCATCCGGTTCAGTCCATAGGAGGAAACAGCGGAATGTCTATTCCTATGCATCTTGTTTTGAATATCTGCTGGATGGCTGGATGGTGTTTATTGCTTTTAATAGAGATTATGGTAGGTTTTTTTACCAAAAATCACAGGAACAGAAGCACAAATTTAATATTGATCGCATCGGGTATCGCGCTGCTGATCATTTATATATTGAGCATTAAGTAAGAAATACTGACAGAGAACAGAGATGCCGGATTATTTTTATGCAGAAATTTAACATACATACCGTCCAGACAGGGGAGAGCCTTAAAAGCATAGCCTCGCTGTACCATTTAGATGCAGGTGCTTTAAAGTTATTTCACAATAACCACTGCGACGTCAAGGATATGATCCTGATTGAGCTTACAGGCCAGAAGGAACTTTTTCTTCCAAGAACAGGAGTGACGGATAAAACCCGGTTGGTGCCGTTTGGAAGAGGAAACAGCCTTACTTTTCAACCTGAAAATTCATTCTGCAGATATGGAGTTACTATCAATATTGAAAGCAACGACCGCAAGAATGAACTGAAATATGAAACCTCAGTACGCTGGCTGAAAACCGAGAGCAGGCTGCATTTTTTTGAAATAGACAGAACCTCCAATCTTTTTCTGAACGAAGAGGAAGTGAATGAAATAGCCGATCTGCTGGCCTATAAAACATCAAAGGTTTTGTATCCGTTGCAGATCAGCGTAGATGAGGCAGGACAATTCAATGAGGTGGAAAACCTTTCAGTATTTAAACAAAGATGGCCTGCCGTAAAAGAAGAGATTTACAAAGAATTTGAAGGAGAAACAGTAGACATCTATTGCGAAAAGATAGAAAAAATAATAGACGAACCCGATGCCATAAGTCTTTATCTGAAAAATGATTATTTCATCAGAACATTGTTTTTGGGGGTTTATCAGAGTTTCGGACAGGATTATGAAACAGAGGTCACAGAAAGTTTTCCTGTGGTAGATAATCCGGTAGAACCGAAATATGAAATAAAACTGGAGATTGATCCGCTGAAAGGAGAATCCGGTCTGGTTAATGTAGAAGGCGAAGGGAAATTAAATGATGAAAGGAGTGTATATGATTTTATAAATAAAGCTCCCTTTTCGATGATCATTGAGGATAATCCGGTGATGAATCAGGAAGGGAACTTCAGAATAGTCTATTATCTGAACGGGCAGAATTTACTGGTGAAATCAATGTATTTGGAATGTGACCTGCAACTTGAGAAGAAAAAGAAAATATCAGTAGTCATTGCGATGCTGACTGAATAATTGAAAAAAACTAACAAAATGAAAATTAAACCAAATCATAAATTGTCCATCCTTGTTTTTATATTGAGCTTTAGCCTGCATTTCGGGCAAAAAGTGGAATTTAATGTCCCGAAAGATATCAAGACCTTACAGAATTCTATTTTTGATTTTAAAAATGATTTCACCCAGGATGAACCGAAAGCTGCTGCTGCATCGGATACCGATTTCTCAACTACCGTTGATCTTTATCATTTGAAATATGAAGGCGGCCAGAAAAATCCTTATCTGAATTTAGCCCTGAAAAATGGAGCTAAATCTAAACAGTTTATCCAGCAGGCGGTATGGAATGTGAATATGAAAAAGGTCTCTGCAAAAAGCACGAAAGTCACTGTTTTTCTTGAAAAAGTAATTCCGGACAACTGGTCGAAGAAAGAGGTAGACACCAAACTGACCAAATCCACCGGGAAAGTAGAGAAAGAGATCAAAGAATTTCTTTTGAACTATAAGCGACCGGAACTTTCAAATGATGATGCATCACTAACTGACAGCGTAGCCACTACTTATACTACTGCGGTCACCACAACGGATATGATTGTAGAAAATCAGAAGCAGAAAAAAGCATCAAAAAAACTGCAGATTCTGTTCGGGAAGAAACAGTTTATTGCGTTACCGGCCACGTCCGATACCTTTACAAAACTTTTACAGGTACAACCCACTCAACCGGAATGTAAAGACTGCAAAGGCGGAAAATACTCCAATTGGGATTTCGACGATTTCAATATGATCTACGCCAGTATGAGCACAGGTCTGGAATATTATGCTATCCAGTATTACGGACAGGATATGGTCTCTGGATTACCTCATGGGTTGGTATTTAATGACAGCTCACCATCAGAATGTAAACAAAAATTTGCAAGATATAACGCACAGCTTTATCAGGCCGTAGGAGAAACGGAAGGAAATTCAGAAAAAGCCCTGACCGTTGTGACTTTCAAGATGAATTCTTCCTTTGTTCGCCTTGAATTTGGAAATGAATATTTAACCCGAGTAGTAATTTCAAATAAAGAATTTTAACCATGGCAGAAAAACATATTGTAGTACAGGGTGCTATGTGCAAATGCCAGTTCGGACAGCTTCCGGACAAACTCAAAGTGCTCTCACACCAGAAAGAATACGCGAATGATAAAAACGCCTCCAAAAAACTGATCGTCACCACGAAAGAAATAGGAGCGGCAACATTCGAGAAAAATACATTCGGTAACTGTATCAAAATGGGAGTTCCGCCACCACCATGCAAAATAATGGTTACTGAATGGAAAGATTTCTATGAAAAAGTACAGCTTAATAACGGTGGCTATATTATCGTTGAAACCAGTAAAGCCATCTGTGCCATTGCAGGAACGCCGTGTATTGAAATCATAGACCACGGACAGAGGACAGAAGGCAGCCCGCAGAATTTTAAAAATGCGGATAAGGATGTACAGCAGCAGATCAATCCATTGGTGGATTCAGAAGAAATGTATAATGAACAGCCTACCTACGGCGGGCAGGATGGTGTAATCTAAACGACAGAGAAATGGCTAAAGGTGTAAAAAAAATACATGTTACAAAAGGACTTTACTATCCCGATATGTCGGTGAAAGGCCAGAGAGTAACGCTAAAACCTGATCAGTGGGTTTATTTTGGCGTTGAAGAATGGCTGCCCGGAACTACTGCCGAAGATAAAAAGAAAGAAATTATTTGGATGCGGCAGACCAATAACCGGAAAATCATCATCAATCAGGCGCCCTCAAAAGGCGGCTACAAATTCCTGATCTCCAAACAGTTTTGCGGAAGCTATCATTATTATATTGAAGCAAGTCTGTCCGGAAAAAGAGACCCTAAAAACAATACAGGACTCTATGTAAAAGGCTGGTGTGATCCTAAAATTGTTACCAGCAAATGGACGACTCAAAGAGGAAGTAAAACCAGTATCAAAAACCAGAATAAGATAAATTTCATTTCTTACGGCCATGTTGTTTATCTTAATCTGATGACGGAGGGCCTTAACGGAAATACTGTAACGATAGAACTTTGGAATCAGCAGACCGCAAAAAAAGATAAGCTGGTTCATGTCTACAATAATGTTCAGGTAATAGACGGGGAGGTCAATTTAAAAATAGAAAATACCTACTCATGGATGGCTCATGTAGATAACATCCAGAATGTAGAAGAATTTTATATCAAAGTAAAAGACACTGCTTCCAAACAGTACATCAAAGATAATCTGGGTGATGATCTTCACGCTATCTATCTGAATGTAAAAAATAAAGTGGTCACTACCAATGCCAATGTCAGCAAGAATCAGACTCCAACAAAAGTATATAAGCCGGATGTAAATTCCGTCCGTCAGGAACCGTGTCGCTTTGAAATGATCAAGATCACCGAAAGCGAAGTAAAAGACGGAAAAGCCAGTAACACGACGGTAACTGTTTTTGATAATGGTAAAGGAATTAGAAAAATACAGTCTGCAGCCCTTCAGGAACGTATCGAGAGAACAATTTATTATAAATTTGACTCTACGGTAATAGACAAAAATGGGGTAGCCATCCTCAATAATATACTCAAGTTTCTTCTGGAACACAAAGATTCAACTATGAATCTGAGCGGTTATGCCTGCGTGATCGGAAAACAGAATTACAATAAAGGACTGTCCCAGAGAAGAGCCGATGTTGTAAAGAAATTTTTTGCAGACGGAGGTCTTGATACAAGCAGAATCATTTCCGTTGGGAAAGGAGAAGTAGATCCTACAGACGATAAAATGGGGAAGGATAATATCCGGTTCAAAAATGAAAAGGATTACGAGAGTAACCGAAGAGTAGATATTTCTTTTGTATTCAATGCTCATGATGCCCAAACCATTAATTATGAAGTAGTAGCTCCGACTGAGTCAACGAAAAAAGACCTTACGATTGATATCTCCGGATTTGATACCAATGAATGCTACCATGGAAGTAAAAACAAGCATAAAAAGCAGATCCTGATGACCGACGTAGGCCAGGCGGTAGATAAAGGAGATGCCAAACAGACTTTTGCCCCTTCGTCTTTTAATTATAAAGTCTACTCGAATATGTCAAGGTTCAATGCTGCTCCCATACAGTATATCTGGCCTATAGCAACCAATCCGAATAAGTTCCATATGAACATTCACAGTTGCAGATATTTCAGTAATGATAAAAGAGTAACGGTTTTAATTAAAGCCTATCCGGATATTAAATGGGAACTTGCACTGGAATTTCAGGTGAATGTTTCCAATTATAAAGCCTCCAATATGCCGCCGGGGAATATATATGCCAAGCATCAGGAAAAATCCAGACAGGCAGGTTACAAAAGAATGCTGTTGAATAAAGACGGAAAAGTTCCGATCAATGTAGGTGTAGGATTATCCGCAGAATGGGATGCCGGCCGGGAAAAAAGAAGCTTTACCAACGAGTTTGCAGATAAAATAGAGGTGGTCGCCAGAATGATCGCTACCGCTGTAGATATCGTTCAGAATGCCATCAACTATGCTCAGAGTGCTGCAAAAGAAACCGCTATTCCCGTTGGTTTCAATCTCAGGTATCCTAAATTTACCGTTGTAGGGAAGTGGTATCTGGAAAGAGTCAATGAGAGAGCTGCTTTGAGCGTCATCGGTGAAGTCGGTTTCGGTTTCAAACCCCTGATAGGCGCAGAAGTCGTTATTGATATCATCGGTGCAGCCATTGCTGCAGCTTCTTACGGAGCCACCGGGAACCCTGCCGCAGCGAAAATTATCAATAAATTCAGAGGCGGACTGGAAAAACTGGGCGCTTCGGTTACCTTTACAGCGACATTCTATGGCGAGCTGGAAATCATGGTGGATGCCCTGAAAATTGACAGTATTAACGGGATCAATATGCAGGGGAAAACCACGATCGGAGGGAAAATGGGTGCTACCATAGAACTCAGTATCAGTATTGAAGTGGGAACGGTAAAAGGAACCAAAGCAAAACCCATTGTTACCTTTAAAGCGGCAGCCAAGGCAGATTCCTATTTTGGAGGTGATATTGTGCTGGATTCTGATACGGAAGGATTATTTATCCAGCCTGTTCTGAAATTTTCAGGAGTCGTTCTTTCTGTAGAGATAGAAGGTGAAGTAGGCTGGTGGAAAAGTAATTTCAAAGTAGAAGAAAAGGTGATGAAAGAAGAAACTTACTATATGAATAAAAAATATTTAACTTAAACTCAGGTATGCATAATTTAAAAAAACCATTATATTCCGTTTATCCCAGAATGTATTGTTCGGGAACCATTTATGTGAATGATGTTCCTGTCATAGACTGGTACGGAGATGAGACCAAAGAAGGCGGATTCGGAGGAGATACCATGATCAATCAGGCGCTGCTTCAGAGCGGGAAATATCAGGTAGTTGGAAAAATGTATCCGCGTTTGGGAAAAAATGTTTTGGATGAAGATGATACCTTATCGGTAGATTTCTTTTGTGCAGATTTTGATAACTGGAAGGCATCCCGCGCTGAATTCCGTCCTAAAATGGAATCCCCATGGGACGGACTAACAGAGAATGTTCAGCATCCCACGTTTAATGTGGCCAGCGAAATAGAAGTGGAACTTCCTTTTGTACTGGACGGTTGGCAACATTCGGTAGATTTTAAAGATGTGAAAAAAGAAGATCTCTTCAGTGATGTTTTCAAATATTATAAACAGATACATGCAGTATTGGTTGAGCATAATGCCGGAAAGTACCTGGAAATGTCTCATGACAAAATGCAGCTTCAGGAGCAGGCTTTATATTATTCCGAAGACCGGAAAAAAAGGTTTTTAGACAGTGCAGGTCAGTTGTTTGGCCAAAATTTAGCTGTTGAGGAACTTAATGAGGCTGATTTGCACCTTGAAATCATGGGCTATGGTAAATTGGTAAGACTCATGAGAAAAGACGGGTCTCAGCCACTTCAGTTCAAAAGCCCCGATCTTGAAAAGCAGGGCAATATTGAAATGGAAATCAAACTTCACATGAGAACAAAAGAAAAAGGATTTAGTATTATTTAAAATATCGGGATAATGACTTTTTTTGGAGGTTTTGTAGCTGTGGTTGTTCTGTTTTCTGTATTCTTAGGATACAGGATTTTTTCAAAAATTTCGGATAAAAAACAGAATTTCGGAAAGACAGGAGGTTTTCTTGAGAAGGCTTTTCTCTTGTTTTTTGTTTCGTTAATAATGATTTCCATTAATGCATTAACGTTTATTTTATCCTACTCATTTTTTTGGGAGAAAGCCTACAGAACTTTCGATGAACCCCAATATACCGCAACCGTGGTGGGTTATAAAAAAGAAATCACAAAAGGTAAAAACTTTTCAAATTCTTCATACAGCGACAGAGTCATCTTTTTTCCGAGAGTGGAATACACTGATGCCAATGGCAAAAAAATTGTAAAAACACTGGACATCACCAGTAATAATCCACCGGTTTTGGGTGAAAAAGTAAAAATTACAGATGCTGAAAATCAGAACAGTACCAATGCTGTGGAACTGGATTGGGTAATGCTGGCCGCTGGAGGTGTCTTTACTGGGGTTGCTGCATTTTTTGCGGCACTGCTTGCTACTTACGGTACATCGGATAGCATGAAAGAAAGACTAAGATGGTCTTTGAAAGCAGGGCTGGTAATCATTTTGATCAACGTATTCTGTATCGTATTTATCTATTTAAAACAATAAAAATACTTTAACCTGTTTTCGCAAAGGAAGAAAAGGGGGAATGACATTAATAAATCAAAATATAAACTATTATGAAAAAAGGAAAATTCCTGATATTGATTTTCGTGGTATTGATTAATATCTGCTGCGGAAATAAATCATTTGATCTTTCATCCGTCTCTTTGGGCGAAGAGGCAACGAAGTATGATTTTGAAAATAAAGATGTATTTCTAAAAGAAAAAGGCAGCAAACCAGATGTCGTTCAATATTATGCAGATGAAAATAAAGGTTTGACCTATGGAGGAATTCCTCTGGACAATACAATGGGGACAAGAATTACCGTATACAAAGGAAAAGTAGGGGCACTCGATACCAACGCTGCTGAAAAAAGCTCTCTGGAATTTGTTGAAAAAATTACAGGAAAACATGGAAACCCTACTGCTACCGTGACAGATAAAGCAACTGTAGATGCTAAAATAGTAAAACAGATTTTTGAAAAGCTTAAGAAAGTGGCACCTGATAAAGTGTCATGGAACCAGGATGAGAAAAACTCTTTTACCTATCCTACATCTTTTTTCTGGGACGATGGGAAAAACTATTCCATCCTGAGTATTTCGATTGAGAACGATGGAAGAATCAGAAATAAATATGTGACCGTAACCAAAGATGCCTACAGAAACGATGTGGTCTTCGGATTAAAATATCCTACTCCACAGGGATCTCCGTGGTATCAGTACATGAAATAAGAGAAACATTATTTTTAAGTAAAAAAAAGCCGGTTCAAGAATATTGAATCGGCTATGTTATTTTTAGTCAACAGATTATTTCACAATAAACTTCAAACTAGACTGATCAAGCTTCAAAATATAAATTCCCTGCTCAAGATTTTTGATCTTAATGGAATTTCCATTTTTAAAAGGGCTGTTGATCGTCTCAAGGGTCTTCCCCTGAAGATTATAAATCTCTGCTTTTTTAATATTCCGGGTATCACCTTTTACAAAGATTTCCTGCCCGGAGATCGGGTTAGGATATACCTGAAGTTCCTGAACCGTATTCTCATCAGCCGATATTCTTTGAGCCTGCTTGGATGTTCCCGAATAGCACGTCCATTTAAGATCATCAACAGCCACTCTGTTGCCCGATGAGGTGTTGACAAGACTTACTGTAACATTTCCTGAAATATTGATATTGCTGATCGTTGTAGTTGCAGCGGTGGTGCCGTAAGGTACCGTTCCTACCGTTGTTCCGTTTACCTTCACATCAAAAGTTCCGTTGCTTCCCGAAAACTTAAGCTGTGTAGTTACAGTTAATGATCCGATACCATTGGCTGAGCTTCCCGAAGTTAAAGAACCGTTTCTCACCGTAATCGCTTTGCTGTTGATGGTCTGATCGGTCCTCGAGTCTGTAGCAGTCCATGAAATACCGCTTGATGTCCAGGTTCTGGTTGTATAAGAAGCATTGGCAGCAGGAATAGTCTCGAAAGTTTCATTCACGCAGCCTGTGCCCGGGTTAGGCGTTCCCGGATCCGTGGTTCCCGGACCTGATGATCCCCAGATCTGGCTTACATAATTAGGATTGTCTATAAACGGATTTCTATTCCCCTGGTAAGTGTAAGAAGCATTATTCCGGTTGATCTCAGTTTGCGAAACAGGATCCTGATTGTGCCATGCCAGAAGAACATTCAGCTCCCAGGTCTGTAATCCCGGAAATGTTGAACTCCCCAGCATATTACCCGAAGAAAAAGAAGAAAGCTTACTTTGGTAACGTGTCACAAAATAAAAAATCATTCTTGCCACATCACCTTTAAACTCGTCAATAGGTTCAAAAACCGTTCCCGCATAGCCTGAAGAAGAAGAGCTGCCCAGCTTGGAGCCGTTTTGAGAAGTAAATGTTGCCGATCCTACCTTTCCGAAAGGATAATTGCTTCTCATCCCGTTCACCTTGCCGTCGGTAGCCCTGATGAAATGGATATCCGAAACCATCGGTGCAGATTCATTGAATAAACTTTGAGGCACAATATGCTCCCGGTTGTAGCAGTTTCCTTCTACGGAATAGGTGCCACACTGATTCGTCCCCGGAGTGTATTTGTAAGGGTCTGTTCCCGAAGGCTTTTCCGAGTAAATATCCATAATCGAACCGTCATTTTCATAGGTCTTATCAATATCAGTCGTTTTATAGCCGGTCCAAAGTCCGCTGTAACCCTTGTCCTGATGCCCGTTTGAAATAATACTGCTTAATGCCGTTTTCAGCGCGGCGCCACTCAGCCCGTTTGCTGAACTGTAATATCCTGCAGGAGCCTGGGCATTGGCAAACCCGGCTATTACAGTACATAAGATAATTTTTTTCATACTAATAAAAATTTCTGTAAGAATACTATATTTTTGCGAATAAAAAATTACATTACTGTTAATTTTAATAGGTAAAGCATGCCGTTTTATATATCATCCGGTCATGGGAATAGAAGAATTAATAGTATTTATCGTGTTTCTAAAACCTCTACCTTTACACCGTAGAAATTGTGTCAGAAGAATAAAGTAAATTATGGGAAGTATTTATACCAGGATCATTTTCGTTTTTATATTTTTAACAATACTGCTTTCCGCTGTTGCCAGACAGAAAAAAGTGAATTTCTATTTCCCTTTCATAATATATGGTATACTGCTTATCGGATATCTTATCAAAGTAGGATATGACCTTAAAGAATACAACTCTTATAATCAGGAAATGTTTTCAAATGTTACAGGAATAACTGTTAATAATCAAACCGTTAACTACAAACAATATAATAAGCTTTTTGAGGAATTAAAGTCCGACGAATTTACCTGGGTGAACCATCCTATAAAAAAGAAAGAATATTGGATTACCATACATACAAAACAGAGAACTTATCAATTTAAAATATGGGAAACCTATAATCAGGGAGTTCTGGTGTATAGAATAAATGAAAGCGGAAAAGAATTTGTCACGAACAGGAATGATAAAATAGGCTATTTTTTAAATAATGTAAAATAGAAAGATTATATATCTCTGCTAAAATGATAAACGCCGGTACAGAAAAGCTGTACCGGCGTTGTATATGATGGTTGATTGAAATCATTTATTTTCTCTGAGGAGGATAGTTTTTCATGATCTCAGCCATGATCTCAGGAATCTGTTTCTGCTTGGCTTTTGGAGAATCCACGGAAATTCCACTTCCGATACCTTGCCAAACCAGTTTGTTTGTCTTAGAATCGATCAGGTCAACGATCAGTGCGCCTTCATTATAATTGCTGGTCCATGTTCTGCTCATGCCAACGCCCCATCCGAAAGGACCGCCCCATCCCCACATTCCGTACGGAGAGCTGTTGTTGATGTCCGTTACTTTTTTGTGGTTCGCTTTTACATTAACGATCAGATCAGGATTTTCGCCGGACTGAAGGCCTTTGCTCTGAAGCTGTCTTGATAACTCGTTTAAAACCCTGTCTTTATCAATGTCATTCAGTTTCAGATCGTCAATTCTAATCTTATAAGTTCTGTAAGTTGTAAAATTAGCCGTTTCGGCATAATCTGAACGTACCTGAAACGGACTGCACGATGTAAGGCCTAATGCAGCCGATGCTAACAAAATAAAAATATATTTTTTCATTTTATTTATTTTTTTTATCGTTTTTAATAAATGTATCAGTCTTTTTATCGTACCCGTAAGGACAGTGTCTGCAGCCGCTTTTACAGCAGTATCCCCTTTTCAGATGGAATTTTTCTGTAAAAACCTTGTACCCCTGTTCATTATAGTAGAAGTCTTCACCTTCTTTGATGTCATAATGGGCCATAAGTTAAATCTCTAAGTCAAAAAAACTTTATATTTGTTAGTATGATAATTATATGCCAAAAGCCATTAAAGAAACTAAAAATTAACGGCATTGCTCTCTTTCCCTTTATCTTCATTAGGAAACCCGAAGATAAGGAAAATAAAGTACTTATCAACCACGAAAAAATCCATTTGAGACAGCAGCTTGAAATGCTCGTTATCTTCTTCTATATTTTTTATGTCATCGAATATTATTACTGGTTTTTCAAGCTCAAAGACGGTTTTCTGGCCTATAAAAGGATTTCATTTGAAAGAGAAGCATACGCCAATGAACGCGATCTGAATTACCTGAAAAAAAGGAAATTCTGGAACTTTAGAAAATATTTGAAGATAAAAGATAAAAGATAAAAGATAAAAGATAAAAGATAAAAGATAAAAGATAAAAGATAAAAGATAAAAGATAAAAGATCTTGTTGTTAAAATTCAATAGGAGCGGGTTTTAACCCGTTTGTAGAAAACAGATTGCCTTCTATCCGGCTTTAGCCAAAATTTTAAAAAATTAGACATAAATTCCAAACCTGCCGGAATTAATGCCTTTGTATCTTAAAGACAGCATCAATGTTAAAGCTTGCGCTTTTAATATTAAAATAAAAACCATTCATTTAATGTCATCCATTAAAATTTACAACCAATCGAATCTTTCACTAATTTTGCAGATAATGGTTAAACAACTAAAATGCTGTTAAAAGCCCCGGCAGAGCCTGTTCCCATCCAGGAAATATCCATTCAGAGAAATATAAAGCTCTTCATCAAAAGGGAAGATCTTATCCATCCCCAGATTTCAGGAAACAAATACTGGAAACTTTTTTATAATATCAACAGCTATCTGGAGAAAGAGCCGGCAACCCCTTACATCATCACTTTCGGAGGAGCATTTTCCAATCATATTGCCGCAGTTTCTGCCGCTGGAAACTTATCCGGTATTCCAACACTGGGAATGATAAGAGGGGAGGAGCTGAAGGACAAATGGCGCGATAATCCCACGCTTCTTTTAGCAAAAAGAAACGGAATGAACCTTAAATTTGTAACCCGGGAAGAATACAGGCATAAAGAAAAACTGACCGAATTTCTCCATAAAGAATTCCCCGATGCACTGATTGTTCCCGAAGGAGGAACCAACAAAGAGGCCGTGGAAGGTGTTAAAATGATGCTGAATGACCAAACAAAAGATTTTGATTATCTTTGCACCGCAGTAGGGACCGGAGGAACAGTTGCCGGAATTGCAAAATTTTGTGAAGAAGATCAGAAAGTTATAGGATTTAATGTAGTTGACGATGCTTCACTGAAGGATAAAATCTCAGAATTAACTTCAAGACGGAATTTTAATCTAATAGATTCATGTTTTGGAGGTTATGGTAAAATAAAAGATGAAAACATCCGTTTTATCAATGATTTTAAACAGAAGTACGGTATTCCTTTGGAGCCGGTGTATACAGGAAAAATGATGCAGAAAGTTTTTGAACTGATTGATGATGAATATTTTCCTGAAAACAGCAGGGTTTTATGCTTTCATACCGGCGGATTACAAGGTATTGAAGGAGCCAATCTGCTTTTGGAAAGACAGAATAGAAATTTAATTATATAAGTAAAAATTGAAAAACATGAAAAGACTTTTCTCAATCATAAGCCTTTTAGTTTTATCAACATTCTCGGCTCAGACCTGGGCAACTGAAGACCAGTACATTCAAAAATTCGCCAGATATGCGGTAGAAGAAATGGAAAAATACAAGATTCCGGCTTCTATTACACTGGCCCAGGGACTTCTGGAGACCGGAGGCGGACAGAGCAGACTGGCCCAGGAAGGCAAAAACCACTTCGGGATAAAATGTAAGGAAGACTGGACCGGAAAAACCATGAAGCATACAGACGATGCCCCCAATGAATGTTTCCGTGTTTATGACGATCCGAGGCAGTCTTATGAAGACCACTCAATATTTTTATCCACAAGAAAGTATTACACAAATCTTTTCAACCTGGATATGAAAGATTACAAAGCCTGGGCGTACGGACTTAAAAAAGCAGGATATGCAACCAATCCCCGTTATGCTTCAATCCTGATCGGCAAAATTGAAAAGTACAGACTTTATGAGTATGACGATACCAACTCAAAGGAAGTGCTGTACGCCGTTCTTAAAATGTATCCGGACCTGAAGGATGACCGTGCTTTCATGGCCCAGCTGGAGCCTTCAAAAATGATGGTTAAGAAAGCCAAAGATCCGGTTACAGTTGAAGTTCCTTACAAACAGACCTCTTATGCCCAACAGCAGAAAAGAGTGGAAAGGATCAAAACAAAAGCTGAAATTCTTAATTCGATCCTTATCAAAAGTCATCCCAACGAAGGCTTAAAATATATTGTCATTCCTGAAGATACCAACGTTAAATTCATTGCAGACAAATTCAGGATAAGCGAAAGCAGACTGATCAAATGGAACGAGCTTAACAGCGATATTTTAAAGAAAAATGACATTGTCTTTCTTGAATCTAAAAATTCCGCAGGAAATACAGCCGTTTATAAAGCTGAATCCGGGGAAGATATGCATGATATCGCCCAGAAATTCGGGATCAAATTAAATAAATTATATGCAAAAAACAGAATGGATGAAGGACAGGAACCGTCTGCAGGCCAGCTGATTTATTTGATCGACAAAAAACCCAGAAACTAATTTTTTGTTGCCGGTTTCCCGTTGTCAGTTCATTTGTTGGGCCGGCAGCTATCAACTTTCAACTTTCAACTAAAATATGAAATACCAAAGAAGTTCGGCTTTATTCGATGAAGCATACCAATACATTCCTGGAGGAGTAAATTCTCCGGTACGTGCATTCAAATCAGTAGGAGGTGTTCCTGTATTTATGAAATCTGCAAAAGGTGCTTATCTTACCGATGCGGATGACAATACCTACATCGACTACATTAATTCCTGGGGACCTGCTATTTTGGGACACACCCATCCTGAAGTGCTGGAAGAACTGAAAATTCAGGCTGAAAAAGGATTTTCTTTCGGGGCACCTACGGAACTGGAAACAGAGATTGCTAAGTTCATCGTAGAAAACGTTCCCAATATAGACCAGATCAGAATGGTATCTTCAGGTACAGAAGCCTGTATGAGCGCTGTAAGACTGGCAAGAGGATTTACAAAAAGAGATAAGATCGTTAAATTTGAAGGCTGCTATCATGGCCACTCAGATTCATTCCTGATCAAAGCGGGAAGCGGTGCAGCCACTTTCGGAAATCCAAATTCTCCGGGAGTAACGGAAGGTACGGCTAAAGATACTCTTTTGGCCAGGTACAACGATTTTGAGCAGGTAGAAGACCTGTTCCGTCACAATCAGGGAGAAATAGCAGCTGTTATCATCGAACCGGTTGCCGGAAACATGGGTTGTGTACTTCCCGAAAATAATTTCCTTCAGAATTTGAGGAAAATCTGTGATGAAAACGGAGCTTTACTGATTTTTGACGAGGTGATGACCGGTTTCAGACTGGCTTTTGGAGGAGCACAGGAACTCTATAATGTAAAAGCTGACCTGGTTACTTACGGAAAAGTGATTGGCGGTGGTCTTCCGGTAGGTGCTTTTGCAGGAAGAAACGAAATTATGGATCATTTAGCTCCAAAAGGCGGAGTTTATCAGGCTGGAACATTAAGCGGAAATCCATTGGCGATGAGAGCGGGACTGAAAACCTTACAGCTTATTAAAAACGATCCGGAATTCTTTAACAGAATCAATAAAACGGCAGAAACACTGGATTTTGGAATCGGTAAAATTTTAAATGAAAAAGGAATTGCCCACAAGATCAACAGAAAAGGATCTATGATGTCTGTATTTTTCCATACCAACAGCGTTTCCAATTTTGATGAAGCAGCAGATTCCAATCATTCTTTATTTAATAATTTCTTCCACCAGATGCTTCAGAATGGAGTATATCTTCCGCCAAGCGGCTACGAAACCTATTTCATCAGTGATGCGATCAAGGACAGAGAAATTGATATGACTCTGGAATCGGTAAGAAAATTTGAATATTCTTAATATTTACAGATAAAAACTATTATAAGACCGGATTGATGATCCGGTCTTTTTTATTTCAATCACAAAACAGCGAAAATTTTT
This sequence comes from Chryseobacterium luteum, assembly GCF_000737785.1. Lineage (GTDB taxonomy): Bacteria > Bacteroidota > Bacteroidia > Flavobacteriales > Weeksellaceae > Chryseobacterium > Chryseobacterium luteum. The sequence goes on along the minus strand of NZ_JPRO01000007.1, from coordinate 95,514 downwards.
TTTGGATACTCTAGCTATTTTTTTAAAACTTCAGGAAAAGAAGAATACTTAATTATTTGAAAATTGAAGATCTTCATCATGACCAATATTCGTCGGATCAGAATTATATTCCGCTGGAGGGATGGCAAATCGAAGATTTAACGGGGTGGTAAAAAAAATAAGCCATCCAATACAACAGAACCCTTCATGATAGAAATTTGTAAATAAACCAATGGATTTCCGTGGGTTTAATGAACAACCAAAAGCCACCAGAAAAATTTCTGATGGCTTTTAAAATTTGATATGAAGAAACTAGTTACTTATTGTAATCCTGCTAAAAGGTTTACTCCGTCTACTGTAGCCCAAGCCCCGGCAGTTAGAGAAACTTTTGTAACGGTAGTAGTGTTCGTGAAAGTTTTTCCACCGTTTGGAGTAAATGCATATCCCCAAACACCTGCATTGTCAGAGTTTAAGTAAGTAAGAGGTGCAACTACCACTTTACCTGTATTTACCTGACTTGTTTCTGTTGCAGCGTCCTGAATCAGTACACTGTAAGCTTTCTGAGTACCGATATTTTTATAACCGCTGATATAAACGTTTGAGAATATTCCTGTTCCCTGCTTTTTGAATTGAATAGCAGTAATTTCAGGAGAGTTGGCCGTTTCCGGAAGAGTATTTGTATCTCTGATCAGTGTGATGTTGGATACTTTTGGTGCTACATTGTCAGCATTACCAGAAGCTTCAATCTCCATTCCGAAGTTTCCAGTACCTGTCTGGAAAGCATACCAGTTTGTGTTGTTCTGTCCGCTCCATGCATCCTGCCAGTCGAAAGCATCATCATAGTTACCGTAAGAAACGATATTCTTGGCACTTACAGTACCTCCGAAGAATTCATAACCGTCATCTGTTCCTTTATATGTTACAAGGTTCTCTAAAGTAGTACCTGCTCCTACGGCGTAGAACGTCATAGAGTTAGTTTCAGAAGTACCATCACCAATTTTTTTACCCGCATATTCCACTCTTACAAACTTCATTGTTCCTGAGTTTGAATTGGCATCAGTTCCTCCGTAATAAACGTTGTTGCCGTCTTCAGAAAGGGCTTGGCTATTTCCGTTCACAGCTTTGATAGGAGCTCTTCCGTAGATCGTGATACCACCCCAGTCACCAGGAGTTTTAGTAGAAGTTGTGAATACAATCGGCTCAGAATCTGTACCTACAGCATTGATCTTTCCATCCTGAAGAATTACCAGGCCACTTGTTTTAGAAGTTACTACATTGAAAGTAGCTCCTGCTTCAATAGTGATCGTAGCATTATTCGTGATTTTTACAATTCCGTCTAATGTATAGTTTCCTTTTTTGATAAGGATATCTTTTGAAATAGTCCCTGATAATGTTCCGCTTCCGCTTAATACACTTTCAGTAGTTCCCGGAGTAGTAACTGTAGTACCGTCTCCTAGGCCATCATTTACCTCGATAGTACATGAATTTAAGGCTAATGTTAACACGGCTGTTAACGATAATAATGATAAAACTCTTCTTTTCATTTTTATACTTATTTTTATTTTTTATTAAATATTTTTAGAATGTATACCCTACAGTAAGATTGAATGTAGTTCCTCTGTAGTAGTTTGTAAGTGTATTATTACCCTGCTCAAAATTGGTTGGGAGATAATTTTTGTCACCAATTAAGATTTTATATTTGCTGTCCAAGAGATTTTGTACTGCAAATTTTACATTCCAGTTTTTTGTTAATTGTCCCTGGTATACAAAATCTACCTGATTAAATGGTTTTTCATAATAGTTGTCGGTACCGGCACCTCCTGTCGCATAGATTTTGCTTCCTGATACATTGTAAACCAAAGAGAATGTATGGGCTAAGTTGTTATGGTCTTTCAGTTCATACTTTAAATCAGCATTGATAGTATAAGGTGAAGCGCCTTGTAAACCTCTTTTGCGTAATGTCTCTCCTGTAATATTAAACCAGTCAGGTCTTTCCATATTTAACTGATCCTGGCTTCTCTCTACATCCGAATGCATAATAGTGGCATTAGCTCCTAAAGTAAAGCTTCTTAAAGCATCGGATATTCTTCCCAGACTGAAGATCCCTTCTAATTCTATTCCGAATAAATCTGCTTTTTTTGCATTGAAGAAAGTAATGGTAGAACCGGTTGCATTTCCGGAAGCGACTAACGAACGTTCAATTGCATTGTCAATTCTTTTCGCAAATAGGTTTACAGCAAACATTTCTTTATTGGTTGGGAAATATTCCCATTTCAAATCGAAGTTGTAGTTTTCACTGTTTTTAATTTCAGGATTACCGACAATGTTTACGTTATCTGGGTTAATGTAGGTAATAGGCATTGTCTCAATAAGAATCGGACGTGTAACGGTCTTGCTGAAAGAGAATCTTAAATTATTTTTATTATTAAGAGCTTTTTTTACCGATAATGATGGTAAGAAGAAGTCTTTGTTTTTATCCAGGTTGATTTTATTGTTAGCACTTTGTTCAGAATAACGAATCAGAGTCATGTCATTCTCATATCTTGCACCTAATAAAATATCCCAAGAATCATTAGGCTTTAAATTGACGTTGGCATATCCCCCGTTGATAATCTGATAGAAGCTTGAGTAAAATTGTGAAACGTCAGAACCTTCCTGGTAGTATAAATCTCCGTTTCTAAGAGAAGCATTAAATACATCCTGAGGAGTATCAATGTTAATGACAAAAGGAGCTGAAGAAGTAGCTGTACGTCCGAAGATAAATCGGTAAGAAGTTTTTCTGAAGTCAGAGAACCCATTATATCCTAATGCAATCTGAATAGGAAAATCCTTTCTATCTCCTTTTTCTCCTAAAGAAAGTTGATATTCTGCAAAAGCTGAACCATAGAATCTGGAATCTACATCTAAATACTGACGGATAATGTTATTTCCTCCATAACGCATTGCGATATTTCCGTCCGAAAGAGTAGCTCCTGTGGTAGGATCAATACGGTTACCTTCTATGATTTTTCTGTCCGGCTGCTGATAATTATTGATTACATAACTGGCGCCGGCTTTAAACTGATGTCTTTCATTTATTTTCTGAGAAGCAGTTAACTGCAAATCTAAAAATCTTGAAATATCCATTTGGTTAGTTCTAAAGAAGGTGGTTTTGTTAAGAACCTGTCCATCTTTATAACCATAATTATCTTCTATGATATTATTGACATTCTGTAAGTAAATAGCGTTAAGGTTAACATTAGTTCCTTTGTTTTTATATCCTAAACCTAATAAAACTGAAGACTCTATCTCGTAATTATATTGCTTACGGTTAAGGTAATTCATGTTTTCGATGAATGAATTTTGACCTTGTCCTTTGAACTGGTTATTATCACCATCCTTATATTCAAATTTGCTTCCCTGGTTTAAAGAGAATAGAATTCCTAAATTCCCTGTTTCACCCATTTTTACTTTCTGAGCTGTAGTAAATCCAATACTCGTATTCGGCATCGATTTTACATTGTCTACGTTCCAGGAGTCTTTAAATGAATTTATAGATTGATCCGGAGTGAATTTATAATTATCCGGCCTTGAATTTCTGATCTCATCAGGAAGTCTTCTGTCTCTGGAGTTCAGCCCCAGATAACCGTTCATTCCGTCTGCGCCTTCAGCTACTTTGAAGTTATTTCTGAATGTACTTAAAGTATTTACCCCTACGCTGAATTCTATCTTGGTAAAAGGCTTATCAATCGTAAGCGTTTCAATATCAAAAGTAGCTCCTGCAAAATCTCCGTAAAGGTTGGAGTTGAAGGTTTTATAGATATTTAATTTTCCTACCACATCCGTTGGAAACTGCTTCAGGGCAATGATCTTTTGAAACGGGTTATTGGAAGGTGATCCGAGACCGTTGATCAATAAGTAATTGTATCGCTCCTCAAGACCTCTTACGAAAAGGCCTCTTCCTTCTACTGTAGTGATTCCCGTTACTTTCGTAAGTCCCTGTTCCACGTTGGAAATCCCTTTTCTGGAAATCTCTTCAGCACTTACAGCCTGCTTTTGAATAACCGCTTTTTTTTGTTCTCCCAATACTGCAGTTTCAGTTTTCTTGTTGCTGCTTCCCTGGATTACTACGCCATCAATTTTTTTCTCCTTAATGATCGTGTCCTGCTTCGTTTCCTGAGCGTAAAACATGGATCCGGATAAAAATATAACCGCAATGCTAAGTTTATTAATTTTCATTATCTTACTTACTTTATTACTAAATTCTTTCGGTGCAAAGGAATAAAAGATTAGCGGGGTAAATGGTTTAGCGAGTTTTAATTTTTCCTTAACTAAACATTAATAAAAGATCATTATTGTTAACTTTATGTGAACGATAATACATTTGTTCATCTGTGCTTTAAAATTTATTAACTTTGGCTCAGTAAAAATTGAAAATGAGCCAAAAGAAAATACTCTTAATAGACGATGAACTGGATATTTTAGAGATTCTGTCTTACAACCTGGAAAAAGAAGGTTATGATATCTATACAGCAACAAACGGTAACGAAGGTATAGATAAAGCCAAAGAGATCGTCCCTGACCTTATCCTGCTGGATGTCATGATGCCTGAAAAGGATGGTATCGAAACCTGTCAGGAACTTCGTAAAGTAAAAGAACTGCACAAAACACTGATTGTTTTTCTTTCCGCAAGAAGCGAAGAATTCTCCCAGCTGGCAGGATTTCAGGCCGGAGCCAATGACTATATTGTAAAGCTGATCAAGCCGAAAATTCTTATTTCTAAAGTAAACGCTTTACTTCAGTTAACGTCTCAGGTGTCAGATAATGCTAAACTGATCGAGATTGGTGACCTGGTGATCGACAAAGACAATTTCAGGGTTTCCAAAAGCGGACAGCAGTTCCTTCTTCCTAAAAAAGAGTTCGATCTGCTTTACCTTCTCGCTTCAAACACGGAAAAAGTATTCAAGAGAGAAGAAATTCTGGAAAAAGTATGGGGCAATGATGTGATCGTGGGAGAAAGAACCATCGACGTCCACATCAGAAGACTGAGAGAAAAACTGGGAATTAATACCATCCAGACATTAAAAGGAATAGGTTATAAGCTTATCGTTTAAGACCTTAAATTCCTATCTTTACATCAACCTATAAAAACTTGTAAAATTGAAATTTTACAGACTTACACTCGTCGCCTCGTGTCTTCTGACACTGGTGATGTTTCTTTTAGTGATCATCTTTGATTCACTGAAGGATATCTATTACCGGACGCCTTTTTTTAAAATAGGCCTCTTTACCTGCCTTATCCTCATTTTTATCATCAATTATGTGGTTCTCGAGCTTCTTTTCAACTATTACGGAAAAAAGCAGGTTCGCGGACTTTCACAAATGCTTCCGCAGGAAATTGTTCATGACAATAACGAAAATATTACCATTAAAGAACTGGGAGAAAGATTTTCGGATCTTAACCAGCAGCAGATAACGGAAATAGATATGATGAAGGAAATGGAAAGTTACCGTAAAGAATACATCGGAAACGTTTCCCATGAGCTCAAAACACCTCTTTTTTCTATTCAGGGATACGTAGAGACCCTCAGAGACGGAGGTGTTGACAATCTTACCATCCGCGATAAATATCTCGAAAGAATTGACAAATCCGTAGAAAGACTGATCGCGATCGTTACGGACCTTGATATGATCAACCGCCTTGAAGCAGGGGAAATCAGTATTACCGTTTCAAAATTTGATGTTAATCTCCTGATCAAAGAAATTTTTGATCTCCTTGAGTTTGAAGCGGAAAAACATAATACCACCCTCCAGATCCAGACCCTTCACCCGCAGATTTTTGTAGATGCCGATAAGCAGAAAATTTCACAGGTTTTCATTAATTTAATTTCCAATGCCATCCATTATGCCAACAGGCAGGAAGCAAAAGTAGTTGTAAAAACCAGCGTTCTTAAAAATAAAGTGCTCATTGAGGTTATTGATAACGGAATGGGAATTAAATCTGAAGCCCTTCCCAGGATCTTTGAAAGATTTTACCGCGTGGAAACCAGCAGAAGCAGAAGAGAAGGAGGCTCCGGCCTTGGACTGGCTATTGTAAAACATATTCTGGAAGCCCATAACGAAAATATTACCGTAGAAAGTGTCTACCTTGAAGGAACTAAATTCAGTTTTATGCTTGAAAAAAGTAAATAATTCTGGTAAAATGTAAGGAAAAAAAATATTTTAAAAAATCCTGAAATATTTTTTTGTCACATGTCATTTATTATATATTTGCAACAGAGATTTATCATAATAATTAAGGCAAAAAAGTAATTAAGAAACTGATATGGTTTACAAGATCCGCGTAATATTAGATGCGAAAGAAGATATTTTCCGTGATATTGAAGTAAAGGGAAAACAATCACTATGGAACTTACATTTGGGAATTAAAAGTGCGTTCAGTCTGCAGGGAGACGAACTTTCCACTTTTAATATGTTGGAAGACGACGGAACAATCGTTAAAAGTGTTCCCCTGGAAGATATGAGTGACGATGGTGATGGCGAAATTATGTCGGATGTGTACATTGATGAAGCTTTTGGAAATGTGGGTGACAAAGCTCAGTTCCAGTACGGGCTTCTTGATCTTTGGGAACTTTACTGTGAACTTGTAGAGATCATCGACGAAACAAAAGGTGTTAATTATCCTATTACGGTATACAGATTCGGAAACGTTCCGTTAAAAGCACCAAGCAGAAGCGGAGGATCTAAAAAAAGATCGGTAATGCCGCTTATGGATGATGATTTCAGTTTCGATGATGATTTTGGAGTTACTACTAATTTTGAAGATGAAGATGACGACAGCTTCGATGACGATGAAGAAGAAAACTACGATGATGATGTTTTCGAAGATGAAGAAGATAACGACGATGAAAGATAACATCTGATACAATATATGGCCCTGGATTTTGTCCGGGGCTTTTTTTGTGCCAGTTATTACAGATGAATAGTGAATTTTGCTCCGCAAGTGAATCATGAATTTAAAAAAATTACCTTGCGAAGCAAAATTCACTATTCACCATTGACCGTTCACCTTCTCTGCCTCTAACAAAAAAACATTCCTTACTTTTGTTAAAAATAGATGAATGAAGAAATTAATTCTACTAGCAATAATTGGTCTGGGAATTGTTTCCTGTACCACTCAAAATACAAAAAGCACTATGGATCTGCCAAAGGAATGGAAGCACACGACTAATATTTACGAAGTCAACCTAAGACAATATACACAGGAGGGAACATTCAAAGCATTTGAAAAAGAAATGCCCCGCCTGAAAAAAACGGGAATCAGAACCCTTTGGTTCATGCCCATAACACCCATTGCCCAGCAAAATAAAAAGGGAAGCCTGGGAAGCCAGTATGCCGCTTCAGATTACACATCCATTAATCCGGAATTTGGAACCATGAATGATTTCAAGCATATGGTGAATGAAGCCCACCGGTTAGGTTTTAAAGTCATCATAGACTGGGTGGCCAACCATACCGGCTGGGATCATGTCTGGACAAAAACACATCCGGAATTCTATCTTAAAGATCCTGACGGTAAATTCCATATCGCTTCAGGAATGGATGATATTATTGAGCTTGATTACAAAAATCAGGAAATGAGGCTGGCGATGATTGATGCCATGAAATTCTGGGTAAAAGAAACCGGCATTGATGGGTTCAGATGCGATCTTGCCTCTTGGGTAGAAGTGGATTTCTGGCAGCAGGCACGTCCGGAAGTCGAAAAGCTAAAACCCCTTTTCTGGCTGGGAGAATTTGATGAGCTCGAAAGCCCTGAATACGGAAAAGTATTTGATGCAAGCTACTCATGGAAATGGATGCACAAATCTGCAGATTATTACAAGAAAAATGAGCCCCTTCAGGAACTTAAAGACCTTTTGCGGCAGTATTCCAATATCGGGGATACTTCCATGAGAGCATGGTTTACAACCAACCACGATGAAAATTCATGGAACGGAACAGAATACGAAAAATATGGAGCAATCACAAAGCCTATGGCCGTATTCTCTGCAACATGGAACGGCATTCCCCTGCTATATTCAGGTCAGGAGCTTCCCAATATGAAAAGGCTTGAATTCTTTGAAAAAGATGTCATCAAATGGACAAGTACCTATCAAATGGCCGATTTTTATAAAACCCTGCTGGAATTAAAAGCTTCCCATCCTGCCTTAAGAGGCGGAGATCCCAATGTATCAACCTATCTTTTAAACACCACAGCCAACGACAAAATCCTGGCTTACATCAGAAAGAACGGGAAAGACGAAGTGCTGGTAGTATTGAATATGTCAAAAGAACCCGTAAACTTCACCATTGAAGACCAAAACCTTTCAGGAACTTTCCGTAACGTCTTTGATAAGACCAAAAGGGATTTTGATAACGGAAAAGACTTTACATTCAAAGTTTCAGATTACGCAGTTTTTGAAAAATAAATTTCATGAAATAAAGACTGAGCATTTAAAAAAGATGCTTGTGTTATTTTGAGAAACCATTTCAAACTGTTAAAATATTCAATAGGGGCGGGCTTTAGCCCGCTTATTTTATGCATATTTGCAACCGGCTTCATCTAAAATTTATCGGAATTATCTCTGGAAAGAATGATCAAAAAAATTCTACTCAAAATTTCATACTATGAACAAACAGGAATTATTAAACATCATAAAAACAAAGCTCACAGAAAAAATACAGTCTTTTGAAAATCTGATTGCAGAAACCCGTGCCTCCAGTAATGATACCAAAAGTTCCATGGGCGACAAATATGAAACCGGCCGCGAAATGCTCCAGCAGGAAATCAATAATCTTCAGCGGCAGCTTAACGAATCTTTGAACCAGCAGTCCGTTATTCAAAAAATATCGACGGAACCTTCAGACAAAGTTCAGAACGGATCCCTGGTGAAAACAGATAAAGGTCTCTTTTACATTGCAGTATCTGTGGGCGAAATTATTTCCGAAAACCGGAAGGTGATGACGGTTTCTGCAGAATCACCTCTTGTGAAGGCCATGTCAGGAAAAAAAGAAGGTGATACTTTTGCCGTTAATGCCATGATTCAAACCATTCAGAAGATTGAGTAGGATCATTTTATTTCAATCCGGAATTTAAAAATTTACCGTTGGTTGATTAAATGCTAAAGAGCATGATAGACAGAGCATTCATGAAAAGGGATGCTTTTTTATGACCCATAATACCGGTAAATCGTTTAATTTTTTCTAAATTTGAACCATAAAAAGCGCTTTCAAAATGCAGAACTACCTGGAACTTTTACAGCATATTTTAAACAATGGAACAGATAAAACGGACAGAACCGGAACCGGAACCAGAAGTGTTTTCGGGTACCAGCTGAGATATGATCTGTCAAAAGGCTTTCCGATGGTAACTACAAAAAAAGTACACCTGAAATCCATTATCTATGAATTGCTTTGGTTTTTGAATGGCGATACCAATGTCAAATACCTCAATGACCACGGAGTAAGCATTTGGGACGAATGGGCGGATGAAAACGGTGACCTGGGACCTGTTTACGGCGCACAGTGGAGGAGCTGGGAGGGAGCCGGCGGGAAAGTAGTGGATCAGATCACTGAAGTAATAGACCAGATCAAAAAGAATCCCGATTCAAGAAGACTGATTGTTTCCGCCTGGAACGCCGCCGAAATTCCCAATATGGCCCTTGCACCATGCCATGCTCTGTTCCAGTTTTATGTAGCAGATGGAAAACTGTCGCTGCAGTTATATCAGAGAAGTGCCGATGTATTTCTGGGAGTACCGTTCAATATTGCAAGCTATGCCTTACTGTTGATGATGGTAGCCCAGGTTTGTGATCTGGAAGTAGGGGAGTATATTCATAGCTTTGGGGATGTTCATATTTACAATAACCATTTTGAGCAGGTCAATAAACAGCTTTCCAGAGAGACCAGACCACTTCCGGTAATGAAGCTGAATCCTGACGTCAAAGATATTTTCAGTTTTAATTTTGAAGACTTTACCCTGGAAAATTATGATCCGCATCCGGGAATCAAAGCTCCTGTGGCAATTTAATTAATCATATGAAATATAAAGTGGAGCCTGGTCTTCACTTTTTTTGTAACTTTTAATCAAAATTCTGCACCTATTTTATTTCCATTATGAAATCACTTAAAATTACTCCTGAAAAGGACATCGATGCCGAAAAACTGAAAGAAGTTTTACTTCAGATCAAAGGCGTAGCATCAATAGAAATTATTGATGACGAAAACCCAGAAAGCGAGCTGAAAAAAGCTTTTGCCAAAACAAAAGAACAGCTTAAAAAAGGAGACTACGAAACCCTGGTTAATGACATTTTTGATATAATAACAAAAAATAATCCTAAAAAATAATAAAGTAAAACATGAAAAAGGCGATTTTGTCCATTGCTCTACTCGGAATTTTCTTCTCCGCTAACGTATCAGCACAGACCGAAACTTCAGGAAGAGAAAAAGCATACAGAGCTACCCATACCAAAGTGACGGAACTTAAACATACCAAGCTTAAAGTAAATTTCGATTATCAGAAAGAGCAGATGGGTGGAGAAGAATGGCTGACTGCCTCTCCGTATTTCTATCCGGCCAACGAACTGACACTTGATGCAAAAGGAATGCTGATTCATGAAGTAGCTCTTGACAACAACGGAAAAAGATCACCTCTGAAATATGAATATAAAGATGAGGTCCTGAAGATCACTCTGGACAAAACCTATCAGAAAAACCAGGAATACACCGTATACATCAAGTATACCGCCCGTCCTAATGAAGTGAAACAGAAAGGAAGTATGGCGATCAATGACGCCAAAGGATTGTATTTCATCAATGCACAGGGGCAGGATCCCGATATGCCTACACAGATCTGGACACAAGGGGAAACAGAATCTTCTTCTGCCTGGTTTCCAACCATAGATAAACCCAATCAAAAAACGACTCAGGAGATCTATATGACCGTTCCTGATAAATATGTAACCCTTTCCAACGGAATTTTAAAAGATTCACAGAAAGAAGGAAACAATTTAAGAACAGACCATTGGGTAATGGATAAAAGACATGCCACTTATCTGTTCTTCATGGGCGTGGGAGAATATGCCATCGTTAAAGACAAATGGAAAAACATTCCGGTAGACTATTATATCGAAAAAGCATACGAGCCCTACGCAAAACAGATCTACGGAAACACACCAGAAATGATCGAGTTTTTCTCCAAAAAGATGGATTACGATTATCCCTGGGCAAAATACGCACAGATCTCAGGAAGAGACTATGTAAGTGGTGCTATGGAAAATACAACGGCAACGCTCCACGGAAGTGATATCCTTCAGAAGCCGGGACAGCTGATCGATGAAAACAAATGGGAAGATACCATTGCCCATGAATTATTCCACCACTGGTTCGGAGACCTTGTAACGGCAGAAAGCTGGAGTAATCTGACGGTAAATGAATCATTTGCCAACTATTCCGAATACCTCTGGAATGAATATAAGTACGGAAAAGACCAGGCAGACTACCATCAGATGACCGATGTGAATATGTACATCCACAATCCGGCTGATTTCAAGAAAAATCTAGTGAGATTCAATTACGATTCCCGTGAAGATGTTTTTGATCTTGTGACCTATCAGAAAGGAGGCGGAATCCTTCATATGCTGAGAAATTATCTGGGTGATGATGCTTTCTTTGCCGGAATGAACGACTATCTGAAAACCAATGAGTACCAGAATGCAGAAGCCCACCAATTAAGACTTTCCTTTGAAAAAGTGTCAGGGAAAGACCTGAACTGGTTCTTCAACCAATGGTATTTTGGAAGCGGAAATCCAAAGCTGAATTACACATTTACTTTCGAGCCGGTAAAAAAACAGGTGGCAGTAACTATTAACCAGACACAGGACCAGCCTTTTGAGTTTCCTCTTGCTATTGATGTGTATGACAACGGAAAGCCGAAAAGATATAACGTATGGGTAAATGCTGAAGCCAAGAATACATTCAATTTTGATGTTTCTAAAACACCCGATCTTGTCAACATCAATGCAGACGGAATTTTATTAGCAGAGATCACAGACACCAAAACTCCGGAGCAAAACCTGATGCAGTTTACAAATTCCAAAGAATTTAAGAGCAGATATACAGCTTTATCAGCCATAAAAGATCAGGTAGGAAAAAACCCGGCCGCCACAAAATTGTTGGCCGCTGCATTAAAGGATCCTTACTTCAGAACAAGAATCAAGGCCCTTCAATTGATGGATCTTTCAAATCCTGAACAGATGAAAGCCCTGGGTGCTGATGTTGAGAAATTAGCTTCCAACGACCCGAAAACATTGGTTCAGGCTGCTGCAATTGGTGCTTTGGCTAAAACTAAAGATAAAAAATACCTTCCGCTTTTTGAAAAAGGAGTAAACGCTGTCTCCAATGCTGTGAAAGCAACTTCATTAAGCGCTGTGGTAACCATCGATCCTTCAAAAGCTAATACACTGGCTGATAAAATTGACCTTGAAGGAGCTTCAGACGAATTGCTGACCCAGTTGCTTCCGGTAATTGTAAAGAATAAAGTCACTTCACAGATGGCAAATATCACTCCGCTTGTTGCTTTTTATCCGTTTATCAAATTTCAGAATCCGGAATTGGGTAAATCTGCGGAAGAAGGATATAACTGGATCATGAGCTCAGACAATCTGAAAGCTACTGAAAACATTACAAAAATAATCAGCCATGCAAAAGGTGAAATGGGAGATAACCCTCAGGTAAAAATGATGATTTCCCAGATGCTGAAAGACGGCTTAAGCAAGAAAATGGAACTGTTGAGACAGAATCCTCAGAACGCTGCAAGCATCAACAAGCAGATTGATGCCATCAATAAAGCCATTGAAGATTTTAAATAAACAGATCAATAAAATTGCTGAAAATATAAAACCGCTGTACCGGACAGCGGTTTTTTTATGATTTTTATATTAAAAAGGCAAATTATGTCTATGAATTGAAGGTTTATTCAAACATCATTTTATAAATTAGTATAAAAATTAAATATAATGACTTTTGGAATTGAGGCTGCGGGCTATTATGTGCCGTCTTTGTACTTGGAGATCAGAGACCTGGCGGAGAAAAGAGGGATTGACCCTGCAAAACTGGAAAAAGGATTGGGCCTGCATAAAATGGGGTTTCCTGATGTTCATGAAGATGCGGCTACCTTTGCAGCAGAAGCTTTGTTGAAGCTGATCAGAGATCATAATCTCAATCCCAAAGATATAGCCAGGATTTATTTAGGTACCGAAAGTGCTCTGGATGCGGCAAAACCTACAGCTTCCTACGCGATGCAGATGATAGAAAAAGTTCTGGAAAAAGAATTTGGTGAAAGATGTTTCAGGAACTGCGATGTGGTAGATATGACTTTCGCATGCATCGGAGCAGTAGACGCCCTGCATAATTCCCTGGACTTTGTAAGAGCAAATCCCGGCAAAAAAGCAGTAGTTATTGCCAGCGATTACGCCAAATACGAACTGGCTTCTTCCGGTGAATATACCCAGGGAGGAGGTGCTGTTGCCCTTCTCGTTTCATCAAAGCCGGATCTTCTGGAAATTGAAAACAATTGGGGAATAGCTACAGAAGGCGTTTTCGATTTTTTTAAACCCAGAAGACATTATAATAAAGAAGATTTAAATTCAGCTCCGGAAGCTTTTCCCGATAAAATTGAGATCTTTACCGATGAGCCTGTTTTTGACGGACAGTATTCCAATCAATGTTATCAGGACAGAATCAGGGAAGCTTACCAGCATTATAAAGAAATTACAGGAAAAGATAAACCTTATGAAGCCTGGAAATATCTTATTTTCCATCTTCCGTATGCCTTCCACGGGAAAAGAGTCTTTACAGAGATTTACAGCCTGGAAAACGGACTTCCTTACGAAACTCCCGACGAGCAGAAAGCCGTGGCCAAATCTGAAGACTATCTTAAATTTATCAGTGAAAAGATTGAAAGATCACAGCGGGCATCTTCAGAAATAGGAAATATGTATACAGCTTCCATCTTTATGGCATTTCTTTCCGCAATCCAGGTTGCTTTTGATGAAGGTGAAGAGCTGGCAGGCTCAGAAATAGGCTTCTTAGGATACGGAAGCGGTTCAAAATCTAAAGTTTTTGCCGGAAAAATATCCGAAAACTGGAAAACTGAGGCAGCCAAATGGAATTTATTTGAAAATCTAAAGAACAGAACAGCCATTGATTTTCAAACCTACGAAATGCTCCACAGAAAGAAGCTGGAAAGCTCTGTCAATAACGACTACAAAGGTTTCGGATTGACCTCAGTAGAATCTGAAAACCCTGTTTTGAAAGGAGCAAGATACTATCATTACAAAGATTAATTTATCTGCATAAACTATAAGCATTTCGTTTTAGGGATGCTTTTTAGCTCAAAATAATACTTTAACTTCTAATACCGCGCAGAAAATACCGTTGAGGTTTGATAATTTTTTGGAGTAACGCCCACCAGCTGCTTAAATACTCTCGTAAAATAATTCGTATCCGAAAATCCTGTCTGATAAGCTGTTTCCTTAATGCTGTTCTGCCCTGCGAGTAATTCCTTTGCCCTGCTGATCCTCTCCTGCAGGATAAAATCATTGGGTGAGGTTCCCAGCTCATCTTTGAACATTTTAAAGAAATTGGACTTGCTCACGTAGGCCAGTTTTGCCATACTGTCGATAGAAAGCTTCTGGTGAAGGTTTTTACGGATATAATCTACAGCAAAACCTATCCGGGATTTATTTTTAGCAATATTTTTTTCCACCATGCTTCTGGCCTGGGTCTGCATAAGTCTGATCAACAGCTCTTTAATGGCGAAATCCGCCATGATATCCTTCTGGGAATTATCATCCATTGCAATTCTCATGATATTGTTGGTGGCAGATGCCAAGGATTTATTATTAAAAAGAAAAAATTCGTCCAGCTGGATATTCCATTGGGAAGTTTCATCTACTTTGGGAAGGCTGTAATTCAAATAATTAAGGGAATCCTCTATAAAATCAGGATTAAGGCTTAATGAAATACATTGGGTAGGGGCTTCATCTGCTTCAGGAAAATCAATGACCATGGTTTCACCGGGTGCTACCAGAACACTTTCCCCCGGGAAATAGTCAAAATAATTCGTTTTTTTATCTAGTTTCATATGCTTTTTGCCTCTCAGCATAGCCGTAAAAGCAATATTTTCAAAGTGAAGCTTTACCCCGAAAGCAGCCTTGTGTGTCTCGTATATGCTGAATTCACAGTTGTTTAGATTGAATTTTGTCTGGTTTTCAACAAGGTTCAATAACTGGCTTTCCTTCTTTAATTCAGGAGTATTTAATAAAAATTTATTATTGTTATTCATTTCTAAACATTTTGTAAAACCCAATAACTCAAATATATAAATTTTAGCCCTACACTGCTGTTAATAAAATTATAAAATTGAACATCTGCACTATTGTGATATTTTTTTACACGATTGTGCTATTCCTTTTTCATGGGTAAATGTAATTTGGCATTAAGAAAAATAAAATTATACTAATATGAGCACAATCACAGAACCAAAATCAGAGACCGCTTTTCAGTGGCCTGAATTCAAAAACAAATATGATAATTACATTGACGGTAAATTTACCCCTCCGGTAAACGGACAGTATTTCAATGTAGTGTCTCCGGTGAATGGTAAAAACTTCACTCAGGTGGCACATTCTTCCAAAGAAGATCTGGAACTGGCTGTAAATGCTGCGGACAAAGCATTCCAAACCTGGAAAAATACTTCATCTACAGAAAGAAGTATCATATTAAACAAAATTGCAGACAGGATCGAGCAGAACCTTGAATACCTCGCCATTGTTGAAACCATCGACAACGGGAAAGCTGTTCGGGAAACTTTAGCGGCCGATTTGCCACTCGCGATCGACCATTTCCGATATTTTGCTTCGGTAATCCGTGCAGACGAAGGTTCCCACAACGAACTGGATAAAGATACCGTTTCCCTGATCGTTCACGAACCGCTGGGAGTAATTGCCCAGATCATCCCATGGAATTTCCCAATATTGATGGCCGTATGGAAGTTAGCTCCGGCTTTGGCAGCTGGAAACTGTGTTGTATTGAAACCTGCCGAAAGTACTCCGGTTTCCATCCTGGTTTTGATGGAAATTATAGGCGATCTATTACCTGCAGGTGTGATTAATATTGTGAATGGCTTCGGAGCAGAATTGGGAAGAGCCTTAGTGACCAATCCTAAAGTTTCAAAAGCAGCATTCACAGGTTCTACAGCTACTGGTCGTCTTGTGATGCAGTATGCTACAGAAAATATTATCCCGGTAACCCTTGAGCTAGGCGGAAAATCTCCAAACGTTTTCTTCAGTTCCGTAATGGATGCTGATGATGAATTCCTGGATAAAGCGATTGAAGGAGCCGTGCTTTTTGCCCTTAATCAGGGAGAGATATGTACCTGCCCTTCAAGACTGTTGGTTCAGGAAGATATTGCAGACGCATTCATTGCAAAAGTAATCGAAAGAGTAAAAGCCATCAAAGTAGGAAACCCACTTGACAAAACAGTGATGATGGGTGCCCAGGCTTCCCAGATCCAGAAAGATAAAATTCTTTCCTACATTCAGCTGGGAAAAGAAGAAGGAGCTGAGGTTCTTGTAGGCGGTGACGTAAATAACATGGGCGAGGACTTAGAGAACGGATTTTACATCCAGCCGACTATTTTCAAAGGGAATAACAGAATGAGAATCTTCCAGGAAGAGATCTTCGGTCCCGTACTGGCATTCACAACTTTCAAAGATGAAGAAGAGGGCGTTAAAATTGCCAATGACACGATTTATGGTCTTGGAGCAGGGGTTTGGACAAGAGATGCACACCAGCTGTACAATGTTCCCCGCCAGATCCAGGCAGGAAGAGTTTGGGTGAATCAGTACCACTCATATCCGGCGGGAGCACCTTTCGGAGGGTATAAGCAGTCAGGAATTGGCAGAGAAAACCATAAAATGATGCTTGATCATTACCGTCAGACCAAAAATATGCTGATCTCTTATAACAAAAACAAATTAGGTTTCTTTTAATTTTTAAATATTAGGGCGTGCCCGTTTGCCCCGGCAGAGCCGGGGCAAAACGGTCGGGCTTTCCAGGGCTCCACTTCGTTTCGGTGCTCCATTTCATTCCGCACCGGCTCGTTCCTCGCCGCCCTTCCTATCCCTCACGCGAAAAAAATATCCATTCCTTTGGAATTACATAGAGGGTTTTAATACATAATAAAATCAGAAATCTGGGATAAATCAGAAGACCATGTGCTAATTCTAATTTTTATGATTTGAATTTTAAATTGCTTAATGACAGCAGTATACAATTTTATAGGATGTAAGATCTTTCTGCCTTAAAACAGTATGAAGATAAAAAAACTTAGCGCCTTTGCGATTAAAACACATAAAATAACACATAGAAAGTTCATCAGTTAAATCTTCGTATCTTAATAGAAACAAACCTGTTTAATTAAAAGAAAAAAATGGAAACCACAATATCCAGATTATCAGCAACAGAAAAAGCACTTGATGTTATTTATCAATTGGAAGATAAATACGGTCCCCTGATGTTTTACCAGGCAGGAGGCTGCTGTGAAGGTACCCAGCCGCAATGCTTCGAGAAAGGAGGATTCTTCCCAAGAATGAATGATGCGATGATAGGAACCATCAACGGTCATGAATTCTGGATAGACCGCGACCTATTCGAGTATTGGAAATATTCCCACTTTACACTGGATGTTACAGATGGATTCGGTCCGGGAGGCTTTTCCCTGGAAACTCCTTTAGGCAAAACATTTAAAGTCCAGTACAGACTTTTCACCAAAGAAGAATATGAAAACCTGCAACCAGTAAAACGCAGCGAATAGAATATTGACTATCAACTGACCTTTGAAACAATGGGTTAGAGAAAACATATCACATCGACTTAATCAATGAGAAAAACAATTATATCTTAAACTCTCGCAGATTATGCAGATTTGTGGGTATAGATTTAAATCAATTGTAGAATAAATGTATTGTATCCCGCTCTTTTTTCTTTTCTCTTTATTCTTTTTCTCTCTTTATCCCATCAGACCTTCACAAACCGGTTCACAAACATCGCCGCTACGATATCTCCCACGGCATTCAGAACAGTGGCCAGCGGATCCACCAGGGTTCCGATAATCATTACTGCCGGAATAGCTTCCTGTGGTAGTTTATAAACCGAAATCATCAGCATTTCACCGATATATCCGCCATTAGGAATTCCGCCAGCTACAATACTCACAAAGACAGTGATGCCTAATGCGAGCAGTAAATTTGCCGGATCAAAAAAATCTTTCCCAATGATCATAAAAGCAACATATATCTTGATGATGGAAGACATGGAAGATCCGTTCTTATGCAATGTTGTCCCGATCGGGATAACCAGGTTGGCAATAGAATTCGGAATGCCGATCTTTGATGCTGCCAGAAGATTTGCAGGCATTGTGGCAAAGCTGCTACAGGTACTTAAAGCAGTTAGAGTGGGGTAGACTGCATTGGTCCAGAAATTTCTGATCCCCTTTCGTCTATCTGCCATAAAAGCGTACAGTGAAAAGAAGACAAAGAAATAAACGATTCCTGCAATATAATAAAGTCCCAGAGGTTTAGCATAAAATCCGAAAAGCTGCGGACCCAGAGTGGCAACCTGATAGGCGAAATAAGCCCCAAGACCGATAGGAGCCAGTTTCATGATCAGTAAAAGCAATTCCTTCATAACCTCATATCCAGAAGCGATAAAAACCCTGAACGGCTGTCCTTTTTCTCCGGCCTTACGGGCGGCAAATCCGGTCATAAAAGCAAAAATAAGAAGAGCCAGCATATTCTGTCTTGAAAAAAGCTGGGTAAATTCTCCAACGGTGAAAAAACTTACGATCCTGTTGCCCCAGCTGTCTTCACTAACGGTTTCAGTAATCATTTCCGAACTGCCGGAAACACCGGAAACCGGAAATACATAGATTACACAGATCGTAAAAATGGCTGCTGTCAAAATAAAGAACAGAAAAGTAAAAGACATCACTAAAATGATTTTCCCGAACTTGGACCCCTGTTCCAGCGATGCAATAGAATTGGAAACCGCAAAGAAAACCAGCGGCACTACACTCACAAAAAGAAGATTCAGAAAGATATCTCCCAGAGGCTTAATGTATTCTACGGTATTGGGAGCAGTAATGCCTATAATGCTTCCTGCAACTATTCCTAAGAGCAAAAGTATAATTCCTGAATAGTTTTTCAGTACCTCTTTCATTCAATGCTTTTTATCA
Source organism: Chryseobacterium luteum (assembly GCF_000737785.1). Lineage (GTDB taxonomy): Bacteria > Bacteroidota > Bacteroidia > Flavobacteriales > Weeksellaceae > Chryseobacterium > Chryseobacterium luteum. Next base: position 76,220 of record NZ_JPRO01000007.1, on the reverse strand, counting down.
AAGATAGGTTTATTTTAACATTCTCTTATATACTTTTCAGGCGCAAATTTCATAAATTTGAGTAAATATCGTTTCTATGGCTTATATAGATTACTATAAAATTTTAGGCGTAGATAAAAGCGCAACACAAGATGACATCAAAAAGGCTTACCGGAAGCTGGCGAGAAAACTTCATCCTGACCTCAATCCCGGCGACAAAGAAGCAGAAAGGAAATTCAAAGAACTGAATGAAGCCAATGAAGTCCTCAGTAACCCTGAGAACCGTACTAAATATGATAAGTACGGTGAAAACTGGAAACATGGCGATGAATATGAAAAAGCCCAGCAACAGCAAAGGCAGTATCAGCAGCAGAGTTATGGCGGTGACGGATTTTCCGGTGCTGATTTTGGTGAAGGTGAAGATTTTTCAGACTTTTTTCAAAGTATGTTCGGCGGCGGTGGTGGAGGCTTCGGGAAAAATTCGAGGGGAAGTTCTTCAGGAAAATTCAAGGGGCAGGATGTTCATGCTGAACTGAATTTAAACTTAAAAGATGCTGCACAGACTCATCCGCAGACTTTTGATATCAATGGTAAAAAGGTAAGAATCACAATTCCTGCCGGGGTGTATGACGGGCAGCAGATCAAACTGAAAGGACATGGAAGCCCTGGTTTTAATGGTGGTCCGAACGGAGACCTGTACATCACATTCAATATTCCTGTTGATCCCGATTTTGAAAGAATCGGTGACGATCTGAAAACCAAAGTTTCAATAGATATGTATACCGCTGTTTTAGGCGGCGATATAAAAGTGACTACACTGAACGGAAGTGTCAACCTTAAAGTAAAACCCGAAACCCAGAACGGAACAACGGTAAGGCTGAAAGGCAAAGGTTTTCCGGTGTATAAGAAAGAAGGCCAGGCCGGAGATCTTTTTGTGACGTATGAGGTGAAACTGCCTACTGGTTTGACAGACAGGCAGAAAGAACTTTTTGAACAACTTAAAAATTCCTAAGTCATGAGTGAAAGAATATCGAGGGAAGAACTCGTAAAAATATACAATATAGAGATCACTTTTTTTGATGAATTGGTAGATGTGGGTTTACTGAATGTAGAAACAGAGAATGAAATCCGGTATTTACCCTATGAAGATCTGCCTGTTTTTGAGAAGTTTACTAACTTGCATTATGATCTGGAAATCAACCTTCCGGGGTTGGAGGTCATTAACCATATGCTTCAGAAAATGGAAGATTTAAAGAAGAAAAATCGTGATTTAATGAATAAACTTTCTGTAATAAGTGACCGATATGAAGATATTTGATTTAGTTTTGTAATCTTTAAAAAAACAAACTAAATATTCTGGGAAATGAATGGAGAGAAAATCATTAAACTAAATGTGAACAGAAAGGATTTCGAAGAAATTTATTTCAGCGGTAACCAGGGGAATTTATTTTTTTCACCGACTACCAAAGGAAAAACGGTTACCACGGCAGTTGCAGGAGTGATTCTGTTGATTCTGTTTTGTTTTAAAGATGATTTAAGCAAAGAAAAGTTTGGGATTCTATATTTTGTGAGCTTTTTGTTCCTGCTTTGTACGGTTTATCTTTCTTTAAGCATCAACAAGGTTTCCCGGTGGAAGAAAGAGGTTAACCGTTATCTGAAATCCCTGGAAAATTCTGAAATTTATGAGATCCGTTTTAATGATGAAATTTTTAATGTCAATCTTAATCATCAGGAAGAGCTAAGCAAATGGGAAGATTTCAAAGTATATGATATAAGAGATTCATTTATTGCCCTGGAAGGGAAATACAATTATATGTTTCCGGAAAAGTCTATGAGTAAAGGCGATTACAGCATTTTAAAACAGACCATAAAGAAAAACATCAAGTCATAAAAAAATCAGAGCAGAACGCTCTGATTTTTAGTTTATGTAAAAAGGCAAATTTACCCTCTTTGTTTTTTGATTAATCCAGCCAACCCATTTCCTTCATCCACTCATCATTGTAGACCTTTCCTACATATCTTGAGCCGTGGTCATGAAGAAGAACGACAATCACATCATCTTTCGTGAACTGGTCTTTCATCTGGATCAGGGAAGCAATCGCACTTCCTGCAGAATATCCGCAGAAAATCCCCTCTTCCTTCGCCAGTTTTCTGGCATAGATGGCACCGTCTTTATCCGTTACCTTTTCAAAATGATCGATGACAGACATATCGTAATTCTCAGGAATAATATCTTCCCCGATTCCTTCTGTGATATAGGTATAAGCATGATCATAATGAAGCTCACCTGTCTCGTGGAATTCTTTCAGAATAGAGCCATAAGTGTCAACTCCGATTACTTTGATGTCCGGGTTTCTCTCCTTGAAGAAAGTTCCGCAGCCTGTAACGGTACCGCCCGTTCCTGCACCCGCCACAAAATGGGTAAGCTTTCCGTCCGTCTGTTCCCAGATCTCAGGAGCGGTAGACTCATAATGAGCTGCTCTGTTTGATAAGTTATCATATTGGTTCACATACCATCCGTTTTCTGTTTCCTTAGCCAGTCTTTTGGAAACTGAATAATAAGAACGCGGATCAGTAGGCTTTACATCAGTAGGGCACACAATTACTTCTGCGCCTACAGCACGAAGGATATCGCATTTCTCTTTAGACTGCTTGGAATTGGTTACAAAAATACATTTGTAGCCTTTGATAATTGCAGCAAGGGCCAGACCCATTCCTGTATTTCCTGAAGTCCCTTCAATAATGGTTCCTCCGGGTTTTAATCTGCCGTCTTTTTCGGCATCTTCTATCATTTTAACGGCCATTCTGTCCTTTACAGAATTCCCGGGATTGAATGTCTCTACTTTTGCTAAAACCAGAGCAGGAAAGTCTTCCCCCAATACTTTATTAAGTTTCACAAGAGGGGTGTTTCCTATCGTTTCAAGAATATTTTTTGCGTATTTCATAAATGTTTTATAAGCGGTACAAAGATAAGGCTTTAAAATTAGCTGTGTAATTTAAAGATTACGATTTATAAATGTGAATGGTCAATCGCCAGTAGTGAATTTTTTAATTACGGCCATTGAATTAAATTTATTGTCCCCAATTCATTATTGATTTTCTAAAGTGAATTATAAATTTTTTTAACTAAAACAGAATTGATCACTGTCTTGTAATTGACATTTCACCATTCACATTTCACCATTTTAATTATACTTAATCGCCTTCACCGGAGATATCTTGCTGATCAGGTAGCTCGGAACGATCAGAGCCAGTCCGGAAATCAGCAGAATTCCTAATGAAATGGAAATAATGGCAACAGGATTCAGGTCTACCGGAACTGTGCTTACATAATAGTTTTCAGGATTAAGCTTAATGATACCGAAGAATTTCTGAATCAGAATCAAGCCCAGACCAATTGCATTTCCGTACAGAAGCCCCGGGATCATGATGATCAGGGTATAATTGATGAAAGTAGCTCTTATCTGTGAATTACTTGCTCCCAATGTCTTTAAAAGCCCTATAGAATTCGTTCTTTCAATGATCAGAATTAAAAGGACCATAATGATATTGATTACAACTACGATCAGCATAATGATGATAATCAGGGCAATATTGGTGTCAAAAATACTGATCCAGTCATTGATCTGGGGGAATTTTTCCGTTGCTTTTTCTGCATAGTTCTTGTAGCCGATCAGTTTTTCAATTTCCGGGAAATCTTTGTCGATGTCATTTACATTTTTAAAGAATATATCAATACCGCCTATTTCGTCCGGCTTCATTTCCTGAATTTTTCTCACATGATTGATTCCACCGATAACGAATTGCTCGTCAATCATTTTGATGTCAGTTTTATAAATTCCTACAACCCTGAATTTACGGTAGATAGGTTTCTGGTCTGCTTTTGAAAATACGGTAACAATACTGTCATTAACTTTCAGATGAAGATCATTAGCAACCTTCTGTGAAATAGTCACATCATTGTTATAGCCATTCTCTGTCACTTTTGGAGTGGTACCGGCCACCAGGAATTTTTTGAATCTCAGACTGTCAAAGTCTTTTCCGACTCCTTTAAATATAATCCCCGAAAAATTGTGCTCATTACGCATAATTCCCGTTACTGTTGCATACTTCTGAACACTTTCCACATCCGGAAGCGTTTTGATTTTCTGAATATTCAGTCCCTGATTATCAAGAACAGACGTATTGTAAGAGGAATTGGATCTTGTGGACCGTACGGTAATATGGCCGCTGAAATCTGCCAGTCTCTCTTTGATGGCTTTCTTTGAACCGAAGCCCGTAGATACAGTGATCAGAGAAACAATGATCCCCAAAGCTACAGAAAGCCTGCCGATGAAGATGATAACTCTCGAAAGGTTATTTTTGTTATCTTTGGAAAACGCTATTTTTCTAGAGAAATATAAAGGAAATTTCAAGCTTATGAATTTAGATTTCAAAATTAAAAATTTACTTCTTATTTGCCTAATTTTTTTAGGAGTATTCAACCAATATTATTCTCAGGCTCAAGATCAACCGGATTTCAAAACCGGAGCGGATCAGTCTGAACTTTATCTTCCGCTGCTGAAAAATAAAACAGTCGGTGTGGTAACGAATCAGACCGGTCTGATGAGTGATAAAAACCATGTGGTAGATTTTTTGGTGAAAAATAATATCAGGATCAAAACGATCTTTGCCCCGGAACATGGTTTCAGAGGAGATGCAGATGCCGGAGAAAAAGTAAAGAACGGAGTGGATACCAAAACGGGGATCCCGATTATTTCTTTATACGGAAACAATAAAAAACCCAAACCTGAGCAGCTAAAAGGTATTGATATTGTTGTTTTTGATATCCAGGATGTTGGTGTCAGGTTTTATACCTATATTTCAACCTTAGCCTACCTGATGGAAGCGGGAGCAGAAAACAATGTGGAAATAATGGTGCTGGACCGTCCGAATCCTCATGACGGCTATACGGACGGACCTGTTTTAAAGAAAAAATGGTCAAGTTTTATAGGAATGCATGAAGTTCCTGTAGTATACGGACTTACAATAGGAGAGTATGGAAAAATGGTCAACGGTGAGAAGTGGCTGAAAAATGGAGTTCAGGCAAAATATACCCTGATCCTGATGAAAAATTACCACAAAAAACAGCGCTATCCAATCCTGGATAAACCTTCCCCGAATCTACCCAACGATAAATCTATCAATCTATATCCAAGCTTATGCTTCTTTGAAGGAACGCAGGTTTCCGTAGGAAGAGGGACAAGCCTTCCATTCCAGATTTACGGTTCTCCATGGACACAGGGATTTCCTTATCAGTTTACACCGAAACCCAATTTTGGGGCAAAAGACCCTTTCCTGAACGGGAAGCTTTGCTATGGTGAAGATCTTTCAGCCTATCCGAATGATCTTAGAGAGCTGAATCTTGAATGGCTGATTAAATCTTATAAATCATATAAAAATCCGCAGCAGAATTTCTTTCTGGAGAATTTGTTTTTTGATAAACTGGCCGGAACCGATGAGTTCAGAAAGCAGATCATAGCCGGAAAATCAGTTCAGGAAATCAAAGCTTCATGGAAAAACGACCTTGATCAATTTGAAAAGATCCGCCGTAAGTATGTCGTTTACAAAGACTGAGTTTGAAAACCAATTGTGAATTTGGCTTTGCCTGTCAATTGTGAATCTATAGGTCATAAAATTCACTGGTGAAGCTAAATTCACAATTGACCATTCACTTTATTATCAATCAAAATTCTGTGGGGGACTATTGTCATTTTTACCTTTATTAAGGATGAAAAGACCGAGTGATAATCCTATTACCCCTGCAAAAGCTATCATCAGTGCTCTTTCCAGTTTGTCGGGCAGGTCATTTCCTATGTAATTCATTAAAAAAAGGATCACAAAGGTGATCACAGAAATGATAATATGATTTTTTCCTAACAGTTTCATTGGGTTATTTTAGTTTATAAGAAATCATGATACCTCCTCTGTAAGGCAGAATTTCTCCGCTTTTATTATATTTTTTCGCTAGTTCGTAACGCTGTCCAGTATTACGGTCATATCCTTTGTAGAAATCCTGGGAAGTACCTACTGCTGCGTAAACATCAATATTCCAGCGGTCTGATACCTTAAACTGATATCCACCTGTAACACCTAATATAAATGATACCCCTTTTTGATATAAGTTTGATGTAATAAATACTTCATTTCTATTATTGATATATGGCTTATCACTCCAATAGTTCCATTTTTGAAGCACGAATGCAGAGGCTGCAATATTAGCTCCTATATACCAATGGCTGAATGCTTCATTAAAATAATATCGCCCTTCCAGGGAAAGAGAATAATACTGGAATTCATGTCCGCCAAAAGACTTCCATGGAGAAACCAGAATATCACCTTGCATGGTAATCTTCTGACTCATTTGCTTTTCCAGGCCAATATTGATGAGTCCGATTGGAGCCAGAAGTGCATTTCCTTTGATATACAGACCTTTTTCCTGTTCTTGTTCTTGGGCTGTCAGCATTGCTGCGGACAGGAGAGTGATAGATGCGGTGAGAAATTTGTGTTTTAGCATTTATTTTATTTGTTTCAATAATTCTTCTGCAAGTTTGAAGTCCTGATTGGTTTGAACAGCAATATTTTTTGACATTTCTGCATAGTTTTTGGCCATTTCCTTATTCCCGGTAAGGAAATAAAGCTTTGCAAGAATGTAGGTGTTTTCCGGTGTTTCACTTCGCATTACCGATTTTTCTGCCCATTCTGAGGCTTTCTTTAATGCTGCAGGATTTTTGACGTGATCACTGAATACCCATGCTGCTCTCAGCAGTTCATTAGGTTCAAATGCATCGGAGTTTTTATAATATTCCAAAGCGGCTTTTTCAAATTCAGGGAAATTGGCATTCTGCTCGTAATAGCTCAGTTTCGTCTGATTCAGTTTAGACTGTGCAAGCTGTTTTCCTACTAATGGTTCAGCTGTTTTCATGAAATAATCGTCATTTATTCTTTTATTTTTATCATCAATAGACTGCTCAACTATTTTTGAAAGCTTCAGCTGATTATCAAATTCGTTGTAAGTTGCTTCCGGCAGATATTTAATAATCTCAGCCTTCCTTGATGTAAATATACTGTAGTTGCTGTCTTCTGTTGACTTTACAAAAAACAAAAGGAATCCTATTTCTTCTTTAGAGATTTCTTCTGTCTTTTTCTTGTTTTCAAAATATCGTTCGGAAGCTTTTTTGGCGAAATCATAATCTGAAGAAGAGTTCAGTTTCATAATGTTGATCAGGAATTCCGGATCTTTTTCTCCTTTGGCAAAACGTTCCTTAAAAGACCCCTTTTTATTACCTGCGGAATTGATATCCTGAGCCATGGCCACAAACATACTTTGTTCCATATAACCGGAATTTTGAGAAACAAGCTCACCATCACCATTCAGGAAAAGATAGGTAGGATAGGAACGTACTCCATATTTGGCAGCAATTTCTCTTCCTTCTCCTTTCTCCATATCGAATCTGGCATTGACAAAATTGGTATTGAAATAATCTCCGACAGGTTTCTGGGTAAATACATTTTTTTCCATCATCTTGCATGGCCCGCACCAGGAAGCATAGGCGTCGATGAAAACAAGTTTCTTTTCTTTTTTTGCCTTTGCAATGATGTCTTTGAACGGTAGTTCCTGGAACTGTATGGCTTCCTGAGCAAGTATGACAACAGAGCAGAAAACAAATACCCCGGAAATGATCTTCTTCATTTTCAAATTAGATTTGTAAGCGAAGATAGGTATTTTCCAAAAAACAGCGGATGAATTTGTGGAGATACACTCTATATTAACTAATTTTAAGACTGGTATAGTCGGGTTAAAAAATCCTTTACCTGTTTCTGCAATTGACCTGATACAGTATACAATGTCTGAATTCAAAACAACAGGAGAATTTTTTTAAAGGAAATAGACTACCTGATTCTTGAATTATTCAACTAGAGGAGACGCAAACAGGAAGTATACGCTTAATAGTTTTGAAGACCTGATCAAAAAACAAATATTTGATCAGTACAGTTGATGTCCACGAAGAGGGAAATAAGTTCCAAAATTTGAAAATATGATGCTATAAATCGCAACCTTTTCTAATAAAATAAAAAAAATAGAATAAAAAAGCAGCAATAAAATAATATTTGCAGAAATCTAATAGAAAATAAATATTATTCAATAAAACTGACAGGATTAACTGAAGGTAAACATTTGCTGTCGTAATAATTTATTATCTGCTGAAAATTAATATTATTTGGATGTTGTAATTTCGGAATATATTTTAATTTTCCAGCATTTTTTTGAATAAAAATCAGTTTTTAGAGTGTTTTTTGCCTGAAAAATCAATATATTTGTTGAAAACACAACCTAATGAAAACAAGTAAACTATTTTACATTGTCGTTTATTCGATAGTATGTATCCCCATAATTTCGTTCGAGAACAAGGTACCAGATAATTACTATTCTATTTCAGACGAATTTTCCAAAACTATTCAAGGGCAGAAAGAGAAATCAATTTCCGATTATTCCTTTGTGGATGATAAAATCCTGAGAGTTTATTAAGAATCAAGGAATAAATATTCCCTGATCATTAAAAGCAATGCCTGAAGACGTAAGAGATTACAAACTATATTCTTCTATATTTATGCATTGGTAGGGATTGGGTAAATTACTTTAGAAGTTTTTCCCAAGAAGGGTTGTAAAACGAATACCTTGCTGAACTGTTCAATACTTTATTAAAAGTTTGAAGGGTATCATGTGAATCAATCTACATGATTGGCCTTTCTATTTTGTTTCTCCGAAAAATAAAAATTTAACACATTTAATGAAAATTTTATATGCATTTATAGATGAAGGTTGTCATAAAACTCTTATGGATGATTACTTAAGCATTTGCGCTGATGATGAAAATTTTAAAAATAAGATTCTTAAATACAGAAGATGGCAAGACGCGCAGGCCTCATTAATAGGAAGGATGCTATTGAAGTATGGATTGAGTAATTATTTTGGTATAACAAATTTTAAAATTGAGAAAACGAATGACAATAAGCCATTTTTGAAAAATAAAAATATACAATTTAATATATCGCATTCTAAGGATTTAGTTGTCTGCATTATAACAGATTACTTTCCGGTTGGGATTGATGTTGAATTTATAGATTATACAATGAACTATTTGGATTTTAAATATCAAATGACTGATAATGAGTTAAAAATAATTGAAGGTTCTGAAAATAGAACGCGAAGTTTTTTTTCTTACTGGACGTCAAAAGAAGCTGTTATAAAAGCCTACGGTAAAGGATTGAAAGTGGCACTGAAATCTTTTAAAATTGTAAATAATCATTCTTCAATAGATAACCATCAGTTTGAATTAAAAGAGATCTTCATTAATGAAAATTACCATTGCTGCATTGCTGCAAATGGCAATATCCGGTCAAAAAACATCTATGTGAAACAGCTGAGTTTAAACGAACTTTAAAATAGAATATTCCCTTTCAATTTATTCATCATAACTCTTATATAATAAAACTTAAATCACCATACTGTTCCCCTGCTTCATAAACACAGGGCGAATATTGCAATATTATTTTTCTTCCCGAAAAACACAAGAATTCAACAAAATATATTAATTATCAATTAAAACACAAAAAATTACATGTTAAAACTTACTCCTTACCAATCAATCTTTTTTTATGAATGGATTATTGACCCTCTGAACACCAATTATAATATTGTTGTAGATAATACTGTAGTCGGCGATTTTGATTTAGTGAAAAATGAAAAAAGTATATTAAATATGCTTAACAATATATTAGTTTTTAAATCCAATATTGCTGATGGAAATTCAACGCCCCAATGGAAGGTAAGGCCATTATCAGAAAGCAGTGTCAGGTATTTTTCAGAAGAAATATCTGATGAGGAAATTTATAGTCTTATTTCTGAACCATTCGATCTGGCAAATGATAATCTGATGAGGCAGTATATAATAAAGGAAAAAGAACACCAGTATAGAATTATATTCGTCCTGTCACATATAATCATCGATGGAATAAGTACTCCCGAATTTTATAAAACCTGGGCAGATCATTATAATAATGGTTTTAATGAGAAGCAATTATCTATCGAAGAGCAAATAGAAAAGCATAATAATTTGACTGATACTTTTGAAGTTTTATTAGAGAAAAATAAAGTAGAAATGCATTCTTTCTGGGAAAAGCATATGAAAGATGTTGTGGGGATCGATTTTTCTTTTCTCAAAAAACAGGTAGCATCCACTGAAGACAAAAGCACTTTAAGATTTGTAAGTGAGCATATGTTTAGTTATAATTCAGATGTTTTAACTAAAGTAAAATCATTACGACATAATTATAGAATTACTCCCTATATATTTGGACAAATTGTACTTGCCTGCTTACTGCACAAAATTACCCGGCAGAAAGTACTTGGGATTTCTTATCCTGTTGCCATATTAGAAGGAAAAGAACTTCTTTATGGAGCACATGTAAATACCTTGGTTATTGATTACAGGTTTAATGAGACTACTACGGTAAAAAATTTAATAGAAGATGTTCTGCTTTTTTTTAATGATTTAAAAAAGACAAAATCAAAATACCTTCCCGTTAACGAAATTGTTAAGTATGCAGATAATGTTAAAATACTTGATATTGCTTTTTCCCAAACGTTTCAAAGGGATTATTTTGAAAAGATGAATGGATTGGAATTAGCTAAAATTAATCATCAGTTTCAAATTGATTTGGTAGGTACTCTTTTAATAGAGCAGGAAGAGTATGATAATAATTTGAACTTTAGGATAAGATATGATAAAGACATATTAGATGAAACTTTAGTACATAATTTTTCTAATCTTTACCGGAAGCTGTTTCTGGATATACTGGATGATCTGACTAATCAAAATGATCATATAACAATTGATTCTTACCGCTTATTAGATGACCAGCAGTACAATAAAATTGTTTATAAATGGAATTCTACAGAATCTATTGCAGCTATTGATTCCAATCTTAAAGATTTATTTGAAAAGCAAGCTTACCTGACACCAGATAACCTGGCTTTGGTATATGGTGAAGTATCTTTAACATATCATGAATTAAATTCCAGAGCCAATCAGTTAGCTCATTATCTATTATCAAAATATGAGATTTCCCCCAATGATCTTATCGCAATTTGTCAAAGCCGGTCAGAGTATTTACCGATAAGTATCCTTGGTGTTTTAAAGACCGGGGCGGCGTATGTTCCTATGGATCCCGGCTCACCCAGAGAAAGGTTAATTTTTATGCTGGAGGATACTAATGCCTGTGTACTTCTTACGGATCATATTAATCATAATGAATTGAAACTTCTGATATCCAATCTTCCCACCAATGCAGAAGATGTGAGCCAGACTGCCATTAAAGAGTTTTCTGAAGAAAATACGCAGGTAGGAATTGGAGCTGAAGATCTTGCTTACATTATTTATACAAGCGGTACTACCGGCCTTCCAAAAGGTGTGATGATAGAACATAAAAGTGTTGTAGATCTTTCAAATGGAGTTCAGTATATTAATAATAAACATAAAATATTAATAGGTAGGGATTTGGAATATAAAAAGTGTTTATGGTATTCAAATATTGTTTTTGATGCTCATGTCTATGACATATATCCAGCTCTGCTAAATGGAGATTGTGTTCATATGGTAGATGATGAAAAAAGACACGACTTTCAGAAATTGAGTTCATATACCAAAGAGAATAAAATAGATATCGGATTAATTCCTCCCGTATTACTTGACAAAAAGAACCCCATAACTATAAATGCCTTAATGGTGGGAGGAGAGTCTACAAGTTTAGATGTAATGAAAGCGCACTTATTGCAGGGTATGTCAGTAGTCAATTTATATGGGCCAACTGAAATAACTGCAATATCAAGTTCTCATTTGTTCAAATTGGGAGACAGTAATACGAATATTGGCCGTCCGCTCCCCAATACCACTTATTATGTATTGGATGAGAATCTTCAGGTACTTCCTGTAGGAGCAGTCGGAGAGCTTCATATTGGCGGAGTGGGAGTTTCCCGTGGTTACCTGAATAATCCTGACCTTACAGCCGAAAAATTTATAGCCAATCCTTTTCAGACTATTGAAGAAAAGCAACGTCATTATAATGGTAGGATATATAAAACGGGAGACCTGGTAAGGTATCTGTCCAATGGAGAAGTGGAATACATTGGCAGAAAGGATTTCCAGATAAAAATAAGGGGCTTTCGTGTAGAATTGGGAGAAATAGAGCGCGTATTATCCGGTTATAGGGATATTAATCAAGTAATAGTTTTGGCCAAGACCAATACCAATGGCATGAAATATTTAGCAGCCTATTATTCTGCCGGTACCGTATATGAATCATTTGATTTAATTGAGTATTTAGGTGAACATTTGCCGGATTATATGATTCCGTCGGTATTTACACAGATAGATAGTTTTTCTATGACCTCCAATGGTAAACTGGATCTGAAAGCTTTGCCTGAGCCGGTATTTGGAGACTCAAATGTTTACATCGCACCCAATTCAGAATTAGAATCAGAGCTTTGTGAGATTTATGCAGACATACTGGGGTTACCTCTTGCTGGTGTGGGTGTAGAAGATAATTTTTTCCAGCTTGGCGGTGACAGTATTACAGCCATTCAGTTAGTCAATAAAATACGTCAGAATTTTGATATAGGTGTTATCAATGTAAAAGATATTTTTAAAAGTAATACCGTCAGATTACTGTCTGTAAGAATAGCCGAATCCAGATGGGAAGAAAAAGAAAAAATAGGTATAGATGAACAGGGGAATTTAGAGGGAAAAGTAAACCTGTTACCGATACAGAAATGGTTTTTTGATGCCGTTAATAAAAATATACTGCCGGATTATAACCATTGGAATCACTCTTTCATGCTTTACATTCCTGAGCTGGATACAGATGTATTACAGGAAAGTGTTGAGCATTTAGCAGACTATCATGATGCTTTTCGATTGCTGTTTCGTAAAAATATAAATGGAGGATATGAACAGTTTTATCAGAAAAAATTATCTGATGTTAAAGTAGATTCCCTGAATATAAATGATTTGCCAGACTTAGATCACCTGAATGCAATTCTGACAGGCTGGCAAAATAATTTTGATATTTTTTCAGGTCCTTTATTTCACATAGGATATATTGATGGGTATAGTGATGGAAGTGCAAGAATTCACGTAGCTGCTCATCATCTGATAATTGATGCAGTAAGCTGGCGCATTATACAAGATGATCTTCAGAGAATTTATACAGCTTTGTTAAACAAAAAACAAAATGAAGTAAATCATTCAGCAAACACAACAGAGATCAGTAATATTTTAAAGAGAAAAGGCACAAGCTACCGCCAATGGGTAGATATTATTCATAATTATAAAAATAATAATCAGGATGAACAGGATTATTGGAAAGATATTATCAGGGAAATTCCAATATATAACAGTTCTCTGTCATCCCTCAAATCTGAGGAATGTCATTATATCAAATCAGAATTGGATGATTCCTACACAAAGAAAATTCTAAGGGAAAGCAATATAAAATATAATACCCAGGCAAATGATTTACTGATTGCAACCTTAGCATCAACCTTGCAGGATCTTATAGGTGGTGAATGTCAGTATATAACTTTGGAAGGACATGGCAGAGAGCAATTAGATGACAGTATTGATCTTAACGGTACAATGGGATGGTTTACCAGTCTTTATCCCGTCAAAATAACAATACCGGCGGATCACTCAATCGGGAGCCTTATTTCAGATGTAAAAGACACGTTGAGACATATTCCTAATCAGGGGATTGGCTATGGAGCAATTCATGGATATACCAGTATTGAATTGCCGGCTGTAGCGTTTAATTATTTAGGTCAGTATGATACCTCAAATTCCGCTAACTGGTCCTTTGTAAATGAAGATACCGGAACGTCTGTTTCATCGGAGAATAAAGAGCATAATATGTTAACCATTAACTGTGGTATTATGAATGGTAAGCTTATTTTCTCTGTGGCAGGGCAGCTTCCTGAGCAGGTTTTATTTCAATTCACTGAAGATTACAAAGCAAAATTAATTAAGATAATCAATAATCTTAATGATCAAAGCTCACGTAATTACCTGACACTTTCAGATATAAATTATATTATTTCAAAAAAATATTTAGAAAATATTCAGAAAAATGCAGAAGTTGAAGGCATTTATCTGGCCAATAGTTTACAGCAGGGATTTATATATCATGGTTTAAACCAGGGAAAATCAGATGAATCATATAGAACACAGCTTTTTTGGAATTATCATCATAGTATTGATGTAGAAAAACTCAGAATGGCCTGGACACTTGCACAGCAAAAATTTTCTGTGCTGCGTCTGCGTTTTGCCTGGGAGGAAGAGCTGGTCCAGATTATAGATAAAGATGGAGCTCTCGACTGGAGGTATACTGATATTTCAAATGAATCTGAAGAAGAGCAGCAATTGATTTTTGATGCTTTATGTGAAAAGGACAGGAAGGAACCGTATGATTTTACAAAGAGCGGATTATTCCGGGTATATCTTGTAAAAAGAAGCAATAATGTATACAATTGTATATTTAACAATCACCATTCCATTATGGATGGCTGGAGTAATCCTATTTTGCTTCAGACAATACATGAATTTTATGTAAAATTATTAAATAACGAAGCAATTCATCTGAAACGGGATGAAATTTACTCTTCAACACAGATGTATCTCCAGGATACAAATTTAGAACATCTTGAGTATTTTAATGACAGTTTAAACAGGATAGAAGAACACGAAGATCTAAGTGGATTGCTGACCGTTGAAAAAAGGAATGTAAATATTGCTGATTATAAACATATCAGAAATAAAGCAGAGCAAAAGATAACAGTATCAGGCAGCCGCTATACAGATCTTAAAAAACTGTGTTCTTCCAATAATATTACTGTAAATGCCTTTTTACAATATTGCTGGCACAGGCAGATAAGTATTTACTCAGCGAACAAAACTACAGTGTTGGGTATGGTTGTATCAGGAAGGGATATTCCGGTTGAAAATATAGAAAATGCTGTAGGATTATATATCAATACATTACCTGTAATTGTAGAACATACAGATGATTCACTTATTAATATCCTTAAAACCTTACAAAATGATATCAATGAAATTAGCAGCAAGAGCAATACCAATCTTGCGAAATTACAAAAAGGAGGAAACCGGTTATTTAACAGCTTATTTGCTTTTGAAAATTATCCAATTCCGAAAAATACCAATGGTGAAATAGAGATCAGCTTTATTGGTGCTAATGAAAATTTAGACTATCCACTTGTTGTTGCAGTATTTGATATTGATCATGAATTGATATTCAGGTTAAGTTATGCAGGCGAATTATTTGACGCAAGTATAATAAACGAGATGTTGAATGGTGTGGCCACTACTATTGATCAATTTATTTCTGATCCGTCAATTAAAACACCGGATATGGAGTATATTTCAGATGAGGTACGCCAAAAAGAAATTGTTTATGACTGGAATTCTGCAGATGAAATTATTCCTGCCGCTTCTACTCTTAAAGAGATGTTTGAGGCACAGGTTCTTCGTACTCCCGATAATGAAGCTTTTGCTTGTTCTGGTTTATCATTAACATATCAGGAATTGAACTCGCAGGCAAATCAATTGGCTCATTATCTGTTGTCAAAATACCACATTACTGCCGATGACCTTATAGCAGTTTGTCAAACCCGGTCAGAATATTTAATAATAAGCATTTTAGCTATTTTAAAAACCGGTGCAGCCTATGTGCCAATGGATACTGATGCACCAAAAGAAAGGCTTCGTTTTATGCTTGACGATACCAAGTCACAGATTTTATTGACAGATCATGCTTCTTATGAAGATTTAAAACAGCTGACGTCTGACCTTTCCATTACTGTTGAAGATGTAAATAATACTGTAATAACAGGATTTACAAAGGAAAATACAGCTGTCAAAGTAAGGCCTGGCGATTTGGCCTATATTATTTATACAAGCGGAACAACAGGCTTGCCAAAAGGAGTGATGATAGAGCATAAAGGAGTCATAGAGCTTTCAAACGCAATGGAATTCTTAAATAACAAATATAAAATAGCAGGAGGCAGAAATTCCGGCTATAAAAAATGTTTATGGTATTCTAACATCATATTTGATGCCCATGTGTATGATATTTTTCCAGCCCTTCTTCACGGCGATAGTGTTTATATGGTAGAAAACAGTACCAGACACGACTTCAACAAACTGAATGCATTTATTTCTGAGCATAAAATAGACTTTGGCCTGATTCCTCCCGCTTTGCTAGACAGAATGAACCCAATGATGTTAAATGCATTAATGGTCGGCGGAGAAGCTACCGGTTGGGATGTAATTGAAGCACATTTGCTGCAGGGAATTCCGGTAGTCAATTTATATGGTCCAACGGAGATAACAGTTGCATCAAGTTATCATTTATTCAAACCGGGAGACAGCAATACCAATATTGGCCGTCCGCTTCCCAACACGACTTATTATGTGCTGGATGAGAACCTTCATGTACTTCCTGTAGGAGCAGCTGGAGAGCTTCACATTGGTGGGGCAGGAGTTTCCCGTGGGTATCTGAATAATTCTGAACTCACTGCAGAGAAATTTATCACCAATCCGTTTCAGACCGTTGCCGAGGCAGAAACAAATAGTAATGCGAGATTATATAAAACAGGGGATCTAGTAAGATATCTTCCTAATGGAGAAGTGGAATACATAGGCAGGAAAGATTTCCAGATAAAGATCAGGGGATTCCGTGTAGAGCTGGGAGAAATAGAGCGAATATTATCAGGGTACAAAGAGATCGGTAAAGTATTGGTGTTAGACAGGACCCATGGTAATGGAATGAAATTTTTGGTTGGATATTATTCAGCACCTGAAGTATATGAGGCGTCAGAACTGAATAAATATTTAAGCACTTATTTACCGGATTATATGATTCCCACAGTGTTTATCCATGTAGACCGTTTTCCAATGACCTCCAGCGGTAAATTAGACATAAAGACATTACCTCAGCCTGTACCGGGGGATTCAGATGTTTATGTAGCCCCGTCTTCAGAATTAGAGATGCAGCTCTGCGACATATATGCAGACATATTAGGGTTGCCAGCTAAGACAATAAGCGTTGAAGATAATTTTTTCCGCTTAGGTGGTGATAGCATAACAGCCATAAAACTTCATGTACGGGTCTCTAAAGCAGTAAGCAAAAATATAGATTTACCCATAATACTCAAGTTTTCTAATATTAAAGCCCTTTCTGCTTTTATTGAGAATAGTTCCGGTGAAATTTTAGAAAAAATAGTACCAGTCGAAGTAAAAGAAGAAGAACAGCTTTTATCTTTTAGCCAGGAGAGATTATGGTTTATTGAAACCTATGAAGGAGGAAGTAATATTTATAATATTCCTTTAGTTTTTAAATTGCATGAAAAGGTGTGTAAAGAAAGCCTTTCATCATCCATTGAAAAAATCATAAGAAGGCATGAAGTATTGCGCAGTGTTATTAAAACCAATAATAACGGTATCGGATATCAGAAGGTTATCGGTGTGGAAGAGATTACTATTTCAACTGAAATTGCAGAGGGCGACCATCATTTATCCGCATTAATACATAACGCCACCCATAAAACATTTCATCTCTCAACGGAGCCTCCGGTTCATATTCAATACTATCAGTTGAATGACAGTACCTATATAAGTATAGTTATTCACCACATTGCATTTGATGGATGGTCTGTTGATATATTAATGAAAGAATTAGTGCATTATTATCATTATTATGAATCTCGGAAAGAAGGACAGTTTTTGATTTCGGAACTTCCCGATCCTGATATTCAGTATAAAGATTATGCATTATGGCAAAGAAATTATTTGTCAGGAGAAAGATTAGAAAAACAAATGAGTTATTGGGAAAAAGAACTTTGCGATTATGAGACACTTAATTTGCCTGCTGATAAGCTCAGACCTAAAAAAGTAGATTACACAGGTGCTAATGTTCTCTTTAATATTCCTGTAGATTTAAGCAATGATTTGAGGCAGCTGTCTAAAAACGAAAATGTTAGTCTGTACAGCGTTTTATTATCAGCGTATTATTTGTTATTGTCAGGTTACAGTAATCAGACAGATATTTTGATAGGTACACCGGTTGCAGGCAGATCACAGCACGAAACGAATCAATTAATTGGTTTTTTTGTAAACACATTGGTGTTAAGAGGAAGAATTAAAAGTGAAGAATCAATTTTAAATTTTATTAAAAGAACAGGCGAATTAGTAGCTGCAGCTCAAGAGCACCAGGATCTTCCGTTTGAAAAATTGGTTCAGCATCTTAATTTGAAACAGGATCAGTCCAGAAACCCTGTTTTTCAGATTTTATTTACTGTACAGTCTTTTGGAAAAGAAAAAAGCAAGGACCTTAATGATCTTTTAAAAATATATGCAGAAGAAGAGTTCAGGCCTACTATTGCCCAATTTGATATGGCAATGATGATAGATGACAGCGAAGAATCTATGAAAGGAATGATAAACTATGCCACTGCATTATTTGAACCCCAAACGATGCAAAACTATATAGATACTTATTTAGAAATACTGGAACAGTTAGTTTTAAAAACTAAAGACAGAAATGCATTACAGGAAATAAAAGATATTAAATACATATCAAAGGAAAAATTGGATGAAAATATAAGCAGTTATCAGGGGAATTCCAAAGCTGTTCCAAACAAAACATTACAAACCGTTTTCGAGGAACAGGTAGAAAAAAATCCGGACGGAATTGCTTTTGTCTACAAAGACATATCCTTAACCTTTAAGGAAATTAATATTAAAGCGAATAAGCTGGCTCATTTTTTAATAAGCTCATTGTCTGTAAAACCGGATGATTTGGTTGCAATATGTCAGGACCGCTCAGAGAATATGCTTATTAGTATTTTAGGCATATTGAAATCAGGTGCTGCCTATGTGCCTATAGATCCCGATATTCCCGGATCCAGATTACAATACATAATTAATGATACAAATGCCAAAGCCATCTTAGTTAATACTGCCCATAAAAAGAAAATAAAAGAAATATTGAACGAGGTTAGCGTACCTCTTATTGATTTACAGATTACAGACGCTGATACATATCCGGAAACTAATCCGGAAACAGAAACCAAACCTGATAATCTGGCTTATGTAATTTATACCAGTGGGACAACGGGACAGCCAAAAGGAGTAATGATAGAGCATAAAGGTGTTTTGAATCTGGTATGTTCTCAGGAGGATATTATTGAAGAGGTTAACACTAATGGTCATCCACATAAAAAGAATATGTTATGGTATTATAATTACATATTCGATGGTCATGTATATGAGCTGTATAATTCCCTTCTGAAAGGATATACTATTTATATGGTCGATGAAAAAATGAGAGTAGATTACTATTTATTATCAAAATATATCGAAGAGAATAATATCTGTACAGCCGTTATTCCTCCTGTTTTACTGCAGACCGATCATATATTGAAAGTAAGGACATTAGTGGTGGCCGGCGAAGTAAGCAATCAGGAAATTATTAACAAATATTTAGAAAAAGGTGTACAGGTTATCAATTCATATGGACCTACGGAATGTACTGTTTGTTCCTCACAGCATCTTTTTAATATCGGAGATAGTATTCTGAATATAGGGAAACCTATTGCCAATGTTACAAACTATATTTTAAACGGGCATTTACAATTTTTACCTGTCGGAGCTATTGGTGAGCTATATATCGGAGGAGCAGGAGTAGCAAGAGGATATCTTAATAATGAAGAGCTGACTTCCGAAAAATTTATTCCTAATCCTCATCAGACAAATCATGAGAAAATAAAAGGACATAATGGGATACTTTATAAAACAGGTGATTTGGTACGGTATTTAGAAAACGGAGACATAGAATATATAGGCAGAAAAGATTTTCAGGTAAAAATAAGAGGATACCGTATCGAATTAGGCGAAATTGAAAATGTAGTATCAGGATATGGTGACATTAATCAGGCAGTTGTGGTTTCGAACGCGCACACCAATGGGATGGCTTATTTGTTGGGATATTATGTCTCCAATACTGATTATTCTTCTTCCGAATTAAAATCCTATGTAGGCAAACATCTTCCCAATTATATGATTCCGTATGATTTTATGAAATTGAATGAAATTCCAATGACTGTTAATGGGAAATTAGATAAAAAAAGATTGCCAAGTCCCACTTTTGGAGAAGAAGAAGAAAAATATGCTTCTCCTGAAAATGGTGTTCAGAGAAAGCTGGTTGAAATTTACAGTGAAGTATTGGGACGGAATCCGGGCACTATAAGCATTACCGATGATTTTTTTCAGATAGGGGGAAGCAGTATAATAGCTATTCGGCTGATCATGAAAATAAATAACCACTTTAAAACAAATATCAGTGTAATGGATTTATTTAATGCTCCATCCATAAATTCCCTGTCAGAATTGGTAGAAGAAAATAATAACAACTATAAACCTTTGGTTTTACTGAATCGTAATCCTCTCAAAAAGATGTTTATGATACATCCGGCAATGGCGGATAGCGATGTTTACCTGAATCTGGCAGGAAAGCTAAAAGACACCTATAAATGTTATGGAGTTAATTCTTATAACCGGGCAAATGACCGTAAAATAGACAGGTTAACTGCACTCTCCCAATATTATTTGGAGCAAATTAAGACCGTTCAGAATGATGGCCCATATTATTTACTAGGCTGGTCGCTTGGCGGAAGATTTACTTTAGAAATAGCAGGTCAATTGGAGAAAGCCGGAGTAAAGGACATCAATGTATTTTTATTGGATACCTGGATGATAAATGAAGGAATGGGTAAAAATGAAGAAGAAAAAGAAAGAACAATGATAAAAATGATGGATTCCTTTGCTATCCCATCAGATGACAGGGATGCGGTAAGAAACGTACTTTTAGTTGAAGACATTATTTCTTCCCAACCTATTTCTTCCATTTTAGAATATACGAATGTTATATTATTCCGTGCAACAGCCGATGAAAATACAGCGTCTTTAAGGGAGATTTATCCGGAAAATAATGTAGAAAGTTGTATTCGTGATTCCAATCAAATGAAAATTATTGATATTAATTGTCAACATAACGACATTTTGAATTTTGACGAAGATATCGCAGATATTATTAAATCAATGGAATATGCAGAATTATAATTTCTTAAACAATTTGAAAAATTTAGAAAAATTCTATTGAGGGAAAAACAGGTAATATTCCGGATGTTCGGAATTTAATTGATGAATTTTAAAAAGTTAAGGCTTGGATTTTTATAATCTGAGCCTTTCCTGAAAAATAGGAGTAAAAGACAAAAAAACAATTGAGAACCGCAACTGTACCAGAGAGCTGCTAATCCGGAGCCTTAATCAAATTTGATAACAGTTCATTTTAGATCATCAATCAAAGCTACTTTGAGCCGGATTTTTAGTCAGTCGTAGTTTTACTACAATTTTAAAGATTTAATGAAATTTTACATTTAGCAGTATATTTTTATCTAACTTAGGTGACATAATACCAAAAAAACGTACAAATATTATGAAAAATACCTCAAATTCTGATAAAGTTTCAGAAAACCATATTTTGGGAATCAACCGTGTGGTAAAGCTGGATATTGTGGTTGAGGGCAAAGCTGTCAATCACTTTAAACACTTTCGTTTACAGCAGAGTGCAAGAAAGCACCATGATTTTGAACTGGTATTGGCCCATGACTCTTTAGGCGAATCACAAAACCACAACCTTGAGCAGGCTCAAAAGTTTTTAGGAAAAAGAATCACTGTTGTTTTTAAATATAAAGATGCTGAAACTGAAAGCCCCGAAAGAACATTTGTGGGTCTTATTACCAAAGTAGCATTCAGTCAGGAAAAAATGAGCCTGGGAAATATTATCTTAAAAGGAAAGAGCCCCACTATTCTGATGGATTCTGCTCCGCATACCCAAAGTTTCGGTGGAAGCCAACTGGTGAATACCAATATTATTGCAGACCGGATTATCAAGGAAACATTAGGCTCAAACAAATTTGATTTCAGGATAGATACCCAAAACAAAAGTTATATTAATTACAGTTCACAATATAACGAAACCCATTACAATTATCTTACAAGAATTGCAGAAGCCTACGGAGAACAGTTCTATTATGATGGCGAAGTCCTTCATTTCGGGAAGCTTCCGTCTTCCGAAAAACCTATCCTGCTGGTGTATGGAAGCAATGTAAATGATGTGAATGTTGAACTGAAAGCCGTTCACACCAAACCGGAATATTTTGGCTATAACAGCAGCAGCCATACTAAAATGATTGGCGTTGATGATCCTATAAAACATATGGGAGAATTATCTTCCAAAGCTTATGAGCTGAATGACACTATTTTTACAACCCGGTCACTGACTCCTACTCCCATCAATGCCAATATGTTCCGTGATGTGGACGATTCCCAAAAGAGTGCAAGGGGAAGCAAAGCAGTAGAGGTTTTTACCGTTTCAGGACAAACCACAGTTCCGTTCCTGTATATTGGCTGTGTTGCAGATCTGGCCATGAGAAAGACCGGCAGCAATGAAACCTCACATTTTACAACCCTTATGATTACCGAAGTGAGCCACGAAGTTGATGCAAGAGGATATTATTCAGGAAGCTTTGAAGCCATCGCCGAAGGCACCGGTTTTATGCCGAAACCTGATTTTGAAATGCCTAAAGCAGAACCCCAGGTAGCCACTGTTATATCCAATGTAGACCCATTGAATCAGGGTAGAATACAGGTCCGGTTTGACTGGCAGGTAAATGATACGACCCACTTTATCAGAATGATGAGCCCTGATGCAGGGGGAACAGATGCTATAACACAAAACAGAGGTTTTGTAGCTGTTCCTGAGATTGGCGACCAGGTTATGGTGGGATTTGAATACCACAATCCCGACTTTCCTTTTGCAATGGGTGGCATGTTTCATGGTCAGGTAGGCCTGGGCGGAGGTATGGACAATCATTTGAAATCCATACAGACGAGAAGCGGCATTAAGGTTTTAATGAATGATGCAGACAGAAGTGTAACCATTAAAGATCCAAGCGGAAATACTTATTTTATGGATGGCCAGGGTAATATTAATGTTACTGCGCCGAAGAATATGACTTTCACTGCAGGTGAAGATATGCATATTTCTGTGGGGAGGAATATGACCACTAAAATCGGGCAGGACAGCACCATGCATATTGGAAATGACCATACCGAATCCATTACAAAAAGATACACCCAGACCTCTGAAAACAAAAGCGTTACCGTTAAACAGGATCAGACAGAAAGCACAGGTAATACATTTAAAAGTATTTCCGGAGAAGCCGATATACAGACCTCTAAAGGTGATTTAAAACTGAGAGGATCATCATTGGCCGTATTCCAGGGAGGAAAAGACGTTAAAGTAAGTAAAGGCTAAATTCATTACGGATGATGAACGTAAATTTTCATTGGTTGCCGACGAATGTTTCCGGCCTCAACAATTGAATCCAATTTAAAATAGTACCACATGGAAGATCAGAATACTTCAGCACATGATCGTAAGCTTTCTGAAAAACGGGCAGAAAAACAAAAAAAAGCCAACGAAGATTCTCCTTTAGAAAAAAGAGAAATGGTATTGCATGGAGCAAAGTTGAAGTGCCCCTACGCTCAGGCACCCGGAAAACTGAAAGTGACTTCTAACGAAATAAACCTTCAGGATAAGCTATTTGCAACGGAAGGTGATGGAAACAACATGGTCAACCTTAAGTTTAAAGGAACCTGCGGACACCCAAAATGGCCTGCCAAAAACATGTCTCCTCCTCCGTGTATGAGTGTTATAAAATTAAGTCCGTGGCAAAATTTGGGCAGTACTGTTGTTCAAAAGCAAACGGTTCTGGTGAAAGAATCTTTTATTTTTTGTGACCCTACTCCTAATGTGGCTTTTGCAAAACCGATTCCGATGGAGGATAGAATTTTAGCATTACTAGATGACGTTTACACTGTTTCTGTTTATTATAATGATGTAAAAATTGACCCTGAATCTTTCGTATTTATTTCATCAGAACCTGCGATGCCTAAAATAAGAATTGAAGTTTATATAGGAAAGGATTGTATACATAAAAGTTTGCGGTTTAGATTAAAGACAGAATTTAAGTTTACGGCAAGTGCTACGTTATATGACAGAAACGATGTTGATTATTTTCCTGCAAAGTCTGATGGTGGGAATGCATTTATGATTGCGAATAAAGGAAAAACTAAATGGGATGTTGATTTTCGTGGGCTATTTAGAGGAGGCACTGCAACTGTAGAAATATGGAATGAAGCAAAAACTTCTGTTTTGAGTAGTTTTCAATTTTATATAAGGGGAAAAAATCCTACAAAAGAAGTCATTAAAAAATATATGAATGATAAGGGATATTTAAAATATTGGCCGGTATATAGAATGATTCTTCACGAATCAGGGAGCGAATTCCATCCAGTTGTAAGACAGTTTTGGGATCCCGAATTTGTGGGAAAGGGGGAAAGTAGAAAAGAAGCAGTATATGGACCCTCCGGAAGAGTATATGAAAGCAAAGGAATTCCAAATTATGGAGAGCCAGATGGCTGGGGTATGTGCCAAATAGATTTCACTTATGAAAAAAGAGAAAAAACAGATCAAGATTACATTACAAGAATAAATAAAAATCCCAATTATATCTGGAATTGGAAGGAAAATTTATCTATAAAGATGGATAAAAAGATTTCAGATAAATTGGATGCGGCTAAAAAATATTTAGAAAAATTACTGAAAAAATGCAATTATTCGGTAAAACCAACGGAGCAAAAAGAAGGAAACCTTACTTATAAGTGGTGTCCAACAACCATTCCGGGACTTTCGCATTTAAATAGGTATATGCCGCAGAAAGCTGATAACTCTTCTGTAAAATCATTGTTGGATGCTGAATTTATAAAACTATATAATGGAGGACATTATTTATCAAATATTGATAGTAATGGAAATGCAACTTTCAAAAATTATGAAGAATATAAAGGGATAAAAATCTATTATGTTAAAAAGATTAGCGATATAAATGAATGAAAAAATATGCTTTAATACTCATACTGTTGATTTCCTGTACAAGAAATCAAGCTAGAAAAATCTCAAATAATGAGACCGTAAATACAGCAAAAATTGATTCTACTGAGATTGAGGGTAAAACACTTTATCCCACATCTTCCAAGAATCAGAATGTGCAAAAATATCCAGATACATTGAGTATCCCTTCGAAATATGTAGTAACAATTCCGCTGGAGATTAATAAAAAAAAGTTAGACATTCGGATGCTATTTTCTAAATCTGAAAGTTTGTCAGGAGGAAAAAATTATACTATTGCTGAAATAGAAGAAGATACAAATAGTCTTTTGCCTAAGTCTGCTTACCAATGTATAGAAGGAACTGTTGAGCTTCAGCATTGGCAGGTTATAAACAAGAATTCATATTATAATACTTATGATTATTATAAAAATAAAAACTTTAAAGAAAATGATTTTGCCAATAAGAAAAAAATGATTTTCCGGAATGCAGATTATAACTTTATAACAATAACAGATATGGATCATGATGGATATGAAGATCTTCTTATTTTGGATCTTGCAAGTTCTATGAGAGACAATGATATGTATCAATTTTACAAATGGTCTGAAAAAGAAGGCAAATTTATATTTGTACCAGATTTTTTCGATAAAGCCGCTTTCTATGGATGGGACAAAACAGAAAAATATCTAATAACAGGAGTGAGTGATACCAGAGAAAGAAAACTCTATAAAAATAAAATTGTTGGAGGCAAATTGAAGACTGTTGATCAATGCACAGAATATGCAGTGTCAGATAAGTTTTGTTGGTAAGCGTATGTTTTTTCAAGTATTTATTGAAAATGAGAAAAATAGCAATCATAAAAAATGAAAAACTTAGTAACTAGTTTTATAGTATTTTTCTTTATTCCTGTTTGCGGGCAAAACCCGGTTAATGATACTTTGAAAAGATATTATCAGGATTCATTGATGATAAATAAAAATTTTAAAGATGGAACAGTACTCAATAAGCTTACAATAAAAGTAATCAATCCCTGTAATGCTGAAAAAGAGAGATTTGACGGAGCTGTAACCATAATCAGCGCTGTTGTTGAAAATAAAAATTACAGCGATAGTATAGTTTATCATTATCCCTATGCACAATCCGGTTTAATCAATTTAAAGACAAATAATATATCTGTTTATACAGTAAATAAACATCAGGCTGTCTTAATACCTTTTACGTATTGCGGAAACTGGGATAATGATGCAAAAGTCTCCTATATTATATTGTATAACCGTAAAAATTATCTGTACCATATAAAATATTATTGCGGAGAAGATGGCAAATGTAAACTCAATGATAATCTGAACATTACATTAAAAGATTTACCCTCAGCATTAAGGTTAAAAGTTAGTAAAGACTTGGAAACAAAATATAAAAACTCAAATGATTTTTACTAATCAGCTCAAAATAAAATGATATGAGTGACGAACAACAAAAAGATGATTATTCTGTAAACCCCAATCAAAAGGTTTATGATATGCCGCACCAGGTGGATCATGAAGTGAATGTGGTGAAAATATATTTTGCGAAACAAGTTCCTAAAATGACCTGGGAAACGAAAGAAGATACGTATCCTGTCAAAAGCGGAGGTCTGGTATCTGATGTAAAAAAGAAGTACGAAAAAAAAGGAAGAAGAAATATCCGGGCCGATAAAGAAGATTCTGTAAGATTAAAAGCAAAAGAAGAGGTGAAAATTACCTGGGAAGAAGAAGTACAGGCAAAAAAAGCTGATGGCAGCCTGGATTTTGATTTTGAGAGAATAAACAGCACCACCATTAAAAATAAAGTATGGGTAGTGGCCAATTGTGAAGGAACAAGCGGCAAACTCTCTGTTGAGATCCATGAAAATAAATTGAAAAATACGGAAAACGTATATGAAAATCCTGTCAGGTTTTTAGATGGCGAGGAAGAAAAAAGCAAAATAGAATTCACTATCAACGGTACACTGGTATATGCAAAAGAAATAACGATGCGTCCCAAAAGTGATGAAGATTTAAAGAAATTAATAGATAAACTAAATAAAAGAGAAGACTTAAATGCCTTTTTATATTTCAAAGCTGAAGTAACGGGAACAGAAGATGAAGTGAAATTTCCGGATGATACGCATGAGTTTTTAAATAAAGACAATGAAAGATTTGAGATCAGATACTGTAATTGTGGAAAGAATTATGATATTACCTGTACCCGATATAGCGGGAAATATGGACCAGCCTACTGGGGATCTAAGAAACTTGAAAATTATTCCGATTGGGATACATTGATTGAAGAAAAGAAAATTACAGATGAAGAAAAGGCTATTTTAGTGGGAATGTCCGAAAATGAAGGCAAATTAGATTCTGTTCAATCCTATGACTGGGACCTTTCAGGTGAACAGATGATATTAACTGCGGGGGCTATGCAGAAAACAGTGGATCATACCGGAAAAGGTGAATTTACTACACAGGTTGAGGAATTTAAAGCTCAGCATCCTGAAAAATATGAAGAGTTATTTGTATCATGTGGCTGGACGGTGGATTCCGGGATTTTGTACTATAAAGATCCGGCAGATCCTAAAGCGGAGAAAATTACAGGAAATACATTATCCAATAAAATCAGAGAAAACTGTAAAGAATCTTTATTTGGCAAAACAGTAGAATGTAAGCCTCTGCAACCGATTGTAAATGCTGTTATTGATAAAGTATTTCAGGAAAAACAAGTGCTGGATTTTATTAAGAGATTGAAAGAAGTCGTGCTTCCTTTAACTCCTGCAGGCTATTCATATAAACTGTCAGATTATTTAAAATCAAAATTAGGTAAAGCAACCGTATTGGATCATCACATTAACAGGCCGGGATATGTAAAAGATGATTTCGGTGCTGCATTAGACCGTTTTTTTGCAAAAAAAGATGCCAACACATCCAAAGAAAATAAAACCAGAAAAGAAGGTGAAAAACTGGAAAAAACATCAAGAAACCCTGGCGAATGGGGAGATATGCACAGTAAATACGAGCAGGAAATTCTTGATGATTACGGGAATAAAAGAAGAGGTACAGATATGGATAAACGCTATGAAAAAATGGAAAAAAACGCAAACTTATCATCATGAAAAAATTGACATCCATGCTAATGATTTTAATCATTTTTATTACCTGTGGAAACGTTGTTTCCCAAAAACATCATGATGGGCAGAATAAAACGGTAAAGAAAGACACCACAGTTGTTTTAAATAATAATTTATCATTGTATTATGCTTCTTATAACAGCCCTATGAAACTATGGTATAATCTCCATATTATTAATAAAAAGAAGAAGATAAAAGTAGGTAAAGGAACTGAATTTAAAGGTACAGGAAGCGAGCTCTTTTCTTCACTGTCCCCTAATGCAAAGTATGTAGTAGTAGACGGCATCATCAAAGAATATGTACATGAAAGTGATAAAGACAGTACCCTGCATGAAAACTACACCTGTGCCATTATTGACATAAAAAAAGCAAAAATAATTAAACAGATGCAACAGGATTGCGATGGATCATGGAACAAAAAAAACCAATGGGTTTCCTCTGGAGGGAAAGTAGTTTTTGAGTAAAATAATGAGTGAAAAATTATGAAACCCGTATTTCCTATACATATTAAATTAAATCTTTTAGAAGGAAAGAGATTTTATCGCTATTCATGTAATGAATATACCACCGTCAACGGAAAAACGCATAGAAGCGAACTCAACAAAATTTTTCATGTTACGCTGAAGCTTTTAGAAAAAGAAAGATTTGAATACCATATCGAAATTTTTGACAGAGTTCACAGGGATAAGGAACTATCATTGTCCGAAAAAGATTTTTTAGCAAAAATTGCAGATATCAATAATGAAGTAGTGCTTATAACGGACGAATATGCGAACTTAAAGAATGTACAGGGACTGTCAATTCTTCAGGATAGGGTTGAAAAAACGGTAGAAAAGCTCTCCCGGTCCTATGTGGGCAAAAAGGCAGAAGATTCTTATCAATTTTTAAAAGAATTTTACCAAAAGGAGCATTTAGTGGGTAAAGATCTTTTAAAAAATATTCATGTTGGAATGATCATTCATAAATTTTATGGAACATATGAGAAGGAGGATCAGGTAAAGTATACCGTACGCTACCGTAATTTTATGGCCAATACCGTAATAGACATAGAAGAGCATGTACAAACGGGGGATATGCGTTGTGATGACGAATTATTACTGTTACAGTACACCGGTAGTATTCCTTCAGATAAAAATTGGGAAATGTTTTACGGAGAAATGAAAAGAAAGGAAATCGCTTATCATAGTGAAACAGATTTTCCAAAACTGGACAAATATAAAGGGCAGATTTTATTAGATGTTAAAACCAAAGAAGTGTTGGAGCATAAACTGACCATAGAATTTTCTCTGGGAGAAAACTACCAAAAGAAAATCATCTATCATATAAAAGAAATAAGCTACGAAGAACTATAAAAATAAAATGGATTGAAGAACTGTAGGACCAGTTGGATGTCTGAGCCTTACCTCATGAAAATAAAATATAGGATAATCCCCGTCAGGAAATAGCAAAAACTCCCGTACTAAAAAAGAAAAATCTAAACATGGCGACACGTATTACAATAACAGATTCCGGGCAAACCCAAACTTTAAACGGTCCATTGGCACCGGATACTCCTGATGATTCATTACAGCGTATCAGTGACGTTTATTTTGCCAGGAAGGTTACAACAGATAATGGAACAAGAGTCAATTTCACGAAAATTGATTCTGCTCATGTGCAGCAGGATCATCAGAATCAAAATATTCCATACGATTCCATATTAGGAAAAACAGTCTATCTGATCATAGAAACCAGCAATATGACCGATTTGAGTATAGATGCGGTGATAAGACCTTCCGCAAATACCATGACGGAAAATACAGATACATTACAGTTAATGCGCTTTGTATCTCCTGACAGATATGAGGCACAAAGGTTGTTTACGGTACAGGTAGGAAATTTTGATGCCCTTAACAACAGACAGGGTAACCATGGTCATTACGCTAATTTAAATGACCATATCAATAAAGCCATTATGAAGCTGCAGCTCAGGCCTGATGGAAGAGCTGCTTTTGATGACTGGACCAGAAGACTGGCAGATGGCAGCATTAATTTGGAAGTGGCGGTAGAAAGAACAGACAATAATCCCTGTGCCTATAGAGATGGGCAGGAAGAAGTAAACGGAGCCGGCATTTTCTTAAATGATGACAGAGGAAGATTCAGAGTGGTCAATAAAAATATATATACCATTCATCATGGCAGTAATACGTACAATACTTTACAAGAGATTGGAGCAAATCCGGCAAGAAGAAGAAGGATTCAAAAAGTTCTGAATGCCCATTCTACTGAAGTTGTCTTTTTTTATTACGACCAAAACGATAATGAGCACAGGATCTGTTCCAGAACTAAAGAAAGTGTAATCAGAAAAAGAAGAGTCAACACCATTCCACCGCTTGCCCAAAGAGGAAATCTTTTGCAAACAATAGATTACACGGCCAATAGATCTGCGTTAGAAAATATAGATGCTCATCAGCTGTTGGTCTATGCCAACGGAACTCTTGGTGATGGAGCCACCGATAAATGGTACGCCAATCAACAGGGAAATGTTGAGCTGGTCAATATGGATATTTTAGAGAATGCAGGTGTAGGGCCACAGATTTTTGAAGCATTCAATTATAATCGGGATGGAGTCGTCATCCGGTATGGATTTCAGCACACAAGAAGAAGAAGCATTCAACCGGATTTATTTGCAGGTTTCTTAGGGGCATTGGCACAATTCAGACAGGAAGGACATACCCATTATATCGTATCTCAGGGCTTTTCTTATTCTGATGCATCGTGCTATCCCAGCGCAGAACATGTAAATGGAGAAGCAGGAGATTTGAATTTATTAACTGCTCAGCAAGATGGAGTCAATACCATCCTTACGGCACCGAATTTTGATTATGATAATCAGGTCATTCTCCGGAATATTCTTTTTGATTTTGGATTTGGATCAGGCCGGTCAGAGGATTTTTCCAACACCTCAAATGCCAGTACTGTAGACAATGCCAGTACACGGTTACCTCATACCACCCATACGGCTAATCCCAGACATAATAACCATTTGCATGTTCACGGTTTCACCCCAATATTAGATATATATGCCTAAAATTAATATCGCCTGTTTTCCTTTTTTCCTTTTCCTTTTTTCCTGCTACAGTAAGGCTCAAACAGAAAATAAGTCAATAAACACAGAAGCACATTCAGATAAAGGATCGTTTTTTTTTAACACCAATAAAGCGGATTGTATCAGTCTGCCATTTGGATATTCAGATATTTCAAAACGACTCACCATTGACTCCATTCTGTCTGTCATACAGGATGAAAATAAGCTAAAGGAAATCAATGCACTACAATTTGAAAAAACCATAAAAAAAGATCTTGTATTACTTCCTGAAGAATACGATGTTTTTCTGCCATTCAGCACTTCTGTCAATGAAAAATATGACCGCATTAAAATGGCAACAGATTTTTTGTGTTATGGAGACTATTCAGTGTACTTTATGGCGGTCTTTAATACCGTTCGTTATGCCCAGCCATTTATTGAAAAAATGTATTTAATTTCAACGAAGGAAGATAAGCTTATCGATATGAAAAGAATATATCTTCATCATCAGGGAGAAATGGGATTTGCCAACTATACGCTATTTAACATAGATAAAAATTATATAATTTCTTTACAGGACTATGAATTTACTGAAAATCCTTTTCAATTAAAACCGTTAAATAAATACCACATTCTGCCCTCCGGAAAATTTACCAGATATTATGATCATGATGGTCCCTATAAAAATGACGAAGAACAGGGCATGGTGAAAAATCACCATAAAGAAGGAAAATGGGTAGAATCCAAATCAAATGGATATCTTGATTTACAGAAATATCCGGAATTTACTGACCCCTATACTTACCTGGAAGCGGAGTATAAAAATGGTTTACCAACCGGAACATGGAAATTTTATAAATTATGGCAAAAATATAATGAAGAAACAGGAGAACCCCTGTTAAATACAAGGAAAAAAGGACAATTGATCTATACTGAAATGTATAGAGAAGGAATATTGGAAAAACGGGAATTTCATTAACTGTAATAGGTAAACCTACGGTAATGATTTTGGAAAAGATACCTTAGGATACTGGAAATAATTCAGTTATAGCCAATAAAAAAGCCCCTTAAAATAGGGGCTTGAAGGTGGTTTCTCCAGGAATCGAACCAGGGACACATGGATTTTCAATCCATTGCTCTACCAACTGAGCTAAGAAACCAATTGTTTCGTTGATTAACGTGGGTGCAAAAATAAAACTTTTTGTAATATTGTGCAAGTTTTTTCAGATAAATATGACAGTGTTTTCAAAAGATTATTCATTAGAATTTTAGAAGAAAGGATATGTGATTGACTATCAGCATTTGTTTTACTGTAAACATTTTTAGATTTTTTGTATGCTTTACCCTATTTCCGGGGCATTCCTTTTTGTTGTGATAGGAAATCATGTTGTCTGACTCCAAGTTTTTAAACCTGATCCGGAAAGCTCCTTTTAAAGAGATTTCGGTTGTGTTTAAGGTTCTCTGATTATTCAGGATAGAAAAGAAATCTGTTACAAAAAAATCCCTTTCTAAGTGAAAGGGATTTGAGCAGTATTTTTTTTGTGTTTAATTTTTAATGACCTTTTTCATCAGTATTTCTTTTTCTGTATTCACTTTAAATAAAAATACCCCTGAAGAATCACTGTGGATCGTAAGCTTTGTATTTTGACTGTTGATGCCGATTTGTCTCTGAATAATTCTTCCCTGTGCATCATATACTTCAACGGAGGTGATTTTAGAATCTGCTTTAATATTGACCTCTCCTTTTGTCGGGATCGGGTACACGGTAACTGAATCATCAGTCTTAGCTTCCGCTGTGTGCAGTACACTGCCATTTTCAATCGTAGTAACAGCATCGTTGGTAACAACAGGGAAATTATAATCGAAATAAATATTAGCCTTATTATTGACATTATCTCCGGATACCAAGGTGTTTTTAGATAACATTTTCATCAGAACATTTCCGTGACCTCCGTTTCCTAAATTGGCATATTTCATAATAAACTCTACTTTATTGTCTTTTATTCTGGTATAAACCTGGTGAGAGGCATTTTGCAGCTGAAGAGTGGAAATATCAAAATCGGTGGGGTCAATATCCATTTCAACAACAATATTAGTTGCAGGAGCTGTACCCGTATTTTCAAAATTAACAATATAATGAAGGTATTTACCTACCATGGATTGTGGAATAGAATTTCCTTCAATACAGACAATATCATTAGGATCCAGAGAGTTAACCACTGTCTGTTTATAGCTGAAACTATTATCTTCAGGCTTAATGTCTCCTGCAAGAGGATTCACCACAGCGGAAAAATTAAGAATATCCCCGGAATTGACAGGATTTGTGGGATGCGTGGGTGTGTTTATATTGAACACTAATTCTGTCGCAGTATTTCCGTAAGGTTTCAGATTAGAAAAATTGAATGTTATCTGATTTCCGGCAATGGATGCATAAGGCAGGGTAGAAGAAATAAAATTCATTTTTGAGCTGTTAAAAGTAAAAATTACATTTCCCGAAAGGGTAGTATTTCCCTTATTCCTCCACATCAGTTTGTATTTTGCATTAAAACCGGGTGTTGCATTTGTTTCGGGAGCGATCACAACTTCCAGGTCATTGGCATTCCCATTTTTTGTTACACAGATATTTTGGGTGAAAATATTATTATTGTTATCAGGAAAACTTGTCGTGAAAGTGGAAGGCACCACAGTGAAAAGTGCAGGGTTTTCAGGTTCTGCGGTTACCATAAAGCTTCCTGCCTGGGTATAAAAATCATACTTTCCGTTGTTTTTTACAAAAGTTTCTCCCGTGGAAGTTCCGTCATTGATTTTCAGTTTCATGTGTTCGAAAAATTCGTCACTGATATCACAGCCGTTGTTGTTTTCGTCGAATCTTACGGCTCCTGTGATGGTGTTGTAATTTCCGCCGGGAACAAATGAACAATAGGTGTTGAGATGTACGTTGTTTAAACTACCTGTAAAATTTGCAAAAGCATCTGTAAATGCTGCTAATTCATTATCATCACAGCAAACATATTTTACATAATTTAAACCTTCTACAACTTCGAAAGTGGAAGAAGATACAGAAGCAGGATCATAATTTAAAACTCCGTTTTTCATGAATAAATATTCCAATAATGGATTGTTAGCAAATACAGCATAACCCAATTTATGCAAACTGTTAATATCTATTGATACAAATTTATTGTAAGCAACATTCAATTTTTCAAGGTTTACACAGTCATTAAGATTAATTATATTATTAATTTGATTAAAACTGATATCTAATTCTTTCAAACTAGATAAACCTGTCAGATCTATACTGGTCATACTTGAGAAATCTATATTTCCGCTGCATGTTAAGTATTGTAAGCCGGTTGATCCACTAATATTTAAATCTGTGAGATAATAATTTCTGGTAAGTATTAATCTTTTTAAATTCGGTTTGTTACTTAAATCAATTGTGGTAACACCTGACGGAGTATTTGAAAGATAAAAATTTGAACCAATAAATTCAAATTCGGTAAGGTTATTAAAATATTCTATACCAGTTAAACTATTTATATTATTAAAAGCTGTTGAAGTAACCTCAATGTATAATCCTCCAACCTGTTCTGCTTCACTTACCTGTATTTCTCCGTCACCATTAGCATCTATGGCAAAATAATTTCCGTTCAGATCTTTAGCATTACTATTTCCTGGCGCGGAGTATATAAGCCTATCTTTAAAATTAGCATCGGGAATATTAATAATTTGTGCATTCGCTGCTAAGGATAGCAGTAAAAAAAGTAAGAATAATTTTTTTTTCATAAGGTTTTTTTTTTTTTTTGAACCGTCTGACATGATCACAAAACCGCCGTCTTTCTTTATATAGGATTTTAATTCATTTAAATTAATGAGATGAGACTGGTGAATGCGCTCAAAACCATGTTCCCCTAAAAGTTCCTCATACTCTTTCAGTGTTTTGGAAATAATAACGGGTTTGTGGGCTTTTACATAAAACGTTGTATAATTGTCTTCACTTTCACACCGGATAATATCTTTTATTTCAAATAAATGAATCCCCTCCGAAGTGGAAAGCGCAATCTTTTTAAAGCTCTCTGTTTTCTTGCTAATATTATCTAGCAGCAGTTCAATATGTTTATAATTGGTGTTTTTATTTTGTAAATTTTTAATTTTAACGATAACATTTTTCAGTTCATCCGGATCTACAGGTTTTAATAAAAAATCCAGGGCACTGAACCTGAAAGCTTTTATAGCAAACTTTTCATGAGCTGTGATAAACACAATATGAGGAGAGTTTTGTCCGTGCTGCTCATTAAGCTGTTCCAAAATATCAAAACCGGTTCCGTCATTCATTAAAATATCCAGAAATACAATATCCGGCTGTACGTCTTTTATCAGTTTAATACCGGACTGTACACTTTCCGCCTCTCCTAAAACTGCAATTTCAGGGGCATACAAATGAAGCATAGCTTTCATACCCTCCCTCAAATTGGCATCATCGTCTATAATAACAGCATTCACCATATCTAATCTTTTATATATTCTAAAGGAAGCTTCAGCAGTACTCTTGTACCTTTCGATGCTCCGTTTTTATCTTTCAGCTCTACTATTGTCATAGAAACTTTTTTCTTTTCAAGTTCCTCCCACGTTTCCAGTCTTTTTTTTGAAATTTCCATTGCCATAGATTTGTGTACACTCATGGAATTCTCTTTCATTTTTTTTGAGGTTTCTATTCCCGTTCCGTTATCCTCGATCTCACAAATTAAAAACTCTTTTGTCTGGTTAAAACTGATGGTTATCAGACCCTTTTCTTTTCTGGGAACAACCCCGTGAATGACCGCATTTTCTACATAAGGCTGAAGTAAAAGTGAGGGTAAAGCCGTATCATCTTCTATCAATGGATCTTTAAAGATTTTGAAATCAAATTTCTGATTAAATCTCAGCTGTTCAAGCTCCAGATAGTTTTTCAAAGCCTCAATCTCCTTATCGATGGTTACCAGTGATTCCTGGGAAAAATCTAAGGTAAGACGCATTAATTTTGAAAATTTTGCCAGGTATTTTATAGCATCCTCCTTATCATTCTGTACAATAAAAGATGAAATGGCAGCAAGACAATTGAATACGAAATGCGGATTCATCTGAAGGTGCAGAGCCTTATGCTGAAACTCCGCCAGTTGTTTTTGCAGCAAAAGCGTTTTTTCCCGTTCCCTGTTGCGGTAAAAGAAAAATATTCCGATTAAAATGGTGGTCAGCAGTAAAAATCCAAAAATCCATTTTGCTTTCTCCCAGTCTGCTTTCTCCTTCTTTTCGATCTGTTTTTTCTCAAATTCAAAATTTAATTCTGCTTTTAGCCGTTCCTTTGCATTTTCAGCCCTGGAAAGCCTTTCTTTAGCTGCATTATATTTTTTAAGATGAATAAAAGCCTGTTCCTTATTCCCCTTTTTATCAGAAATTTCAGAAAGCAGTTTTTCACAGTTCATCATAGCTTCGGGTAAATCCAGATCCCTGGAAATTTGCAGGCTTTTATTGACAAAATCAGAGGATTGATCAAGATCATTCTCATCAAAATAAATTCTTGCCAGAAATAAATAAGTGTTTGATAATCCAAATTGATCTTCAGTGCTTTTACATATTTCCTCTGCTTTTAACAAGTAATTTTTTGCGGTTTTAAGATCTTTTTTGGCAACATAATACTGGGAAATACTATTGTATAATTCTCCCATGCCCCTTGCATTCGGACTTTTCTGAAATTCTTTTAAGCTTTCATCAAAAAACTTTCTGGCTTTTACCAGATTATTTTCAGTCAGATAGATCAGGCCTATATTGGAACATGAGACGGCGAGAGCGGGATCTTTTATTTCTTTCTGGATTTTATAAGCTTTAAGGTAATAATTCAATGCTTTTATATCATCATCAATGGAATCGTAGATCACTCCGATATTATTGTAGATTTTTGAAAGCTGGACCTTATTATCAGTAGCTTCATAAAGCTTCATTGCTTTAAAGTCATTTTCCAGGGCTTTTGCATAATTATTCTGCTCAGAATACATGATTCCTTTACTTCCGAATACCTTTGCCAGAATTTCCTTGATTGCTTTGTCATTTTGATCCAATCCTGAAAGTATTTTTTCTGACAGATTAAAATATTTAATGGCGTCATCATAATTTCCAAGGATGATATAGGACGTTCCCAAATTCTGAAACGCTTTTGCTTCCTCTTTTTCATTATGTATTTTTCTTGCGCTCACCAGTGCTTTACCGGCATATTTTTGCATAGCATCAGGATCGGAGCTCTTGTATGCATCAGAAATTTTATTCAGAAGTTCTGTCTTTAAAGACATATCCGTGGTCCGGTTTAACGTACGAAGCAAAGAATCTGCACCGGTATTTTGTGCAGAAACAGGAAATAAGGATAGTGTGAAAATAAGAATGTAAACTTTTTTCATCATTTGTGTAGATTGGGAGCAAATGTAATTAAAATATGAAAAAATAGAACAATGAATGAGGAAACTGCATTTTTGAATTAGAATTTGATGAAACACGAGAAATCTTAAGTGACAATAGTCTGATTAGGATTTTGGATCAGGAAGTGAGAAAATAAAGGTTTACCTGGGACCAGGCTCAAAATTTTTTGTCTGATCCGGAAAAATCCGTGTTGTGTAAAAACAAAAAAACCTCTAAATAAATTAGAGGTTTTAAAGTGGTTTCTCCAGGAATCGAACCAGGGACACATGGATTTTCAATCCATTGCTCTACCAACTGAGCTAAGAAACCATTATATTTTTGTTGGCTTACTTCGTTATTTTAAAGTGATGCAAAAGTAGTAAGTTTTCTTATATGAAGCAAGTATTAACCGTACTTTTTTTAAATAAAAATTAAACCTGCTGATTTTCAGCCGAATTATTTTCCTGTTCTTTTCTGATATGGTCGCTCATCTCCTCCAATACAGGCTTTATCGTGCTTTCCGGAAGATCACTGATCCGGATGTACATCAATCCGTCGATAGCATCATTGAAGTTCGGATCTACATTGAAAGCAATCACCTTCGCATTCTGTTTGATGTATTTCTTGATCAGAACGGGTAATCTTAATTCAGGTTCAAGGTCATCAATGATCTTGTCAAGCTTATTCAGATCAGATTCCATTTCCTCGAAAAAGATATTTTTATCCCGGTCGCGAAGCTTTACCTTGTATTCATTTCTTGGTGTGATATACTGTGCAACGGCTGAATCGAAATAGTTCGAACGCATGAATTCAATCATCAGGGATTTGGAAAACTCGGAAAATTTATTGGAAATACTTACACCGCCCATCAGGAATTTATGGTCGGAATTCCTTAAACATACATGAACAATTCCTCTCCACAAAAGGAAAAGAGGAAGAGGCTTCTGCTGATATTCCTCACAGATGTAAGCACGGCCCATTTCAATCACTTTTTTGAAGAATGGATGGATGTCCTGCTCAAACTCAAATAAAGAGCTTGTGTAGAATCCCTTGATTCCATATTTCTTCATAACCTCCTTTCCTAAGGCCATTCTGTAGGCTCCGGCAAGCTTCTCCGCACTGCTGTCCCAAAGGAAAAGGTGATGATAATGCTTATCGTATTCATCCAGGTCAAACGGAAGATTGCTCCCTTCACCCACCGCACGGAAAGTGAGCTCCCTCTGGCGCCCGATTTCCCTCATGACAGAAGGAATTTCCTCATATGTTGTGAAATAAATCTCGTAATTTCCGTTACTGAACAGCATCTTGTCTGTCCCTTTCAGTCTGCTGATATCCTTAAGAATGTCTTCCTTAGGCGTTTCATCAATGATATTCTGCACGATATTTTCTTCCCTTAGCAGTGGGAATTTTATCGTTAAATTTTTAAGATTAATGCTTTGGGCCAATGATTTTCTCTTCTCATAATAAGATTTCATCATATAGACCTTACGCTTCAGAAATTCACCCAGTTCTTCAATGGTTTCCATCTCGTCCATTGCTTTTACAGTGATCGGTTTTCCTATCCTGATCCTGATTGGCTTTTCCCTGTCATTCATCATTTCAGCAGGAAGCATCAGCGTCTGCAAACTTGGATGAAGCTTGGCAACCTGGTAAAACAGTCGGCTGTTTTTAGCATGAAAATATAGAGGGACTACCGGTACTTTGGACATTCTGATAAGCTTCAGAGCCGGTTTTTCCCAGTCTTTGTCAAGGATTTCCCCGTAAGGATTATTTTTGTTCGATACTTCTCCCGCAGGAAAAATACCTACACAGCCTCCATTCTGAAGGTGTTTCAGGGTTTCCCGCATTCCCGAGGTGCTGCTGTAAGCTTCTCTTCTGCCTTCAAAAGGATTGACGGAAATTACATACGGTTCCATAGGTTTAATCTTTTCCAAAAGGAAATTCCCCATTACTTTGAAATCCGGACGTACTTCCGAAAGGATTTTGCACATTAAAATTCCGTCAATAGCTCCCAATGGATGGTTCGAAACCAGAATAAACGGTCCGGTTTTGGGAATTTTTGCGAGATCTTCTTCAAAAGCGATATAGCTTAAGTTTCTTTCTCTTACAAATGAGTCGAAAAAGTCTTTGCCTTCTTTATCTTTTAATTTATCGTATAATCTATTAACTTCATTTATTTTGGCAATACTCATCACGGCAGATGCTACCGGATTCTTTAGGAACCCGATTTTGCTTAAGCCGGAAGCTGTGATAAGATCGTTTTTCGAAATTAAACTCATATGTGTTTAGTCGCAGTTAAAATTATTGTGTTACCATTTGAACCGTATTTTTGGAAATTTGTTCCAATAATACATTTTTTTCCTGGTAAAATTGGTCAATATGATCCATCTTCGCATTTCTTACTGTGAATAAAGATACATTTTTAACCGCTTTGGTTTTAAATATTTTTTGAAGTTCATCATTAAACTCGTCAATTTTGTCGAATTTATCTTCCAGGCATAAGGCCAAAGAAATAGCAGAATTCTGCATCAGAGAGACTTTGATCTTGTATTTGGACAGATACCCGAAAATAAGACTCATATGGTCTTCTGCAATGAATGAGAAATCTCTGGTTGAAATCATTAACAAAACCTGGTTTTCTTTTAAAATATATGATTCCTGATGTTGGTTTTTATCTGAAGCCCCTACTTTAGTCCCTTCTTTGGTAGGATCTACGAAAGATTTTACATAAAAAGGAATGTCCTTTTGCTGTAGCGGCTGTAACGTTTTCGGGTGAATGACACTTGCCCCGTAGTAGGCCATTTCAATAGCTTCTTCGTAAGAAATATTGGAAAGAAGAGAAACATCGCTGAATTTTCTCGGATCTCCGGTCATAACTCCCGGAACATCTTTCCAGATGGTCATGGCCTCAGCATTAAGGCAATAGGCAAAAATAGCGGCAGAATAGTCGGAGCCCTCTCTTCCTAAAGTTACCGTAAAATTGTTATCGTCAGAACCTATGAACCCCTGTGTCACATAGCAGATATCCGTATTTAAGGTTGAAATGAATTCTTCTGTTTTCGCCCAGTCTACATTACCTTCCCTGTAAGAACTGTCGGTTTTGATATAGTCTCTGGCATCCAGCCACTGATTGGCAAACTGGATTTCGTTCAGGTATTCACTTAAGATTTTTGTAGAGATCATTTCCCCGCAGCTTACTACCTGGTCATAAACAAAGCTGTAATTAGGAGATTTATTCCTTCTTAAGAAAGAATCAATATCATCAAAAAATAGATTGATCTCGGCAAAAACGGCATGGTCTTCACTAAACAGACCTTCCGCAATCTCGATGTGTTTTCGTTTTATCTTTTCAATTTCAGTTTGATAGTTGTCCTTCTTGAAATAAAGTTCTACAACCTTTTCCAATTCATTTGTGGTCTTGCCCATTGCTGAAATAACCAGCAGACATTTGGCAAATCCCTGGCTTTGTAAAACCATGGATACATTTTTTACACTCTCGGCATCTTTCACAGATGCTCCACCAAACTTGAAAATTTTCATTAATTTGTTTAAAATAAAATTGTTAGATTAAAAATTACATGAGTTTTTTACGGATGTCAAAATTATAAATTTACAACGAGATATGAAAGAGCCCGGCCGTTGGATGGAATTAAGATTTCATTAAAATTGAGACTTGATGAATATTATCATAATTTTATTGATTTATTGTCATCAAATGGGGATTAATTAAGCCATGATAATTCTAAGCACAGATCATAGGTGATTGCGTATTGTGTTGAATAACAAAGCTTAAGGTCTTTTATAATAAAAGCTTTCTTTCTCCGATAAATTTTACGAAATTTGGGGAAAACGTAAAAAGAAAAATATGTCAAATCAACCATTACAGACTTTAGGAGAATTTCTTATTGATAAGCAGGACGATTTTCAGTATTCTACGGGAGAGTTTTCCCGTCTCCTGAGTGCAATAAGACTGGCTTCAAAAGTGGTAAACAGAGAAGTAAACAAAGCCGGGATTGTGGATATAACAGGAGCTGCCGGCAACCAGAATATTCAGGGTGAAGAACAGCAGAAGCTTGATGTGATCGCCAATGAGATTTTTATTACGGCTTTGTCTCAGAGAGAGGTTGTTTGCGGTATTGCTTCCGAGGAAAATGATGATTTTATTGATATTAAATGTGGCGAAAACGGCCACCTAAGTAAATATGTAGTATTGATTGATCCATTGGACGGATCCTCTAATATTGATGTCAATGTATCCGTAGGAACTATTTTCTCTATTTATAGAAGAGTAACAGAGCCGGGAACTCCGGTTCAGTTAGAAGATTTCCTTCAAAAAGGGATCAACCAGATCGCTGCAGGATATGTGATCTACGGTTCTTCTACCATGATCGTTTATACTACTGGAAATGGTGTGAACGGATTTACTCTGGATCCTTCATTGGGAACCTATTATCTTTCTCATCCTAATATGAAATTTCCTACGATGGGAAAAATTTATTCCATTAATGAAGGAAACTACATCAAATTTCCCCAGGGAGTTAAAAATTACCTTAAATACTGCCAGATGGAGGAGGGAGACCGCCCTTATACCTCAAGATATATTGGTTCTTTAGTGGCAGATTTCCACAGGAATATGCTGAAAGGCGGAATTTATATTTATCCTTCTTATTCCCAGGCTCCGAACGGAAAATTAAGATTGCTGTACGAATGTAATCCTATGGCATTCCTTGCAGAACAGGCCGGAGGAAAAGCGACAGACGGATTCAGAAGAATCCTTGAAGTGGAACCTACGGAACTTCACCAGAGAATACCGTTTTTCTGCGGAAGTATTCAGATGGTGGAAAAAGCGGAGGAATTTATGCGGATCGACAGTGTAAAATAATGAAAGCAAAATATTCCAGATATTTATTAGAATTTAAACGCCCGAGCGGAACGTCTCGCGGCGTTTTGCATGAAAAAGAGACCTTCATTCTCGAAGTTGAAGCAGACGGAAAAAAAGGAACAGGGGAGTGTGCTCTATTCAGGGGATTGAGTTTCGATGACAGGCCGGATTATGAAGAAAGGCTGCAATGGCTTTGTGAAAATATTAATCAGGATGATCTGTATTTAAAAGAAGAGCTGACAGAATTTCCGTCTATATGGTTCGGATACGAGCAGGCAGTCTTGAATCTGAAGCATGGAGATCATCTGTATTTTCCCAGTGAATTTACGGAAGGAGAATCTGCCATTGTCATCAATGGACTTATCTGGATGGGAGATATTCACTATATGGAAGAGCAGATCCGGGAGAAGCTTGAAAAAGGCTTTCACTGTATCAAACTTAAGATTGGTGTTGACTGGAAATCTGAGCACAGGATCCTTCAAAAACTAAGAGAGAAATTTTCAAAAGATGATCTCGAACTTCGGGTAGATGCCAATGGCGGGTTTATCATGGAAGAAGCGGAGACTGTTTTAAAGCAGCTTGCAGACCTTCATATTCATTCTATTGAGCAGCCCATAAAGGCGGGGAACTGGAATGATATGGCCTTATTGTGTTCTGAAGCCCCAATTCCCATTGCTTTGGATGAAGAACTGATAGGAATTACGGATCCTGCTAAAAAGAAAAAGATGTTAGAAACCATTAAACCGCAGTATATTATCCTTAAACCTGCATTGGTCGGCGGTTTTGCCGGTTCAGACGAATGGATTTCTCTTGCAGGGGAGCAGAATATCGGCTGGTGGATTACTTCGGCTTTGGAAAGTAACATAGGTCTCAATGCGATCGCACAATATACATTCACAAAAAAAAGTCCGATGCCGCAAGGTCTGGGCACCGGATCTCTATTTGTAAATAATTTTGCGTCTAATTTAGAACTGAACAACGAGTTGCTCTGGTTCAAAACACGTAAAGAAAATTAATTAAATTTCAGGACATACAGGGTTGTTGCTATGCTCCTCATCCCAAACTCTACAGCATCTTTTTTTTGGGTCCCAGCCTTCACAGCCTATAGGAACGATACCTCCTTTAATGACTCTCAATTCTGATTTTTTAAGTTTTTTCATGTTTTTCATAACTAAGATTTTAATTTGATTGGTATAGTA
This sequence comes from Chryseobacterium luteum, assembly GCF_000737785.1. Lineage (GTDB taxonomy): Bacteria > Bacteroidota > Bacteroidia > Flavobacteriales > Weeksellaceae > Chryseobacterium > Chryseobacterium luteum. The sequence goes on along the minus strand of NZ_JPRO01000007.1, from coordinate 32,337 downwards.
AATATCAATCTCTTTTTTTTAATATACAACTTATTTAACGTAATTAACTAAATTCACGTAAATAGGATTTATGTTTTTGCGTAAAAAATATTCTTAGCTATATGAAATAGTGAGACCACAACAAAAATACTTCCGAAACTAATAACGGAAGAATGAAACCGGTAATGCAAGTCTAAAATAGTGCTGGGATCGGATAAAATTCTGTTTAATAGATTAATGTTCATTAAATCACGTCCTCTACAAAAATTGCTTTCTTGATATATTTTACCAAGTGAGAAAGCTTGTTTTTAATTCGTTTCATGATAAAATTGGTATTTCTCTTATTCATGAAATTTACAATCTTTGTGCCATTTGAAGTAATGAACTAAACTTTAACATATAGTTCATTTAAGCATATTTTAATCTTTAAGGAATTATTGTAAAAATATTTTCACTATTTTTTAGCCTTCCTGTGATTAAATTTCTATCAATATCATGTAAATTCTGAAAAATATCTTTTTGAACCATTGAGCTGGAAAGGTATCCCCAGTGATTTCCAATCTCATATTTAAGACTGTTCAGAATATCATCCTCTACCAAAGTACAGTCGATGATAGAAACAATATCTTTCAGTTTTTCAATATCGCTTGGACCGTTTTTTCCTAATCTCGGGGTAAGAATGTTTTTCGTGAATTGTGAAATTCCCAGGATAGTATCTTTTCTGTTCAGATAAATAGAAATTCGGTTAGCCAGCAAAGGAAGCTTGATAAAGGAATCCTCAGAATCTTCGAAAACTTTGTACGTTACATCAGCATTCAGAAGCAGCACCTGGTCGATAACGCGTAGAATATTTTCTTTTTTAAGGCTGTACAGCATACTTTGCAGCACCCTGTTTCCCATAGAATGAGCCATAAGGTGTATCCTTTGATTGCAGGGGGCCAGGTCGCGGTTTGAAAAAATATCTTTTAAAAACTGGGTATAAAAATAGAACAGCCTCATCAGCGATGATCCCGAATTAATACTGGATGCCTTATCATCAAAATAAGTAAGCGGAACAATGCTGCTTGAAGCGGGCCAGCTTACAAATAAAATATGTTCTACCGGTGATGCGGGATTATCAATAAACAGTTTCTTAAGATCGATAATCGCTTTTAGTTCATCATCAAAATCATAGGCATAACCGTGAATGAAGATCAGGACATCGCTTCTTTCCTTTGTGGAAGACATGTTCTTGTACAGTTCATAGAACATTCTCTGGGTTCCTCCCAGATTATTGGCCGTTAATGCAGATTTTCTGATGCCTTTTTCACTCTGTAAAACGTCCAGAACATCCTGGTAGCCCTGTTTTTCCGGTTCGGAAAATAATTTGTAATTTAAAATATTTCGGTTGGTGTAATCTTTCTTCTTTTTGGCCGCAGCAGTTGGCTCTTGGTACGTATCAAAATCACATTTTGCGATCCTGAAATTGGGAATAGAGTATTCATCATTGGAAAATGAATCTGTTTTTTCGCCTTTGTGACGGACGATCTTACGATTGCTCAGGATATAAACTGCCATGGTCAGTAATTTTGGAAATGGTTTAGCTATTCCTAAGTTAATAAAAAATATTGAATCGTCATCAGTTGAGCAATTAAACTATCATTTCCCTAAGCCCCAAATTTTCCGTAACTTTGTCAAACTTTTTTTGCATACAATAAAAGCTAATTTAAATGGAAGAAGAAAAAAAATCACTCAATTTTATTGAGCAAATTATTGAAGATGATATGGCAAACGGTCTGAGAAAAGATCAGATCCGTTTCCGTTTTCCCCCTGAACCCAATGGATATCTGCATATAGGTCATACAAAGGCCATCTGCATCAACTTTGGTCTGGGTGAAAAATACAACGCTCCCGTAAACCTTCGTTTCGACGATACGAACCCTGAAAAAGAAGAACAGGAATTCGTAGATTCTATCAAAAAAGACGTTGAATGGCTAGGCTACAAATGGGACAAAGAACTGTATGCATCCGACTACTTCCAGCAGCTTTATGAGTGGGCTGTGCAGATGATCAAAGACGGAAAAGCCTATGTAGATGAGCAGCCATCCGAAGTGATTACGGAGCAGAGAAAGAACCCTTCAGAACCGGGAATTGAGTCGCCGTACAGATACCGTCCGGTAGAAGAATCCCTTGACCTGTTTGAAAGAATGAAGAACGGTGAATTTGAGGAAGGTTCAATGTCTCTCCGTGCTCAGATCGATATGGTTTCTCCAAATATGAACTTGCGTGATCCTGTTATGTACAGAATCCTGAAAAGACCTCACCACAGAACAGGTACAGCCTGGAAAATTTATCCAATGTATGACTGGGCACATGGTGAATCGGATTACCTGGAGCAGATTTCACACTCATTGTGTTCATTGGAGTTTGAAAACCACAGACCGCTTTATAACTGGTACCTTGAGCAGGTATACGATGAATCTAAAGTAGCCCCTAAACAGAGAGAATTCGCCAGAATGAATGTCTCTTATATGATCACGTCCAAAAGAAAACTTCAGAGACTTGTTGCCGAGAAAGCAGTGACAGGTTGGGATGATCCGAGAATGCCTACCATTTCCGGGATGAGAAGAAAAGGTTTTACCCCGGTATCAATTAAAAATTTCATTGAAAAAGTAGGGGTTGCCAAAAGAGAAAACCTGATCGAGATCCAATTGCTGGATTTCTGTGTACGTGAAGACCTCAATAAGGTGGCGAAGCGTGTAATGGCAGTGATAGACCCTGTAAAACTGGTTATTGAAAACTATCCTGAAGGTAAGGAAGAGTGGCTTGAAACTGAGAATAATCCTGAACAGGAGAATGCAGGGACAAGAGAAGTTCCTTTCTCAAGAGAATTATATATCGAAAGAGAAGATTTTAAAGAAGAGGCCAATAATAAATTCTTCAGACTGAAGTTAGGCGGAGAAGTCCGTTTAAAATCAGCATATATCATAAAGGCGGAAAGAGTAGAAAAGGATGAAAATGGCGAGATCACTACGATCTATGCTACTTATGATGAAAAGAGCAGGTCCGGAAGCGGAACCGAAGAAAGTTTAAGAAAAGTAAAAGGTACACTTCACTGGGTATCTGCCGTCCATGCCATCCCGGTAGATGTCAGAATTTATGACAAGCTGTTTACTGTTGAGCAGCCTGATGCTGAGAAAGACGTAGATTTCCTGAATTTTATCAATCCGGAATCAGTAACGACCATTAAAGGATTTGCTGAACCAGGCTTAAAGGATGTTGCTGTTGGAGAGCCGCTTCAGTTCCAGAGAATCGGGTACTTTACAAAAGACCAGGATTCTACGGATGCTAATCTGGTGTTTAACCGTACGGTAACATTGAAGGATTCTTTCAAACCGGAATAATCTTAAAAATAATTTAGTATAAAAGCGGGACTTTCCATAAGTCCTGCTTTTTTGTTTTTAGCTGAATCCTATAAACTTTTAAATATTAATCGAACTTAATCAAACACGATATTTTTAATTAAAAAATGCCTTTTGAAGGGCGTTTTGGGCTATTTTGCCTAAATTTGCAACTCACTCAAATACTTCCTCGAAATAATATTGTGAAATTAATTAGCGTATATACGGGTTCTTTCAAAGGACTCTCAGAAGAGAGCTGGATGCTGGCGATGGTCATGCTCATCAACCGTGCAGGTTCCATGGTACTTCCTTTTTTGGGAGTATACATGACCGGTTACCTCCATTTCAGTATTGAAAATTCAGGAATTATTCTGAGCTTTTTCGGGATAGGTTCCGTATTGGGCTCATGGCTTGGAGGGTTGATAACAGATAAAATCGGGGAATACCGCGTGCAGAGTTTAAGCCTTCTTCTGAGTGTACCTTTGTTCTGTTTGATTCCACTCTTTAAAACAGAAGCGGGGCTGGCCGCTATTATTCTGATCCAGAGTATCGTGAGCGAGACTTTCCGGCCTGCCAACTCGGTTGCGATCACTAAATATGCCAAACCTGAAAACATTACCAGGGCTTTTTCACTCAACCGGATGGCTGTTAATCTCGGGTTTTCCATCGGTCCTGCATTAGGAGGGATTTTATCTGCTATTTCCTATGAATTTTTATTTTTCAGTAATGCCCTGGCTGCGTTATTGGCAGGGTTGATGTATATCCGGTTCTTCGGAAAACGGAATAAACTGGCTTCATTGAAACCGGAAAAAGTAAAAGAAGCCATTGTTGTCAAAAAAGACAATTCTCCATACCGCGATGGAAAATTTTTGCTTTACTGTTTCTTCTGTATGCTTTTCTCGATCTGCTTTTTTCAGCTGTTCAGCACACTGACTATTTTTTATAAGGATACTGCACATCTGAGCCAGCAGAGTATCGGGTATATTCTCGGCTACAGCGGCTTCCTGATCGTACTGTTGGAAATGGGCTTTGTACAGATTGCCGAAAAATATTTCAGCCTGGCTTTCACGCTGTTTATAGGAACCGTATTATGCGGTATTTCCTATGCAATGCTCGCTTTTGATTATTCCATTCTCACTCTGGTTGTTTCCATGACGCTGCTGTGTATCGGTGAGATCTGGACACTTCCGTTTATCTCTACCATAACCGCTCTGCGTTCAGGAAAAAACAACAAAGGCGCTTATATGGGAATGAACGGCATATCCGTTGCCCTAGCCTTCATCATTACACCGTATGTAGGAACTATGACCGCAGACAAACTAGGCTTCAATACCCTGTGGATAGGAACCGGAGTATTGGCTGTGGGCATTGCTGCCGGGTTTTATTTTGTGATTCCCTGGATGCTTAAGAAAAGAGCAGTTAAAAGCTAAATGCCGCGTGTTTTTTAGATTACCCATAAAAAATACAATAAAACTTTGCTAGCTTTGTTGTGATGACGAGATTATTAGCATTCTTCTTTATTCTCACCGTGTCGTTTTTCTTTTCGCAGAAAAAGGATACTGCTGTTCTGATATCTGAGGTGAAAATTGATGCTTATAAGAAACCGGCTCTCCTGATGACATCTACAAAATCGGTTGCCGTTATTTCTGAAAATCTTCTGGAGCAGAATCCTCCGGAAAGGCTTATGGAAGCTGTCAATCAAATTGCAGGAACCAGAATGGAAGAGCGTTCTCCGGCCAGCTACAGGATATCCATCCGTGGAAGTACCCTGAGATCTCCTTTTGGCGTACGGAATATCAAAGTCTATCTGGATGATTTCATTTTGTCGGATGCTTCCGGGAATACTTATTTTAATATCATATCTCCAAAACTTATCGACAGGATGGAGATCTATAAAGGTCCGGAAAGTGGAGATTACGGTGCTGTAACTGGTGGAACAATACTTTTGCAAACCAGAAAGTCAGATCATCTGTCTGGCGGAATTTCTATAGGAAGTTACGGGATTTTTGAACAGAATTTTGATATTGCCCGCCAGAAAGGAAAACACTTCTTTGAGTTTTTTCAAAATTATTACCGGACAGACTCTTACCGTGAGCAGTCGGCCGTAAAGAGACAGCAAATCTATCTTAAAGACCATTTTAACTATGCTTCCAGGGCTTCACTGAATGCTGTATTATTACTTTCTGATCTGGATTATGAAACCCCCGGCGGACTCACCCTGCAACAGATGGAATCTGACAGGAAACAGGCAAGACCAGCTGGCGGCGGACTTTTGAGTGCAAAAGAACAGAATGCAGGCATCCGCAATAAAATGATTTTAGCCGGAATTTCACATGAGACTGCTATTAACTCAGGTTTTTCACACTTTATTTTAGTACAGGGTTCCTATGTGGATTTTAAAAATCCTTTCATCACAAATTTTGAAAACAGATTTGAAAGGAATTTGGCATTGAGGACCCATTTTAATTATGAAAAAAACTGGAACAAAATATCCTTAGCGTTAAGGTTAGGCTTTGAGGGCGGAAATCAAAATATTCTGGTAAAAAATTACAATAACAATAAAGGCATACCGGGTGGTCCTCAGAATTTTGATCAGTTAAAAAATAAGTCCGGCTTTTATTTTCTATCCCAAAAACTGAATTTTAATGAAAAGCTTTTTACCGATATTTCGATCAGCTTAAATTCAAATTCCTACGAATGGGAGAGAATGTATCCGGCTTCAGAAGTGGGTCGTTTGAAATTTAAAGAACAATGGCTTCCGAATCTTGGAATTACTTATCTGCTGGGAAAAGGGTTGTCCATAAGAGGGAAAATAGGAAAAGGAAATTCAGCTCCTACAAGTGAAGAAATCCGGTCTTCCAACCAGGAGTTTAATTTTAATCTTGTTCCTGAATACGGCTGGAACAAAGAGATTGGTTTCAGAAAGCAGTTTGGAAATGTTATTTTTATTGAAGGAAGTTATTTTGATTTCAGGATGAAAGATGCCATTGTACGAAGGCAAAATGAAGGTGGGCAGGAATATTTTGCCAATCAGGGGAGTATCACCCAGAAAGGAGTGGAAATTCTTTTAGAATCTAAAAATTTTAATCTTAAAAATGAAATATTCAACAGCTTCAGGTTTCGGTTTTCAGGCAGCTTCTATGATTTTAAATTCAGAAATTACAAACAGCTGGAAAATGATTTTTCAGGAAATGAGGTTACAGGAGTACCGGACACAACGGTAAACAGTTTGTTCAGTTTTGTTTTTTTTAAAAAGCTTACTGTAGACTATTCTCATTATTATATCTCAAAAATACCCCTGAATGATGCCAATTCTGTCTGGTCAAAACCAAGTCTGACAGGAAATATCCGATTCGGATTTCCAATACAGATGGATAGGGCAAAACTGAATGTACATCTGCAGGTTCAGAACCTTTACAATACAGATTACGTTGCCGGATTTGATATCAATGCCTTTGGAAACCGTTTCTATAATCCTGCTGCAAAAAGGAACTTTATCTTCGGAGCCGGCGTTGAATTTTAGCAGATTGTAATTACATCAGAATATGCAAATTGAATTCAAAATTTAAAAACCGCAGAGAGGCATCATTAATTATTCTTAGAAAGTATATTTCCAACAATCATCTCTGCATGAACGCGTGAATTCTCAATAAACCAAAGATGCGTATCCTTTCCTCCGCAGACAACCCCTGCAAGATACAAATCCGGAACATTGGTTTCCATGGTTTCAGGATGATAAAGAGGATTCAGGCAGTCGCCCTGCAGCTCTATTCCGGAATTTCTTAAAAAATCAAAATCGGGAAGATACCCGGTTAAGGCAAGAACAAAATCATTTTCGATTTCGCTGATCTGCCCGTTTTTATCTTTAAAAATGACAGAATTTTCTGTAATCTCTGCTGCTTCTGCATTAAAATAAGCTTTGATGCTTCCTTCCGCAATTCTGTTTTCGATGTCCGGTTTTACCCAGTATTTCACACTTTCCGAGATGGCAGACTGGCGGATGATCATCGTTACATCAGCTCCTTTCCTGTAGGTTTCCAGGGCTGCATCCACTGCTGAATTACTGGATCCTATCACCACTACTTTCTGTTTTGCATAAGGGTAGGGTTCCGTATAATAATGTTTCACCTTCGGAAGATTTTCTCCAGGAATATTCATCAGGTTTGGGATATCATAAAATCCTGTGGAAATAATGACATTCTTGGCCTTATAAGCTCCTTTTGAGGTTTCAATGTCAAAAACAGCTCCGGTTCTGGAAACCTGAAGAACTTTTTCATAAAGGTTTATATTGATTTCCCTGTGTCTGGCAATTCCCTGATAGTATTCCAGGGCATCCTGCCTTCCCGGTTTGGGAGCTGCGGATAGGAAGGGAATACCATCTATTTCCAGTTTTTCCGCCGAGGAGAAAAAGCGCATATACAAAGGGTAATTGTATAAGGAATTGACGATGGTTCCTTTTTCTATGACCAGATAGGTCAGGTTGTTTTTCTGAGCCTCAAGAGCACAGTTAAGGCCAATGGGGCCTCCTCCGATGATAAGGATGTCTAAGATTTCCATAATACAAATTTACTTAAAACCACTCTATTAATAGGAAAACTGACAACAGAAGTTATCTATCAGCGGTATGGTGTTGGCACCGGTTTTGGTGCTCTTTTAAATTAAAAATGATAAAGATGAAAAAGCTGATCATTCCACTAATAGCATTAACGTTGCTAACGGCCTGTAAGAAAACCCCGGAAAAACCTGTTCCCAACATCATAGATTCTATGGCGCAGGTAAAGGAGAAAAGCATTGAGACGGTAGCACAGAAGAAAAAAACGGATGAGGTAGCTGTAAAAACAGCTAATGACAAAATCCTACAGGCTTTAAAGAGCAAAGATTATAAGACTTTTGCATCATTTATTCATCCGGAAAAAGGAATTACTTTCTCGATGTACGGATTTGTAGACCCGAAAGAGGATATGCATTTTTCCAAAGCTGATTTTGAAAAATACCTATTTACAAAAACGGTGTATACATGGGGAGCACAGGATGGTTCCGGAGATCCGTATAAAGCAACGATCAATGATTATTTAACGAAATGGGTTTTCTCCAGGGACTTTACAGCGTCACAGTATTCGTTAAATAAATTCATTGCCGGAGGAAATTCCCTTAATAATCTAAAGAAAATATATCCTGGCCAGGACTTCACCGAAAATTATATAAAAGGCACCGGAAAAGACGGCGAAATGGATTGGAAAACTATCCGTTTTGTTTTTGAAGAATTTCAGGGTAAACAGTATCTGGTGGCTGTTGTCAATGACCAGTGGACGATTTAATCCTGAACTTCTTATTCTTGTCAATGTTTAAAAACCTTGACAAGAATTTTTTTAGTTTAACCTAGAATTTCAACAAGTTTTTTAGTCAAATTTTTTCTTGAGAACTGTTTAATATCCCGGGTATTTTCAGGAATATTTCCTTTTTCCCAGAACTTATATTTTTCAAGGATGAAATCCTTAACTGTTGCTGTATCTTCGTAGCTGAAATGTTTTCCCGCACCTGTTTCTGCAAGTATCCTTGAAACATCAGCTTCATGCGGACCAAAAGAAATGATCTGCTTTCCTGTAGCCAGATATTCAAATATTTTTCCGGGAATAATTCCTTTAGAAGATTCATTCGGGAAATTGGTGATCAGTAAAAGATTTGAATTTGCCATTTCTTCAACGGCTTTGTCATGAGAAATATAACCCAGATTCAGGATATGATTTTTCAGGCTTGAATTTTCTATGGATTGAAGAATCTTATCATCAATCCTTCCCGCAAATTTCAGGGTGAAATTATCTGCAAACTTTTTATTTTCCTTCACTAATTCATCAAGGACCTTCCAAAGATTTTCAGGATTCCTTAGCTGCTCAAGAACACCAATATAACTTAAAATAAAGGTTGTTTGTGGCTTTTGTTCTGCCTTCCTGAGTGGAGCCGAAGAGTCACTTTCATCAAATCCATTTGTGATGCAAACGGCATTGGCTCCTGCTTTCCTGAAATTTTCGGCATCCGTATAGCTTGTCGCCAACGTTACATCAGCCGTTTTAAAAACAGCACTTTCAAGCTGTCTGTGCTTCCTGTCCGAGTTTTTGGTAAGCTTTAAATGTTTGTAATAAGAAATTTCGGTCCACGGATCACGGAAGTCGGCAACCCATTTCAGGTCAGGAAATTTCTTTTTAAGTCCCAGCCCGATCATATGAAGAGAGTGGGGCGGCCCCGAAGTGACCACCACATCTATTTTATTTTCTTTTAAATACTGTTCTAAGAATTTGATGGAAGGCTTTACCCAGAATACCCTTGCATCCGGAATAAAGAAATTTCCCCTCACCCAGATCGAAAGCCTGGATTTCCAGCTTTGGTTTTTGCCGACATCAAACTGTCCGGCTTTGAACTTTTTATTGCTTTTATTCAGCTTTTCAGCCAGCTGATAGGGTTCCCAGATTTTGGTTTTTATGATCTCTATATTTTGCGGAACGTCTTTTAAAAGACTTTCATCGAGTAGGGGATAGTTTGGATTTTCCGGGGTATAGATCACGGGGTTCCAGCCGGATTCCGGCAGATATTTTGCAAACTTCAGCCATCTTTGAACACCAGGACCTCCCGCAGGAGGCCAGTAATAGGTGATGATCAGTATTTTTTTTTGTTCCATTAACCTTGAACAATAAACTTTAAACGTTAAACAGTTTTTTCAACAAGCTGTTCCTTTTTCTTATTTTTATTCATCCAGAAGATCCCGAATGCACTCAGCGCGATAAACAATCCGAAGCATAACAGCGACAGCCATTTACCTTTTTCAATCACTTCAGGTTCAAAGACCATTCTGATATTGTGGTTCCCGGCAGGAACATGTACAGCACGAAGAAGGTAATCTGCTTTGATGTATGGAACCTCTTTTTCATCCACAAACATTTTCCAGCCATGAGGATAGTAGATCTCAGAGAATACAGCCAGCTGGGGTGTTTTCGACTGAGATTTGAATTCCAGTTCATTCGGCTGATATTTCGTCAGATTGATAAATGCCGCAGAATCTGCCTGAACAGGCTTACCGCTGAAGTAAGATTTGTCTGATGATGCGATGACAGCTGTTTTCTTACTGTCGATTACCCCGATAGCTTTGATTTCTTCATCAGGAGTGTTCACGAATTTCAAATCGCCTACAAACCATGCGTTTCCGTTGGCTTTAGGATTAGGCATTGCCTGAGGCTTTTCCGGACCTCCCATTACCCAGTATTTTGCGTTCAGAAGATTAAGGATATTCGGTACTTTTACAGAGTCCATGACCTGGAAATATTCATTGATCACGTCATCATATCTTCTCAGCTTTACGGCATGGTAGCCTCCGATTGAAGATTTGAAATATGAGGTGTTGGTCTCACTGAATGTTCCTAAGATATTATTGAAAATTCTGTAATGGGTTTTGTCTCTCTCAGCAATAGTTTCAAGCGTTTTATTAACGTTGACATTGGCGAGAATAGATTCTAAATTAGGATTCCCCTGAACTTTTTCAGCCAGAAGATCTGAACTCTCCGTCTGGAATGGATTTTCAGCAAATACTTTGTCTACATAATTCTCATCATTCAGGTAACGTTTGTTTACCGTCCAAAGATCAAATAAACTCACTGCTCCAATGATGATCAAAGCCATATTCTGGCTCAGTTTCTTCTTCATGGTCATGAAAAGAACTGCTGCTGTTATAGCCACATAGATCAATGCTTTTATAGCATCAATTCTGAATAATTTGAATCTCTCATCAGCCAGATAATCCAACAGGAAAGGCGGGAAATATGTTTTCTCTCCATCCGTATAAAAACCAAGAAGTGATTTTCCAAAAAGAAGAAGGATAAGAAGCAGTCCTAATGTTCCGCCGCTTACATACATAAGGATTTTCTTTTTGTATTCTTCTGTTAATTTTTCATCAGTAAAGAACCTGTAGATCCCGATAATAGCAATCAGTGGGAATAATAATTCCACAACCACTAATATAGACGATGGTGCTCTGAATTTACTGTAAAAAGGAACGTAGTCGATAAAGAAGTCAGACAGCGGCATAAAGTTGCTTCCCCAGGCCAGTAAAACGGTCAGAATGGATGCTCCGAGGATCCAGTAACGGTATTTTTTCCATGCAAAGAAGAATCCTAATAAGGCAAGGAAACATACCACGGCTCCCTGGTAGGCAGGGCCTGAAGTTCCCGGCTGGTCTCCCCAGTAGGTAACCCCGTTGAAGCCTTTGGAAATTCTGTCCATTTCAGCCTGTGAGCCTACATTTTCTTGGATAAGTTCCTGAACCCTGTTCATCATTTCTTTAGCTTCAGGTTCCTGGCTTCCGCCACCCATCAGCCTTGGAATGAAAAGATTCAGAGTTTCCAGTTTTCCGTAGCTCCACATCAGGATGCTGGTTTTATCCAATCCTGATTCTCCTGAAGTATGGCTGTCATTGGTCAGGATCTGCTTTCCACGCACTGTTTCTTTGATGTATTCGGAATTGGCCATGATTCTTTGGGAATTCATTCCGACACCAATTGCGAATGAAGCAGCGATAATTCCTGATGAAATAAGAAAATGTTTCATCGGAATCTTTTTCTGGATCGCTCTTACCAGTTCGGAAAGGAATAAAAATCCTAAAGCCAAAAACAGGTAATACGTCATCTGTGGATGGTTGGCTGCAATCTGAAGCCCCATAAAAAGGGTCGTTGCAATGAACCCCCAGATGTACTGTTTCCTGATATAAACTAATATAATCCCGGCAAGAAGCGGGGCAAAATACTCAATGGTATTGACTTTACCGTTGTGTCCTGCCGCAATGATGATATAAAAATAGGTGGATAATCCGAAGAAAGTGGCGCCCAGTAAAGCGTATTTCCAGTTTCTGACGGCTACCATGCCAAGGAAGAAAAATCCTGCAAAAAGGAGGAAGAGATAATTAACCGGTCTTGGCAGGAAGTTCAGGTTGCTGTCAATCTTTTTGATGATGTCACCTTTGAACTGGCTTCCCATCTGATAAGTGGGCATTCCGCCAAACATGGAGTCACTCCAGTAGGTTTCGTTTCCGGTATCGGCTCTGTAGTCCAGAAGCTCTTTTGCGCCTCCTCTGTACTGTACGATATCATGCTGGAAAAGCTGTTTCCCTGAAAAAACAGGGGTGGAGTATAAAAATGCTAAAACTATAAATACAACTAATGAAATTGCAATATAAATTAAGTTTTTATTTTTAGCCATGTGGGTTATTATCTTTTATTTCTTGGAATTTTTACCTTTTGTCTTTACTTTCTTTTACCTCTTCATAGTCAACTGTTTCTGCATCCCAGTTGAGGTTCTGCTTATTCTTGTTCGAGCCGTGTAGATCCTGCTGCTTATTATTTTCCTTATGGTTGTCAAACCTGTAACTGTAAAAAGTCTTGAAAAAAAGCCTTTTCAGGATATTCCAGACAAAGAAAATAATGATGGCAGAGAGTACTAACTCAAGAATGTACTTCATAATTTCTAATTTAAATTCAAAGTTTAAGGTTTAAAGCTCTGAGTGTAAAAGTTCAAAATTATAATGGTTTTCTGATAGCCGCTGTCAACGATACGTAACTACTTCAAACCCTAAAATGCTCCAACTCTCAAACACTTCGGCTCTAAAACGTCTTTAATTCAATTATTTTGCAGAAGGGTTTACCATGACAGAAGATTTAGATGTGCTTTTCATAGACTGTGACTGTTTTCCGTCTGAAATAGTCTCAATCTGTGTTGTTTTTACATCGATATTCTGGTTGGTGATCCATCCTGTACTTTGGTCAAACTTAATGGTTCCGTTCTGGTCAAGCTCACTGCTAAGGCTGTGGGTGATCGGCCCCTGGGTTTTCTTTTCCGTCTTTTTAGGAATTCCTCCTGTTACAGAGACTTCTGCAGTTCCGTTTCCTACACTTTTCAATATATAGTTTGAAGTTACTTTCACACTTCCGCTTGCATCGGCATTTTCAGAAGTCGTCCATTTTTCACCGATTTTCACTCCTTTTTTAGGAATAATCGTTAAATTTTTATTAAGCTGGTCTTTCAGTACCTTTTCATTGAACGTTTCCTTAAGACTGGCTACCACGCTTGCTTTCTGATTGGCATCTTTGATTAAAGTACCTACGGCAGCGGCAACTTTAGTGTAAACAGCGTCAAAACCTGTAATAGAAACCACATTTCCTTTGGTATCCATCTTCATGTTAAGCTTGTTTCCGGTAAGCGCTTTGTTGATGTTCCAGATCATTTTAAGGTCATCTTCCTTCGGAATGGCCAGTTTGGTATCTACGATCACGGTTTTGCCCTGTGCACTTTGTGAATTTCTTTTACCCACAAGATTAAGGGTCATATCATACACATTACCTTTGATGTCATTTACGGTGAAATTCATTTCATCCGTAGATTCGCTGGTTGCTGTGATGGTTTTCCCCTGAGGATCTTCCATTGTTTTTACATCTCTCTGGTACGTGGTAAGAGGATAGGTCTTTCCTTTTTCCAGCTTAAACGTCTGTGTAAAAATACCTGCTGAGTCTTTGATCGCAGGATTTTCCGACACTTTAGCTACCGAATCGGCAGGAACTTCTACAGTCACTGTTTTTCCGGTTTTAGGATCTACTTTAGTGATGGTTGCCGTTTCTTTTTTACAAGATACAAGAGCTATGGATGAGATAAGCATTAATGCTGCTACGTTTTTCATTTGATTCTTTTTAAGTTTAAATTTTACTGATATTCCCGTTCTGTGCATCAATAACGATACCACAAAACATCACGATAAAATACTTATGTCCCGGCGGATTAAAGATTGGGTGCCGCTACGATTTTCTGTCTTACCGCTTCATACAAAATCGCTCCGCATGCTACAGAAACGTTTAACGACTGCGTTTTTCCCTCAATAGGAAGCTTTATTTTTTCGTCTGAATGATGCATCACTTCCTTAGAAATTCCAGTTTCTTCATTACCCATTACGATTGCGCAGGGCTCTGTAAAACTTACATCATAGATAAGCTTCTCCGCTTTTTCAGTGGCTGCAAATACGGAAATACCGCTCTGCTGAAGAAAATCTACCGCATGGGCAAGATTCGGTTCCTTACATATCTTGATATTGTAAAGTGCTCCCGCAGATGTTTTGATGGCATCTGAATTGATGGGTGCCCCTCCTTTTTCAGGAAGAATAATGGCATGTACGCCTACACATTCTGCCGTTCTGCAGATGGCCCCGAAGTTTCTCACATCCGTAAGCCTGTCCAGGATCAGCAGGAAAGGTGTTTTTCCTTCTTCGAATAGCTGTGGAACAAGATCCTCCACTCTGTGAAACGGAACATCTGAAATAAAAGCAACTACACCCTGGTGGTTTTTTCTTGTAAAACGGTTCAGTTTTTCAATAGGAACATAGTTGGGACGAATTTTATTTTTGGCTAAAATGGTTTTCAGCTCAGCATAAATAGGACCTTGAAGTGCATTCTGCACAAATATCTTGTCAATCGTTTTTCCCGCTTCAATTGCTTCAATTACGGGACGCAGCCCGAAAATAAAATCGTCTTTCATTGAAAATTTATTATTAATTATATGGTGAATGGTTAATTGTGAATTTTACTTTTTAAGTCAATTTTGTGTGTGAAATTCACATCCGACCATCGACTTGTGTAAATTCACTATCTCCCGTTCTCTCCGAGTATTGCTCTTTTCTGTGCCAGGATATAGCCGTAATGAAGGCTTTCATGGATATTATTGAAGATAATGGCATCCTGTATGCTTTTCAGGTCCATACCGAAACTGGTGGTGTATGGTGTGTAGTCTGCAAAGAAGTCGCTGTCATAATCTTTCATCAGAATCTTTGAAGTTTCGGTGAGTAAGAACTCAAGGTCTTCCACTTCGGATTTCTGTACATTCAGATTGGGAAGAGTTCCTTTTTTGTAGGTTTCTATCCAATATTTATCAATTCTGAAGGGATTTCCGCTCAGATAATAATGCAGGAGCTGCTGGGTGGCAACCGTATGTGCAATATTCCAGTACAAATTATTGTTGAAACCGTCAGGAATCAGCAGAAGATCTTCATGGGAAGTGTTCTGCAGAATACTTAAAAGGTTCTTTCTCACTTGTCTGTGTACTTGAAAATGATAATTCATTTTGCGAAAATTTTAATCACCAAAAATAGTTTAATAAACTGGAAGTGACAATTTTTTGGATGAAGGATTAAATTAAATGTTCTTAAATCCTGAAAAAAGATGTTAATTGTTGCGTTTTTTATCAACGGAAACATCAAATCAGTCTTCTGTTTTCAGCAATAAAAAACTCCTCTGAAAAATAGTCAAAGGAGTTTTTTACAAGTTTTCAGATTCATATCATCTGAATATGATTTTAGCGGGATTATCGTCCGGAATTATAGAACCGGTAAACCCGGCTTTATTTTTTGATGATCTTGTGTTTGAATGTTATTCCGTCCTTCAGCACAATATTCAGAAAATAAATTCCCGGAGTATAAGTGGAGATGTCCACCCTGTTTTCCCCGTAGGTTTCAGCCAGTTTTTTTCCGTCTATACTGAAGACACTTATTGAAGCTACATCCGCCTTTGATCTTATATTGACAAAATCTGAAGAAGGATTAGGGTATATGCTTACATCTACAGTCTTAATATCCTTTACATTCAACGCTGAGTTACTTTTACCCTGCATATAGACAGATAAATAGACATCTCCCTGCTGCTGATTGAAAACGGCCGTTGGTATTGTATGTTTCAGGGTGTGATTTCCGGCGGTTACAGTGGGCATCGTAAATCCTCTTACAGGAACCGAATTACCCGGGCACCAGTTATTCCATGAGGTCCATTCTGAAAATGATCTGGGAGTTGCACCATAGATTCCGTTACCTTGTGTATTGTACACCCTGAATGGCTCGCAGGAAATTCCTCCGGGCGTATAAGTGAGCATCTGTACATCATCTATATAGGTGTAATTCTGTCTTCTTTCGTATTCTTCACCGCCGCTGTTCGCGCCGTGAGGAGTGGATATCACATAGAAGCGGGCATTGGTAACCGCATTAGGAAGATTGAAACTGACGATCCTGACGGTTTCACCTGCAACATCGGTGCTGTTATAATTATTTAATCTGATATAAGTTAGTATGGGAACAAGAGCATTGGCATCGCTGGAAGAAGCCCCCGTATCTGTTGAAAAGAAAGTCAGGGTTCCGGAAAAAACATCAATTCTGCCAGTACATCCTGCAACTTCATTCTGTGCGGCGTACGGAACACCAAAAACGTCCAGTTCCATATACATATCATAGGCAGTACGCAATGTGGCATCATGAAATACATTGTACATATTGCTTAAATCGTAAGTATAGGGAACATCCGTAGGCGAACGGTTTTTATTCATAAACGGAGTGATGTACCTGCCAACTTCAATTCTTTTTACATTGGTATCATTGATGGTATAGGTAGGCTGATTTTTGGGGATCATGGCTAAATAAACACTTCCCAGACGGTCGTAATTATCGCAGAGTGCCCCTATGCTCACCCTCATTGCAATTTTCGCTTTAAAGGAATTGAGTTCCGCATCCGTAAGCTTTCTTGCATATCTTGTATTTGAAAGTCTGATGAGACCCGAAGGTACTGGAGTGGATACTGTAGCCGCGTAACCGTCGTAATAAACTGCATCTGAAATCAAATTCATTCTGTTTGTCGTCTGCGATTTGAAAAGACCTGCAAAAAGAATGCCTGCAAAAAATAGCTTTTGATACATATTGTCCGTATTTGTCACAAATATATTAAATATTCGTCTAAAATATTAATATTTTTCATTAAAAATCACATTTGTTTGAAAAATTAGAATTTTATCTTTAAATTAGCGAAATATTCAATATTAATTTATCAATAATGAAAAAAGTTTTACTTTTATCTTTGTTATCAATAGCATTAACGCTTAATGCACAAATAAATTTAAATATCGGAAGCACGAACGTAGGAACTGCACCCATAAGCAGTTTTTTTTCCTACTCTTATGTTCAGCAGATTTATCCCAGACAGGAATTAAATGCAAGTGCTGCAGGAAATATTACAGGTCTTACATTTTATGTGGATCCCTCGGCTACCATCAGTGATTCTTCGGATTGGACGGTGTATGTCGGGCATACCACCAAGACATCCTTTACATCCGGAACAGACTGGATTCCCTCTTCACAGCTTACTCAGGTATTTGCAGGTACTGTAACCAAAACCAATAATAAGGTAGAAGTCACTTTTACCACACCATTTGCCTATAATAACAGTGATAATTTAGTAATTGCCGCAAAGGAAAATTCCCAGAGTATTGATATTAATAACTTTGATGAAGCCTTTCGTGTTTACCCTCATATTCCATCTTCCACGCTTTATTATACAGGAGACCGTATGATCGTTGATCCTGCATCTCCACCCGGAGGAATAAGAGCGGACTACAAATCTGCAGTTACAATTTCAGGATTAACACCTAAGCCCGGACCTTCATGTCCTTTTGTTAATTATCCGGCAAACAATGCCCAGCTTGTTCCTGTTCTTCCCAATATCAGATGGCTTGCAGTTTCCGGAGCCGATTCCTATAAAATTTCATTAGGAACAACTCCGGGAGGTAATGATGTTATCAATCAGCAGGCTGTGTCAGGGGTTGATTTTACCCCATCAACGGCTCTTAACCGCGATACGAACTATTATTTAAAAGTTACAGCTGTTTCAGCAGGCCTTGAATCTTTAGGCTGTACGGATATTGCCTTTAAAACCATTCCTCCTGTACCTGTCAATGATGCATGTTCTGGAGCTTTACCGGCATCTGCTTTCCCTTATGAATACACGCAGAACGATGCAGTATCTGCTACTAATAATAATGGATTCATAGATACATGTCCGGATGCGATGAACGATGGGACGTGGTTTAAATTTACCGGTGACGGAGGTCAGTTTACGGTTAAAATAACCATGCCTGCAGGAAGTACCTATGATCCTCAAATGGATATATACAGCGGAGCATGCGGCAGTCTGGCATGTGTAAATGCGGTGGATAATGGCGGTGGCGGTGCTGCAGAAACTTATACATTCACAACTACGGCAGGAACCGAATACTTTATCAATGTTGGAGCCTATGAAGAAACAGTCGATATGCCGGAGAATGTTTTTACCATTAAAATTATTAAGCTTTAGACGTTAAAGTGAATGGTCAATTGTGAATGGTGAATTTACGAATGTGGGAATCATTGACAATTGACTTGCATAGCAATATTGACCATTCACATAAAACCAGTGTGAATTAGTCAATTGTGAACAGTGAATTTAACGAATGTGGAATCATTAACAATTGACTTGCGTAGCAATATTGACCATTCACATAAAACCAGCGTGAATAGTCAATTGTGAATAGTGAATAGTGAATTTACGAATGTGGGAATCATTGACAATTGACTTGCGCAGCAATATTGACCATTCATATAAAACCAGTGTGAATTAGTCAATTGTGAATAGTGAATTTTAAAAATGTGGGAATCATTGAGAATTGACTTGCGTAGCAATATTGACCCATTCACATTAAAAAACACCCTATTTAACAGTTATTTTATAAAGAGTTATTATCGCTAACTTTCACTGTATGAATTGATTTTATACAGTCGTATACATGATGGATCAATCTGATCACTTTACCAATCCCGGAATATTTAACAAACTTTAACTCTAAAATGGCATTCATTATGTTGATTAATGCCAGTATTTATCAGAAATTTACCACCTATTTTAATTAAAGCTATGCCAGATACATATCAAGCTGAAGATATCCGCCAGCTGACGGAAAAAGTAAAAGAAAAGAATTACTTATTCTCCCTTCTGAGACAGGAAATCAATAAAGTAATTATTGGCCAGGAATATATGATAGACCGCCTTTTGGTAGGTCTTTTGGGAAACGGGCACGTCCTTTTGGAAGGTGTTCCGGGACTGGCAAAGACTTTAGCAATCAAAACCCTGGCAGAAGCTGTTCATGGTGAATTCTCCAGGATACAGTTCACGCCCGATCTGCTTCCCGCAGATGTGGTGGGGACTATGATCTTCAATATCAAAGACAACGATTTCTCTATAAAAAAAGGTCCTGTTTTTGCGAATTTTGTATTGGCGGATGAGATCAACCGTGCGCCGGCAAAAGTACAGTCGGCATTGCTGGAAGTGATGCAGGAAAAGCAGGTGACCATTGGTGATGAAACCATGAAGCTGCCCAAACCGTTTCTTGTATTGGCTACCCAAAACCCGATCGACCAGGAAGGAACTTATCTGCTTCCGGAAGCACAGAGTGACCGTTTTATGCTGAAATGTAAGATCGACTATCCCAATTTTGAAGACGAAAGAACGGTGATGAGAATGGTTTCTACCTCTCACCAGCCTGTCATCAAGCCTGTGGTATCACTTCAGGATATTATAGATGCCAAAGAACTGATCAACCAGATTTATCTCGATGAAAAGATCGAAAAATATATTCTGGATATGGTTTTTGCAACACGTTATCCGGAAAACTATGGACTTTCTGAGCTTAAAAACTATATCGCGTTCGGAGCTTCTCCAAGAGCTTCCATCAACCTTGCGATTGCATCCAGAACCTATGCTTTTTTGAAGGGAAGAGCTTTTGTGATTCCTGAAGATGTGAAAGCATTGGCCCAGGATGTGTTAAGACATAGAATTGGTCTTACTTTCGAGGCAGAAGCAGAAGAAATTTCATCAGAAGAGATCATCAACAGGATTTTAGCGAAAATTCAGGCGCCCTAATGAGTGAAGTGATGATCAGGAAAGCTGTCCGGGAAGATTGCGCTTCCATGCTGGAGCTGATCCGGGAGCTTGCAGAATATGAAAAGGCGCTTTATGAAGTGACTATAACTTTGGATGAATTTATCGAAGATGGTTTCGGTAAATCTCCGGTTTGGGGAGCTTTTGTTGCTGAACTGAATCATGAAATTGTGGGAATTTCCCTATATTATGACAGGTTTTCGACCTGGAAAGGAAGAAGGCTGTATCTTGAAGATCTGGTAGTGACTGAAAAAATGAGAGGAAAACAGATCGGAAAACTTTTGTTTGATGCCACTTTGGAATACGGAAAATCAAACCAATACAGCGGAATGGTGTTCCAGGTATTGTACTGGAATGAACCCGCTATTAATTTTTATAAAAAATACAGCCCGAAATTTGACAATGAATGGCTGAATGTTTCGATTGAACTGAAGAATTAGAAGAAGGAAGTGCGACACACAAAACCCGCAACCGAAAACTCGTAACTCGCAACCCGCAACGCATTTATGGAAATAAAAGATATTGTAAAAAAAGTAAAGCAGATTGAGATCCGTACCCGGAGGAAGACGGAAGCTTCGCTTATGGGGCAGTATCACAGTGCTTTTAAAGGACAGGGAATGACTTTCTCGGAAGTCCGTCCGTATCAGTTCGGAGACGAGATCAGAAGAATCGACTGGAACAAAACTGCCCGTTTCCGCGAACCGTTCGTCAAAGTAATGGAAGAGGAAAGAGAGCTGACCATGATGATCCTGGTAGATATTTCCGCTTCAATGGATTACGGAACCAAAGGCCAGCTGAAAAGGGAATATGTAGCTGAAATTGCCGCCAGTCTCGGATTTTCGGCTGCAGGAAACAACGATAAAGTAGGTTTGATCCTTTTCGCAGATAAAGTATACAAAGTAATTCCGCCCCAGAAAGGCAGAAAACATATTCTTTCTATTATCAGCAATATTCTGACCGCAGATTATGTCCCGGCCGTATCGAAAATTGATAAGGCGATGGAATATATGATGGGAATTTTCAAAAGAAAATCTCTGGTTTTCTTGTTTTCAGATTTTGAAGATACTTACGATTCCAAAATGCTTAGAGTAGCTTCAAAAAAGCATCAGCTGCTGGGCATGAGAATTTATGACGAAAAAGATAATGAAATTCCTGATGTAGGCTACGCTCTTCTGCATGACGCCGAAACAGGGAAAGAAGTCTGGGCCAATACATCCAACGCAAGATGGAGGTATACATTTGCTGAAGCCCAGAAACAGAAAGTCCGGGCTCTGGAAGAAGATTTTGCCACCAGTTCGGCCAGTTTTATGAATATGAGCACTTGTGCAGATTATTCTAAAATGCTGTATAATTATTTCCAGAAGAAGTAAATATAAATAACAAAGGCTCCGGCCTCAAATATTATTATTTGAAATTGAAAAAAATACTCTTAATACTTTCTTTTTTACTCTGTGGAAACGCTTTTTCACAGATATTATCTTCCAATCTGGAGAAGAAGACCCTTGCTTTAGGTGAAGTCAATCATTTAACGATTAAAATTGACAATGTTCATGAGCTGCAGGTCGTTGCTGCCCCTAAGAATGAGCTGCTTCCTTTCCATTTTGAAGAAATTAAAGACAGCATCGGACAGAACCAGAATTTCTACGAGAGAAAAATTGAATTCTCGGTGTATGAAGAAGGAAAATTTACCATTCCCGAGTTGGAATTTAATGTAGGAGGAAAGATTTTAAAAACCATTCCTTATGAAATTGATGTGGTGAATACAGCCCAAAAGGCAGACCAGATCAATGATATCATGAATAATAAAGAGGTAAAGCTTGAAACAAAAGATTACTGGGAGCTTTATAAATTTTATATTCTCGCTGCTTTAGCGGTTATTGCTTTGATTATTGCAGTCATTATGTTCATCAAATGGGGCAGGAAATCAAAAAATTCGCCTGCCATTGCCACCAACCAGACTTTGAAGGAGCTGGATTCCTTAAAAAAGAAAAAATACATCGAAGACGGGAACTTCCGGTCTTTCTATGTTGAATTAATAGAGATATCAAGAACATTCATTACCAAACAGTACCATCTTCCGGCGGATGTTCTCCTTACAGACGATCTTATTGATGTCATGAAAAAGAACAATACGATTTCCCAGGAAAACGAAAAAACAGTGGAAGATGTATTTTTAAGAGGAGATCTGGTGAAATTTGCCAAGACGTTCCCCGATCAGGCCACTATGGAAAAAGATTTTGCAGATATCCGCGATTTTGTGACGAGATCATCAAAAGATTTAGAATTTGAAAACTTAAGAAAGGATGTTTAATTTTGAATTGTACAGTCCGTGGTTCCTGCTGCTTTTTCTGCTGTTCATTCCACTTTTTATTAAAGATGTGGGAGGAAAGCGAAAGAAGGGCATCAAAGTTCCTACCATTCAGAATATGGATGAGAGCGGGGGAATCCGTGCAGTGCTTTTTCTGCTTAAGCTCTCGAAGTATATCATTCTTTCTGCGCTGATTATTGCGATGGCCAGACCGAGAACTTTTACAGTTTCCCAGGACAGAGATGATACCAAGGGCATAGATATTATGCTTTCCATAGACGTTTCCCTGAGTATGCTTGCCAAAGACCTCAGCCCGGACCGTATTACTGCGTTAAAAGACATCGCCGTAAAATTTGTCCAGAAGCGTCCGAATGACAGGATAGGAGTGGTGGCTTATGCCGCAGAAGCATTTACCAAAGTACCGGTAACTTCGGACCATCAGGTGGTTATTGATGAAATTAAAACCCTCAATTCTGCAGGTCTTGAGCCGGGAACAGCCATCGGAGAAGGACTTTCAGTAGCCGTGAACCATCTTATCAAAAGCAAAGCTAAAAGTAAGGTGGTCATTCTTATGACGGACGGCGTAAACAATGTCCAGAATGCAATTCCCCCACAGCTTGCTGCAGAGCTTGCCAAGAACAATAATATAAAGGTTTACGCCATTGGGATAGGAACCAACGGCTTTGCGCTGATGCCTACTTCGCAGGATATTTTCGGGGATCTTATCTTTACAGAAACTGAAGTGACCATTGATGAAAATACGCTGAGAGAAATAGCACAGACGACGGGCGGACGGTATTTCAGAGCGACTTCCAACAGCAGCCTGGAGGAAGTTTATAATGAGATCAATCAACTGGAGAAATCGGATATTAAGGTTTCCAAGCTGTACAATTATGACGAATATTTTAAAATTTTCCTTTGGATCGCTTTGGGAATGCTGTTTTTTGATGCACTGCTGCGATGGGTATTATATAAATTTTTAAGCTGATGAGTTGGTCGTTAGGAAATTACTGGTATTTACTTTTGCTGTTGCTTTTGCCGCTGCTGTCTGTCTTTCTGATCCGTTTTTTGAGATGGAAAAAGAAAAAGCGGGAGATCTTTGCAGAAAGCCGCTTTCATGAGAGCTTATTTGAAAAGAGATCGGGATTTACAAAATTTTTTCCGGCTTTATATCTTTTAGGGACACTCTTCCTTATATTTTCGATCATAGATTTACTGAATGGGTCTGAAGAAGTGAAAACCAATCAAAGGCTTAATAATGTGATCTTTATGCTCGATGTATCCAATTCTATGAACGCGGAAGATATTGATCCAAGCCGTCTTGCGGAAGCGAAAAACCTGATGCTGAGCACCATGCAGAAGATGAAGAATGATAAAATCGGGATCGTGATCTTTGCCGGTGAAGCAGTTTCTATTATGCCGCTTACCACGGATTACGGGACCGCTGAGACCTACATAAGTGCAGTGGAAACAAATTCCATGAAAATTCAGGGAACTGATTTCCTGAAAGGCATGCAGGCCGCAGCAGAAAAATTTAAAAATGTAAGCAAAGGCTCAAGAAAAGTCATTCTTCTGAGCGACGGTGAAGATAATGAAGGAAATGACAATGCCGCCATCAGACTGGCCAACAGGGAAGGTATCTCTATCACGTCAGTAGGAATAGGAACGGATGAAGGTGCTCCTGTTCCGGAATATGTTTTCGGGCAGCTGATGGGCTATAAAACTGATATGGACGGTGGAACGGTGATCTCCAAGAGACAGACGGAAGCCCTTAAAAAGATGGCGGAATCTACGGGAGGAGATTATGTAGACGGAAACAACATCAATGAAGCTCCCGATAAGATCATTGATGCCCTGAACAAAAAATCCTCGTCTGCACAGACTTTGGTAAGGTCACAAAACGCTAATCACTACTATCAATATTTTTTAATTGTTTCTATTTTCTTCTTCTTTTTAATTTATATATTGAACCCGAAAAAAGATTTCAATATTTAGCTTTTTATACTTTGTCTATCAATATTTTAAATAATACTTTAACCGAACTTTAACAAATCAAAGTCTGTTTATTAACATATAAACGAATAATTTTGCAGTTAATGAATACTAAAATCATTTTTTTATCGTTTTTTATTATTTTTTCATTCTCGGGCGCAGTGTCCGGGCAGGAAAACTATAGAACTTTAGTTTATGAAGGGAATCAAAAATTTAACGGTAAAGATTATGACGGAGCATCTTCTAAGTACATGGAAGCTGTAAAAACCAATGAAAAAGATTTTACGGCGCATTATAATCTGGGAAATGCATTGTATAAGAGCAAAAAGTATGAAGAGGCCAAAGCAGAATTTGACAAAGCGCAGAAGCTTGCGCAGACTCTTCCTGATAAAACAGCTGCCCTTCATAATCTGGGGAATACCTATATGCAGATGAGCCAGCCGGAAAAAGCGGCAGACTATTATAAGCAGGCTCTGAAGCAGAATCCTTATAATGAAGCGACCAGAAAGAATTATGAAATTGCCAAGCTGAAGGAAAAAGAAAAACAGCAGCAACAGAAAAACGAACAGAAGAATTCAGGAAAAGGCGGAGGCGGAAATGATCAGAATAAAAATGATGATCAGAAAGGCGACAAAAAAGATCAAAAGCAGGATCAGGGTAACGGCCAGCAGAATGAAGGGAAAAGCGAACAGGGAAATACGCCTAAGCAGGAACAGAATAATGAAGAGAAAATACCTAAAAACCTTGAAAATGCCATCTTAGATAAAGTAAACGAAAAAGAAAAAGAAACCGCCAGAAAAATCTTAAACAAGAATTCTTATTCGATGCCTCAAAGCAAAGAAAAAGATTGGTGATGCAGCAGAAATTAATTTACATATTATTCATTCTTGCATCCGTAATTTCTTACGGACAGGTCAACCTGTTCATGGAATCTGATAAGGCGGAGTACAATGGAAAGGATATTGTGAATCTTACGATTGTTCTGGAGCTTAACGGCATCGATCTTGAGCCGCAAACCCGGTTTCAGCTTCCCGACCTTTCAAAATTCAATATTATAGGCAGCGGGTCGATGACCAATACATTAATTGATCCTGCAACCAATACCCTTGTCACCCAGAAAATATCCAGAATTGCTCTTGAACCGAAAAAGAAAGGTAAAATAAAGATCGGTTCCGTACTGGTAACGGTTAATAATAAAATCTATAAAACAGAACCTTTTGATATCAGTATAAAAGATATCATTGAAAAAAGATCTCTCGCCGGTAATTCCGGGGAAGTCTATCTGAATATGGAGATAGAAGACCGTGAAGTATATCAGGACCAGCCTACGGTGGCCGTACTGAAGGTTTACTCCAAAAATATGGATAACTTCAGGAAGGTGAAAGATGTTCGTCTTCCGCACCAGAACAATATTAATGTACATCCTATAAGCTTCAGCAAGTCGGAGATAGATCCTGCGGGCAGTATGGCTTCCCAGGTTTTGGCTGTATTTATGGTGTTTCCCAATGAGGCGGGATATGTGGAGGTTCCTTCCGTATCAGCATCGGTAAGCTCTTTCTCCAATAAAAACAAAATTGTTTCCAATAAAGTAAAGCTCAATGTAAAAAAACTTCCTGAAGGATCGCCTGAATATTTTAAAAATGCAGTTGGTAATTTCAGCGTGGATGTGTATAATGCATCTAAGGAAAAAATAGAAATTGAAAAGCCGATCCATGTTATCGTTAAAGTTTCAGGAGAAGGAAACCTTCCGAACATGCAGCTTCCCAAAATCGTTTCCTCTTCCGACTATGAAGTTTTTGCTCCTAAAATCACGTCCAAAGTGGCTCCCGGAACTACAGGAATGAAAGGGGAGATCCTGGCTAATTATGTTATTATTCCTAAAAAAGCAGGTGTTATTTCGATCCAGACCGAACCGTTTGCATTCTTTGACCCGGCCAGCCGCGAATATGTAGACAAGGGACAGGAAACTCTTGCCCTGAATGCATTTTCCCATGATCAGATCCTGGAAGCCCGTACCACGGTTGAAAAGGTTAATGAATATACCAATACACTTTTGGAAACGGTAGATACACCTGTTCTGAAGACGACTACATTTAAGGT
This sequence comes from Chryseobacterium luteum, assembly GCF_000737785.1. Classification (GTDB taxonomy): domain Bacteria; phylum Bacteroidota; class Bacteroidia; order Flavobacteriales; family Weeksellaceae; genus Chryseobacterium; species Chryseobacterium luteum. Next base: position 5,773 of record NZ_JPRO01000007.1, on the reverse strand, counting down.
AAAGGAAAAAAGTAAATTCCACTGGAATATTCTTTTAACCAATATTTCTATTCTTGTAGGATTATTTATTATGTATCTGTTATTTAAAACATGGCAAAAAAAACGGGCGTTAGTTAAAGAAACAGCAACTCCGAAACCGCTTGGTTCTGTGGCCGAAACAGAAAAAGAGATTAGGGAAATACTAAAAACGGATATTAACGATTATTTCAGCTACCTTGAAAATCTTAAAGATAATGAAGAGTATCAAAAGTTCTTTGATACCCTGGAGGAAATGGATCTTGATATCAGAAAACAGTATTCAAAGAGTTCTCCGCAGGATTTCGGGCAGTTCCTGGTAAGTTATAAGGGAACTTCCGTTGCTGAAGAATACAGAATTCTGCTGCAAAGAATTCAAATGGAGAAATACTCGCCTCTGAAATCAGCAGAAGGAATGGACGAGCTTTTAAAAGCAGTTGTTAATTTGTATTCACGTATTAGTAAATAATCAATTTTTTTTCATATTTTTGCGAAATTTTTAATTACAAAGAGATGGAAATACTTAATGATTTTTCTATTAAAGAGATCGTTACCTGCTTTATGGTTCTTTTTGCCGTGATCGATATTATCGGCTCTGTTCCTATCGTGGTAAGTCTTCAGCAGAAGTTTGGCCAGATAGAAGCTGGAAAGGCGTCTATTACTGCCGGACTGATCATGATTGTTTTTCTTTTCGTAGGAAACAAAATCCTTAAACTTATCGGGGTAGATGTGAATTCCTTTGCCATTGCAGGAGCTTTTGTGATTTTTATCATAGCCCTTGAAATGATCCTGGGAATCGAGATCAACAAAACCACTGAAGCAAAGGCTGCATCCATTGTTCCCATTGCGTTTCCGCTGGTTGCGGGAGCAGGAACTTTAACGACAACACTGTCCCTTAGAGCTGAATTTCATGACATTAATATTATTTTAGGAATTGTTCTCAATACAATTTTCGTATATTTGGTGCTGAAATCAGCGAAGTGGCTGGAAAACAAAATGGGGGAAGCTACCCTGTCTATTCTTCAGAAGGTTTTCGGGATCATTCTTTTAGCTATTTCAATAAAATTATTCACCGCAAACTTTGCCCAGTTGGTGCAGAACTATATTAATTTTTAAAAATCATGCAGAAGTTTTATAAAGTATTTCTAGTTGTGTTTATCGTTTTCATTGCCATCAATCTTTATGCATTGGACTGGCAGACAGATATTTTATCAGAAGATAACCTGAAGTTTGTATTTTCAATCGCTTCAGCAGTTCTTGGTTTGATTTTGCTTTTTGTACTGGATGCATGGAGCAGGATAGGAGTGAAGAAATAATCTCAGAACACATTATTCTATATAATAAAAACCTCTTTCTCTTGAAGGAGGTTTTTGTTTTTGGGAGAGACTCTTGCCGTTAAGAAGTCACCAGGTTCTTTAAAATCGCCTCCGATTTTAATTCTGTTTCTCTCCATTCTTTTTCCGGGTTGCTTTGGGCCGTGATGCCGCCACCAACGAATACGTGTACAGAGTCTTTGTAAAGCCTGGCACATCTCAGGTTAACGAAATACATTACCTTTTCATCTGTTTCTACTTTAATGTAACCGGCATATAATTCCCGGGGGAATTTTTCAAGCTCCCGAATATTTTTTTTACAAAAATCCTTTGGAATACCGCAGACCGCCGGAGTGGGATGGAGATCATTAATAAGGCTGTCCAGATCTTCAGGTTTGATATGGGCTTTAAAATCTGTCCTGAGATGTTTGATGTTTCCTGAAATATGATCGTAAGTCTCTGATATTTCTGTGTTTTCGGAATAGTTTTTAAGAGTATCCCGGATATAAGACGTCACAGGTTTCTGCTCCTCAATTTCTTTTTCCGTCCATTCCTCAGACACAGGAAGGGTTCCGGCAAGGCTCATGGTTTCAAACTCATGGGTTGTTTTGTTGAATTTCCCCAGAACTTCCGAAAAAGCCCCCATCCAGGCATTCTGTCCGTCATTAAAAATATATCTGAATGCGTTTGGGTACGTGATACATAGCTTTTTGAAACTTTCCTTATAATCGATTCCGCTAAAATCCGTGAATATCTTCCTTCTTGAATACACCAGTTTTGGAAGCTGATTGTCTTTGATAACATGAATAACCTGATGAAGTTTTTCAATATATTCTTCCCGGGTTTCCGCATTGAAAGAGCTTGCATCTTTCAACAGGATTTCATTGGTAATGACAGCATGTTCAAACTGCTCAGAAGCCTCGGTAATATTGCCTTCAAAAGTGATCTGCCTCAATAGGTCAAAGGAATAAAACCCCACGGATTCGCCATTTTGTTTCTGATCGGTTGAGTATAATGTTTCGTCGAAAGGAAATTTGAAATAAATCATGAGCTGTGGATGAATTTTGAAAATCACCACCCAGAAATAGAATAGGAAATTCCCAGGCTGATTTTCCTTTCAGCAAAGGTATTATTAGTCTTAAAAATGTCAAAATTAAAAGAGCTGTTTTTTAGCGAAATATTTCTCATTTTATACTCCTGATATTCCAGAGACAGAAGAAGTTTAGGCATGATCCTGTATTGTACTCCTAAAGAATATCCAAAGTTGATTTCTTTAGACTTAAAATCATCAAGTTTGTTCAGAACATTATTTTCAGGAACCATAAACTGCATTTTATAGACATTCTGATTGACTAAAAATCCTATAAACGGGCGGAATTTTTTCCATTCATAGAATAGTTTAAACTGTAATGCATATTCCATGTGTTTATCATTGAATTTTTGGAATAACAGTGGCTGGCGGTCTTCTGTAAAATAATATCCGTCCAGCCAGGTTTCTGCTTTATTGGCATCAAGGTCAAATGTAGAATTCCAGTAATAAACATGGGCGGAAAGCATTATTGAGAATCGTTTAGAAATACTTCTGGAAATCCAGATTCCTGCATTGAACCCGGTTTGCTGTCTTTTTTGTGATGATTCTTTAGCCCAGTTGCTGTTCTTTAGCCCTATTCCGGCTTCAGCACCGTACTCAAATTTTCTTGCTTGAATGACTATACCTTTCGCCGTATCTACCAATGAAATGTATTCATACTGTTGTACAGGAACAGGATTAGAGATCACTGAAGGTGTGAAATGGATATCAACCGGTTTTATTTTTAAGGGTTTTTCTAAATAAATAGTATCGTGAACAATGACTTTTTCATACACATACACTGTATCCGTTTTTTTTCTCTGGGAACTGAGCGGATACAGAATAAGAAAGAAAAAGAATAAAACTATTTTTTTAAAAGTCATAATTGGTATTATCTTTCAACGTAAATGGTGTCTCTCTGAATGATCTTCTTAACAACAATGATCTTTTTGGGAACATCTCGTACAGAATCTTTTATGCTGATATTCTGTTTATTCTTTGTTATTCTGCTGGTATTTTCTTCGATATCAATGGCTTTTTCAGCAATATTATTTTTTGTAGTCTCTTTATTTATTGTAGGTCCTGTATTGATGTTTTTAATGGTCTTGTTTGGGATTTGGTTTCTGATTTCTTCTTTTCCCGTTACTTTTTTAATGCTTTGGGCCTTTGTATTGGTATTGCTTGGTCTGCTTTGATTACTGGGTTGGAAAATCATGACCGAACTTAATATAATAACAAAAATACTGGATGTGGCGATAATTTTCGTTTTCCAGCTGAACCCTGAACTGGACTGGAAATTAATGTTTTTGACTTGAATATGCTGGGGAATTTCAAAAGAATTGGATGGTTCGATGGAAAAGTCTGAAAACGTTTTTTTAAAGGTCTGTGCCCACAAAAGACTTCCGAGACCAAGAAATATAAGAAGTTGCGTGATCTTATTTTTATTTTTTGGTTTGCTTTGATTGACAACAGTAGTGAGTAAGTAGTTTTGAATTGATTTTTTCGCTCTCAACAAATGTGATTTTGATGTGTTTACATTAATTCCCAAAAGATTTGCGATTTCTGCGTGAGAGTTTTTTTCGATAAAAAATAGATTGAAAACGGAACGATGGTGCGAAGGCAGACTGTCAATCGAATTCAACAGTTCTTCCGTGGTGAAATCGTATGCTAAAACGTGATTATTTTCCATGGAAGAGGTATTCATTTCGTTCAGTGGCTCTGGAATTTCTGATATTTCTGTGGATACAAAAATTTCTTTGGAATGTTTTCTTAAATGTTGTAAAGCATTGTTCACGATGATAGTTTTGAGCCATCCAAACAGAGCTTTTTTGTCTTTTAATTGATGATTTTTTTGCATTGCTATGATAAAACTGTCTTGCAAAAGATCTTCCGCAGTCTGCAAGTCTGCGATATATCTTCGGCAAATCCCCAAAAGTTTTGGGGATAATTGCGTGTAGATATGATTCCAGTCTGTGTTTTCCATATTAGTTTTCTGTGACGAAGATGGAGACAAATCTACCATTGGGATCTGCAATACTCTGCGCTTCGACATCATTTATAAATACTTTTTGAGCAAAACCCTGATTATTGTCACGTTGTCTAATAATATAGCAATTATTATTTAAAAACTTGATGTCTGTTATAAATTTAAAATCATTCGGATCGTTCGAAAAATCAGTAATGGTATTGATATTATTTTTGCAGTATTTAGTAGGAGCTACAAAATATTTTGTATTGTTGGTTTTATCAAGTGTAAAAGTTCTAAATTCAAAAGGGACAATTGTGACGCTATTGTTAGATAAATTTTTTAAAATATTAGAATTATTGGCTCCATCAGAATAAAAAAGTAAAGTATTATTTGATTCTGCAAATATACCGTTACCAACAAAAAAATTGCTTTGAGAGGTTAAAGAAGTATATGTATTATTTTTATAATAACCGTGTTCAAAATTGGCTGTTGCAGTATTATATTTATGGCTAATCATATAAAAATCTGAGTTAATTATTGATAAATTAACTTCAATTGATTGGACATTATGTTTAAAAACAATGTTTTTCAGTCCGTTTTTCCAATAACAAACTTCGTATTTATCCATAGGAGTAGGAGGGTTTAAATTTTCAATGATACCTGTAATATAAATATCGCCATTTTTAACTTGAAATTGTTGAAAAGAAAAATACGAACTTGTAGGAATGTTTAAATATTGTTTAACTTCTTGTTTCAAATTGTTTTTCCAAAAATAATATTCATAATTTTGTGGATTTGCAGGATTAAATGGAGAACGTGCTAAAAAATAAGTGTCATTATTTTCTGCATAAACAGAAATTGGTTCCAGATTATTTCCATTTATTAAGTTTGTTTTTACAGTATTCTTCCAATAACAAACTTGGTTATTTTCTTTTCCGGCTACATATACATCAACTGCATTTGTCAATTTATCATCCGGTGGATCTACAATAGTTCTGGAGCAAGATAATATTGTTACAATCAACAAAACAAAAGATAAAATTAATTTTTTCATAATTGATAATTTTTTGGTTACAATTATAAGATGACGAAAAAGAAAAAGGTTGCAGCAAGTATATAAAAAAAGACTCAATTTTTTGAGTCTTTTATTTTTTATTGGTTGTCCCGTCCTAAAATAAGTTGACATAAAACCGACTTATTTATGAAAAAGCAAGAAGTAAAGAGAGAAAAGCGAACGCAAAGAGATTACACAATGGCTTTTAAATTAAGTGTTATCTCTCAAGTTGAAAAAGGCGATTTAACTTACAAACAGGCTCAGACGCATTATGGGATCCAAGGAAGGAGTACCGTTTTGGTGTGGTTGCGGAGATTTGGTAACTTAGATTGGAGAAAACCAAAGATTCATAT
>NZ_JPRO01000006.1 GCF_000737785.1 Chryseobacterium luteum | reverse complement strand
GCCTTTGCGATTTTCCAACAAAAAAGTTTAAACAAATTCATAAAAAGAATCGTAACAAATTACAAAAAAAACATACATATACTATAAAATTGCTATCATAATGAAAAAACTAACGCTTTCTTTGTTTTTATTGGCAGGGGTTTGCTCACTAAATACAGTGAACGGACAGGCTAAAGCCGTAAAAACAGCAGTTAACAGCACGGATAAAGGCTTAGATCTTAGCCTTATGGACACTTCTGTACGTCCGCAGGATGATTTTTACAACTACGTAAGCGGAACCTGGATGAAAACCGCTAAAATCCCGTCTGATAAGCCGACTTGGGGAAGTTTCAACAAACTGGCTGACGATACGGATAACAACTCAATGACTATTCTGAACTCTCTTCTTAAAGATAAATTTGCTGACGGAAGCGAGGGTAAGAAGATCCAGGATCTCTATGCTACCTACATGAACATGCAGAAGAGAAATGCAGACGGTATCAAACCTATTCAGGGAAATCTGAACAAAATTGATGCGATCAAAAATCTTGCTGACCTTCAGAACTATCTGGTTTCTGTAACTAAAGACGGTGAAAACACCCTATACGGATGGGGTGTAGATGCAGATCTTAAAGATTCTAAAATGAATGCCGTTTACTTAGGCGATGCTTCCTTAGGTTTAGGAAGAGATTATTATCAGAAAGTAAACGAAAAAAATACAGAAGCTCTTGCTGAATATCAGAAGTATGTGGCTTCTATGCTTAAGGAACTGGGCTACAAAAATGCTGATGCAGCTGCAAAAGGAATCGTTGATTACGAAAAAAGCATTGCGCAGACCTACCTTACAAACGAGCAGAGCCGTGATAATACACTGCAGTACAACCCAAAAACAATGGCTGAGCTTTCAACATTGGTAAAAGGGGTTGACATTCCTGCTTATCTTAAAAAAGTAGGAGTAAATACTGACAAAGTAATCATCGGAGAAATCGGGTATTATAAAAGCTTTGATAAATTGGTGAATGCTCAGAATCTTCCTGTGATCAAGGATTATTTAAAATTCCACATGATTCACGGAAGTGCTTCTTACCTAAGTGAGAAACTGGGGAACATGAGATTTGACTTCTATGGTAAATACCTAAGAGGCCAGCAGGAGCAGAGAGCACTGAACAAAAGAGGCTTCGAACTTATCAATGGTACTCTTGGTGAAGCTTTCGGAAAATTATATGTTGAAAAATATTTCCCGGCTGAAGCAAAAGCACAGATGGTGGAACTGATCGACTATTTAAAGAAAAGCTTTGCCGTTCACATCAACAATCTGGCATGGATGTCTTCCACAACGAAGGAAAAAGCAATGAACAAGCTGAACAAGTTTACTGTAAAAGTTGCTTATCCGGACAAATGGAAAGATTATTCAAAATTAGACATTGTTTCTGAAGCCAAAGGAGGAAACTTATACAGCAACCTTCAGAATATTTCCGAATGGCAGTACAATAAAGATCTAGCAAAAATCGGTAAAGCTGTTGACAAAACAGAGTGGGGTATGACGCCACAGACGGTGAATGCTTACTACAACCCGGTAAACAACGAAATCGTTTTCCCTGCTGCAATCCTTCAGCCTCCTTTCTTCAATCCTAAAGCTGATGCTGCCGTTAATTTCGGTGGAATTGGTGCCGTGATCGGTCACGAAATGAGCCACGGATTTGATGATTCAGGAGCTCAGTTTGATGCAGACGGAAACCTGGTAGACTGGTGGACTCCGGAAGATAAAGCCAACTTTGAAAAGGCAACAAAAGCTCTTGCTTCCCAGTATGACAAATACGAGCCGGTAAAAGGAACTTTTGTAAACGGTACTTTCACAAACGGTGAAAATATCGCTGACTTAGGAGGTGTGAATATCGCTTACGATGCTCTTCAGATGTACCTAAAAGACAAAGGAAATCCAGGGAAAATCAGCGGATTCTCTCAGGATCAGAGATTCTTCCTGAGTTGGGCAACCGTTTGGAGAACCCTTTCCAGCGAAAAATATATGGTGAACCAGGTAAAAACTGACCCGCACTCTCCGGGATATTTCAGAAGCTTCGGTCCACTGATCAACGTTGATGCTTTCTATAAAGCATTTGATGTGAAAAAAGGAGACAAACTATACAAAACTCCGGAAGACAGAATCAAAATCTGGTAATAATTTACAGGAAAATAGCAAAAACCGTTCAGCAATGAGCGGTTTTTTGTTTTTATGTGGCAGCTGTTACGTTATGGATAGCAGATGCGAGTTTCGAGATACAGGGAGTACAAATTTCGGGGTTGAAATTGAATAAATCATTCTGATTCATGATAGCTCGCTTTTTTATCCTAAAACACTAAAACACTAAAACACTCATACTCTCAAACTCAACAACCTCACTGTCAATTCCTCATCATTTATCAATTATCATTAATCATTTATCACTTATTATTAAAGTTCGTATATTTGGTAAGTTTGTGTAAAAATCAAAAACAATTTTTAATGAAAAAGCTAAATATTGGAATACTTGCCCTTTCAGGCATTGTATTTTTAAACTCATGCGGTGCGGCTAAAACTGCCGGGACAGAAACAAAAGCTGAAACTGCCGTGGCTGTTGCAGAACCTGCGAAAGAAGAAATGAAAGAGGAAGGAATCAATTTGTCTTATATGGATAAAAGCGTTCGCCCGCAGGATGATTTTTTTAGCTATGTGAACGGAAATTGGGTGAAAACTACTCAGATTCCTTCAGATAAAGCAAGTTGGGGCTCTTTCAATGCTTTGAGAGAAAATGTGGATGATGCTTCTCTTGATATTCTGAACAAAATTTTATCCGAAAGCTATGCCGAAGGATCAGAAGGACAGAAAATCCAGAATCTCTACGCATCTTTTATGGATGTAAACCAAAGAAATGCAGATGGACTAAATCCTATTAAAGGAGATCTGGCAAAAATAGAGGCCGTTAAAAACCTTAATGACCTGCAGAAATACCTTCTTGAAGCTACAAAATTAGGCGATAATTCTTTCTATGGATGGAGAGTAAGCGCAGATATGAAGAATTCTAAAATGAATGCGGTATATCTTGGCGGTCCCGATCTTGGTTTAGGAAGAGATTATTATCAGAAAGTGAATGAAGCAAACACGAAAACACTGGCAGAGTATCAATCTTACGTTGGAAAATTATTCGGGGTTTTAGGATATAAAAATTCTGAATCTGCAGCCAAAAATGTTGTTGACTTCGAAAAGCAGCTAGCCAATTATTTATTGACTCTTGAGCAGAACAGAGATGCCAATTTGAGATACAATCCTAAAAATGTGACTGAACTTTCAGGGCTGGTTAAAAATGTTAACCTGGCTAAATATCTCAAAGATGCAGGCGTAAATACAGATAAAGTAATTATTGGAGAGCTGAAATATTACCAGAATATGGATCAGTTCATCACAGAAAAGAACCTTCCGCTGTTAAAAGATTATCTGAAATATCACTTGATCAACGGTAATGCCAGCAATCTTGATGATAAACTGGAGCAGATCAGATTTGATTTCTATTCAAAATATCTTCAGGGCCAGAAAGAGCAGCGCCCGATGAACAAAAGAGGGCTTGGTCTTGTCAACGGAGTTCTTGGTGAGGCTTTCGGAAAATTATATGTTGAAAAATATTTCACTCCCGAAGCAAAAGCCCAGATGGAGATGTATATTGATTATATTTTAAAATCATTCAAAACACATATTAATGATATGGACTGGATGTCTCCGGCCACGAAAGTGAAAGCACAGGAAAAGCTTTCTAAATTCACTGTAAAGATCGCTTATCCGGATAAATGGAAAGATTATACCCAGTTAAAGGTAGAATCTCCAAAACAGGGAGCCACTTTATATTCCAATCTTCAGAATGTAGCCGGGTGGCAGTACCAGAGAAGTCTGGATAAAGTAGGAAAACCGGTGGACAAAACAGAATGGGGAATGTCTCCGCAAACTGTAAACGCTTATTACAGCGGATCAAACAATGAGATCGTTTTTCCGGCCGCCATTCTTCAGCCTCCTTTCTATAACCCTAAAGCTGATGCTGCTGTGAACTTTGGAGGTATCGGAGCTGTGATCGGACATGAGATCTCTCACGGATTTGATGACAGCGGTTCGCGTTTTGACGGTGATGGAAACCTCAATAACTGGTGGACGGATGAAGACCGTAAGAACTTTGATGCCAAAGTAGCACAGCTGGCCGCCCAGTACGGTGCTTACGAACCCGTAAAAGGAAGCTTTGTAAACGGTAAATTCACAAGCGGTGAAAATATTGGTGACCTGGGTGGGGTAGCGGTAGCTTATGATGCCCTTCAGATGTACCTGAAAGATAAAGGAAACCCGGGCAAGATCAGTGGATTTACGCAGGATCAGAGGTTTTTTATGAGCTGGGCAACGGTTTGGAGAACCAAATCTACCGACCAGTATATGATCAACCAGGTAAAGACAGACCCGCACTCTCCCGGAGTGTTCAGGGCATTCGGTCCACTGGTCAATCAGGATGCATTCATCAAAGCATTTGATATAAAACCCGGTGACAAAATGTACAAAGCACCACAGGACAGGATAAAAATCTGGTAGAATAACCAAAAATTGTTAGAAAAGAAAAACGTATCAGAAATGATGCGTTTTTTATTTATTTTTTTCATAGTTTAGTGATGTCGTAAAGTAATGATTTTACGGTGTATATATTATGGGTTAAATTAATATTTCAAGAAAAATCTTTACAAAATTTTGTATGTTACAGTTTTTTTTTAAATTTAAACATTGGATTGGCAATTTATTTGATTCATCAGTAAATTATTCAAAGACAGATCCAAACCAAAATCAGAAATCTCAAAATAATAATAATATGGCAATGTTTAATTATGGTGTTGGCGGCAACGAAGTAAAAGTGGACGCTAATGAAGCTATTCAGGAAATACAGGAAAATAAATCTCTGATAGTAAGCCAGCTTACCACAGAAGAATCTTATAACCCTGAAATTGTAACAGGATTAAAGACCGTGGACGACGTCTTCAGACATTTTCAACCTTCTGTAGCTGTACAGCACGAAACGGAAGAGGGGAGCATTGTAGAAGAAGAATTCCGGTTTCAGAATCTTGCAGACTTCACTCCTAAAAATCTTACCCAGAAATCAGAGTATTTACAGCAGCTTAGCATGGAACAGGAGCAGTACAATAAAATCGTACGACAGCTGAAAACCAACAAAATTCTGCGCAACATGCTTGAGAATGACCAGACCAGAGCTGCGTTCATCGAAGTACTGAAAGATGTGGCACAAGAACTTGAAAAATAACTATTTACACTAAATCAAATCATGGATAGCAAATTACAGGCACAAGAGAGCCAACAGCAGGGGCAGCAGCAACATTCAGGACAGCCGAAAGGCAACCCGCTTGCAGAGCTTAATAAAATAGGAGGTTTTGGCTTTGTTGAATCCGTTGTAGACGGTATCGCCAATATGAACCCTACTAGAAAAGCCAGGAAAGAAATTTTCCTGACAGACAGTAATAAAACAGACGAAAGAAAAGAGCTTCTTCAAAAAATAAGCCTTTGGGTAAGTCTTCTGGAGGGCAACGAACCTGCAGATAAAATGGCAGATGTCTGCAAAACCAAAGCGCAGGCGGCTGACCAGAACTTAAAAACCAATCTTAAAAATACACTTGATGCAGTGCGTTTGCTGGAAACCAACTACAGAACTGTAGCCCAATTCTACAAAAACACAGAACTGGATAAAGTGGATAACGTAAGCATCGTTAATGCAAGCCTTGAACAGGTTTCAGATCTTGATAATCCTTTGTTCATTGATGCCATTTCCGACGAATTCAAAAACTATTACGACCGTTTAGATCTTAGGGATAACTATTCTATCTTAGCCATACCCGGATATTTAGGTTCAAATAAAGTTATTGAAAAATGGGCAAAGATCTGTAACGAAAACAAAGTAATGATGGTTACCGACTTTGCTAATCTTGATAAACCGGATGACGTGGTAGACTTGTTCCACTCAGCCAACCTTACCGGTGGCGAGCTTCACAGAAGTAACGTTATTATGACGTGTAACTGGCTTGTAGGCAGAGGAAGAGCAGAAGAAGTAGGAGAAGAAGAGAACGTAGAGCTTCCGCCTTCCACTTCATTGGCAGGAAAAATCCACAAAACCTTAATGTCTCAGGTGGCAGCAGGTAAAAAACATGGTAATATCAACGAAGTAGATGCCGTAAAATTCGAACTGAAGAAAAGTGAAATTTCCCAGTTGGAAAAAATGGGTCTGGTTCCGATGGTAAACGAATACGGTAAGATCATGGCATTCTCCGCAAAAACACTGTTTACAGGAGATAATATCGGTCTTCAGACCTACTCAGTAGTACGTGTATTCGATTATGTAACTAAAGTTTTACTCGACTTCCTGAACAGAAGAGCTTTCGAAAACTGGAACGCCAAGAACGAGGACGATTTAAGAAGACAGATCGTAACATTCCTGGACAACATCAAAGGTCCGGACAAGCTTATTGAAAAGTTCAAAATTGTTCGTTTCGAGCAGGACAGAGTCAATAAAGACAGAGTATGGCTGGATATCCGTATGACCCCTTATTTCCCTACAAAAAGTTTCGTTATTAAATTGGACGGACACAAAGGAGATGACGGTAATGAATGGGATGCACAGTATACTCAGGAATAGTAATCAACCAATTTTTAATAATAAAACCGATGCATTCTTACATCGGTTTTTTACTGCCATTCATATGAAAACTAATGCGATCCAAACAAAAATAAGCTTACTTCTGCCTCTGTTCCTGCTGGTTGTATTGGCGGGATGCGAAAAAAAATACCAGGAGCCCGATCATTATGCCGTGGATCTTTTTAAAGACGAACGCCAGAAGGGAAAAGCCTACATAATGAACGAAGAAGAATGCTTTGACGGCAGCGAGCTGGTTATAGCAAGTTCAAATGTCAAGCTGGCCGACAGTTCAAAAGGAAGAGGAAAAACATTCTTTCTTTACAAGGTCAGATCCGGAAAAGTAATGAAAACAATAAGAGATTCAGTGGTCGATTATCCGTTTATGTTCCTGTCCGATCAACGGCTTAAGCTAAAAAGCGACTCCATCTATCTTTATCTTAAAAAGCTTGAAGGCTACCGGTTTATCGCCGCAGAAAGAAATCTTAAATACAAGTGGCTGAAAGCAGCTCCGGTATACTCTGTTAAAAAGGATAAATAATTTTATCTTTGCAGGATGGGAACGGAAGTCTTAATAAAACACTGACTGAAAATTCCCTTATATCATTTAAACAGACTTAGGTTTTTGGAAAAAGATAATAAAAGCTCAGATTTTCTCCACATTGGAAATAAATTACTGACCTGGTACGGAAAAAATGCAAGAGATCTGCCTTTCAGACAGACAAAAGACCCTTACAAGATCTGGATCTGCGAAATTGTTTTTCAGCAGACAAGGATCAGTCAGGGACTCAATCATTATAATAACTTCATTAAAAGATTTCCCGATGTAAAAACTCTGGCTGAAGCTGAAGAAAATGAAGTGCTGCTCTACTGGAAAGGCCTTGGATACTATTCAAGAGCCATTAATATCCATAAGGCTTCCCAGCAGATTATGAACGATTATCATGGCGTTTTCCCCTCTGATTATGAAGAGATTTTAAAATTAAAAGGAGTAGGGAAGTACACAGCTGCTGCGGTATCAAGCATCTGTTTCGGGGGCAGAATGCCTGCTGTTGACGGTAATTTTTACAGAGTTTTAAGCCGTATTTTTGCGGATAGTTTCGATATTTCCAATTCAAAAGCTTTTTCTTATTTCTCACAGCTTGCGGAATTGGTCATACCGGACAATGTCGGAGATTTTAATCAGGCCATGATGGATCTTGGTTCAGAGATCTGCAAGCCTAAAAATCCCCTTTGTGGTGAATGTCCTGTGAATGATGACTGCCTTGCGTTTTCCATGCAGAAAATATCAGATTTCCCTGTCAAAACAAAAAAGGTCAAAACAGAAGACCTCGCCCTGAAGTATTATTTCGTACACAGAAACGGTCAGTTTTTGATACAGCAGAGAAAAGATGATTTTATCTGGAAAAAATTATTTGAGTTTCCATTGGCTATTTCTGAGGAGCTGGAATCATTTGTCAGAAACGTGAAAACCATTACCCACAAGCTTACCCATAAGAACCTGACCATTGAAATTTCAAATGTTGAGGTAGATTCAGAAGCTGTTTGGGACAGTTTTATTGAGGAAAACCAATACATGGTCACAGACTTTATGGCATCTCATGATAAATCTTTTCCCAAGCCTTTGGAAAACTATATCCAAAACTCACTGAAAGACTGAAATTTGTCTCCCAAAATCTAAAATCTAATTTGTACTTTTGCAAAATGATAAAAAACGTCATTTTTATTTTTATATCACTCCTTTTAGTTTCATGCGGAAAAGATCATGTTCCGAAACCTTATGGGGAACTCCGCCTGGAATATCCGGCACCGAAATATCATAAGTTTGAAAACAATTGTGCCTATACTTTTGAATATTCAGACTTTGCATCGATTTCTGATGCTAAAAAGCCTTGCTGGTATTATATCAATTATCCAAAAATGAAAGCAAAGGTCTTTGTGACCTACTATCCGATACAGAATGATTTTGCCGACCATATCAAAGAAGCTGAAAAAATGGTTTACGAGCATACCATTAAAGCCAGTTCCATAGATACTAAATCATTTGAATATCCTGACAAAAAAGTGTACGGAAACTTCTATGAACTGAAGGGACAGAGCGCTTCCAATCTTCAATTTTACATTACGGACAGCACAAAACATTTCGTGACTGCTTATTTATACTTTAACACAAGGCCGAAACCCGATTCTCTGGCCCCGGCAGTGAACTATATCAAAGATGATATGAAGCACCTGCTGGACACTTTTGAATGGAAAAAATAATTGACTTTAAAATACATTGAAAAATATATGAAACTTTTAGTTGTAGGAAGCGTTGCATTTGATGCAATCGAAACGCCATTTGGTAAAACTGATAAAATTTTAGGAGGTGCAGCCACTTATATCGGCATCACTTCATCTGTTTTAGGCGTTAAATCTGGTATTGTTTCCGTTGTTGGAGGAGATTTCCCACAGGAGCACCTTGATATGTTCACAGACCGAGAAATAAATATTGAAGGAATTGAGATTGTAAAAGAAGGAAAAACATTCTTCTGGTCCGGAAAATACCATAATGACCTGAATACCAGAGATACTTTGGCTACAGAAGTGAATGTTCTGGAAAATTTTGATCCGAAAATCCCTGATTCTATGCAGGATTCAGAAATCCTTCTGCTCGGGAACCTGCACCCCGGCGTTCAGCTGTCCGTACTGGAAAAGATGAACACACGTCCGAAACTGGTTATTCTTGATACCATGAACTTCTGGATGGATTCAGCTTTGGATATTCTGATGGATATGATCGCCAAAACTGATGTTATTACCATCAATGATGAAGAGGCAAGACAGCTTTCCGGTGAATATTCTTTGGTAAAAGCCGCTAAAAAGATCCACACAATGGGTCCTGATTATGTAATTATTAAAAAAGGAGAGCACGGAGCTTTACTTTTCCACGACAATAAAGTATTTGCTATCCCTGCACTTCCGCTGGAAGAAGTTTTCGATCCAACCGGAGCGGGAGATACTTTTGCCGGAGGTTTTGCAGCTTATCTGGCTAAAAAAGGAAAGGTAGATTTCGAGACCATGAAATCTGCCTTAATTGTAGGTTCGGCCATGGCTTCTTTCACCGTTGAAAAATTCGGAACAGAAAGAATCCAGGAAGTAAACGAATCTGATATGTTCAACAGATTAAGACAATTCAAAGAATTAACGACATTCGATATTGAACTGCAATAAATAAGTCTTTTTAAGAAATATTTATAATAAAAAATTTAGACTAATTCGTTAAGTATTCTAAATTTGCAACTTGTTTAAAATAGTAAAATGACAAATAAACTAAAAATCACTTTTCTTCTTGGGATTTTCATGATGATATTCTCTTCAAACATGAATGCTCAGCTAAAACCCGGAGAATTAGTGGATGGTATTGCTGCTGTTATCGGGGATGAAATTGTTTTGGAATCGGATGTGAATGAGCAGAGAAATTATGCCAAACAGCAGGGAGCCTCTGAAACTGATAAATGTGACTTTCTTGAAAACCTGATCAGCAACAAACTTCTTGTATACGAAGCTAAAAAAGATACATTAATTGAAAACCGTTCTGCTGCCATTAAAGAGCAGGCGAATGCAAAATACCGCCAGTTGCTTTCCCAATTCCCTGACGAAAAAACAATGCTTGCTGCATATAAGTTCAGAAATGGATATGAAATGAAAAACGCTATCGAAAAGATAGATGTAGACCAGTACTACGGACAGGCGAAATATCAGCGTATCACTGAAAAGGCAGACGTAACCCCGAACGAGGTTACCGACTTCTATAACCTCTACAAAATGCAGCTTCCGGAAATAAAGGATGAAATCTCTCTGGCACAGATCATGATTTTTCCTAAACTTACAGAGGCGCATAAAGATGATCTTATCAAAAGATTAAAGAAAATCAAACAGGATATTGCCGGTGGGGAAACTTTTGAAAGCCAGGCAAGGATTTATTCCGAAGATGAAGGATCTGCCGCAAATGGCGGACTTTATAAAAATATTGCTAAAGGACAAATGGTAAAACCGTTTGAAGCAGCAGCTCTGAACCTCCAGGAAAATGAGATCTCAGATCCTATTGAATCTGAATTCGGATACCATATCATACAGCTGATCAAAAAATCAGGGAAAGTATATGATGCAAGACACATCCTGTTAAAAGCCACACCTACTGATGATGAGATGAAAACCGCCAAAGCAAAATTAGACAGCATCAAAGGTCTTATTATTGCAGGCAAGATCACATTTAAAGATGCGGCATTTAAATTCTCAGATGATAAAAAGACGAAATTCAATGCTGGTATTATTTCAGGTGCAGATGGTTCGGACAAAATCGAAAGAGAAAGCATTCCGGGATCTATTACGTATGAATTGGCAGGCCTGAACAAAGGAGATATCACTTCTGCTTTTGAAGATGAGGACAATAAGAGAAAAGTAGTAAAGATCATCAAATTGGAAGACGTTATTCCTGCCCACCAGATTACACTGGAAACAGATTATAACAGGATCAAGCAGATGGCGCTTAATAAAAAGCGTAATGAAATGATTGAAAAGTTTGTCAATTCTAAACTGCCGACAACCTTTATCTCGATTGACGGACGCTATGACAACTGTAAATTCAAAGCCAACTGGAAAAAAGAATCAATCAAAAAATAAATAGTAAAACCTTCAGAATTTCTGGAGGTTTTTTTATGTCTGAAATTTAAGAAAACTTCTTATTTTTGGTAAAAACGATAAAGAATGGATTATAATTTTTACAAGAGAAATTTTCAAGAAGCGGTAGAAGATATTTTCTTCAGGCAATTTGATGATCTTGGTCTGAAATTATCCGTTGAAGAAGTTTTAGAATCCGTTGCATTAAAAATTTATAAACCTGAATGGTCAAATGATTTTAAATCTCCATTAAATTCAAAAAGCAGAATATTTTT
Source organism: Chryseobacterium luteum (assembly GCF_000737785.1). Lineage (GTDB taxonomy): Bacteria > Bacteroidota > Bacteroidia > Flavobacteriales > Weeksellaceae > Chryseobacterium > Chryseobacterium luteum. Next base: position 107,367 of record NZ_JPRO01000006.1, on the reverse strand, counting down.
TTCGGTTTGGGTAAATGATAAAACCATTAAAGAAGGAAAATTATATTATAATATTCATGCTTTAAAACTTCGTGAACTGAAAGGCTATAAAATTTCAAGCAGAAACTTCGCCGAAAAATTCAGAAATAAATTTATTGAATATCAGAAAGAGTGGGAAAATGCAGATGTACATTTTGGACCGTTAATTTTAATGGAAGGCTGGATCAATTTGAATATCGAAACCATTCAAAATGATATAATTGATTTGGCCTGGAATTTTTTAAAAATAAGTCCTGTTATTGATGATACTTTGGATATATTTAAAACTTAGTAATCCTTTGTTTAAAGCGATTTTACACAATTTTTTATTCATTAAAAACAACGGTTTTTAGTATTTTTACGCATGAGCAATTTTATAGATTTCAATTCAGCAAAAAAACTTCACGAAATGAAGACAGGTCAAAATAGAATTACAGAGCTTTTTAATATACAATATCCTATCGTTCAGGCCGGAATGATCTGGCATTCCGGATGGAAACTGGCATCGGCGGTTTCCAACTGTGGAGGATTGGGACTTATAGGAGCAGGAAGCATGTATCCGGATATCCTGAGAGAAAATATCAGGAAATGTAAGATGGCTACAGATAAACCCTTTGGTATTAACGTACCCATGCTGTATCCTAACCTTGAAGAGATTATTCAGATCATCATAGAAGAGAAGATAAAGATCGTTTTTACTTCCGCCGGAAATCCCAAAACATATACAGAAACCCTTCAGAAAGAAGGAATAAAAGTAGCCCACGTAGTTTCATCTACCAAATTTGCAGTAAAATGTGAAGAAGCAGGAGTAGATGCTGTTGTAGCGGAAGGCTTTGAAGCAGGAGGACACAACGGAAGAGATGAGACCACTACTTTCTGTCTTATCCCGAATGTGAAAAAACATATCTCCAAACCATTGATTGCCGCTGGAGGTATTGCACTGGGTTCACAGATGAAAGCTGCCATGATCCTGGGGGCAGATGGGGTACAGATCGGTTCCCGGTTTGCCGCTACTGTTGAAGCAAGTGCCCATGAAAACTGGAAAAAGAAAATTACAGAATTAAATGAAGGCGACACCCACCTTACCTTAAAAGAGTTAGCACCTGTAAGGATGGTGAAAAACAAATTCTTTGGTGAGCTCGAGGAGATTTACCAGTCAGGGAGAGATAAAGAGGCTTTAATAGCTTCATTGGGGCGTGCAAGAGCCAAACGTGGAATGTTTGAAGGAGATATGGAAGACGGCGAGCTGGAAATAGGACAGGTTTCAGCCCTGATCAATGATATATTACCGGTAGAAACCGTTTTCAGTAATTTGTTGAAGGAGTTTGAAGAAGCAAGCGTACCCGGCTTATAGAAGTCTGAATTCATGGAAGAGAGAATAATCGAGGTAAGAGGACAGAAACTTTACATAACACATAACAACATTTCAGAAGCAAAACCCGTTATCGTTTTTCTCCACGATTCCTTAGGCTGTGTGCAGCTCTGGAGAGATCTGCCGGAAAAACTGTCTGAAGTTACACACTGTAACATTCTGTTGTACGACAGGCTGGGTTATGGAAAATCCGGCCCGATGCTTACCCACGAAAGACCCGTTAATTATATGGAACAGGAAGCCGGCTTGCTGAATGATTTGCTGACCGAACTTAACATCAATAATGCCGTTTTATTTGGTCACAGCGACGGAGGAACCATAGCCCTTATTACAGCAGCCAAATATCCTGAAAAGATAAAATCCGTAATCTGTGAAGCAGGACATATTTTTGTAGAAGATCTTACATTAAAAGGAGTCTGGGATGCATGGGATGCCTACAAGACCACCAATCTTGCCGGGCGCCTTGCCAAATATCATGGAGACAAGGTGGAAATGCTTTTCAGAGCCTGGACGGAAACCTGGACCCGTGAAGACTACCGGAGCTGGAACATCGAATACCTTTTAAAAGACATTCATTGCCCCTTACTATTCATTCAGGGGGATGCTGACGAATATGGTACGCTGGAACAGGTGGAAAGAACAGTTTCTCAGGTAAGCGGTACGGCAGAAAAGTATATTATCCCGGGAATAGGGCATACGCCGCATAAAGAAGTTCCTGAGCTGGTTATCGGTAAAGTATCAGAATTCATAAAAAAATTATAGCAGCTGGGAAGGATAACCGCAATATGAGCATCTTGATTTTTCAAGGTGCTTTTTTATTTTTAACCCTGTTGATTAAGCAGTGCCGGAAAGCATCCGTTGTGAAATTTTTAATGTCTTTTCCCTGTTGTATTCAACCTGGTTTTGCTCTTATGTGTACAAATTGTATAATATTGCCTGAATTGTATAAGAATGTACAACGTTAAAGCTGCGGTTTTATTTTTTTCCTGATATTTTTGATCTGATTTAGGCAATTGCTCTATTCTTATATCTTCATATTTAACGAAAATAAAAAAATAAAAAATGTACAATCCTGATAAATTTTAAAGTGATTATTTTGAAATCATTAACCTTTTTTATCTCCGCTGTTTTCTTAATCTTAGGGCTTTGTTCCACTGTGTTTTCAGTGATAATTACACAAAACATACATCTGGTATCACGGGTAAGTGATATTCTATTTTCTATTTTTGAAAACCGGACAATGATGCAGAAGATGATAAAAAATTGATGAGAAAAATCCCTTGTAATCATATCATTAAGAATTCCCCTGTTCTTAATTGATGATCGATAGTTGTGTTTTGGATGAGTGGTTTGATGTTGGAGATGTGGTTCTGCCGCATCTCCTTTCTTACTATAGAAGCTGAAGCTCTGCAGTTAAATTCTCTTTGGCCTGCTGCTCATATTTCTCTCTGAAATGCCTGGTTTTAAAAATACTTTCAAGCTCCAAAAAATGCTTCAGAACCTTTTTTCTTCCCGGTTTGTAGAGAAAGTCCGGATATAACGCATACTCCTTCCTGATTTTCCGGGTATAGTCAAAATATATGGCAGGTTCTTTTCCCAGGATAGAAAGATCCGCATCCAGAAGATAGTCCGTATCCGTATCATCCGACTTTTGGTGGGATTTTGTTGCTATGATCTGGGCCTCTGTTTTTGAAATCATATCCTGATCTAACCCTATTTTTTTAAGCCGGTCCGCAGCATACAGAGCGCTTTTCTCTTCATTGGATTTTGAAGAAGAATCATAGATGATATCGTGATAAAAAACAGAAAACGAAATAGCTGAAAAATTTTCAATATCATGTTTTACACCTTCCAGTTCCAGAAACATATTTTCAAGATGAAAAAGATCATGGTAATGTCTGCCCTTTTCTGAGTATTTTGCTTCAATTTCCTGCCACAGACCTTCAATAAGACTGTTGTCCTGTGTTGAAAAGGAGACAGAGATCCGTGAATTGCTCTTTCAGGTTCATGATGGATTGAGATAAAAAAAGGAACTTTAAAAAGTTCCCTGATTTGATTCCAATACTGCTTTCAGTTCAGCCCAGCCTCCGCCGTTGTAACCGTCCTTCAGGCCCTGGCCATTAAGATATTCCAATGCTTTTCCGCTTCTGTTTCCGCTTCTGCAGAATAGGATTACAGGCTTTTCAATAGATAAAATTTCTTCTTTTCTGTCCTCCACTTCACCCAGAGGAATGTTTTTGGCCCCGTCTATATTTCCGTCCATTTCAAGCTCCATCGGCTCACGGACATCAATTAATTCATAATTTCCTGACTGTATAACTTCTATTAAAGACATAACTGTTTAATTTTAGATTTAAAAATAAGAACGAAAATACGCAATTTTTTTCTTAAAAAACTCTTTATCAAAACTTAAATTTCTGCAAAAATGCTTTAAAACGTAGGGCTTATTCATTTCTTATCCAAAACGTAAGATTCGTAAATTAATCTTAATTTTGCAGAATGGAAATCCTCAATGCCGGTGCCGAAAAATATTCCCAACTCATAAAGTCCAAAGCAGAACAATTTGGATTTCAGAGCTGCGGTATCTCCAAGGCAGGATTTTTAGAAGAAGATGCCCCCAATCTTGAAAAATGGCTTAAAAATAATTTCCATGGGGAAATGAAATACATGGAAAACCATTTCGACAAAAGATTAGATCCCAGATTGCTTGTAGAAGGCTCAAAGTCCGTTATTTCATTATCCTACAACTACTTTCCAAAAGAAAAAATTTCTGCCTTGGAAAATTATAAGATCTCGAAATATGCCTACGCAGAAGATTATCATGAAGTGGTAAAAGAAATTCTCCGCGAAATGGTTTCAGAACTTCAGCAGGAGATAGGAGAGTTCGGATTCCGGGTTTTTGTGGATTCTGCTCCCGTTCTGGAAAGAAGCTGGGCCAGAAAGTCAGGAATAGGATGGGTAGGAAAAAATGCCAACCTTATCACAAAACAGAATGGTTCCTTCTATTTTTTGGCGGAAATTATCTGCGATCTTGAATTAATTCCCGACCACGCCACTACAGACCATTGCGGCACCTGCAGGAAGTGTATAGATGCCTGCCCTACGGATGCTATTGTTTCAGATAAGATCATCGACGGAAGCCGCTGCATCTCTTATGCAACCATAGAGCTTAAAAGTGAAATTCCGGATCATTTTCAAGACAGAATGGAAGACTGGATGTTCGGGTGCGATATCTGCCAGGATGTATGTCCCTGGAACAGGTTTTCTTCGCCCAACCTTCAAAGTAGGTTTGCTCCGAATGAATCCCTGAAAAATTTTAAAAAGGAAGAGTGGAAAGAAATTACCCAGGAAATATTCTCCGAGATCTTCAGGAAATCTCCCGTAAAGAGAACTAAATTTGCAGGCCTGAAGCGGAATATTGAATTTTTAGAACGTTCTTTAGATAAGCTTTAGGAGAAATTTTGGGTGACAAATCCTTCTCTGGAATATTTAGGTTCCAAAACTTGGGAGGATAACCTGCCATCCCTTAAGCTGTCAGCCTTAAGGAGGATAAGATTTGATTCAGTAAGAATCTCTGGAAAACTTTCCTAAAAAGAAAAATGATTTTCAGGAGACCAATGTCCCACAGAAAATCAACGTTTTTTTTGTACTCTTTTTGGAGCTGTTTTTACTCTTACTTTAAGTCTTTTTTGTGATTTTGTATTTTTACGCATATTTGTGAATATTTCGTAACTAAATTTAATCATTTTTCCGATTAAAACAAATACTTTTACAGGAAATTGAAGATTAAATTTTATTAATCATGAGTGTAAAAATGATATTACTGTATGTCCTGAAAGCCATCGGAATTATTTTGGGAATTGTTGCTCTGTATGTTGTGATGGGGCTTCTGCTGCCTCTTATAGAAGTTTCTGCAGAAAAAAATGACGGGCAGACGAAAGATATCCCGATTTATATTTATACCAACGGCGTGCATACCGATATTGTAATGCCTGTAAAAAACGATCTTCAGGATTGGAGCGCAAAAGTTCCGTTTTCCAATACCAAATCAAAAAGTACGGATTATACTTATATAGGAATAGGCTGGGGAGATAAAGGCTTTTATCTGGATACTCCTACCTGGGCCGATCTGAAATTTTCCACTGCTTTTAAAGCCGCATTCTGGCTCAGCGACTCAGCGATGCACTGTTCCTATTACAAAACCATGAAAGAAGGGGATGACTGCAAAAAGATCATGATCAGCAGGGATCAGTATAAGAATCTGGTGAAATTTGTAGAAGATAAATTCGACAGGGACCAGAACGGAAATTTTATCCTTATTCCTACCAATGCTGTATATGACGTCAATGATGCATTTTACGATGCTAAAGGAAAATACAGCTTCCTGAATACCTGTAATACCTGGGCCAATGATGCACTGAAAGCTGCGGGACAGAAAGCAGCACTGTGGACACCCTCTGATTTCGGAATTTTCAGACATTACAAATAATTCTCAATGAAGATTTTGGCAGTTATTCTGGTCCTTCACCTTGTGTTTTCATGCAGTAATAAATCCAAAGAAAATCATTTCAGTACAGCAAACCTTGATGTTAAAGAAAAAAAAGACAGGAAGCGGATGTGTCTAAAATTGCAGCGAAGGCCGAAGAAGCTCTGAAATTCTGTGTTTCAAAAAAGTTCAGTACAGATTTTGTATCCTGATCGATATGAGCCTACACTCCGGGATTAAAAGGTTTTTTGTCTGGGATTTTAAAACAAAAAAGGTCGTTAGAAAATATCTTGTGGGACATGGCTGTGGTCCAAATCCATGGAGCTCAGATGGTTCAAGAGACAATCCGCAGTTCAGTAATGAAGACAGCCATCTTTCATCTTTAGGGAAGTATAAGCTGCTGGAAAGAGGTTACAGCGAGTGGGGAATTAATGTTAAATATGTGATGCATGGCCTGGAGAAAACAAACAGCAATGCTTTGAAAAGATGTATAGTTTTTCATTCGTGGGATCAGATGAGTGATGATGAAGTTTTTCCAAAAGGTTCTCCGGAAGGTTGGGGATGTTCCACCGTTTCCAACAATGCCATGAAAGAAATTGATCCTATGATCCAAAAGACCGGGAAACCAGTTCTGATATGGATTTACCAATAATATACAGAGATATTCATCCCAATGAAAAACAACATTGATTATGAAATTCCACTGGTGTTGTTGGGTGAAATAGTCATTCAAGTTTCGTAAAAGAAACCGAAACATTTAGACGCCGTTATGCAGCATCAGAGAAAATATTTAGTAAAGAAAATGTAAAAGCCGCTCTGTAGAACGGCTTTTTTTTATTGTCTGACAAAATCTGCATGATGAAGCAGACCTGTTAATTATTTAACCAATTGGATATTAACCGCAGAGAATCCTTTCGGAGATTTTTCTTTCTCGAAAGATACCTTGTTCCCCTTTTTTACAAGGTGTGCACAGCTGTTGTTATGAAAGAAAACATTTTCCTTGCTGTTGTCCTCAGTAATGAAGCCATAGCCTTTCTCACTGTGGAAAGTGATGATTCCTGTCTTTCTTACATCTTCCTCCATAATTGGAGCTGCACCAAGCTGGATTTCATCAATGTTTACTTCCTGTCTTTCTCTGCCTTCAGGAGGTGTAGAGGTAAGTCTTCCGAATTCATCTACATACATGAAAACATCATCCGCACCTTTGTTGTTGTTCGTTTTACGATCTTCGCGTCTCAGCGCTTTTTCTTTTTGCTTTTGAATTTTTTTCTTGAAATTTTCTTTTTTAGAAAAAGAGTCTGCCATAAATTATTCTAGTATTTAATTTTATATTGTAATATTGTTAATCTGATCTGCCATGAGCTATGTAAAGCCTGCAGTAGTCCGTCTGTTCTTCTTTATAATGAAATACCGAAAGCATATAGTTTTGGGCGTCCATCAGTAAAAGAAGTGGTTTTTAAAAAATGAGGCATCTGAAAAAGCGGGAACTGAAAAGAAAGAATTTCTATACTGTAACAGAGGGCAAAGGCAGCGGCCTATTAATTAATACACAAATATACGACAATAAACTGAATAAACCTATTTTAAATCACTGATTATCAAAAATGTATTTTCCTGGTGAAAAATTATTTATCAATCCGGAGATAATAATGAAAAAATCCCCAGTAAACCGGGGATTGTGGAAAATAATATATTATAAAAATGAAGTGGTGTATAACGTGATCATCTCTGCAAATGCTGTGCCTAAAACTCACGTATTCTGGATTTTTTTTACATAAAAGCTGAATTTCAGGGCAGTTGAAGAGTGTATACGGCTGGTATGTAGTGGGATAAGTGCTTCGTGTGGGATATAAATTTTTTATTTTACACTGTACATATGAATGCGAAATAACGATTTGAATAAGAAAATAACCCAATGCTTAATACACTTAAGCCAATTTTTGTTGAATTATATCCGGAAAAAAACCTCTGAAAGTAATGCCAGAGGTTTCTTAGTAATATTTTTTAGGATTATGAAACTTTTATTTCCTTTTTGTCCCGGATACTTTTAATAATGAAAAACAGTCCCAGCAACAGGAATGGGATGCTTAAAATTTGTCCCATATTCAGGCTCATTCCCTTTTCAAAATCAACCTGATCTACCTTTATAAATTCGACTAAAAACCGTACAATAAAGATCAGCAGGGTGGTAATCCCGAAATAAAAGCCTTTTCCAACCTTAAAGATATTTTTAGTATAAATAAAATACACCAGAAGGAAGATCATCAGATAACAGATGGCCTCATACAGCTGGGCAGGATGCCTGGGAATGTTATCTACCTGTCTGAATATAAATGCCCACGGCGCATTGGAAGGTGTTCCTATAATTTCAGAGTTCATCAGATTACCCAGCCTGATAAAAGCTCCCGCTAAAGGGGTTGCAATAGCGACAATGTCCAGGACGGTCATGAATTTAATTGAGAATTTCCTGGAATAGATCAGCAGCATGATAATAAGGCCGATTCCTCCGCCATGGCTAGCCAAGCCTGCATATCCTGAAAAATGATAAGCTCCGTCGGCTCCTTTCTGGATGGGAAGGAATATCTCGATCGGATGCTGTGAATAATAATCAAAATCATAGAAGAGGCAGTGGCCTAATCTTGCGCCGACGAGAATACCGATGAAGGCATAAGAAAAAAGAGCTTCATGAGCCTGACTGCTTAGATTTTCTTTTTTATAGACGGTCTTTAAGATGGTATAGCATAAAACGAGTCCGGCAAGAAACAGGATGCCGTAATATTTTAGGGGAAACCCGGAAATATTGAAGATTTCAGGACTTACATCCCAGTTGACGTATAATAAATTCATTGATGGTAATTGTGGAATTATTTTTAGAGGACAAATATAGCAGGATATCACCGTTTTTTAAGGAACTGAAGCGAAACTTTAGGATATTTTGGGAGAATATCTCAGTTTTTGCAAAAATAAAAAACCTCTTACATCAAGCAAGAGGTTTTAACGGACATCGAATAAAAAGTATTGCTACTTATCGGTCAATGTCCATTTAAACGGTATATTCAAACTATGCTAACTTTACGTTAACTGCATTTAAACCTTTGTCGCTTTTTTGTACTTCGAAAACTACTTTATCGTTCTCACGGATAGATCTTGAATCTAAACCTGAAGAGTGTACAAAAATGTCCTTACCTCCGTCTGATGGAGAAATGAATCCGAAGCCTTTTGCTTCATTGAAAAATTTTACTGTGCCTTCTTGCATTGTAATGGGTATTAAAAATTGTTGTATTAATTATTGTGAGGATTTTTTTCTGAAATTTCTTAAAGAAATAATCCGTCTATTTTGTTGTGATTTAATGAATATACTGGAATTTTGCTACAGGTACGATAAATCCTATCAGTTTCTGAATATTGGTTAAGTCCGAGCGTTCCCCCTCGTCACAGAAAGAAACGGCTGTTCCTTTTGTTCCTGCTCTTCCGGTTTTGCCGATCCTGTGGACATAAGTTTCCGGGACATCGGGAAGTTCGTAATTAACTACATACGGAAATTCTTCAATGTCGATTCCTCTGGCTGCAATATCAGTGGCTACCAGGACACGGATCTTACTGTTTTTAAAATCTTCCACAGCCTGATATCTTGCTGTCTGGGATTTATTTCCATGAATGGCGGCTGCAAAAATTCCTGTGCGTTCCAATTGCTTGACTAACCTGTCTGCACCCTGTTTTGTACGGGTAAAGACCAGTGAACGTAAAATGGATACATCCTGCAGTATATTGATCAGCAGATCTGTTTTCTTGGTTTTTTCAACAAAGTAAACCGACTGGTTAATAGACTGTACGGGTGATGGAGCCGTATCTACCGTAATCTCTACGGGATTGTTCATTATAGAGTCTGCAAATCGTCGTACATCCGACTGCATCGTGGCAGAGAAAAATAAAGTCTGTCTTTTTTGGGAGATCAGCTTTAAAATCTTCTTTACATCATCTGCAAATCCCATATCAAGCATTCTGTCCGCTTCATCCAGGACCAGTATTTCGATTTTAGAAAGATCAATATGTCTTTGGCTTACCAAATCCAGCAGCCTTTCGGGCGTTGCAATAAGGATGTCCACTCTTTTTCTCAGAGCTGCCAGCTGGCTTCCTGATAATACGCCTCCAAAAATGGAAAGTTGAGATAGAGGTAAATATTTGCTGTACACTTTAAAACTTTCTTCCAGCTGCAGGACAAGTTCCCGGGTTGGAGTTAAGATTAAAGTTCGTATTTCTTTATGATCGGGTGTATTTCTTTTTAATAGCTGGAGAATAGGCATAGCAAATGCCGCTGTTTTTCCTGTACCGGTCTCGGCATAGCCTATAATATCCCTTCCCGCCAGAATATGCGGAACAGCAGTGTACTGTATCTCTGTAGGTTTGGAATATCCGGCTTCTGTAACGGCGCGGACTATAGGATTTATTAAATTTAGATTTTTAAAACTCATTATATTCTACCGGACAGCCGGTTCTGAGTGGCCAGATCGGTTAAGATCTGAATTGTTGTCTTGTATTAAAAAACAATGAATATCAATTCCGACAGGCATTATCTTTAATTATTATTTTACTTTGCATTAACTTTGGCGATACATTCAGTTGGGAATATATGTACTAAGCTTTGCAATATCATATCGTTCGCATTTCTCAAAACTGGATCTTTACAAATCCATATGTCCTGAGCTTTATAACTGCTTTTTTAAACCTGAAAATCAAGGAAGCAGTATTAAAAAGTTATTTAAAAAAAATAAGTTTTAATTGGGCAGCTGAAAAAGCAAAACTGAAAGAGAAAAATGAAGATTTTAAACTGTTACAGAATAGCAAAAGGCAGAGGCCTGTTCTTATAAATGCTTTGCAAAGCTACAATAAATAAACTGAATAATAATGGGTTTAAATAATTGATTGTCAAAAAATTATTCGTAGATTTCGCACGTTAACTGAATTGTTTGCACCAGGCGGATGATTTTAAAATCCATCACACATGCAGACTTTTCCTACAACCACCCCCCAGCACCAAACTTTGGATTCCCATTCAGATAAGCATGTGAGAATTGCTTACTTCATTATGATACATCATAAGCCGGAAGTATTCAGGACTATGTTTCAGAAGATCTATACCAGGGACCAGTTTTACCTTGTCCATATCGACCGTAAAGCCAAAGACGAAATGACCGATGAGATCCAGATGTATCTCGTTAAATTTCCCAACGTCTATATCCTGGAAAGCATTAATATTGTTTCCGGCGGATTCAGTATGATCCAGGCTGAACTGGATGCCATGGAGTTTCTGCTTAACGTCAGTCAGGAATGGGATTATTTTGTTAATTTAAGCGGTGAAGATTATCCTCTTAAGTCCCAGAATATTATCCGTAAGTTTCTTACTGCGAACAATGGCAGGAATTATCTTTTCTATTATGACCAGAAGTTTTACCGTCCCGATACCCTTCAGAGAATACAGAACCATTTCACAGAACTGTCTTATAAGATTTCTTCTCTGATGTACAAAAGAGAATTCATGAAAGGAGTTACGCCCTACATAGGAGGTAAATGGGTTATTTTCACCAGGGATACCTGTGCTTTTCTTGCGAATAATAAAAGAGTAATGAATTTTGAGGACTACTATCTTCATACCTTTTTGCCGGCAGAATCTTTTTTTCAGACTGTCCTTATGAATACCACTTTTAATGATCTTATCGTGAATGATGATAAAAGAGCCGTCATTGAAAAGCCGATATTTGGCAAGAAGCAGACACCTGATGAGCTTATTCTTTTTCTGAAAGCTACCAACCATCTTTTCATCAGGAAAATAAACGATAAAACGGAAGACGAAGTTCTGAAATACATCGCCGAAAGCTATGATATCCCCTTGACGGATGTAAATGAAGTGGAAAGGGAGCTGAAAATGGATAGACGGCAGGATAATTAACACGCTATTTCATTGAAATTTATCGTCTGGAAACAATTACTCATATGCTTAAATGGATTGCTGCTGCTATCTGTTTAAAAAAATTACACATCTCTTTATCAGTCTGTCTGATAAAACCTCTTGCGCTTAACAAGAGGCTAATGAACTAATGTCCGTTAATCATCAATCAGGAGATTCAGTATCGTTAATTGAAATAATTTCAGCAAAATCCCCATTACAGGGATAATAGAAATAAAGTTTTGTGTTTTTTTAAGTTTCTATTTCTGTATTAAATGTAAGTCATTGAAAATGAATATTACCATCAAAGTGTATTTATTTTCAGATGGTTAGATCCTGTTTGAATTTATTTAATAAAATTAGTATGCAGAAAAAATTATTCCCGCAGAGTAAGGAGATTTATTTCAGTTATAAAAATCTGTGTAATCTGACAGACCAGTGAGATTTTAAATTTAAACAGTCTCTGCCTTCCCGTCAGAGATAAAAAGTACCCAAAAGTGTAATTGACCTGTTTTGTTTTTATGACCAGTTTTACGTTGAAATTAATAAAGATAACAACTTAAGTAAAACCATGAATTACTCTAATAAAAACAAATACCATGAAAACACGACTCTTAAAAAGTTTAAAGCTGTTTCTAAGCTTTTTCCTGTTTGTGACTTTTGCCAACCTCTATTCGCAGCCTCCGGCTCCACTCGGACGCATTTATGACCAGGCCCACCAGCAGAGTTTCGTTCTGTATAGTGACGGGATGATGGTACAGGACGGCAATCCCATGAATAAAGGCATGGCATACCGGGATCCGTCCGGAATGATGTATTTAAGGCTGCCTGCTGCCAATCCGTATCAGAAAGCTTTCTTTCTGGATTACAACAGAAACGTTATTGAGATTGATTATATTATGGGAGCCAGGATCATTGGATATTCAGACATCCAGCCACCACCAAACCCGATGGTGAATTACACTCCACCGCAGTATAATCCAAATGTTGGTATTCAGACTGCAAATGGTTTTGAGCCATTGCCCAACCAGATCATAGATATTAACAATCCGTATGGTGACCTGATGATCACTAACGAACAGACGGCGAAAAACTGTTATGACCAGTCAGTAGGCTTTAATGGAACACTGGACAGACAAAAATTTGGTGACTGCATGGTCGAAAATATGGCCGGTAAAAAAGAAAATGAAATTTATAATTGCGTTAAAAATGCTTCAACGCCCGAAGAGCAGGCCTTGTGCCTGGTCGGAACCATGGGAGGAGCTAATGAAAGAAGAATCTCTGCATCTTTACTGAAATGCTACAAGCAATACGGAACCGACTACAGCAAATATCCGCTATGTCTGGCAGGTGAATCTTCGGATCCGGAGCTTCAAAAACTTCTTTCCTGTGTGCAGCAGCAGGGCTCGTATGGCCAGGTTAGCTTTATGAATACGGCAATGTGCTATGGAGCAAGTAAGCTTAATATGAATACAGAAGCCCAGATCGTGGTGCAGTGTGCAGTAACGTCGGGTGGGCAGCCCTATGTTTTTGCGGGTTGTGCCGGCGGACAGCTAATGGCAAGAGAACTGGATAAATGCCTTACCATTGGTGTAGGAGGGGATTCCGGGTGTTTTGGCAAAAATAATGATATTATAAAAGGCTTAAATAAAATTGGTTCGGAACTGCAAAATCAATTCGGCCCTAATAATGACATTGTAAAAACATGGAATACCACGGTTCACGACATTCAGTATGGTCCGGGTAATAACCATGAAGCCGTTAAAGTAATCCGGAATATTGGTAATGAAGTAGGCAAAGCCGGAAATAATATAAGTAAAGAAATTAAAAAAGTACTCCCGAAAATAAAATGGTAGCTAAGAATGCATCTGTCTTTTTTAAATCTGATTAAAAACCTCTGAATCAATGAATTTCAGAGGTTTTAATGCCCATAACGGATATCGGTTCGGTTTTATCTTTTTTTATATAAAGTTCAGGTGGAGTTATTCCATAAACCAAATCTCAAAACGGCTTCCTTTTTCCAAAGATTTATAATTCAGATACCCTTTATGCGCTTCAATGATGCTTTTGCTGAGCGTAAGTCCAATTCCGGAACCATTGGTTCTTGTCGTAAAAAACGGGAGAAAGATCTTATCCTTAATTTCATTCGAGATTCCGGTTCCATTATCTTCCACGCTTAGAACAATACGTTTGTTGATCGTTTTGATCTCTGTTCTGATGATCTTTTCCTGGTTATCTGCAACAGCATGGATTGCATTCAGATAAAGATTGATCAGACATCGTTCTATCATTTTCTGGTCTGCAAAAAACGTTTGATCTTCCAGTGAATTAATGAGAACGATCTTATTTTTTTTAAATTCAGGTTTTAAGAAATGGAGAGCAGATTTGGCAATATCGGTCAGAGATATTGTTTTGAATACCGGTTTTGGCAGTTCAGCAACCTGCCGGTAATCGTCAACAAAATTCAGTAACTGTTTTGATTTCGAATTGATGATCATCAGGCTTTCTTTCATTTCCTGCTGATCTTCTTTTTCAACAACATCCTGATTGATAATGTATTCCATGTTCTGGATCAGGCTGTTCACAGGCGTTAAAGTATTCAGAAGCTCGTGAGAAATTACTTTCATCAGGTTGTTCCAAGCCAGTTTTTCTTTCTGCTCAATGATCTTCTGAACAGATTCAAGACTGATGATGCAAAAACGGTTTTTGATATTCTGTACCTTTTTAGTTCTTAAAGAAAACGACTGCTTTACATTTTCATCGATCGAAATATCAAAAAATTCCTGTGAGTTCTGGTAATTGGTCTGCTCAATGATCCTGAAAAAATCAGGTGTTTTGGATTCGTACAAATTCCAGGAATTATATTTTGGTATTTGCAGGATTTCCAGAAAAACAGGATTCACATAAAACACTTCCCAGTCATTGTTTTTTTCGGAGAGAATCATTAATCCTATTTCTAACTGATTCAGAATTTCTTCGTACAGAAGTTTGTAGGAAGATAGCGATAAATGCTCTTCTTTGCTCTGATAATACAGTTTTACTGCATTTTCAACCAGATTGTTCTGTTCGGTTTCCGGAAAAAGAGAGAAATCTTTTTTCTGAATGGCCAGCAATATTTTTTCACTTCTTTGAACAAAAGATAATGCTGACATCTGTGCGAAAACGATGCAGGCGATACATACGACCGTAAATAAACCGAAATTGATCCACTTATTCTGAGAATAAAAATCAAAGGCAAAAATCCCGCTGATGATCGCCAGCAGAATGAATAATAGCCAGATAAATCGTTGTTTTTTCATTTTACAGGTCAAATTTTTCCATTCTTCTATACAATGCCGCTCTTGATAATCCCAGATCCTCTGAAGCGAGAGAAATATTTCCTCTGTGCTTTTTTAAAGCTTTTTTAATGAGAATTTCTTCCATTTCCTCTATATTGAGATTGATAATCGGTTTGTCAGATTCTTCGTCTTGAGGCATTAATAATTTCAAATTTTTCTCGTTGGAAAGGATCACACTTCTCTCCATGCAATGGTCCAGCTCGCGGATATTTCCTGGCCAGGAATAGATGGTGAGTTCACTGATCAGCGATTCATTCAGAGCAAGATCATTTTTATGGTATTTCTGCCTGTATTTTTCCAGGAAATAATTAGCAAGATCAGGAATATCTTCCACCCGGTCTCTCAGGCTCGGGATTTGCAGCTCTACGGTGTTGATCCTGTAATAAAGGTCTTTCCGGAAACGATTGTCGGCAACCGCTTTTTTGAGATTTTCATTGGTCGCAAAAATAAACCGCACATCCAAAGATCTTTCCTTGCTTTCTCCGATCCTCGATAATTTCCTGTTCTGAATCAGGCTTAATAATTTGGTTTGAAGATGAAGCGGAAGATTCCCGATTTCATCAAGAAAAACAGTTCCGTTCTGGGCATTTTCAATCTTTCCTGAATAATCCTGGCCGGCATCTGTAAAGGCTCCTTTTTTGTAACCGAATAATTCGGCTTCAAAAAGATTTTCAGAAAGACTTCCCAGATCGATGTGGACAAAAGGCTGGTTTTTCCTTTCGGATAATTCGTGGATGTGTTCTGCCAAAACATACTTTCCCGTTCCATTTTCTCCTAGAAGTAAAATGTTAGCATCTGTTGGCGCGACCTTCGTGATTTGACCCATCACTTCCTGCATTGCAAAAGATTGCGTTTCTAACTGATATTGATTGGTTTTTATGCTGACATTTTCCCACTGATTCAGTTTTTTATTTTTTCTGGAAATATCTACTGCAAGATTCACGGAAGCGTATAACTTCTCATTATTCCAGGGTTTCAGAATAAAATCTGAAGCACCGTTTTTCAGAGCTTCAACAGCCAGTTCCACTTCACCATAAGCCGTCATCAGAATGATCGGAAGCTGAGGTTCCAGTAATCTGATTTCCTGCATCCAGTATAAACCGTCCTGCCCGTTTTCAAAGCCTTTCCGGAAATTCATGTCCAGAAGGACAGTGTCAACCTGGTGTTTTGCTAAAAATTTCAAAATATTATTGGGCTGGCTGAGACAGCTGACCTCCGTGAAAAATTTCTTGAGCCAGACTCTTGCCGAAAATAAAATATCTTCGTCATCATCAACAATTAAAATATGAGCTTCTTTTTTTCGCATTTTTTGAGTTATAAAAATTAAAGCAGTTTTTTACGTTCAAAACGTTCTTTTGCTTCGATTAGAGCGGTATGTAACTTTCTTTCCAACTCTTTTTTGGATGGCAATTCTGTCCAATATTCGGCGACCATAATTCCGTCTTTGTGCATTTCCAAGAGTTCCACCTGTTCTTTGCTGCTTTCGGCACAAAGTATCAATCCGATTGGAGTTTCTTCACCTTCCTGACGCTCATTTTTATTGAGCCATTTCAGGTATAATTCCATTTGACCTTTATATTTAGCCTGAAATTTTCCCAGTTTTAGTTCTATGGCAACCAACCTTTTTAATGAACGATGGTAAAATAATAAATCAAGGTAAAAATCTTCTCCGTCTATGATCATCCGCTTTTGGCGTTCCACAAAAGCAAACCCTTTTCCTAATTCTAAAATAAATTTTTCCAGTTCACCAAGAATAGCTGTTTCTATGTCTTTTTCTAAATAGCCATTATGTAATCCGAGAAAGTCTAAAAGATAAGGATCTTTGAATGTGTTGATGGGAAAATTTTCGTTTTGTGTTACTTGAATATTGGCAATTTCGGTTCTTTCGAAGGCTTTATTGGCGATTTGTTTTCGGAGTTCTCGTACGCCAAGTGTTTCATTAATGGCTAATTGAGCATAAAACTGTTTTGCTTCTTCTGATTTTAAAGGAATTAAAACTAAAAAATGCGACCAGGTTAATTGTCGTGACAGTGTAACGACAATTTGCATTTCGGAAAACAATTCTGCAAACTGCATCATTCTTCGCACATTTTTTTCTGTAAAATTCCGACCATATAATGTTTCCAATTGTGCTGACACTGTCGGCACAATTTGTTTTCCATATTCTGCCCGTTGATTTTGCAGTATGTCATCATTGATACGTTTGCCAACCTGCCAAAACAAAATGGTAAGCGCGCTGTTCGCCTGCATTGCCACTTGATGCTGGCCTTGCTCTATTAGTTGTGATAAATCAGTAAACAGTTTTTCGTTGGGAAATACTATTTGATTATCAAGGGATTCTGTGTTTTTTATTTTTTTCGCCATAGTTTTTAATCTTCATCAACTATAAATTGTCCGTTTCCGTACAAATAGTGTCCGATAATGAACAGTTTTAAATTTAATAAAATTATATTTAATCACATTTTCAGAGAGTTATAAAGTTATAAATTTCCGGCACGTGTGTTGTGTAATAATCTGTAAGTAAATAAGTTATCTTAAATATGGATACGAAAATAGTAAAAAAGAATTCTAAATTAAAATTAATATCGGTCATCATCGTTTCTGCTTTGGCAGTTTCAGTTTTTGGATGGTATTTTCTCAATCAGAAAAAAACATATAATATAAAATTAGAAGATATTCAGGTGGATGAAGTGACGAACGGAAAATTCGAAGATATGTTGATGGTAACGGCGCAAACACAATCTCTTAATTCTTCATTAATCAATGTTTTGGAAGGTGGAGCAGTGAAAGAAATTTTTGCGGAAGACGGACAAATGGTAACGAAAGGTCAACCAATCGCAAGAGTTTACAACCCGAATACGGAATTCAATTATCTTAATCAGGAAACGGGAATTATGCAGCAGATCAGCCAGATGAGAAGTTCGCTTCTGGAATTGAAGAATCAGGAATTTACCCAGGATAAGGAATTACTTCAGTCTCAAAATGATTACAACACGGCTTTACAGTCTTTTAATCTTCAGAAAAGACTTTATGAGGCGGAAATCGGAAAAAAAACGGATTATGATATAGCTTTACAAAATCTGAATTATCAGAAACAAAGAAAAGTGATTGTAGAAAGAGGTGCTTCAAGTGAAAAGATATCCAGAAACTCTCAGTTTTCTGCGATCAATACTTCCATCAGCCAAATGGAAAAAAGCCTGAATATTCTTAAATCAAATAAAAATAACTTCCTTATTATGTCGCCGGTTTCCGGAAGGTTATCGTCTTTCAATATTTCTCTTGGACAAAATTTAACGTCCGGTGAAAGCATCGGAAAAGTAGATCTGATGGGCGGTTACAAGCTAATTGCGAAAGTAGATGAATATTACATCAATAAACTTCAAAACGGAATCAAAGGAAGTCTGGAAAGCAATACAAAACAATTTGAAGTCATCATCACAAAAATTCTTCCTGAAGTAAAAGACGGGCAGTTTTCTGTAGAACTTAATTTCGTTGATGTTAAACCGGAAAACCTGAAAATCGGGATGACATTCGGAGTGAAGCTGAAACTCTCTGCTGACACACAAAGTGTTATGATCCCTAAGGGAAATTTCTATAAAGACACCAACGGAAAATGGATTTTTGTCCTTAAAAATAACAAGGCCGAGAAAAGAAACATCAACCTTGGACGAGAAAACCAAATGTATTACGAAGTAGTTTCCGGATTAAAACAAGGCGAAACTGTCATCACATCAGATTATTCTGAGCTTAAGAAATATGAAATCTTAGATATTCAAAAATAAATCATTATGAAATCGCTATTTACAAATATTGTTGAAAAATTGATGACGATCTGGCGATTGCATATGACCTTAAAAAAAATTAGAACTACATATGAAAATAATATTAATATTCCTGATGTGCTTACTATCTGCAATGGCATATTCTCAGAAGCCGACAGAATTGGAATGGGTAATTTCTTTCAGAAATAATCACATTATTTTTGAATGTTCCAAAGGCTGCAATTATTCTTATTTAAGCTTTGATTCTTACCGGAAAGTTGTCCTTAATGAAAACACAATGGTAAACCTTGAAAAAAATCCGGAGGAAAAAGAGGAATCCAACTTTTTGGTGCAATATTCCAAAATCGGGAACGAAATTTTTCTGCAAGGAATAAAAGGTGTAGGATGGAAAAATATCACTTTGACCAAAGATTTAAAATCAAAATATTACATTAATCAAGCAGGGGAAATCAGAACAAAAACACTTTAAAAAATTAAAACAATGATAAACATTCAGAACCTTTCAAAAGTCTATAAAACTGAAGACGTACAAACCAACGCACTAAACAATGTAAGCCTGAGTATAAAGGAAGGCGAATTTGTAGCCATAATGGGACCTTCGGGCTGTGGGAAATCTACTTTTCTTAATATTCTGGGATTGCTGGACAGTGCTTCTTCAGGTTCATATAAATTCGGTGAAACTGAAACGATTAATTTGAGTGAGAGAAAAAAATCTGACATCAGAAAAAAGAATATAGGTTTCATTTTTCAGAATTTTAATCTGATTGATGAGCTGACGGTTTTTGAAAATATAGAACTTCCTTTGATTTATAACGGCGTTTCTTCCTCAGAAAGAAAAAAACGAGTTGAAGAAATTATGGAAAAAATCAACATTTCTCACAGAGCAAAACATTATCCACAACAGCTTTCAGGCGGTCAGCAGCAAAGAGCAGCCGTAGCAAGAGCCTTGGTGACAAAACCAAAATTAATTCTTGCTGATGAACCAACAGGAAACCTGGACAGCTCCAACGGAAATGAAGTGATGAACCTTTTGGCAGAACTCCACAGAGAAGGATCTACAATCGCAATGGTGACACACTCATCTTATGACGCCGGTTACGCTTCAAAAATTGTGAATATGAAAGACGGCGAAATATTCTCAGAAGAGCATTCTTCCCAAAGAAAAGATGTCTTTGAAAAAGCTGATGCTAAGAATTTTGAATAAAAATACCGGAAGATGGAAGTCGGAGATCGGAAGATTACAGCTTTGTGCTATAATTCTTTAGGTTGCGATTTCTGATTAAATTAGGAAACATTCATTCTCCATATCCAAACCTCATAGGTCTCTAAAACCTGTGAGGTTTACCAAAAGAAAATTTTAGCGTTGCACTTTAAACCTCGGACGTACTCCCGACCTCCGACAAAAAATAAAAATTATGCTCAACAACTGGCTCAGAATCGCCTTCATCAATTATAAAAAAAACTGGCTTTCCACGATCATTAATTTGTTTGGATTGACCATCGGTTTGACCGGATTTATGCTCATTCTGATGCATTGGAATGACGAAGAATCCTTCGAAAGATGGAATCCGAAGAAAGACCAGATTTACTATTTCCAGACTTACAATAAAAAAGAAAATTCCTACGGAAACAACATCTCAATTCCAATGGCAAATCGTGCCAAAGAAGTTATTCCAGGTGTTGAGGATTATGTCTTGTTCAAAAGTTCTGGAATGGGTTTTAAGATCACCACTAAAAATAAAACATTCTATCAAGAAGGGGGAATGAATGTTTCTGATAATTTTTTTGAATTTTTCCCATTCAAACTGGTTGATGGGAATTATAAAAATGCTTTGAAAGATGGTGGTGTTATTGCACTTTCAACAACTGCTGCCAAAAATCTTTTTGGTAAAACCAATGTTGCTGGCGAAAGTTTAAAATTCAATAATAAAAATTTCATTGTAACTGCAGTTTATGAATTACCAAAAGAAAACAGCCAGATAAAACCAGAGTTTCTTCTAAAGCCAGTAGAACCAATGAAAAGTGATGAAAACCAATGGGGAAACTTCAGCTATGGGTGTTTTTTTATGCTTAAAAAAGATGTAAATCTAGATCAGATAAGACAGAAATTCATAAAAGATATTTTTGAATACCGTGCAAGTCTGGATGTAGCAGAAGCAGGAGTTACCATTCAGCAATATATGGATCTTTATGGACCAAACGATAGTGTTTTAACACCTTTGGATGAAATAAAACTTCACGCCAAAGCTTCCTGGTTTGGTCCGCCGGATTTTAAAACTTTGATGATTTTGTTCACGCTTTCTGTATTGATTGTGATTTTATCAGCGATCAATTTTATCAATCTGAAAACAGCGCAAGCTTCTCAACGTGCAAAAGAAATTGGTGTAAGAAAAGCGATTGGCAGTACAAAAACCAATCTTATTCTACAGTTTTTGCTGGAAACTTTTATCATTTGTTTTGCTTCTTACTTGCTTTCCTTAGCCTTGACAGAACTGCTTTTACCAAGCTTCAATAA
This sequence comes from Chryseobacterium luteum, assembly GCF_000737785.1. Classification (GTDB taxonomy): domain Bacteria; phylum Bacteroidota; class Bacteroidia; order Flavobacteriales; family Weeksellaceae; genus Chryseobacterium; species Chryseobacterium luteum. The sequence continues at coordinate 85,912 of NZ_JPRO01000006.1, read as the reverse complement.
GTTCTATGACAAAGAAATGAAAATGACCGACTGGCATATTTTCTTTTACTCATTTGCAATGGTCATTGCGGTAACGGTTATTTCAGGATTAATTCCTGCAATGTATCTCTCCAATTTCAAAGCAATTGAAACTCTGAAAGGGAATTTTGCAAGAAGTAAAAACGGAATCTGGCTCAGAAACGGGATTCTGACTTTACAATTAATCATCTCTTCATTCTTCATTATTGGCGGATTGATCGTGAATCAGCAGGTGAAATATATGATGAATAAGGATCTTGGATATAGCGGAAAACAGATTATGATGATCAACTTCAGCGAAGAAAATCCTAAACCCTGGCTAAAATATGAGCGACTTAAAAACGAAATGAGAAAAATCCAGGGCGTGACCGATATTTCTTATGGAGAAGCAGTTCCCGGAAATGGCAGATCCAGCAGCTCCAATATGGATTTTAGGGATAAAAGTATCGAGGGACAACACGGTTCTATGGATTTTAATTACCTGAAATTCATTAATGTAAAGCTGAAAAAAGGACGTTGGCTTGACCCGAATCTTGCATCAGACACCATTAATAATGTTTTAGTAAACGAAGCTTTTGTGAGAAAATTCGGATGGAAAGATGATGAAGCTTTGAAGAATGAAGTTCGTCCGGGATTTGACAATAAACCTTATCACATTGTGGGAGTTGTAAATGATTTTAATATCAGAGGACTGAAAACAGAAATAGAACCAATCATCTTTTTCCATTACAGAGAAACCGATTGGAAACGATTCGATGTTTATAATATCCAATTGAAAATAGATCCTAATGATATTGACGGAACTGTGAAAAGGCTTAAAGCTTACTGGCAGAATAATGTGGAACAAGGTTATCCTTTCGATTACTATTTTCTCGATCAGAAATTTGCTAAAACATTCGAGAAATATCAGAAACAGCAAACATTATTTACAATTCTGAACGCAATGGTTTTGATGGTTGCTTTGTTAGGATTATTCGCTTTGTCATCATTAATGATCGAACAAAAACTGAAAGATGTTGCCATCAGAAAAACACTTGGCGCATCAGATAAAACTTTGATTTTCGGACTGACGAAACAATTCCTTTGGATCACATTGATCGCTGTTATTATCAGTATTCCGATCAGTTATTACCTGATGAACGAATGGCTGAAGGATTTCGCTTACAGAATTGATATGCCTGTTTTACCATTTGTTCTGAGCCTTGTCGTTTTGCTTCTGTTGACCTTTTCAGTGGTAAGCTTCAAAGCTTATAAAGCAACCAAAGTAAATCTTGTAAAATACCTGAAATACGAGTAAATACCTGAAGTTTTAAAGATAAACTGACATCATTTATCACTTATCATTCATCACTTATCATTTGAAATTATGTTTAAGAACTGGCTCAAAATAGCTTTTGTCAATTACAGGAAAAACTGGCTTTCTACCATCATCAATTTGTTTGGACTGACGATCGGCCTGACAGGATTTATGCTCATCCTGATGCACTGGAATGACGAAGAATCATTCGAAAAATGGAATCCGAAGAAAGACCAGATCTATGGATTACAAAGCTATTACAAAAAGGATAATAATTACGGAACCGGAATTTCTATTCCTATGGTGGACCGTGCTGTAAAAGTCATTCCTGAAGTTAAGGATTATGTGTTGTTTCACGCAGCCGGAGTAGGTTATAAGATGAGCACGAGAAATAAAACAGCCTATCAGAAAGATGGAATGTTGGTTTCTGAAAACTTTTTCAATTTCTTCCCGTTTAAATTGATTTCAGGAAGTTACAAAAATGCGCTTAAAGGTGAAGCTTCAATAGCCATTTCCACAACTACCGCCAAAAACCTTTTTGGTAAAACAAATGTTGCAGGAGAAAGTATCAAATTTGATAACAAAAATTACGTAGTAACGGCAGTTTATGAATTGCCGGAAGAAAACAGCGTTACAAAACCGGAGTTTGTCGTTCTGCCTTTCGAACAGATGAAAAATGATAAGGAAGGATGGTCAACTTTCAATTACGGATCCATGCTTATGTTGAGCAAAAATGCAGATGTCAAGGCTGTTCAGGAAAAAATAGTTACAGAAGTTTATAAATACAGGGCTAAAGTCAGTTCCGGAGAACTTGGAATAACTCCGGAAAAATATTTGGAATTATATGGTCCTTCAGATAGTCTTCTGACTCCATTGGATGAAATGAAACTTCACGCAAAAGCTTATTGGTTTGGAGCAGGAGATTTTAAAACTCTGATGATTCTGTTTACGCTTTCTGTATTGATTGTTATTTTATCAGCCATCAATTTTATCAATCTGAAAACGGCGCAGGCTTCCCAGCGTGCAAAGGAAATTGGTGTGAGAAAAGCGATTGGCAGTACAAAAGCGAATCTTATTCTGCAGTTTTTAATGGAAACTTTTATCATCTGTATTACGTCTTACCTGCTTTCTCTGGCTTTGACAGAGCTGCTTCTGCCAAGCTTCAACAAGTTCTATGACAAAGAAATGAAGATGAACGACTGGCATATTTTCTTTTACTCTTTTGTAATGGTATTGCTTGTTACATTGATTTCAGGATTAATCCCGGCAATGTACCTCTCAAATTTCAAAGCGATAGAAACTTTGAAGGGGAATTTCGCCAGAAGCAGACACGGCGTTTGGCTCAGAAACGGAATCCTGACCTTACAGATCATCATCTCCTCATTCTTCATCATAGGCGGATTGATCGTGAATCAACAGGTGAAGTATATGATGAACAAAGACCTTGGTTACAATGGCAAACAGATTATGCTGATCAACTTCAGTGAAAATGATCCGAAACCCTGGCTGAAATACGAGCGGTTGAAAAATGAAATAAGGAAAATAAATGGTGTTGCCGATGTTTCTTTTGGCGAAGCCGCTCCCGGAACCTTTAGATACAGCAATGCAACTATGGATTATATGGATAAAAGCATACTCGCCCAGCTAGGTTCTATTGACTATAATTACCTTCAGTTTATGGATGTTAAATTGAAAAAAGGCCGCTGGCTGAATCCCGATCTTGCATCAGATACGATTAATAATCTTCTGGTCAATGAGGCTTTTGTAAGAAAATTCGGGTGGAGTGATGATGAGGCTTTAAAGATTGAATTCCGTCCCGGTTTTGACAATAAACCTTACCATATCGTTGGGGTTGTAAAAGATTTTAATGTTAAAAGTTTAAAATCCGAAGTGGAACCCATTGTCTTTTTCCATTACCGGGAAACAGATTGGAAGAGATTCCAGGTCTATAATATTCAGTTAAAAATAAAACCGGATGACATCGACGGAACTGTGAAAAGAATCAAAGCTTATTGGCAGAATAATGTGGAACGAGGTTATCCTTTCGATTATTATTTCATTGACAAACAGTTTGCAAAAACCTTTGAAACTTACCACAAACAGCAGACGCTTTTCACCATTCTGAATGCAATGGTTTTGATGGTCGCATTATTAGGATTATTCGCTTTGTCATCATTAATGATCGAGCAGAAACTGAAAGACGTTGCAATCAGAAAAAGTTTAGGCGCATCAGACGGAACTTTGATTTTCGGATTGACTAAACAATTCCTTTGGATCACGTTAATCGCTGTTTTAATTAGTATTCCGATCAGTTATTATCTGATGAATGAATGGCTGAAAGATTTCGCTTACCGGATTGATATGCCTGTTTTACCGTTCGTTTTGAGCCTTGTGGCTCTGCTCTTACTGACTTTTGCGGTTGTAAGTGTTAAAGCCTACCAAGCCACAAAAGTGAATCTTGTGAAATATTTAAAATACGAATAAAAGTCGGAAGACTTCAATCATCACTTATAATTCATCATTATGTTAAAGAACTGGCTCAAAATAGCATTTATCAATTACAGGAAAAACTGGCTTTCTACCATCATCAATATTTTGGGATTGAGTGTTGGTCTGTGCGTTTTCTTATTGATATTCATCCATTGGCAGGACGAGAGATCCTATGAAAATTGGATTCCGAATAAGGAGAATATTTATTTGGTAGAAAACAGCAATGCTACTTTTGGAAAATTGATTACATCCAGTTACCCGGAACTGGCGGTATCAAAAGAAAAATTTGATGAGATAGAGAATTTTGCAATTGTAAATCTGTGGAAGGATTACAAAATCAGATTAATATCCGGTGGCAAATCTGTTTTTACCACTAATGCGAAAGTTACGGATAATTTTTTTGAGTTCTTTCCTTATGAAAAAGTGGCAGGAGATTTAAAAAACGCTGTAAACGGCGACGGGAAAATTGCCATTTCAGAAGAAACTGCAAAAGTTCTTTTTGGAGATGATTACAGCAACTGTATCGGAAGAAAATTACAATTAGATGATTCTGAAAACAAGTCTTATGTTGTAAGTGCAGTCTATAAATTGCCAACGTCAAATACAGTTTTCCGTCCTGGTTTTGTAATGAAACATCCTAATTTTTTGAATAAGAACAAGTATGATGACCAATGGACCAATTACAGCTACGTCGGTTATTTCAAACTGAAACCCGGAACCGATGTTCAGGATCTTGAAAAAAAACTGTCGAATCTGCTTTGGGAAAATGAAAAAATAACGATGAAAAAATGGGGAGAAAAGATTGACGAAAAAAATAAGTCAAAAGTTTCTCTCACACCAATCAGCAAAATGAAACTGGACGCAAAAAGCGAAGGTGTAGATAAAGGAGACAAAAAATCAATTATGATCTTGTTGGGTTTGTCGGCTTTGATTCTGTTATTATCAGGCATTAATCTTATTAATTTAAAAACAGCGCAGGCATCTCAAAGAGCAAAAGAAGTCGGCATAAGAAAAGTGGTTGGAAGCACAAAATCGAAACTGATCTTGCAGTTTTTGATCGAGACCTTTATGATCTGTCTTGTAGCTTATATTATTGCTTTTGCAATGGTCGAGCTTCTTCTCCCTTCTTATAACAAGTTTCTTGGCAAGGATATCAAACTGGATAACGGGCAGCTTTTCATCTATACAGGTCTGTTATTGCTGGTTTTTTCATTGATTTCCGGATTGATTCCTGCAATTTATCTTTCCAACTTCAAACCTATCAATACACTGAAAGGTAATTTTGCCAGAAGCAGACAAGGCGTTTGGTTACGAAATTCAATTCTGACCTTACAATTAATTATCTCTTCATTCTTCATTATTTGTTCTTTGATCATTCATACTCAGGTTGGATATATGATGAATAAGGATCTGGGATTCAAAGGCGACCAGGTGATAAGAATCCAATTCAAAAAAGCCGGCTGGAAGGACGATTATATTTCCAAAAAATACCTCCGCCTAAAAAATGAAGTGTCAAAGATTGCAGGAGTACAGGATATCACGAGTTCTGTTTTTAATATCGGAAACGGGCTTATCAATTCCTCTTCTGTGAAAAATGCTATTGATACCACAAAAAGTATTAGCTCAGTTGGTGTTGGCGGCATTGATTATAATTTTTTCAAATTTTATAAAATTAAATTTGTTGCCGGGAGAGATCTGGATCTGCGATATGCTTCTGATACAATTTCCGGTGCTATTGCCAATGAAACATTTGTTAAAAAAATGGGCTGGAATGCCAAGCAGGCATTAGGGAAAGAAATTTTGCCGGGCTGGGAAGAGAAGAAGAAATATAAAATCCTGGGTGTTGTTAAAGATTTTTATGTCACTGGTGTAGATAAGCCTGTAGATCCGGTTGTAATGTTCAACTATGACAGAAACTGGGTCAAAAATAATGTGCAAAATCTCCAGATCAAACTTTCCGGAAACGATATCGATGGAACATTAGAAAGAATCAAGGAGTTCTGGCTCACAAAAGCAGAACCCGGCTATCCCTTCGATTATGAATTTGTAGACAAACAATTTGCAAGAACCTTCGAGAAATTTCAGAAACAACAGACGCTTTTCACAACCCTGAATATCGTAGTTCTGGTCATTGCATTATTGGGATTATTCGCCTTGTCATCATTATTAATAGAACAAAAACTGAAAGATGTCGCCATCAAAAAAACACTTGGTGCAGACGGGAAAACCATTATCTGGGATTTGACAAAAAGATTTTTATTAATCTGTTCATTTGCTGTTTTATTGAGTATTCCTATAAGTTATTACGCAATGAATGAATGGCTCAAAGATTTTTCCTACCGAATAGAAATGCCTGTCTGGCCTTACATTTTAAGTATGATCTTATTACTGATTCTTACTTTTTCGGTAGTAAGTTTCAAAGCTTACCGCGCCACAAAAATCAACCTTGTAAAATACCTGAAATACGAATAACAAGTTTTCTAACCTTCAGGGTTTCAAAAACCTTGAAGATTTATAAAAAATAAATCAAAATGAAAAAACAACTTTTAATTATTGCAATACTGACATTCGGATTATCTTTTTCACAAACCCACAGATATATTTATGAACTGAGTATAAAGCGGGATAATCAATATAATAAAATGAATATGGCTCTGGACATAGATAAGGATTATACCAGGTTCTACGATTATGATTTCCTCAGAAACGATTCTATCAGCAAGAAAACCGGAGAAAGCCGGCAGAACAGTACGCAGTCTGACCAATTGATTCTGAGAAAAACCAATACCAATGAAAATAAAGCTTTTCATGACAATATGTTCGATTATTTTGTAATTGATTCCAAAGACGAGATAAACTGGAAAATACAAAACGAGAGCAAAAAAAGCGCAGAATATTCGTTGCAGAAAGCAACCGCCGACTTTGGCGGAAGAAAATGGACAGCCTGGTTTTGCAATGCGATTCCTTTTCAGGAAGGACCATACAAATTCCGGGGTTTACCCGGACTGATCTTCGAATTGCAGGACGACACAGGCACTTACATTTACACATTGTCGAAAAGCATCAATCTTCCGGAGACTTTTGCGACCAACAATTTCCTGGAAACCCATTACGGAAAACAACCTGTAAAAGTTACTTTGAAACAGTTTCAAAAAGTCAAACTCGATTATTATAACGACCCGATTGCTGATATGAAAAACGCTCTGAAAAATGGTGGAACGGTTGTTATCAGAGGCGAAAAGATCACAAGCCAGGAACAGTTGGATCAGAAAAGAAAATTCCTTCAGGAGATAATCAGAAAGAATTACAATCCGATAGAACTGGATAAAGCAATCCCTTATCCTGAAAACTAAAATTATCAAGGATAACGTATTATGAAAAAACTATTTTTTTTACTAATCATAAATTTTCTTCCCGCTCAGCAAAGCTGGACTTTGAAGCAATGCCTGGATTATGCATCTGCCAATCATCCTTTGGTAAAGCAATCCGGTGTCAATATTCAGAAAAATGACCGTCAGATTTCTGCCGCAAAAGGGATGTTGCTCCCGTCGGTTGAAGCAGGAATTAATCATAATTACAGTTTCGGATCTACGATCGATCAGACCACGAATCAAAGAGGATCTCTCAACACGCAATATGATCAGGTGTATGCACAGGCCAATTGGGAACTGATGAACTGGCGCAATTATCTCAATATTTCTTTATCAAAAATCAATAAAGAAAGCTCGACCTTCAAAATGAAAAAAGCGCAGAACGATGTAAAACTGAACGTTATTCAGATGTTTTTCAATTATCAGAACAGCAAAAGCTGGCTTGATGTATTGCAGACTCAGATCTCAGGAATCGAAGATCAGATCAAACGTACCGAAAAAGAAGTGGAGATCGGAAACAGACCCAAAAGTGATATTTACGATATCAAGGCGAATCTTGGAACTTTGCAGGAACAATGGGTTTCAGCAAAGAATTCCAGGGATCTTTCCAAAATAAATTTATTAAATGCACTGGCCATTACAAAAGACACCCTGGATTTTGAGATGAATGAAGAATATCTTCCCGATCTGAACTTTAATGATCCGGATTTTGTAAAAAGCCTTTTAGAGAAAAATCCTGCTTACAAAGCCGTCATAACAGATGTAAAAGCTGAAGAGAAAAATATTAGCATTGCAAAATCGGCTTATCTTCCAACACTGAACGGTTCTTACAATTGGTCCAGTTTTTACAGCAAAACTTTGGGTAAATCGGCTGATGCTTTTTCAGATCAGTTCAAAAGAAATAAAAGTCAGCAGGTTGGTTTCAGTCTCAACATTCCTGTTTTCAACAAATTACAAGTAAAAAATAACATTGAGATCGCAAAACTGAATGTCATCAATTCCAATTATGATAAAGAGATCATCATTAATAACCTGACCCAAAGCATCAATTCCATTAAAGCACAATTCCAAAATTCCGAAGAAAAATATACTTTACTGCAGGCCAATTTTGAAAATCAAAAATTATCCTTTCAAAAATCCGAGGAGAAATACAAAGAAGGATTAATGGATGCCTATACATTTTTCGTTGTGAGAAACAACTGGCTTCAGGCAAATTATAATCTTATCAGCAGTAAAAATGAAGTGATGCAGCAAACCGAATTATTAAAAGTATTCAGGTCGGATTAATACCTGTCCAGTTTGTCGTTAGAGCTGAAGGGGAAAGAATAAGGAAAAATGTCGATGTTTACCGAACTTCCGTAATTGCTATCTTTACGACATGATTTTCTATAAGTTATGAGTAATCAATATAGTGCTAGGCAATCAAGAGCTTCGAATTTTTATTTCATGATTTTTTGAAAAAGCAGATATGATGAAATAGTTGTAGAACCCGTTAATATCTTCGAATATAAATTTTTGTACTCGGATACTTATTGGCTTTAATTGGTTTTAGTTTCGGTTTTTTCCTGGTGTATCTATCAAAATAAATTTTCATTTCAATATTAAGCATTTAAAAATTCTATTCTCTTAATTTTGAGGAAGCTTCACAAATTATTTGAGTTATTAACTCTAATTCTTCAATGGAAAAATTCTTTTTACTTCCATGAAAGTAAGCATTTCTTGCATTACATAATGTAATAGCTGAAATTGTTTTCAACTCATCTATTTTAAAATAGTCAAAAAAAAGAGCGGTTAAAAAAAAGGATAGTTGAGCATCAAAAGAACTGTGCTCTTTTATATATGTACCGCCTTTACTGAGTTTATTTCCTTTTAGCTTATATTCTAACATGATAATTTCTTCGAATCCAATTTTATACTTGTAATCTTCATATTTTAAATAATATTCTTTAAACAGTTCGAAAAAGTTATAAAAACTAAGAAAAGCTATGTCAATTGTTACATTTCGCTCAATATTTATAAGAGTCAAGGCTGATAGACATACTTTTAATTGACCTACAAGATTTTTAACTAGTAACTCATATTCTAAGTTATCAGAAGTATCAGTTTTGTAAAGAAATTGGGAAATTTTCTTACATATTACTACAATATTTTTTATAAATGATTTTTCTGAAGCTTTTTTAATATTTTCTGTGAACTTTTCTATTGAATCTAAAGTTGTTTCTGCGCTTATAATATTTTCTGGAGAATTTTTAATTATAAAATAATCTGCTCCAGCACTTTGTAATTTTTGAAAATTCCAAACCTTATTTGAGGCTGTAAATATTATAATTTGGATTCCTAAATTAATTTTTTTGATATATTCAAGAATTTTAAAACCAGAGAGATTTTCTGGAGTCCTATCTTTTTCAAAATCTTTCTTGAAAAGTCTCAAATCCAAAATTACTATATCAGGATCAAAAGTTTCTATCTCTGATTTAATGAATGGCTCTCCAGCAGAAAATTCTTTATCAGTAAAATTATATTCAAAAGTTTTAAATTGATAAGATGATTTATCTTTAAATATATGTTTAAAAATTATGTTCCATCCTTTATTCCATTCATCATCAATATATAATATTTTTCCACCTCCTTTAAAATTAATATTAGCAGAAGATGTCTTAAACAAAATAGGATGTTTTAATGCAAGGTATTTATAATATAATAAGCCTTCAGTATTTTGCTTAATACTAATAAATGTTTGATCAAATTGATCTATTTGTAAAATTTGTGCCCATCCAAGTAAGCTCCACTCATTTGCAATTGAATGGTGTGAATCATATTCGATACAAGGTTTAATTCTAATTTTGGATAGAAAGTCATCAATTTTTGTTGATGATTTTAGCTTATTCTCATTAAAAAGTTTGATATATTTATTTAAATCTTTTGGATTATCTTCCATTAAATAAACCCCTTCAGTAAATAATATCTCTGATAAGTCTCCAGTAAGTCCAAGAAATTGACAAGATTCTTGACTAATAAGAACAATAGGAATATAATTTTTTTCTCCTAAGCTTTGGGTCATTCTTATATGGCAGGCTAAACGGATACCATAATATTCCATAAAGTTCTGCGTTAGACCCACCTTTATAAAAATTATGTCACATTGATTAATTTTCCTACCTAATTCCTTATTAATAATTTGATCATGAATGTAGAAATCTACATCTAAAATGTCAGAATCAACATTAAAGACAAATTGCTCGTCAATTTTAAAGTATTCCTCAGAATTTAAAACAGTATTTTGACTATGGACTATTAGTTTGTTCATATTGAATCGTAGATTAGCTTATCCAAAGTTACTCTGAACTGTTTAATTTGATCATCACTAATTTCAGTAAAGTCATCTTTATCAAGCCAATCTAAATCAAAATCTTTGATTTGATTTTTTGGAATATTCAAATCCATTATTCTTTTAATTTTTTTTAGTTGATATCTTATGTTTAGATCTTCTTTTATGATAAGTAGTTGATTTGTTTTCCATTTTGAACCATATTGTAGAACTAATAAGTTTATAATGTGGTGTTGGTCTGAATGATTGCTAAACATTTTTAAATTGTTAGAATACAAATCCCTTGAATTTATATGCAAATATGGAAATGTTGAATCATTGTAGAAACTTGAAGATATACCTCCTGAGAAGAAAACCAAGGGTTTTATTTTATTTTTACAGTAAACTTTGATAGTTTCTCTTTGGGTATTTGTCAACGCTGACCTATGAAATATCAAGCAGTCAAATATATCGAGTTTATCTGTAACTCCTTGATCTAAGTCAGTTTTTAAATCGGATAAGTCTGTCTCTGTAATAATTTGAAGATTTTCTATAGATTTTATATCAAAATCTATAAATTGATTCATTCTTCCAATTCGATCCTCTACTAATGCAATCATTACTTAATTATTTGTAAAACTTAAATATATACTTGAATCCCTCAGCTTGATCTATTTTTACGTAAGGTGGTGTATCTTGATTGGAATCTAAAAAATTTATTCTGGTTGGACCTTCTCTAAATTCTGATTCCACACTCCATTCACAAAGGTTTAATAGGTGCATTCTCACTGTTCCAAAATCTCCACTTTCCAAACTTAATTTGTTATCTTTAATAGATTTTCCTTTTGCGGTTGAATCATGGTGTATAATTTCTAATATATAACTATCCTCTTCATCTTTGAGAATATAGCTTACAAATTTATGCTGGGGTCTTTTCTGAATGTTTTCAAAAATTAAAGTTAATGCCTTACTAAAATAATCCACATCCGTAAAGAAATTTGTATTCTCTAAATTTCTCATTTCCCTAATATTGAAACCATTTAAATGTGTATTATGTTTTTCTATAAGGAGCTCTCTAAGGACTGAATTTTCATCCCTAATTTCTATTTCATTTTTGAAAATATCAATTACTTGTTTAAATTTTTGAATTGTTTGTATTCCTCGGGTAGTTTCTAATGAAAATTGCGCTTTTTCTGGTATAGTGAAATTCTCAGGTTTTATATTGGTAATCTGCATTTCTGCCAAAAGTTCTGGCGAACTCCACCCAAATTTAACTCTATGGATACCCCAACCTTTTTCTGCAACTTTATCATAGAAAAGGAAGGAAATTATTTTAGCATGTAATTCTTTTCTTAGAGTTTTCAAGCTTTCACTCACAGGATTAAATTCCCTGTTTGCCTTTTTAAGAAAATCAGGCAAATCTTTAAACACATCTTCATTCTGTCCTGCATCCCAAGTATGCGTCGAATACTTTAATGCACTATTGTTTAATGTGAATTTATTTAGTATTCTAACAACTTCTTTAGGTGTATGTATGATTGGTAGTTTGGAAATTTTATTATTTTTTAAGTCAGGTAAAACCTCAGATACCGTTACTTGATTAGATTGGGTTAGTGTAACATTCTTATCTGAAAAATCTATTAGCAAGTTAAATCGATTACTTAGTTTTAAATATGTAGAATTTTCAAAACCTTTGACCATCTTTAAATAATTTAGTTTTCCTCTTAAAACACTATAGAGATCTGGCGTGTTAGTTTTTGGATTGATTTTATCTTTTAAATATTGCTTAATAAAAAAATTTGATGCATATTCATATCCATGTTTTTCCCAAGCATATAACCAATGTCTAATCTGCTTAATATATTTACTATGAACATTCGGCTTAATATTCACTACCAAACCAGTTACCTCTTGACGATAGCCCCTTTTTTGTAGATTTGTTTTTGAATCTTTAATATCAAATTTTTCTGATCTAATAATTCTTTCTATTTCAGTGATAAACTCGCCACCACTTTGGTAAACATTATGGTTAGAGCTGAAAGTAATATCATCAGCATATCTAGTATAATTTAAAGAAAATCTTTTTGCAACTGCTGACAAATAATAATCTAGCCTCTGACAAATAATATTAATTAATGTGGGAGAGGTGGGAGCTCCTTGTGGAACAACATTTTTTGTAACATTGTACCATCTATTGTTAATTGCATCATATCTTTCAACATCCATTTCATGGCAACATAGTGATGCTATAATGTTAGCAATTTCTAAATTTCCGTTCTGCTCATTTAAGTTGAATGGTGAAACTTTTAATCTACCCCAAACTCTGGCTTGATCAATACTTGAAAAAAAGTCTTTTAAATCAAGATTAAAGACATAATTTTTTCCTGAATGCACAATTCCATTGTCAACTATGGATTTGCCAATTACAAATCCAGTGGCTGCAGAATTTACCTCATAAATACTCTGAAAAATTACATTTATACATTTTTGTATAGCTTTTAAGCCTGGTACTGGAGAGTGTATTATTCTATCTTCACCTGACTTTTTTTTTATTGTAAATTTAGTGTACCTATTTTGTTTACTTTTCGTATTAATATAATAGTTTAAATTCTTTAATTCAAAAGCATGAATCTTTCCTCCGTAAATCTTTCCTTTTACAAAATTAAGTAATGATAAAAAATCATTTTTACTTTTCATTTTATGAAAAGTTGTATTTATATGATTTATTGAAGTCTGGTCTAGTTTCATTGATTGAAAATGTTCAGAAGCCCGCTGTATTTTCTTTGTTTATGAAATCATTTCAGGAAAAATCATGACATAAATTAAATATAAAATATATAAAAATCGTAATAGTCAAAAATCGTAAAGAGAAATAACTATCTAACTTTTAGCCCCAAAATTACTTTTGAGACAGCCAACCGAATACAGCAGGCGAAATCAAAATCTTAAGCGGTCTTCTGGAACAGATGCAAATTAATAAAATTAATTTATAATAAATATTTATTTTTTGAGATTATTCTAGAAATTCTTTATAAAATTATACTCAATTAATGTTTTCTCAAATTCAGGAGATAATTTAAATTCGAATATTTAATTATTAATGTTGGAATATTATCTTTACATATAAAATAACCACCCTTTCGACCATCCTAAAAAGCAAAAACCTCTGAAAATCAAAAGATTTCAGAGGTTTTTTGTACCCAGGACCGGGATCGAACCGGTACTCCTAAGAACTGGTGTTTGAGACCAGCGCGTCTACCAATTCCGCCACCTGGGCTTGTGTTAAATCGGTGTGCAAATATAGAAACTTTTTTTAATGTTCAAAAGCTTTTTCAGGGAAAAATTTTAAAATTCTATCTCCAAACCGTCATAGGCGAGATGTATCCCTTCCGGAAGATCCTTATCTTCAATATCATGCAGTCCCAGATGGTGGCTGATGTGTGTTAAAAATAATTTTTTAGGCTTAAGCTCCTTAAACAGGGCAATCACATCAGGCAGGATAAAATGCGCAGGATGCGGGTCAAATTTTCGGATGCAGTTTAAGATCAGCACATCCAGGTTCTGTAATTTTTCCTTTTCCGTATCCGGAATGAAATTGGCATCCGTGATGTACGCAAGGTTTTTAAACTTATATCCGAACACCGTAATTTTATAATGGATCACTTCAATAGGCGTAATTTCCGTATCCAAAACATGAAATGGCTTATTTTCAATTTCGTGAAGATCAAAAGCAGGTGCTCCGGGATACCTTACATCGGTAAAAGCATATGGAAAACGTTTTTTAATCTCGTGCCCAACTCTTTGGTAGCAATAGAGCGGCATATCCTTTCCGCTTTTAAAAATCAGAGGGCGCATATCATCAAGCCCGATCACATGGTCATTGTGTTCATGGGTAAGAAGAGCAATATCTACATTGCTTTCATGGTTGAGAAGCATCTGCTCTCTGAAATCCGGCCCGCAGTCAATAAGTATTTTTCTGCTTTCCTCCGTAGTGATCATTACTGAGGAGCGGAAACGCTTGTCTTTGGGATTTTCGGAAGTACATACTTCACATGTACAGCCTATAACGGGCACACCCTGGGAAGTACCGGTTCCTAAAAATTTCAACTTCATTTTCTTTTGAGGTTGGTTTAATTTTGGTAAATTTACGAAAAATTTTACGTCCTAATGTATCAGAAACTAACTCCTAAACAAAAAGCATTAACAATTAATCTAGATCCTACTATTTATGGTACTTTCGCGGAAATTGGAGCAGGGCAGGAGACTGTTCGTCACTTTTTTAGAGCAGGAGGGGCTTCCGGTACAATTGCTAAGGCGATGTCTGCCTACGACAAAGATTTTAGTGATGCCATTTACGGAAAAGAAGTAAAAAACAGGTATGTTACCCAAAACCGGCTCCGTAAAATGCTCCGCTATGAAGTAGCATTGATTGAAGAAAGGATTTCAAGAGATAATAATCCAAACAGAAAATTTTTCTCTTATGCCAATACGGTAACCACCATTAATTTCGACAAAACGCTTAAAGGCCACGGATGGGTAGGAATCCGGTTTCAGACAAAAGAAAACGAAGATTACAATGAGATCGTCATCCACGTAAAATTCAAGGAAAATGATGCTACCTTACAGCAGGAAACTTTAGGAAACCTTGGGGTAAACCTTATCTTCGGAGCTTTCCACTACTACGACAATCCACGAAATTTAATTGAATCCCTGTACGACGACATTGCAAAAGACGGTCTGGAAATTGACATGATTGATTTCAGCGGGCCCGCTTTTGATTACGTAGACAACCGTTTGATGTCGCTGCAGCTTGTAAAACATGGAATGACAGATGCCGTGATCTTCAATTCCCAGGGGAGCAATATGCTGCCTGCCGATGTTTTATACAAAAAAAATATATTCGCGGTAAGAGGAAGTTTCAGACCCGTAACGAAAGTGAATATTGATATGCTCAAGAACGGCCTTGAAATGTTCCAGAAAGATGCCACCTGCACCCATGAACAGACAGAAGTCCTGATAGAGATCACGATTTCAAACCTTAGGGCAGACGGAGATATTGATGAAAGAGATTTTATGGACCGGGTAGATATTCTGGGCAAATTGGGCTATACCGTAATTATATCAAACTTCTCGGAATATTACAGGCTGATCGATTATTTTGCGTCCTACACAAGCGGAGATATCGGTGTTGCCATGGGCGTGAATAACCTTCTGATGGTATTTGACGAGAAATATTACAAAGATCTTTCAGGAGGAATCCTGGAAGCATTCGGTAAGTTTTTCAGAAACGGAATGAGGGTATATCTTTATCCTTACAAAGATCCTGAAACCCATGAATTGCTGGATTCTTCAAACCTTAAGGTGGAAGAAAACCTAAAAGAACTTTACAAATATTTCAAACACAACAACCGTATTGTAGATATCACGAATCATAATCCGGAGTTCCTGGAAATTTATTCAAGAGAGATCTTAAGAAAAATTTCATGCTGTGTAAAAGGCTGGGAAAACCAGGTTCCGGAAGGCGTTGCAGAAATGATAAAAGAGCGTGGAATGTTCGGCTATAAAGAAGAACTTTCCTTTAAACAATTTTCCTAAAAAATAGAATAAAATGTCAGAAATAAAAAAAAGACTTTCTTCCATTCTTGAAAGTCCCAAACATAATACAGAAGAAAAGCTTCAGAAAGTATGCCACCTGCTGGATCAGGAAATTTCTTACTTCAACTGGACCGGATTTTACTTTAAAAACGGAGATAAGGAAGAACTGAAATTAGGACCTTACGTAGGAGCTCCTACCGATCATACCATTATTCCTTACGGAAAAGGGATTTGTGGGCAGGTTGCCGTTTCCAATGAGACATTCGTAGTTCCCGATGTTCACCAGGAAAGCAATTATTTAAGCTGTTCTATTGATACAAAGGCTGAGATTGTAGTTCCGATCTTCAAAGACGGTCAGAATGTTGGCCAGATTGATATTGATTCCCATACTGTGGATCCGTTTACGGCTGAGGACCGTGAATTGCTGGAATGGCTTTGTAACGAGGTTTCCAAGATTTTGTAAGTGAAATTTCAGTTCGAAATATAAAATTACAGCTCCGGTTTTAACCGGAGCTTTTTTGTTACATTTAAATTCAATTGATGGCTGATGCTCTCTAAGTCACCAATTGGATTCAAGAAATTGCTGAAAAATAGGAATATCCTTTTTTTGAACCACCCCGTCAAAAATTCTTTGAATTTTTGACTCCCCTGCGGAGGAAAGGAATTTTGATCCGACAAATTTCTGTCAATATGATTTTTTGATTTTCGGAAACTTCAGTGTACTTCTATTGCACTTAGTTAAAAAATTTAAGTATAAAAGACTTTTGTTTCTTTTCTGGTTAAAAGATCAACGCTGCATAGCATGAATTTCAGCCAGTAATTCTTTGAAATAATCTCCACACTTGGCAATATGGGTTCCGTACCATGAAAACGCTTCTCCATCTACAATCATGATTTTTTTATCGGGATAAAATGTCTTCATCTCCACAATGTGCTTTTCTTTGAAGGGGAAAGGTTCTGAAGAAAGCATAATGACTTCCACTTCAGCAAGATCTTCCATTTGAATCTCAGGATAACGCGTTGTATCCTTAAACATATTTTCAAACCCTATTTCCATCATGATCTTGTGAATAAAAGTATCGGCACCGATGGTCATATAAGGGTTTTTCCAGATGAGGTAAGCTGCCTTTACCGGGGAATCAAGCTTAGCCTGTTCCAGAACATCATAGATTTTGAGATTAAACTGTTGTGCTCTTTCCTCTCTGTTAAAAGTGTTTCCGAGTGTTTTAAGGAGATAATAATTGTCTTCAATGGTTTCCACATTTGTCACCATAACTTTAAAGTCAGCCATTAATGCCTCTACCTGTTCTTTGATGTTTTCCTCTTTGTTTGCCAGGATAAGATCAGGCTTTAATGCTTTAATTTTATCAATATTGATGTTTTTTGTACCGCCGATAACGGGTACATTTTTTACTTTACTTTCAGGATGGATGCAGAATTTTGTCCGGCCTATCACTTCATGTTCAGTAAGGCCAAGATCAAATAACGCCTCTGTGATAGAGGGTACAAGAGAAACAACTTTCATATTCAGACTTTGTTCTGCCTAAATTACAAAAGTTTTCCTGTCAGGAAAAGTCCTGCTACGGAAAAATAGATAATAAGTCCGGTAACGTCTACCAGGGTTGCTACAAACGGAGCAGAAGAAGTTGCGGGGTCAAGGTTCAGCTTTTTCAGGATAAAAGGAACCATAGAGCCTGAAAGCGTTCCCCAAAGAACGATCATAACGAGAGAAACCCCTACACTTAGGCCTACGTATGGCCAGTACATTCCATAATCGAAGAAACCTGCTTCATGCCATACCATAATCCTTAAAAAGCCGATAACACCTAGAATACCTCCCAGCGCCAGCCCGGTAAAGATTTCTTTTTTCATCACATACCACCAGTCTTTCAAGCCAATTTCCTGAAGAGCCATTGCCCGGATAATAAGGGTTGCAGCCTGCGAACCGGAATTTCCTCCGCTGGAAATAATTAGCGGAACAAATAAAGCAAGTACTACAGCTTTCTGAATTTCATCCTCAAAATAACCCATCGCAGAGGCGGTAAGCATTTCCGAGAAGAAAAGAATGATAAGCCACATTCCTCTTTTTTTGATCATCTCCACCAGAGAAGTCTGCGTATATGGATCGTCCAGCGCTTCAAGACCCCCGAATTTCTGAATATCTTCCGTATTCTGCTGTTCGATCTGGTCAAGAATGTCATCAATGGTTACAATGCCTACAAGAACGCCTGCTTCCGTAATGATGGGAAGGGCGGTTCTGTCATATTTTTCAAAATAAGTTACAGCGTCTTCCTTTGAAGTGGTCGTCGTTATTGCAACGAAATGATTGTCCGTCATATCCGATATCAGAGTGTCTTCTTCAGCCAGAAGAAGGCTTCCCAGAGCAATATCATCAATCAGGCGGTTCCTTTCATCCACAACATACAGATGGTTCATGGTTTCTACCCTTTTTCCGACCTTTTTAATCTGCTGAAGGCATCTTTTTACCGTCCATTCTTTTCGGATCTGGATGTAATAAGGTGTCATCAGACGGGCAATAGAGTCTGAATCGTAACCCAGAAGCTTCAGGGCGATCCTTCTTTCCTGAGGATTAAGATGATTGATGGAATACTTGATCAGCTCATCCGGAAAGTCCTCAAAAAGAGAAGTTCTGTCATCCGGTGTCATCCCGTTCAGGATCTCAGATACTTCCTCGCTGCCGATACTTCTTATGGTTTCCTCCTGAAAATCAGGGTCAAGATGAGAAAAAACTTCCGCTTTGTACTCTTTCGGAACTTTTAAAAATGCCAGAAGCCTCTCATCAGCAGGAAGGTTGCTGAGAGTTTCGGCGATATCGGCAGGATTAAAGATAAGTTCGTCTCTGGAATTCAAAACGTGAATTTTTTGGATATGCAAAAATAATTCAAAAATTTAAGACTATGAAGGAAAGCAGCAAAATTAAGGATTAATTAAAGTTTAAGCAGATCAGAAATGTCTTTGTAATAAAAAACACCCGCCGGAGCGGATGTTCAGATTAAGTTTAATTCATACTACTGTATTATTCCGGAATAGGTCCGCATAAAGGGTAAGGGGAGGGCAAACACATGCCTCCGTCGCAGCATTCTCCGAATCCGCATTGGGTATGGAGCTGGCATTTTTTGATCATTCCGCCACCGTTGATGTTTTGCTGCTCTTTTCTGTTGAGTTTTTTAAGATTCTTCATATTAATAAGTTTTAATTATTAATCCAAACCTGTTCTAAACCTCTATGCATGCATATTCTTTACAAGCACCATCGCAACACCATCCTATACTGCATGGCCTTGTTATGCTACATCTGGTGATAGCTCCGCCATTGATTTGTCTCTGCTGCTCTCTGTTGAGTTTCTTTAGATTTTTCATATCAATAGATTTAATTATTAAGATAAAAGATCTAATACTTAAAGTTCAGGGTCAATACATGCATAAGGTGAGCACAATCCGTTGCAGCACCATCCTATAGAGCAAGGTCTGTTGGTATTGTTACATCTGTTAATGGCACCTCCATTAATTTGTTTCTGTTGCTCTCTGTTGAGCTTCTTTAAATTTTTCATATGATATAAATTTTAATTTGTAAAACTAAAATAGTAAAAAATATCATATTATTCACTATAGTATGAAAATATTTAACTAATAATCAGAGTGTTTGGAGGTTTTTTTAATTTATTTAAAAAAAAATAGCTATGAGAATATACTTGTGAAAGGAAATGGAGTAGATCGGGAATTGTGAATCGTCAATGAGTGAATTTTTTTGACAGTAATAATTGATCATTGACCTGCGCAGCAGAATTGACCATTCAACTTTAAAGCTCTGCTCCAGCCCAGGATTTAAGTTTTCTGAGTTTTTTCAAAATCCCCTTGATCGCCCCGTCGGTTCCTATTTTTATAGAGTTTTCTGTAGAACCTAAAAGACGCATGTTTTTCCGGTAAGTATCATAATCTGTTTCGGTAACCAGGTTTCCGGCTGCATCAAAAAGCTTCATGCTTACTACAACCTGATTGGAAAATACATATTTGCCGATTCCCACCTTGAAGTATCTTACCTTGGGAACAATGGCAAAATCCGCATCGTTATTGATGCAGTAGTCGGTGATGGTTTGTTTTTCAACGCTGTCAAAGGGGATTTTGACCTCGGCTCTGAGGATTTTATTCTTTCTTCCGCTGAAATTATCGGAAACAGCACTGAAAAAAGCAAGATTGGTAGGCTCCTTGATTTCCTCAATGTCAGGCTCTACCTCAGGATTGAAGTATAGGATTTTTTTTACCTTATGGTCTGCATTCTTCTGTGCTTTCACTGAAATAGCGCCGATTAGTAAAAAAGAACTGACTGCTGTAAAGAATATAATTTTTCTCATTGTGTAACTCGTATGCAAAATTACTGCCTTTTCACCGGATGACATACAATTTATTAAGAATTTTTTAACATTTTTTTCTATCAAATTTGATATATGAAATCAATAATGTTTTGCTGAATTAAAAAATAGTTGTAATTTTGCAGCCGTTACATAATAATCATTAAACAATATTGGAATGTACTTAACAACAGAAAAAAAAGCAGAAATTTTCGCAAAACATGGAAAATCTGCACAGGACACAGGAAGTGCTGAAGGACAAGTAGCTCTTTTCACTTTCAGAATCAACCACTTATCTCAGCATTTAAAGGCTAACCGTCACGATTTCAACACAGAGAGATCTCTAGTGAAATTGGTAGGTAAAAGAAAAAGCTTATTGGATTATCTTAAGAAAAAAGATATTACAAGATACAGAGCTATCATCGCTGAACTAGGTTTAAGAAAATAATCTACAGGGATTTTCAAATAAAAGCGACTTCGAAAGAGGTTGCTTTTTTTATGTCCTTATTTTTTGTCTTTTCCGATTTTCCCCAAATGGGTATTCTGAAAACTGTCAGGATATTTTAATCCATACCCTAAAATTCTGTCGAAAGCTGAATGGGCAAATAAAATAGCACCGATCATATTTAAATAGGGAAGTGCCAGAAAAGTTCCTGCTAAATAAACTAAAACTGCTATTCCAAAATGATGGAAAAGATTATAGCAAAATGCTCCTGCTTTATTATTAACCGCATATCCCAACATGGAAAGATCAGGAGCAAAGAATAATCCTGCAAACCACCACCATGAAAATTCGGTGTGTGCAAATGCAAACATTCCCAAGATCAGAAATGCGATGTATTCAAGTTGTAATTGTGTTTTCATAGATAGTATATGTTTCTTTTTTAGACGAAAACTTCGACAAAATACTTTAAACAAAAAAATGAGACACTTAAAAAGTGCCTCACATGATTTATATTTTTAATTGAAATTAATGTCCGGATTTAGCTTCAGTTGTTTCTACGTGTCCTAAATATTTAGTACAGTAAGCACCAAAAATCAAAATCACCAGATAGCAGAACACCGGAATAATAAACGAATGCTGTACTCCCAGCTGATCAGCAAGATATCCCTGGAAAATAGGAACAATAGCACCTCCTAAAATGGCCATTACAACGAGAGATGATCCCTGGCTGGTATATTTTCCTAATCCGGAAATAGCCAATGTGTAAATGTTTGAGAACATAATAGAATTGAAAATACCAATTCCCAAAATGCTGTACATGGCTAATTCTCCGTGACTTACCATCGTTGAAATCAGTAAAATAACGTTGATCCCTGCGAAAATAGATAATGTCCTTGCCGGAGCTGCTTTACCAATAAAGAAAGCAATAAAATTAAGTATAATAAATACAATGAAAAAGCTGATCTGGGCAAAACTCAGGTCTACGATACTGAAAATAACTAAGAAAACAGCTGCTGCTGCACCCAGCATATAAACCGCTTTTTTTCCCTGGCTTAATGACTGGTTCAGAGAAATAGCCCCAAGAAAACGTCCGATCATCGCACCTCCCCAATAAAGTGAAAGATAATTTTTGCTGACGATCTCATTAAAACCCATGATCTGAGGCTGCTCCAGAAAGCTGATGATAAAGCTTCCTACCGCCACTTCTCCGCCTACATAGCAGAACATGGCAAAAACCCCGAATTTCAGATGGCTGAACTGAAGAGCGCCCCATCCTTTTACGATCTCTTCTTCCTGGGTCTGGAAAGAAGGCAGCTTTACCCTTGAAATTAATAATGCAACCAAAAGCAGGATACCTGCAAAGATCAGATAAGGAATTCTTGTTGCCACAGCACTGAAAGAACCGTCAGGAGCTGAAAAGAATTCAAAGATCAGATGACCTCCAAGAACGGGAGCAATCGTGGTTCCGAAAGCGTTGAAAGCCTGGGTCATATTCAGACGGCTGGAAGCGGATTCTTCGCTGCCCAGTAGTGAAACGTAAGCATTGGCCGTAATCTGAAGCACTGTAAAACCCAATCCCAGAATAAATAAAGCCCCCAGGAATAAAGGATAATAAGAAAAAGTCGCGGCCGGATAAAATAAGACACACCCAAAGGCAGCCAGAAAAATACCGAACATGATTCCTTTTTTGTAACCGGCTTTATTAATAGGGTCTCCCTTTGAAATTGAGATCAGGAAATAGATCAGTGAACCGATAAAATAGGCCCCGAAAAAACAGAACTGTACCAGCATCGATTCGAAAAAGGTGAGTTTGAAAAGCTGTTTCAGATAGGGGATCAGGATATCATTCATACAGGTAATGAATCCCCACATAAAAAAAAGCAGGGTGATGGTGATTAAAGGAACGGTGTAATTCCTGCTCTGTGTCTTTACTTCTTTATTGATCATAAACATTTATTTATTTGAAAAAAACTTTTAAGCTCTTTTCAGTTATTTCTTCTGCTGCATACCTGTTTTGAGAAGCAACGTAAATATAACAAAGTGGGCTGTTTTTCTGCCATTTTTCCCCAATGCTTTTTTGCAGATTGAAATCTATTGAATGGGATAGAAATAGTATTTCCACTTTTTGAGACAATAATACGAAAACAACAGGATTTAATAATCAATTTTCTTTTAAAAAAACATTTTTTATCATCCTGAATAATGAACAGGTTCAACATACTTTCCGTAATTTTTACATCTTTGACAAAAATGGAAGGGAAATCTTACGATTCTGAATGGTATTTCTAAGACTGAAAATTTAATATCTCATTATTATATGGTATATTTGCAGACGAAAATTTAGACGAAATATCAATAATTAAAGCACTCAATACGGAGTGCAACACAAAACAATTTATGAGTATACCTCAAGCAATTACAGAAACGATTATTCTTGCAGACGGCAGAGAAATCACAATTGAAACAGGAAAATTAGCAAAACAGGCTGATGGTTCTGTAGTCGTAAAAATGGGCGGAACAATGCTTTTAGCAACTGTTGTAGCCAGTAAAGAAGCAAAAGAAGGAGTAGATTTTCTACCCTTAACTGTAGATTACAGAGAAAAATTCTACGCAGGAGGGAAAATTCCCGGAAACTTTTTTAGAAGAGAAGCCAGACCGTCGGATCAGGAAATCTTGACAATGCGTTTGGTAGACAGAGTTCTTAGACCATTATTTCCTGACGATTTCCATGCTGAAGTTCAGGTAATGATTTCATTGATTTCTTATGACGGATCGTCAATTCCTGATGATTTGGCAGGTCTTGCAGCATCTGCAGCGATTGCTATTACAGATATCCCTTTCAACGGGCCAATGTCTGAAGTAAGAGTCGTAAGAATCAACGGGGAGCTTTCTGTGAACCCTAAATTTGAAGATCTTAAAATTGCTGACCTTGATATCATGGTGGGAGCAACTAAAGATTCTATCGTAATGGTAGAAGGGGAGATGAAAGAAATTTCTGAAGCAGAAATGCTTGAAGCAATTCAGTTCGCTCACGTTGAAATCAAAAAACAAGTTGAAGCTCAGGAAAGATTAGCCGAAAAAGTAGGTAAATCTTTACCAAAAAGAGAATACAGCCACGAAAATCACGATGAAGCTATCCGTGAGAAAGTGTGGAAAGAAACATACGATAAAGTATATGAAGTAGCGAAAACTCCTTCAGGAAAAGAGGAAAGAGGAGAGAAATTCAAAGCTGTTCTGGCAGAATTTTTAGCTCAATATGTAGAACATCCTGAAGAACTGGAAAGAGTAACCCCCTTTGCTAAAGTATATTACCACGATGTAGAGAAAGAAGCTATGCGTCAGATGATTTTGAATGATAAAATCCGTCTTGATGGCCGTGATCCTGAAACAATTCGTCCAATCTGGAGCGAAATTGATTATTTGCCGGGAGCTCACGGTTCTGCAATCTTCACAAGAGGTGAAACTCAGTCTTTAACAGCTGTAACATTAGGCTCAGTGAAAGATGCGAACATGGTAGACAGCGTTATGGTAAACTATGACGAAAGATTTTTCCTACATTATAACTTCCCGCCGTTCTCAACGGGTGAAGCAAGACCTTTAAGAGGAACTTCAAGAAGAGAAGTAGGACATGGAAACCTGGCTCAGAGAGCTTTGGCCAACATGATTCCTGAAGAAAACCCTTACACGATCCGTATCGTTTCTGATATTTTAGAATCAAACGGTTCGTCTTCAATGGCAACGGTTTGTGCCGGAACTTTAGCATTGATGGATGCGGGTATCCAGATTACAAAACCTGTTTCCGGTATTGCAATGGGGTTGGTAACAGACGTTAAAACAGGAAAATTCACTGTTCTTTCTGATATCTTAGGAGATGAAGATCACCTGGGAGACATGGACTTTAAAGTAACGGGAACTGCAGACGGTATCACCGCTTGTCAGATGGATATCAAAATCCAGGGACTTTCCATGGATATCATGGAAAAAGCTCTTCTGCAGGCAAGAAACGGAAGACTTCATATCTTAGATAAATTAAATGAAACTATTTCTGCTCCAAGAGAAGATGTGAAACCACACGCTCCGAAAATGGTAATGCTTGAGATCTCTAAAGATTTCATTGGTGCTGTGATCGGACCTGGTGGAAAAATCATTCAACAATTGCAAAAAGATACGGATACTGTTATTGCTATTGAAGAAGTAGGAGAAATCGGAAGAATCGAGATTTCCGGTGTAAGCAGAGAGAAAATCAATGCAGCGATCGCCAGAATCAACGAGATCACATTTGTACCTGTAGTAGGTGAAGTGTACCAAGGAAAAGTGGTTAAAGTAATGGATTTTGGAGCTTTTGTAGCGATTGCAAAAGGAACTGAAGGATTACTTCACATTTCTGAGATTGAGTGGGCTCGTCTGGATAAAGTACCTTACAACGAAGGTGACGAAGTGGAAGTGAAGTTCATGGGTTACGATGACCGTAAGAAAATGAAACTTTCAAGAAAAGTTTTGTTGCCAAGACCTGCAAGACCTGAATCTAAACCAAGACCTGAAGGACAAGACAGACCTCAAGGTGACAGAAGACCGGAAGGACAGGGTAGACCAGAAAGACAGGACAGACCGGAAAGAAGAGAAGAGAATACAAGACCGGAAGGAGAAAGACCTGCCGGAGATCAAAATTCTTCTTCTGAAGCTTAAGATTTAAATCTTAGATATAAATTAAATCCCTCAATTTGAGGGATTTTTTTTGCCGCTAATGTTAAATAAATAAGAGCAAAGATGATCTTAGCCTATTTTGTTTATCTTTATCTAACTAAACAGATAAAAATGAAAATACTCCTATTAAGCTGCATGACCATCGCATTAGTGTCATGTCAATCCAAAAATAAAGAAGAAGGAAACGCACCCAACATTACTACCGCAGAAACTGCCAAAACAGCACAGAAAGAAGTAAATGATTACGGAAAACAGGTGAAAGGGCATTATGATAAGAAAGAAGATGCCTGGATCAGTGAAGATCCCTTTTATGAAAGTGTGTATTTTAATGGTTCGGATTTTGAAAGCGTTCGCCGTTTGGTGGATAATGAAGATGAACCCAATATGGGATTGATTGATAAGCAAGGCAAAATAGTAGTGGCTACCAAGTATGAAGGGATTTCAATAGGCTTTACCAACGGTTTTTGTCAGGTAGGTTTAGGTCATAACTGGGGAATCGTAGATGATAAGGGAAAAGAGATTCTGCCGCCGATTTACAGCGATATTCAGGCTGAGAAAGATGGCATCTTCAGAATTTCAAAGGACAATAAGTATGGTTTTGCCGATAAAACAGGGAAAATCCTGGTTCCGCCTACCTATGAATCCGTATCCTATGCGGGAGAAGGATTATTCTTTTTTATGAAAGCGCCGGCACAGTGGGGAGTGAAAAACTTTAAAGAAGAAGTGATTGTTCAGCCGGAATTTACCAATACGGGAGAATTTGTGAATGGAAAAACAGTTGTGCAAAAAAAGGATGGTCAGGACTATGTGGTATATGCTAATGGTAATGTAGTTAAAAAATAATAGGATGAAAAAATTAATAGCCATAGTTATTTTAGCAGGTTTGATGAGCTGTAATTCTGAAAAAACAGAAGCAGAAGTGAAAGTTCCTAATGAAACACTGATCGTCTCATCAAAAGGGAAATTATTTAATTTTAATCTGGAAACGAAACAATTGACATGGAAGTATGTTTCAAAAGAAGACACCCTGATGAACCGCAACCGGTTTAGCTATGATGAAAAATCAATTTATCTGCCTTTTGAAAGTGGAAGATTCATTTCAGCTCAAATTGTTTCAGGAAAAATCAATTGGAATCATAATTATAAAGATGCTCCCGATCAGGCCATTGCAGCAACAGCTGCAGAAGATGGTTCAATAGTTACGGAGAATTCTGGAAGTGATTTTGGACCTATTTTCATGTCCAAACCTTTGCTGTATAACAACAATGTGTATATTGCTTCTGCCGGCCGGCCGGGGGAATTTACGTCCCGATTTTATGTGATCAATGCTAAGAACGGAACCAGCAGTTCTACTTCTGAAAATTCTACCAACTATAACTACTATCAACCGGTTGAAAACTCGGATAATATCTATCTTAATTCTGCCGTTTATCTCGATTTACATTACAAGGAAGGAACTTTTGCCAGTAACGGAATGTATGAAGGTGCAGTCTTTGAAAACCCTCTTTATACTCAGATGCAGACTTCAAAAAAATACTTGTTTGTAGGGGATGATCACGGAGTTTTCCATGCATTGGCTGTGGATAAAAAAGGATTGGCAAAAGGCGGAGATATTACCAATCCCAAGAACAATTTTATAGACCGGAAAGATATTTTTGAATGGACCTATCAATCCAAAAAATATCCGGGCTTAGGAGATGACCAAACTTCTTTAACGAACGATCTGTTCATTGTTTGTAAAAAATCGGAAGGCGAAAACAAAATGGCCTTAATTGCTCTTGATGCCCAGTCAGGAAAGGAAAAATGGCTGTTCGAGCCTCAGGATATTATCAAAAACTGGCAGGTGGTGAACCAAAATGAAGTGGCAGGATACACCAAAAACAAAATTTTTATAGTAGATCTCAAAGGGAAAACAACCCTGGAAATCCCTATTGATCCCTCATTATATCCGGTTTCTAATATTGAAGTGAATGCAAAGGAACAATTGCTCTATATGACAGGAAAAGGAATTGTATCCATAGACAGGAATTCCAAAAAAGCTGAGCTGCTGATTGCTCATACCTTCTACCCAAGTTCTATTCCTTTAAATCAAATTAAATACTTCAGCAAATAGGAATTCATATGTTCTTTTAAGATTAAAAAAACCTCATGGGTCTTAGACTCATGAGGTTTATACTTATTAAGCAAACAGGAAGTTATGATCCATATAATTGCTCTCTGATTTCTACTAAAATCCTGGTTGTTTTTTCCAAATCAGGATTTTCGGGAAGGGTAGAAACTGAGTGATAATGTTCTATGGACTTTATCAGATTTTCTGCTTTCTGCATAACAGCTTCATAGGACCAGTTTCCGGCTTTAATATCCAATAATTCATCCCGATTTTCTACACGGATTTGTAATGAATTTGTTTTGAAAATTTGTTCACAAGACTGCAAAAGACGAATGGTGTGCATCATGTTTTTGCTGTCATAATTTTGTCCGTGAGTTTGATTGACATTGTAACGGTCTTCATTTCGTTCGGAAACCCACTTCCAATATTCTCTGTAATCTTTGCAATACGTGGAGTAGGCATCGAGGTTGCAAAACAAATAGGCAACCGGTTTTTCCTCTTTCGGGACAGATGATACAGAAACCTGATTAGCTTCTTCATTCTGGATAGTTCCTTTGTAGTTTAAATCTCGGGATTCATCGTAGAAAAGCGCAAACATTCCTTTGGTATTATCGATGCTTACCAATCCACATTGTTCCTGAACTTTTCCATTTTCTGAAAGCCATTTTTTCAACTGAATTGAACCTTGGTTTTGTAAAACATAGCAGAAATCAAGAATGGATTTTCTTTCTTTATCGATTGGATTGAGAATCTTTTTATTAAGCCCTTTTGCTTTTTTGATCTGCGAAATCGCGTAACCTGCAAACGTATCTTTACATAATTTGGAAAGGAAATCTTCAGGTTTCAACAAATCCATCAACGGATTTTTATGTTGAATACAATCTTCCGGACTTGCCAGCACTTCCAGAATATTGGGGTTGTTTTTCTGCAATAATTCTACAAATCTCCCGATTTCATAATACGTAATATCATTGGTCTCATTAGAAATCTGCGGAATATAATTCAGACCAAAAAAATCTTCTTTCGGCAGATAATATACGCCACGGATATCTGTATCTGAGTTTTCTGTTGCAAGTCCGAAAGAGCGGCTTCCGGAGATGGTTTCGAGGAGGATGAGGTTTTTGTTTTTTAAGTCTGAAATTGTCATGATTTATTTAAGTGCTTATTAATGGCTCTAAATAAAACATTTTTTTGCTTTCTTATTTGTTTCTTAATACCTAGCTCATTCATTATATCAGAAGATCTTTCAACATATCTTGAATAGTTACTTTGCCTTTTAGTTTTTTTAGAAGAAATATGATTAATCTCAAAAAAACCTTTTTTAGAGTTATATTTTAAATTGTACTTTTTTCGTCTTTGTTTTTTATTATAGGAATCTTTGTCAAATTTTTTATTATGAGAATTATATAATTTTTTTATTTGATTGATAAAAATGGTCTTAGGGTTAAAAGGATCTTTTGCTTTTGCAAATTTTGCTCTTCTTGCTCTTCTTTTAACAACATTAATAAGCTTTCTATAGAATTTAGAAATATTTGCAGATTTAATATTTATATTGTATCCTCTAAATTCAAAGCCAAGATATTTTAGTGGACTATAAGGAATTTCAATATTTACTTCTTTTTGATCAATATATTTTTTTGCGAGTTTATGAGACACTAATTTTTTTTCAATATGTTTAAAAATAAATGTTTCTGTTTTTTCCTTACTTATAGATACAAGATTATTTTGCATTTCTTTTTCTACAATTTCTTTTACTAGTTCAATCTCGTCTGGATTGCAAATGATAATGATATCATCCGAATATCTACGATAATAGCACATTTTACTACTAACTAATTTTTCGATGATAATCCTATCAAAATCTAACAAATAAATGTTTGCTAATGTTGCACTGATTGGTAAACCTTGTGGGATACCCTTTTTGATTTTTTTATCTTTATCCCAAAATGGATTCTTATATACTTTTAACTTTTTTTGTCTTATTTGGTTACGAAAGTCTTGATTTGATTCAAAAAAACATTTAAATCCTTCCTTTTTTCTTATGTGTGCTAATTTCGATTCATTGAAACCAGCTTTTTTACCATTTAGGTGTTTTTTAGAAACTCTTAAATCATCTAGTAGAACATAACTAAAATCGGTTGTTGCTTTATAAACTCTAAAATGATCCTTATTTAAATCAACACAAGAAAAATTAGAATCATATTGCATTACTTCATTCCACTTTTCTTTAAGTTTTTGATGATTTAATGAAGAAAAGAATTTTTCAATATCAAAAGCCAAAACTGCAATGTCTTTATCTTTTGCTCTATTTTTAATTTCTTCAAATATTTCAAATGCAAAGTCAATTGTACTTTTTCCTATTTCTTTTTGTGTTACTTCATCAATTTTTACAATTTTTCTATATGCAGTTACAGATTTATCAAGTTCTGTATTTGATGTAAGAATTTTTTTATAACCTTCATTTAATAAATGTGAGTAATATGAAAAAATTAAAGAATCTTTATGACTGGCATAATGTATAGGTCTTGCTTTTGCTGTTGATTGATAAGTTCCTAACTTAGGATTATATTCTTTGTGACTTCTTTTTTTATAAGTATTTCCATCTGCATCTTTTATTTCTACACCAAACTTGTTATATTGTTTTACATGTTTATACCTACGTTCTAAAATGATATTATGAATTAGAGGAAAAAAACAATATTTTGAAATATAGTTTGGGTTTTTTATTTGATTTGCAATCGTAATCCAATTAGGAAATTTTGAATTGATGTTTGGAGTTAAATGAAGATATCCCTTAACTTTAAACCACTCAGGTTTTTCTAATTTTTTCTTTTCATTTTTCATTATGATAAAAGCCTTGAAACTGTATAATATAAAAAATGCTGTAAACATTACCCTAAAGGCGAACAAATACCCATTACTGAGTCATTAAAAAATTTTTAAACTTAACACATTAATAATAATATCTAATATAATTCAATTTATGGAATCACTTAAATTCATTACCTTTGTAGTCAGGTCAGCTTATATACTGGTGCTACTGCTAATAGGATTAAACCCATCAGAGCCTACCTCAGTTGATAAACATCTTACCGTACGTTTTCAACGTAGTAATTCGCAATTTGCAAACTGTTTGTTCTATATTAACTGTACAGCGAAATAGGTTTCAAGGCTTTTCAAATTTAATAATATTTTTTGTACTTTTATCAAAAAAACTTTTTAATCATGTTTCAATTAGGTGATATTGTGGCAGTAAAGACGCATGTTTTTATTGAAGACTTTTCTAATATAATATTAAAAGCTGAAGCTAATTTTATTCCTCCATTAATGATTATATTTGAAAAGTTGGAAAAAATAAATAATAATCTTTCTGAAATTGTACAAGTTAAATGTTTATATTATTCTCACAAAAAAAATAAAATCATTTCAAATTGGTTTACTGTTCAGGAACTAAAATTAATTGAAAAGAATAATATTGATTATTTAACAGAAAATAATTTTTTCTCTAATGTTTTTAAAGATGATCAAAACTATAATACTTATCTAAACAAGAATATAATATTTAAAACTGTCGATTTTGAATTAGGAAAAAGAAAAGCATCATTAAACCATGTTTCAACTTCTGAACCAAAACAATCTATTACAGCATCATTAAATTTTCTTCCTCCTTTAATGATGATAGTAGGGGTTGAGAGTGATAGGAGAATTAAAAAAGATAATGTTGGTATAGAAAAACAAATTACAAAAACGGGAAACATTTATTTAAGAACTTTTTCAAAAAAAATATTTAAATGTAAATGGTATAACCCAGAAACAAATTCGTTTTCCGAGGATTTTGTTTCTCCATATGTCTTTAAGGATATTCTACCTTATGATGAGACAATTATTAAACAAATTTCAGTTTTAATATTTGGTAAAAAATATTTTAAACTTAGTGATAGAATAATTTATCCCAAACAAATATATTTTAATCATTATAAACATGAATTAGAGTATTATGATTTTTTAGAATCAAAAAATATTGTTAAGAATATTAACGACCTATCGAAATTTAAAGTAATAGATGGATTCATAAAAGTTGATGCTAATGATGAACTTATTTATGCACCAATATTTAGTTACCATAACGCGGTTTTTATTAATGTAAGCGAATTTATAGAAGAACAAAGTTTTGATAAAATTAGTTTTGGGAAAAGTAAATATAGAATACATTACAGAGATAAGCAAGAAAACTTCACAATTCGTACTATTGAAAATTGCGAAGTCTTCTCAAATGAATATCTTATAGCTAATTGTAAACTAAGAAATGCAAAGAGAGTATTTAGAATTGAAGGAATTCAAAAAATAGAACTTTTAGACTTTTAATATCTCCTTAAAAACCCTCTCCATCTCATTTTTATTCGCCTTACCTCCAACTAAATTCTTTGCCTTTTCTTCATTATCCTTAACCATACTTTCCAGAAACCCAAAAAGTTCCCAATCATTCGAATGGTAATAGGATTCTCCTTTTGTAGCTTTTAAGGCAACAAGCTCTTCTATTTTAGTTTTCGTATAATCATCAACCAAAACCAACAATTCACTGAACAAAACAGGCGGAACCATTCCTTTTTCTATGATCCATTTTCCGGTCAGTGCAGTTCTTAAGCAGTAAAAATAGCTTTTCAGTTTCACTTCATCACTTCTGCAGGCTTCAAGATATTTTTTGCTCATGCTCAGATAGTGATAAGAAACCGCTATCGGAGAAAAACAGGCATCCGCCAAAGGTTTAAAAAGTTTATAAAAATTTTCATTTTTTACATAAACGATAGGAGAGTAAAACCAGCTCAGTAAAGCAGCATTGGACTTCAGTAAAAGATGAAATGTTTTCCGAAGATCCCATCCGGAACCGTCCAGGTCATCTTCAGTCATGAATTCTATGGTTTCATCTTTGTCCCACGGAGAAAGATACCAGTCTTTTTCATGCCGGTAGATAAAACGGATATCATAATCGCTGTCCGGAGATGCAAAACCCCAGGCTCTGCTTCCCGATTCTACGGCAAGAAGGACTTCTACATTACGTGTTTCCTCTATTTCTTTTATTTTTTTCAGTATTTTTGGTGTCATTGCGTTCAATTTTAAGGCAAAGTAAAGGCGGTAGTGCGCAGTGTTTTTGCGTTGATTAAAGAATTCGGATTTCCGAGTGGAAGAAGTTATATTTAGTAAAACGATTACTGCAAAAAAAAAAATTTTTTAAAAAAAAAAAGAGGCTGTACACATGAGTGACGGCCTCTTTTCAATAAAATTAAATTTTAACTACTTCTACGTTTTTAAGCAGTAATCTGCTTAGGTCCTTTTCCCTTATCTTCTTCTTTTTTATCCAGTTTTTCAGATATCTTTTTTACGATATATTCTATCGCAATAGGTGCTATAATGGCAATTAATGCTTTAAATATTCTTGATTTCATAATAAGATTTTTTATGAACTGATTACTACAATTTTTAAGCCATTTTAAAAATATGGGTACTGATCAGTGCTGTAGAAGATATCTTTATAGTAATTATTTACCACCCCGTCAAATCAAAGATTGGCTACTCCTCCAGGAGAGAGGAATTTGGATCTGACTACTTTAAATGTTTCTTTTGTGGCTGAAAAAATCAGCTCTCATCCGGAACAATTAAATTCTCATAGTTTCTGTATCCTGCTTTAAATTTATCCTGAAGTTTCAGTCTCAGTTTTTTAGGCTTATAAACAATCAGACATTCTCCAAAGCCCAGCAGAAGTCTTTCGAGTTCAAAATTAATTTGTACACAGATCTTAAATAGCGTGCCTTCTTCAGTTTCGCTTACAATTTCCTGGCTTTTATGAATAGGTTTTGTTTTTACATAAGGCGCATTCGATGAATCTACAAAGAAAACAACATTTCTCGGAGCCATAGTTTCAGAAACCGTAACCCCTACAATATCTTTAAAATATTCGTCACCGTCCAGATCTTTATCTATATATTCAATATTTTCCTCCACATTAATTTTTTCCATTCTGTCGAGGGCTAAATTATACATTTTGCCCTTATGCTGGCAGATCAGGAACCATCTGTTATTAAACTCCTTAAGAAGCTGTGGGTGTACCACATAATTACTGGATTCCCTGGCGGTAAAACTGCGGTAAAGAATATTCAGCACCCTTTTATTTGAGATGCTTTCATAAAGGATGTCGATGTGCTCAAGCCCTTTCAGCTGTTCATTTTTATCCAGATGAATGATGGATTTCTGCCCCGTGGAATGAATCGAATCTTCCAGTTTCTGGATAACCCCGTTCATTTCTTTGAACATAGAGAAATCTTTGAACTGTTTCAGGATCTGAACCGCATTATTCATCGCTTTAAGGTCACTTTCATTCACAGAGATATTGTGGATGCTGTATTCCGGATCACTGTAGCGGTAGTACTTTCTGTCGTATACTTCAATGGGAGCTTCGTACCCGAATTTTTCACTCCGCATATTCTGCAGGTCGAGCTGAACGGTCCGCCTGCTTACATAAGACTCTTTTCCTTCAAATTCAAACAGGGCATCAGAACAGGCATCAATAAGATCTTCCAGCGTATATTTCCTGTATTTGTTCTTAAGGCATTTGTCTAATGTTTTGTAACGGATGAGGGCATTTTTATTGGATGACATGGTTGTGTGGTTTTTTGTGATAGAATGAAAGGGGGGGAGTGAATAGTGAAAGGTGAATTTTGCTTCGCAAGTCAATTTTTTATACATAATTATTTCCGGAATTCACCATTCACCTGCGAAGCAAAATTCACGATTGACTTATACAATTGCTTCTTTGCTTCTGTTCCTTAATGGATTAAACGTTTCCAGAATTCACCATTCACCTGCGAAGCAAATTCACGATTGACTTATACAATTGCTTCTTTGCTTCTGTTCCCTAATGGATCAAACGTTTCCGGAATTCACCATTCACCTGCGAAGCAAATTCACCATTGACTTATAAAATCATCTCTCTTTCAATGCTTCTCCCTCAAACGAAATCCCTTCCCATCCGTATTCCATAAAGTTTCTGATATTCTGGTGGTCCGTTCCTTCCGGATTTTTTAAGACATCTTCCCTGTAAAATTCTCCGAAAAGAGCAAGTGTCTGCTCTTTTGACAATCCCTGGAGTTTTGCAAAACTGAAAATCTTGCATGAACCGTTATTCTGTCCTGCTTCATTCACAGCATCTCCGTTTTTAAAAAAAGTCGGTGTAAAATCGTACTGCTCGTCGATGTGTGTAATGACATCTTTGAACTGAATAGTGTCAGGATTGTTTTTTAATTGTTCCGATAGCATATTTTTTATTTTAATGAGCAATGATTAAAGATGGTAAAAAGCAAATAAGCCTTTTGATCTTTTTTACAAAAATAATTAAAATAATTTTATCTGCGCAGAATTATTGCGCACTTATGGTATTACTTTGCATTATCAAAATGAAACAACCAATGGAATTTAACGGAAATCACTTAATTGAATTAGGATATAGACCAGCTAAATGGTTTAAAGATGCCATTACCCATATCAACGAAAATAACCTGGATGAAATTCAGATCAGAGAATACCTGGATCAGTTCAGACAGCCTGATATTATTCCGCTTCACGATACAGCCAGAGATTTTATCATCAACATCAGAGCAGAACATGAAAGTGAAACTGACAACGTAGAAAAAGTGATCAATACGATGAAAGTCTTAATGAAAACACCTACGCTGACCACCGGAGCCCTGATGCCCGATGCCTGTCCTACAGGTCCGGAAGGACTGATTCCGGTAGGTGGAGTGGTTGTCGCTAAAAACGCAATCCACCCGGGATTTCATAGCGCAGATATCTGCTGTTCTGTCATGCTGACGGATTTTGGAGATGCCGATCCTAAAGAAGTATTGGATGCAGCCCATTCAGTGACGCATTTCGGATACGGAGGAAGACCGAGAGGAGAACAGATGCCGATGTCTCAGGAGCTTATGGATGCGTTCAGAGAAAATTACTTCTTAAACGATGAAAAGCTGATCAGCATTGCCCGTTCTCATATGGGAACCCAGGGAGACGGAAATCACTTCCTGTTTGTTGGTAAGTCCAAAAATACGGGAAATACCATGTTGGTTACCCATCACGGTTCAAGGGCTCCGGGTGCGGCTCTTTACGATAAAGGAATGAAGGTGGCCAACCGTTTCAGACAGGATATTTCTCCTGAAACACTGAAAGAAAATGCATGGATTCCCTTCGATACAGAAGAAGGACAGGCCTATTGGGAAGCTCTTCAGCTGATCAGAGCATGGACGAAAGAAAATCACACGAATATTCATGATGCAGTGTTAAACAAACTGGGAACAGAGAAGAAGAATAGATATTGGAATGAGCATAATTTCGTTTTCAGGGATGGTGATCTTTTTTATCATGCCAAAGGAGCCACCCCGTTAGATGATAAATTTATGCCGGATATCACAGGACCAAGATTGATTCCACTGAATATGTCAGAACCCGTTTTGATCGTTCAGGGAAAAACCAATGGGAGAAATCTGGGTTTTGCGCCCCACGGAGCCGGAAGAAATTTCAGCAGAACACAGCATAAAAGGTCACTGGCCCATAAAACAGTTGAGGAAATCTTCGAAGAGGAAACCAAAGGACTGGATATCCGTTTCTTCTCCAATGAAATCGACATTTCCGAGCTGCCAAGTGCTTATAAAAGCGCTAAAAACGTAAGAGCACAGATTGAAGAATACGGACTTTGCGAAGTGCTGGATGAGGTGATGCCTTACGGATGTATCATGGCAGGGGATGTGGGGAAAAATGCACCCTGGAAGAAAAAGAAGAAGTATAGAAAAGCATAATGCTGAGGATGCTTTGTCATTCAAACCTTATAGGTTTAAAAAGCCTATAAGGTTATAAATAATACTGATGAAAATTACTTATATTTGAGTACCATTGAAGTGTTTTCATCCGCAAAAAAATAAGGCAAACAGAGTTCCTATAAAGGGTAATTACTCTCCGCCTTTTTCAAAATAATAGGTAAAAGGAGTTCCTATATTGTTTCTTTAAAAACCATACTCCTCACTTATTTTTAATTTTTATCCAATGAAAACACTTCAATTATTTAATGCCGTACTGGCCAAAAAAACTGAAAGTACACCTTTTATTTCCGATGCAGGCTTTGTGATCGAAGCAGATGCCGTTTGGGCCAAAGATCAGATCATAAAATTTTATGCAAAAGAAAAATTAAACGGAAATGATCTGAACAAGACTTTCCATAAATCCTGGCAGAAAATAAAAGAAAGTACGAGAATTGAGTTGTTTATTGAACAGCTTAAACACTATATTTCTACTTACGGAAGCAATTTCCGGGATGAAATTTATATTCCTGATGAAGTATTGAATGTGCCCAACGCAAAATTGGTTTTCAAAGTAATAAAAGCCTGTTCTGAAGAAGAAATGACAGAAAAATGCCTGTCATTGCTGAAGTCGGGAATAGCTCTGAAAGATGAAACCATTAACGATCTTCTTTCTGTTTTAACAAAAGACTTGAATTATACCTTTACAGGATCGGAAAATATCAGGAACAAAGAAGCCATTATAAAAATAGCGGATCTGTATCAGATCTATCCGGCCAATCCTGTAGAATTTTTCAGATATGTAATTTATAAAACTACGGATACCACTCTTCTGATCAAAAATGAAGAATTGATCAAAGCCATCAAAGAAAGTAAATTTAATCCGTCCGATTTGTTTGAAAAATATGGACTGGAAAGGATTGCCCAGGTTTTTAACAGATTCAAACCGTTGTTTTTAGCGTATAAAAAAAGATCCTCTAAAACCATCAATAAGATCTCAAAGCTGTCGAAAATTCATCATCAGCCACTCGTTTCTAATCCGTTGAATGAAGCTACCCATACATTGCTGGAAAAAAGCGATCTGCACTGGCTGGATAATGCCACTCCGTTTGCATTGTTCAAAGCTTTGTCTGCCTGTTATCAGAGGATGTACGGACAGGATACGTTTGTGTATAGAATCAGAAACGGAAAATCCTGGGTGAAACCTGGAAAAGCAGGAACGGTGGGTGAAAAGAATTTTGATTTTATATTGAATTACTTAAAATCAAGATTTGATCTTTCCGGAAAGAAGTTCTGTTTCCCTGACAATGTAGAATTCGGGCTGCCAACCTCCGAGAAAATGTTCGTAGGAAATATTCCTGCCGGGACAAGGTTCTCAGGAGAAAAGCTGGCTGTCGGAATTTATTGGGAAGATAACTGGGGAGCGTATGATCTTGATCTTTCAGCACTGAACATCGGAGGAAAAACAGGATGGAATGCAGCTTATAACCAGGATAACGGGAATCTGATGTATTCCGGAGATATGACCTCTGCGCCCAATGGTGCCGTGGAATATCTGTATGCTGCCAAAGGCCTGAATGTTCCGACCCTGATCATGAATAATGTGTATTCCGGAAACCCGGATTGCGGATACAAGATTGTGATCGGAAAAGGAGATCATATCTCAAGAGAATATATGATGAACCCCGATCATCTTTTTGCAGAAGCAAAATGTAATTCCGTCCAGAGGCAGACCGTCCTTGGAATGCTGCTGCCAAAGGGAGAAAAACAGTGTTTTGTGCTTCTTAATTTTGGAGCCGGACATGCCCATGTTTCAGGAAATTCTGCGATCTCGGTGATGGCTACGGAAGCACTTTACCAGCAATGGTATGAGCCGCTGTCCTTTAATGTGCTCGTAACAGAACTGGGGGCAGAAATTACTTTTGAAAAAGAAGAATCCGATTTTGATTTCTCCCTGGAAAAACTGGAAAAAGATAGCTTTACAAAGGTTTTTAAATAATATGGAAATTTTCCCAGCCTCATAGGTTTTAAAACCTATGAGGCTGGGAAAATTTCCATTTTAATTAACATGATCACAGTAACAGTTCTATTTTAAATCAAATAAAATCATAGATCCCGTTTTTCCAGCCCAGCACTTTGGAGGAATCCGCTTTAAGCCAGTTTTTAAGAATCGTAGCATATACTTTTCTGAAATCTTCTGTATAGATGAGATCGCCTTCATTCAGTTTCTGCAGATCCGGAAGTGCGTTCAGCAGTCCTTTCTTTTTTAATCCTCCACTGATGAAAAACATTTGGTTGGCAGTCCCGTGATCAGTCCCGTTGCTTGCATTTTGAGCTACCCGGCGCCCGAATTCCGAAAACGTCATCAGTAGAACATCATTGAAAATTCCGTTGCTTTTCAGATCGGCTACAAATGATTTTACTGCTTCATTGATGTCGCTGAAAAGCTTTGACTGCCTTTCGTTCTGGTTGACATGGGTGTCAAAACTTCCCACAGAAAGATAATAAACCTGGGTGTTGATATCAGATTTGATCAACGAAGCTACGGTTTTAAAATCCTTTCCTAGCTGTGAATTTGGATAAGTCTGGTCTGTTTTTTTTGACTTACTTTTCTCAAAAATATAATCTGCATTATTAATGGTAGAACCAAGAGTCTGGTATAAATAAGAAACCGTTTCATCATCGTGATGGTGGTCATACAGGGATTTGAAATACTTCTCCTGGCTGGTCTGATAAAGTCTTTTGGGATCTTTGAAAGCAAATGCCTTGTTATTTTCTCCTTTCAGTGCGAGGCTCAGCATATCATCCACTTCCAATGCCTGTGTGGGATGCTCGCACCGGTAGCATTCTTCATCCAGAAAACGTCCCAGCCAGCCGGTTTCAAGGAACTCGTCGCTGCGGCTTGCAGAATGCCAGATATCCATGCTTCTGAAATGGGATTTGTCCGGGTCCGGATAGCCCACATTATTCATTACTGAAAGTTCACCGTTATCGAAAAGCTCTTTAAAATAGGAGAGTGCCGGATTGATTCCCGTTTCATCATTTAAAACTAAAGAATCCTTAATGGAAATACTGTTTCTTTCTTTAAAATAAATATCATTTTTTGTAGGAATAATCGTGTTCAAGCCATCATTTCCACCTGTAAACTGCAATACTACAAGAATTTTCTGATTGGGCTCTAATGCTTCATCCAATGTCATTGCTTTCAGGAAATTGGGCATCATCAGCGATGCGGTGGCTAATGAGCTTATTTTGAGGAATTCTCTTCTTTTGATTAACATAATTTTGTTTTAAGTTAAAGGTTGCAAATAATAGATAATAGATAGCAGGCAGCAGGTAATAGGTTGCAGGGGTGGATCTCGGTTTTATTTATATTTGAAGTTCTTATCAATATTTTTAGAGGCTTTAAATCTTTAAAATCTCGCTGATTTGGCTGATTACACAGATTTTTATAACTGAAATAAATCTGCTAAATCTCTTTAATCTGTGACAGGAATATGTTTCTTTAATAATTATTTCTGCATCATAATTGTATTGAATAAAATTTAAACAGGTACTTGAAGTAACAAATAATAAATCAAAGTCTGCAAGGCTAAACGGCGGCTACTATTACCTGCTGCCTGCTGCCTGCAACCTGCAACCTATTATCTGCAACCTAACACAACTGATATTCCGGGGTAGACATCAGGTTGATGATATTCATTTTTATACTTTTGTCTGAGAAATTCTTTACAGAATCCATATCAAGCGTTTTAGAGCTCTGAATCAAATAATCTTCACAGTTTTTATCAGCAAAAACCTTTTCCAGCCTGCTCCAGTCAATCGTAATATTAGGATTCTTAAAAGATTTGTTCATGGCGGTTTCACGGGATTTCATTCCCATGTCGATATCATCATCCTGGCGCGGACTGTATTCCAAGGGACGCAGGCCGGACCATATCTGTGGAATCTGTAGCCTTAGCATCAGGGTAGAACTGTCTATCCATGATTTTCCGCTCGGCCATCCTGAGACATTCGGCGGGTAGAGGAGCATTTGTCCCAGCAGTTTCTGATAAACAATAAGGTTTTCAGGATTCTGGATATTCATTGGCAGCATCCGCATCATTCCGGCCATCAGTTCTATCGGGGATTTTATCCTGTTGCCGATATTTTTTTTATCATAGAACCATGAACCCGAAAAGAT
Organism: Chryseobacterium luteum; assembly: GCF_000737785.1. Taxonomy (GTDB): domain Bacteria; phylum Bacteroidota; class Bacteroidia; order Flavobacteriales; family Weeksellaceae; genus Chryseobacterium; species Chryseobacterium luteum. Next base: position 45,183 of record NZ_JPRO01000006.1, on the reverse strand, counting down.
TTCGGTCATGAGCTTTCTGATATCGTATCCGGAGTTGTAGAAACCTGTGCTCAGCTGTTCTACAATACTATTATCCACATTTTCATTGACGAAGAACTTATATATTTTTGTGGTGATGAATTTCGCAGTGGCCTTCTCTTCGAGGATGATATTTAAAATGTCAGTTCCTGTAAAATTTCCCGTTTTCTCCAGGAATGTTTTCGTTCCTTCATCATGCAGGTTTTTTCGTTCCTTGAAATTGCCTTCCTTGTCATAGCCCCAGCCTGTAAATGCCCTGGCTCCTTCACGGATGTCCTTTTCAGTGTAATTTCCCCTTCCCATGGTAAATAATTCCATTACCTCGCGGGCAAAGTTTTCATTCGGATGGTCTTTTTTGTTTTGCTGATTATTCAGGAAATTCAGCATTGCAGGGGATTGGCTTACCTCGAAGAGAAGATCTTTAAAATTTCCCAGCGCCTTTTTCCTGATCGTGTTAAGAAGCTGCTTGCTGAATTTTGAATTGTTGATTCTGGATGCAAAATGTCCGTGCCAGAAAAATGCCATTTTTTCTCTCATTTGCTCTTTGCTGTTGACCATTTCATTCAGGAAATTCAGGTTAAGCTCATTGTTTTGCTCCCTGATAATGCGCTGCATTTCCTTTTTCTTTTCTGCCGGGGTTCTGCTGTCCGTCATATCATCTGAGGTTTGGGGATCAGGGGTATCATAGTTTATTTCTGTGAAGTTTCCTTCCTTGAATAATTCCTGGATCAGCGTTTTTATATTTATATTTTTCAGATCTGCAATCTGGTTGATTCCGGGTCCGAAACCGGCCCGCCAGAGAAGATGCTTATTATGTAACATTGAATCGGCCATGTTGAGAGAATTTAGTGTTTTGATGATGTAGAAGCAGAAAGGTTAAAATAATAACGGTTAAGAATTCGTAATAGTATGATGTTCAATATTTAATTTAAACAATCATTTGATTTTGATGCAAATTAACCTATTGATAATCATTATTTTGTAATAGATCTGAGTGTTAAAACTCATATAAAGCGGTTCCTTGGCACGATTTTTACAGCTTATTGCATTAGTAAAATTTAAAATTAGAGTTATGAAAATGTTAAAACAATCAATAGTGCTGGCTGGAATCTTAATGGCAGGTATGGCAAGTGCACAGAGCGCGCAGATGAATAACATGATCAAAGTAGGAGCTAATGTTGGTTTGGCAGTTCCGTCAGATAATCTTTCTGCAGCTGCAGGTGTGGATGTGTCCTATCAGAATTTGATCACTCCGGGATTTGGATTAGGTATTGCAACAGGATATACTCATTATTTTGGAAAAAGCAACAATGGCTATGATAACAATGATGTAGGGGTAATTCCTGTAGGAGCGCTGATAAGAATCTACCCGAAACAGACCGGTTTCTACTTTGGCACGGACTTAGGATACGGATTCCTTGTGGGAAATGAAAAAGTGGCTTCCAACAGCTCAATCGACAGACCGGACGGAGGTTTCTATATCAAGCCGGAAATCGGGTACCACAACAGAGACTGGAATTTCTTCGTACAGTATCAGAAAGTTTTTGTAGGAGATAAAGGCGATATCGCCGGACAGGACTACAATGTGGGAAATATAGGAGTAGGATTCGGGTACAATATTCCATTAGGAAAGTAGTTAGATTTATATATAAACAATTATTAGCCAAGCCTTTTTGTGAAAATGAAAAGGTTTTTTGCTTCCCTGCAATATTTACAAAAACTATTATTATATTTGATAAAATTTGAGGTTATGATATTGAATCCAAAATTTCCGCTTTATTTACCAGGAGTAGAAAATACCAATAATGATAATGTTTCTATCATTGGTGCAAGTCTCCGTGAAGATATAACCATCTTAGGCCATTTTGTATCCGCTAACGGAGGTCTTGAGATAAAAACTCAGAATGAATATAGTACGAAAGACTATGCTTTGTTTTCTGATATATTGAAAAAATTCATTCAGGATAATCAGCTGGAGAATGTAAAACGTCTGTCGCTGGCTGTACCCGGACCTGTAATTGACGGGAAAAGCAGCCCTGCAAGGTTAGGCTGGGACTTGGATATTGAAGAATATACCAGGGATTTCGGCTTTGAAAAAGCAGATATGCTCAATGACCTTGAAGCTTCCGCTTATGGTATGGCGCTTCTTGAAGATGATGACCTAGACCCGATCTACACCAGCGGGCATCTTGAAAAAGGGAATGTAGCCATCCTTGCTCCCGGCCACGGGCTGGGTGAAGCCGGTTATTTCTTTGACGGGAAATACCTGAGACCTTTCGCTACGGAAGGAGGACACTCGGAATTTTCACCAAGAACCAATGTGGAAGTGGAATTTTACCAGTTCCTAAACAATATCTACGGTATTGTAAGCTGGGAAAATGTACTGTCCAAAACCGGTCTTTTCAATATTTACAGATTCTTGAGAGACGTAAAAAGGCATCCGGAACCGGAATGGCTTGCAGAACGTCTTTCAGGAGGAGATTTTGTTCAGGAAATTTACAAAGCCGCAGTTGAAGATGATGTTCTGATCTGTAAAATTGCTTTAGATACCTTCCTGGAATTTCTTGCAAGAGAAGCAAACAACCTTGTGCTGAAGTTTAAGGCTACCGGAGGACTGCTGATTTCGGGAGATATTCCGCAAGTAATCAGAGAGTATATCGACAAAGGTAAATTCTATGAAAAGTTCAAGATAAGCGATAAGATGGAAGCATTGCTGAAAGGCATACCGATTTATCTGATCAAGCAGAATCACACCGCATTAAAAGGGACGGCACTGTACACTGCTTACTATCAAAATTAAAATACACAACTCCGGAACTTCCGGAGTTTTTTTATAGAATGATATTATTCATAAAAATAATTGATTTTATTGATATACATCAATGAAATCTATCAGATAAGTTGGCTACATTTGCAGCATTAAACAAGTAAAATAACTTTATTCAAATGAAAAAAATATTCTTATTAGCAGTTTTAGCTGGTGGCCTTGCATTCGGACAGTCAAAAAAAGTAGTAGCATCTGACGTTCACTGGTGGGGATACAAAGTGGCAAAATCTGAGGCAAGCTCTCATGACGGTACTGTAAAAGTAAAATCAGGAGACATGATCATGAAAGGAAATAATCTTGTGGGAGGGAGCTTTGTATTGGATATGACTTCCATCAGCTCAACTGACCTTTCGGGAGAATATCAGCAGAAACTGAACGGACACCTTAAGAACGGTGACTTTTTTGAAGTTGAAAAATTCCCAACGGCTTCTTTCAAAATTACTTCTGTAAAGAAAAACAGTGATAAGATCTATAATTCTTTAGTAACAGGAAACCTTACCGTTAAAGGAAAAACAAGCCCAATTACTTTCCCTGCAAAGATTGCTTACAGCAAAGGAGTAGTAAGTCTGGTATCTGATAAATTCTCTTTCGACAGACAGAAATTTGACGTTGCTTACAAATCTACCATGCAGGATGTTTTTGTGAAAGATGACATTGAAATGATTGTAAAGGTAACTGCTAAATAATTTAATCAAAAAAAGATTATTAAAAGTGTAGAAGTTCTACACTTTTTTTTATTTTTGTTGAATTGTAAATAAAAAAGAATGAAAAGATTACTATTGTTTGCTATGATGTGTGCGAGCATATCATTTGTTTCTGCACAGAAGAAATTTGATAAAGTTTCAAAAGTGACTTCATCAGAGATCAGGTGGTGGGGATATAAAGTTGTAAAAACTGAGGCTTCTTCGCATTCAGGGACAGTAAAGCTGAAAAGCGGAAAATTCAATTTTGATAAAACAGTCCTTGTAGACGGAGAGTTTGTTATAGATATGAGGAGCCTGATGGCGGGAGATGTTTCCGAGGAAGATCAGATCAAGCTTACCAATGACCTGAAAAGCACCAATTTCTTTGAGGTTAAAAAATTCCCGATCGCAAAATTTCACTTGACTAAAATCATTCCTTTAGCAAATAGTGAATACAATTCAACAGTATACGGTGATGTTACCATCAAAGGAGTAAGAAAAACAATCACTTTCCCTGCAAATGTATACGTAACCCAGTTTACGGTAGTCGTGGAGTCTGCTAAATTCTCACTGAACAGAAGAGATTTCAAAGTATTCTACCAGTCTTCACTGAAAGATTATTTCATCAAGAACGAAATGGATATCCAGTTCAGAGTTTCTACAGAAAAGCTGGATAATGAGAACAGGGTTCCTGTAAAGAAAAAGAAATAAGTAAAATATACAATCAGATACTAAAATGGGCGGTTTTTATAAACGGTCCATTTTTTTATGCATGTACTTTTCAAAAGTATTGCACAAAGCCCACTTTAAGAGCCTTCAATCTTCTTAACGGTTAAAAAAACAGGCAACCTAAAATTTAATCTATGTCTTTTCCCATGTTTTTCATAAATTAGTATAATGAAAATTTATGTGGTAAGCGGTCTCGGAGCAGACTTTAAAGTGTTGGAAAGGCTGGAGTTTCCCGGGAACTGTGAGTTAATTTTTATAGACTGGCTCATCCCTGAGAAAAACGAGCCCTTTCATTCCTATGTTGAAAGAATGGCGGAAAAAGTGGATGATTCCGAGCCGTTCTGCCTGCTGGGTTATTCTTTTGGCGGCATTATGGTGCAGGAGATCAACAGGCTGAAGCCCGCGCAAAAAGTGGTCATTATGGGAAGCATCAAATCAGATAAAGAGAAATCTAAATTTATAAAAACCGGAGAAATCACAAAAATTCCGAGAATACTTCCTGTGGGCATGTTTAATGACAAAGCTGCAAACGCATATTCTGTAGTCAGAAAACTGTTCGATCCTAAAAATCCTAAGATTCTCCAATACTTCAAGGTCAGAGATCCTTATTATCTCAAATGGTCTGTGGAAAAGGTTTCCGAATGGAAATTTGAAGAAACTCCTGAAGTTATACAGATATTGGGTGATAAAGATATCGTCTTTCCTATTAAATATTCAAAACCGGATTATGTCATCAAAGGAGGTACTCATCTCTTTCCGGCCACAAAATATAAAGAAGTGTCCAAAATATTGAAGGAAGTTTTTGTTTAAACCGTTTAAGTTTTTAAATAAGATATGTTTTTTAAGGGGTATTTTGTAAAATTTTATGTTTTTATAAAATTTATATTTAATTTTGATGGGGTTAAATGTAAATTATATGAAAATTGGTTTAAAATGGATTGTTTCATTCTCAGTCATCACCCTTGTAGCCTTCGGAGGATTATTTTGGAGCCCGGCTGTTGATGTTCCCAACACAGGAGAATTTCTCAGTGAAGACAAAATTGTAGGGGCAGACGTCGCATGGATCCTTGCGGCAGCCGGCCTTGTATTGCTGATGACACCCGGACTGTCATTCTTTTACGGAGGAATGGTAGGCAAGAAAAATGTAATTTCCACGATGCTGCAGAGTTTTATTGCGCTCGGTGTTATTTCCATTTTATGGGTTGTGGTTGGGTTTTCTTTATCGTTCGGGGATTCTTTAGGCTTTGAGATCAATGGTGTGCATTACGGAATCATTGGAAACCCTTTAAGTTATCCGTTTTTCAGCCATGTGGGGGCACTGCCTCACAAAATGATGGCTTCCACCATTCCCTTCGTGCTTTTTGCCCTTTTTCAGATGAAGTTTGCAGTTATTACACCCGCTCTTATTACAGGTTCTTTTGCCGAGCGGGTTCGCTTTATCTCTTATCTGCTGTTCATGGTGCTTTTCAGCATTTTTATCTATACGCCGCTTTGCCATATGGTATGGCATCCTGACGGACTTCTGAATAAATACTTTGGGGTAAAAGACTTTGCAGGCGGAACTGTAGTTCATATGAGTGCCGGCTTTGCCGCTTTAGCGGGTGCTTTGGTTCTGGGAAACAGGAAAAACCCGCATCATGAGCCTTCCAATATTCCTTACGTACTTTTAGGAACCGGAATGCTTTGGTTCGGATGGTTTGGGTTTAATGCCGGATCTGCTCTGAGTGCGAATGCATCTGCTGCTACGGCTTTCGGAACAACCACTATTGCTTCTGCTTCTGCCATGATGACCTGGATCTTTTTTGACCGGATCAACGGAAGAAGTGTTTCTGCATTGGGAGCCTGTATCGGTGCTGTTGTAGGACTTGTAGCCATTACTCCCGGCTGTGGCTTTGTAAGTATCCCGGAAAGTCTTTTTATAGGATTTGCAGCGGCAATCGTTTCTAATGTGATGATGAACTGGAAAGCTTTGAAGAAAATAGACGATACCCTCGATGTTTTCGCCTGCCATGGAGTAGGAGGCATCATGGGAATGATTCTTACCGCTATATTGGCCCATGGTGAAAATGCGAGCCTTCTTCATGGAGGAATCGAAGTTTTTGCCCATCATATGGCGGCTTTGGTTCTTGTTTCAGCTTTTACCTTCTTTGGTTCCCTGCTTCTGTATAAAATTACAGATTCTATGATTACCCTTAGGGTTTCCGAAGAAGCTGAAAATAAAGGACTTGATATTTCCCAACACGAAGAAAGCTTAAAATGGTAACCTGAAATCTTTAAATAAGACATTAAACCTAATTTCAGACTGGTTTTATTAATATTTTATCATGTATCTTTGTTTTAAGAGGAAAATGATCAGTGATTTATGGAATCAATATCGGTTTTTGAGATTATTAAAGTAGGAATAGGCCCGTCCAGTTCACACACGATGGGACCCTGGAATGCGGCATCTGCATTTATCAGAATTATAAAAAGGGAAAGATCAATCGCAGAAGTAAAGGAAGTTTTTATTGAATTTTTCGGCTCCCTGGCGAAAACAGGAATCGGGCACGGAACGGATATTGCCGGAATGCTTGGGTTGAACGGTGAAGATTTTAAAATCATCAATACTTCAGAAATTGATGAAAAAATAGAGAAAATAAAAAAAGAGCAAACCATTAACCTGGGTGGAGAAAAAGAAATTCCTTTTATCTACGGGTATCATTTGGTTTTAAATATGCAGAAATCCCTTGATTTTCACCCCAACGGAATGATTTTTAAGGCTGTTTTTGAAGATGGAACCGAGCTTGTTCAGGATTTTTATTCTGTAGGAGGAGGTTTTATTGCAAGCCAGGAAAAAAAATCCATAGAAAAACACTGTGTCCGGACACTATATCCCTGTCACCACGGTTCGGATATTGTAAAATACTGTGAAAAACTAGGATTGAAAAGGTTTTCAGACCTGATCCTCATCAATGAAGAAAGCTGGAGATCTCAGGAAGAAACCAGACAGGAAGCCATGAATATCTGGAAGAATATTAAAGAATGCATCTACAAAGGCGTTAATAAAGAAGGCATTCTTCCCGGAGGTTTAAATGTAACCAGAAGGGCTGCCGGGATCAACAGGAAGCTTTTGGGAGATAAGATCTATAAAAATATTGATGAATGGTTTCAGATGGTTGTAGATGCGGAAGAAAATTTCACCAATATCAATAAGTGGATCGCGTGTTTTGCATTGGCTGTAAATGAAGAGAACGCCAGTTTCGGAAGGATCATCACGGCCCCTACAAATGGTGCCAGCGGTGTAATTCCGGCAGTTTTAATGTATTCGCAGGCATTTACAGAATGTATCAGCGAAGATGATATCGTAAGGTTTTTACTTGTAGCCGGAGAAATAGGCACCTTATTCAAGAAAAATGCAACTATTTCTGCTGCAATGGGCGGATGCCAGGCCGAGATCGGTGTTTCATCAGCGATGGCAGCGGCAGGGTTGACGGAAATTTTAGGCGGAAGTATAGGCCAGGTATTAATGGCGGCTGAAATTGCCATGGAGCACCATCTCGGACTTACCTGCGACCCCATTAAAGGACTGGTACAGATTCCATGTATTGAAAGAAATACAATGGGCGCCATGAAAGCGATCACGGCAGCTAATATAGCGCTGGAAAGTGATCCTGCCAAAGCGAAAGTAACACTGGATGAAGTCATACAGACCATGTGGGAAACAGCTTTATCTATGAGTGACCGTTTTAAGGAAACTTCGGAAGGCGGGCTGGCTATTGCGGTGAACGTTCCTGAATGTTAGAAAACATATTTTTAAATATAAAATCCTTAGAAAAAGTAATCTAAGGATTTTTTTATGATGAATTTTAAATCTTAATTATTTTAAACCATTAAGGTCAATGAAGCGATTAGGAAGAGTTAAGAAAATCAAATGATTTTTCAGTGTAATTCTTACAGCAGAACTCAATTATATTATTCTTGAAAACTTAAAAATTTTTACTGGCTTAAAAAAGATCGGACTACTTTTTATTAAAAAGAGATGTTTTTCCATTTTGGATCAGTTGCATTTGCTTACTTTCAGGAATGAAGATAATCGTGATGCCTGCTTGTTCAAACTGATATTTATTCTTCTCCGTCTTTTTTAGAGGAAATTCAGGCTGTCCTTTCCCTTGTGCAAATAAAGTTCCGTTTTTGGAAAAGACTGTCAAAGGAATCGGAATTTCTTTTGATTCATATTCTCCTGAATATAGGTCCGGCTCAGTGTTAGGTTTACCATTATCAAACGATGGATACTTATAGTCCCTGCCGTACAGCAGGTTTAAAATACCAAGGTACAGGTCATTATGGTGCATGTTTTCACCGTTTAAAGTGACAGCAAAAGAAAGCTTGTCGGTAGGCTCGTAAGAAACGATAGAATGAGAACCGGCTGTATCGCCGCCGTGTCCGTAAGCCGTAATCGTATAGAAAGGCATTTTCATCATTCCCATTCCGAAAACCTTTTCATTTTTGTTGTAGATCATCATATCAACCGTTTCTTTTTTGATGAATTTTCCGTTGAATAAAGCATCAATGAAGAGGTTCATATCCTCTGTTGTAGAAACTATATCACCCAAACCAATACAGTTGTGGAAATTAAAATCAGAGACCTCATTCCAGCTGCCATCTGCAAATGTGTAAGATTTAAATACATTCTTAGGATGATCCATTACCGAGAAGGTATGCTTCATGCCTGCTTTATCAAGGATGTTTTCTTTTAATATGACATTGTATGGCTTACCTGAAAGCTTTTCAAGAATCCTGCTCAAAAGAAAATAAGCTGAGTTGGAATATCTTAATTTCTTTCCGGGTTCAAAGCTTACCCCCTGCTTTTTGATTTCTGCGATGATGGCCTGATCACCTACCGGATTTTTGAAAAGCCAGTTATCCTTTGGCTTACCTACGTAATCGCCCAATCCGCTGGTATGATTCAGCATTTGGTGTAAGGTAATTTTTTTTGCATCAGGAATTTCAGGATAGAATTTTGACAGTTTTTCATCCAGCTTAAGCTTACCGCTTTCAACGAGCTGCATCAGCATGACTGCGGTGATCATTTTACTGACAGACCCAATCTGATATTGGGTTTCTTTATCATAAGCCACATTTTTCAACAGCTGCTGGCCAAAATCTTTGTGATACTCCTGAACTCCGTTTCTGAAAATAGAAACACTGCCGATTCCCTGATTTTTCTTACTAATATAATCCAGAAAATCATCCAATTTTTCTTTGTTGATTGCTTTCCCATTGAGATAGGAAACATCAGCGTTTTTAGAAACCGGAACGTCTCTGAACAGGTTTAAAGGAAGTGCTTTTCCGCCCTGGGTGAGGGTGCCTTCAAAGTGATTGTCTTTAAAAACTCCTTTATAACTGGCATTGATTTTTTTGACCTCAAAACTAAGCTCATTATCAGTAAAATCTGTCTGGTCTACACTGATGTCGTCTTTGCTTTGTTTGGGACTGTTCATCAGGGAAGTGTATCCGGAAGGTCCTTTTTTGATCTTTAAAACCAAAGGAAGTTTCATCATTTGGGTATCGAGTTCACCATTCCATATTCCTTCGATTTGGGCGTGAAAAAGCTGTGCCAGAAAGACCAGCACCAATAGAAATTTGATTTTCATGTTATTTAAAAGTATTTAGATATTAAAATTTGGCAGATCATAGTGGTCAACAATGATACGGCTGCAAAAAGAGCAATATGCTGCCATTTTTTGATGTTGGTTGCTGTTTTGAAGCCGTTGTAATAGATAGTGATACTGTAGATTAAAATGATAAGGATAATGGATGTAGTGCCAATCATGATGGTAAGATCCCAGATAGGTAAGGCTTCCGAAGGATGGGCTCTTTGGCTGGCCATTCTGGTCTGGGTAGCTTTTATGAAGGGTATTTTATCCATCACCTGAAAAATAATCACTACCAGTTGTGAAATGAGTACGGTATTGACAATATCGATGAGTCTCGTCTTATTGTTTAAGATCCTGCCCAATATGAAAAGAATGATAATGGCTGAAGCAAAACTTATTAAAGTGGGAATAGCGACAGCTTCAAGGCTCACCTTGTCCAGGCGGCTGATCCTGTAAATGCTGCTGAAACGGTTGCCGGTCCAGTATCCCGTCAAAATTGCCAGAGCTGTTCCCAAAAGGCCAACAACCAGCAGCAGTTTATCATCAAATCTTTCAAATGGATTAAAAATTGTTTTCCAGTTCATCAGGGGTGGTTTACAGGTTGGTTTTTAGCTGTCCGACTTTGGTGATCAGGTCGTCCATTTTGTTTCTCATGGTGGGATAGGACAGTCCGGCCTGTTTGGCCATTTCTTTGATGCTCCCGCTGGAAAGTAAGAAATTCACAACAAATTCCTGCTCCTCACGGTTCAGCTTGAGCAGAACGGGAAGTTCGTAATCGCCGCTTACTTCTGTTTTGCAACTCGGGCATTTCATCTGACTTACGTTTAAAGTATTTTCGCAACTTGGACAAACCGTCGGAAGTTTCATTGATTATATTTTTTACGAAAGTAAGCTTTTTTTTAATAAAGTTAAAACATTTTTTAATAAAGTTAAAATATAAATATTAAAATTGAAAACGTAAGGGTGGATATCAGGTCGCAGATAAGCGTAAGAAGCAAAAAATATAAGTAAATTATAGTCAAGTCCTGCAACCTGGTCCATGATTCATAAGAACGAATGGGTTGGTTTCAAAAAATAGAGTAAGGAATACAGGATATCACAGTAACGAAGTCCTATTCCCTGCAATCTGCAATCCAATCCCTTTTAATTTATTTTATCTCAATATCCCTCTGATCCTGTTGGCATTGCTGATCAGTTCTTCAAGGTATTCATAATTTTCTTTCTCCAATGCAGCCTTGAATTTTCTGAGCTGGGCAATATGCTCGTTCAGAACATCCAGAACATTTTCTTTATTCTGTTTAAAGATGGGAACCCACATTTCCGGATGGGATTTTGCAAGACGTACCGTACTGGAAAAACCGGAGCTTGCAAGCTGGAAAATAGTTTCTTCCTCACGTTCTTTTTCCAAAACGGTATTGGCCAGAGCATAAGACGTAATGTGTGATATATGCGAAATATAAGCAGTATGAACATCGTGGTTTTCTGCATTCATGTAGATCAGGTGCATATCAAGGCTTTCTGCGACTTTTTCAGCTAATTGAAGTGCATCAGGTGCGGATTCTTCTTTATTGCAGATCACTCCGGCCTTTCCTGAAAAGCTGTCCGAAACAGCAGATGCCGGGCCGTTGTTTTCGGTACCCCACATCGGGTGAAAAGCCACAAATCTTGAACGTTTCGGATGATTTTTAACTGCATTTACGATTCCTGCTTTTGTAGATCCGGCATCCATTACAGTCTGTTTGTCAGAAATAAGATCAAGAACCTCCGGCAGCAGTTTTCTGGCCGCGTCTACAGGAACGGCAATGATAATAAAGTCCGCATTTTTCACTCCATATTCGAGATCTGTACCGGCGTCAATAATTTTAAGCTCCAGTGCCTTACTGATATGCTGCTGATTGTTATCAATCCCGTAGATGAAATCTGCAATGCCTTTTTCCCTTAATTTTAAAGCCATTGAACCACCAATTAAACCTGTACCAAGAATACTTATCTTCATCTTTCTTTTAATTTAAAATAAAAAACCCCGTCCAGGACGAGGTTTTAAGTTATGTTCATAAGAATCCCTATCCCAGATCTGAGTTAAAAATTCTATAATAATATGTCGTGTTATTGAAATTCACCAGGCGAAGGTATAAAATATTTTTTAAACTCAGGATATTTTTGATTCAAATTATTATGGTGCTTCTTTGCCGGCTTAATCTGCGCTGTGAATAATGGTTCTTTTAACGTCTTTATTCATTTGCTCCAGACTTAAGGTGGTTACTCCGCCTTCAAACTGAAACTCAATATCTGTTTTCTTTGGAGAAACCTTGTAGCTTATGGAAATCAGACCATCCTGATTAATTTCTTTTGTGGTGCTTTCTTTGGGCAGATCTGTCAATAAAAGCTCTGCTTTTTCTATCTCTTTATCTTTTATCGTTCTTCTATAGACTTCATCAACAGAGGTGTTTTTAAAGATACATTCCTGTTCAGTTTCGTATTCTACCTGTTTTTCCGTGCATTCTTTCAAAGCGGGGATTTCCTTGGTTTCCGGAGTGGTGGGATCTGCTGAAGGTGCTTTTACGGCGATGGTATCTTTTTTAGCTGCTGTTGTCTCAGTAATTTCTTTTTTGGAATCATTTTTACAGGCTGTAAAAACCAAAAGACTGAGGCAGACGAAACTTATTTTTTTCATTGATAGGGTTTAAATTTACTTTTTAAAGTGATTCAAAAATAATAAATATTCATCTTTGAAATTGACCCAATCTGCGATTTTAAAATAATTTTCTTTATAAATTATTGAATAACAGTTACTTTCTGTGTTGGGGGTTATTTTTTTAATACTTAAAATATTGGTCAATTTTAACTGGCTTTTCCTGTTAGAAGAGCTGTGTAATAGCTGTCTTTTTGTACTTTTGCATGACGAAGCCTTTTTGTGAAAAAAAATGACTTCAATGAATCGTATCCATTTATCATTAAAATCTCTAATATGAACTATCTGAAAAAAATAATATTCATGGTATGCTTTGCCGCAGGCATCTGTCACGCTCAGCAAAAGAATACTGACGCGAATTATAGTTTTAGCGGCCTTATTGACCAAAAAATTCCTGTTGAACTGACTGTCAGCGTTTCAAAGAATGTTGTTTTAGGGAACATCAGATATGTCAAAACTAAAGATAAGAAACCCATTAAAATAATAGGAACGCTGGATTCCGGAAATCATTATCATCTGGAGGAATTTGAAAACGATGGGAATATCAGCGGAATTATTGACGCGGTCTTAAAAAATGGAAAATTAGAAGGATCCTGGTCTTCCACAAAGTCTGATGCTGTTTATCCCATTGCACTTAATGTCCAAACTAAAGTAAATCCGAAGCCGGAGATATTTTCACCTGTTCCATCTGATCGTTTTGAAGGAACGTATACCTATCAATATGGAGAAGATGGTTATCAGGGAAGTATTACGATTAAAAAGATAAAAGATCAGAGGTATTCCTATGACATTGGTTCTGTGACCAGCGCTCCGGGCAGAAATATTGCAGATGCGTCGGGAGAGGTGATGATTAAAAATAATCAGTTTACTATTGAAATCAATCAATCATGTTCATTCCTCGCTACATTTTATAACGGATTTATATCAATTACATCAGTCCCGTCTGAGCAGTCGCGTGATTGTGAGTTTGGAATGAATGCAACTTTAGACGGAACTTTTCTTAAAGTGAAATAGATTCGTGAATTAACGCAAAACAAACTTATTGAATCACTCCTGGAAAAATAAAACCAACTTTTAAAAGTTGGTTTTTATTATAGAATGCACCAATGGGCTGCCCCCAAAAGTCATATGCTGTTTAGTCTTTATTAGGATAAGGGCATGATCTTAGCAAGCATGAGGGCTTACTTATCGTATCTCTCCAAAGATAGTAACTCCAGTTTTTAAGCAGTGTCATGAAGATTAACTAGCTTTGTAACAAATCAATATCACGACACAATGATCATGAAGAATTGTTTTTATACTTTACTGGTAGTAATTGCTGCCATACACTGGATCAATGCGGAAACCTTCACATCCGAAACTGGAAAGCGGCAGCTTTCTGCTTCTTTACACGTCACACCATCTGATACGGCAAAGATCAAAGAATCTTTCAGGGAAAAAGATATTGCCGTCAACGAATATTTAACAGACAGGCTGAAACCGGTTCGTACCAATTTTAAAAGGATCAATTCTATTACAAAATGGAGCTCCATCAAAAAGAAAAACATAGAAGGAGAATCCGCAGAAGGCGGGGAGGCTGTATTTTATGAGCAGAAAGGTCGCTTAGAAAAGATAACGGCAAGACTTTACGGAGAAACGGGGCAGGTACTTACCGAATATTATTTGCTTAACGGACATCTGTCCTTTGTTTTTGAGAAGATATATACCTACAACCGCCCGATGTTTTATGATGTCAAAGCCATGAAAGAAAACCATGATACGGAAGCTTTTGACTTTAAAAAATCAGAGATTGAAGAAAGCCGGAATTATTTTGAAAAAGGAAAACTGGTTCACCTTGTCAATAGTTTGGATTGTGGCGCTCCTTTCAGCAGTGATTATATTGATGGAGAGCAGAAGAGAATTTCCGAAGCATTTCAAAAACTTCTAGAACTCAGGAAGGAAAAATAATGTAACAATATAACAATGTAACAGTTTATCAATCATTTAATCCTATTGTTACATTGTTAGACTGCTACATTATTACATTAATTTAAGGGTTAGAGATAATCAATGTAGAAGGGATATCAGACAGCCAAAGGCTCTTGCTGTCGATGAGGTTTTTCCAGCTTTTGCTGCTGACCAGCATCAGATCCTGTGAGTTCAGGAATTCCTTCTCTATTTTTTTCTCATTATATAAAGTGATGTGGTTGGGAGCTACCTGTTCAATACTTCTGATCAGTTCTTTCACCTCGATATTGTTGCGGATCTGTCCGGCTGCATCAAGGATGATGATCTGGGAATTGTTATTATTGATCAGCCTTTTGGCATATTCAAGCAGATAAAAATCGCTGAGGTTAAAAATTGGGACAAATACCCTGTCTGCTGATTTGAAATCTTTTTCTACCAGAACGCCTACCGGAATATTGGTTTTATCGAGGATCTGCAGGGTGAAATCGTCAAAAGGAGAATTGTTGAAGATATTTCCTTTACCTTTTACCGTGTTCAGAAGCTTTTCAGGATTAATGATCTTCGTTGTGAATCCTAGCAGCCTTCCCAGTAAACTTCCTTCGTACATGGATTTTCCAAGCATGATCAGAAGAAGGTCATAATTTCCTTTATTTGAAATACCTGCAAGGTCATTCTGAATATCAGTAGAAGCTTTGAAAAGAGTCGTGACTTCCAGTTTCAGGTCGTGTGATGTTTCAATAACGTTTTTAAACTGGGCATCTTCATATTCATTGATATCATAAGCATGCATTTCATCTACCGGAGCAATATTCATGGCCGTAATACTTTTGTTGCCATTCATTTTGTTGGTGAAATCATGGGCAAGTTTTAACAGGGTACTTCCGGATTCAGGTTTATCAAAAGAGAGAAGGACACGGTATTTTGAATCATTACTGTCATGGGCCTCTTCATCAGAACTTTTTTTAGATTTAAAAATAAAATTAATAAAGTCTAAAGCTGGACCTGTCATAAAAGTGGTAAACAAAGCCATAATGACGAGCATAGCAAAGATCTCTGGGCTTAATACGCCTAGGTCATACCCGATGTTCAGGACAATAAGCTCCATTAATCCTCTGGTATTCATCAGAGCACCGATCGTTAAACTTTCCTTCCAGTTGATCCCGACGAACCTTGCTGTGAGCGCGCTTCCTATAAATTTCCCGGTAACAGCCGTTAAGATGATAAATCCTGCCGTCATCCACAAATGACCGTCATTCAATAACCCGATCTGTGTACGGAGGCCTGTAAATACAAAGAACAGCGGAAGAAGAAGCACCAGGGCTACATCTTCAACTTTATCAATGAAAAGTGTTCGGAATTTCGCGTTTTCCGGCATGATAGCTCCGGCCATAAAAGCTCCGAATAGAGCATGAATACCAATAACTTCAGTAGCATATGCGGAAAGGATCAATGTCAGGAAGAAAATAGCAACCATCGGTTTGCTGATTGTGTTTTTGCCCGCTTGCAAGTCCCCGATCCTTTTCAGGAACGGCCTTACAATCTTGATCATAAAAAATACATAGGCAACAGCCATAATGATCACATAGATGGAACTGGTGAAAGATCCTGCCTTTACAATGGCAATAACTGCCGCAAGGATGCACCATGCCGTAATATCATCTGCTGCGGCACAGGTAATAACGATTGTTCCCAGTTTGGTTTTCTGAAGATTTCTCTCCTGAACAATCCTTGCAAGTACCGGAAATGCGGTGATGCTCATTGAAATAGCAATAAACAGGGCAAATGAGGTAAACTGAATACCTTCCGGTGCAAATTCCCGGTACACAAAATAAGAGAGACCGATACCTAATGCAAAAGGAATGATGATGCTGGCATGGCTGATCACTACCGCATCATGAGCTTTTTTCCTTAAAACACTAAGGTCCAGCTCCATTCCTACAATATACATGAACAGAATAAGGCCTATCTGGCTCAAAAACTGTAAGTTGCCCAAGGATTCTTTCGGGAAAAGAAAAGCTGAAAATTCAGGAAAGTACATGCCTAGCAATGAAGGGCCTAAAACAATTCCCGCGATCATTTCGCCAATTACAGTAGGCTGCTTGATTTTCATACAGATCCATCCGAACAGTCTTGCAACAAGAATAATGGTGACAATCTGTGCAAGAAGAAGGGCCAGCGGATGATGAAGATTCGTCTTAAAGGATTCCTGGAAATTTTCCCAGGTAGAACCCGTGTTGGTTTTTGTAACTATATTTTCCCTGATCTCCAGCGTCCGTCCTTCTATGATGAAGAAGTACATCAGGCAGGAAAAAAAGGCGATAGTGGCTATATAAAAAATTAAATTTCTGTATTTTCCCCAGTTCATGATTCCTAATATTTTATACAAAGTTGATAAGAATATATTGATGTTAAATACTCTTCTTTTTAAAATGTAATAAATGTTCTTAAAAATGTAATAAAAATCTATTTCAAGGAATATCCGGTCCTGATCCGGTTTTCCAGATTGGATTGCAATGTATCAATATGGATAAGAGAATTCCTGCTGCATACACACGATTTTCATTATAAAATTATTTGGTTTATAACGAAATTAAACTGTAAAGCTATGGTAAAAGGGGAGAATGTGATGAACCGCCGCATTTTGCAGTGAAACCCTAAATGTCCGAAAGATCTACTTTCCGAACAGTTCCATTAATGAATGCTTATAAGCTTCTCCTATCTGAAGTTTAAGAAAATGATCTCCTTCCTGTTGAATGGTGGTAATAATTTCGTTGGTGGAAAATACTTTGATAGAAGACAGGGCAATAATCTCCTTTTTATTCACCTGTGCAAAATCCCCCGGAGGAAGCATTTCAAGAAGATTTTTAAAATTGAGGTTTTTCAGAACGATCATAGTTCCGTCATTCAGGGTGATGTCTTTATCGCGGCTGTCGATTTCCGAAGTCTTAATGTAGGCGATCTGTTCCGTAAAAATGACGGTTCTGCCGATATTGGTATTCCATTCAATCAGATCTTTTTTATGAGGAATGTCTACGAGTTGTTTTGCTTTTTCAAAGGCCTGGATCAGTCTTTCCTTTTTGATGGGTTTTCTTACATAATCCACCACATTCAGATCGAAAGCTTCTGCTGCATATTCTTTGTAAGCGGTCGTGAAAATAATCTTTTTGGAACCGGAAATAAGTTCTGCCACCTGAAGTCCTGTCATCCCCGGCATTTCAATATCCAGGATGCAGAGATTACAGTCGATGTCGTTTATTTCCTTCAGGAAAATTTTAGGATCATTGAATGCCTTTACCACTTCTACATTTTCGATCTGTTCGCATAAAAGTTTTAAGTAGCTGATCGCCAGCAGTTCATCATCGAGAATAACGCATTTTATCATAGAATTCTCCTAAATTGATTTTTAATTCTGCGGTGAATATACCGCTTTTTGAACTTTTCTCAAGCTGGTAATGATTGCTGTAAATCATTTTAAGCCTCTGATCCAGAGACTGGCTGCCGAAACCGCTGTTCTCCTTTTCAAGAACATTCTTTAATGAAGATTTGTTGCTGACTTTCATAGTGAAAATTCTGTTTTCAAGTTCCAGATGGATTGCGATAAAAGAATCCTGCGCCAGGAAATCAGTATGTTTAAAGGCATTTTCAATAAGATCAACAGAAATGAGCGGGGCAAAAACTTTTTCTTCATAAACTGTATCGGACTTGTTGATTCTGGATTTGATCCTGAAATCAAAAAGAGGGTTGATCTTTATTTTATTGATCTCAATAAGGCTTAACGCAAAATTCAGTTCCTCTTTCGGGCTGACAAATTTGTTGTTGCTTTCGTACAGGATATAATCCAGGACATTCGCGAGCTTATCCAGGGACATATAAGTCTGGTAGGCATGAGACTGTACGGAATTCAGAATATTTTTAAATAAATGCGGATTCAGCTTGGTGCCGATATGTTCCAGCTGAACTTCATTCAGCTTCTGTTCAATAATCCTGTTGGTTTCAGAAAGCCTGGTATTTCTCTGTTTGATCCTGTTGTTTTGGCTGAACAGGTAAATACTGACCGTAAGAAGCACGAAAATGGCAAAAACTCCAATGAATATCAGATAATCGTGGATCATGTAGTAATTGCCTTCCATAAAAATAGCTTTTTAATGATCTTTATATCAATTCAGCAAAGATCTTGAGGATTATTTCAGTTTTTTCAGACTGTTTAAAGTCACCGTTTCCTCACATTTTTCATAGGTGATTTCGTAAACCGGATGGTTTTCCGGGTATGTCAAAACGTAATCGGGGCAGGGCTTTTTCTGCGCGTGGCTCCTGTCGAAATCTATTTTTCCTTTGGTAATGATACTGTCTTTTATAAATTTTTCATCAATCTTATAAGTGTTCATTCCGTTTTTAACGTCATCAGAATACCTGAATTCTTTAGAAAGGGTTTCTGCGATCACGCGGCTGTTGGGAAGATATCCGCTGCAGCTCGCCCCTTTTTTGTTCAGAATAAAAAATACAAGAATCAGTCCCGGAATAAGGCCTATTAAAAAGAATTTAACTTTTTTCATTAGAAAATTAAAAGATTGATATCATGGTAAGTAAGTCCGAAACGGTCGCAGATCACTTTTTTGGTATGTCTTCCTTTATACATGTATAAACTCTGCTTCATTTCATTTTTGCGGATCAGCATATTTTCAAAACCACCTTCTTCATCGTAATTCAGGATATAGGAAAGGAAGAAATTGGAGATCGCTTTTGTTGTCGTTCTGGGCATTCTGGACGTAAGGTTCGGAAGTCCGCAGTGGATCACGCCGTGTTTGATGATATAAGGATTATCCATAGTCGTAAGCTCAGAGGTTTCTATCACCTTGCCGTTGTCAATCGTAATATCAATAATAACGCTTCCTTTTTTCATTTTTGCGACCATTTCTTCAGTAACGATCGGGGTCATATTCAATCTTGGAAGGGCGCCGATAACTACATCTGCACGTCTTAAAGCTTTGCTTAATTCTTTAGGATCGATAATGGAAGTCGGAACACGGCTGTCTACAAGGGTATGAAGTCTTCTCAGCTTTGAAAGTGAATTATCAAATACTCTGACACTGGCTCCCAGTCCGATGGCTGCTTTTGTTGCAAATTCCCCTACGATTCCCGCTCCTAAAATAACAACTTCTGAAGGTCTTACTCCTGTGATACCGCCCAGCATTAAGCCGTTTGACAAGGCAAGAAGTTCTGATGCATATAAAACAGAGACTGTTCCTGCAATTTCGCCGACCAGCCTTACCAATGCAAGCTGTTTGTATTCGTCCACGATAAATTCAAAAGCGATGGCGTTGATCTTTCTCTCTGCCAGCTTTAAGAAATAATCTTTGTCTCTAAGGTTGATCTGAAGGGCTGAAACCAGATAGGTATTAGGCTTCATGTATTCAATTTCTTCTTCCGTAGGAGGATTGATCTTTAAGATAAGATCCTGTCCGAAAGCTTCTCTGGGATCATTGGTGATCTTTGCACCGGATTCGGAATACTGCAGATCTGTAAAAAAAGAACCTTCTCCGGCACCTGCTTCTATAATGAGCTCGTGACCGTGTTCTACCAGTACCTGTACCGCATCCGGAGTAATGCATGTTCTCCTTTCGTTAAGACAGGTTTCTTTAGGAATTCCAATACTGAACTGTTTTCCTTTCTTTATCACCTCCAGCTTTTCTTCCTTCGGCATCAATTCTTCTTCAGTAAAAGGAGTAAAAATATTTGTAGTACTCATTCTTTAATTAAATTATGTCTTACAGTTTGTTATTTACCATTGAATTAGGAAGCAAAGATACATAATATTTACTCGAATGAGACTTCTCTTTCATCCCCGGTATTCACGATGCTCATTGTGTGATAGTTAAGCCCGTAGAGCTCTTCTTCATACACTTCAGGCCATTCTATGATGCACAAAAAAGCATTATCCAGGTATTCCTCGATGCCGATATCGTAGACTTCTTCAATGTTTTTTAAGCGGTAAAGGTCGAAATGATAAATTTTCCCTTTCGGTGTATTGTATTCATTGACAATTGAATAAGTGGGAGAGTTAACTTCGTCCTCACTACCCAGATTTTTAAGTAAAAATTGAGTGAAAGTTGTTTTTCCTGCGCCTAAATTTCCTTTTAGTAAAAGAATATTGTGTTGAAGTTGTGGAAAAATTTTTTCTACAACGCTTTGCCAGTCGTTTATTGTTTTAATCTCGAAATGCATGCAATTTATTTGAGACTGTAAAATTAAGACTAAATTTTGAGCATTTGAATCTAATTTGGTTGAAGCTCAAAATCATTTCAGTATTTTTGCAACATGATTTCCAAGCAGACGATAGATAAAATATTTTCCACAATCCGCGTTGAAGAAATAGTGGGAGAGTACGTTCAGCTGAAAAGAGCAGGGTCTAATTTCAAAGGGCTCAGTCCTTTTCATGAGGAAAAATCTCCGAGTTTTGTCGTTTCGCCAAGTAAGCAGATCTGGAAAGATTTCTCAACAGGAAAAGGAGGAACTGCCATTTCTTTCCTGATGGAAATTGAGAATTTCACTTATCCCGAAGCTCTTCGCCACGCCGCCAAAAAATATGGGATCGAGGTTGAAGAAGACCAGCGTGAGTTTTCTGAAGAAGCAAAACACGCACAGACGGAAAAAGATCAGCTGTATAAAATTCATGAGGTTGCCAACTCTTATTATCAGGATATTCTCTGGGATTCGGAAGAGGGAAAAAGCATTGGCCTGGCTTACTTCAGAGAACGTGAGCTTAAGGATGATATTATAAAGAAATTCCAGCTGGGATATTCACCGGAAAAGAAAAATGCTTTTACAGTTTATGCTGAAGAAAAAGGATATTCGAAGGAAATCCTTGAAAAATCCGGACTTTCCATATTCCCTGAAAATACACCTTCAGGGATCGACCGTTTCCGGGAAAGGGTTATTTTCCCGATTCACAGTTTTTCGGGAAGGGTTTTAGGTTTCGGAGCCAGGATCCTTAAGAATAATGTAAAAACGGCCAAGTATCTGAACTCCCCGGAAACGGAAATTTACCATAAATCCAATGTACTTTACGGTTTAAACCAGAGCAAGCAGGCTATTTCACGAAAGAATATCTGTCTTCTTGTGGAAGGTTATATGGATGTGATAGCCCTTCATATGGCGGGAATAGAGAATGTGGTGGCGAGCTCCGGAACTTCTTTGACAACAGAGCAGATCAAGCTGATCAAAAGGCTTACGGAAAATGTAACGATTCTTTTTGACGGTGATAATGCAGGGATCAAAGCCAGTTTCAGAAGTATAGATATGCTTCTGACGGAAGGGATGAACATCCGCGTCCTGCTATTTCCGGATGGTGATGACCCGGATTCTTTTTCCAGAAAACACCCGCAGGAATATGTAGAAAAATTCATCGAAAATGAAGCGAAGGATTTCATTGATTTTAAAGCTGAAATTCTTTTAAGGGAAGTCGGAAATGACCCGATTAAAAAGGCTGAAGCGATCAGAGATATCGTAAAATCCGTAGGTTTTGTTCAGAATGCTTTAAAAAGAGAAGTTTACCTTAAAGAGGTTTCCAATAAATTCGGACTTTCGGAGCAGAGTCTTTTTAATGAACTGGATGTTCAGAAGCAGATTACCCAGAATCAGCATCAGCATGTGCAGCATCAGAAAGAAAAAGTTCCGCCAAAACTGGAAATTGTGCCTTTGGATCAGGAGAAAGAAGATCCTTATCTTTACGATGTTCTGTTTATGGAGAGCAGGCTTGTGGATCATATGCTGATGTTCGGGGATATTGTTCTGAAAAGGCAAAATGAAAAAAATGAAGAATACCAGATCACAGTTATTGAAGAAATCCTGCTGCATTTTGAAGAAGAACAGTACGATTTTCTGGTAAAAAGCAATGAGATTATCATTAACCAGGTGAAAGACGGCATCCAAAAAGATGAGCTGAGAAGCGGAAACTTTTTTGTGACATTCATGGATGAAGAAATTACGGCCAAGGTAGTGGATGCCTTGATGCCTCCGGATGAGCTGGAGAACTGGGGTTCCAGAAATATTTATCCTCCCAATTATGGTGACAAGATAGCAGAACAGGTACAGGGTGACGTTCTGCTGCACAAATACCGGTATATTGATTATTTAATAAAGGAAACGGCCAGGCAGCTGGACCAATACAGCGAGACGGATGAGACAAAATATTATGAACTGATCAAAAAGATCACCCTGCTGAAACAGGCTTCCATCAGATTAAGCAATATTATTGAATATTCGCCGATCAAAGGCATCTACGCAGACAGGAAAAGATAATTTGCAGACATACTGCTGATCATCAGACGGATATTCTGTGACAAAAAGTCCTATAAAATTTTAGGAATAAAAGTTGTAATTTAAACTTCGAAAAAAATATTTAATAATACATAATAGAAATATGGACATTAAAAAAGACTTCAGAGATTTCTCTGTAAAACATTTAGGAAACAGCGGTCTGGTTACCGATCAGTATATGGGAATGTACGGCCCAACAAACCTTACGCCGTATATCATGGAAGAAAGAAGATTAAACGTTGCACAAATGGACGTATTTTCACGTCTGATGATGGACAGAATTATCTTCTTAGGAACCGGAATAGACGATCAGGTGGCCAACATCGTAACCGCGCAGCTTTTATTCCTGGAAAGTGCAGATCCATCGAAAGATATCCAGATCTACATCAATTCTCCGGGCGGAAGCGTTTATGCAGGTTTAGGAATCTATGACACGATGCAGATCATCAAGCCGGATGTAGCAACGATCTGTACAGGAATGGCAGCTTCAATGGGAGCGGTTTTACTGGTGGCAGGAGAAAAAGGAAAGCGTTCTGCGCTTAAGCATTCAAGAGTAATGATCCACCAGCCATCAGGAGGTGCTCAGGGAGTAGCTTCAGATATGGAGATCAACTTGAGAGAAATGCTGAAACTGAAGCAGGAGCTTTACGAAATCATCGGTCACCACTCCGGACAGACTTATGAATGGGTAGAAAAATCTTCTGACAGAGACTACTGGATGACTTCTGAAGAAGCAAAAGGCTACGGAATGGTAGACGAAGTTTTACAGAGATCTGCAGAGAAAAAATAATTTCCTTTTTGAGGAATATTGAAACGCACCAATCCGGTGCGTTTTTTTGTTAGCTACAAAAGTGAAAAAAATTCGTCGGATCAAAATTCCCTTCCGGTGGAGGGGTGGCAAAAATTCTTTGAATTTTTGACGGGGTGGTCTAATAGGATTACAACAATCCACATCCAAAATCTCATTGTTAAAACACAATTATTATTAAGTTCAGGATCAGTTTACAATCAATGTATATTTTCGCGGCATAAAAGTTAATATGAAAAAACTACTGTTATCCGTTATCATATTGTCCGCAATTTCATCGTGTAAAGATGATGACAAGATGAATAACCAGGATGTCAATTATGCTAAACTTCCTCAGGAATTTCCTTTCTCTAAATTAGCTACGGTTAATGGAGTAGATGTCATTAATGGCGGATTCGGTTCCGGTGCGGCTGCACATCCTACCAGAAAAGGAGAGTTTTATGTGATCACAGACCGTGGCCCGAATACAGACTACCTGAACGGGAAAAAATTTTCTGTTCCGAATTTTACACCTACCATTATGCATTTTAAAATCAATGCAGAAGGAAATATTGAGGTCATTAAGTATATTAAGCTGAAAAATCCTTCCGGACAGCCGATCACAGGTCTTCCAAATCCGGCAGGAATGGGCAGCACCGGAGAGACGGCTTACGATTCATCAGGGAATGTTTTAGGTACTGATAATTACGGACTGGACAGCGAAAGTATTGTTGCAGCATCAGATGGAACATTTTGGGTTTCTGATGAATACGGACCGCACATCGTTCATTACAGTGCAGAAGGGGTAGAATTGGAAAGAATAAGCCCGATTGGTGTCAATACCGGACCAAGAAAACTTCCTGCCGTTTTGGCGAAAAGAAGAGCTAACAGAGGAATGGAAGGGTTATGTATCACTCCGGATGGGAAAATGTTGGTAGGAACGATGCAGTCTACCATGTATGTACCAACAAAAGCTTTGGCAACGAATACGACTTTAACAAGAATTGTCACTTTCGATATTGCAACAGGGCAGACGAAACAGTATCTGTATAAGCAGAATGGAGGTGCTTCAGACTCGGTATGCGATATTACAGCCATCAGCAGCACAGAATTCCTGGTAATCGAAAGAGACGGAAATTTTGGATCTCAGGGCGGCACCAAAAAGGTCTACAGGATCAATATAACCGGAGCCTCAGATGTAAACGGAACTGATATTGCGGCTGTTGACGGGATGAAGATCAATAATAAAACCTTAGAGCAGTCTACATGGGATGAAATTACGAATGCCGGGATAAAACCGGTGTCCAAAGTTTTAGCAATAGATCTGGTGGCAAAATTAGGATATGAGCATGATAAATTTGAAGGAATCGTTTATTTAGGAAACAATAAACTGGCTGTCTTCAATGATGATGATTTTGGAATTTTAGATGACGGAAACGGAAATCCAAAAGCCAAGATCCTTCCTAAAACCGGAAAAGTAGACAAGGGAACAATGTATGTAGTTGATATTCAATAATTAGATTTTTTTTAAGAAAGCGGCGGCATCGAAGATGCCGCCGTTTTTGATTGTATATGATTTCAATAAATCAATAGAAATGGGCTTCAGCCCATTTGTTTATAAAAATAAATTTCCTTTGGTTTTAACCGAAACTATGAATTAAACCCCTCAATAATTTTAGAGAAATCCTCCAGTTTTAAGGCCGCACCTCCGATCAGTCCACCATCGATATCAGGCTGTGAGAAAATCTCTTTGGCATTATCAGGCTTCACAGAACCTCCGTAAAGGATAGAAACCTCGTCAGCAACTTCCTGTCCGTATTTCGCTGCAATGATGCTTCTGATATGGGCGTGGATCTCCTGAGCCTGCTCCGGAGTTGCTGTTTCCCCTGTGCCTATGGCCCAAACCGGTTCATAAGCAATCACCACTTTTTTGATTTCTTCAGCAGAAAGTGTAAAAAGAGCCACTTCAGTCTGGTTTTTTACCACTTCAAAATGCTGTCCTGCTTTTCTCTGTTCAAGCGTTTCACCGTTACAGTATACAGGGATAAGTCCTTTATCAAGGGCTAGTTTAATCTTCCTGTTGCAGTGAGAATCTGTTTCACCATGATACAGTCTTCTTTCAGAGTGCCCGATCAATGAACCGGTTGCATCAATGGATTCCAGCATATCTGCGGAAATCTCACCTGTATAAGCCCCACTTTCATGTTCGCTCATATCCTGAGAGAATACACCGATCTCATCTTTCTCGAAGATATCTTTAGCCATCATTAAATATAAAGAAGGCGGCGCAATCCATACTTCGCAGTTGGTGGTATTACTATTTTTATAGCTCAGTAATTGAATCATTAACTGTTGTGCGTCAATGACATTTTTATTCATTTTCCAGTTTCCTGCAACTATTTTTCTTCTCATAGCCTAATTATGTAAATTATTGTTTATTATTTTATTTCGCGCAGATTGTAATGATTTAGCAGATTTAAAGATGGTTAACCACTCTTTTTATACTATCCATAATATTTGTTGTATTAAAATTAATTAGCATTCCTAATTTTTTATCAGATAGTTTTAAATAGGTGTAGAGTTGTTTGTAGTGAATAGCTTCCAATTCTTTAATTGATTTTAATTCCAATACTACTTTATCTTCTACTAAAATGTCAATTTTAAAATTAATATCAAACTTTTTATTGTTGTAATATACGGGAAGTATTACCTCCGATTTTACTTCCAGACCACTTTCTTCTAATTCGTAGATCAGAATTTTTTGATATAAAGATTCCAGTAAACCAGGTCCTAGCTGGTTATAAACGTTGAAAATACATTTTCTAACAATATATGAAATTTCATTTTCAGTCATTTAAATCTGCAAAATTCGCAAAATCTGCGTGATACTTAATTATTTATTAATCCCTTCCAGTTTAAACATAAAAGCATACACCAGCGAAATATCCTTCAGGTAATCAAACCTTCCCGAAGCACCTCCGTGGCCGTAATCCATATCCGTTTTTAATAATAATACATTTTTGTCAGTTTTCATATCCCTAAGTTTGGACACCCATTTTGCAGGCTCAAAGTACTGTACCTGAGAATCATGTAGACCTGTGGTTACCAGGATGTTAGGGTAGTTTTTCTTTTCAATGTTTTCGTACGGTGAATAAGATTTCATGTAGAAATAAGCCTCCTTATTGTTTGGATTTCCCCATTCGTCATATTCGTTGGTCGTCAACGGGATACTTTCATCAAGCATCGTATTGACAACATCTACGAACGGGACCTGCGAAATCACACCATTCCATAAATTCGGATTCATATTCACTACCGCACCCATCAAAAGGCCTCCGGCACTTCCGCCCTGCGCATATAGATGTTTTGGTGACGTATATTTTTCTTTAACCAGATATTCTCCCGCATCAATGAAATCGGTGAAGGTATTCTTCTTTTTCATCATTTTTCCGTCTTCATACCATTGCCTTCCCATTTCCTGTCCTCCGCGGATGTGAGCAATCGCAAAAGCAAAACCTCTGTTCAGAAGGCTCAGTCTCGTACTGCTGAAAGCTGCATCCATCGAACTTCCGTATGAACCATATGCATAAAGAAGCAGAGGGCTGTTTCCATCTTTCCTGAATCCTTTCTTATAAACAATGGAGATGGGAATTTTTGTACCGTCTTTTGCGGTGGCGAAAAGCCTTTCAGTAGTATAACTGTCTTTAGCATAGCCACCAAGAACCTCCTGCTGTTTTAGCAATATTCTTTTCCCTGTCTTTAAATCCTGCTCAAATTGTGAAACAGGCGTGATCATTGAAGTATATCCGAAACGGAATTGATCCGTATTGTATTCAGGATTTTCCAGCGGAGAAATGGTGTAAGCAGGTTCATCAAATATCAGTGCCTCCTTTTTACCTGTTTTTCTGTCGTAAATAACCAGTTGGGTAAGTCCATTCTGCCTTTCACTGAAAACTAGATAATTCTTAAACGCACTTACAGACTGCATTAAAACATCGCTTCTGTGTGGAATGAAATCTTTCCAGTTTTCAACGCCCGTCTTATCCAGCGGCGTTTCAGCTATTTTAAAATTGAGCGCGTCCTTGTTCGTTCTGATCAGGAATTTGTCTTCCAGCGGAGTGATCGTATATAAAACATTCTTCATTCTCGGCTGGAAAACCTTGAATATTCCGTTGGGTTGGTCAGCATCCAGATATCGTGTTTCAGAAGAAGTGGTAGCACCTGAATAGATCAGAAGGAATTTATGATTTTTGGACTTGTATACCGAGATATAATTGGAGTGGTCTTTTTCCTCATAAACCGTCACATCTTTAGCCGGATCTGTTCCCAGCGTATGTCTTTTGATTTTTTCAGACAGAAGAGTAACCGGGTTTTTCTCTGTATAGAAAATTGTTTTATTGTCGTTGCCCCATTCTGCGGAACCTTCTGTGTTTTTGATGCCCAGATCAGTCGTTTTTCCAGTATTCAGATCCTTTAAAAATAAAGTATACTGTCTTCTGGAAACATCATCCACACCATAAACCAGTTTTGTATTATCCGGACTGATGCTGAAACCTGACGCGGCATAATAAGCATGTCCTTCAGCAAGCTTATCTATATCCAGAAGAATCTCTTCAGGAGCAGTAAGGCTGCCTTTTTTTCTGCAGTATTTAAAATATTGTTTTCCGGCCTCTGTGCGGGTATAATAATAATATCCGTTTTCAAAGACAGGAACAGATTCATCTTTTTCCTTAATACGGGCTTTCATTTCCTGGAACAGATTTTCCCTGAAAGGTTCCGTATCCTTCATCATCCCTTCCCAGTAGGTATTTTCAGCCTTCAGATAATCAACGACTTTTGTAGAATCTTTTCCTTTTTTGAAATAATCGATCATCCAGTAATAGGGATCATTCACTTTATCACCGTGGATTTCCCGGATATGTTCCTGCTTTTCTGCAATAGGTGCTCTAAGATCAGGAAATTTTTGAGATTGTATCGTAGATGCGCTCATAATTAATATTCCCAGATAATATTTTTTCATAGTATATTTTGTTTTTTGGCTGGAATCTATGCCAAATTCCACAGATTTTTCAACAGCTTGTAGAAAGTATGCTCTTCATCAGTCACTTTATTGTCTGCCTTGATCAGTGTTTTGGCAAATTGCACAAATTTTACACGCTCATCTTCGGTAGAGTCATCATAGAAACATCTTGCATGGAATTCAAAATGATCTTTCCACTCTTCAGGCTGTAAAAGAGCCAGGGTTTCCAGTTCATTGTCAAGATTCATTCTGAACGGAAATTCGTCTGCCATATACTGCTGAACCATCATTCCTTCTTCAGGAGCAAATTCTCCGTCTACAGAAGAAAGAATCATTAACAGGTGATAGCCGGCGATGGATTTATTTGATTTTTGCATTTCTAAATGTATGTTTTAAGTTTAGTTTTGATAAATGATAAATGATAAATGATAAATGATAAATGATAGTTTAGGATTGTCGTTTTTACTGGTGAATTTTTTAAATTAACCATTCAATCATTGACAATTAACTTATTCACCATTTATTCCTATTTGACATAGTCTTTTGTAGGCTGTTTGTCCACAATTTCCCCTTTTTCTAATACCAGTACAAAAGGATTGCTTCTTGCAATGGTTTTTATCGCTGTTCCGTCCATCATCGCATTTTTAATCGTTTTAAAAGTGTTCGGGTCTGTAGAAACACCGTAGATTAAAGCTCCTTTTTGGGCATTTACTTTGGCCTCAATTTTCTGGATAAGATCACTCGGAACTTCTTTTGGATGATAAGAAAAAACAAGTATTGCTTTAGGGGCATTAATGATTTCGTCTGTAAGATCCATCCCTGTAGGATCTTCAATTTTGAATTTTACGATCTCAGACTGATAACCTTCTTTCGTCAGAACAGATTCGTTCTTTCCTTCCTCAATTTTCCAGGGAGAACCTTCTGCCCAGTATTTTGTTTCTTTAATATAATCATCCTGGTTGACCTTTAAAACTTCTCCTGTCTTCTGGTTTTTAAGCGAGTAAAAAGTCTTGTATTCAGAAGGGCTTTTATTGATCTTTTCCTTTTCGTTTTTCATATTGGTCCCGATCTTATAATCCCGGAAATCTATAAGCGGTTCATGCATAATTCCCTGAGCCATAATGTAAATCATAATCACAGAAAAAAGGCCTAACAGAGCGTATCTGAACTTACCGGAAGATTTTTTCGTACCCGTACTGCTGTATTCGTCTTTTTTACGGAACTCCTTTCTGTAAAGCATGAATACAATAATAAGCCCGATGAGAAGAACAATATCTTTAATGAAGCTCTGCCACGGCGTAAACTTTACCGCATCTCCAAAACATCCGCAATCCGTCACGACATTGAAATAAGCCGAATAAAAAGTAAGGAACCCAAAGAAGATACAGAGAGCAATTAATGCTGAAAGGGTAAACTTAAGCTTCAGTTTCAGCAGCAGCATAAAGCCTAAGAAAAGCTCCAGTACAACTACAATAACCGAGAACAGAAGCGCAAACTTCTCCAGGAACGGCATATTGAAAACCGATGGCGCAAAATATTCTTCCATCTTGAAAGAAAATCCTACCAGATCCACAGCCTTTACGAATCCGGAAAGAATGAAGATGACAGCAATAATAAAACGTAATAAACCTTTGACCATATTAAATTATTTTTGAGGTTCGGAAATATTTTCTTTTTCAGAGAACTTGATCAGGCAGAAAACAGCATAATTCAGCATGTCGAAATAGTTCGCGTCCAGTCCTTCAGAAACGATGGTTTTGCCCTGGTTGTCCTCAATCTGTTTTGTTCTTAATACTTTCTGATAAATAAGATCGGTAATAGAAGAAATTCTCATGTCCCTCCATGCTTCACCATAATCATGATTTTTTCTTTCCATTAAAGCCCGGGCTTCATCAGAATATGTGTCGTAAAGGCTTAAAATTTCCTCCCTGTCTTCATTAAAATCATTAGAAAGCCCTTTCTCCAGCTGGATAAGTCCGATAATAGAGTAGTTGACAATGGCAATGAATTCATCCTCTTCGCTTTCATCTACCATTTTTTTATCCGTCATCTGCAGCGTACGGATCCTGTTCACTTTAATGTAAATCTGATCTGTAATGGAGCTGGGTCTCAAAACCCTCCATGCTGCCCCGTAATCCTGTAATTTTTTACTGAAAAGATCACGGCACTGACTGATAACTTTCCCGAACTGTACTGATGTTTTTGACATAAATTCTCTTAATCTCCCAAATATACGAATTAGGTTTTAGGTAGCGGGAATCAGGGGTTGATTTTTCTCAGAGTTTGGGTGTCTGGGTGCTTGGGTTGGAGGGTGGGAGCGTTTGAGGGTGGGAGCGTTTGAGGGTTTGAGGGTGGGAGGGTTTGAGTGTGGGAGTGTTTGAGGGTGGGAGTGTTTGAGGGTGGGAGGATTTTAGAGTTGAGGAGTGGGGGTTGCTGGTTTCTTGTTGGGAAATTTTAAAAGGGATGATTCTAAATTCAATATCAAGTTTTAAGTTGAATGTCTGACAGCTCGTCTCTACCAATCTTTTATGAACTAATAACAAACTAGAAACTGTCAACCCGTACAAACAAAACATTCAACAATAAGTCTTAATTTTGCAGAATAGTATCACTTATCAATCATCATTTATCAATCATAAAAATGCTCTCAAACGCTCAAACCCTCCCACTCTCAAACCCTCCGACCCACTCCATCAATTGTAACGGAAGACTGGTAGAGCTCACCAAACCGAAGATCATGGGTATCCTCAACCTTACCCCGGATTCCTTTTCCGATGGCGGGAAGTTTAATAATGAAGAATCCGCGTTGAAACACGCAGAGAAACTTTTGAAAGACGGTGCGGAGATCATTGACATCGGGCCGCAATCTACACGTCCGGATGCCGGATTTTTGAGCAGTAATGACGAGATTGAGAGAACAGGAAAGATCATTTCCCGGATCAAAAAAGAATTTCCGGAAGCATTGATATCACTGGATACGTTCTATAGTGAAACCGTGAAATTCGGATTCAATGAAGGAATTGACATGATCAATGATATTTCAGGGGGACAGTTTGATGATACTATGTTTAAAATTGCAGGCGAAACAAAGCTTCCCTACATTCTGATGCACGTGAATCCATCTTATGAAACAATGCATCACAAAGCGAAATTTGAAGACATTACCCTGGAAATTAACCGGTATTTTTCTAAAAAGACCAATGAACTTCTTGAAAAAGGAGTAAAAGATATCATTCTTGATCCGGGTTTCGGCTTCGGAAAAACAGTGGAAGATCAGATGAAAATGATCAGTGAAACCCAATATTTAGGTTTTGGAAAATTTCCTTTGCTGATAGGTATTTCCAGAAAATCATTCATCTATAAACCGCTTGGGAAATCCCCTCTGGGCATCAATGAAGAAACGCAGAAACTTCATATGAAAGTGCTGGAGCAGGGAGCCAAAATTCTCAGGGTACATGATGTAACGGAAGCGGCATTGACTATCAGACAGTTTTGTGAAAAAACTGAAAAGCGTTTATAATTCAACATTCCCCGAAAGAGAACAGGAGAGGAGATGCATAACTTTTCTTCACCAGTTTTAATTGAAATCAGCCAGTTTATCCGAGAACTGTTTTGAAAATTCTTTTCTGTCTTCCTCCAACTTTTCCTGTGCGGAAGGCAGGATGTAATTAAAAAGAACTTTATTTTCATTATCCAGAAATATAATTTCCTTTTCATTGCCATCAATCATCTGGGAGAAAATTTCCCACATTGGAGTGTCTTTTAGCTTTAACAATTCAAAAAACTGTTCCGCTTTTACTTCTATTCGCTGCATATTGGTATTTATGTATTTATAATGTTGCTTAAAGTTTGGTTTTTTATGAATGAAATTGATGTTCTGACGCTAGAATTCTAATAATTTCAGTTTAAACTGAATGGCAAAATTCTGCTTGAAATTGGGAGTGGTGTAGTATCCAACCCTGTAAAATAACCCTAAGTTGAAATAACTTGATAAAAAATTATTCCATTCAAGTCCTACCTCCTGGTAAAGATGATCCAGTTTCCTGAATCTGAACTGATGGTATTCCGGATGCTTCATATCTCCGATTGTTCCCCTCAATACAAAATCAAAACTCGAGATGTTCTGTCCGAAACTTTTGAAGTATAAAGGAAGTTTGTGGGTAAAATAATAGGCAACAAATTTATCATTGTAATATTTCCCGCCTTCCAGCGTTGCAAAGCCCAGATATGAAGTTAAGTTGAAATTAAAATCCTTTCTCGGAGAGGCCAGCCCGTTCATTGTAAAATGTTTCCATATAGGAGCTTCCCCCAAAACTATTCCGCCATACAATCTGAATCCGGTAGTTCCCAGCATCGTCTTAAAGTTGTGAACAAACAGCGCATCAAAACGGGTATAATTGAAATCTCCGCCCAGAATTTTGTAGCTCTGCTCATAGTTGAGGTACAGCTCAGGATATTTCTGATCAATGATCGATTTCCCCTGCGGAGTCATGATATTCGTAGAATTCGGAGAATATTTTAAAGTAAACAGTGTGTTGAAATTTTCAAATTCACCGCCTCTTCCCCTGAATTCATAATCAAACTTCGCCTCTTCAACATTTCTTTTCGCGGCAAAAACCAATGTAAGACCGTTCGTAACATCATTCAGATAAGACAGTGAAGCCCCCCGGAAATGATAATATTTATCATTGTTGATGTTATTTCCGTAATTCATTGTTCTCATTTTGAAGTTCCAGAGCCTTCTGTAAAATTCTCCGGATGCCGTTACATCATTATAATACTCAATTCTGAAAAATGAATTTTTGTCAAGGGTCGTCTTCATATCAAGACCGATCCCATATTTCCATTTATCATCCTTAAAACCATAGGCAAAATAATAATCCGGTGAAAAATATGGATTGAATGTTTCATTAAGCTTTGCCTTTAAGCCTAATCTGAAACCTTCATACAGGTTGTAGTTTACAATTTCATCCACTGCAAAATCTACAATTCCGGTACGGATCTGCCCGTTAATAAGTCCTGTAAGAATCCTGGCCTTACTGTCTATATTGTATTTTTTGCCCAGGCTGTCTATAGTAGTATACGTATTGCGTTCCCTTTCCGTAAGAGGATCGGTCCTGTACTGATCCAGAAGATGTCCGTCCGCATTTTTTACTGAGAATGTGTAGCCTTTAAAATCCTTTTCATCTTCCTCAATCGGTGATTTGAAATCAAAATAAGTGGAAGTGAGGAAAGCATAGGTTCCGAAACTGGTTTTGTCTCTTTTTTCATGATGCTCTTCCGTTTTCACTTTGTTTTCCTCTTCCATTGCTACTCTGCTCATCCTGAGTTTTACCTTTTCCTGGAACAGGAACCATTTGTTGTTATAGAAAACCCAGGTGCTCGTAATGATACCGTCGTTTTTGTTCTTGCTGAAATTTTCTATCTTTTCAATTCCGTAAGTCTCTGTGTCTATGTAAACCGTACCGTTGTATTTTCTTTTCTTATCCGGTTTTTTGTAATTCACTTCACGGAAGCGGATCACGAAAGTTTTTCTTCCGTTCACTTCAATGGTATCCGAAAGAAAAAAGCGGTAAAGCCCCCTGTTTTCCTGCTTTATCTGGTTCGGAATCTTATCTCTGTTACTTTGCTGGACTGCAATCATTTCGTAGATCGGCTGCTTAAGACCGGAAATCCTGTTGTCCAGAATATTGATCTTTTCTCCATACTGCCTGGAATATAAAAACTCCTGCGCCCTTTCCCATAAGAAGAGCTTGCTTTTTGAAAAAATCTGTTTTGCCGAGACATTATTTAGCGAATCTTTTTCCCTTTTTTTCTTCAGGAAATTAGAATCATTAAAAAACCTGGTAAATTCTGAAATGCTGTCCTGGTCTATATCCAGAGATATTTTTTCGTATGATTTAAAAGAATAGGATGCCAAACTTTTTGGTGAATTTTCTCTAAAAAGCCTGTTCACTTTTTTAAGGATCTCCAAAGCCCTCGGGTCGCTGTGGTCTTCAATCACTACTTCCTCAATATCGGTTGTTTTTGATTGTTTTTTCAGCAGGGAAACCTCCATATCCGTTTCTACGGAAGCCGTTTCTTTCTGGTAACCTTCCGACTGGATTTCTAGCGTGCTGCATGAAGCCTTAAACTCCAGGGTCCCCCGGATATCTGTAAAGCCCAGAATTTTCCCGTCACAGGATATTTTTGCATTGGATATAGGTTTTTGGTCAGTTTCGTCAATGACCTTAATCCTTGATTGAGAATAACCAAAGAAACAGACCATTAAAAATAATAAAACGAAAAACCTTTTCATGTGAAAAACTGGGTAAAATTAATCATATTTATTGTCTTAGGAAAGTTTTGTTAATTGATATTAATATCATTTTTAATTGGAATTATCTTTTAGGATAAAATAAAAACTCCCGGAATTTCCGGAAGTTTTATGGATGCTTTTAAACGGATTATACTTTTTAAAGTACATTTAACCGGATTTTTATGCCAAAATTATCTTTAAATTGTGAGGTCTGGTAATATCCAAATCTATAAGAGAAACCTACACCAAAGCTTCTGCCCAAAAATCTGTTCCATATCAATCCGACTTCCTGATAATAATGATCGAGTACCTGGAATTCAAACTGGTGGTCTGCTCTGTTTTTAAAACCTCCTATTGCAGACTGATATTCAAGTTCGATGTTGGAATATCTTGTTCCGAATGTTTTAAATCTGAATGGTAAATCCTGTGAAATCTTAAATCCAACAAATCGATCCGCAAAAAACCTTCCCGAAGGCATCGTCGTAAATCCTAAATTGGTCGGAGTATTGATAGCGGAAGACCAGTTGACTGAATTTTGATCTCTCTGACCGGTAATTTCAAAATTTTTCCAGATCGGAGCGGTTCCCGAAGAAATTCCTCCAAAAAGTTTAATATTAGTATATCCTAATTTCGATCTGAACTGATGAATAATAAGCGCATCCAATCTATGATAATCTAAATCTCCTCCTAACGTTTCAAATCCTTTTTCATAATTCATAAAAATCTGAGGATAACCTTTTTCGTAGGTATATTTTCCGCTTGGCGTCATAATGTTTTTGTCGTTCGGAGCAAATTTTAATGATAATGCTGCGCTTGTATTGTCGAAACTGTTGCCTAAGTTTTTATACTGATAATCAAAAAGAGCCTGTTGTTTTTCTTTATTCACCGCGATTTTCATACTTAATGAATTGGAAATATCATATAAGAAAGAGGCTCCCCATTTTTGGTTTTTATAGAAAGCTGCATTGTGAATGTCAAGGTTGATGTCGTTTACCTTCATCATCATATCCCACATCGTATTGCTGAATCTGCCCGCTGCAAAAACATCATCTGCATAATCAATACGGAAAACAGATGTTCTTTTATCAGATAATTTTATATCTAAGCCTAAACCATATTTCCAGGTATGATCTTTGAAGCCATATCCGAAATAACCGTCAGGTGAAAATGTTTTACTGAATTTCTCATTCAGTTTCACTCCTGCTCCCAAACGTAAGCCCTGGTATTTATCGTAGCTGAAAAATTTGGTGAGATCGAAATCAATCATTTTATATCTTAAATTTCCTCGCATTAACTGGGTTAAAAAGCTCAGCTTCTTTTCAAAATCATGCTTTTGTACAAAGCTGTCGATTTTGGTGTAAGTGGCGCTTTCCCTGGTGGTAAGACTGTCGGTTCTGTATTGCTGAAGCAGACTGCCGTCGGAGCTTTTCATTTCAAGGGAATAGCCTTTGAAGTCTGATGCTTTCTGCGGTTTATTCAGTTCAAAATCAAAGAAGCGGTTTTTTACATACAGGTAATTTCCGAAGGTTTTTCGGTTGTATTTTTGTCGGTCGCTCA
Organism: Chryseobacterium luteum; assembly: GCF_000737785.1. Classification (GTDB taxonomy): domain Bacteria; phylum Bacteroidota; class Bacteroidia; order Flavobacteriales; family Weeksellaceae; genus Chryseobacterium; species Chryseobacterium luteum. The sequence continues at coordinate 8,673 of NZ_JPRO01000006.1, read as the reverse complement.
GTTTTGCTTCTTTTTTTAAACTGTCGGTTTTTATGCTGTCCTTTTTTGAAGTATTAAAAGTCTGGTCGCCCATTTTCAGTTTGATGTCTTCATAATCCAGGAACCATTTTCCTTCAATCGGTTTCCAGACGGAAACAATGTCACCTTCGTTTCTTTTTTTATTGGCGCTTTCAAACTTTTTCAGAGCATACGTTTCAGAATCAATATAGATCTTTCCGTTAAATTTTCTCGGGTTTTGCTTCTTTTTATCGGTAATTTCCTTGAATTTAATAACGTAGGTTTTTCTGCCATCCAATTGCAACGTATCCGACATATAAAAATTGAAAAGCTTTCTGTTTTCAGGTCTTAACTGTTTCGGTGTTTTATTTAAATGCGAAACGTTAATGGCCAGTGCCTCATAAATCGGATTTTTAAAACCGGACATTCTGTTATCAATAATATTGGTTTTTTCACCGTACTTCCGGGAGTATTTGTATTCTGCCGCCTTTTCCCAAAGGAACATCTGGCTTTCCTGGGAAGCATTAAGGAAATCTTCGTTAATTAATGAATCCTTCTTTTCGCTTTCTTTCTGTTTAAATTCTGAATGATCAATTTTTGCCAGAGAATCTTTTCTTGTGGCTAAGAAATTCTTGAATGTATCAATTGAATCTTTATCTACATCAAACGAAAATTTGGAATAAGATTTAAATTGGTAAATATCTAAAGACTTTGGCGAGTTTTCTTTTTCTCTTTTATTAACTTCATCCAGAATTTTCAAAGCCCGCGGATCACTTTTATCGGTGATAACCACTCGGTCAATATTGTTCTGTTTTTCAGATAACGGCTGCATCGCAACATCCATCAATTTTTTTATATCAACCGTTACATCTTCAAAATTACTGGCAAGAATTTCGACCTTTTTACATTTCGTTTTGAAAGACAAAACGCCATCGTAATTGGTTTTTCCTAGGAGGTTATCATCACAGTAAACTGCTGCATTTTGGATAGGTTTTTTATCAGCCTTACTGAAAACTTTCAGTTGTAACTGACCGAAATACAATACCGAAAAAAATAAAAATAATGGAGATAAAAGTTTTGTCATTAGTTTTTTATAGATAAGACAAAACTATAGATAAGAAGGTTACAAAACCATAACAGAAAATATAATATTTTGTTAAAATAAAAACCAGCGGTATTTGCTTTAAATACAGCATATTTTATGGTTTTTCAATTCTCATCATGATGATAAATTGAGACTTATTTAAGAAATTTTAAGGCTTTCTAAAAAGTAATACGATTTCCACTATCCAACCTCCGTCAGTTCGAGTAAAAATTATTAGAAGAATAATTTTGTATCGAGAACGGTAGATTTTTAGCATTTTTCATTTAGGTTTGAAATAAAACTGATTTGTCTATGGATAATTATTTATTTTTAACGAAATAATAGTTTGGATTGATGCAATGCGCCAATCCAAAAGTTAGCAGGCATTTTATAACGACAGACAAAACTCACGGAAATTAACTTGAATGGAAAAAAATAAATTCGCATATTATATGTAAACTTATTATATTTACACTTTGTAATAAAATAAAAAAATATGTGGACTAAATCTCATTCAATCGTAACGAAAGAAGTTACAAAAGAACAAATGTGGAAACTTTTTATTGATGTTAATAATTGGCACACCTGGGACGAAGGAATAGAATTTGCAAAAATGGAAGGTAAATTTGAAAAAGGTAATTTCTTTACATTAAGACCCAAAGGTGGACCAAATGTAAAAGTAGAATTATTGGAAACTGTTGAGAATAAATCATTTCTTGATGTTACAAAATTCCCGTTGGCTAAAATGTTTGACAACCATACTTTTGAAGAAACGCCACAAGGTTTAAAAATCACAAATACAATATCTGTAACAGGAATTTTAGGGTTTTTATGGCGTAAAATCGTCGCTCAGAAAATTGTTGATACTTTACCACATGATATGCAAATGCAAATTAAAGCTGCTTCAAAACTATGAAATCTACAAAATATTGGATAGCCACTGTTTCCAAAGAACATACACTCCGTGGAGTTGCAGGTGGTTTTATGCAGGTTTGCCAAGGAAAACAAGCACCATTAAAAAGAATGAAGAAAGGCGATTATTTAATAGTATATTCTTCAAAAATTACAATGGAAGGAAATGAAAAATGTCAGGCATTTACTGCAATTGGACAAGTAATAGATGACCATGTTTATCAATATGAAATGACCGATAATTTTAAACCATACAGAAGAAACATTAAATTTATGGAAAGTGTAGAAAGTTCTATTATTCCATTGATTAATGACCTTGAATTTATCCCAGACAAAAAATCCTGGGGTTATCCATTCCGCTATGGTTTCTTTGAAATCAAAGAAAATGACTTCAATCTAATAATTTCTAAAATGCTACAACATGAAATCAAAGGACAATACATTTAGTGTAGAAAAACCAGAAGAAAGTTCGGGTTTTTTATTATGGCAAGTAACCAATCTTTGGCAACGGGAAATTAAGAAAGCATTAGAAAATTACGGACTTACACATTCTCAATATGTTTTATTGGCAAGTATTCATTGGTTGGCAATACACAGACAAGAAATAACACAGGTAGTTTTATCAAACCACACTAAAATTGACCCAATGACAACTTCAACAGTTTTGAGAACACTTCAACAAAAGGGTTTTATTCAACGACAAGAACATTTGACGGACACAAGAGCCAAAACTGTTGGTTTAACAGAGGAAGGAAAAAAAATAATTAAAAAAGCGGTTGTAACCGTTGAGAAGTTTGACACAGAGTTTTTCTCTTTACTTGGTAACAAGACAACAGAATTGAATAAGAATTTATTAACTTTACTAGGTGGAAAATAAAGCCAGCCACTAACAGTATTTTGACAAAATGGCGGATCCAGTGCTAAAACCAGGGTCAGTCTTTCAAATATATTTTTTTGCTAAATTGAAGATTTGTGCTTCGATTACCCACCATCGCCAAGCCCCGAAACGTTATGCCCAATTATAAACCGAAAGAATGCTAATTGAAAATAAAGGAATTAAGACAGATACTTTTTACATTCCACAGTTTGACTTGAACGAAGGAGAAATTGTTGTTTTGTACTTATTCAACGGACAGCATTTTTATGATACAGAAATGTTTCTAAAGGATATTTTTTCTGGTAAAACAAAGAACGAAAATGTTGTGGTACATAAGAACTTGACATTTGTTGACCATTTTATTGAACCAAAACTGAGACGACTTTTTTATCCTGTAACTGTTGGGGAATATTTAAGATGTAATGCAAATTTTGAGAGCCCTTTTGCGACAAAAATTTATGAAATAGAATGGATTAACGAAAAGACGAAAGTTAATACACTTGCTGGAAATCCAAGACGATTGTTAACTTTATATGCAACGCTTTCTAAAACAAATAACATTGTTTTTGACGTAGTTGGACAAGACCCAAAAGGTGCAGAAGAAACTTATGAAGTAGTTAAGAAGGTTGTAGAAGATGGCGGTTCAGCAATTTTACTTGACTGTTTTGAAGATATGAAAAACGACTGTACGAAATATATTGAATTACAATGGACGAAAAAATAACAGGCATAACAAGGGTTTTGCAATAGTGGGGAGAAACTGCAAAGTTCAACGGTAGTTTTCGATTGAACTTTAGTGCTAAAAATCCCCGCTTTCGGCAATCCCCGAAACGTTATGTGCTATACTACAAAAACCAAAAACTCAAAGACAATCACTATGAAAATAAATAAATTAATAACTCTTACTTTATCGATTTTGGTTTTATTTATTATTTCGTGCAACGGAAAAGCACAACGGAACATGAGCGTGAAAAATATTTATAAAAATGAAATAGAAAATGAAATATGGGAAACCAATGATATTTTAGGATTTGACCAAAATGCGGAAAAATTTACTCCACAAAATTTATTAAAAGGAAATTTGCAGGAAATCTGACCAGTTTTTCAGACAAAAAAATGAATTTTAATAGCAGATATACTGCATTTTGTGGAAATGACAACTTTACGACAGTAGCTGGAAAGTACGAATTCTTTGACAAAGATAAAGTAAGCATTTCTGTTGACTCTGTTACCTATTCTGAAGAATGGAAAAAACCAACTGAGATTAGAAAAAAAAAGATTTAGTTTACTTAATTTCTAAAATTGGCAACAAAATAATATTGACAAAACAGAATGAATAAAAGTACAGCACATAATAAGGGCTTTGCATCAGGTGTGCTGAACTGCAAAATTCAACGGTTCTTCAATTGAACATTTGTGCAAATTGAAGATTTATGCTTCGATTGCCCCACCATCGCCAAGTTGTAAACCGCTTCAGCAAGCACACAACAACACAGCCAAATAATATAAAAGACACAAAAATGAACTTTGTTCTTGCAACGTTGCCGCCCTTATGTTTGTGTAAATAGGAACGAGCAATATTCCTGCACCATCAATCAATACGATCAGTTATCTGCTGGCAAAATTTCCCAATCCACCATAATTTTTTATCTTTACTACTCAAATTTTAAATTCAGACTTCAAAAAAACTACAAATGGAACAGAAAATACATCAGGGAAGAAACGTAAAAAGATTCAGAGAAATGTTGGGCATCAAGCAGGAAGCTTTGGCTTTTGAATTGGGTGACGACTGGAACCAGAAGAAAATCTCTTTACTCGAACAAAAAGAAATCATCGAAGATGCTTTGCTTCAGAAAATATCTGAGGTAATTAAAGTTCCTGTTGAAGCTTTCAAAAATTTCGATGAACAAGCTGCAATAAATATTATTGCAAATACAATCACAAATAATGATAATGGAGCTGTATACAATCATAACCCAATATTTCAACCGATTGATCATTTATTAAAACTACACGAAGAAAAAATTGCACTCTACGAAAGAATGCTGAAAGAAAAAGACGACATGATGTCCAGGCTTGAAGATCTGATCAAAAATAAATAAATTCAGGGGATATTTTTCTCTAAAAAATTAACAGAAAAATATTTCTTATTTCCACTCAAAACCCACTTTAATGCTCCTTTTAAGCAGGTGAAAAACAGTTCTGCCGCAGCTTGCATTGTGTGGTTGTCAATATACAAAACCTTGCCCTTCGCGAGGTTTTCCCATTAAAAAATTAAAATTCCAATCCCATTCTATTCAAAAATATTTTATATTTGTTTTAACAACCACAAAAAACAAAATGATGATATTTAAAAATGACCACGCAGTTCATGCGAAGGCTTCTGGCACCACTGGATTCAACTTCTAAAACAAATTAATGATCTTAAAAACCGGTAAAACATTCCGTAAGATCGTTCAAGTAGTTTGATAACCGCTTCAACCGATTAGAGACAGCATTCAGGTGTTCAGTTAAGACACACAGGCACTCCGTTAGGACGTTCAACCGCTTCGTTTAGGCGATCAACCGCTCAGAAGAGACCATCAACTACTCCGAAGAACCGATCAACCACTCCGCAGAAGCAATCAAGTACAATTTATTATATTTCAGAGTTTTACAGGCTTTTCGGAACGGTTAATAATTTAAACAAACGAGATGAAATAGACTTCAATCAAATTTTTTAAACACAAAAAACAATAATATCATGAAAAAAAATCAGGTAACACGCGATTTCAAACTGGCAGATTCCGTATTGAAACAAAAGGCAGATGAATTCATCGCTTTGATCGACAGAGATATTACCGAATTTACAGACCGTGGCTATAACACCGCAAAAAAGACCGAACTGGCGGAAGCACGTAACACGGTAGACAACTTTCCGAACGATGAACAGCTGGAAGCCGTCAAAATTAATCTCACCGAACAAAAAGATGCCGCCAGAAAAGCACTGGAAAAAACCATGCGCAGTATTTTTAATATGGCAGAAAATGTTTTCGGACAGCAAAGTGCCAAATACAAGGAATTCGGCAATGCATTGATCAGTCAGCAAAGCGATGCAGAGGTTGTGCGCATCGCCAAAATCATGAGCCTTACGGCAGAGAAATATCTCACTCAACTTTCTGACGAAGGTCTTACCGCAGACAAAATTAACACCCTTATCACACAACGGGATATACTGGATGTTGCTATAGATGCTCAGGCTCAGGGCATTTCTGATCGGGATGTAGCCGCCGAAGGCCGTGTAGAAGCACTCAATAAACTCTACCGGTTGCTCACAAAATACGCGGGCATCGGTCAGGATATTTTCTATGAAACCAACGAAGCCAAATACAACGACTACATCATCTATGATACACCAAGCGGACTGCCGGAAATTCCACCCATAACTCCGGTGTAAGTAAGCCGACCTAAAAAAATTTCTTTCATTTTTAAAAAAAGATCTGTTTTTGTAAGATTATGTTTACATCGTCAGCTCCCTCCGTCAGTTCGAGTGTTTTTCTCCGCGCAGTGGAGAAAAATGTATCGAGAACCCGTGAACTACAGAGGACTCGCGAAGTGGAGAAAAATGTATCGAGAACCAATGAACCACAGACGCTTCATGAATCACAAACTTCTCGATACGATTTTTTCAAAATCTACTCGAAGTGACGACTTATTCACCCTATCCCAAAGGTCGATCCGTCAGTTCGAGTGTTTTTCTCCACGAAGTGGAGAAAAATGTATCGAGAACCAATGAACCACAGACGCCTCTTGAATCACAAACTTCTCGATACGATTTCTTCAAAATCTACTCGAAGTGACGTTCAAAAACTTTTCAAGTAGATGTAAGTGGATAATAACTATTTTATGAATTTTATTAAACTTTAACTATGCAAACTTCATTTGTCTACATAATACTTTGTTCGGATAACACCTATTATACCGGTGTAACCGAAAATGTTTACAAACGTTTTGACGAACATCAGGACGGCAAATATTTTGGTTCCTATACCTTCTCAAGACGTCCGTTACAATTAGTCTATTTTTGTCAGTTTATGGATATCGAACAGGCGATTGCTTTTGAGAAAAAGATTAAGAAATGGTCTCAGGCAAAAAAATTAGCATTAATTGAAGGAAGGTATGAAGACCTGCCTAATCTTGCGAAAAAGAATTTTGATAGATAATTTATCTCTCGTATCATTTATCTCTGTAATTCGCTCCGTCAGTTTATCTCGTCAGTTCGAGTGTTTTTCTCCGCTGTGCGGAGAAAAATGTATCGAGAACCAGTGAACTACAGATTACTCATGAATCACAAACTTCTCGATACGATTTTTTCAAAATCTACTCGAAGTGACGACTTATTCACCTTATACCAAAGGTTCAAACTTCTCGATACGATTTTTTCAAAATCTACTCGAAGTGACGTCTTATTAACCTTATACCAAAGGTCGCTCCGTCAGTTCGAGTGTTTTTCTCCGCTGTGCGGAGAAAAATGTATCGAGAACCCGTGAACTACAGATGACTCTTGAATCACAAACTTCTCGATACGATTTTTTTCAAAAATCTACTCGAAGTGACGGGAGTATGGATTCTTTCAAATACAGACAATCCCTTTCAAAACTGAAAGGGATTGTTGCTTAACGTAAATAGGATAATAAAATCCTTATAGAAACCGCAAAAGCGGTAATATTATTGGAAATTAATTAAATATTCAAAGCCTTCTGATATGCATTTTCCAACCCATCAAGGTTTTTACCTCCTGCAGTGGCAAAGCCCGGGTTTCCGCCGCCGCCGCCCTGGATTTCTTTTGCCAGATCTTTTACGATAGCTCCGGCCTGATAATCTCCTGCCAGATCTTCAGAAACACCAACCGTGATCATCGGTTTTCCGTCTGCATCAGAAAGAATGATCGTTACCGAAGCCGGGATTTCTCTCTTCAGCTGGAATACGATGTCTTTAACGGAACCTGCATCCAGAGAAGTTTTCTTCACCAGTAACTGTTTGTTTCCTTTCTGCTCGTAAGCGTTTTTCCATTCACCGATCTCGCCTTTTGCTTTTTCCTTTTTAAAGGCTTCCACTTCAGATTTTAAAGAGGCATTTTCTTCGATCAGTTTCTCAATGGATCTTACAACGTCCTTAGATTTCAGCAACTGGGAAAGCTTGTGAATCTGATTTTCTAAATTCCTGAAATATTCCTCAGATTTATCACCGGAAATGGCTTCAATTCTTCTGATTCCCGCTGCTTCTGAACCTTCAGAAAGAATCTTGAAATGACCGATCTCGATCGTATTTTTTACGTGAGTTCCTCCGCAAAGCTCCTTAGAGCTTCCAAACTGGATCATTCTCACACTGTTGCCATATTTCTCTCCAAACAAAGCCATTGCTCCTTTATCCAGAGCCTCCTGAATAGGAATATTTCTGAACTCCTGCAAAGCAATGCTCTCCTTGATCTTGTGGTTGACTTTTTCTTCTACCAAAGCCAGCTCTTCCTCCGTCATTTTATTGAAGTGAGAGAAGCCAAAACGAAGATAGTCAGGACCTACATAAGAACTTTTCTGTTCCACATGTGTTCCCAAAACCTCTCTCAATGCCTCGTGTAAAAGGTGGGTTACTGAGTGGTTAGCCTGAGAATTTTTTCTGTCCGCAGCATCAACTTTAGCATAGAAAACAGCTCCGGCATCTTTCGGAACACCGTTGATCAGTGAGATGATCAGTCCGTTTTCTTTTTTAGTTTCCAAAACTTGAAAGCTTTCAACAGCGTTTTCCAGCACTCCTTTGTCTCCCA
>NZ_JPRO01000005.1 GCF_000737785.1 Chryseobacterium luteum | reverse complement strand
CAAGGTGGTGGTGGTTCAGACCCCGGAGTAATAGGTGGAGATTGCGGGGTATATGGAAACTGTGGAGACGGAGGCGGAAACAACGCCCCTTCTAACCCGGAGCCACCAGAGGATCCCTGTGAGAAAACGAAAGGCATTGTTAAGAATCTCAAAAGTAAACCTGCAATAGACGATTTAAAAACAAAATCTACACAGGGAGGTGAAAATGGATATAAATTTAAGGCAGATGGGACACCTTCTAATTTAATAATTGGAAGTGAACATAGTGTAAATTTTGGTGACAAGACAGGATATGCAGGAGGATATCATAATCATACTCCTAAAGGAATACCTATGCTTTCCCCACCAGATATAGAGCAACTTCTTCAGTTTGCACTGGCACAAGGTAACTATGGGAATCCAAGTAATGCCTTTGTTGGAATGGTAGCACCCAATGGCATGCATTATGTAGCAACCTTCAGCGGAAGCTATAACGATGCATTAATTAGTTTTTCACAACAGGATTTGGATAATTTTACAGATAATATGGCAATAAGAAAAAGTATTTATAATCCTTCCACCCCCGAAGGATATGAAAAACTTTTTTTTGCAATACTAAATGAAATGTCACTTAATGGAAAGGTTAATTTACAAAGAGTAGAAAGTGATGGAATAAAAACAATAATTAAAAATAGTGATGGAACGATAACTGCTGTTCCTTGCTCCTAAAAAATAATATTATGAATAAAATAATTATAAAATTAATATCTGCATTTGTATTTCTTTGTATTTCTTTGTATTTCTTTGTATTTTTTCTTGTAAAGCACAACAAAACTATCCTTTGAAGACAGATTATACAGAAATACCGAACAATTCCTATTTAAAAGATGTTAATAATGAATTGGAAATATTTGTAGGAAATTATGTTGCTGATTTCCAAGATAAAAAAATTACATTATTTATAACAAAACAAAATTATCAGTTTTTTGACAGAGGCAAATATAAATATTACAAAGATGTATTATCTGTAAAATTTATTATTAAAAATACGTCAGGAATTACTCTTCAAGATACTCAAAGCATAACTTTCCAACCAAATCAGTTGAAAAACACCATATATAGTAGATGGGTAGAATCTGGTGATAATAAATTATTATTATATTATGGAGGAACAAATTGTGGTGTAGGCTGGGGAGATATTTATTTAAAGAAAATAAATTCTACACAAATTTCATGGGAATATCGTCCTAATGATATAATCCTAGATGATAGTAAATGTCCACCAGGAACAGATATAAATATTTATCTTCCGGAAACAAAGGACTTAATTTTCACTAAACAGTAATGAAAAATTTGGGAATATGTTTGGGAATTCTTGCTGTGTTTTCATGTAAAGCACAAACAATATATCCCTTATTAACAGATAATTCAAATATACCAGATCATTCTTATATCAAAGATCTAGATAATGAATATGATTCATTTGTAGGAACTTGGAAATCAAATTTAAGCGGTAAAACTGTAATATTGAAAATTACCAAAGTTTCAAAAAAACAATTACAAAAACTGGGGCAATCATATTATTCAGATGTTTTAATTGTCCAATATTCTGTTCAGGATAATAATGGAAATATAATTGAGAATAATATTAGTTCAAACTTGAACGATTATAAAATTATATCAACGCTATATAGTAAAAAAGCACATGTAGCAAAACTCTATTATCAAGGAGGTAAATGTCAAGTTGGCTGGGGAGGTATAAGTTTAAAAATGATTGATTCCACTCACTTTAAATGGAATTACCAACCTGAATCAACAGTTGTTACAAATAAAAACTGTTCAGATTATCCAGCTGGTGGTATAAAGATAAATTTACCATATGAGCCTGCTGATATAATTTTTACAAAACAATAAAGATGTAAACCGCTGAAAGGCGGTTTATTTTTATACATACTTTCTGTGCAAAATTGATTGTATTATTGGTGTGCTCAGAAATAAAGAAACAGAAGTAGAATTCAGGAAGCTGGATTCCGGAAACCTCTATTATGATGAAGTGATAGAAATATTCCGTAAAGCCTTTATGAAAAGTAATCTGAAGAAAGGCTGTGATTTTGTTTTTTAATGAAGTTCGTTATCATAATTTGAATTGTCCTTTGAATACATTAATTTTGTGTTCCCAAATTTTTTTGCAGTATGGATTATCTGAAAGGACTTAATGAACCACAATATGAAGCCGTTACCTCTCTACAGGGACCTTTGATGGTACTTGCAGGAGCCGGTTCCGGAAAAACGCGTGTGCTTACCATGCGTATTGCCCACCTGATCCACAACGGAATCGACCCTTTCAACATCCTGGCGCTTACCTTTACCAATAAAGCGGCCCGCGAAATGAAAGACCGTATCGCAAAAGTGGTAGGGGACAGCAATGCAAGAAGCCTATGGATGGGAACTTTTCACTCCGTATTTGCAAGAATTCTGAGAATTGAAGGTCATTATCTGGGTTATCCGTCCAATTTTACGATCTATGATATGCAGGATGCCCTGAATGTCATCAGAAAAGTGCTCAAAGACATGAATATCGACGCCGATCTTTATAAGCCTAAAAAAGTTCAGGCAAGAATTTCGACATACAAAAACAATCTGATCACGGTAAAAGCTTATTTCAACAATCCGGAACTGATGGAAGCTGATGAAAAAGCGAATATGAAATTCATAGGGCAGATCTACCAGAAATATGTAGAGGCCTGCTTCAAAAACGGAGCCATGGATTTTGATGATTTATTGTTGAAAACCAATGAATTACTTACCCGTTTCCCTGAAGTGCTGGCCAAATACCAGGACAGATTCAGGTATATCATGGTAGATGAGTACCAGGATACCAACCATTCCCAGTATCTTATTGTAAAAGCATTGGCTTCAAAATTTGAAAATATCTGCGTGGTGGGAGATGATGCCCAGTCCATCTACTCCTTCCGTGGTGCGAATATTTACAACATCTTAAACTTTAAAAAAGATTATCCTGATGCCATAACGGTTTCTCTGGAACAGAATTACCGTTCGACTCAGAATATTGTGAATGCAGCCAATGTTGTCATTGCGAAAAACTTACAGCAGTTTAAAAAGAATGTTTTCAGTGATAATGAAGAAGGCGACAAGATCAAAATATACCGATCACTTTCCGATGCCGATGAAGCCAATTTCGTGGCCGGAAATATCTGGGAGCTTAGGAACACGGACCAGAGAAAGTACAGTGATTTTGCCATTTTATACAGAACCAACTCACAGACTAGGGCATTTGAAGATGCGCTGAGACGTAAAAATATCCCGTACAAAGTTTACGGTGGACTTTCTTTCTACCAGAGAAAGGAAGTAAAAGATCTTATTGCTTACCTGCGTCTTCTGATCAATGAAAATGATTCGGAAGCCCTGATGAGGATCATCAATTACCCTACAAGAGGAATTGGCGAAACCACACAGAATAAATTAATTGTTTTTGCAGATTCCCATAATGTAACCATTTCACAGGTACTGGATAATCTGCCGATGTACGCTCCTCAGCTAGGCTTAAACAACGGTGTTTTAACCAAATTAAATGATTTCTGGTCCATGATCAAAGCCTTCCAGGTATTGCTGAAAACTGATACAGCCTACAGCGTTGCCATGGAAGTTGCCAAACGTAGCGGCCTGATTAAATTCTTAAAAGACGACCAGACCCCGGAAGGGATTTCCCGTGTAGAAAACGTGCAGGAATTGATGAACTCCATGCAGGGATTCATCGAAGAGCAGATGCAACTGGAAGACGGAGATCCTAGCCTTCCGAATTTCCTTGAGAATATTGCCCTTTCTGCCGATACCCAGGATAAAAATACAGATGATGATATGGTTTCATTAATGACCATTCACCTGTCCAAAGGTCTGGAATTTCCGGTAGTACACCTTGTAGGGCTTGAAGAAAACCTTTTCCCGAGCTTTATGAGTTCAGCAACAAGGGAAGATCTGGAGGAAGAAAGACGTCTGTTCTATGTGGCACTGACAAGAGCCGAAAAGCAGGTGTTTTTCTCTTATGCGGTTTCACGTTTCCAGTGGGGGAAAATCACAGATGCAGAACCTTCGAGATTCTTAAGTGAAATAGATGAAGAATATATTGAATTCTTAAATCCAGCAATGGAAAAAAGATTTATCAATACTACCGGAATCAAATCCAATATTTTTGATGAGCATCCTTCCGAACAGCGTTCTTTCAGAAAGGTTGAAAAGAAAACGATTGATAAAGGAGAAAGTTCAAAACCGGCATCTGAAACCAGAAAGCTGAAACCGGTCAGCACGGCGAAAATCATCAATCCAAGCGGTGCTTCTTCACAGGACATCGAGGTAGGAGATAAGGTAAGACACGACCGTTTTGGAATCGGGGAAGTTTCTTTCCTGGATGGAACAGATCCTCAGAACATTAAAGCTAAAGTGATTTTCATTCATGAAGGGGAGAAAAACCTCATCCTGAAATATGCTAAGCTTACAAAAATATAACAGTTAATTTTTCAGCATAGAAGCTGATGATAATATTTTAAAACGGATTCCATTTGGGTCCGTTTTTTTATTTATTAAACACAAATAGTACGAATGTTTTTCACGAATAACACAAATATATTTTGAGCTATAGTGATATTCGTGAAAAATATTTGAGTCATTAGTGGTTTGAAGCCCACTCATTTATTAACACAAATTTATCCTAAAAACTTTAACTTAAAAAAATATGACGGTCTGTTAATCAAGCCTATGGTAATATATCGCTTAGTCAAATCAATCAAAGATTTATTGCTCTTTGCCTGCCTAATAATACATCCTTGCAATTAATCTTTGCGTTAAAAAAATGAAAAAGTTCAGGACATCACTTTTTCTAACCTTATGATGGCTTAAAAAATCATATTACCCAATAGAATAAAACTATCTTAAATTTTCATAAAATAAAAGTCTATTAATTTTATAGACTAATAAAATTATTCTACATTTGCCACTCAAAAAATATAAACTATTAATTTGATGTAAGGGTATGAAAAATAAAAAGACTATTTTATCAGTTTCTGTTCTTTTCTTTCTGGGCACGTATGCCTTCGGACAGGAAAAAGAAAAAGACAGTGTAAAAACCAATAATGTAGAAGAAGTAGTGATACTGGGCTCAAGAGCCGGTGCCAGATCAAAAATAGACAGCCCTGTTCCGGTGGATGTTTTCAATATAAAAGAATCTTCAGTAGCTCTTCCGCAGTCCAGTATAGGACAGATTTTAAATGCGGTAGCACCGTCTTTCACTTCTACAATTCAAACCAATTCAGACGGAACGGATCATCTGGATCCTGCTCAGTTAAGAGGATTGGGGCCGGATCAGGTATTGGTTTTGGTAAACGGGAAAAGAAGGCATACCTCAGCGTTGGTTAATGTCAACGGAACACCGGGAAGAGGAACGGTAGGAACCGATTTGAACTCCATTCCTTCTTTCGCATTAAACAGGATTGAAGTATTGCGTGACGGTGCTTCAGCACAGTACGGTTCTGATGCCATAGCAGGAGTTATCAACCTTGAACTGAAAAAAGATATTGGTAAGTTAACAGGCCAGGTAAGCTACGGCGGAAACTTAACCCCAACTGCCAATGATCATACGGGAAATTTTGACGGACAGAATATCCAGGTAGACCTTAATTACGGGAATAAGATAGGAAATAAAGGAGGCTTTTATAATATTACATGGTCTTCACAGTTCAGAAATCCTACTTCAAGGGCCGGTGCGGAAAGCGGAGCAATTTATAATGCGTACAATGCGATTGAAAAACGTGCTCAGAATGACGGGGTAAACCTTTCTTCACTCTTTTCAAATATTAACAATGTTCCTAATTCCCAACAGCTCGTTAATTATATTCATCAGTATGCCCAGGGGGTAAATTATTTTTCTCCGGATCTTCAGAATCAGATTCAGGGAGCCAATACCATTGGTGCTTTGCAGCAACTTTTAAAAGGAGATGTTACAGATCAGGAACTGGCTTACAGAGGACTGAGCAGAAAAGATTTCAATATGCAGGTGGGACAGTCTAAACTTAATAATCATCAGCTTTTCGCTAATATTGAAGTTCCTATCAATGATAACTGGAAAGTATATTCTTTCGGAGGGTACAGCTTCAGACACGGAAGTTCAGGAGGGTTTTACAGAAAACCTAACCAAAGCAGAACGTTTACGGGATTGTATTCGGACGGTTATCTTCCTCAGATTGGAACGGATATCCAGGATTTGTCGCTTTCCGCAGGAATAAAAGGAAATTGGGACGGCTGGAATATTGATTTAAGTAATACATTCGGCCAGAATTCATTTACCTATAACATCAGTAATACAGGAAATACTTCTTTACGGTTTGCTTCTCCCAATGAGTTTGATGCAGGCGGTTTAAGGTTTTCCCAGAACACGGTCAATTTAGATTTCTCTAAAAAGTATGATGCCTGGAATGGGATTAATGTTGCCTTCGGAGCAGAGCACCGTTACGAAAATTTTAAAATAACACCCGGTGAAGAAGCGTCTTATGCGACTTATGATGCAGTAGGGAATGTGTGGAATAATACAAGTCCGAGAGCAACGGATTTCTTTGGAAATGCTCTTCCGGGAGGATCCCAGGTTTTCGGAGGATTTAAACCTCTCAATGCTGTGGACAAGAACAGGCAGGCTGTTGCAGCCTATGCTGATGTTGAATTCAATTTTACCAATTGGCTATTGGTTGATGCAGCAGCGAGATACGAGAATTATTCAGATTTCGGATCTACTTTTAACTATAAACTGGCTTCAAGGATTAAAGTGGCTCCGGATTTTAATGTGAGGCTGGCGGGTTCTACAGGATTCAGAGCGCCTTCCATTCACCAGATTTATTATAATGTGACATCTACATTGTATACCAACACTCAGCTTCTGGAAGTAGGAACATTCAGCAATGATTCGGAAATTGCCGGTTTACTGGAAATGCCAAAACTGAAGCAGGAAACTTCCAAATCTGCCAGTGTAGGATTTACGTACAGGATCCCTTCTGCAAGCCTTACTTTTACAGCAGACGGATATTTTACAAGAATCAACAACAGGATTATCCTTACGGACCAGTTTTTAAGATCGGATGTTCCGGCTGCAGCACAGGCTGCTTTTGATGCCCAGGGAATTAACGGAGCTCAGTTCTTTACCAATGCGATTGATACGGAAACAAAAGGAGTGGATGTGGTGATTTCCCATAATGCAAGGTTTTCAGGCTTAAAACTGGATAATAATTTTGCGGTTAATGTGAGTGAAACCCGAAAAGTCGGAGATATCCACTCATCAGGACTTTTACAGTCACCGAACCTGGAGAAGATTTATTTTTCTGAAAAATCGAGAGTGTACCTTGAAGAAGCGGTTCCAAGAGTAAAAGCCAGTCTATCTCATACCCTTTCGTGGAAAAATGCAAGTGTTTATCTTAGAAATACCTATTTCGGAAAAGTGACAGGTGCAGACATTATTGACACCAATAGTGACGGAATCATCGGGTTCAATGAACATCAGCAGATCGGAGACAAGATTATTACCGACCTTTCACTGGGCTACCGGTTTACAAAAAATGTAGGATTAACTATAGGTGTCAATAATCTCTTTGATATTTATCCCGATAAAAACCTTCCGGCATCGACCAACAATGACCAGTTTATCTATTCCCGTTCAACGTCCCAGTTTGGACAGAATGGAAGATATGTATTCTCAAGGCTTAACTTTAATTTTTAAATAAATCATAATTAGTAAACAAGACAGTCCGGATCATCCGGACTGTTTTGTTTTTTAGTGAATATTTTATCCTTGATTATCTCTCTACAAGCTCTTTTACAGGCTCTCCGTAGAAGTCAATCTCTGTCGTTTTGATCTGCATAAGCTGATACCATTTGATGAAAGCTCCGATAAATACAATGAGCATCAGGATCATGGCCGTTGCTGCTAAAGCTGCCAGCAGATACTGTTCCTTCGGAAGGTAGATTGTTGTTACCTGAATATAGCCTGCCCAGAACGTGATTACGGCCATAAAAACTCCGGGAATTGCAGAGCATAAAGCATATTTCCCTCTTTTCATCCGGATCAGCATTGTTGTACAGACAATCAGTCCACAGGCGGCCAACAGCTGGTTGCTGATTCCGAACAGCGGCCAGATACTGCTTACATTACCTGTAAATACCAGGTAGCCCCAGGCGAAAGTAAATAAAAGGCTGCTGATGATAATCCCGGGAACCCAGTTCTTATCATTGAATTTAGGAATGACAGAACCCAGCATTTCCTGTAAAAAGAAACGGCCTACTCTTGTTCCGGCATCAATGGCTGTCAGGATAAATACGGCTTCAAACATGATAGCGAAATTATACCAGTATGCAGTGAGTTGGTCCATATATGGAATCTTATTGAAAATGTGGGCCATTCCCACGGCCAAAGACACAGCCCCTCCGGTTCTTCCATGCAGTTCAATGCCTATTTTTTGTGAATAATAATCAATGTCTACACCATGCAGTGAAGGATGGGCGGCCAGAAAAGCATCATAGGATTCCTTCGGGGTATTGATGGCAAAATAGTCTCCGGGCATTAAGGTACATGCAGCGATCAAAGCCATTAAAGCCACAAAACCTTCTACCAGCATAGCTCCATAGCCTACAAAAAGGATTTCTTTTTCCTTATTAAGCATCTTGGGAGTTGTCCCCGTTGCAATGACTGCGTGGAAACCGGAAATAGCCCCACATGCAATTACAATGAAAATAAAAGGAAGCACAGGTCCGCCTATAACAGGTCCTCCGCCTTTCACGAATTCCGTAAGAGCCGGCATCTGGATCGTAGGATGAATGACAATAACCCCTACAGCCAGCATAATGATTGTTCCTATTTTCAGATACGTTGAAAGATAATCCCTGGGTACAAGGAGTAACCAAACCGGAAGCACAGAAGCCAGAAAACCGTACAGGGGTATAGCAATGGAGATTGTTTTTATATCCCATGAAAACAGGTTGTTTATCGTTTCATTCTGCATCAGGCTGTGCCCTCCAATGATTCCTGCCACTAAAAGTATACCGCCTAAAATGCTGGCGAAAAGTACACTGTTTTTTCTGTATCTCATAATAAGACCCATGATCACCGCAATAGGCATTGTAATGATCACCGTGAAAAGTGACCATGAAGCCTCATGCATTGCATTGATACAGGCCAATGATAAACCCGCCAGTGTAAGGATCAGGATAAATAAAATGGCAAAACCCGCAACGGTTCCGGTAGCCTTACCTATTTCTTTGGAAGCAATGGAAGCAAGACTTTGTCCTTTATGCCTTACTGAAGCAAATAAAACAACCATATCATGCACACCGCCGCCAAGCACACATCCGATCAGGATCCATAATGCACCGGGCAGATAACCGAACTGAGCAGCCAGTACTGGCCCTACCAAAGGCCCGGCAGCTGCAATTGCAGCAAAATGATGGCCGAAAAGTACATTCTTATTCGTGGCCACATAATCTTTACCGTCGGCAAATTCTACTGCCGGAGTAGTATTTTTATCATTAAGCCTAAGCACTTTATTGGCAATGAAGATACCGTAAAAGCGATAGGCGATTGCAAAAACAAGTACTGATACAAAGATCAGGGTAAGCGCATTGGTGTTATTCAGAAAATCCATATCATCTGTTTTTTTAAGGATGAATAATTAAAATATAGGATATTTTGTTAAGAATAATTTAAACAAAAGCCAAGTTAATTATTTTATGAATAAAAAAGATGAAATGTATAGTAAACTAGCAATTTTGTAAAATCCTATTGAATTTTATAATTTATAATATTGATTTACAGTTTTTTTATTGATATTATCGGATCGTAATGTATATGTTTTATTTTTTTTGAGACTGGATGAAATCCACCATCTGGTCGGTAAGCTTGTCCATATAAGCTTTATCCGTTGTTCCGAAACCGTGGATACCGTCTTCTACGATAATCAGGCTGTTTTGAATATGTTCTCTTTTAAGTTTCCTGTGAAGCTTTTTAGACTGCTTCATAGGCACTACTTTGTCTTTATTTCCCTGAACGATCAACGTAGGAACACCTGCCGAAACATAGCTTATGGGAGAAATGGTTTTGAAATAATCTATAGTTTTTCTTCTATCTTTTTTAATATCATAACCTGACAGCCCTCTCACAAGGTCCGTTCTGAGATCCACGATTTTCTTAACCGCCAGTCCGATAAAAAAGACAGGTACTTTTCCCAGCCGTGTATGGAGCAGTTTATTCATATCCGAAGGCCCATAATGATCTACCACGTAATTTACTTTTGCAGAATAAGAAGAAAGTTCCGGACTTCCCGTAAACTCATTATCTGGTGTGTAGGCCGCAAGCATCGACAGATGTGCCCCTGATGAAGCGCCAAAAAACCCAATATTGTTCGGATCGAAATTATACCTGGCCGCATTTTTTCTTACCCACCTTACAGCATCTTTAGTATCCTCCAAAGGAAGCGGAAAGTGGATGCTGTCATTCAGAAGTGTATAGTCGATACTGATTACTGCGTATTTCTTGTCCAGGAGCTTAGAAATGAAAGTCTCAATATAGCTTCCGTCTCTGACCATTTTATCCCCTTTTACCCAGGCGCCGCCATGTACATAGATCACCACGGGCATTTTACCGTCTGAACGGGTCTTAGGCGTATAAATATCTAATGAAACAGGATTCCCTTTTGAATTGATTTTATAGACGATATTTTCCGAGACCGATGATATTTCCGGCAGAAGACTGCTTTTCGCGGTTGTTGGTTCAAGCTGGTTTTGTGAATAACTTAAATTAAATAAACTTAAAGAGAAAACAAAAAACAGGTTTATAAAAAGCCTGTAGATTGATATTTTGTTTACTGACAATTTCATAGAATACTTTTTATAAAGGAGTGTTATTTTACTAACTCCTCAAAAAGTTTACCAAACGTCTTTTCCAGGTCTTTGGATTTTCCCGGGTGAGGTCTGGATGTCTGGACAGCGGAACTTCTTACAGCCGTCAGCCAGCGGAAACGTTCAGGAATATCCATCAGGGCAATCGGGCCGCCTTGCGGATCTCCGTCGGCGATTTTCCTGAAGCTTTCAAGATTCTGGATAACGTCGTCATAATCCAGTTTGCTGTGCATCAGCCTGAATTTATCCGGACATAAATAAAATTCCATGCGGATGAATTTCTCTTTTTTGGAAAACATCACAAGCCCGATATTGAAAAACTCCTCTCTTTCAACTTTCGGGACCAGGCGTATAACGGCGTATTCGTATATTTTATCCTCTTGCATTTTTAGCTTCGTTTACAAAGATTTGAGAGTTTTCTAACCTTGTTTTCAAAAACCTGAAATAGACCTCACGGATCTCTTTAGGGGTTTCATCGGCATCATTCCAATGGAGCCAGTCTTCAGGGATCAAATCGACGATTTCCCTGAACAGCTTATCATTAAGTACCTCATGAGCAAACTGATCCGCTTCATCCAACATTTTTGCTTTCGGAAGCAGAACATGATCTTTCACGTATTTGAACGGTGTTTTTGCGGCCGTATCAAAATTCTGCCATGAATGGTGAAAATAAAAGGAAGCTCCGTTGTCTATGACCCAAAGTTCTTTGTGCCACATCAGAAGATTCGTATTTTTGAAAGTACGGTCAATATTGGTAATGAATGCATCCAGCCAGACAATTTTTGAGGCCAGGAGAGGGTCTGCCTGCACGCCCGGGTCATAGGTGATAGAACCCGAAAGATAATGCAGGCCCAGATTCAGGCCTTCCGAAAACTTCAGCAGGTCCTGGATTTCGTCATCAGCTTCCGTTCTTCCGAAATCGACATCCAGGTTGGCAAATACCAGCTCAGGAATCTTCAGTCCCAGGGCTTCCGTGATCTTGCCTCCCAAAAGTTCAGAGATCAGCATCTTTACTCCGTGGCCGGCGCCCCGGAACTTCAGTACATATTTAAAATCATCATCAGCTTCTGCCAAAGCAGGAAGAGATCCGCCCTCTCGTAAAGGCAGGATGTAACGCATGACGGTTACCGTTCTTAAATCCAGCATACTGCAAAATTAAGGTTATTTTATAAGTATTTAATCAATTACAGTATAGAAGGTCAACTTTTCCGGGTAAATATTTTTTTATATATTTAGGTTAATGTGAATACTGTAGATATAATTTAAGAATCATAATTAAATTTTCATATGAAATTGATAAAAAACCTTAATATAAAACTCGAAAATCCGGAAACCAGGAAATTTCTTGCTGATGCCATTTATCCCGAAACCAATGAAAAGCTACCCTTAGTGATCTTTGTTCATGGCTACAAAGGCTATAAAGACTGGGGAGCATGGAACCTGATGGCTGAGAAGTTTGCTGAAGCAGGATTTTTCTTTGTGAAATTTAATTCATCCCATAACGGAACCACTGTTGAAGATCCTCACAATTTTGGTGACCTGGAAGCTTTTGGAAACAATAATTATTCAAAAGAGCTTTCGGATCTCGGTGTTGTGATCGATCATTTTGTGAAAAATCCCAATGTAGACGACCAGAAAATTATTCTGATGGGGCACAGCAGGGGCGGTGGAATTTCCATTATAAAAACATGTGAAGATGAAAGAATCAACGGGCTTATCACGCTGGCAAGTGTAGATACCCTGGAACGGTTTCCAAAAGATGAAGCTCTGGAAAACTGGAAAAAAGAAGGTGTATATTATGTGCTGAACGGAAGAACCAAGCAGGAGATGCCGCATTATTACCAGTTTTATGAAGATTTTGAAAAAAATGTCCACCGTTTTGATGTGGAAAGAGCGACAGAAATGGCCAAAGCTTATGTATTGATCATCCACGGAACTCATGACGAAAGCGTAAGTGTAAAAAATGCAGAGCATCTTCATATTCTTAATCCGAACTCAGAATTGTTTTTAGTTGAAAATGCGGATCATACTTTCGGGTCAAAAGAACCCTGGACGGAAAAATTTCTTCCTAACAACCTGAATATCGTTACAGAGAAATGTATTGATTTTATTAATAAAAATATGAGGTAATGATAAACAAATATTTATAAATCATTCAGTTGATTTTTAAGTTAAACAACGGCGTTATAGATTATTTAACTATAAAAGAAGCAACAAGTTATTTGATGAAGCGAGCCGTTTGGTAAATTAATTTTTTCAGTTAACAGATAAATAGAAAACCAGCCTTACATTGGGCTGGTTTTATTTGTGGAATTTATGGTATTGTTAAAAGTGTCCAGGCTTCTTCAATCCTGCTTTCCAGCAGCAATTTCTGAGCATCCAGATGAAGATTTTCATCCGCATGGAAATTTCCCGCAGGAAGTATTTCTATATTGGCGAGCATTCCCAGGTCATTTCCTGTAAATACCTTACTGTACTTAATGGAATCCGGCAGAAGATCGAACCCGATTCCCTTTGTTACCAATGGTTTCGGAACCTCAAAAAGGCTGTTTTCATTACTTCTGGAATACCAGTTGCCTCCTAAACGGGCCACCATATCCAGCTTTTGCTGATCCAGGTTTCCAGCTTCGTTCAGGTATTCTTCCCTGATATGGATTTTCCGAACCTCACAAATCACGAGATTTCCTGCACCGCCCTGATCTCCCAGAGATTTCACTTCTAAAACTTTACATTCAAAGTTAACAGGACATTCTTCAATGAGTTTGGGTTGTACCAGGTCTGCATCTTTCATGGTCAGTCCGGATTTGATAAACTCATTGACTCCGGTTTCATATTCCGTAGAAGCTAAAGAAATCTGCTGCACAATTGGAAAATTTACCGTTCCGATCACTACTTCAGGAACTTCAAGAATATTTTCCAGGGTGTGTTTTGTGGTATTGTCACGCACTCTTCTTGACGGTGAAAAGATAAGCACCGGAGGAACCGTACTGAACATATTAAAAAAGCTGAACGGAGATAAATTGATGGTTCCGTTCTTATCAACCGTAGAAGCAAGTGCAATCGGACGTGGGGACACGGCGGTCTGCATGATGGTCTGAAGCTGAACGGGGGATAGTTCGGAAGGTATTACTGTTTTCATTGATTCTTCTTTACCACCTGAGTTGTTGTTATTTAAAAACCTCATAGGTTTCCAAAACCTATGAGGTTTAATTATTGTACTGATAAAATAACTAATAAACTCTAAGTGTTTAATTTAAATTAGATATTAAACCGTTGGAATAATTTTTCCTGAAACTTCACCGAAACCTACTCTCACACCGTCTTTTTCAGCCCATGCTTTCATGGTAACCGTATCGTTGTCTTCAATGAATTTTCTTTCCTGACCGTTGCTTAGCTGTAAAGGATTTTGTCCTCTCCATGTCAGTTCCAGCATAGATCCGAAAGATTTTGGATCGCTTCCTGAAATGGTTCCGCTGGCGTACAGGTCTCCAACTTCTATGTTGCACCCGTTTACTGTGTGGTGGGCAAGCTGCTGGCTCATATTCCAGTACATGAACTTGTAGTTACTTTCTGAAATCAGGTTTTCTTCACCGTTTTCAGGTTGTAAATACACTTCAAGGTTGATATCGTAATTTTTATCTCCTTCAAATTTTAAATAATCCAAAACTTCAGGATCCTGCTTTGGGGAAGCTGTTCTGAAAGGTTCCAGCGCTTCAAGGGTAACTACCCACGGAGAAATAGATGAACCGAAGTTCTTGCCAAGGAAAGGCCCCAGCGGAACATATTCCCAGGCCTGAATATCTCTTGCCGACCAGTCGTTGAATACTACCATTCCGAAGATTGCTTCTTCAGCATCTTTAGTAGAAAGGCTTTCGCCCATTTCCGAGTTTCTGTTAAGAATAAAAGCCATTTCAAGCTCAAAATCAAGTTGGTTGCTTGGTCCGAAGACAGGCTTTTCTGCGTCTGCAGGTTTTGTCTGACCTTTTGGACGGTTGATTTCCGTTCCTGATACTACAATAGATGAAGCTCTCCCGTGGTAGCCTACAGGAAGATGTTTCCAGTTTGGAAGCAGTGCATTGGCCGGATCACGGAACATTTTTCCAACGTTCGTTGCATGTTCAATGCTGCTGTAAAAATCCGTATAATTCGGGATATGTACAGGCATCATCATTTTTACTTTGTCAAGATCGTAGAAAGCATCTTCAATGGTTTTTTCGTCCTTGGACAGGATTGAGCCTTCCTGCAGCAATTCCTGGATTCTGGTGCGTACTGCATTGGTTATGGGTTTGCCCAGTTCAATAAACTCATTAATGGTATATGCCTCAAAAACATTGTCGATTAATCCTTCAATGTTTTCAAAATAGCTGAGGTCGTACAGTGTTGCAAGATCAATTACCTGATCCCCGATCCTTGTACAGCATCCGATATATTCTTTATTAAAAACTGCTACTCCGAAAGGAATATTGTGTATAGAAAAGTCTGAATCCGAAGAATATTCTACAAATGATTTCATATTTTTTTGGAATTAAATTAAAGTGGTAAGATAACCAATCTGTAAAGATTTGCTATCCCTGTTTGATGTCTGTGGGAATTATTTATTCTGGGAGTATGAGGCTTCATCTATCCATCTGGCTTTTGTGTTGACATCAATAAGATACAGGATATTATCCTGCCTGGTCAGCAGCAAAGTTTTGGTCACAGGCATCGGAACTTTTTTATTTTCAAGTTTATCCGCTCTCAGAGAAAGAATGTTTTTCTTTCTGATGATATCTCCTGTAAAAACGTTTGAACTGCTTTCGCCGGTAGCTTTGTCATCAAAAACTTCTACATAAGTCGCTTCTTTTCCTTTAATAATAATAAAGTCTCTTTCCGTGTGATCCTCTGCATCTTTAATGAAGACAAACTTCTTATTGTCGATATTTACATTTTCAAGATGCTGATTGATGCCTTTTCTTTCTTCCAGGCGGTTCAGGATTTCATTCAGGGTTCCATACTGGGCCTTTAGCCCTAATGTCCCGAAAAATAAAACTCCGATTAAAATTTTTCTCATAATATGTGTTTTTAAAAAAAAGTTTTGTCAGGACTCTTCATCCTGACAAAACTTACGATCTGTATTTAAATTAAAGATTTCCTCTTCTTTCCTGCTCTCTTTCCAGTGCTTCGAATAATGCTTTGAAGTTTCCGGCACCAAAACTCTGTGCACCGTGTCTTTCAATGATCTCGAAGAATAGAGTAGGACGGTCTTCTACAGGCTTCGTGAAGATCTGCAGTAAGTATCCTTCTTCATCATGATCAATAAGGATGCCTAAGTCCTGTAGTTTTTTAATATCTTCATCAATATGGCCAACTCTTTCAGGAACCATATCGTAATAAGCCTCTGGTGGAGCCGAAAGGAATTCTACACCTCGTTTTTTTAATTCTGTTACGGTGTGGATGATATCCCTGGTAGCCACAGCAATGTGCTGAACACCTTCTCCTTCATAGAAATCAAGATATTCTTCCACCTGGGATTTCTTTTTACCTTCTGCCGGCTCATTGATCGGGAATTTTGCAAATCCGTTTCCGTTTGACATTACTTTAGACATTAATGCAGAATATTCTGTATTGATCTGCTTGTCATCAAAAGAAAGGATGTTCACAAATCCCATTACTTTCTCGTACCATTCTACTGTAGGGACCATTCTGTTCCAGTCTACGTTTCCTACACAGTGGTCTACGTATAATAAACCTGCCTCTTCAGGATTGTAGCTGCTTTCCCATTTTTCGTATCCGGGCATGAAAGCTCCGCTGTAGTTTTTTCTTTCGATAAACATGTGGATGGTTTCTCCGTACGTATAAATTCCGGACATTCTTACCTCACCGTTCTCATCTGTTAAAGTTACAGGCTCCAGGTATGGTTTTCCTCCTCTCTTAGTCGTTTCTTCGAAAGCTGAGTAAGCGTCATCTACCCAAAGTGCCAAAATTTTCACTCCATCACCATGCTTTTTTACGTGTTCGCTGATAGGAGAGTCGGATTTAAGTCCTGTTGTTAATACCAATCTTATTTTCCCCTGTTGAAGAACATAAGAAGCACGGTCTCTTACTCCTGTTTCAGGACCAGCATATGCTACAGACTGAAAACCGAAAGCGGTTTTGTAATAATGGGCAGCCTGTTTAGCATTTCCTACATAAAACTCAATGTAATCTGTACCGTTGATAGGTAAAAAATTCTCAGCTTGAGCAATTTTTTCGGCAAATGTAAGTGTTGACATATTTCTATTTTTACTTTTATTTTAATGTATGCAAATTACAAAAATCTTAGAAATAGCGAAAACATTGAGATGGATTCCTTGAATATACTTAACATAAAGTTAAAGAAGAGTTTATTTAAGTATATTTAAGTTTCTTTATAACAGAATTAGTTATCTATCTTTGATATACAAAGAACAGTGAAAAAAAATATTTTCGAAACAGGGAAGCCGTAGAATTTTCTACGGCCTCTTCTATTTTTCTATTTCAAATTTCCTGTTCAGTCTGCCTGCATCAGGGTTATAGTTGTCCCATATCTTCCATGTATTATCTATTTTACGGATAAAGTAGATTTGGGTATTGAGCTGGTTTACAAAGTGTTCCTCGCCGGTTTTACCTACTTTGAACAAAAGATTCCAGAACTCCTGGGTCTCCAGTATTTTTTTATCAGGCTCATCAGTAACAAGATGAATATCAAAAACTTCATAGTTGGAACGGTTGTTTTTGGTTACCAGCTGAAAATCCCTTTCACACAATTCTCTGCTGAATTGTGAGGCTCTTTCTAAAAATGGGGAACTGTCAAACACCAAATCCTTGAATATGTCTGTTTTGTGATCCGGAAAATTTTTGTAAAATTCAAATACCGTGGCACAATAATCATACACCATTTTGGTGAGAAATTCAAAGCCTTCTCCCATTTCTTTCCCGTGATTTTTAGGTCCCATGGACTGTATGTAGTCATTCAGGTCTTTATAGCCCAGGAAAATACAGATCTTATCCAGTGTTTTCAGGAATCTGAGATCATTATGGGTTTTATCCTGATAATCATTTTCAAAAAAACGCTGTAAAGTAACGTGTGATATGGTATTCCCTATTTCAAATTTTTTTCCGCCTTTCAGTTCTTCGGCGTCTGATAATTCATCTTTTATAATTTCGGAAAGAATAATATAATGGCTTCTCTTCCATTGATTCACATTCCCTAAAACAGAATTCCTTACTTTCGAATGCTTTTCAACTTCTTCTCTTATCGAATTATATATAGTTTTCAATTTCCTATGGTTTTGAATGAGCTTATCAAAAACACTGCCAAATGTTAATTATTTTTTAATATCCGCTCTGTTTGTGTTAGTGGTATATTGGCCTTACTAATAAAAATATAGTAAGGAAATCATGGTTAGGTATTTTTTATTGCTTAAACCTTTCATAAGCTGCTCTTTCCAGCATTTCCCTGTCATCGGGATGAGCAATGCTGATCAGTTCCTGGGCTCTCTGACGGAGATTTTTACCATATAAATAAGCGGTACCGTATTCTGTGACTACATAATGAATATGTCCTCTTGTTGTTACGACACCGGCACCCTGTTTAAGAAAAGGAACGATCCTTGAAATTCCTTTTTTGGTTCTGGAAGTAATCGCAATAATCGGTTTTCCGTCCTCACTCAGGGCTGCACCTCTCATAAAATCCATCTGGCCTCCGATTCCGCTGTACTGCAATGTACCGATAGAATCTGCACATACCTGGCCCGTAAGATCTATTTCAATGGCAGAATTGATGGCGACCATCTTTTTATTCCTCATGATATTAATCGGAAAGTTCACATCGCTTACGTCTTTAAATGCAAAAACAGTATTGTCATCCACATAATCGTAGAGTTTTCTTGTTCCGAAACAGAAGCTTGTGATGGTCTTATTATCGTTATATCCTTTATATTTGTTATTGATTACATCATTCTGGATCAGGTCTATAACTCCGTCACTCAGCATTTCCGTGTGGATTCCCAGGTCCTTATGATTGGTTAAACATTTAAGAACCGCATCAGGAATCGTTCCGATACCCATCTGCAATGTTGATTTATCTTCAATAAGTTCTGCTACATTTTTTCCTACAAGCATTTCTTCGGGACCTACCTTTGAACCGTAATCTACTGTCGGAAGTTCTTCCTCATGCCATACCAGCTTATGGATCCTGCTGATATGGATCATTCCGTCGCCGTGGGTTCTCGGCATCAAAGGATTAACAATAGCAACGATGATTTTGGCAGTGTCAACTGCTGCCCTTGCAACATCTACGGATGTTCCCAAAGTACAGAAGCCATGTTTGTCAGGTGGCGAAACGGTCACCAGGGCCACATCCAGAGGCAGAATATTTTTTCTGAACAGGATAGGGATCTCACTTAAGAAAACGGGAACAAAATCTCCCCGCTCCGAGTTTACAGCATCCCTTACAGGTGTTGATACGAATAATGAATTAACAAAAAAGCTGTTTTTGTATTCCGGTTTTGCAATTTCTACATTCCCTTGCTGGGTGATGGAAACCATTTCTACATTTTCCAGGCGGTGAGACTGTCTTGCCAGCTCATCAATAAGATAATTCGGAGTACATGCACTTCCGTGGAAAAATACGCGGTTTCCGCTTTTTACAGTATATATAGCTTCTTCTGCACTAATGTAATTGTACATAATGAATTTTTTATAAGTGATTTTTTTATTCCTGGGAACGGTCTTCCATGGTTTTATCTGATTCTTCCAGCCATGAGGTTTTGTAGGAAGGATCTTCCACTTTCAGTGCTTCTTCCGTGATTTTCAATGGGCGGAAAGGATCTACCATTACAGCATATTCTTCAGTGAATTTTTTACCAATACTTCTTTCCATTGCTCCCGGATGTGGTCCGTGTACAATTCCTCCCGGATGCAGGGTAAAGTCCATCAGGTCGATGTGGTTACGGCTCATAAAGTCACCTTCCGTGTAGAATAAAACCTCATCAGAATCAATGTTCGAGTGGTTATAAGGAGCCGGAATAGCCATTGGATGATAGTCATACATTCTTGCACAGAACGAGCAAACCACAAAATTGTGACCTTCAAAATTCTGGTGTACCGGCGGCGGCTGGTGAATTCTTCCCGTAATCGGCTCAAAGTTTTTGATATTGAATTTATAAGGATAAAAATACCCGTCCCATCCTACAACATCAAACGGGTGTGTTGCGTAGATGAAATCTGTGATCTGGTTTTCTTTTTTTACTTTAATTAAAAAATCTCCTTTTTCGTCTTTAGGTTCTTTAAAAACCGGAGCGATCATATCTCTTTCGCAGAACGGAGAATGTTCCAATAGCTGTCCGAATTCGTTTCTGTAACGTTTTGGGGTGTAAATTGGAGAGTGGCTTTCCAATACAAAAAATACGGTGTCATCTGATTTCAGCTCCACCTGATAAATGGTTCCCCTGGGAATAATTAAATAATCACCTACGAAAAATTCAAGATCTCCTACAAAAGTTTTTAAAATTCCGCTTCCGTTATGAACATATAAAAGTTCGTCACATTCTGCATTTTTGTAAAAATAATCCATGGATTTTCTGGGTTTTGCCAATCCCATTTTCAGATCATTATTCATCAGAAGGATCTTTCTGCTGTCCATAAAATCGTCTTCAGGCGTTACATTCATTCCTTTAAACATCCTGGGAGCAACATTTTTTTCCACGGCGATCTTAGGTGTTACATCTTTTGCCGGACCAATTGATTTGATCTGTGTAGGCCGGTGGGTATGGTAGAGCAATGAGGAAATTCCGTGAAAGCCTTCCGTTCCGAAAAGCTGTTCATAGTAAAATTTATCTTCCGGCGATTTGAAAATCGTATGTCTTTTTTGTGGGATATTTCCCGCTTGATGATATCTCATTTTACTTTTATATGTAGTTTCTCAAATTTAATCATTTTTCGTGAATTGATTTCAACAACATTTGTCATGGTGTTTTGTAATTCAAAAATAATTGTTAGATTTGTCTAACAATTTTAATTTCATGAAGCGAATACTATTTTCTGTTACTCTTTTATCTTCTTTTTGTTTTTCTCAGGAGACAGACAGCCTGAATGTACATCCTGCTATAAAAACCGATTCAGTAGTTCCCACAGCAAAAATCAGAACGAGTAGTATTGAAGATGTTGTTATTACCGGAACGATAAAACCGTTCAGCAGATCAAAAAGTCCTGTTGCCGTTGAGGTTTACAGTCAGAAATTTTTCCAGAAAAACCCTACTCCGAGTATTTTTGAGGCGATTGCGATGGTTAATGGGGTAAAACCTCAGCTGAACTGCTCGGTATGCAATACGGGAGACATTCATATCAATGGTCTGGAAGGGCCTTATACTATGATCCTGATTGATGGAATGCCTATCGTAAGCTCACTTTCTACCG
Source organism: Chryseobacterium luteum (assembly GCF_000737785.1). Lineage (GTDB taxonomy): Bacteria > Bacteroidota > Bacteroidia > Flavobacteriales > Weeksellaceae > Chryseobacterium > Chryseobacterium luteum. Next base: position 123,975 of record NZ_JPRO01000005.1, on the reverse strand, counting down.
TATACGGTTTGAGCGGGATTCCCAACAGTCTTGTCGACAGGATTGAAGTTGTAAAAGGCCCGGCCTCTTCTATCTACGGTTCCGAAGCTATGGGAGGGGTGATCAACATTATCACCAAAAATGCGCTGACCGCTCCTAAACTGAGTGTAGATCTCATGACGAGCACCTGGAGTGAGAATAATCTTGATGTTTCAACGAAGTTTAATGTTGGAAAGAATGCGGCATCTTTACTGAGCTTCAATTATTTCAGCTTTAAGGAAAAAATAGACCGGAACAAGGACAATTTCACGGATGCAGCTTTGCAGAGCAGAGTTTCTGTTTTTAATAAATGGAATTTTAAGAGAAAGGAAAACCGACAGGCAAGTTTTGCGATGAGATATTTATATGAAGACCGCTTTGGCGGTGAAATGCAGTGGAACAGGCCTTATCGCGGAAGTGGAGATGTGTATGGCGAAAGTATTTATACCAGCAGGGCAGAAGTTTTTGGACTGTATCAGTGGCCTTTGAAAGAATATATCGTTACCCAGCTTTCTTATAATTATCATGACCAGAACTCTTTTTACGGCAGCAATCCGTATAATGCGCTTCAAAAAGTTGCTTTTGTAGAGACGTATTGGAGTAAAAAACTTGGAAAGCATGATCTGACAAGCGGAGTTACATTCAAAAGAACATTTTATGATGATAATACGCCAGGAACATTGTCTGCGGACGGAATCACCAATGAACCAATGAAATCACCGCTCTGGGGAGCTTTTATTCAGGATCAGTGGGAAATTAATGATAAGCATACTTTATTGGTAGGCTACCGGTTCGATTATGATAAAATTCATCATGAAGTGCATTCGCCGAGGCTGGCATGGAAGTTTTCCCCGAATCCTTATCATACACTGAGATTCAATTTTGGAACGGGATTCAGAGTGGTGAATTTGTTTACGGAAGATCATGCGGCACTGACGGGTTCGCGTGAAGTATTAATTAAATCAGATTTGAAGCCTGAAAGATCGGTTAACGGAAATTTAAATTATATCTGGAAAATCCCGGTGGGAAGCCGCCTGCTTCAGTTGGATGCTTCAGCGTTTTATACCTATTTCAGCAATAAAATTGTAGGTGATTTTGACGCTGATCCGGATAAAATTATTTACGACAATCTTCATGGCTACGGAATTTCAAGAGGAGCTTCCATGAATGTGGATTACAGTTTTAGTTTTCCTTTAAGTATTAATTTAGGAGTGACTTATCTTGATGTGTATCAGAAATTTGATGGTGAAAATGAAAAAGTTCAACAACTTCATGCCCCAAAATGGAGCGGAACCTACAGTTTGACCTATAAATTTCCGAGTAATTTAACGGTAGATTTTACAGGACAGTTTTACGGACCGATGCGACTGCCTGTACTTCCGAACGACTTCCGACCGGAATATTCGCCATTTTATTCTTTAGCCAATATCCAGGTTTCAAAAAGTTTCAAATCCGGCTTTGAGGTGTATTGCGGAATTAAAAACCTGTTCAATTTTACCCCGGAAGATCCGTTGATGCGACCTTTTGATCCATTTGATAAATATGTGAACGACCCGATAAGCAACCCGAACCATTATACTTTTGATACTACCTACGGTTATGCACCAATGCAGACGATCAGAGGTTTTCTTGGGGTAAAATATACTTTGAAATGAAAATTTTTATTTTATTTTTAATGTCAGTGCCCTGTTTTTGTCTGTCTCAGATGAAGACAGGCACTTTTTCCGATCTTGAAACATCTATGAAAAAAGATCCGAAACCGGTTATTATTCATTTGTATACAGATTGGTGCTCGGTCTGTAAAATGGAGAAACATGCTTTGAATAAAGACAAAAACACTGTTGACCTGATCAGCAAAAATTTTTATCTGATTAATTTTGAAGCGGAAAAAACGAAAGAAAAAATACAGTTCCATGGAAAGGAATTTGGGTATCTGCCAAATGGAAGCTCCGGAATTCACGAACTGGCTCTGGCTTTGTCTAAAAATAAGGATCGGCCTGTTTATCCTTTGTGGATTGTTCTGGATAAGAATCAGAACTTAGTATATTATCATGAAGGATTGTTGACGCCTGAAATAATGAAGCAGAAACTTTTGGAAATTTCTGCTTTGTAGTTATTGTTTGTTGGTTATCTTTTATTTACGGGACGTTTTTAAGGCGCAAGAAAATCCAAGATTTTCAGCAAGGTGAAATGTTGAGAAATAAACAGGATGAATTTTACCGGAGATAAAATTCTTGCGCTTTTGGTGAACCAACAATATGTTTAAAAAGATTTATCTCTGTAGAAGATGAAAGAAATTGCTCAACACCACAGCAATAATCGCTAATATCGCCGGTAAAGCCTGTACGAAAAATATTTTCCTGGTGGCTGAAATGGCTCCGTAAATTCCGGCAATAGCCACACAGCTTAGGAAAAACAGGGAAACATTGGCCTGCCATTTCGGATCTTCAATTAAAAAAGACCAAATGAGTCCTGCTGCAAGAAAACCGTTATACAGTCCCTGATTGGCAGCCAGGCCTTTCGTGGGCTTAAACATTTCTGCCGGCAGTGCAGCTTTAAAGACTTCTTTTCCTTTGGTTTCCCAGGCGAACATTTCCATCCATAAGATATAGATGTGTTCCAGTGCCACGATAGCGATCAGAATTTTAGCAATGAGTTCCATGATTTAATGTTTAGACATTGTAAAACTAAAAAAATAAAGTTAAGTTTGGTTACTCAATTGCAAATATGGATACTTTCAAAGCACATTTAAATAAATTCATTACCGTCACAGATGAAGAGTATGCTTCCATATTTTCTTTTTTTAAGGAGATAAAAGTGAAGAAAAAGCAGGATCTGATGCTTCACGGGGAGATTTGCAGATGGATGTATTTTGTTTCTGAGGGCTGTCTGAGGAAGTTTTTCCTGAATGAGAAAGGAGCGGAACAGACAACGGAATTTGCCATAGAGAACTGGTGGATCACGGATACTTTTGCGTATGAAAGGCAGATCCAATCGGATTTCTGTATCCAGGCTGTGGAACATTCTGTCATTCTTGCTATTGATCTTCAGCAGCAGGAGCTTCTTTTGAAAAAGCATCCTATGATGGAGCGGTACTTCAGGATGGTCTATCAGAGGGCTTATGCCGCTTCGGAAAGACGGATCCGTTACCTGTATGAAATGTCAAGGGAGGAACTTTATGTGCATTTCAGTACTCTTTATCCCTGGTTTATCCAAAGGATTCCCCAATATTTAATAGCTTCTTTTCTGAATTTTACTCCGGAATACCTGAGTGAAATAAGAGCTAAATTACGATCTTAAACCAGTTTAAGTTTTTTACTAAATATAAGCCGGAAATTTGTCATGTTATTAAAAGCCAGTATCATGACAGATAAAAATGTTCGGTTTCCGCAATTGTTCTTAAGACTTTCCATTTCTGTGACCATGCTTTCTGCGGTGGCAGACAGGTTGGGTTTCTGGGGCAAAAATTCTGCCTGGGGGAACTGGGAGAACTTTGAGGCTTATACCCGAAAACTGACCTTTTTTCTTCCTGAAAGCTTAAGTATATTTTCTGCATATACCGCGACTTTTTTTGAATTACTTTTTCCAGTGCTGCTGCTTTTAGGCTGGAAAACCAGAATGGCAGCTTGCGGATCCTGCTTTCTGCTGCTTGTCTTTGCTTTGTCAATGACCGTGGCATTGGGAATTAAAGCCCCTTTGGATTATTCTGTCTGGGTAGGAAGTGCCGGAGCCTTTTTACTGGCCGTTCAGCCGGAATATTTCTTTAGTATAGATCAACTAACCAATAAATTATAATATTATGAGCGCAAGATTAAATATTGCCACTGTAGATTCAGCAGCTTACAAAGCAATGATGGGATTGGAAGGATACCTTCAGACCATTTCATTGAACCACATTCAAAAGGAACTGATTAAAATCAGAGCTTCACAGATCAACCAATGTGCTTTCTGTCTTGATATGCATACCAAAGATGCTCTTAAGTACGGTGAAACTACTCAAAGAATTTTTATTCTTAACGGGTGGAGAGAAGCGAAAGACTTTTTCACGGAAGAAGAGCAGGTACTTTTGGCGATGACAGAAGAAATTACCCTGATCAGTGATAAAGGCCTTACAGAAGAAACCTTCCAAAGGGCAAAACAGTATTTTGATGATGGCCAGATAGCACAGATCATCATGGCCATTATAACGATCAATGCCTGGAACAGAATTGCAGTAAGTACACATTTACCGATCGCAAAATAGTTTCCTTAAAAGGTAATTACAAAAAGGGCTCTTCAAAACTGAAGAGCTCTTTTTTCTGTGAATAAGAATATAGCATCCGGTTTAATGCTGATGCTCGAGCTGCAGTACATTGGCGTTCAATGGCTGTTCAATTTTCCTTTCCAGTTTTTTATCATCAATGGTGATATATATTTCCATAGAACCCGTTCCTACGTGCAATGACAGAATATGTCCGCCATAAGCATTGAACTGATCGTCAGTGGCCACACCGTGAATATGAAGTGAAGGTCCTTTTTCGTTCCATGCAATAGAACCCGTAAGGCTTCCCATTTCTACTTTATTGAATGTTTTGGGGTTAAATTTTTTAGCATTAAAATCATAAAATCCAAAAGTAACTTCTCCTGCAAAGCCAATCCCTGAAAAATTTGCAGAGGAAATCTTTTCTGCTTTTGCTAATTTTTCAATCTCTCCGATCACATCATCACCTTCCCGCAATACCATGATATAACCGGTTTTTGTACGGTCATACTTCGGGATTTTTGATGAAGATTCCTGCTGGGCCATTATTTCTGAACCTGCAGTATTTATCATTAAAAAGACACACAGTTTAAGTAAAAGAGACTTCATAATGTATATTTTAGGTTGATAGATGAAAGAATAAGCTCAGTAAGCCGTCACAATGGAGCAGGTTTACTGATGATACAAGATTAAATTTCGCTTAGTGCTGTATTAATGAAGTTCAATTCATCATGAGAAAGTTCAACAGACATAGCGTGCGCGTTTTCAATGGCCTGCTGTGCGTTTCTTGCTCCAGCCAGAACAACTGTGATTGCCGGTTGTAAAGTAGTCCAGCGTAAAACTAATTGGGAAAGTGTTGCCCCTTTTTCCTGAGCGATCGGTTCGATTTTGTCTAAGAAATTTTTTACTTTATTGAGATTAAACTGTGAAAAATAACCGTTTCTGTGGTCGTTTTCTTTTAATTTATTTTCTTTGAAATATTTTCCTGTTAAAAGACCTCTTTCCATTGGACTGTATACAATAATCCCCGAATTGTTTTCTAGGGAATAAGGAACAATATTACTTTCAATGGCTCTGTTCAGCATGCTGTAAGGAACCTGGTTGCTTGCTAATTCCAACGTTTTGTTGGCTTCTTCCATTTGCTCAACAGAGTAATTGCTTACACCTGCAGCACGAATTTTCCCCTGTTGAATTAACAATTCCATAGCTTCCATCGTTTCGCTGATTGGCGTTGTAGAATCCGGCCAGTGAAGTTGTAAAAGGTCAATGTAATCTGTTCCTAATCTTTTCAGGCTTTCCCCGACTTCCTTAATAATATTCTCTTTTGAAGCGAATTTATAAACAGGAATTTTTACACCATTATCTTCAGCATCGAAGAAAAATTCGCCTTTTCCGTTATTGCTGCCGTCCCATACGAGACCGAATTTGGTTAGTAACTGAATTTTTGAACGGTCTTTTCCCTTAATGGCTTCACCGATCATTTCTTCACTGAGCCCGAAACCGTAAAAAGGTGCCGTATCAATGGAAGTTACACCATGATCCAAAGAGGCATGAATTGAATTGATGGAGTCCTGTTTTTCATTGCCACCCCACATATTTCCTCCGATAGCAAATGCACCGTGGGTAATTGCAGACAGTTCCAGTTCCGTATTTCCTAATTTTCTGTATTCCATTTTTGTTTTGACTGTTTTAGAGGGTGTAATTAAGTTCTTATTATTCCGGATGTTTTTTCTTTAAACCACCCCGTCAAAAATTCTTTGAATTTTTGCCACCCCTCCAGTGGAGGAGAATTTTGATCCGACGAATTTTTGTCAGCATGAAAATCTTCTGTTTTTCTCACAACTTATGTGAACTTCCTATATTCAGAGCATTTAAACTTGAAATAACTTAAGTGTTAGAAACTTTGTGCCTTTTGTGGTTTAATAAAAAACTAGCTATTTATGAAGCTCTTTTAAAATGGCTTCACCTACACTTTTTGCAGACTGGGGGTTTTGTCCTGTAATTACTCTCTGGTCTGTCACCACATGGTTCTGCCAAAGTCCTGATTTTTCAAATTGGGCTCCTCTTTCTTTTAATTTGTCTTCGAGAAGAAAAGGAACTACATCGGCCAGTTTTACTTCAGTTTCTTCCTCATTGGTGAAGGCATTGATCTTTTTGCCGTCTACCAAATACTTTCCGTTGTTCAGTTTGACATTGACAAGACCGGCTGGGCCGTGACAAACTGCGGCTACAATTCCTCCGTTTTCGTAAATTTTGGAAGCAATACCTGCTAATTCCGTATTGTCGGCAAAATCCCACATGGCCCCGTGACCTCCGGCGTAGAAAATAGTACTATAATTATTCGGATCTACCTGAGAAGGCTGTAAAGAATTTTCGATTTTACTTTTGTCTTTACTTTCCCAGAATTCCTTGTTTACAGGATCTTTTAAATCAAATCCGTCTACCGGCGGCGTTCCGCCTTTGGGACTTACAAAATCGATTTCATATCCTGCCTTGTGAAGGACTTCCCACGGATGAGAAACTTCGCCAAGATAATATCCGGTATCTTCTCCGGTGCTTCCTTTTTTGTCGTGACTGGTTACGACAAATAAAATTTTCTTTTTCATATGTTTAGATTTTTTGGTTTGTGACTGAACGGATCTTATCGTAAAGATGGCAAGCAGTAAAAACGCTATTTTTTTCATATTAAAATGATTTTTAACCATTAAGGCTTCTTTAAGGTATTTAGAATTAAGATTGAAATTTATCATTGATTTAGCTTAATGAATCTTAACGTCTTAATTTCTCTTAATGGTTTTAATTTTTAAATGATATGGGTCAAATAAATCTGAGGTTTTTCCTGTAATTTTTCATCAGCAACAGCTCCAAAAGCCTGGATGTAAGGCTGCTGATTGTGTTGCGCTAAACCTTCTTTGCTTTTCCATATTTCGTAGAAAATGAACTGATTTTTATCCTCAATTCCCTGATGAAGGGTGTATAATTCGTTGGCTTCTTCTTTTTGAGTTTCTTTCACCATGTTTTGAAGGACTTCCAATACTTCGGTTCTGTGCTCTTCTTTGGCTTTTATAACAGCTGTAAGATAAATTTTCATTAGGCTAATTGTGGTTTTAATTCTTTTTCGAAAACGTTTTTTAAATGTTCTTTGTAGATTTTCATATCGCGTTCTACATGGGCATTTTTTTCTACATCGTGGAAGTGAAAACTTTCCATTTTTTCTAGCGAAACAAAGGCATTCATTCTATGGAATCCAAATAACGGTCCATTATCTACACTTGTTTCACCAAAGAATTCTCCAGGAAGCGTAAAGGCTGTTTCCGGAGCATTCCAGCTTGTGGTCACCAGATATTTTCTTCCGCCAAGCATTCCTCCGGTTCCGTAGTTTATTTTTGGATTGTCAGAAGTTCTTCCGTCGTTCATATAAATTCCTTTCGCATGTCCGGCTGTGAAAACTTCATCAATATATTTCTTGAAACCATTGGGAAGCTGGAACCACCAGATCGGAGTGTGGTAAATAATGTAATCTGCCCAAACGAATTTCTGAACTTCTTCATTTTTATCATAACCTTCCCCGATATTCGTGATTTTTACTTCTACATTTCCAAACTCCTTTAGGGCTTCCAAAGTGCTGTCTGCAATGGTTTTGTTATATTTTCCTCCTGAATGTCCGAAGTTTTGCCCACCGTTGATGATTAATACTTTTTTCATTGTTTTATGATTGTTTAAATTGTATGATGCAAAGTTATGTTCGATTTTTATATAATAAAAATAATATGAATTATACAATTGTATCAGAATTATGATGGATTGATTTAACAATAAAAAAGAAAAAGCTGCTCCACATTAGTGAAACAGCTTTTGTTAGTGATTTTTTAAAGGAATTACTTAACTTCTTTTGAAGCTCTGATAATAACATCTGCAACCTCCTGAGGATGAGAAATAAATACAGCATGACTTCCTTTTATTTCTGTGATTTTCGCATTTCCTTTTTTATACATTTTTCTTTGGATAGAAGGGAGAATAGCTTCATCCTGAGTGGCTACAATTCCGTATGAAGGCCTTGTTTTCCAGGGAGCTTTGGTTACTTTGGCAGCCAATGCTGCTGCTGCAAAACGTCCTTGGGAAGCGTACATAAAATCGGTCTGTGCTTTGGGAACATCTGCCGCAAATCCGTCGTGGAATTTTTCTTTGTCATAATAAAGGATTCCTTTTTCGTCTGCAGGTAAAATACCGTTTTTAGGAGATCCCGGTTCTGTTTTTGCCCAATCGAGAGCCGACTCACCTTCATCCAACTGGAATGCTGCAAGATATACTAAGGCTGCTACTTTAGGATGGTCTCCGGCTTCTGTTATAACGCTTCCGCCATAAGAATGCCCCACAAGAATGGCTGGTCCGTCCTGTCTGTCGAGAGCTGCTTTCGTTGCTTCTACATCATCCGCCAGTGAGCTCAGCGGATTTTGTACAACAGTAACATTATAGCCTTTTTTGCTCAGAATGTCATAGATGCCTCTATAACCCGACCCGTCTACAAAAGCGCCATGTACCAGAACTACATTTTTAATCATTGGTGATTGAGCAGATACGGAGATTCCGCCTAACAACATAAAGAAAATGGATAAAATTGATCCGAACGATTTTAAAATTGATGTTTTCATTGTATATAATTTAAGATTAATAATTACTAAATATGAATAAACAATTTCCATTTGGTATACACCGGCAGTTTTAATACAAAGATTTCACTGCCTCATTAATCCGGGAAAATAAACGGGCTTACCCAAATTACTTTACCATGCTTCCGTATCTGGAATTATTTACATGACAAAGGTAGGGTAGTGGTACGGCCGAAAAAATAGTTAAAAGTTGATATTTATTGTACTTTTTTCTCTTGTTGGTTGCTTTTCTTGAAAACGGCAGGCGTCAATCCTGTTTTATTAGTAAATAATCTGTTGAAATAAGCAGGATCATCATATCCCAAATTGTAGGCAATTTCTTTAATTGTATAGTTTGAATAACATAAGAGGCGCTTGGCTTCAAGCACAATCCGGTCTTTGATAATGTCGTTGGGAGAAGCTAAATTAAGACGGTTGAATTTCGTTGAAAGTGTTTTAGGGGCCATGTTTAAAAGATCGGCATAATCGGCAACACCATGTTTTTTACGGAAGTGTATCTCGACCAGGCGGCTAAAATCCCTGAAAAACTCCATTTCTCTTGGAGGTTCGTCGTTAAGCTGTCCCAATTGTTGTTTTTTCCAGGCACGGGTAGCTCTTATAATAAGCTGTTTAAGGTAGGTTCTTATCATTTCTTCCTGGGAAGATTCTTTAGCTGTAAGCTCATTTTTAATATGAAGGTATAAGTTTTCTGTATAAAGACATTCTTCGTCTGAAAGTTTTGTCTGGGGAAGATTGTAAATATTATTGAAAAGTATACCATCACAAGCGACTTCCGCATCATGAATCTGGATGCAGTAAAAATCTCTGTTGTAATAAATGAAATGCACTTCCTGCTGTTCGGCATTCTTAATTCTTACTTTTTGATGGTTACCTACAAAAAACAATGCCGGACCGTCAGTAATATATTCATCAAAATCTATGGTGATATGGCAGGATTTCGGAAAGAAAAATATTCTTATATAATCATTGTATTCGTCAGTACTGATCTCATCAATCGAGTTTCCGTCGATAATGAGATAGCCGAACATTTTGTGATTATACTCGTAATGACTGATGAATTTCATGGTTAGCTGAATATAAGTACAGTGATAATTAATTGTAAACTTATCAAAACTGTTTACAAATTATGATTCTTTTAACAAATTTATACAAATTAAAAATATACTTGATAGGTTGAATCAAACTATTTTACATATTATTATTGTAATTATTTTTTAATTTTGTATCAGAATATTGATAATTGTAATCATGGTAAACTTAGAATGGTACCGGACTTTCAAGGCAATTTATAAAACAGGAACCTTAACCGGGGCCGCAGAAAGTTTATTTATTTCGCAACCCGGAGTAAGTCTGCATTTAGGCTCTTTGGAAGCATATGTCGGGTATAAATTATTCGACAGAACAGGACGGAAAATGATTCCGACAGAAAGAGGAAAAGTCTTATTCAATGCTGTTTCCGAACCTCTTACAAAACTGGAAGACGTAGAGAAAAACTTTCAGAAATCTACAGAAAAGCTGACACCTACGATCAGTGTAGGAATGTGTTTTGAGACCTTCCAGACCACACTGGAGCAGTATGTTTCTACTTTGCCGTTCAATCTGATTATAAGCTTCGGAGAATATCCCGAAATGCTGGACCAGCTGGATAAAGGGATTTTGGATCTTATCATTACACCCAAAAAAGGAACTTCACCCAATATTGAGCATGAGCCATTTTCTTCCGAGCAGATCATTCTTGTAGGCGGAAAAGATGTAGATACCGAAAGTTTCCTCAAGACCCTGGAAACAAAAGGTGTTGAACATGCTGAAGAATGGCTGAAGCAGGAGAAATGGTACGGAACCACGGGGGATATGGAACATCTGTTTCAGTTCTGGATCATGAATTTCGGGCATAAACCGAATTTCCGCCCCAATTATATTGTCCCGAATTTAAATTCAATTATCCGTTGTCTGAAAGGCGGCATCGGGCTGGCCGTTGTTCCTGATTTTTTATGTAAAAATGAAATAGAGAACGGTGACATCAAGCTGATCTGGGAAGGTGGGGAAAAACTGGAAAATACACTGTATTTCGGATGTAGAAAAAAGACCAATTATCAGCCGGAGATCAATCATATTAAAGGATTATTCAGAAAGGTCATGGGTAAGAATAACCATGTCATGCATCTGTAATCCGTTTTCATAAATAGGGAATGGGTAATAGACTGTGAAAAATATTTACGTATTCCCTTTTTTACAAAACCGTTCTTTTCATAGAATCTGATCTGGCAGAATCCGGTATCTGAAGTTCCTGCAGTTAATGTTAGCGATTGCGCCACTGAACCAGCTCATGGATAAGCTCCAGACATAAAACAGTAAAAATGGTAAGCAGAATTTCCAATTTTTTATTGCAAATTTGTTAGGCTTTACATTAATATTAAAAAATTAAATTAAAGAATTATGCAAAAGAAAACATACGCAGGGCAGCCTGTAGTGACATTAAATAACGGGGTGGATATTCCGGCTTTAGGCTTTGGAGTTTGGCAGATGGAAAACCCGGATGAATGTGAAAAAGCAGTAGTGAAAGCCATTCATACAGGATACAGAATGATTGATACCGCGGCCATTTACCAGAATGAAACAGCAGTAGGCCAGGCGGTGAAAAACAGTGGTGTCAGCAGAGATGAGCTGTTCATTACTTCCAAGGTATGGGTTCAGGACCATGGCTACGAACAAACGAAGAAGGCCTTCCAGAGAACACTGGACAGGTTGCAGATGGATTATCTGGATATGTATCTGGTTCACTGGCCGTACGGGGACTTTTTAGGTACCTGGAAAGCTTTGGAAGAATTATATGCCGAAGGAAAAATCACAGCTATTGGTGTATGCAACTTTACCGTGGAGAAATTAGAGGAATTAAAAGCCAATTCAACCGTTCCTCCGGTGATCAACCAGATCGAGCTTCACCCGGTTTTCCAGCAGAAAGAACTTCAGATATATGATAGGGAAAACAATATTATAACACAGCCCTGGAGCCCGCTTGGGAACGGAAATGCAGATCTTCTGAACAATTCACAATTAGAAGCTGTTGCCGGAAAATATAGTAAAACAGCAGCACAGGTGATCCTGAGATGGCACCTTCAGGAAGGATTTGTTGTTATTCCGAAATCTGTGACTCCTTCAAGAATTGAAGAAAATTTTAATGTTTTTGATTTTGAACTGACTGAAGAGGAAATGGATATTGTCCGCTCTTTAGATACAGGAAAAAGACTGTTCTTTGATCCTAAAGATCCTGACTGGGAAGAAAAAATGCTGAAATCCAGAGCTGATATCTAAATCCGTCAGCTTGATGTGCGGTTAATGCATATATTCAGGATTATAGCAAGGATATCACACTTTGTAAATTTTAAATAAAATAATTCTATGTTCTGGCCGGATACAATCAGTAAAATTTTAAATATAAAATATCCTGTAATCCAGGCTCCGATGTTTGGCGTAAGCACTCCTGGAATGACTGCGGCAGCGGCAAAAGCCGGATGTCTGGGTTCACTGGCATTGGCTGATCTTTCTGCGGATCAATCTGTTGAACTGATCAGGAAGACTAAAAAACTCACAAATCAGCCCTTTGCTGTCAATATTTTTGTCCATCATATTCCTGAACTGACAGATTCATTGAGAGAAAAATTTTCTGAAGCTAAACAATTTATTACCCGGCTGGCAAAAGAAAATCATATAGAAGTCAGGCTTCCGGATCTTGAAGACATTCAAGTGAACAGCTACCATGATCAGGTAGATGCTATTATGGAAGAGGGCTGCAAAATTCTGAGTTTTATTTTCGGGAATCTTGATGATAAAAGCATACAAAAGCTAAAAGAAAATGAAGTAATCCTCATCGGAACCTGTACTTCAGTGGAAGAAGCTTTAATTCTGGAAAAATCCGGGATTGATATGATCTGTGTACAGGGAATTGAAGCCGGGGGACACAGAGGAACTTTTGATGCGAATGATATTCCGGAAATCGGAGGAATTTCTTTACTGTCAGAAGTTGATGATCATGTGAAAGTTCCGTTGATTTATGCAGGCGGTATTCATAACGGAAAAACTTTAAGAGCAGCAAAAGAACTTGGAGCACAGGGATTCCAGGTTGGAAGTCTATTGTTGGCATCCCAGGAAAGTGCGTTGCATCCGTTTGAAAAAGAAAGACTGAAAAATGTAACGGAAAAAGATATTGTTCTTACGAAAAGCTTTTCGGGACGGTACGCAAGAGGAATTAAAAACAAATATATTGAAACTCTTGAAAACTCAGCATATATTCTGCCTTATCCTTATCAGAATAAACTGACGAATGAATTACGTAAAGTTTCAAAATCGCTGGATAATACTGATTTTGTAAGCATCTGGGCCGGGCAGTCTATTCACAATTACAGTGAACTTTCTACAGAGGAGATCCTGAAAAATTTGATTCAAAGCGTTGGAATGAAATAATTAAGAGAATTTTTCTTATTTTTCCGTAAACAAACACAATGATCAAAATTAATCTAGAAGATACTTACGAACCAATTTCTATTAGTGATGATTTAACAGAGTTTATTTTTCATTCTGAATTAAATAGTGGCGAAAGCAAGGATTTATATGTGAGATTTTATGATTATGAAGACCCTTTTTTGCCAAATGTTTATAATCTAGCTTATGGACCATTAGATGAACATGGAAAAATTGATGATACAATCAAATTACAACATAAAAATATAAATAAACTATTTTCAACAATCATATTTTTTGTTATAACATTTCTTGATACAAACAAAGATAAAAAGATAGGAATAGATGGTTCTGATGATACACGAGCCTATTTATATCATAGAATGTTTATAAGTAATCATGAAGAATTAAATGATTTGGTCGTAATAATAGGCGTTGACTGGTATGTAAAATTATTGAGAAATGGAAATGTTGAAAGAGATCAATATGATAGGGCATTATTTAAACCCAGGCCTGAACCTTTTGATTTAGAAAGAAAGGCATCAAACTTGTACAGATATTATTTAATAGAAAGAAAATAAAATAATTATTAACTTTGTAATTATGAAAAAAAGTATTCAAGATAAAATGGATTCTATTAGAATAAGAGCTTCCAAAGATGGAAAATTTATTTCGGAGACTCATTTGAGCAAAGAAAAAAGTTCGTTATCCCAATCAATTAGGAATAAAAAAGAAGCGGAAAATTTTAGAATAGCTTATGAGTCTGCTAAAGTATTAGCAAGAAAAAACAATAATTAATAAAACAAAATTCCTCTTGATCTGAAAGGAATCTTGTTTTATATAAGTAAATTTATTTCGTCAAATCCAAACCACCAAAATTACCCGAACTCATCATCATATAAACACCCTGGGTTTTATCCAGCGTATCCCAGTAAGCATGAAGCTCTTTGGCATTGGTAAATACTTTTAAATTTTCGTTTTTAAATTTTTCGTTGATCAGATCAGGCGAAATTGGTTCCATTCTTTTGATCTTTAAGGCGTCTTCAGAATAGAAAACAACCGCTTCATCCAGACCGTCCATTGCGTGATCGTATTGTTCTAAAAATACAGGATTCAAACTTGAATAGGTATGCAATTCAAGAAAACCGTATTTTTTTTCGTTTTTAAATTGTTCACAAAAAGCTTTTACAGCAGCTTTTACCTTGCTGGGAGCGTGTGCAAAATCTTTGTAAAGAATTCCTTTATCTTCTCTTTCTACTTTTTCAAGACGTTTTGACGCGCCTTTGAAGCTCATGATGGCTTCATAGAAATCTTCATCCATAATTCCCAACGTATGGCAAATATGTCGTGCTCCTTCAAGATTCAGTAAATTGTGTGCTCCAAAAACCGAAAGCGGAACATCACCCATTTCAGTTTTTAAATGAACTTTTCCGTTAATGATTTCGTATTCGGGAGTTTTGTAAGGGATTTTTCTGAAATAATTTTCGGCGGCTTCCACTACTTTTACCACCTCTGCATCTTCTTCATTGTATACCAGAACACCGCCTGGAGTAATGCTTGCAACGAATCTTCTGAACTGCTCTGTATAATCGTCAAATGTTTTGAATACATTGATATGATCCCATGCAATACCGCTCATTAAAGCAATATTCGGCTGGTACAGAAGGAACTTTGAACGGAGGTCGATAGGTGAGGAAAGGTATTCATCACCCTCCAGCACCATAAAATCGTTGTCCTGCGTCAGCTTTACCATGCAGTCAAAGCCTTCCAGCTGCGCACCTACCATATAATCAACATCTTTCTGATGGAAATTCAAGACATGAAGAATCATTGAAGTGATTGTCGTCTTACCGTGTGATCCGGCGATTACCACTCTTGTCTTGTTTTTTGACTGTTCGTAAAGAAATTCAGGATATGAATAAATTTTTAAACCCAGCTCTTTTGCCTTTGCCAGCTCAGGATTGTCCTGATGGGCATGCATTCCAAGGATAACTGCATCAATGTCCGAAGTTATTTTTTCAGGGAACCAGCCCATTTCCCGGGGCAGAATTCCTTTCTTTTCCAGTCTGGATCTTGAAGGCTCGAAAATAGCATCATCTGAACCTGTTACCTGGTATCCTTTGTCCTTTAACGCAATCGCAAGATTATGCATGGCGCTTCCGCCGATAGCAATGAAGTGGGTTTTCAATTGTATTTACTGTTTTTTTACATTATTATTAATGATCTCCTGGAAGGCATTCAGAATATTGTTCCAGTTCGTTGTAAAGTTCGGCATCATCATGCTGGCATCAGACTTGTTGCCTTCGTTCGGACCCTTCTTTACATTGACGGTGGTGGCCACATGATCATACAGCTTTTTGTGATCTTCCTGTATCCTTCTGAAATTGTTCTGGGAAAGTGTCTGATCCAGTTTCTTCAAATCTTCATCAGAAATTTTAAAGTCCTTTTTATACTTTTCCCCCCCTTCCTCAAAAGAATAATGTGCATTATTACCTTTGATAAGTAAATTCTCGTACATAGGAGCATAACCTCCGCTTCTGGAATAGCTTATATCAAAATCTGAATATACCTTCTGACTGTTACACGAAACTAATACTATGACCGTGAATAAGATCCCTAATATTTTGTTCATCATTTTCTACTTACTTTAATTATTTGAATCCTTTTGTTCTAATTTTTTAGCTTTAAGTTCTTCATCATAATTGTGTAGTACATTGAAATCTTCTGTCTGCTCAATGGCAGTCATGATTTTCAATAGAATTTCAGGCGCTTTTTCATTGTCGTAATCTATATCCAGAGGTGCTTTGAATTCCATGGTAGGTTTTACGCCCGTAACCTTTACACGGAGGCCTTTCTTGTCAAATGCCCTTCTGAAACCGTTGATCTTGATAGGAATCACGATCGGCCGCTGATTTTTGACCAGTTTGGCTGTACCTCTTCGTCCTTGGGCAAAAGCAGATGTAGTACCTTGAGGGAAAGTAGCTACCCAGCCATTGTCCAAAGCTTTCATAATATTGTCAACTTCCGTTAGATCTACCATCCTGTTGACCGTTTTACCCTCTGCCCTCCAGGTTCTTTTTACCGTTACAGCACCCGCGATCTTGAAGATCTTGGGAAGAATCCCTTTGTTCATGGTTTCTTCTGCTGCTACATAGTAAAAGTCGATCTTTGGGTTGAGCAGGTAGATAGGGTTTTTAATTGTGTTCAGATATCCGTTGTTTACAGCGCAGAATGCATGGTACATTGCTGCTACGTCTGCAAAATAGGTTTGATGGTTGGATACGAAAAGCACGTTGGAATCGGGAAGATCCACCAGGTGTTCCGTACCGGTTATCCTTAATTTATTAAAGCCGTTGAACCTTCTGTAAGATACAACCCCTAAAATAAAAATAATAAACCTTTTTAAAAAATAAGGTGTTCCGAATGCATCGGTGAAAATATTTTTCTTCGCCATCTCTCAATTAACACTGTAGTGCAAAGTTACATTTTTTTCAGCAACTGGCTAAACTCGCTCAATATCATTGCTGTAGCGCCCCAGATGATGTATCCGTTGAAATTAATGACCGGGACTTCATGCCCGGAAGCACCCGGAAGTGCCATGATTTCGGGATTATCCGGAAGGCTGAGAAAAGAGGTGATAGGAAATTCTATAGTTTCTACCGCTTCAGTCTGCTGAAGAACGAAAAGCGGGTTCTTTTTAGTATAAGAAATATAAGGGTACACGTAGAAATTACTCGGTGGAATATAGATAGGAGACATCTCCCTGATCACCCTTATGTAATGCTTGTCTATACCGATCTCTTCCGAGGTTTCCCGTACTGCGGTTTCTGCAAAATCCCTGTCCAATTCTTCACGCTTGCCGCCGGGCAGTGAGATCTGTCCGCTGTGCCTGTCGTGCTCATTAATGGTTCTTTGAATCAGTGGGAAATACCATTCATTATCTTTTAAATAAAGAACAATATTAACGGCTGCAAATTTTGGATTTTTTGCCAATACCTCATCATAGGTGAATACAGGACGGGAAGGAGGTGAAAATACCCCGTGGGCATGTATCCCCGGCAGTTCTACATTGGTAATTTTTCTCAATAAATCTTTTCCAAAATTTTCCATACCTCAAATTTAGCAATATATACTGAAGAAAAGAATAGGGATTAACATTAATTAACCTGAGTTCGGATAAGAAATGTATGAATGCAATTTATTTTATCGCAAAGGCAAACAAAAGGTATTTTCTGTTATGTATAATAAGAAATCTGTTTAAACTTATATTTTATATAGTTAGCCAATCGCAAAGGCACAAATTATATTATAAAAACATTTTAAGGCACAAAGATTTTATCTGCTATAAAATTTCTCACTTTATTATAGAGTTTTTGCTGAAAATCTTTAATTTTCTTTCGCCTGAAAACATCCATACAGATTAAAACTTTGCGCCTTTGCGATTGTCCAACAAAAAAGTTTAAACAAATTCAAGAAAAACAAAGACATTTCATTCAGGAATACGAAATATTTCCTGTGTGTTGTTTATCATTATGTTAATTAATTTATACTGTGGCAGTGGTTACGTTTTTTTAATTAACAGGGTAGGGATGTGTTCTACGGGAAAATTTACCGATCTGGCGATGAAACAAAATTCGTTAGCTTTATGATGGAGCTCTTTTGCTTTTTCAATCATAGATTCCTCTGTGACGGTAACTGTCGGGTGCAGTGTTACAGAAGTGAAGTTTCCGCTCCCATTGGTATTTTCGGACATAATGCCCGTAGCTTCGTCTGTATAACCGGTGACAATGATTCCTTCTTCTGAACAGAAGTGAAGGTACCAAAGCATATGGCACGAAGAAAGTGAAGAAAGAAAAAGGTCTTCAGGATTGTGTTTGGTTTTATCTCCACGGAATGCGGGATCAGAAGAGCCATCAATAAGGGCTTTATTCTCAATCTGAATGGTATGGCTCCTTTCGTAGCTTCTATGGCCGCCAGTGCCGGTTCCTTTGTTTCCTGTCCAGTGTATGGTTGCTTTATAGTGGTGCTCTTTACTCATTCTGAATTTTTTGTTTAGTTTGAAAAATAAAAAAGTATTTACTAAAATTATGTAAATACTTTTTAAATTAGATTTAAGAAATTTTATTTTTTAATTCTTCATAAGTTTTTTTATTGAAACTTTTCCATTGTCAAAAGTTACTTTCACAAGATAAACTCCTTTCGGAAGTTCAGAAGCATTTGAATTATTTTCCTGTACGGTCTTTAGAAGTTTTCCGTCAAGGGAATAGATTTCTATTTTACTTACCTTTTTTTCCGATTTGTAAACCAGATTTTGATTGACCGGATTTTCAAAAGATATATCGATACTTGTTTTTGTAGCGTCAACGGTTGATAATGTTGCAGTACTAAGTAAATATTTTACGATTGCTGCGTCTCCGTTTGAAATAATATTATTGTTATTAACAATCATTTCTTCAACACTCATAAATGAACTGTCAGGATAATAACCAAAATCAGGAGCTATCGAACCACTTTGAGTGAGCTTTGTAAAAAAGGTAGGAGATTCGTCTGAACTATAAGGGATATAGGGATGGGATGATTGGTTTCCTCCAATGTAATAATATCCATTTTTTTCAACAATACTTTTAGCCAAAGCGCTGGGATGTATTATAGATAAGGCACAATTAAATGTACTATCAAGAGTTCCATCCGGGTTTAGTCTAAAAATTTCATTGCCTGTGGAATTTGATTTTGAAATAACAATCTTATTATTGCTGTCTATAATTGCAGTACCCAAAGGTTCAAAAACCAAATTTGATTGTAAAATACCATTATTTCCAAAGCTCGTTACCGGCTGTCCATCGGGACTGAATTTTTCAATGATGCCATTAGCATAGGCAGAGTTGATCTTGGTAATACAGATAAGATTAGATTGGTTATCCATTAGTACAAACGCACCATAATAAAAGTTTCCCTGAGTAGCTACAGAACCATTGGTTCCGAAAGAGGTATCAATACTTCCGTCAGCATTACATCTCCATATAGTAGCAGAGTCATGAACAATTATTTTCCCATTTTGTAAAATTAGTCCTAAAGAACGACCATTTACATCACTACCAATACTAAAACCATTAGATATTATTGAAATGCCATTGGTTCCGAAAGTGGCATCTAACTGCCCGTTTGGAAGTATTCTATATATTATTCCTACATCAATAGAACCGGAAACTCCACCACTGGTATTGCCAAAACCAAAAATCACCAATTTACCATCCGACTGTATTTTTAATTGACATAGATAAGTATAATAAGGCAGTTGAATTTTTCCATTGTTTCCAAAAGCTGAATCTAGAACTCCATTAGCTGTAAGTTTATATACAAATGTTTCGGTACTATTCGGGATAGAATAAGATGAATAAATACTTCCATTAGAATCTTGAGCCATAGTCCAGGCAAGCGTATAATTGGCAACGTTAGATACTCCATTCGAAGCAAAAGTGGGATCTTTAGAAATGATTTGTGCAAAAGCAGTCTGTACTGCAAGAAGCAGCACAAGAAATAAATTTTTTGTCATTGTGTATGTGTTTTAAGACTGTAAATATAACAAAAAACCTCCAGACAAGCCGGAGGTTTAAAATTTTGTGTTAATTAGAATATCCAATCAATTCTTCTTTTTTCGAATTGTAAATTTTGTATTCTAAATATTTGAAAGAATCCCTTGGGATGACGGTTACCCATTTTTTATATTTCATGAACCATTTCATCTGGATGCTTTTGATGCCTTTTGTAAGGTAAGCTTCCACGAAAGGATGTACATGCAGGTAAAGTTTTCCTTTATCCTTCTGTATAATATTTCTTATGGTTTCTTCCAATCTTTCCACAACAACGATCGGAGCTGTGATTTCTCCGTCTTTATTAGGATTTTCTTCTTTGGTCTCGATTTGTTTTTCCGGGCGGTTTCTTTGTCTGGTGATCTGGATCAGTCCAAATTTGCTCGGGGGAAGAATTTTGTGGCGTGCTTTGTCACGTTTCATTTCTTCTTTCAAATGTTCAAACAAATCTCTTCTGTGGTCGGGATTTTGCATGTCGATAAAATCAATAACGATAATGCCTCCCATATCACGAAGACGCAATTGTCTTGCGATTTCTGTTGCTGCCATTTTGTTCACGTTCATGGCGTGTTCTTTATTGGCTGAGTTTCCGGTCGTGATATTATTTCCGGAGTTGACGTCGATCACGTGAAGTGCTTCTGTATGCTCAATGACTAGGTAAGCACCTTTTGAACTTGGAATATTAACGTGTTTTCCGAAGCTCTGCTTGAGCTGTTTTTCAACGTTATAATATTCCAGAAGAGGAATGTGTGAATTATAAAACTGGACAATATTCTTTTTTTCCGGAGCTATGACCTCCACATAGCTGGTCATTTCAGCTGCCATCTGCTCATCATCGCAGATGATGCTCACGAAATCCTGGTTGAAATTGTCTCTTAAAATAGCTGAAGCTTTGTCTTCTTCGCTTAAAACTCTGGCCGGAACCTTACTTTTCTGAATGTTTTTGAACGTGCTTTCCCATTTCTGGATCAGCTGATTCATATCATTGTGAAGGTCTGCTACTTTTTTTCCTTCCGCTACAGTCCTTATAATAACACCGAAACCTTCAGGCTTGATGCTGTCTATAAGCGTTTTCAGTCTTTCCTTTTCTTCATTAGTTCTAATCTTTTTAGAAATGGAAACTTTGTTGTCGAAAGGGATCAGGACCAGAAAACGTCCTGTCAGAGAAACCTGGGTAGAAATTCTCGGACCTTTTGTGGAAATAGGTTCTTTGGTGATCTGAAGCAGAACGAGATCATCTTTTACAATGACTTTTTCTACGGTTCCGTTTTTGTCTATTTCGGGTTGGATCTCGAAATTTTTTAAGCTTGAAGTGCTCTGTTTTTTAGAAATAGTATCTTTTAAAAACTTTTTGTACGTTAAGTATTGCGGTCCCAGATCCTGATAATGCAGAAATGCATCCTTATCGTAGCCGATATTTACGAAGGCAGCATTCAGGTTGGGTGCCAGTTTTTTTACTCTTCCTACAAACAGATCTCCAACTATAAATTCGCTTTTGTCCTCTTGTTCATGAAGTTCACATAGTCTTCCGTCTTCCAGCAGTGCAATCTTTGTAAGATCGTCTTCATGCGAAACTATTAGTTCTTTCTTCATTTTTGTTATAAGATAAAATTATTAAGATTATAGGAAATTGGCGTATTTTTTAGCAGATAAATAATATTAAATATAAGAATTTAGATTGAAATTGCTGCATTTTTTTTTAACATCTGTAAAAACCTTATTTTTCCCTTTAAATCTTACTGGTTGCAAACAAAAATATAGTCGGTGATCTTTAAAAAATTAAAACCACCAACTATATTATTATATTGTAAATCTCGGAAAAAGAGATTATTTTTTCTTATGTCTGTTCGCTCTTCTTCTTTTCTTTCTTTTGTGAGTTGCAACCTTGTGTCTTTTTCTTTTCTTTCCGCTTGGCATAATTTTAATTTTTTAGTAACTAGTTAATATTCAGTTAATTTTTTATTTTACTGCGACTTTAGTTTTTACTTTCTCTACAAAAGATTTTGAAGGTTTGAAAGCAGGAATGTTATGAGCAGGAATCTCAATTGCAGTGTTTTTAGAAATATTTCTTCCTGTTTTAGCAGCTCTTGTTTTAATGATAAAAGATCCAAAACCTCTTAGATAAACGTTATCCCCATTATACATAGAAGTCCTGATCTCCTGCATAAAAGCTTCTACAACTTTCTGTGTTTCATTCTTTTCTGTTCCCAACTTATTTGAGATGGTGTTTACCAATTCTGCCTTTGTCATTTCCTTTTTTAATTTTAAATTTTAGGTGTGCAAATTTAGTTAAAAAAATTGAATACTAGCAAATTAGTGGCAAAATTTTTTGCTCATCGGGTTAGAGTTTTCATGTTTAGTCAATATTAATATTACATTAAATCTTCCTACATGCTGGAATTGTAGTAGCCGTTTTCTACACAGAAACGGATAAGATGCAGTTTGGTTTTCAGTCCCAGCTTTTCTGTAAGCCTGTTGATGTAGGTATCAATGGTACGGGTACTGAGGTTCAGTTTTTCTGCGATTTCCTTGTTACTGTAGCCTTCGTAGCAGAATTTCATAAGCTGTATTTCGGTAGGGCTGAGCTCTTCCTGGCCCTTCTTCTGCCTCTCCATATAGTTCTGTACCGCGAGTGGCTGCTGCTCCCATTCCTTAGAATATTTGTCATAGTCGAAGCCGTCAGAAGCAATACTTCCTTTAATAATATCTTTAATAATATTGCTTTTTTTCTGGCAATAATAGATATTGGGAATTTTAGAAAGGATCTCAGCCATATCTTCCTGATACGTGCTGGAATAAGTTACAATAGGGGTTTCCGTATTGTTTTTCCTGATGTATTTGATAGCTTCTATCCCGCTCAGTACGGGCATGAACAGCTCTATGATAAACACGTCTTCCTGTCTCCTGTAAATCCTGTTCACAAGCTCATGACCGTTGTTACAGTCATTCAGAAGCATATAGAAAGGGTTTTCCATCAGTGTTTTGATCATGATCTTCTTAAAGTAGAAGTCGCTGTCAGCTATAGAAAACCGGACTGTGTTTGATAATAATTTACTCACTTTTAATATCGATTTGGTATATGATATTTAAAATTCAGATGCCTAATTTATGAAAAACTTATGAAAGTTAAAATTAAACTTCGTTAATTAGGGTTTTCACGAAAATACATTAGGTAAAATACGTATTGTACATAAATTTTTTTTTTTATATTTTCACAGGCCAAACAAATCGCAAACATATGTCTTCTAACAGAGAAAAAAAACTAAACAAATCTGATGTCAGAATAGGCATCTGGAAGTTTATTCTGTCTTTCGTCGTCTTATCGGTGGTGTCTTTTCTGTGCCTATTCCTTTTTTTTAAAAGCTACAATATACAGCGGGAAGGAATAGTAAAGGAATCGGATGCTTACAAAGAACTTATGATGCGTGGTGACGTTCTCAGGGCTCATGTAGATAAAATCTATGACCAGATGAACCAGCTCAACATCAATAAGGTAGAAAATGATGTTTTCCTCAGAACCAGAATTATGGATGATGTGAGGGAAGTAAAAAACATTATGGGTAAAGACAGTGCTAATAATTTCAAGCATTATGCTGTTCTGATGAAGCAGATAGAGCCGATGTTGAAGTTAAAGAATGATATTATCGGGGTAGAATCCCAGAAAAAGATAGTCCTCAGGGATCTTGAGGAGTGCATAGTAAAGGTAGGAAGAGCGAACGGCCAGCTTAAAAAAGATCCTACCAGGAATTTTACAGGAGGAAAAAAAAGGTAATAAAAAAATAAATCATATGCAGGGATCTATTACACTATCTAAGAAAGAAAGGCATTATCAGTTTTTTTATTTAATACTGATGCTTTTAGCAGCTATGATATTCTTCGGAATCATCTTTTTAAAGGGATACGATTCCCCATTCTCCGAAGAAGATGTAAGAGGAATACAAAGTCTTGAACAGAAAGCGGCATTCGATGGTCACCAAAAGATCTTGCAGCCGGAAATGGACAGTACTTACACCATGATCAGCAGAATTGCAGATAAATCTCCGGAACCCTTTGCCGAGAGCAATATTTTCAATGGTATCAATGGCCTTGCAAGCTACTTTCATGCTAACGATGTCATGGATATCCGAAAAGATGCGTATCCGCAGATCGCTAAATTCTACAAAATGTATTTTGAGGACAAAAAAGTTATTTCTACAACCACAGAAGATGTAAAAAGATTCGAAAAAGAGGTGGAAGACTGCAGAATCGGTTTTAAAGACAAGCAAAACCGCCTTTATGAAAGAGAAAATGCCCTAAGAGAAAGAACCCAGTAAAAGAAATAAACATTAAAGGAATAAACATCACAATCACTTAACTATGAATTATTTTCAAAAAAACAAAAAGAACATTATTATTGGTGTTATCGCAACGCTGCTTATTGCGGCACTCGTTGCGCTATGGCTGCAGAAAAAGGTGATCCATTCTGCCGATGATATTGTAGGAGTAGTCTATCCTTCCTCGCTGTCTGTAGGCGATACCCTTTTATTTGAGGATAAAACCCAGTTCGCAAAAACCAAGAGATGGAATTTTGGGGACGGAACAACTTCAGACAAAAGTACCGGAATACACTTTTACAATAAACCGGGGTATTATTCGGTAAGCTTGATTATTGATAACAAATATAGCAAGACCTTCCCTGTGATGGTTTCGGCCAGATACCAGAAGCCGAAAGACAGTGCGAAGATCAGTACTGTTATAGAAGCTCCTGCCCAGGCGATGCAGAATGAAAATGTGCAGTTCCGTGCAGTTTCGGATGCTACCCAGTTTGCATGGAAGTTTGGTGAAACGGGAAATATAGATGCCAAAGAGAAGATGGCCATTTATTCTTATAAAAAACCGGGAGATTACCGCGTGGCATTATTCACGGAGGAAAGCCAGGAACCTATCTACCACCTTATTAAGATTCTTCCGGCTTACAACTCTTTGCAGGAGGATGAAATACCTGTAGAAGATTCTTATAAAAAGGTTGATGATGATTTCAAATATCACCTGCAGCAGATTGCCAATGGGAACAGCTTTAATATGCATTATAACTACCTGCTGAGAACCTATCTGTGTAACAACGAGAATACGGTAGTAAAGGTAAGCGACAGCAAAGCGAATAACTTTTATATGTACTGTGCAGGCCTTCAGTTTGACAAAAATGTTGTCATTCAGAGTGTAAAAGTGAACTTAGATGATACGCAGAACTGTGTAACCAAGGTAGATATCAATCAAAGCAAATAATATAATCCGGTATTCCGGAGACACCAATCATTAAAATAAAATAGGATGAACAATAAATTTCCTCTAGCAGCATATTATATCGGATTATCAGTATTATTAGCAGGCTGTCAGGTGAGGCTGCCATCTAAAAGAACTCCTGAGCCGTCACAGTACGGGCAGGTAGACAATTCGCCGGTAGTGAACGGGTACCCGAAAAAAGCGGTCCCGTGGATCGTTATTTCGGACAGGTCCAGAAATACAGCCTATCTTGATAAGAGTGACGAAAAATCGTACAAAGAAGTTAAATTCCTTGAGCCTTTAATGGTTCTGAAACATAGAGATGGAATGGTGAAAGTAGCGGAATACGTTCCGGATGCTTTAATGAAAAAAGTTTCGTCAAAATCTATTAAAACCTACGGCTGGATCCCGGAATCCGACCTTCTTTTATGGAATAATTCTTTAAAAAGCGAAAAAACAGGCTTCCCTGTAAGAGTGGCTGTAGTTCCGAATCACAGTGAAGTGATCAGAAGTGCAGAGAGATATTATAAGAATGACTCAATCATGGTGTTCAATTCACCAAGCCTGGTAGAAGCTGCCAATGTCAAAATTCCAAACGGCCAGATGGTATATGTCTACAAACAGGCAGAAAACAATAAACGGTTTTTGGTAGGTAAAAAGCCTTCCATTGATATAGACAGCATCAGCACAAACCTTTACGGATGGGTAAATGCCAACGTAATCTCTGCCTGGGGTGAGCGTTCTGCCGTAAAGCTTAAAAACGATACAAAAGTTACCGAATCTGCCTTAGGCGTGCACGAAGGATACCCAGGCGGAGCAGATGCAGAAAGCAGAACAGCCATTCTTCTTACCGATACCCATAAGAGAACCCCTCTTGAGAATATTTACCCGGTAAGCCTGGCTTTAAATGAAACTCCCACACCGGATTCCAAAACAAAATACTTTACCAATATTTTAGACTACAGCAAAAATTATGTATTCAATGTTTTGGGTGAGGAGATCTATTTTGACCGCTACAGGGAAATCACGGAAAGAGATAAAAATATAAACATTGTTTTTGCACTGGATGTAAGTGCTCCCAATGCCCCTTATGCCCCGATTGTGAAGTCTCTTCTTCAGGATCTTCAGCTTAGATTTGAAAAACCTTCTTATTTCAATGGCGTAAAATATGGAGTTGTTTTGTATAAAAATAATCCGTGCGGAGAAAATGTTTTGGTTTCCAGTTTAAATGCAGACTACAGTAAGATTACGAAGTTCATTGATGAAAAGACCAACGAAATGAACTGTGACAGCAACAGCGGATACCAACCGGTGGATGAAGCGCTTTCTGCTGCAGGAAATCTGCTGTCGAACGTTCCGGATGAAACCAATATTGTAGTCACTGTAGGAACTTCTGCCAATCAGAGCGGAAATATGTACAGTGTGATCAGCTCTCTTACACAGGCACAGGCCAGGCTGATCATGTTCCAGACCAGTGCGAGATCAGCCGATACATACAATGATTTTGTGTTAATGGCTGAAAATGTGGTGACCAACACAGCGAAAAATATTGCCGAGCTTAAAAAGCAGAAGATCATTAACCAGAGTGATGTTCTTACTAAAAATAACTTCAGCCTTGTGGAAGGCGATGCCGGATTCTTCTCATTGGATTATCCAAAGCAGAGCATGTCCCAGGGATTCGTTATTTTCCCTAAAAAAGGTGATGTAGCTATGCCGGGTTACCTGAAAAAGTCCGTAGACAGCCTGATTGCACAGGTTACCTTAGACAATCAAACGGTTGACAAGTCACTGAATGAGTATTTCCATTCCTCGGTAGGAGCAGGAAGAACAGATGTGGACCTGAAATATAAATACCTCTTCCCGGGCCTTACGAATCCGGTTTCTGCAGGAATTGCAGCCCAGCTGATCAACTATGGAAACCCGTTCCTTGTAAAAGGATATATCCCGAAAGATCTGAAAGATTACAAGCCGGGTATAGAAAAAGGGATCCTTATCTCAGAAACAGAATATGATAACTTAAAGAACTTTTACACTGAAGTTTATTTTAAAACACAGCCTGAAAGAGCAGATTTTAAACAGGCCAGAGCGATCAAGGAATATATCAGGCTTCTGAAAAAATATAATCCTACCTTAAAATTCCTGGATAAATCTGAGCTTTATGAAAAGCCAATGGCTTATGCAGTAGGATTAAGCACTGGTTTTGATAATTCAGAAGATGAGCTGATGTCTAAATACAAACTTAAAGGCTGGAAAAAATCTAAAATCGTTTTGAATGAAAGGGTAAGAAAGTATTTCAAGGACTATAAAGAATTAGCCGACAGAATGCTTTCCCACAGAAACAATCCGGCAGTGAAGATCCAGCAGAACGGACAAACCTTCTACTGGCTTAATGAATACTTTATGCCGACCACTCAGACTGTTGACGAGCCGGAATACACAAAACATTAATCACTATTTTAGCATATCAAAAGCAGGAGTATAAACTTCTGCTTTTTTGTGTTAAAAGGATAATGGCTTAAATACCACATCATCACTTTAAATCTTAAATCCGGGCAGCTCTGAAACTTTTCAGAACTCTAATTTTTAAACAAACCCATTTTACTTATACACAGGAAATATTTTGTATTTCTTTGCGATAGAATAAAATTGCTCTTATTCATACTAAGCTCACGTTAATTTTAATTAAACACTATACCTGCAGAGCTGTATTATGAAAGTCAATATTAGGTTTCAAAAAACACCCGTATTTCTCATTTAAGTGTAAAATATCTCTTTTTTGTATATAGGCTGATAATCGAAACCCCTTTTCAGTGATCTCTGGCGGGGATTCTTAAATCAAAAGTAGTAGAATTACTACAAAATATGAAATTTATATTAAAATACTTTTGAAATAGAAATAAGCGCTATATATTTGTTAAACAATCACCACATCACAAAATATTAATAACGGGAAAATTTACAATCATGACGGGAAATTCAGGAATCATAAAAATTCAGTGACGGAAATAGTATAAGTTATTGAATATAGTGATTGCCTGCAGATTACGCCATAAACAAGAAACACTATTACACATCAACATTCATAGAAAAAGACTGTCCCTGAAAAGACAGTCTTTTTTGCCCGGGATCCTGTAGATGAAGTTTTTATAAACGGCTTATGTCTTAATTGTTAAAATTACTGGTACGGCAAAAACTTATTACTCTCTAATCAAAGAATTAACTATCTTTAACCCTATATACATTGCATAAAAAAGATATATTTGTAAAAAAATATACTTTAACAGATTACACCAAATAATCTGATAAACCGAAGCAAACACAGACATATTAATAATAGAAAACGATAAATGGGAGTATTAGTAACCAACGAAACAGTAAAGCAGCTATTTCATATTGCTCAGTCGATAGCGAAGGAGAATTACAATGCCACATACGGCGGTCCGCATATTCTGCAGGCGTTAATGCATAAAGATATCGGGCTTAATGAATTCCTGAAAAGTATTGATAAAGATCCCGGCTATTTCTATGAATGGGCAGATGTCCGCATCGAAGACTATCCGAAAACAGCCCATCTGCCGGATGAAGTACGACAGGATGAAGCTGTAGATATCCTTACGGAAGAAGCTGACGATATTCGCTTAAAACTTGGGCTGGATGAGATCACACCGATCTGTATCCTTACCGCTATTGTAAAACCTCAGGTAGTTTTTTCACTGCAGCAGCTGAAATCACTTCCCCTGAGAGAACATGAAATTTTCAATTTATATAGAAAAGATACCCCTTTTGCCGTATCTGAAGACGGTGATTTCTCTTCCCTTTTTTCAAACGGATCAGATTTCACAGATTCATCATTTCCGTCAATTAAAAGTTACTGTGTAGACAGAACGGCACAGGCCAGGAAAGGCGATCTTGAAAACATCATAGGAAGAGACAAAGAGCTCAGAATGCTCGTTGAGATCCTTTGCCGCAGAAGTAAGCCGAATGTGATCATCATCGGTGAGCCGGGCGTTGGGAAAACAGCTTTGGTAGAAGGCTTTGCGACAGAAATCACCAAAGGGAATGTTCCCGAAATGCTTAAAAATGCTACCCTTCTGGAACTGGACACCGGAGCATTATTAGCTGGGACTTCTTATAAAGGTGAAATTGAAGACCGACTGAAAAAAGTAATCAACGAATGCAAGAAAATTGAAAAAGCAGTCCTTTTTATAGATGAAATCCACACCCTTTTAGACCCGAAAGGGAGCATCGGAAATGTGGCCAACCTTCTTAAGCCCGAACTCGCAAGAGGCGAAATTACAGTGATCGGAGCTACAACGCAGGAAGAATATAGAAAAATTATCGAACCTGAACAGGCTTTCAACCGCCGTTTTGAAGTTCTTACAGTCAATGAGCCGGATGAACAGACCTGTGTGAAAATGATTGATGTCCTGCTTGACGGCTACAAAAAACACCATGGCATAGAAGTAGAGAAAACTTCCATTCCCGAGTGTGTACGTCTCGCAAAAAGATATGCAAAAGGCAAAAAACTACCTGATGCAGCGATTGATCTTTTAGACCGGACTATGGCCGCTATCAAAATGCTTGATGAGCTTTCAGAAAAAGAACTAGCAGGATGGAAAGAAACCTACGAGGGTATTTTAAAAGAAGAATTTACCGATACCAAAGACCAGGCAAACGAACTGATCTGGAACTATAACCTTCTGAGAGATAAGATAAGCCCTATCCTTTGGGGATCATTGAACGAACAACCCGCCATTGACAATTCAATGCCTGTTGATCAGATCCACAAGATCATTGATGATACCTATGCAGAGCTTTTACAGCATGCAGCTAAAAAAAGAGAAAAAGTAGACCGCTTAGAACTGGCAGCAGTAATGGCGGCAAAAACAAATATTCCAATCGGGAAAATCCAGGCCCAGGAGAAAGAAAAGCTTCTGAATATGGAATCTATGCTATTGAACAGAGTTGTAGGGCAGGATCATGCCTTAAAAATTCTTTCAGATGCCATTGTTGAAAACCGAAGCGGACTGAATAAACCGGGGCAGCCTATCGGGTCATTCTTCCTGCTGGGACCTACCGGAACAGGGAAAACCGAACTGGCAAAATCTATGGCAGAACTTCTTTTCAACGATGAAAAAGCCATGGTACGTTTTGATATGTCCGAATTCAAAGAAGAACATTCCGCAGCATTGCTGTACGGAGCGCCTCCGGGTTATGTAGGATATGAAGAAGGGGGAATGCTGGTTAATAAGATCAGGCAGCAGCCCTATACCGTTGTTTTGTTCGATGAAATTGAAAAAGCCCACCATTCCGTTTTTGATGTTTTCCTGCAAATTATGGATGAGGGAAAAGTTCATGATAAACTGGGAAAAGAAGGAGATTTCAGTAACGCCCTGATACTATTTACTTCCAATATCGGAAGTGAAGAAATCGTAAAACAGTTTGAAGAAGGAAAAGTTCCGGAATCATCCAAACTGATGCAGATTATGGCCGGTTCAGGAAGATTCAGGCCGGAATTTTTGGCAAGGATCACTGAGATTATTCCTTTTGCACCGATCACGGAATCTATCGCAGAAAGAATTTTCAATATCCAGCTGAAATCACTTCATACTTCACTGATGAGATTGGGAATGACCTTAAAGATCACCGACGAAGCAGTAAAAAATCTCGCACTGGGAGGATTCAGCAGCAAATACGGAGCAAGACAGATCTCCGGAGTAATCCGGGCACAGCTCGCAAGGCCGATCTCTAAAATGATTGTAAGGGAAGAAGTGAAATCCGGACAGACCATCCATGTAGACTGGAACAGCGAAGAAGACAAACTGATCTGGAAAGTAGATTAAAAATAAAAACAGAGAAAGCTGATAGGGGAATAAACAAATTTCCCAATCAGCTTTCTTTGCCATAACCATAAATTAAAATGAAAACTGTATTCAAAAAAATCTTTACAGGACTGATGCTGTCAGGGACTCTTGTAATGGTGAACGGACAGTTTCTCGCAGCCTCCGATACTTCGGAAAGCAGCGTGAGAAAGTACAATAACATTATAAATGCCAATAAGGAAATCGTTGAATTCATCGAATATTCATTGGTACAGAAAGGTCTCCCAAAACATCTGAGAAACCTGGCCCTGATTGAATCTCATTTCAACAGAAATATAACCTCAGGAGCAGGAGCAGTAGGAATATGGCAGTTTATGACCTCACACGCCAACCAGTACGGACTCACAGAGCAAAACCGTACAGATGTTTATAAAAGTACCAAGACAGCGGTAATTTCCCTGGCCAATCTCTACAGGAAGTACGGCGACTGGATCACTGTTGTTGCAGCCTATAACTGTGGCGAGGGAAATATTGCCAAAGCCATGCAGAGCGCGGGTTCAAGCCAATATCATGTATTTTCTAAATATCTTCCGGCTGAAACCATCAATCATGTTAAAAAATATCTGAATGCCTGCTATGCAACCGGTGAACTGGAAAGCGTTCTGAATAACTATAATTCTTCAAGGCTCAATAAAATTTTCTTTACAGAAGGCGGAAGTGGTAAAAATAATGCCGCACCCCTTCAGGAAACGGAAATTAATGCAGGATTTAATCTGAATATCATTGCTGATGAACTCAATGTAGAAATGAATGAGATTCTTGCCTGGAATCCGGGGATTGTGGATGAACTTCAGAAAAAAGGGGAGAGCCCCCTTTATCTTCCTACCGATCTTATGCCGGATTTCCTGCTTAAAAAAAATAAAATTCTTTCCCGATCTATAAAAGAAGGGAACCGCACTCAACAGCAATAAATATGAACCTCTATATCATTTTTAAAACCGTCACTTTCTGCGACGGTTTTTTTATATCATTGGTGTTTTAAATCATTGTTAAAATTACGCCTGATATTCTTAAAAAATTCTTAATATTTCTCTGTTAGGTGTTAAAATATTAAATTAAAAATTGTTTTAATGATTATTTAATGTATTTTAAATCAGTTGTTTGTGTGTTTGTTTTAAATCTAATGTCGTAGAATTACTACATCAAATCGTAGAATTACTACAAAATTTAAAATTTTTGTTTAAAAGCTTTTTTATCAAAATAGGACGTTATATATTTGCTATGTAATCAATCACCAAATCACAAAATATTAACAATTAAAATTTACAAATCATGGCAGCAAATTCAAGAGGAATCTTAAAATTCAACGGAGGAGAAGAGCAAAAATTATTAAAGCTTAACTACAGCGTATCAAGATCTACAGACGTTTCAGGACGTGTAGCATCCGATCCCTCCAATGCACTGATCAAAGTAACAGTAGAAGCTACTGAAAAATCTGACATTTTAGAAAGCTTACTGAACGGAAAGTACAAGCCTACCACAGGAGAAGTTACTTTCAATAAGTCTCACGAAGAGGGTACACTGACTACTTTAAAATGGGAAAACGGATACGTGATCCAGCATGAAGTGGACTTCGACGCTGTAGACGAGAACAGCATGCTGATCAGCTTCGTAATCAGTGCAGAAGTAATCACTCTTGGTAACTCTGAGTACCGCGGAATGTGGCCTTCATCAGGTCATTAATCCTGAACAATCATCTTAGTAAAATAAATTAGTACAGAATAGTGTATTCGTAAGGATATACTGTTCTGTTTTTACCGTTTTTGGACAAATGGACCAAAAGGTTTACCGAAGTTCCTATATAACCCGGATTATGTAAGGATTGACAAACGAGCTCGATATTGCCAAGCAACGGGCAGCTATTCAAATTTATTATATAATTAAGCAAAATACACATTATGTTTAAGGATGATCAACCTATAAATGTACAGAGCCCGAAAAGCAGTACAAAAAATATAGCAGATACAGAACAGCTGAAAGGTGCTGAAGATATTGCTGCACAAAAAATAGATGCTAAACTTCAAAAAGCAGATGAAGCTGTAAAAAAATCAGCAAAAAAAGCACAGGAAATTTATTCCGGGACTGCTCAGAACTCCAAAATGTTCATGAATCAGACTCTCGTTCCCAATGACCCTTCTGTAATTGAAAACAGAGTATGGTCAAAGCAGCCTACATCCAAAATACATAATGCAGCAGCCATTCCGGAGAGTATTATTGCGGGAATTAACCGTGTTGTGATGCTGGATATTGTGATAGAAGGGCAGATGATCAGGCATTTCAAACATTTTAAGCTGGTGCAGAGCGCTTCTAAACATCATGAATTCAGCCTTATGCTGGCCTACGATAGTTTGGGCAGCGCAGAAAATCATAATTTGCAGGAAGCACAAAACTTTTTAGGAAAAAGAATCACAGTAGTATTTAAATATAAAGATATTGAGCAGGGGCCTGAGCGAAACTTTGTGGGAGTTATTACGGAAGTAGGTTTTAGTCAGGAAAAAGGCAGCCTTGGGAATATCGTTCTTACGGGTTTCAGCCCGACAGTGCTTCTGGATGCGGCACCTCATATTCAGAGTTTCGGAGGCGGACAGGAAGTAAGCCTGAACAGTATTGCTGATCATGTGATAAAAGAAGGACTGGGACAGAATAAATTTGATTTCAGGGTAGATGCCCAGCACGGAAACGTTCCTTACAGCTGTCAGTATGAAGAAACCCATTATAACTATTTAGCAAGAATCGCCGAAGCATATGGTGAACAGTTTTATTATGATGGTGAAGTCCTGCATTTCGGGAAGCTTCCGCCACAGGAAAAACCCGTAAAGCTTACCTATGGAAGCAGTGTAAGTGATATTGCGATTAAGATGAAAGCTCAGCACGTGAGTCCGAGCTTTTATGGCTACAACAGCAGTAAAAATGAAAAACTGACCACCGGAAGATCAAAGATCAGCCATACTTCGGATATTGCCAAACGTGCCTATGAAATATCAGAAAGAACGTTTAAAACCCCTTCTTTAAGAGTGGCCCCGATTAAGGCCACATCATTTATGGATATTGATGCATCCCAGAAAGGAACAGCAGGAAGCAAGGCATCGGAAGTGTTTATAACTTCAGGATCTACAACGGTTCCGTTCTTATATCCAGGATGTACCGCAGATATTGAAATGCGCAAAACAGATACCAATGACACCTCTTATTTTACAAAATTAATGATTGTAGGTGTTACCCATGAAGTAGATGCAAGAGGTTATTATGACGGGACTTTTGAAGCCATTGCGGCGGACACAGGATTTATCCCCCGCCCGGAATTTGAAACCCCGAAAGCAGAATCACAGTTTGCAAAAGTTATTTCCAATACAGACCCATTGAATCAGGGAAGAGTAAAAGTTCAGTTCGACTGGCAGAGCGGACAGGATACCACAGAATTTATCCGCGTTATGTCTCCGGATGCAGGAAGCAGCGATAAAGTGAACAAAAACCGTGGTTTTATGTCTGTTCCTGAAGTAGGAGACCAGATTATCGTCAACTTTGTTCATCAGCATCCGGACCGTCCTTTCGTAATGGGAGGCATGTTTCACGGAGGTATTGGCGCTGGTGGAGGTGCCGGGAATAATGTGATGAGTTTAAGCAGTAAAAGCGGGAATATTATTCAGTTTCATGATGGATGTGGGATTGAGATTAAAGACAGAAGTGGAAATCATGTTACGTTAAGTGGAACTGGGGATATTAAGACAGAGGTAAGTAATGACAGTACGGAAGATATCGGGAATAATCAGACTGTCAATGTCAAGACAAAAAGTATTATTGATATTGGAAAAGGGAAGTCTACAATAACAATGGATAATGCCGGGAAAATAAATATTAAAAGTACTACAGAGATAAAGCTGGAGACAGGAAGCAGCTCGATTACGATGTCTTCTGACGGGAAGATTACTATTCAGGGAGATATTATTGCGCTGGGAGCTAATGGAGTAGGGATCGTTGGCAATAATGATGTTACTATAACCGGAGGAACAACTGCTAAAGCGATATTTAAAGGAAGTACAACAATTAAAGGTTCACCGCAGGTTGATATTAATTAGAAATGGAAATCATTAAATACAAAATACAAGTAGGAGATACGTTGCATTCAATTGCCGAAAAATTTGACAGACCAGTAAATGAACTTTTGGATTTTCACAATAGTCAAGCTGTTTTGACCCAGCAAATAAATAGTGAGTATATTCCTATACATATTGATGTTATTCTAATAAATGCTAAATATGAAAAACCTGAAAGTGAAAGGGACATAACCGCTTATAAAATAATATCTAAAAACGAATATTTTAATTTTAAAAAACTGGTGTACTCCACCCAAAATAGCATAGAAATAGAGATAGAAAAGTTAGATGACAATAAATACTTTGTAAGTCAGAAATCAAAATTAATTGAGTGCAGTTCTCCGCATTATGATAGTTATTTGGTTTTATTATCATTGCTTGATCAGCCTTTTGAAGATATTATTTTAATTACTGATGATTTTGGAACAATAAAAAAAATTGAAAATCAAAAAGAAATAAAAGAAAAATGGCACCTGGTACAGAAAGGTTTATCAGAGGTTACAGATGATAAAGAAATGTTGAATAGAATTATCAGGGATGGAGAAACAGTTTATACAGATTCTTTGCCACATATTATGGCCAATCTTCAATATAATCTTCTTTATCCAGGTAAATTTAATTCTGATAATGCTAAAATCAATGAAGGTAATTCAACCAGGCTTTACTCTTCATTATTTTCAGGTTCAAAGATTTTGTTGAAATTTAAAAATAAAATTATTGAAAAAAATAATAATAAGATAACTGTAGAAAATAAATCTTTTTTAGAAAAAGCAAACGTAGAAATTCTAAGAGAGCTTTATAATGCAACTTTTAGAGATTTGCTTGGAAATAATTTTAATTATGATTTCAGTTTGATATCTCATTATAATATTAAAGATAATAGAATTGATAGTTGTAATGCTGATTTTATTGAAAATATTAATGATACTATCGTAGCAAAATCTAGATACGAAATTAATAAAATGTAAGATTATGGGTAATTTATATGTTCCTGATGGATCATGGCTGGTCTGTACTTCAGGTATGAAAAAGCAACAAATAAAAGTCTCAAGCCAAACAACAATAAAAACACAGAATAAAAATCTCGCCACAATCAACGATAGGACGGGTGGAAACTTTATTTGCTCAAAAATGGTTATTGCGGGAGCATTAATCGGTGCAGCCGTTGGTGCGGCTATATTCTTTACCGGTGGAGCTGCCGGTGTTGCTCTTGGTACATTAATGGCTGCCGGTGCTGCCGGTGGAGCTGCTGCCGGACTTGCATCAGCAATTAATTATCCTATTTGTGCCATGACGACATTAATGTATGATTGGGCCCCTGTTCATCAAAATGTGCATTTTGAGGGCAAAAAAGCTTTAATTGGCAGTTCCACACTGGATTGTTTATTTGGAGGTAAGATATTTATAACTTTCTCTGCAGAGTATGCGGATGCTATTGTTAATAAAAATAGAGTAGATACGCTTAGAAATACAGTTGTTATTATCGGTTTTTCTTATTTCGGCGGAAGTCTGCTTCAGGGAGTGGTTCAAGGTGTACCGGCTCTGTTTACTGCCATAAAAGCAAAAAATTGGATTGCATTGATTCAGGCTGGATCCGTTGTTGGATTGAACTATGGTGCAGGAAAGACCTATGATTGGGTAAAGGATTTGACAGAAATGGGAAGTATTATTAATCCTGAAAATGAGTCCTCTACTGGTACATCAACTTATGATTATCTAACTTCTCCTGAAGGGGGATTATGGGGTGGGGCATCTGAGATTGATGATGTTAATACACAAATCAGCCATACTTCAGTTACCCAAAATACCTCTATTTATCAGAATAGAACGACAATAATAACACCTAACGGCGAAATAATATTACCAGGTACATCCGTTCAACAAACTACTATTGGATCTCAAACAATCAATTCTTCTACAGGTACCGGTGCAGGCCCGCGAACGACTAATATTAATATAAATTCTTCATCGTCTACAACAACGGGCTATCATTCTCCATCTATTACAGAGGTTAATAACACTACAACTCAATCAAATCTTAACATTCAGACTAATTTTCCTGATCAGCTTAAATCGACTGTAGGCAAGGGACTTATAGAAAATGTCATTAAAGATATTGGAGATTTTATAACATTCAACTTAATGGCCCATTATGGAGAAGAAGAAATAAAAGAGAGCTTAATTAATGAATTAAAAGCAAGAGAGGGTATTAAAGTAAGAGAGCATGAATTCTAATATCAGGTTTTTTATAATCATAATAGTTTCAGTAATAGGGATTTTATATATTCCATTGAAACTAATAATTCTAAATAATAATCTTACCCCCATTCAGGGATCATTAATTGAGGTTAAAAAATCAGGTACAAGAATTCCTTTTTATAGATTTCGTATCTCTGATTATTCGAATGTATTTTATAACGGAGGAACAGGTTTTTTATCTAATTTTAAAAGTGACAGGGAAATTTTATATAATAAAAATGATAAGAAAATCACATTTTTTATAAACAAAAATGATACTTCCAGAATTAAAAAAGGAAAAGATATCAAGTATATTGGGCTGCAGAAAAAGAATATTCTTATCGATTTATTTTATTATCAGTTTTCTCAGTTGGGCAAACTGCCTTTTTTTATGTTTTGTATCCTGATGATGTGTTTGAATGCATATGGCATATATACATTCAAAATGAGGATTTTTGAAGTATTGATTCTTTTATATTTATTTTATGGAATTTTAATTTTAATACTATGAGAAAAGTAATTGCTGTTTTAGGAGTTGTTGCATTATTAGGATTTATGTCCTACCGGTTTTTATTTAAAAAAGATGATCAGAAACTTCTTGATCAGGGAATTGAATATTACAATGAGAAAAAATATAATGAAGCATTAATTTATTTGGAAAAAGCAGAAGCATTTAATAATACAGAAGCCTTAAAGTATTCCGGAACAATTTATTTGGAATCTGGTGAACCCCAAAAAGCAATTCCGAAGTTTGAAAAATACCTTCAGACAGTTGATCCTAAAAGTGACGATGCTCAATTTGCATTAAACGATTTAGGAGTTGCCTATTTCAAATTCAATGATATTGAAAATGCTAAAAAGTATTGGAAAAAAGCAGCAGAATTGGGAAATACCACAAGCCTGAATAATTTAAAAGAATTAGAAACTAAAATCAAATAGCTGGTGTAAGTTTATATTTTACTTAACATCATATTTTTAGCTTTATAAAACTATAAAAACCTTTTATAACAAGCATTTACAATATTATGTTAAATCAAAAGTCGTAGAATTACTACATCAAATCGTAGAATTACTACAATATTTCAGATTTATATCCAAAAACTTTTTCTTTATCCTGATCAGGTATATCTTTGTTCTGTAATCAATCACTATTTATATAATAGATAACAATTAAAATCACCAATCATGGCAGCAAATTCAAGAGGAATCTTAAAATTCAACGGAGGAGAAGGACAGAAATTATTAAAGCTTAACTACAGCGTATCAAGATCTACAGACGTTTCAGGACGTGTAGCATCAGATCCGTCAAATGCACTGATCAAAGTGACAGTAGAAGCAACTGAAAAATCTGATATTCTGGAAAGTTTATTGAACGGAAAGTACAAGCCTACCACAGGAGAAGTTACTTTCAATAAATCTCATGAAGAAGGTACATTAACTACTTTGAAATGGGAAAACGGATATGTGATCCAGCATGAAGTAGACTTCGATGCAATTGACAGCAACAGCATGCTGATCAGCTTCGTAATCAGTGCAGAAGTGATCACTCTTGGTAACTCTGAGTACCGCGGAATGTGGCCTTCATCAGGTCATTAAGAAGACCCAAGTCTTTTATTTAAAAAATAACATCCAAGACAGAATAGCAGAAATGCTGTTCTGTTTTTTTATGAACTGGGAAGAGATTAGAATCAAGACATCAGATCTCAGACATGAGATTTTAGACTGAGAACAATACTATAAGAGGAAGCCCCTTATTTGATACACCCACCCTCAAACTCCCGAATACTCAAACTCTCAAACCCCGCCCTCTATAATTCATAACTTATAACTCAAAAAAATATTCCTATTTTCTTATATTTGTTCATTATAGACATTATGGACGCAACACAAGATAAAAGACTCTTTCTCATCGATGCTTATGCGATGATATTCAGAGGATATTACGCATTGATCAGGAATCCCAGGCTTACCAGCAAAGGTGTAGATACCTCTGCTATCTTTGGGTTTACCAATTCCCTGATCGAACTGATCAGAAGAGAAAGGCCAAGCCATCTGGCAGTTGTTTTTGATGTAGGGCAGGCAAGCGTAAGAACCGATGACTATTCAGACTACAAGGCCAACAGAAGCGAGACTCCCGAAGCGATCAAAATAGCTATTCCATACATTCACAGAATTCTGGAGGCGATGCATATCCCCATTTTAGGAGTAGAAGGATATGAAGCAGATGATGTGATAGGAACCATTGCCTGCAAAGCGGAAAAAGAAGGTTATACCACTTTCATGGTGACGCCCGATAAAGATTTTGCCCAGCTGGTTACAGACAAAATAAAAATCTATAAACCCGGTTTAAAAGGAGGGGATATAGAAATCCTCGGAGTAGAAGAGGTAAAAGCAAAATACGAGATAGAAGATCCGAAACAGGTGATCGATTTCCTTGCAATGATGGGAGATGCAGTAGATAATATTCCGGGACTGGATGGTGTGGGAGAGAAAACGGCCATGAAGTTCCTAAAAGAATTCGGAAATATAGAAACGCTGCTGGCCAATACAGATAAGCTGAAAGGAAAACTGAAGGAAAAAATAGAAGCTTCCGCAGAACGGGGAATCCTGTCCAAAAAACTGGCAACCATCATCTGTGACGCACCTGTAGAATTCCATCAGGAACAGTATGACCTTGATACACCAGATTTTGAAAAAGTAAAAGAAGTTTTTGACGAAATTGAATTCAGAAGATTATACGAAAACCTTTACCGTGCATTCGCTGCCGCACCTTCGGAAACTGTTATTGTAAGTGAGGTTGAGGTTAAACAGACATCTCAGGGTACACAGGTAAAAGGACAGGTGATGCAGCTTGATCTGTTTGCCAACTTTGAAGAGCTCGATCAGGCCACTTCTACCAAAACTTCCATTGAGCAGAATGACCATCTGTACCAGTTTGTGAATAATCCCAAAGCACAGAAACTATTGGCCAGTAATTTATTAAAGCAGAAAGCAGTCTGTTTTGATACCGAAACCACTTCATTAAACGAGCTGGAAGCTGAACTTGTAGGAATGAGTTTTTCCTATAAAAAAGGTCTGGCTTACTATGTTCCTTTATCCGAGGACAAAGGTGAAGTGCTTCAGACACTGGAAATTTTCAGGCCGTTCTTCGAGAAAGAAGACCTGTTAAAAATCGCTCACAATTTAAAATTCGATTACAAAATATTAAAACAGTACGATATTACGGTAAAAGGAGCTGTATTTGATACCATGATCGCCCATTATCTGCTGAATCCGGACGGAAGACACGGAATGGATTATCTTTCCGAGGTGTACCTCAACTACAAACCGGTTTCCATTGAAACCATTATCGGGAAAAAGGGTAAAAACCAGGGGACTTTCAGA
This sequence comes from Chryseobacterium luteum, assembly GCF_000737785.1. Taxonomy (GTDB): domain Bacteria; phylum Bacteroidota; class Bacteroidia; order Flavobacteriales; family Weeksellaceae; genus Chryseobacterium; species Chryseobacterium luteum. Next base: position 83,139 of record NZ_JPRO01000005.1, on the reverse strand, counting down.
GATGCGGACCTTAGAACACAGACCGATTATGCAGCAGAAGATGCCGATGTAACTTTCCAGCTGTACGAACTGTTTGCCCCACAATTGAAAAAAGAAAATCTGGAAGAGCTTTTCTTTAAAATAGAAATGCCTCTGGTGGAAGTTTTGGCTAAAATGGAGCTGGCCGGAATTTCACTCGATGAAAAATGGCTGGCACAGGAAAGTATAGATCTTGAAAATGACCTTAGACAGCTGGAATCCAAAATTTTTGAGCTTTCAGGTGAAGAATTTAATATGAATTCGCCGAAACAGCTTGGAGAGATCCTGTTTGAAAAAATGCAGCTCGATCCAAAAGCAAAAAAGACAAAAACAGGACAGTACGCCACTTCCGAAGACATTCTTCAAAAACTGAGCTCAAAACATGAGATCATCAAACATATCCTGGAATACAGAACCTATCAGAAATTAAAATCTACCTACGTAGATGCGCTGCCTTCGCAGATCGACAAACAGGACAGCCGGGTACATACCAATTTCTCCCAGACTACGGCTGCTACAGGACGTCTGGCAAGTGTAAACCCTAACCTTCAGAATATTCCGATCAGGACACTGCGCGGACAGCAGATCAGGGGAGCTTTTGTTTCCGGAGAAGGGAAAAAGATCATTTCCGCCGATTATTCCCAGATTGAACTTCGCCTGATAGCCGAGATCTCAGGAGAAGAAAATATGATCAAAGCCTTTCAGGATGGAGAAGATATTCACGCTTCAACAGCAGCTAAACTGTTTAAAATTCCTTTGGAAGAGGTTTCCAAGACCCAGAGAAGCCAGGCCAAAACCGTGAATTTCGGGATTATCTACGGCCAGGGAGCCTTTGCGCTGGCAGAGCAGACCGGGCTTTCCAGAACCGAAGCCAAACAAATGATCGAAGCCTACTTTGAAACCTATCCCAAATTAAAGGAATATATGGCAGAGCAGGTCAGCAAAGCCCGCCAGATAGGCTATGTGGAAACCATATTAGGAAGAAAGCGCCATTTGAAAGATATCAATTCCAATAATTTCGTGGTGAGAGGCCATGCAGAGAGGAATGCCGTAAACGCACCGGTTCAGGGAAGTGCGGCAGATGTCGTAAAGCTGGCTATGATCAAAATCGATCAGCAGCTTAAAACCCAGCAGCTGCAAACCAGAATGCTTCTTCAGGTGCATGACGAATTGGTGTTTGAATCTCCGATAGATGAGATTGAAGCTGCTTCAAAACTGATTAAAACCGAAATGGAAAGTGCTTTGAAAACCCAGGTGCCTCTGTTGGTAGAAGTGGGAGTTGGAAACAACTGGCTGGAAGCGCATTAATAAAATATTGTAAATTAAAATAAGGTGAGTTTGTAAGCTCACCTTATTTTTTTGTCCTTTTTCTATTTGATCTGAATTCGGGATAAAGATTAAAAATAACGCAATGATAAACAAAGATTTTATAAAGCATTCAGTTGATTTTTACGCTAAACAAAACCATTTCATTTATCAATAAACAATACAGGGCAAGTATTTTGTATTTCTTTGCTGAATGAAATATCCCTGTTTTCCTTACTTTCAGGATTCTTCATTTGTATCTTTCAGTTTAGTAAGGTTTTCAAGAATATTGGGAACGAATCTTTCAGCGAAACCTGCGAGGAAGGACCAGACGAGGAGCTTTGCCAATGCTGCGGGAATATAAACGATATAATAAAATTCTTCGGAATTGGGGAATAATGTACCGCCGATCATTTCACCCATAAAAATCAGAGAAAGAATAAAAGCAAAAACTGCCCCGATGGTCTGTATCGAAATCAATTCCTTAATCGTTATTTTATTATTGAAAACCCCGGACCTTCTTGCACGCGTGATAAGACTTACCGCTGCTCCCAGCGCCCCAAAAGATAAGGCCGCACTGAAAATTGCCACTCTTGTCAGGAGTTTAAACTGTCTGGATTCCGCATCGTTTCTCCAGTCTTTTACAACGATGGTTTGCCCTTCCTCATTGGTGTTTTGAAAATTGGAGTAATGAGGCTGTCCTTTCAGATATAAAAAATAAATAAAAGGAAGGCATAGAATGATACTGTACACGATGGCAGTAACAATAAAAGGACTTGTATTTTCCTTTCCTAAAAGTCCGAAATGTAGAGTTTTCATGATATTGTTGTTTTTTAATTCTGTTGTATTGGCTTTTAAACCTGATATAACAAAATTCTAATTATTACACACGAATATCAATTACCCCTTTTCGCTATTTTTATTTACAGGATTTTCAAATGAAGGAATGTTTATTCATCATTTACGGAACCGTAGACCTTTTGTAAAACATTTTCCGGAGACGTTTCTTCAAATAAATACCTTGCCTTTTTTAGGTGAAAAGTTTTAGACTCTGTAGGCATTTCTTCTTTCATGGTATTTACGGTCTCAAGCGTCAGTTTTCCTTTCATCGGCTCATAATACAGGGCAGAGTGGGAGCCGGCTCCCATATTATACGTCTCAATATAGGTGAGGATAAGATTTCCGTTCAAATATTTAAACCTGCTGAACTGATTTCCATTGGGGCCGATATCATATAAATTGATAGCCAGTTCTCCTTTTTCAATGGAAATATCTTCCGGATCATGCATCTTGTAGCCGGCTTCATTGTATTCATCGGGAAGGACAGTGTCAGATATCTTATCCAGTTTGTAAGTTTGATCCGTGTTCTTTAACAGAATCATCATCTTTCTGTCGGCCAGCGTATCTTCTTTTTTCCTGATGACAAGCGCGATATCGGAAAGTCCGTCCTGGTTAATATCTCCTTCCGCATCATATTGAATTTCATATCCGTCAGGAACCAGGTCGGATAGTTTTCCGCTTTTAAGGTGTGCAGTTTGTTGTTCAGAAACGGGATTACTTACTGTATCTGTTTTGATAACTTTTTCTGCGGGATTATTTTTCTGATCTGCATTAGGCTTTTTATCCTTTTTGCAGGAGCAGAGAAGCAGAAGGCATGAAACGAGTAGGAGTATGTTTTTTTTCAATTGATTTTTATTTTGGGACAGTATAAATCTAACTTTTATTTTTTTATAATTTAATTCTACCGTATTATTCTGACAATAGCAAGGTCGTCAGTAGGCTTTAATCCATAATGATGTTCCAGGTTTTTAAGCTTTCTGTTAAGCATTTCTTCAGTATCATCATAAGACTGATCTGTCATCAAATATTCAACAGGATTGATTTTATTGTTATTGTTAGTTTTCTTAACTTTTGAAAAGGTTAAAACACCATCAGTAGCGATGGAAATATCATTCGAGTGATCAAAAAATATTTTTTGATTCTGCTGAGCATACCATTCATCAAAATTTTCATGAAGGTGATAGGCTAAATAATCCGGCTTATTATCCCTGTCAAATTCGGTTATTTCCCCATTGATACAGATTACTCCGTCTCCGACTGATAAAACAACACCTCTATTTTTCTTAATATCATAAAGAAGAATGATAAGTGTTGTCAGCAGTTCTTTTTCATCGAGCATAAGCCTGTTTTTAACAAAAGCCATCTCTTTGAACAGATTCCGTAAGATTTCTTTCAATTCTTCATCCAAACTTTTGGTATCATCGTTTTCATACAGCTTTTGATACCCTTTTTCAAATGCTGTTTTTCTTAAAAGTTTTCCAGTAAGAGTTGATGCAAAGTGACTGTCCATAGCTGTAGAACAGCCATCCAATACGGCACATAACAATTGATCGGAGCCAATTTTCTTAATGAGTAGATCATCCTCACAGTGATGAGTATGATAATCTCCCATCTGAAGGGCAGAGTAAATATTCATTGACGATAAAAATAGGTTTAATTTGGGAAACTGAAAGGAATTTATATATTATTTATTATCTGATCAATCACAAAATATGATAGAAAAAAAGATCCATCTTCTCATCAGAAAAGAAATATCTCTACGACAGAAAGAAGCTACTCATAATTTGTCTTTGTATAAACAACCTCGTTATCCGTCAGGCCATAAATATTGCAGACTTCAGGAGTCAGGTCAATAAAGTCAAAAAACAAATGGAAACTGTATGTTCTGCCATTGAGCAGCTTTGCATATTGAATGGTTTCTTTTATAGGAATAGTATATATATAATTTTTCCCAGGCTTTAATCTCACGGTGTTTTTTATACAGTCGGCAAAGCAGTCAACGTCAGCAGTATAGTCTATTCTATTTTCCTTGTTTGGAACGTTTTCCCGGATTTTTAAAAGCTGCAGCCTATAAGCTGAAAAATCTTTATTAATTTTAATTTTTCTGTTTCCTGTATTAGTTACAGAAAGCTCTATAATTCCTTTTTTCTGAAGCTGGGTAACATTGGATTCGAGTTTTAGGCTACACTTATTCTGTCCAGATGCAGTTGATGTATAAAATATCAGCAAAATAAATAAAATCTGTTTCATCAGTAAATTATTAAGCCTAAGATACTTAAAAAATAAATAGTTTAAATGTCTGAGAATAGAAAAGAACCACAAAAACCTTCAGCAGATTCTCATGATCCTTTATTGAAGCCCTTTTCATAAAAAGCTAGATGGTATATTCAATCTCGCCGATATAGTATAATGCAAAATCTTCATCATTCACAGAAACCGGATTGGGAATCGTATGCCTGTTAGCGAAAATAATGGCATTCACCGGAGTTTCCAGACCCAGCTCATTGATCTTTTGTTCCACAATGGGAATCCATTGATCCGCATAAGAATAATCCGTAAACTTTTCATAGATGCCTAAATTCTCATCTTCAAAGCCATATTCCAGAAAATCATAATCAAACCAATGTATATTCTGTGATTCAGCAAACTTTGAGACATAAAGGTCCTCAGTTTCCTCTTCCGTGTAATACCTTTCATCCTCTTCCGCAAAATCATTAAAGGCATCTTCGTTTTTAAAATATCCCAGCCAAAAGTGTGAAATCTCTTTCTCCATAAATTATTTTTTTTAATATATCGTTTTACTATTTTAATCTCTTTAACTGTTCACTCTCCCAAATCACCTTTTCCAGTCTGGAAAGCCTCGTTTTTTCCTGTTTTGCACTCATCAGCCAGTGAATGGTCACCTTTTTATAAGATGGAGCCTGCTTTTCAAAAAAAGCCCATGCACTTTTATGGGTTTTAAACTCTTTCTCATATACAGAATCCAGAATGATCTCTTTCTCATGCGAATAGATGCCTGTTTTTTCTTCTTTTCGTGCCTCAAATGCCTTTTGTCCTTCCGGAGTCATCAGCCCGGTTTTCGTCAGTTCCTTCACTTTTTTTATATTGATGAGGCTCCAGGTACTGCCGGGTTTTCTTGGCGTAAAACGGTTACAATAACTCTCCGCATCTATAGACCTTCTTAACCCGTCTATCCACCCGAAACACAAAGCCTGATCCACAGATTCAGACCAGGTCATAGAAAGCTTTCCGGTATTTTTTTTATAGTAGCCCACCAGAATTTCTTTCTCTTTCATATGATTTTCCTCCAGCCATTTTCTGAATTCTTCCGCTGTTGCAAAAAATATAGGAGCCATCGTGAATCTTTTACTAAATTAAAAATGTAATATTACAAAACTTTTCTTTTAAACAGTACAATACCGGCTTGTCAAAAAACATTAAAATAAACTTTTTTATCGTAATTTTATTCAGGTAAATCTCTATACAATGGAATTTCTTCAGGATCATTATGTCATACAGAATGAACTGCTGCTGATACTGATCTCCGTCATTCTGGGACTTCTGATCGGCGCAGAAAGGGAATACCGCAACAAATCAGCGGGTCTCCGGACTTTTATTCTGGTATGTTTCGGCTCCTGCCTTTTCACTATTCTTTCCATTAAAATAGGAGTGGAGAATCCGGACCGCCTGGCAGCCAATATCATCACCGGAATCGGGTTTCTGGGAGCCGGCGTGATTTTTAAAGGTGATAACAAGATTGACGGAATTACCACGGCAACCACCATCTGGGCTACCGCCTCAATAGGAATGGCTGTAGGATCTGGGTATGTTTACCTTTCACTACTGGGAACGGCTTTGGTCCTTTTGATCCTGAGTGCACTTATTTATCTTCAGAATTTTATAGACAGCAGCCATAAAATCAGGGAATATAAAATCACAGTGACCCGATCAGAGGATATTAAACACTGCGAAAAAATATTTGAAGACCACCATCTGAAACACTTTATGCTGAAACTGCAGTATACACAGGCAAATCTTTCCATAACATGGAAGCTCACAGGGAAACATACAAAACATGATGAAGTAGTGAAAAGCCTCATCAATGATCCTAAAATTACAGCTTATCAGTTTTAGACAAAACAAAAAATAAAGACTCAGTCCTTTATTTTTTCTTGAAAATATACAGGTCTTTATTCGGTCCGGTTATTTCTTTTCCGTCTGTATCCAGCTGTGTCAGCACGTTTTCGCCTACCTGATATTTAGAATGAGAGTTTTTCCCCTTTAGACTGATAACACTTCCTGCAGCATCCCATTCAAAAGTTCCCTTATCCTGATTTTTGGAATCTCTTTCAATATATTCCTCGGTGATGCTGAACGTTTTATCATTGTTAATAGTAATAGATGTTTTAATTCCCGGACAGTCAGCACACGGAACCACGGCCTCATAAGTTCCCGGCCAGTCAAGAGCGTTTTCCGAAGTATCGCCCGGAGCAGAAGGAGTTGCTTTCGTAATACTGTCAGAAGCAGGTATCTGTACAGCTGCAGAATCCTTAGTGTTATCGGTAGTTTCAGGAGTTTTTTCCTTAGGATTACACGATGCTAAAAACACAGCTGATGCAATTCCCAGAATGAACATTTTGCTATTCATCATGATAAAATAATTTAGATAGGGTAATAATTGAAGTTCTTTATCAGGAACAAAAACCAAGCCACAGGAGGGAGTTGGAGTGTTGTGGGGTTTGAGAGTTGATGAGTTTTTTAGAGTTTGAATGAATAGATGGAAGCATGAAGATATAAGTTATGGAAATCTATAAAGAAGCTACTTTCTCTAAAATATAAATGTAAAGCTCAATCGTTAGCGCTGATTCATAAAAATTCACCATTCACTTGCGAAGCAAATTCACCATTTACCATTTCCACTGAAACCTTGCTTCTTGAATCTTGTTTCTGATTCACAAAATTCACCCTTCACTTGCGGAGCAAAATTCACCATTGACGATTTTCCGCCTGATATCTAAAATCCACCGGCCACGTAAAGCATATGTATAATATTCTTTGTAAATTAGGGCAAAATTTTGATTATGACAAAAAAGATACTTTTATCCGTATTTCTTTTGCCGGCTGCAATGGCATTTGCGCAACAATATGGGGGAATGTGGATTCCTACAGAGCTGAATGAAAAGGAAATGAAGGATTTGGGAATGAAAATTTCTGCCAAAGACATTTTCAATACCCAGAAGCCGAGCATAAAAGATGCGGTAGTACAGTTTAACGGCGGATGTACAGCAGAGATTATCTCACCTAAAGGATTACTGCTAACCAACCATCACTGTGGATACGGGCAGATCCAGGCCCATTCCACGGTTCAGAATGATCTTCTTTCCAATGGTTTCTGGGCTAAAAATCCGGATGGAGAACTTCCCAATCCAGGGGTAAAAGTAGACTTCATTGTAGATATCAAAGAAGTGACAGATCAGATCCTGGAAGGCACAGACAACCTTGTGGAGCCTGAACTGACTAAAAAGATCAGCAAAAATATCGAGGTTTACAAAAACTCTCAGAAAATAGAATCTTACCAGTCGATCATTGTAAAATCAATGTATTATGGTAACAAATATTACGCTTTCACCACAGAAACCTACAAAGATATCCGTCTGGTTGGAGCACCGCCTCAAAGCATAGGAAAATTCGGCAGCGATACGGATAACTGGGTTTGGCCAAGACATACCGGAGATTTCTCTATGTTCAGAATTTATGCGGGAAAAGACAACAAGCCTGCGGAATATTCAAAAGACAACGTTCCTTATGTGCCGAAACATTATCTTCCCGTTTCCATAAAAGATAAAACGGAAAACGATTTTACATTCGTATTCGGATTCCCGGGGAAAACTACAGAATATCTTCCCGCAGTAGCTGTGGAAAAGATCATGACAGACATAGATCCTGCAAGGATTGCCGTGCGTGAGGTCGCTTTGAAAACACTGGACGAAAAAATGCGTACAGACAGCGAAACCCGTATTAAATATGCTTCAAAATATGCTTCAGTAGCCAATTACTGGAAAAAGTGGATCGGTGAAGTGGAAGGCTTGAAAAAGTCAAATGCAATAGAGAAAAAAGTAATGTACGAAGGTTCTCTGGTCGCTAAAAATCACGAGATCAAAGCAACCCTGGACCAGCTCAATAAATTATACAACGATCAGGCTCCTTATGCATTGAACAATGCCTATTATACAGAAGTGGTAAGAAATGCTGAAACCCTGAAGCTTGCAGGCGATTACTACGATTATATAGCTTCTGTAGAGGCCGGGAAAATGGATGAAAAAGAGCTTGCCAGGTTAAAAACGAAGGTAACTTCATTCTATAAAGATTACAGCGCGGAGCTTGATGCTAAGGTAACGGCAAAATTACTGGCTTTATATGCCAATAAAACCGCTCCTCAGTTCCTGCCTGCCGGATTCAGTAAATACAAAGACGAAAACCAGAACATTCCGTTGGTGGAAGAAATATCTAAAAACTCAATCATCACAGGAAGGGCTCAGGTAAACGGAGCCGCTCTCACAGCGGATATTGAAAAGGCATTTTCTAACCAGGACAGGTTGATCAAAACTCTCAAAAAAGATCCTGTTTACCAGCTGTATGCTTCCATGAAGGAAACTTATATGAAAACTGCAGATCCTCAGTTTACTTCTCTACAGGGAAAAATTGATGATCTTCAGAAGAAATTCATGGCACAGCAGATAGCAACGGATAAAGACAGAAAATTCTTCCCGGACGCCAACTCTACACTTCGTGTAACCTACGGAAAAGTAAAAGGCTCCACACCCAGAGATGCCGTTTCTTACGGTTATCAGACCCATTTGGCAGGAGTGATGGAAAAATATGTTCCAGGAGATTATGAATTTGATGTTCCCAAAAAGCTGATCGATCTTTACAACAAAAAAGATTTCGGAGCTTATAAGGATAAAACGGGAGACGTTCCTGTAGGATTTACCGCTACCAACCATACAACGGGCGGAAACTCCGGAAGTCCGGCTCTTGATGCCAATGGAAACCTTGTGGGCCTTAACTTCGACAGACAGTGGGAAGGAACAATGAGCGACATCAATTACGACCCGCGTTTCAGCCGGAACATTATGGTAGATACCAAATATATCCTGTTCATTATCGATAAATTTGCCGATTCCAAATGGCTTATTGACGAAATGAAGGTGGTAAAATAAAACATAAAAGTAATACCTTTAAGAATCTATTTGAATCCAATTTGAATAGATTCTTTTTATTTAACGGAGATGAAAGATAAGATCATCAATATACTCGCTGCCCTCGAAACGGGAAATACCGGGAAGTCTTTTCCGCTGGATTACTGTTTGCCCGTCTATCACTGTGTTTCCGATGAAAATTTACCGCACATCAGGCACATTATTCAATATAAGAATACCACGCAGTTTGAAGCGGATCTGGACCATATTTCAAAGCATTTCCAGTTTGTCAGCTGGTCAGAATTCAGGGACTTTGTCAATGGTAACTTCAAACCTAAGAAAAAGATAGCTCTCCTGACTTTTGATGACGGTTTCAGGGAGTTTTACGATACCGTACTTCCTGTTCTGGAACGGAAAGGAATATATGCCTGTAATTTTATAAATCCTGCATTTATTGATAATCAGGAGCTGATGTTCAGGTGTAAAACAAGCTTAATCATTGATGGCGCAGAAAAAGCAAAAACGGTAGATCCGGAAATATACCGGATGCTTTCCCTGGAAAATCCGTCAAAAGAGAATTTGAAAAAGCAGGTTTTAAAAATCACTTATCACAAAAGAGAACTGCTGGACAGGCTTACCGAACGGCTGGAAATCGACTGTAATGCTTACTTAAAAGAACACACTCCCTATCTTACAACAGACCAGTTAAAAATACTGACACAAAAAGGCTATGGAATTTCCTCTCACAGCTGGGACCATCCAAAATATGGCGAACTGTCATTAAAGGAACAGATGGAAAGTACCGACAACACTTTTAATTATTTGAAAGAAAATGGTTTTATGTATGAAAGTTTTGCATTTCCGTTCACGGACTTTGGGGTTAAAAAGGATTTCTTTGATGAGCTGTTTAAAAATGAAGATATATTCTGCTGTTTTGGAAGCGCAGGTGCAAAATTAGACAGTATTGAAAGGCTTTTCCACAGAATTCCGATGGAAATGGGCGAAAGCGGGGAAAACATATTAAAAAAAGAAACCGCTTATTTCAGGCTGAAAAAAATAATAAACAAAAATAAAATAGTGAGAAGATGACCGAGCTGAAGACATTTAACAAAAAAGAACTTGAAGATTTCTTTTCATCAGGAGATTTCAGCAGTTTTGATTTTCTTCCCATTTCAGAACACCGCGCAAAATCCCAAGTCAGAAACCTCAAGGCATTAGATGATCAGACCCTTTTGGTTCTTGCTTTTTATGACGGAAAACTCGCAGGATATGTAGGCTGTTTTCCCGATAATTATTTAATTGACGGAAAGATATTCCATTATGCGTGGCTGAGCACCCTCTTTGTAAGCGAAGAGTTCAGGGGAAAAAGGATTGCCAAAACGTTGCTGAATAAGATGTTTGAGGAATATGACGGCAATATCATCGCAACAGAATTTACCAAAGAAGCCGAAGCACTTTATAATATGCTGGGTGTTTTTGAATACTTTTATCCGAAAACAGGAAAAAGATATTATTTCCGTTCAGATGCAGCACACATGATTCCTGAGAAAAAGCCTGGAACCAAAGCATTGAAGCCTCTTTTTCAAGTGGGTGATGCTGTTGCCAATTCTTTAATAGCTATAAAGAATTCGGTCCTTAAAAAGCCTGGATTCAGGTTTGAAATCCTTGATCAGATTGATGCGGAAAGTTCTGAGTGGATGTCAAAATTCCGGAGTAAACGGAATGCTGATGAAATCAATATATTTATAAAAAATCCCTGGGTTCTGGAAAGTAAAAAGAAAGAAGACAGATATTTGTTTTCAAGTTATGCTGAGGTTTTTAAGTATGTTTGGATCAAAATATATGATGGCGATAGTTTAGCAGCCTGTTCACTGCTTCAGCTCAGGGACGGGAATCTTAAGATCCCTTATCTGTTTTCAGAAGTTTCCGGCCTGGATCGCTTCATTGATTTCTTAAATTATTATATTGTCAGCAATAAAGTAAAAACCTTAACCAGTTACCAGAAAGAGCTCAATAAAAAGCTGGAGGAATCTAAAGCATTTCCCAGGATCTACGAACGTGATTTTGAAAGAAGATACCTGTTTCACAAAAAACTGATTCAGCACCTTCCCGAAGGATTTGATCCGGAATATCAGGACGGGGACGGAGATTGTATGATGACTTAGATGTACCTGCTTATCACTGAAATGGCTTTGCTTAACCTAAAAATGAACTGAATGCTTTATAAAATCTTTGTTTATTATTGTATTTATTTTTAAGAACCTGCTTGAATTCATTCAATAAAAATTATCATGCAGAAATAATTTACTAAAGAAAAATATTCCTTTCTCAGATTAAGGAGATTATGCAGATTTATTTCAGTTATAAAAACCTGTGTAATTTGCCCAATCAGCGGGATTTTAAAAATTCAAACAGCCTCTAAAACCTTAAAACGATTTCAGGTTAATATAAAAAAACCGCCTCAAATAAATGAAGCGGCTTGAATTTTTTAATGTCCGAAAATTTCTTCCAGTGTCAGCTCCTTAAAGGTTCCCATCTGGTTCACGGCATCCATATCCAGGTTCTCTTTTTTACCAATAATGGCTGTATTAAAATGTATCGGTTTGATTTTCGTTTGATAAAATACTTTCAGGTCTTCAAATTTCAGGTTTTCGATCTGTCCGTAGATATTTTTTCTGAAATCATGGTAAATTCCCAGTTTTTTCAATCGTAATGTATTGAAAAATATGTTGTTACGGGTGATCCTGGTCGAAGCGATCTGTTTTAAAGCTGCATTTCTGGCATTTTCAAACTGGATAGGGACTTCCGGGAGCTCATTCATCAGTTCACTCATGGTGCTTACGGCAGTCTGAAGTTTATCCGGCTGTGTTCCGATATATGTTGTGATATAATCAGGATGTCCCAGCTCAGAATTGGCTGCATAAGAAACATAGGCAGAATAGGCTAAGCTTTTACTTTCACGGATTTCCTGGAAAACGATGGACGAAAGCCCTCTTCCGAAATATTCATTGAAAACATTGATCTTTCCGAAGATTGAAGTATCCACTTCATAACCTCTTCCCACTTTGCTCATTTCCATCTGTACCATATCATAATTCATGAAATAGACGTTTCCATTGGTTTCAGGCTCAGGATATTGCTTAGGTTCAGGAATTTGATAACTATCATTTTCCACATATTTTCCAATATACTGTTTAAAGTTCTCAAGATCTTTCCCATAGAAAAACATTTCGTAAGGATATTTGAAAAGCTTTTTCATTCTGTCCGTAAATACTTCCGCATGACTGCTTTCCAGCTCTTCTTTTGAAATAATATCCGTGTAGCGCGAGAAGCTGCCCAGCTTGGTATAATTCGTCAGGGCGGTCATGATGCGGTTTTTATCTTTTTTCGTAGCCTGGCGGTTTTCTAAAACGGTTTCTACAAACTGTCTGTAGATCTCCTGATCCGGTTTTACGCCGTACATCCAGTGCTGCAGAAGAGCAATCCCTTTTTCTATATTTTCTTCCAGTCCGCTCAGTGAGATCTGAAGCTGGTCATTCGTTGTTTTAAAATCATTGCTGATCCCGATTTTAAAGAACTCCTTTTTCAGATCTTCAGGCGAAAGATCTTCGGTTCCCAGATACTGCAAAAGCTGTGTGGACATTCCCAGATCCTTGTCGTGATCGCTACCGAAAGGAAAAATAAAATGGACCTGCGCAATATCGTTGTATTTATTTCGAACAAAGCTCAGTTTTTTATCCTTTACCGTATCTGTAAGGATCTCTTTTTCATAATCAATGAATTCCGGCTGAATGTCCTCTGTCTTCTCCGCAGTAATTTCCTTTAAAAAATCAGACTGGGCTTCACGGTTTATTTTAATGGGAGTAATTCCGGGATTTTCAACCCTTACCAGCTGATCATTAACACCTTTCTCCTTATAAATAATTACATAGTTGTCCTTAAAAAAAGCCTGGGCAAAATCTGCCACATCTTCTTTGGTAAAATTCTGATATTCATCCAGCTCATTCAGTTCCTGCTCCCAGGATCTCCCCTTGATGTAGGTGTCGTAAAGATTGGTGGCCAGCCCGTCCGCAGTTTCAAGACCTTTCAGACGCTGAAGCTTAAAATCACTGATGATTGCAGGGAGAATCCAGTCCGGAAAATCGCCTTGTTTGATCAGTTCAATCTGCTCCAGAACCATGTCTTTTGCTTCATCTAAAGTCTGTGTTTCTTTCGGAACAGCTACGATAGAAAAATATCCGTATTCCTTCAGGCCTATAGAAAAAGCCTGTGCCCAAAGCATTCTTTGCGTCTGGTTAATATGAAGATCAAGAAGTCCGGCTTCCCCTCTGTTGCTGAGAATATTGGCGGTGATATCTGCCAGCATAGCTTCCCTTGTGCCGTAGCTGTCTGTTCTCCATGCCAGCTGGACTCTGGGTGTTGTAGGACTTTTAACCGTTCTTTTTATAATTTCCGTTAATGGCTGTTCGGTGACAGGTGTTTTTTCAGGAAGTTCCCTGTAAGGAATGGTCCCAAAATACTGGTCAACCAGTTGGATCGTTGCCTCAAAATCCAGATCTCCCACCAAAACCATAGCATAATTATTCGGAACGTAATATTCATCAAAATACTTATGAATAGCCTTCATAGAAGGGTTTTTCAGGTGTTCCGGCTTTCCGATCGTAGTTTGCTGGCCGTTCGGGTGTGTAGGAAACAAGGCATCCATCAACTCATAGTTGACAAGCCTTGAATCATTATCCTGTGCCCTGTTGAATTCCTCATACACCGATTCCAGTTCCGTATGAAAAAGGCGCAGCACAACCTCTGAAAACCTTTCCTTTTCTATTTTAAGCCATTTTTCAAGCTCGTTATTCGGAACATTATTTTTATAAACCGTTTCATCGAACCACGTATGGGCATTCGTTCCGCTGGCTCCCAGGGAAGAAATTGCTTTATCATATTCATTGGCGATCGCGTACTGGCTTGCTTCCTGGGATACCTCGTCTATTTTTTTATAGATTTCCTTCTTCCTTTCAGGATCCTGTTCCGCTTTATGTTCCTCGTACAGTGCTGAAATACGGTCAAGCAGTACCTTTTCCTTTTCCCAGTTCTGTGTCCCGATCCTGGAAGTGCCTTTAAACATCATATGTTCAAGATAATGCGCCAAACCGGTATTGTCAGCCGGATCATTATTACTTCCTGTTCTCACGGGAATGTACGTCTGAATTCTCGGAGCATCAAAATTTTGGGCAAGAAAAACCTTTAAGCCATTCTTCAGCGTATAAATTCTTACCTTATTTTCATCATGCGTAACTGTAGTATATTCGTAGTTGTTTTTATCTGTATGAACCGTTTCTCTGTATCTTTTGTCAATCATAAGCTAATTCATTTCATCCTTTTAGATCAGAATGCCTTACAAATGTAAGGAATCAAAAAGGAACAAATCAGAATTTCCTTATTATTGCATCTATAGTTTTAATTTATATCACATAAAAATAGGATCAACTGATCAGATGCTAAAACTATGTTATTATTTCATACATTGAGATCATGAATATTCAATACCGAAAACTTTTACCCGAAGAAAGTACCATCTATAGAACGGTCAGGCTTGAAAGCTTAAAAAAATTCCCGGAATCTTTTGGTGCTGATTATGAAGAAGCCCTGAAAACTGAAAAATTCAGAATAGAATACGATATTGAAAATCAATTGGCGGAAAGATTTGTAGTCGGTGCTTTTGATGAAGATCAGTTAATTGGAATCTGCACTTTTGTTAAAGACGAAAACGGCAGAGGAAATATTTACCAGATGTACGTTAAACAAGAATATCAGGGTAAAAGTATAGGGTTGAATCTGATCCGGAAAGTTATAAAAGAGGCAGATGACCAATTTAAAGACATTGAAATCTACCTTGAAGTTAAACATGACAATCTTAAAGCATTTGAACTTTACAAAAAAATGGGCTTTGTAGAAATCTCTGATGCCGGACAAACGGAAATGAATTCCAGTATATTGATGAAATATTTTCAGCCGTAATAACCGTTGAAGAAAGTAGGACTAATCTGCTTTCTTTACTTTCTTTCCGAAATAATTCAATAAGTTTGCAGTAGTTTTCCAAAAAACTCACACCATGCACGGAAACATTCTGATCATCGATGACGAGATCAAGCTCCTGAAACTATTAGGAATGATTCTTTCCCAGGAAGATTTTAACGTAAAAGAAGCTTCAACAGCACGTTCTGCAATGACCATGCTTGAGCAGCACGAATTTGATGTCGTTCTCTGCGATGTGCGCCTTCCTGATGCTTTTGGGGTTGAGCTTGTTAAATCTGTCAAAACCAAATATCCACATCTCGAAATCATTCTGATGACCGCTTTCGGGAATATTACCGATGCTGTTCAGGCGATGAAAAACGGGGCTTATGATTACTTGGTGAAAGGAGACGATAACGATAAGATCATTCCGCTGGTGTATAAAGCACTGGAAAAAGTAAAGGATAACCGGTCTAAAATGGGTCGAAAAACTGCTGTATCAAAAGGATTCGGGCAGATCATCGGAACTTCTCCTCTGATCCTTCAGTCTAAAAAACTGGCTGAAAAAGTAGCTTTGACGGACGCTGCCGTTCTTCTGACCGGAGAAACAGGAACCGGAAAAGAGGTTTTTGCCAATGCCATCCATGAAGGAAGCGATAGAAAGAAAAATAATTTCGTAGCGATCAACTGTTCTGCATTCAGCAAAGAGATTCTTGAAAGTGAACTTTTCGGACACAAACAGGGAGCATTCACAGGTGCTGTAAAAGATAAAAAAGGTCTGATAGAAGAAGCCAACAGCGGAACCTTATTTTTAGACGAAATAGGAGAGATGCCTGTCGAACTTCAGGCCAAGCTGCTCCGTGTTCTCGAAACCGGGGAATTTATCAAAATGGGAGAGACCAAAGTTTCCCATTCCGACTTCAGGCTGATTGCTGCGACCAACAGAGATCTGGAAGAAGAAATTAAACAGGGCCATTTCCGGGAAGACCTTTATTTCCGGCTGAATGTTTTCGAGATCCATCTTCCGCCTTTACGTGAAAGAAAAGAGGACCTTAAAATACTGGCCAAAAACTTCATCGATATTTTTTCACGAAAACTGCATCTTTCAAACCTTCAGGTCGATCCGGATTATTATAAAACCCTGGAAAAAAACGACTGGAAAGGAAATATCCGCGAGCTCAGAAATGCCGTGGAAAGAAGTCTGATTTTAATGGAAAACAATATCCTTGATGCGGATAGTTTGCCCCATTATTCAGATAAAACCGTTCCTGAAAGCGATTCTTTAAGCATGAGATCCCTTGAAAAAATACACATCCAAAAAGTCCTGCAATACACCAAAGGTAATAAAGCCGAAGCCGCCAGACTGCTGGAGATCGGCATTGCAACGCTGTACCGTAAGCTGGAGGAGTATGGATGGAGATAAATGAGTTACGGGGTTTGCGAGCCGGAGAGTTTTAGGGTTTGCGAGTTTCGGGATGCGAGTTTCCGGGTTTGAGCGCGAGAGAGTTTGCGTGTTCTAGAGCTATAAATCATGAAATATGTACTCAAAAACCATTGACTTGCAAACAAAATTTACCATTAACGTTTTCCAATTCTCACCTTAATCTAAAAGTCTCATGTCTGAAATCTAACATCTAATCTCTAACATCTAATCCCTATCATTTCAATAAACGAGCCTATCAAAATGATAGGCTTTTATACTTTGCTATAGTCGAATTATTTAATGTAAGTATTTGTTATTTAATAGTTTAAGTGTTTTGTTTTCAGAGTGGGCCTTCTTTTGGCCTATAGGATGTGAATAAAATATTTTAAAAATGACAATTTCAAGAAAAACGTTCAAAAAACGTGATCATGCAGAATTCAGTCTGCTGATGACATCGTACATATTACTGACCCTTTTAACCTTAATAATAACGATATGATGCTTATAAGTTTGATCCTGCTTTTTGCAGTGATGTTCTGGCTTCTCTATAAATCCGTTGAATTTTTTGATAAAATATAAAGCTATGTGGAGTTTATTTTTCCTTTCAATTCTGGCCTTTGTGTACATCTGCTACGTTTTGCTGAAACCTGAAAAATTTTAACCGGTCATGAATACAGAAATTTTAGGCGTTATTGCCATGTTTGCGATTACATTAGTCATTGGAATATTTCTGGGGAAATATATTGCTAATGTGTACGGGTACAAAAAGACCTTTTTAGATCCTGTTTTTGAACCTGTTGAAAAATTAATTTATAAAATATCGGGGATTAACCCAGCCCGTCAGATGACCTGGAAACAGAATATGTATGCAATGCTGACGATCAACTTGGTTTGGTTCGTGATCGGGTTCCTGATTCTGATGACTCAGTTCTGGCTTCCCTTAAATCCTGACGGAAACCCGAATATGTCACCTGATCTTGCTTTTAATACAGCCATTTCATTTGTGGTAAACTGTAATCTTCAGCATTATTCGGGAGAAACGGGCGTAAGTTATTTAAGCCAGCTTTATCTGATGTTCCTGCAGTTTGTAACTGCGGCCACCGGAATGGCAGCAATGGCCGTTCTTTTTAAGGCTTTTAAAGAAAAAACAACCACGGAATTAGGAAATTTCTATGATTTCTTTACTAAATCTATCATCAGAATTCTCATTCCTGTCAGTATCCTTGTTGCCATGATTCTTTCCGCCAACGGAAGTCCGATGACTTTCGAAGGGAAAGATCATATAACAACGTTAGAAGGACAAAAAGCTGACGTTTCCAGAGGTCCTGTGGCTGCTTTTGTAGCGATCAAGCATTTGGGAACCAATGGAGGAGGTTTTTTCGGAGCCAACTCGGCGCACCCGCTTGAAAATCCAAACTATGTGACGAATATGACCGAAATGGTCACCCAAATGATCATCCCGTTCGCATTGGTTTTTGCCTTAGGTTTTTATCTGAAAAAGAGAAAACTGTCCTGGGTAATCTTTACGGTAATGACTGTCGGTTTTCTGGCGCTTGCCGTTCCGAACGTTGTCAATGAAACAAACGGGAATCCTCTTATCACACAAATGGGAGCCGACAGTAATCTCGGTGCGATGGAAGGTAAGGAAATCCGTTTCGGAAGTGCGTCTTCAGGATATTGGAGTATTGCAACGACAGTTATTTCGACAGGTTCTGTAAATGCCATGCATGACAGTACCATGCCGCTTTCAGGAATGAATGAGCTGCTGGCCATGATGATCAACTGCTTCTACGGAGGCTGTGGGGTTGGTATCCTGAATTATTTTATCTTTATCATTCTCGCTGTATTCATCAGCGGTTTGATGGTAGGAAGGACACCGGAATTCATGGGCAAAAAGATTGAAGCCAAAGAAATGAAGATCGCCATGATCGTCGCTCTTTTCCACCCGTTCTTAATCCTTGTAGGAACAGCATTGACGGCTTATCTACCAGAATTTGGAGCAAAAACATTGAATAATCCGGGTTTCCACGGATTCAGTGAAATGTTGTACGAGTTCACTTCTTCTTCCGCAAACAACGGTTCCGGATTTGAAGGGCTGGGTGACAATACCCCCTGGTGGAATATTTCAACGGGAATCGTATTGCTCTTATCCAGATTTATTCCGATCATAGGACCAATAGCGATTGCAGGATTGTTGGCGCAGAAAAAATATATCCCGGAAAGTTCAGGAACCCTGAAAACGGATACGGCTACTTTCGGATTTATGACGCTGGCGGTGATCCTTCTTATTGCAGCCCTGTCTTTCTTCCCGGCATTAACATTGGGACCTATTGCAGAACAGATTCAATATTTCTCTAAATAAACATTAAAAATTAAAATCAATAGTCAACCATTAGGAAGATTGAAATGTCAGGAAACCAGTCTAAAACTCATCGAAACATTCACCTGAATATATTATCCATCTTCACTCCTTTCAGTTTTATTCTTTCTTAATGGTTGGCATTGATTTATAATGATATAACTCTTTCAAAAAAATGAAAAATCAATCACAGACATTGTTTCAAAAAGATTTGGTGAACGAAGCGATCAAACAGTCCTTCGTCAAGCTGAATCCGAAAATCATGTTTAAAAATCCCGTCATGTTCCTGGTAGAAGTCGGAACAGTGGTGATGTTCATAGTAAGCATTTTTAGCCTTACAGGTGACAAATCACAGGGAAGCTTTGCTTATAACTTTACCGTATTCATTATCTTATTTTTTACCGTTCTTTTCGCCAATTTTGCAGAAGCAATCGCCGAAGCCAGAGGTAAAGCACAAGCGGATACCCTCAGAAAAACGCGTGAAGAAACTCCTGCCAAAGTGGTTGTGGAGAACAAACCCGGCTTTCAGGTAGAAACCGTTCTGAGAATGTCTGCCGAAATGAAACTGGGTGATATTTTCCTTTGTGAAACCGGAGATCAGATCCCGATGGACGGAGAAATCATCGAAGGTCTTGCTACCATTGATGAATCGGCCATCACCGGAGAAAGCGCACCTGTAATCCGTGAATCCGGAGGCGATAAAAGCTCTGTAACAGGCGGAACAAAAGTTCTTTCTGACAGAATAAAAGTAAAGGTGACCACCAAACCGGGAGAATCGTTTTTAGATAAAATGATCGCTCTTGTAGAAGGAGCTTCAAGACAGAAAACACCTAATGAAATCGCATTAACCATACTTTTGGCAGGATTTACCCTGACTTTTATAATTGTTACGCTCACTTTAAAACCTTTTGCAGACTACGCCAAGACTCCCATTACCATTGCGTCATTTATATCACTTTTCGTTTGTTTGATTCCCACAACCATTGGAGGTCTGCTCTCTGCAATCGGGATTGCCGGAATGGACAGAGCTTTGAGAGCGAACGTAATTACTAAAAGCGGTAAAGCCGTAGAAACTGCCGGAGATATTGATGTACTGCTTCTTGATAAAACAGGAACCATCACTATCGGAAACCGTAAAGCAACAGAATTTCACCCCGCTGACGGAATCAGATTGCCGGACTTTATTAAAGCTTCCGCCTTAAGTTCAGTAGCAGATGAAACACCGGAAGGAAAATCCATTATAGAACTAAGCCAGCTGAAATCAGAAGACCTTCTTGTTCCCAACCCTGTCTATATTGATTTTTCAGCGGAAACCAGAACTTCAGGAATTGATTTTGAAGACACAAGAATCAGGAAAGGAGCCTATGATACGATAAAAAAACTGACTGAAAAAGCCGGGAACATCTTCCCGAAAGAAACCCAGGATGCCGTTACCAAAATTTCTGAAAACGGGGGAACTCCTCTTGTTGTAAGCGTTAATGAAAAAGTCTGGGGCGTTATCGAACTTCAGGATATCATTAAAACAGGAATTCAGGAACGTTTCCAGAGACTGAGAAAAATGGGGGTAAAAACGGTGATGGTAACCGGAGATAATCCTCTGACGGCAAAATTTATTGCAGAAAAAGCTGGCGTAGATGATTTCATTGCCGAAGCCAAGCCTGAAGACAAAATGAACTACATCAAAAAAGAACAGCAGGAAGGAAAACTGGTTGCCATGATGGGAGACGGAACGAATGATGCTCCGGCATTAGCTCAGGCCGATGTAGGGGTTGCGATGAACAGCGGAACACAGGCGGCAAAAGAAGCCGGTAACATGGTAGACCTTGACAATGATCCTACGAAACTGATTGAAATCGTAGAAATCGGAAAACAGCTGCTGATGACCCGTGGAACACTCACAACTTTCAGTATTGCGAATGACGTTGCTAAATATTTTGCCATTATTCCGGCCTTGTTTATCACCTTCATTCCATCACTTCAGAAGCTGAATATCATGAATCTTCACAGCCCGGAAACAGCGATTTTATCAGCCGTTATTTTCAATGCCGTGATCATTCCTTTCCTTATTCCGCTGGCGTTAAAAGGGGTGGCCTATAAGCCGATCGGTGCCAGTGCATTATTGAGAAGAAACCTTTTGATTTATGGTTTGGGCGGTGTTATTGTTCCGTTCATCGGAATCAAAATCATCGATTTAGTGATCAGTTTATTCTATTAAAATTTAAAAAATGAAAAATCATATTGTTACAGCATTCAGACTGACTTTTGTAATGCTGGCTGTCGTAGGAATTTATCTGCTAATTGTGTACGCAGGCTCAAAAGTGTTGCCTACAAAAGGAAATGCGGAAATCATCACCCATAACGGACAGAAGTTTTATGCGAATATCGGGCAGGAATTTAAATCTGAAAAATATTTCCACGGACGTCCTTCATCTGTTAATTATAATGCAGCGGGAAGCGCAGGAAGCAATAAAGGCCCAAGCAATGAAGAATACCTGCAAACCGTTCAGAAAAGAATAGACACTTTGAAAATGGAGCATCCTGGAATGGGGAATACAAAAATCCCGGTTGAGCTGGTTACAGCCAGCGGAAGCGGTCTCGATCCCGATATCTCTGAAGAAGGAGCCCTGTATCAGGTAAAGAAAATTGCCACAGTACGAAATATTCCAGAGGAAAAAGTAAAGGATTTGGTTAAAAATCAAACAGAGAAACCGTTTTTAGGGCTTTTAGGGCCGTCAAAAGTAAATGTACTGAAGCTTAATATCGCTTTAGACCAATTAAAATAATGCAGACATCACCGTGAAAAAATATATCATTATCAGTGCCGTATTATTCGGGATTTTTTTCCCGAAAGCACAGTCATCAGATTCATTAAAAACAGAAAATAAAGTGACATTTTCTGCCTATGCAGAACTTTTCTACACATATGACCTTAATGAACCTGCCAATCATATCCGTCAGAATTTTTTATACTCCTACAACAGGCATAATGAACTCAATCTGAATTTAGGATTGGTAAAAGTGAATTACCAGAGTGAGAACCTTCGTGCCAACGTAGCTTTAATGGCCGGAACTTATGCGCAGGATAATATGGCCGCAGAACAGGATGCATTACGCTATGTGAATGAAGCAAACGTGGGTATCAAAATTTCAAAGACCAAAAATCTATGGATTGATGCCGGAATTATGCCTTCCCATATCGGTTGGGAAAGTGCCATAGGAAAAGACAATACCAACCTGACAAGAAGCCTCGCCGCTGAAAATTCACCGTATTTTGAAACTGGCGCAAAGATTTCTTATACCTCAGACAGCGGAAAATGGTTTTTAAGTGGATTGGTCCTTAACGGCTGGCAGCGCATTGCAAAGCCGGAAGGAAATCAAAGTATTTCTTTCGGACATCAGGTAACCTACAAGCCGACTGAAAAAATTACGCTGAACAGCAGTTCATTCATCGGAAACGACAAATCGAAAGAGGAAAAAAGAATGCGGTATTTCCATGACCTTTACGGAAGTTTTCAGCTGACAGATCAGTTTTCGGCCTTACTGGGTTTCGATATCGGAGCAGAGCAGAAGGAGAAAGGCAGCAGCAGCTACAATATCTGGTATACGCCGAATGTATTAATGAAATATCAGCTTGACAGCAAATGGGCTCTGGCAGGAAGATTGGAATATTACAATGATAAAAATGGAGTAATCATCAGCACTAAAACACCCAATGGTTTCCAAACTTTCGGATATTCCCTGAATGTCGATTATGCGATTCTGAAGAATGTTATTTTCCGTACAGAAGCAAGAGGATTCACATCTAAAGATGCCATTTTTGCGAAAAATGATGAAATGAAACAAGGGAATTTCTTCATCACAACAAGCTTGGCGGTCTGGTTTTGAAAGCAAAAATAATTAAACATAAAAATTTTTAAACTTTAGTTATTTTAAGTTTAATGCTCTGAATACAATAAGTTCACATAAGTTGTGAGAAAAATCGAAGATTTTCATGCTGACAAAAATTCGTCGGATCAAAATTCCCCTCCGCTGGAGGGGTGTCGGAAATTCAAAGAATTTTTGACGGGGTGGTTCAAAAAAGAATATCGAGAATAACCGTAACTTACTTTATTTCCTCTAAGCATTCAAAAAACAAGAAAACCTTTTGTGTCAAAATAATAAAGCGAAAAATCAATGTCATCAGCAAAACATTTTTTAGAACTGATCCAGAAATCCCGGAAAGGAAAATTCAAGATCTATATCGGGATGAGCGCAGGCGTGGGGAAAACTTTCCGTATGCTTCAGGAGGCACAGGCTCTTCTGCGTAACGGCATTGATGTAAAGATCGGCTATATAGAAACCCACGACCGGGAAGAAACCGTAGCCCTTACCGATGGAATTCCCGAAATACCGAGGCGATCTGTATTTTATAAAGGTAAAAACTTGGAAGAAATGGATCTTCAGGCCATCATCAATGAACATCCGGAAGTTGTTTTAGTGGATGAACTGGCTCACACCAACGTGGAAGGTTCGAAAAACAAAAAAAGATGGCAGGATGTGCTGGAAATCCTTGATAATGGCATCAATGTCATCAGTGCGATGAATATCCAGCATATCGAAAGCCTGAATGAAGAAGTGAAAAAGATCACAGGCATAGAAGTGGCAGAAAGAGTGCCTGATAAAATTCTTAGCCTTGCCGATGAGGTGGTCAATATAGATCTTACCGCCGATGAATTGCTGACCCGTCTGAAAGAAGGAAAAATCTATAAAAAGGAAAAGATCCAGACGGCGCTTACCAATTTCTTTCAGAGCGGCCATATCCTTCAGCTCCGGGAACTTGCTTTAAAAGAAGTGGCTGCTCATGTAGAAAGAAAGGTAGAAACCGAGATCAAAACCGAGAATTTTAAACCGATAAAATTTCTCGTATGCATCAGCAGCAATGAAAAGATCGCTAAAAATATCATCCGGAAAACAGCCCGTCTGGCGAGCTACTACAACAGCCAGTGGACCGTTCTTTATGTTCAGAAGCCGTCAGAAAATCCTGAAAAAATTGCCCTCGATAAGCAGCGGTATTTGATTAATAATTTTAATTTAGCACAGGAATTGGGAGCGAAAGTGGTACGCGTAAAAGAAAGCAGTGTCCACAAAGGAATTCTGGATTATGTGATCGATCATAACATCACAACGGTATGCATCGGAAAGCCCCATGCAAAGCTCTGGCAGCGTCTTTCCGGCTACAGCTGGATATATACCCTGATGAACAGGCTGAATGAACGGCAGATAGATATTATTATTTTATCTTAAAAGTAATGAAACTTAAAACAAAACTCACCTTAGGCGTAGGTCTTTTATTTTTACTGATCGTTCTCTTGTCAGTGATCGGGTCTGTTTATATCAATAAACTGAAATCCGAGACGGAAAAGATCCTTACTGCCAATTACAACAGTCTGGAATTTTCCAAGAATATGCTGCTGGCGCTGGACAAAATAAGCACGGACAGCGCTATTGCAGTCAACGATTTTCAGAAAAATAATAAACTCCAGGAAAAAAACCTTACGGAATCCGGGGAGAAAGAAGCAACCCAAAGCCTGAACCTTCATTTCAACAGCTACCTGAAGCAGGCTTCCCCGGAAAAAGAAAAGCTGATCCGTGAAGACCTGGCTAAAATTATGTCCCTGAATATGAAAGGTATCGAAAGGAAAAGCGATATTGCTGTCGTCACCGCCGGAAATGCTACTTTCTGGATCGTAAGTTTGGGAACCGTGTGTTTCCTTATTGCTTTCATTCTGCTTTTTAACCTGCCTCAAGCTATTGCCGAACCCATCAACCAGCTGACATTCAGTATCCGGCAGATTGCTGCCAAAAATTATAATGAAAGGGTACACTTTAAAGGCGGTGAGGAATTCAGCAGCCTTGCAGATTCCTTTAATACCATGGCGGAAAAACTTCAGGAATACGAAAGCAGCAGTCTTTCCAAGCAGCTGATGGATAAAAAGCGGATCGAAACGCTGGTAAATAACATGCACGATGCAGTAATAGGGCTGGATGAGAACCATTTCATCTACATGATCAATGATGAAGCCCTGAAGATCACCAATCTCCATAAAGAAGATATTATAGGGAAAACAGCTCACGAAGTAGCAGTTAATAACGATCTGATGCGTCAGCTGCTTAAAAATATTGATCATCCGGTAAAAGAACCGATCAAAATCGTTCGTGATCATAAAGAAAATTATTTTGAACAGGATATTATTCCCATTAACATTGTAAAAACAGGGGAGAAGGAAACGAAATATATTGGAAAGGTGATTCTCCTTCGGAATATTACCCCTTTCAAAGAACTGGATTTTGCAAAAACCAATTTTATAGCTACCATTTCCCATGAGTTGAAAACACCCATATCCGCTATAAAAATGGGCGTACAGCTGCTCGGAAACCAAAAATTCGGGGAACTGAATGACCAGCAAAAAGAACTTTTAAAGGGCATCAATGATGACGGGCAGAGGCTATTGAATATCACCGGAGAACTGCTGAATCTTTCGCAGGTAGAAACCGGAAATATCCGTATGACTGTTGAAAAATGCTCACCGCAGGAAGTGGTACAGACAGCGGTGAAGAATGTTGAAAAGCTCGCAGAACAGAAGAATATTCTGATCAATACGGAATATTTAATAAGCAATAATGATTTCGTGGCTGCCGATTTCGATAAAACAGTCTGGGTGATGAATAATTTCCTCACCAATGCGGTGAAACATTCTTTCCAGGACGAAAATATTCGGATTTTGGTAGAAAAAACAGACTCAATGATCCAGTTCAGCATTACCGATACAGGAAGCGGTATTGATGAAAAATACCACCGCCAGATTTTCGACCGCTATTTTCAGGTTCCGGGAGAGCATCAGAATGGTACAGGGCTGGGGCTGGCCATTTCCAAAAATTTTATAGAAAAGCAGAATGGTGAAATAGGAGTGAAAAGTTCCCCAAATCAGGGTAGTACTTTTTATTTCAGGCTGCCAATGATTTCAACAGATTTTAAATAAAATTTTTTAAATTTGAATTAAAATCACACAAGATGAACACAGCAGATCTAAAAG
Source organism: Chryseobacterium luteum (assembly GCF_000737785.1). Lineage (GTDB taxonomy): Bacteria > Bacteroidota > Bacteroidia > Flavobacteriales > Weeksellaceae > Chryseobacterium > Chryseobacterium luteum. Next base: position 56,910 of record NZ_JPRO01000005.1, on the reverse strand, counting down.
CTGATTTGATTTACAGAATCAGTCAGTTACAAGAAAAAAGAATTATGGAGGAGATTCAAAAACTATTAGATTTTGAGTTGAATAAAAACGAATATATTCTTACCGAACCCCAAAAAGAAAGAATTGCGGAAGCGCAGTCAGAATACAAAAGTTCAGCCTATCTTACCGAGGATAAAGCCAATCAGGATATTGAAGAATGGCTGGGAGAAAAGTAATCTGGACACATAAAGCCAATATAGAAAGAAAAGAGATTCTTGAATATTGGATTTTCAGAAATCAATCTAAAACATTCAGCATTAAATTAAATGAATTGATTATCAGTAGCATTAAACTGCTGTCGCAATTTCCATTGATTGGAAGGAAAACGGCTGTCAGCAATGTAAGAGTAAAGGTTGTTAAAGATTATCTTATATTCTATGAGTTTTCAGAAGCTGAATTAATTATACTTTCCATCTGGGACGGAAGAAGAAAGGAAAATGAAATTTGATACAATGAACAGAGTGAAAAAAATTATGAAGAATGAAAATTCTTAAACCTGGAAAATACCATGCCTGATAATATATTCGATTACCTGTTTCTCATTTTTATTACATTTTTAGGGGTATCTCCTATATTTTTTTTCGTTCAAAACAGAAAGATTATTGCCAAATATAAACAGCCTGATTCCAGAGAATTAAAAAATATCAGCGGAAAGATTATTTTAGAAAACGGATTTTTACGCAAAAAAATTCACTGGTGCAGTTTTGATGTTCTTATGAATCAAAACTCTGTTTTTTTGTTTCCGGCAGACTTTTATTTTATTCCCCGCCGTTTTATTAATCTGACATTCAATTCCGATAAGAAAAACACGAAAAGTCCGACGGGACTGAGAGAATTTAGTTTTAATAGAGATAATATTGTTCTGGTATCCTATCCTGATTTTCTTGTTAATCAGAAACGCACAATCTATCTTCAGAATCTTACTCCTGAACAGATCATGCTTTTTCAGGAAGCCTTAAAGAACAGAATGCCTTCGGTTTTACATTAAATCAGAAGATTTAACAAAATTCCTCTAAATTTACAGACAACTAACCACAAAATTCTTTTATGAAGACCTATGTTAATCTACTGTTATTCCTGTTTTTTATAGTATTTCAGTCCCATGTCTGCGGGCAGGCATTCAAACTGGAAGAGCTCTCCGCATTCAACAGGCTTGATATGGCTTCATTTAAAACAGAAATTAAAAAGCAAAAATATACTTTCTACGACAAAACAGAAAGTCCCGCATTTATTCTTTACGAATACGACAGTCCGGACTATACTTACAAAATCGGGAAATTTGAATACACCGGGGATAAATCTCAGGACAATATAGAATTTGAGTTCAAAGATAAAAAAGAACATGATGCCTATATAAAAACCATCCTCGCAGCAGGCTACAAACAGACCGGAAAAGGGAAAATCCTTACCGGGGAAAATTACGTTGATTACCTTAAAGATAAAGCGCAGGTCAGAATGGTTTATCCCAAAACTGCGAAAGACAATTACACGATTCTGGTCTTTAAATAAAAAGAGCTGCGAAAAATTTCACAGCCCTGCGGATATAGATAAGATTATTAGTTTAAATTTTAATAAACTTCCGAACCATCGTTTTATCTTTGGTAAAAAGTTTAATGACATAGCTTCCTTTCGCCAGTTCGGAAACATTTACAGCGTTACCTTTTACAATTGCCGTATTCAGAATCCTTCCTGCGGCATCATAAATTTCGGCTTTGATGATCTCATCACCGGACTGGATGTAAAGAACATCGTGTACCGGATTGGGGTAAATGTTTACATTATCTTTGGCAGACCTGCCTTCTGCTGTAGCCAGTACGCCCCGGACAGCAGTTGTATAGGTATTGGTAATAATGGGGGCGTTATAATCAAAATAGATGTTTGCAGTATTGCTGAACACATCACCCTGTGTCAAAGTGGACTTTGTCTTGATCTTGAAAGAAATATATCCGTCGTTGTTTGCATCATCAAACGGGAGCTGTATATTCTGAAAAACAAATTCTGCCGTATTCGTTCCGGACATTCTTGTTACAAAACTGTGGCTTCCACTTAATGGAGTCAGAGTAGAAATATCAAATTTTGAAGTGTCAATCTCATCTTTCACTACAATATTCCTTGCGTTGGCAGTACCGTTATTTTCAAATCTGATCAGGTAATGAACATAATCTCCCACCTGAGTCTGTGCAATCATAGTTCCTTCCAGGCAGGTTTTGTCATTCGGGTCCAGGGAATTCACAACCGTTTGGTTCAGGGTAAATGTATTGTCTGCCGGCGTATCATCCGGAGCTCCGTTGATCTGTGCAGTATAATGAAGGATATCATCATCGTTTACAGGCGGGATATCGGTAGGGGTATTCAATTCAAATTTTGTGTTAATCTCTCTGGTTTCAAAAGGAAGTAGAACTGTAAAATTCCAGCTTAAACTTCCCGTTGACTGCGAGTTGGGTGTCACACTCGAATTCAGGAAATCCATTAAGCTGTCATTAAAAGTAAAAACAACCGTTCCGGACTGCATCGTGGTTCCTTTATTTTTAAACATGATTTTATAGTCCGAATTAAATCCGGGTACTGCAGAATCAAGAGGGATGATCACGATTTCAAGATCCGGGTGTGAGCCATTTGCCGTCATACAGAAATTCTGAGTCAGCGGGCTGGTCTGCGCCGGAAAACTAGCCGTGAAAGATGCAGGTGAAATAGTAAAATAAGCCGGATTTTCAAGAACAGGAGTTACCGTATGAGCTCCGGACTGCACCGCAACAGAGTAATTTCCGGATCCGTCTGCAATAAGGCTTCCCGTGTTTCCGCCACTGGCAATACTGAATTTTTGGAACGCCTTGTTCTGATCCGCCGGATCGCATCCGTTACCATTAAGGTCATATTTTGTATTCCCCTGGATGGTATAAAAAGTACCGCCGGGAGTGAATGAACAGTAAGAATTTACAGTTACATTATTATAACCGTATGAACTGTTTGAAGCGATAATCTGATTGATTTCGGAATCGTCACAGCAGATATAGCTTAAATTGGGATTGTTCTGATAAAGCCCGATTGTAACTCTTCCGTTTTTTATAAACAGGCTCTGTAAATTATTATTGGGAGCATTGAAAGAGTTCAGTATCGTGTTATGGCTTATATCAAGAGAAGTCAGCTGATTGTTATTAAGGAAAAGAGTTTGCAGTAAAGGAACTCCCGAAAGATCAATACTCGTGAACTGGTTGTTGATGATCCTCAGATAATTTAAGATCGGACTCTGATTTAAATTAAGGGCAGACAGATTATTATAACTGGCTTCAAGTGATTTTAATTTAGGCGTATTCTGAAGATTGAGCGAAGTGAGCTGATTGCTTGAACATACCAGGTCTTCAAGTTTTGTTAAATTGCTGACATCGAGATTTGTAAGAGAGTTTCCGGAAATATTAAATCTATAGAGTTCTGATAGTGAACTTACATCAATAGCCGCGATGTCATTGCCGCTGCAAAGTAAATACTTCATGGTTGTACTTCCGGCATAATTAATAGTCTGTACTTTTCCTCCTGTACATGTCAGAATATTCATTTTCGGAAGATTGGAAATATCGAGATTGACAATACTGGCATTCGATACGTTAATGTTTTCCAGTAAAGGACATCCTGTAAAGTTGGCAGAAGACATATTGATATTATCCTTAAAACTTACCAGTTTTATTTTTTGCATACCGCTTATGTCTACAGAAATTATGTTGGGACAGTCAGATACATCCAGATATTCCAGGTTGGTGAAAGATTTTACACCTTCTATAGAGGAAATTGGGAATGGGCTGCCATTTGAGCTGTAAATTGTGATATCCATGATGTTGGCTGCCTCAGAAGCCTGTATTTCCCCGTCATTATTGATGTCCATGGATATCCAGTTGCCTGCCAGATCCTGAGTGATATGGTTGGTGGCAGTTCCGGAAAGCAGTTTGGCTTTAAATTGAGGATCGGGAATGTTTACAATCTGCGCTATGACGCAAATATGTGCCAGAAACAGCACGAAAAAGTAAAGTTTTTTCATAGTTAAGTGATATTTGTTTTTATAAATATAAGAAAAATTATATTACTAATAATAATTACTTTTTGGTTTTTATAATTTTATATAAAGTTTAATTTATTGTGTTTTATTTAAGTAATTAGTTTGAATCATGGTTTATGGTTAATTGGTCTTACAGCAATTTGTAGTGAAACTGATGAACTGTCGTAATGCTTTTCAAAAATTAAAACTTTATATTCATGCAATACAATCTGTGTTATCTGAGAAATCTGTGCGAAGCAAAAAGAACATTTCACAGTATAAATAACCAGATTCACGATGGGATTAAAAATAAACGCAATGATAAGCAAGGATTTTAAAAAGCATTCAGCAGATTTATAAGTTAAGCAAAGGCGTTTCACTTATAAATAGACAATACAAGGCAATATTTTTGTACTTCTTTGCTGAATGAAATATCATTGTTTTTCTTATTATACACGTTAAAAAATGTCTTTTGTCTGCCTTTGCGATAAAATAATATTGCCTTTGCTTATTCCGAAATCAGGATAAAATAAAAAAGACTATCTCAAAAGTGAAATAGCCTTTTTAGGGTTTATATGAGCTTAAAATTTAAGCTTTGAATTTAAAATCAGTTTATCAAAAACTACTGTTTCTCTATCAGATTCAGAAATTCCTGTTCATCCAGAATTGTAATTGTACCGATATCCTGAGCCTTTTTAAGCTTGCTTCCGGCCTTTTCTCCAACCACCAGGAAGTTAAGGTTTTTAGATACAGCAGATATATTTTTTCCACCGTGCTTTTCTACCATTTCCTCAGCAGATTCTCTTGTAAACAAAGATAATTTTCCAGTGAAGAGGAATGTCTTTCCTTCCAGAACATTGGACAAAACTTCATTCGTACTTTCACCTTTTTCAAGCTGTACTCCGTATGATTTCAGACGTTCGATCATCAGGATGTTTTCTGAATTTTTAAAAAATTCCACAATGCTTACAGCAATCTTTGCTCCGATATCTTCCACCTGGCAAAGCTCTTCCACGGTAGCTTCTTTCAGTTCATCAATCGTAGAAAAGTTTTTCACCAGCTTCTTGGCAACCGTTTCCCCCACATGCTTGATCCCGATTCCGTAAAGAACCTTTTCAAAAGGAATTTCTTTCGATTTTTCGATCCCTGAGATAATATTCTGTGCAGACTTTTCCGCCATTCTTTCCAGCGGAAGAATCTGTTCCTTCGTTAAAGCATAAAAATCTGCGGGATTTTCAATCAGGCGCTCCCTGTAAATCTGTTCGATAGTTTCGCTGCCCAAATTATCTATATTCAGAGCCTTTCTGGAAACATAATGAATCATTCTTCCCACAACCTGTGGCGGACAATGAAGCTCATTCGGACAGAAATGAATCGCCTGATCCACAATTTTTACCAGTTCCGTTCCGCACTCAGGACAGTTTTTAATATATTCAATTTCTTTACTTTCAGTAGATCTTTTCTCTGTGTTTACTCCCACAATTTTCGGGATAATTTCACCGCCCTTTTCCACATACACAAAATCATGCTCATGAAGATCAAGCTTTTTAATGATATCCTCATTGTGAAGAGAAGCTCTCTTAACGATAGTTCCCGCCAGTAAAACAGGCTTTAGGTTGGCCACAGGAGTAATCGCTCCCGTTCTTCCCACCTGGTAAGAGACACTCTTAAGTTCAGTTTCTACCTTTTCAGCTTTAAACTTATAGGCCATGGCCCATCTCGGTGATTTTGCCGTGTAGCCAAGCTGTCTCTGCTGCTGTAAAGAATTCACTTTTAAAACAATTCCGTCAATTTCAAAAGGGAGATTGTGCCTTTCCGTATCCCAGAAGCTGATAAATTCCTTTACCTCATCCAGGGTTTTACAGAGTTTCGCCTGCTGCGAAGTCTTAAAGCCCCAGCTTTGTGCCTTCTGAAGCAGTTCCCAATGGCTCTGTGCCGGAACGTCTTCAGAAATAAACTGATAAAGTACCGATGACAGTCCGCGCTTTCTTACCTCCCCGCTGTCCTGCATTTTTAAACTTCCGCTGGCCGTATTCCTTGGATTCATAAAAGGATCCAAACCTTCCTCTTCACGCAGTTTGTTGATCTTGTCAAAATTCTTCCGGGTAAGATAAATTTCACCTCTCATAAAAAAATGAGCAGGAAAATCACCCTTCAGCGTCAGGGGAATATCCGAAATTGTACGGACATTGGCCGTAATTTCATCTCCCTGGAAGCCGTCACCACGCGTAACAGCCTGGGAAAGCTTTCCGTTTTCATACAGGATAGAAATAGAAGCACCGTCATACTTCAGCTCTGCAACAAATTCTACCGGGTCATTGATGGTTTTGATAATTCTCTTTTCCCAGTCTTCAAGATCCTCGGAATCATAAGAATTATCCAGAGAATACATTCTGAACTTATGCCGGATGGTAGGGAAAACCTTTGTAATTCCGCCGCCTACACGTACCGTAGGTGAATTTTCATCATAAAACTCAGGATGTGCCGCTTCCAGATCCCGGAGCTGCTCCAGGAGCATGTCAAAATCGTAATCGGTGATGGTGGGAGTATCCAGAAGGTAGTAGTTTTCATTATGCTGGTGAAGCTCTTTCCGGAGCTGTTCTATTTTTTGCTGTATGTTTTCAGACATTGCTTTCTATCTTTTGAGCAAAAATAGCTAAACTAATTTCATTAAAAAATACTGTAATAAAATATTGTAGAAATATTAAAAACCTGTAACACACTTTAAATCATTGATTACTTTAAATTTAAAACATTTGTTTAAATTAATTTAACATAATGTTATGATTTAATTGAAAATTTGTTAAAACTCCCTTAAACAGAAGGTCCGGAAAGTCAAAATACCTTTGCACATCTAATTTGAAGAGATGAAAAAAGTAAAGATTGTACTAGGATTATTGTTTTTAGGATTTGGAACGCTGGCTTACGCGCAGACTACGCAGGCTTCTATTGTGGGAAAAGTAACAGGACTGGGCAGTGCCGCCCAGGAAAAAGTGAAAGTAACGATCGTGAACGAGTCAACAGGGTTCAGGACGGAAACGGAGACCAATTCGAAAGGAGAATATATTTTTAAAGAAATTCCTCTTGGCGGACCTTATACGGTGATCGTTAATGAAGAAAAAAAAGAAGGGTATAACGTCAACTTCGGAGATCAGGTTACCGTAAACATGAGCTTAGGAGACGGAGAAAAGCAGATAGAGGAAGTCCTTGTCACCGGGAACCTGAAAAACAAGATCGGAAACCTGGGAGCGGCTACAGCTATTTCAGCTAAAAATATCAGTATGCTGCCGGTAAACGGAAGAAATTTCACCAATCTTACAGAACTGTCGCCATTAAGCGGAAAAGGCGGAAACCTTTCCGGGCAGCTGGGATCTTCAACCAACTTTACAATTGACGGGATGACGGCCAAAAACCCGACTTCTGCAGGATCTACAACCAGCCGAAGCGGTGCACCGTTCTCTATTTCGATAGAAGCTGTCCGCGAATTCAAGATCACCACCAACCAGTATGATGTAACTCTGGGAAGAAGCGGAGGAGGAACAGTAAGTGCCGTTACCAAATCGGGTACAAATAAATTTTCAGGAAGCGCCTGGGAATACCTGAGAACAAACTGGCTTTCCAGTCCGTACGACATCAGGGGAAACAAAAGGGAGAACAATTTCTCTACTTCTCAGTTCGGATTTTCATTAGGCGGGCCTATTATTAAGAATAAATTACACTTCTTCGTAGCATGGGATCACCAATTGGATTCAAGGCCGCTCATCATTGCAGATATCAAATCTACGGACGATGAGAAGAGATTTAATACAACAACGCAGACGCTTAACCAGTTTTTAGATATTGCAAGATCAAAATACGGAGTTGGAAATTCGCCTCAGTTCGGAAGTTTTGATAAGGTAAGAAATTCAGATGCCGGATTCCTTCGTCTGGACTGGCAGATCAATGACAAAAACCTATTGACGCTAAGAAATAATTTCACGTATGACCTGAATAAAAACGGATTGGGAGATAATACAGCGATCAATTTCTTTGAATCTTACGGAAACGATAAAAATCTTGATAACAGCTTACTCCTGACCCTAAGGTCGAATTTAAAACCTAATCTGACGAATGAGCTGAAGGCGCAGTATCTTTATACTTTCCAGGACAGTTACCAGAACAGTGAATTAGGGAAGCCGGTTCCGAGAGCCATCGTAGAAAATATTGTTTCTCCGGGAGTCGGGGCTACCAATATTCAGATCGGGGGACACCGTTTCGGACAGGAAAGCTTTAGAAACAATGTAATACAGGTTGTTGATAACCTGTACTACAATACGGATAAAATAAAGTATACTTTTGGAGCGGACCTTATGTATACGATTGCAAGGTCTGTATATGGAAGTGAAGTGAACGGAAAATTTCAGTTCAGGGAAGATCCTACGGTGAATCCTACTAATCTTTATAATTTTAATAACCTGAAGGCATACAAATTTTACAGAGAAGTGCCACTGGTGGAAGATCCATCCGTAAGATCCAGTATCTGGAATATCGGAGTGTACGGTCAGATTCAGACGAAGATTGGCGAAGGTCTGGATTTAATGGCAGGTTTAAGACTCGACTACGGAGGTTATCCAAAGGCTGCATTTAACCAAAAGCTTTATGATGAAATGGGCATCAGAACGGATAATAAAATAAAATCATTTGTGATCCAGCCAAGATTCCAGTTTGAATGGAACTTCAACGAGCAGAACAAAGATTTCCTTAAATTCGGGGCAGGAATCTTCTCTTCGGACATCAATAATTATATGATTATCAATAATCTTGTGTTTGACGGAAAACATCTTGCAACAGTAGATGAAGATCCTTCCAAAATAGGTCTTGTTCCGGATTTTTACAGCTACAGAAATGATTACGGTACGGTACCGACGCTTTCACAGTACCAGATCCCTACGATCAATTATACCGGAGAAAATGCTAAAATCCCGATCGTGTACAAAGCAAATATTTCCTATACCCATTTCTTCAATGAAAGGTTCAGGGCAGGAATTGCCGGATATTTGGCCTTAGGAAGAAACAACTATTTCTATTATGACCGGAATATGGTGTCTAACCCTTATTTCACACTTGCTAATGAAGGCGGAAGAGGAGTGTATGTTCCTGCTGCATCCATAGACGGGGCAAAAGTAGACTGGAAGGCAGGAAGGATCAATACTAATTTCGGAAGAGTACTGGAGCTTGTAAGCGACGGGAAAGTGAACCAGTTCTCATTTGTGGTGGATACCAGCTACCGTTACTGGAAGGATGGAGAAATTACGGCGAGCTATACCTGGTCTGATATTAAAGACAATACCTCGTACAACGGAAACGTAGCCAATTCAGCGACACTTTTTACGATGGTTGAGGGAGATCCGAGAAATTTAAGAATGACCTATTCCGATAATCAGTTTAGAAACAAGATCGTTCTTTATGGAAATTCGCCTACCGTTGCAGGATTTACACTGGGCGTAAGATATTCCGGAATCGGCGGAACACGTTTCTCAGTAACTGCGGGGGGAAATATCAATGGGGATTTCGTAGATTCCAACGATCTTGCCTATATCTTCCCGAACATCATTACCCAGCCGCTTCTTAATGATCCGGAAGTAGGAAAGGCGCTGAAAGATTATGTCGAAAAATACAACAATGCCATAGCAGAACGTAACGGAGGTAAAAACGGCTTCTTCGGGGTTTGGGATGTCCGTGTTGCGAAAAAAATCAAGTTTGATAAAATCGGGGCATTTGAGCTTTCCGTGGATATTTTCAATGTGGCCAACCTGCTTAATAAGGAATGGGGAGTAAACAAATCATACGCAAATATGGCACTTTACAGGGCGCCGAAATTCAACCAGGCTACCAAACAGTTTGAATACGTTAAAAATACCAGCGGTTTAGCGCCTCTTTCCGGGAATCCTTACCAGATCCAGATCGGTGCGAAATACAGTTTTTAACATTTAAACACTATCTTTATCAAACGTTTTTAAGTTTTTTTATTTAATTATCTAATTGTATTATGAAAAAAATTATCTTAGGGTTAGCAGTTTTAAGTACAGTCATAATGAAGGCACAAACCCAGATTATCGCACACAGAGGTTATTTCCAGGCTCAGCCGCCTACAACGGAAAATTCTATTAAATCTTTGGAAAATGCACAGAAATTAAAGATATACGGATCGGAATTTGATGTGAGAATGACCAAAGACGGCATTCTTGTGATTAATCATGATGAGCATCACGGTGAAATGGAAATTTCTGAAACTTCTTTCAAAGAGCTGGAAACGCTGAAGCTGTCCAATGGTGAAAAGTTTCCTACTTTAAAAGATTATCTGAAGCAGGGAAAAAAAGATCCTTCTTTAAAGCTGATCGTGGAGATCAAACCTGCCAAAACTCCGGAAATAGAAAATGAGATTACTCAGAAAACCCTCAAAATGATCAGGGATATGAAACTGGAAGGACAGAGTGAGTACATTTCTTTCAGCTTAAACATCTGCAAACAGATCAAAAAGCTGGAGCCGAAATTCAAGGTACAGTATCTGAATGGGGAATTGTCTCCAGAACAGATCAAAAAAGAAGGTCTGGACGGAATGGACTACCATTACAGTGTTTTCCAGAAAAATCCTACGTGGATCTCTGAAGCCAAAACTTTAGGTCTTATCACGAATTCCTGGACCGTAAATGATACGGCAGTTTACGAACAGCTGAAAAGTCAGGGGATAGGTTTTGTGACCACCAATATTCCTGATCAGCTTAAAAATAAATAACAGATTGGGCTTGAAGATAAGCCAGATATGATGACAATGTACAGCCTGTCTCTTTTTAGGGGCAGGCTTTTTCTTGTTTATGGAGATTAAAGGAACGAATTATATGAATTAGTAAACCACCCCGTCAAAAATTCTTTGAATTTTCGCCACCCCTCCACGGGAGAGGAATTTGGGGGTTCCAATTAACTTTTGTCGTCATGAAAATTTTGAGAAACTTTTGTTCCTTTGTGGTTAATAAAACTCTTCAGAAGTCATTCCGCTATTAAAATTCCGTTAATTCCATATTCTTCCGGTCCTGTAAAAATGTTCTTTCGTAAATTTGCTTTAGAAACAATAGTATTATGAATATAAACGGAAAAAATGCCATCGTAACGGGTGGTGGAAGAGGACTTGGAAAGGCGGTTGCCTTAGCTTTGGCCAATGAAGGAGTAAATGTTGCTGTTACCGGCAGAAACGAAGAAAATCTTAAAAATACGGTTGAAGAGATCAAAGCACTTGGAGTGAACTCGGCATATGCTGTTTTCAGTATTGATAATGAATCTGAAGTAAAAACGGGTATCGAATCTCTTGCAAAGCAACTAGGAAGTGTTGATATTCTTGTCAATAATGCCGGCATCGGAGATTTTGGCAGTATTGAAGAAATGCCTTCTGAGACCTGGGAACAGGTAATCCGGACCAACTTATTCGGAGTATATTATGCGGCTAAAGCGGTTTATCCTTTCTTAAAAGCAAATGGAGAAGGAGACATCGTTAACGTGGCTTCTACGGCAGGTTTAAAAGGAGGTCCCAACATGTCGGCTTATGCGGCATCCAAAGCAGCAGTGGTTTCCCTGTCACAGTCGATGATGGCAGAGTGGAGAAAGCAGAATATCAGAGTGATCACCCTGACACCAAGCACTATTGCTTCCGATATGAGTATCCAGGGAGGACTTACGGACGGAAATCCCGATAAGGTACTTCAGCCGGAAGATTTTGCAGAATGGGTAAGAGATATTTTAAAGATGAACAGAAGGGCTCTGATCGCCAACGGTTCTATTTTCTCTACAAATCCGTAAAAGGAGATGTGCTTACTGGTTAATTGTTTACAGGTATCAGATTACGGGATATCCTGAACCAATTCAGAGAATAAAATATTCAATGGGAGCGGGCTTTAGCCCGCTTTTTCTATTGGTACAAACCTATCCGACTTTAGCCAAAACATAAAAAAAGCAAAAACTTTAACCATTAAAATACAACCTATATTCTGAAAATATGCGATACTCATTGCACTTCCATTTTTTTAACAATAATAACATCCTTATTTTTGCATTAAATTATTGACTCACATGCAAAATTATTTAGAATTCAATTTCAAAATTTCTCCATTGCAGCCATGGAACGAGATACTGATGGCAGAGCTTATCGAAATAGGTTTCGACAGCTTTACGGAAGAAATTGACGGAATTTTAGGATATATCCAGAAAGAACTCTTTAAAGAAGAAGAACTTAATGCGCTTCCGCTTTTTGAAAACGAAAATGTGGAGATCACGTATTCTTTCGAAGAAATGCCGAACATCAACTGGAATGAAGAATGGGAAAAAAACTTTTCACCGATCAATATTGACGATAAAGTACTGATCAGGGCAGAATTCCATGAATCTGTGCCGGGAATGCATGAAATTATCATCCAGCCCAAAATGTCTTTCGGAACAGGCCACCATCCTACCACACACCTCATGATCCAGCAGATGATGGATATTGATTTCAACGGTAAAAAAGTGCTGGATATGGGCTGCGGGACCTCTGTACTGGCTATTTATGCAAAACAGCAGGGTGCCGGAGACGTAAAAGCCATTGATATTGATGAATGGTCTGTAGAAAATTCAAAAGAAAACTCAGCCAGAAACGGTGTTGAGCTTGATATAGAACTGGGAACAGCAGAAAATTTAGGAAAAGAGCATTTTGATATTATCCTGGCCAATATTAACAGGAATATCCTGATCTCCGACATTCCTACCTATGTTTCTGTGATGAATGAAGGTGGAAAACTGCTGCTTTCCGGGCTGTGCTTCTTTGACGTGGATGATATTCTTGAAGTATGCAGAGAAAGCGGACTGGAGCTTAAAAAGAAACTTCAGCGTGAAGAATGGGTAAGCCTGTTGCTGGAAAAATAACGAAACAAAATATTAATATGAGATCTTTACTGACGGTTTTATGCCTGTTGTTCCTGCAGCTTTTTTCTGCACAGGAAGAAAATGTGATTTATCCTGACGGGGTTTTTGGCTTTGAAGAAAATAAACCTCAGAAAATCTTTACAGACTGGTCCAGAGTAAGAAAAGAACCGGATGTGAAATCGGAAGTAACAGACTCTCTGCAGACCAATCAGCAGGTAATGATTCTTAAAAAAGAAGCAACAGTTCTGAGGCTGGGGGAAAGAGGCGCCAATTGGTATAAAATTTCCTATCAGAAGGGAGATGCTGTTTCCGAAGGTTATATCTGGGGAGGCAATCTTTGTGTCGGTTACCGTAATAAAAACGGCTACGACTTCCTTTTTGGGCTGTCAAAAACAGTGGACCGGAAAAGTAAAGACTATAATGAAACTGTAAAACAGAATATTGCCGGAATAAAAGTTATGCAAGGAACCTCTTTAACGGATGAGGTTTATTTCGATACAGGCAGGGATGAAGAACTTAGCTATGCTGCATTTTCCGTTGAAAGTGGTCATAAGCTGAAGAATGCAGAACTCACCCTCAAAGCTGTGGTTTCCGGCGAAGCCTGCGGCATTGCAGGCTATGACCAGTATGTGCTTTTTGCAGATAAGAAGCTGGTTGCCCTGCCACAGCTGATGAATGTGGGAGATGCCGATGTATACTACCATTCCGAAGAATTTGTATTTCCCAATGACAAAGGGGGAATTCCTGATGCTTTTATTTTTAAAATGGAGGAAATGGAAAAAGATGACAAGGATAGGGAAAAGAAAAAACGGTCCTCCAAAACATACCTCTGGAACGGAAATTCTTATAAGCTTAAATAAGATTCAGACTGAAATAAGATAGACCGCTTTATATTCACTGGCTGTCATTCAATTTATGACACTGTGTTATTTTAGCACAATAAGGCTGAGAAGCTATAGGCTTCCTGCATTTGCATTCTCTCCGGGAGATTACCGTGATAGCTAGTTTCCGAACTTCTTAACCCTTATGGTTTTCTCTTTTACTTTTATGATAAAAGGCTCTGCATATATGATTTTTCCTGCCTGGATATTCACATCTCTATACGTTTGGTCACAATGGGTATTTAAAGGCAATGAATTCTCATTGAGGCTGATCCTGTAGTTTCCTGATGGCAGAAAAGAGACAAATTCCCCGTTATCATCGGTAAACATACGCTGTATAAACTTATCTTCCTGGTAGATGTTGAAAATGATACCTCCTAATTTCGGGTCAAAATCCAGGGCTGTTTTATTATTAAATTCATAAGTCGCTTTTCCAAGGATCGTTCCATTCTGATGCAGGGGAACTTCAAAGTAATAGTTGTGCGTGTTCACTTCAAATTCTGCTTCATCATAGTACCATCCCTGCTGAATTACCTGCTTTAAAGCATATTTGCCGTAAGGAATTTTCGTGTACAGGATATTCCCTTTTTCATTTGTTTTAAAAGAAGTATTGTTAAGCATGATCAGGTAGCCTTCTGCCTCCTTGTCCCCTTCATCAAAAATGTTGTTGCTGTTGTTGTCGTAATATACAAATGCTTTTATACTTCCCTTTTTACCCGGATTCAATGTATTGGGGCGCAGGTTCAGCGTAACACCGGCTTCAATGGTTAAAAGATTATTTTTTAAATTCCCCGAAGAGTAATTATACCATGAAGAATTCAGGTATATCCCGTAACGTTCTTTGGTGTATTTCAGATTAACAAAGCCGGAAGGGGATTTTCCGTACAGAGCATCATCCGTATAGGCAAAACCGGAAGTAAAATTCACTTTATCCTTAAAGAAATTCTTATTGAAAAAAGAAGAGACCGTTAATTTCTTATAAGGGGTAGCTTCATTAAGCATTTTAGAAAAGGCATATTCAGAAAGGAAATAGCTTCCGTACTGATAAATATACGTTACATTAAACCATCTGTAATTGTAATTGCCGCTTATTTTCATCTGATATTGCGGCCGGTTTAAGTCTGGATAATCAACAAGTCCGGCTTCAATTCCCAGCATGGAAGAATGCTTTTTATTCGGGCTTGTCCATGTCATATATTCTGTCAGTCTTTGCGCTTTCAGCTGTTTAGATTCCCGGGCCTCGGTAATACTGAAAAAATTATTATAAGTATTGGAACGCTCTTCCTGGTACTGGTAGCCAAGGCCCAGACCGAAGTTGCCTTTTTTCCGGAAATTGATCCCCATATCCAGCCTGGTGCTGCTTGATTTTAAATCATAATTATAAAAATAGAATTTTGGAGAAAAATCAGACACTGTTATATTGGCATACAGATAATGGTCCCTGAATATACTTCTGGAAAAGGTTTGCTGTATCTGTAAGATGCCCCGTCTGTTTCCGGGATAATAATCCGTACTGTAAAAGTAATTTCCATTAAGATTGATCTTCTCAATAATTCCCGAGTATTGGGTTTCTACGGCTAAAGAAGGCTTTACGGTATTATTGTTTTCGTAAAAGCTTACCCCTCCGTATACTTTGGTGTTCAGCTTCCAGTCTTCACTGAAAGAATGGGTGAAATCCGTACCCAGTAAATTATGTTTGGCCTTATCATAAGGGTCGTCCCGGAAAATATAAGTGGCACCTATATTCTCGGAAACATTTTTTGCTCCCAGGGTTCCTTTTGCGTAAAAACCGTAACCGTTTTTCAAAAATGAATTTCTTTCGATCAGGCTGTACGTCTGATCAACAAACCCTACTTCCAGCTTTTTGCTTTTATCCTGCGAAGTCAGAGCATATTCAGCACCTCTTCCAAACAGCGACAGTTCCAGCAGCTTGCTGACATTTCCCAAAGTAAACGCACTGTTTTCCCGATAGTAAGTGACGTACGTATTATTTACCATAGGATCATTTTGGTTATTCAGAGTATAAATATTTCCCCTCATAAAAACATATCCAGACGGAAGATTAAATCCGCCCGATCCCATTAGCTGGTACATACTGATATTTTTGCCCACATTTCTGTAACTGGCTGTAATGCTGTTTTTGGTATAATTTGAAAATGTATTGGTCTGCAAATCCTGATAATGCTGTACCGAAGACACATTCTGAACCGATACGGATGCATTTCCGAATATTTCTTTGTCGGGCTCCCTGAAGCCTGCCATATTAACCGTAAACTGAGAGCCTCTTATGATACTGTTTGAAGGCATAAAACGGAAAACAAATACCGAATCCCTGTGTATGCCGATACTTCCTTTCTTCTCAACAAAAAAGTTTTCCTGGGTTGCTTCAGGAATTTTAAAAACCACTGTGACGTTCTGTTTTTTATTTCCCAAATTGGAAACCCTTGCCCGTACCTCAACGGAATCATTGGGATTGTTGATATAAATCAGTGAATTTTCAGAGCTTATTCTTAATGTATTATTTTCCACCACTTTATAAGGTATTGCTTTTTTTGCAACAATATGGTTTTGCAGATCTGCGAGATCGAAAGTAATATTAGTTTCCCCATATCTGGCACCCGTGTTTACCAGTATTTTCACAGGTAAAAAAATGTTTTCCGCCGGTTTTAGATCCACATCAACCGTACTGCCCAGAATATTTTTGAAGCCGGCTGGGACTCCAATTTTAATATTTCCTTTAAAAGGAATGCCTGTATTGTTTTTTACAACCAGAACAAGGTCGATAATATTGCTTTTATCCGCTCTCGATTCATTGCGGATTTCCATACTCACCCCGGAATAATCCTGCGCCGAAACCAGAATAAAGGATAGCGGAATAAAAAGAACAAAAAATATTCTTTTGAATAGATCTTGGGGCATTATAAAATTATTGGGGAGTTATCTCGTATTGAATTGTGGTAGAATATTCTTCAGTTTTTGCATTGATAAACCTTTCATCATTAGAAGCTGTAGAATAGATGATGTCATAATATACATTAGACCCTTGAGTGGTATTTCCTGTGGCAATGAGCTGTGATGAAGTGCTTAATGAAACGGAATGTACGCTTCCTGAATTTTGTGATACAGGATTTAAAGTAAGTTTTACCGCTTCCAGAGGGATCGTATTTCCTGCTACAGAGCTGAACTGGCTCTGGACAGATTTTAATTTGATCTGATAGCTGGTATTGCTGTTTACTATTAAAGCGTTGGGATACGTTACACTTACACCGTTTACATAATCCTGCATACTCTTGAATTCCAAAGTACCGTTTACTGCATTGGCGGCAAATTTTAAAGACATTTCCGGAATGCCGGGAGGTGTCCCTGAAAGAGTGCCTATCTGAAACTGGAAATTATGATCAGCTTTACCAATGATATTATTATACTGATCATAAGCGGTAAACTGCAGGGGGGCAATAAATGTGATCCAGGCCGGATAATTGCCAAGATAAGCTCCTCCCATAACATTCATGCTGTATTTCACCTGAAGATTGTAGTAACCGTTAGGCTGTGCAGGCTGATTGTACAATGCCGCATTGGACTGAGGTACTAAAAAAACTTCCTGTCCTTCCTGGAGAAATACATTGAGTGGCATGCCGATCTGGGGAATTGAAGGAATGGGATTAGGATAAGCCTGGCCCGCTGTTGAAACCGGCTGAAAAGAAATTTTATTGGCCGGAAGAGTATACATCGCATCAGAGGTTGTAATAGGCTGCTTTAATTTTACCGACACTCTCCAATAAGGAATATTGAAATCGCCGTTACCCGCTAAAGTGAATGTATAGGCATCAGGATTAGTATTTCCGTTGTAGGAATTAATTTGTAAATAACTGTTGGTCCACGAGCTATAAGATACCTGTGAAAAACAGTTAAAAAAAACCAGCAATACAATAAAACAGTATTTCTTATTCATAGGTGAAATTTAATTCCCCCATTTCAAGATTATCACTATCTCCATAATCAATCATTACTGAGGCGGTATATTTTCCTTTTTCAAGTGTGGAAGGAAGAGCAATATTCATTTCTCTTTTATTTCCGGGCATGGTATAGAATATAACAGGGTCCATAGATACTTTTGTCCCGTTTTGCGTATTGACAAGATCTGTGAATACTTTTCCATCTGCCCACACGTTTCCTTCGTTTTCAAAGAGTAGATTAAAAGCTTCCTTAGATTTATCGTATGTTAAATTCTGAATTTCAAGTTTTTTGTTTTTAGCTGAAGGTAGTTTATGGAAAAGTTTTATTCCTGAACGGATGCTTACTTTTATATTGGCACCTTTGCTGTCTACATCATCTACAGGATTCATCTGGCTTACATAGAGTACGGCAGTGTGTACCGGTAATTTGTCTGAAAGATTGTCCGGAACAGTAATAGTAATGTCGATATCTCTTCTTGCACCCGGAGCCAAAGTGAAATAGTTATCTTCTTTTTTTATTGTAATCCAACTTGTGCAGGATGTAGGAAGGTTATTGGCAGGATACATCATATTTTCCCCTTTACTGTCATATTCCCAGTCTCCAAGACTCACTGCGAAATCCAGGGAGTTTTTTGTGCTTACATTGGTTACCGTCACTTTCTGGGTATTACTGTTTCCCAGATCTGACTCAAAATATAATCTTGGAGGCGAAACGGAAACACCGGTCTGTGCATATCCGGAAGAAAAGCAGGAACACGTTATATACAGGAAGAAAAAAAACAGTTTTTTCATTAGGAGAAAATGGGTCTTAAAAAAAACAGAGTGTTGCGATTACATCACAACACTCTATCTTTTTATGTGTTGTATGTTATTGAGAAACGATTGTGTATGTTAATTCAGTAGTGTATACAGTCGGGTCCTGGCCGGCAATATAATTGTCAAGGTAAGCGTTGGCACCTGCACCTTTATATTCAATGCTGATTTTTTTATCTACTCCTCCGTTAGTAGAAGTTACCAACGTTGTTTCGTTAGCTGAAAGCTGTACGTTTTGAGCATATTGTGCACCGTTTACAGCTTCAGAACCGGCAGTTGCTTTAATCTGTATGGTGTTTGCCTGGATGTTTTTTCCTCCGTTTTGAAGAGCAGAGTTAGCGCTTTTTACTTTTACCTGGAATCCTCCTGTGCTGTATACACTTAAGTGATCGGTATTTACGGAAGTTACACCATTAGTATAGTCATCTTTTGTGACGTAGTCTAGGTTGACTACTTTTTGAGAATTATTTACAATAAGGGTTTGGATTGGTTTTAATCTCACGTTTAATGTTACAGTCTGTTGAGCTTTTAATGTTACGAATCCTAATAAAGCAAAAGATGCTAATATACACTTTTTCATAGCTAAAGTAATGGTTTTTTGTATTAATTAAATTTTACGAGTGCAAAGGTATAAGGAAAGAAGGCAAGCTCTTTTGTGAAAAAGTACTTAAAATTTGTAATTTTCTACAGTGAATTATTCTACAAAGAAAAGTGCTTTTTTTATGATAAAATTATAAAAAACAGATTATTAGATAGATTAATTTAATAATAAAATAAAATAAATAATACTACGGTATTCATAAATAATTATGTGCAATAACTTAGGAATTAAATATTGTAAAAATTGCTATTCTATGCATAACGATTCTTTTGTTTCCTGCAAAAAAAATTACTGTGAAATAAGAGTAAATACTAAATGGTTTTGCTCAGAAACTGCACATTCTGATTTTTTTATTGCATTTTTTACATTTTGGTTTATTTTATACATTTTATGCACAACTCCTTTTGGGTTGTTAACCAAATTATATTCTTTATTGCAGTTTTGATTTTTACTGGATGAAAATTTCTTTTCTCTATCGTTATAGATTTCATGTTTTACTTTAACCTGGAACCCGGACGGGCTGGTTACGGTTACGTATTCCGGCAATGCATTCTCTTTTGCGGAATTGGTTTCGGTGTTGTTAACGGAAAGTATTTGTACCGGGTGAAGGCGGATATTTAATAGCAAGCCGTCAGATGTCTGCGCAAAAACTGCTGCGCAAACATGTAAGAAAGCTAGTATTAAAATTTTAGTATACATACCGCCCGTAAGATTTTTACTAAATGTTACTTAGATAAATATACTAATTTTCTGATAACCTATTTCATTTTTGAGGGATTTTTTCCGGTGTGTTTTTTTATAAAGTTGCTGAAATTACCTTCATCGCTGAAACCCAGATCGTAAGAAATTTCAGAAATGGTGTGATTTGAAAAATGTATTGATTTTTCAAACTCATTAATAAGTTTTTCTATAATTACCTGTTTGGCTGTTTTTCCAAGAATGTATTCTGTTGCTTCGGTCAGTTTCCTGGCCGTAATATTAAGCTCACTGGCATAATAAGTTACTTTTTTGGCTGTTTTGTAATCTCTTTGTAAAATAACTTTAAACTTATTTACATAATAAAGGTATTCGAATTTAAGATCCTTTTTGATCTCATCGGTTGAGACATGAAGAAAAGCATCTAAAATTAGTCTTTCGATGGCATTATGGGCAGCAGATATGTACAGGCTTTTGTCCTTTAACTGAAAGTTTTTCATTCTTTCCATAAAGATCACTTTCATTTCTTCTTTGTTCAGAAAAGGAGCAACGAATATATCAGAATTATAATTAAAGAAAAGCTGGGAGTTGAGAAACAGGCTGTCCTTTGTTGATCTTTCATAGAAACTTGAAGAAAAGGCAATGGTGTAAATTTCCACTCCCGAATTTTCTCCAAATACAATATTTTTTTGAGGGCCAATAAAAACCATGTGTCCGCCTTTTATGCTGTGGGAGATATTTTCAACTAATAAGTCAATGTCTTGTAAAATTATATAGATACAATAGTAATCTAATGTATTGAATTTTCTGTGGCCATGATTTCTTTTTATAATATAATCTAATCGATTGATGCTGAATCCTATTTCCTTTAGCTGATCTGTTACTATATACATTTACCTTTAGACTATTTTTAATTAATTTGGTTTATAGTTATGGTGTAAATATAGAATTTTTGTTATTTATTTTGTTTTCAATTAAAAACTTGTTTAAACTTTTAACATTTTAACGGATTGAATAGTTGTTTTGGTTTTGGAAAAAGCTTGTATAACCGACTTTAATTATAAATAATTTTTATTGTAAATTATTTATAATCAATAACATAATGTTTAGGTGCGGAAAAAAAACTGAAGATTTGGTGATCTGGCTTTTTTTTATTCTCAAAATAGTGATTTGTTTTAAAACAGTAAACCGGAACCTGATAACCGGATATATAAATTAGAATATCCCGATAAAGGGGATAATATATGATAAGGTACCAGTCTCCCAATTAGTAAAAGACATTTATTTTGTTGCCTCATTTAATTTTCGAATTAACTTTTCAGCTTCTCCACTTCCTGTTGTAGAGAAGCGGAGTAGGGGTACATTATACTTTTCAAGAATTTTATTTTTCATCTCGTCTCTCTCTTGCTTTGTCTGGTTTCTTTTTTATGATATTCATAATCGTCTGCAAGGATGTTGTTTCCCTCTTCGGCTGTAAGTCCAATTGTATCTGCAATTTCTTTTAAATAACTGAAAATGGTTTCCGTCTATTTGCTTTTTATGGCAGATTTAACGACTTGTACTTTACCTGGAATATACGTTTTCAGGCATAAAAGGAGACAACTATTAAATAGTGTCTCCTTAAGTGAACCAACAGGATTATCTTCGAACTATTTTATTGCAGAGATGATGAAATTAGCTTTTTTAATGGATTATATATAAATTAACAAAATAGGATTTCCCAACATAAGAACAAGTAAATGAATATATTAAAATTATATAGATCGCTAAGAGGTAAGCTTGTTTTTTATTGAGTATTAAAAACAGCACCTAATTGAAGGAAAATCATTTTTCATAAGTCGCCAAAAACGTTTTGGACAGCTGTGTCCTCATTTAATAAAAAAGACATTAAATAGGCTTCCAAACGTGACGATAGGAGCACCAAGTTCAGGAACAAACGGTAATATCAGCCTAATTTATTTGCCTGGAAAATATAGAATCGCATATACCGGCATGATGACGAAAAATGCCGACGGAAGCAAACATCATTTGAAGGGCATCATACCAGAAATTATTTTGAAGCCCACAATTGATAGCATTAAGAATGGACATGATGAGCCTCGTAATCAAAATAGCAAAAGAACAAAGTTTATAATTCCACTATTTGTTGAGAATGTGCTTCTATAAAATTTGTATTTTTACTAAACTAAAGGTCTCCAATTCTGCCTTCGGCAATAACTGCCTCGTTACAGGCAATTTTAAAGAATACGCTATGAGAAGAACATTTTTACTGATAACAATTGGATTGTTGTTATTTAATCTCACATTTGGTCAATCAGCTCAATATAAGCAGCTTGACAGCTTATTTAGCTCTCTTTTTAAGCAGAAATTGTTCAATGGAAATGTGCTGCTTGCAGACAAAGGGAAAATCATATTTGAAAAAAGTTATGGCTTTGCTAATGAGAAAACCGAGCAAAAAATTAATAACCAAACTATATTTGAGTTGGCATCTGTTTCCAAACAATTTACTGCCATGGGAATTGTTTTGTTAGAAAAACACGGAAAACTGAACTATGACGACAAAATTTCAAAATATATTCCTGAATTAGGTTTCTACGGAAATATCACCATAAGAAATTTACTTAATCACACTGGCGGGCTTCCTGACTATATGGAGGTTTTTGAAGAAAAATGGGATAAAACAAAATTTGCTACCAATCAGGATATTGTTAATGTCTTCACTAAATACAGACCAAAAGTTATTTTTCAGCCAGGCGAAAAATACCAGTACAGCGATACGGGTTACACTTTATTAGCTTTGATAATAGAAAAAGTATCGCGTAAGACATTTGGAAAATTTTTGAGTGAAAACATCTTTCAACCATTAAAAATGAAAAATACGTTTATCTATAGGAGCAGATTTGAACCAAAAGAAATAAAGAATTATGCTCTTGGGTATGTTACAGATAGTCTAGGGTACAAAGTGCTTCCCGATAGTTTTGGAAAAGAATTTTACACTTATTATCTGGATGGCATCGTGGGTGATGGAACAGTAAACTCTACAACAGAGGATCTGTTGAAATGGGACAGAGCACTTTACGACGATAAATTGATAGATTCAAAAGATAAAGAACTGATATTTAATTCTGCAAAAACCAACGATGGAAAAGAAACTAATTATGGATTTGGGTGGTTCGTAGGGAATTCGAAAAAATATGGCAAAATCGTCTATCATTCTGGTGGTTGGCCAGGGTATTCCACTTATATAGAAAGGCATTTGGACAATGACAAAACGATAATAATCCTACAAAATCATTCGGACGCAAAAATAAATTCATTTTTGCAAAAAGTAAGAGCGATATTGTATAATTAATTTTAAAAAAGAAAATGTATGGGATCAATCTCAAAAGTTGGAATATACATTTTTATGCATAAAAAAGGAGACAACTATTGAATAGTGTCTCCCCTTAAGTGAACCCAACAGGATTATCTTCGAACTATTTTCTTGCAGATGTGATGAAATTAGCTTTTTTAATGGATTATATATGAATTAACAAAATAGGAGTTCCCATTGCTGCCAAAACCCTCTAAAGGAAAAGGCCGAAAAATGTAGATAAGCAGTTTAGTTGCCATCCTCCTGTTTATTTTAGTACATGGAGAGTTTTATCCAGTCATCCAAAGCACCGGATCATTATCGATCAGGTGCTTTTTTTGGTTAAGGAATCTTATTATTTATTCTGTAATGCTCCCAGTATTTGTTTACTAAGGCAAGAAGGTTTTTGTGGTCCATTTTAATTTCGTCATTGGACAACTGGATTAGAAAGGTTTTGCGTCCTGACCTGTATTTTTTGTTAATCCTGGAATTGTACTGTTCTGCTACTTTTTCGCTGGCATGAAGTTCAATGCCCTTTATGATCCAAAACATCCTTGTATCACGGATTTCAGTGATGTCTGACCAGTTAATTAACCCTATTTTTTCAGCATTGATAGTCATTTGGGAAAGGATGCCGGATTCAGATAATATCAGTACAGGTTTGCGATTGAACAGACGTATGAAGCAATAACAGAGAGCAGCAAGGGTGAGGCCGAAGTATAGGATAAATGAGTTGCTGGGAAAGGGAGTAATGACCGCTATTACAATGCCAACAGCTATAAGCAGGCAGAGCAGGATCAGTCGTTTTTTTAGGCTGGGTAATAGTTCTATTGGTTTCATGACGTAATAATAATGCAAATATAGTTCCTAATGCTATAGATAATGATGCTAGCTTGTTATTTCAATCCGCATTACAATTACACAGTAACAGAATTTGCTTTTCACCTGGCACTTCCCGATAAATACCAATCAGATCAATCGTACCATTATTTCTTTTCTTTCTGCTGCAGTTTTTTTCTAAACCGGAGCTCACCCGATCAATATTGATCGGGTGCTTTTTTATGCCTCAAGACAGTCACCTAAGGCCAACTACAGCCACGGTAATACTACCGATTTTGGCAGCTAATAAAATCCCGGATACAAAGCAAATCCCGATGGCAATGATATGAGGAAGGGCCTTTGGAAAACCGTTATAACTTTTGCTTAAAAACACTGCTTCGATGGCAATTCTGCCATATCGTTCCCCTCACGAACTTTTGCATAAAGAAGTTGCAGGTCACTATGCGAATTAACTAAAACATCACGGTCCTCTAAAGCTTGAATAATTTTGAAAAGTGTGAAATCAGCTTTAAATTTGAGCAGGGGGAACCAAAGAAGAAAAAATAGTGATTGTCCAGAAAACTCTTATCAGAAAGAGGGAGAAAATAGCATTCGAGCGTCCGACAAAGTTAACAATCCGATGCTTCTGCAACATTAACAAACTTTTGAGAAAACTAACAAGGCTGGCTAAGACTCATCCTTGTTATCGTTTTAATGATCAAGATCCGTAAGCTTCTTTAAGTAATTGCTTAAAAGTTGTCGGACGTTTATTCAAAAAAATCGCAGGTCGTCGCTGATAAGACACCTTCGACTTTTGCTGGCGCCAATAATCTGTAAAGATATCCTGTCGGCATATGATATTAGCTTTTAACAATGTTTCAACAAATTCATCTCTGGCTGGTGAGACATATTCAATCTATTATTAGAGTTCTTTAAACTTCAGCTCTGCATAAAAAAGAATTCCATTTAAAATTATATCATCAATGTCACCAATTTTTTCAAAGTTTTTTTCCTCCCCCATACAATCTAATTTTTTAGTTTTATAAGTATATGTAGCGGTGTTGCCCAACTTTTCAGTTTCTGATATATTGACAGAAACTACATTAATTCCTTTCATTGCATAAAACTTCTGACCTGCAATTTTAACACCTTTTTTTTTAATGATATAGTCACCTTTGTACTCCGTTAAATTATACTTTTCGCCAAAAGATTCCCTAGGAATGAGCTGAGTTGTAATATTACTGACCGTTATTGCATAATCTCCTGACTTTATACTTTGCGCAGATGCTGTACAGGCCATAAAGTAAATAATAATGAAAAGATTCTTCATAATATATGTTTTGGTTTGTTAGTTAGTCACATGTATATCCAAATATACAGCTATTTTGTCTATCTGCGATCAGATCTCAATGTTTCTGCTTATCTAATTTTCCCTTGTGTTATGTTAGCAATAACTGTATCTGTAAAACTACAGATATGCCAGTTTTCATATAAAACGATGGTCAAGTAAGCTATAAAGGAGGCAAGTATATTATAACCATACCCACTTTTTATTGTTTTCTTTGAGGTAAAGAAAAATAATAATCCCAAAAAAATGCTGATAAATATTATTAATGAATACGCAGTGTAGAGCTTAAGAATGAAGAAAATCCCAATTATTAAATGCCAAGAAAAGGAAGTAATACATTGTCAGATTTATATTTGGTACAGACATAAAGAGAAAGATAGCCAGTTCGATATATCCCAAAAAACTTGAATTCAATGGAACGGGTTTTCGAACTGATGAAATGAACTCTGTTGCAAAGTATATCTTCCTTATTAACAGTTCTTTAGGAAATAAAAAAACCGACATCGAATCATTGAAAATTCTGATGTCGGTTGTGTGAGCGCGTCAGGATTCGAACCTGAGACCGTCTGCTTAGAAGGCAGATGCTCTATCCAGCTGAGCTACGCACCCATTAAATAATTTTGAGAAAATTACTAAAACAGTCGGGGCGGCAGGATTCGAACCTGCGACCTCCTGGTCCCAAACCAGGCGCGATGACCGGACTACGCTACGCCCCGATTGGTGGTCATCTAAGCGAATTTTACTTCGTTTTAGCGAGTGCAAAGATAGGAACTTTTTTTAAATAAAAAAGAGAAATTTAAAAAAATATTCAATTATTACTGCCTTCTCAAAACGTTGTCTGATATAAAAACAACGATCTTGTGGAAATTAACGGATCGTATTCGTTAAATATCAGTATTTTATATAAAACTCATACCGTGATCCCGGAAGATTAGTCATTTTTTAAATTAATTTCTCGTATCCCTCACGAACAGCTAAAAAGCTAATGCAACTCGCTTAATTGATTTGCTCCAATTATTCCCTTTTTTATTCTTATGAACACTAGGCTCGCGGACTTATACCTTATCATCGATCTACTTTTTTAGTAGTAAACTCTGTTTACAGAATAAATAAGCGCGGGTAAGTAAATCAGGTGTATATGTGGTACCCCTTATGACGCACATCATAAAGTTCCGGCTGTGGTTTTAGTTAGTTTTGCCTTTAAAAGGAGAGATTTTGATATTTAGTGAGGAAATACTTTTATCGTTAGGTGCTGATGTTTTGCAATATGACATGAATGAAATAATATTTTCAGATGGACAGAAGCCCAACTATTATTATCAGATCCGTAAAGGAAGTGTCAAATTGACAAAAGACAGGGAGAACGGAACCGAAGCAATCTTCAGTATTTCTATTACCGGACAGTGTTTTGCAGAAACATTGCTTTTCAGCGACAAGGTATATCCGTTCAATGCAGTGGCGATGGAAGAATGCGAGATTTTTAAAGTTCCCGGAGAAAAATTTGTTGAATTTATAAAAAGTAAGCAGGAGCCGCTCCTGGATCTTTATTTATTTAATGCCGAGAGGATGTATTACAGGTTCATTATGCTTAACTGCTTATCGATTAACGATTCAATGTTGAGACTCACTGAGCTCTTCAGGGTTTTGAAAGAATATTATTCAAAGTACGAGCCGTTTTCCTATCAGATACCTTTTACCAGGCAGCAGCTTTCATCAATTACAGCTTTACGGCTGGAAACCGTGATACGGACTGTCAAAAAAATGGAAAAAAATAATATGGTACAGATAATAAACGGTAAGATTTTTTATTGAAATTATCTTTTCAGACATTTGTCACTGCCTTTAAAAATAAATTTTCCGGTTCCTGATTTCAAGTTTATTTTGCTTCTCAAGATTCTTTATTGTTCTTATCACTGTTTCAACTCTCAGTCCGGTCATTGATGCCAGCTGTTGCCTTGTCAGTGGAACTTCAAAGGAATATTTGGTCTCATCACCGCTGAAGCTTTTATGATAGTCCAGTACCCCAAGAATTCTTACAGATGCCTGCGTGGATGTATTATTCTCAAGCATGATGAATTTATGATATAACCTTTCAGATAAAAACTTATTGATATCGCGGGAAAGGGCAGGATTTTCGTCCAGCATTCTTTCAAAATCGGCTTTGGGCAGTTTTAGAGTAGTACACTGCTCAACAACTACAGCGTTGACAGGATACTTTTTATCAATAAAAAGTAAAAGCTCACATACGCTGAACCCCGGGGTAAGAATCGCTAAAATAAGTTCCTTCCCACTCTCATTGTAATGGTTAAGTTTTATCGTGCCTTTTACAATTTGATAATAGTATTTAGGAGTACTGCCTTCATCAAATATTACATCTGCCGGATAAAAATGTTCTGCCGTTGCTCCGTAGGATAAAAGCAGTTCTTGTGCGATCAGCATTCTGGATGATTTCGTAATTAATGATACAATTTAACTTTATTTTTTGAATTATCATTAAAAAAAAGAAAAGCTTATTTTTGATTTATTTAAAAGATTCCAGGATTATTCCCATCATCAGAACTATAGAGCTGGTCAGGATTTTTAGTCTAAAAAGTCACTTATGTGATTCAGGTCATGCTGTGATTGTCAATTTTTATTTAATTTTAATTATCTATTAAAAATCGGTTATGTTTATATAATTCGGTTTTTAAGAACATACTAATACACACCATATGAAAATCAAAGAAATTCCCGGAATTCCACAACAAAAAAAAGGTGGTTTTCATAATACGGAAAGTATAAAAGAACTTGACAGTCCTGAAATGGCGGTTAAAGAGTTTGCCATACTTAAAAGCAGGCTCTATTCTGTCAATCAGTGGAAAGATTTTTGTGGTGATGGCTTTGCGGATTTTAGACTTTACGATTCATCAGGAAATTATGCAGACCGTAGTCCTGTGAAAGGGGATTTTATGAGAATTGATATTCCGGGTCCGGGCACGATTGAGTCCGGTTATGACTGGGTAAAAATTACCGATATCAGTAATCAGCACACAAAAGAAGATGAATTTGAAAACATCTCAATCACCTGCAGCCCTTCAAAAGAACCGGGCAGTTCAGATAAGAAGCATACGGCTCATTTTTATTCATCAGATGCCACTTCAACGTTCATGATTTCAAGGGGAAATACTTATATCAAAGCGGCGGTTTACGGCAGGAACGAAACGGCTAATTTAGATGCCGGATTTTTGGGTACAGTAAGAAACCTGGCCATTGCTGCAGGAGGAATGATGGGAGTTTCCAAGATTCAGTGGAAGAGACTTACCGATGCTTTACTGGATTTTAAAATGAATAAAGTGTTATTATGAAAAAATTATTTTTCATATTGACCAAAATTAAAGCCACGCCAGGTGGCTTTAATATTCAATTTTAAAACTTAATTTTCCTTCTTTTTATATTCTTCAATTTTTTTAAACTGATGATAGGATTCCTTCAGGCTGTGCAATTGTTCCGAAATAATTTTTTCACTTTTTTCGCAAAGATCTCCGCTGTCAAGGGCCTTTTGATAAGTTTCTACCGCTGCTCTTTCCCCAAATACCACATTTTCCAGGGTAGATTCTTCAATATTTCCTATAGTAAATGAATTTTTAATATCAATCCATGTTCTGTGGATAGCTCCTGCCACGGAAGTGGAATCGTCAGGAGTTCCGTTCTTTTCAGTAATTAGATTGATCAGTTCATTTTTCATAATTTTTGATTGGGAGATCATCCGGTCATATTCATCTTTTATATCAGGATACATTTCCCATATTTTTCCCTCTACTTTTTCAAATCCTTCCATTCTGTCATTCGTGATTTGCAGTAAATCATTAAGTACGGATACTGTTTGTTCTGTTTTCATAATATAATTTTTATAACGTTATAGCAGAGTAATATTTCTTTCTCCAGCCGGACTGATTATGTATGGAATTTTAAAATTTGCTTTAATGATCCAATCTATAACCCCGATGGGATTTTCTTCAAACTTTCAAAGCGACAGGCTCCTGTATTATGGATCCAGTAATCCGGTTGTTCAGGATAAATGCTTTTTCTTATCGCTGTTAATTATTGTTGCTTTGTTGTATTTCTTTTAGGGTAAAGAATCAGGCGTATGGATGGATTATTGGTAATAAACAACCTGAACCAATCCAGTGACAGCCTGACTTTGCTTCTGAAACCAACCAGCGGGATAATATGGATAAACAGCCACGTAAGCCATGCTGAAAAACCTTTGAAAGAAAACTTCGGAAGATCTACCACAGCATTGAATTTTGAAATAATCGCCATACTTCCTTTATCATGATAGGCAAAAGGGATCAGTTCTTTTCCCTCCTGAAGCCGGATTAAGTTTTTACCGAGATTTTTAGCCTGCTGTATGGCTGTCTGGGCAAGCTGGGGATGTCCATTAGTGAAAGATTGATCGGTCAGCTGAAGAGAAATATCCCCCAAAGCATATACAGTTCCGTTTTCTTCAACCCTGTTATATTCATCCACCAGAATTCTTCTTCCTTTACCGATTTTTTCCTTTAGAATTCCCGGAACTTCGCGTCCAATCACTCCCGAAGTCCAGATCAGTGTTTCGGTGTTTATTACGGTTCCGTCTGACAGAAGAACTTGATGGTCAACATAATCTTTAACCGAAACATTAAGAAGTATTTTTACCCCGAGTTCTTTTAAAGTCTCATAGGATGTCTGCTGTGCCATTTTACTCATAGGAGAAAGTAAAGTGGGTAAGGCATCAATCAGGTACAGGCTGGATAAGCTGAGTTTTATTTCAGGATATTCCTTTTCAGCAATATATTTTCCCATTTCAGCAAACATCCCCGCCAGTTCTACCCCGGTAGGACCGCCCCCGGCGATCACTACATTCTGTAATCTTTCTGCTGTTTTCACATCTTTATTTCTTGCCGCTTCTTCGAGGTTGAGCAGCATATGATTCCGTAAATAAAGGGCCTCCTCAATATTTTTCATTGGAAGCGCATATTTCTGTACATTCTCCATCCCGAAAAAGTTGGATTCCGTACCTAGTGCCAGAACCAAATAATCATATTTTAAATTTCCTGTATCTGTTTCTATCACATTATTTTCAGAATCCACGTTCAGAAGGCTCCCCATATGGAAATTCACATTTTTATATTTTGAAAACAGTCTCCGGAAAGGGTAGCTTATATTGGATGCCTGAATAAAAGAGGTAGCAACCTGGTAAATAAGAGGAGGAAAAAAATGATAATTATTCCTGTCAACCAGTGTAATAATAAACCTGTTGTCATTTTTCAAGATTTTAATAAGATTAATTCCGGCAAATCCACCACCCACAATAATGATATGTTTTTTCATGTGCATGAATATTTATAATTATTTGATTATAAACCAATAAGGGTTTATTCGTTTTGTCTCTATTTTCCCCATTTATAACAGGGAATATTCACTAAAATTAACCTGAATCCGTGATAAGAATTAAAAAATTAACGCAACGAAAAACAAGGCTTTATAAAGCATTCAGCTGATCTTAAATAAAAAACCATTTCATTTATAAATAAGCCATACTCAGGATAGTTTGTACTCCTTTGCTGAATGGAATGCCCTTGTTTGCTCTTTTATACATACCAAAAAATGTTCTTTGTTTGCCTTTGCGATAAAATAAGACTGATTTCGTGCATTTATCTTATTCCTAACTCAGGTAAAATTAATAAATACGTATTACTTATATTATTATTTCGATCATAATGGGATTACTTTTTTTTAGTTAATTTTTAATAATAAATTAAGTATGGATTTTTTTGATGAGAAGTGAAAAAGGCATCCGTACAGTCTTTCTGTCCCTCTTTGACTTTCACCATTTCAAGCTTACAACAATGCTCTTCCATCGAATGTAAAGACTGATTATTTCATAAAATTGATTTTTTTAGATCATGAAAACAGATAATAATTGATATTTATCAATGGTTTTTTTTAGCAAAGGTCATCGTTCAGAGGTGTGATTATAAACCAACTTTGTACTGTACAGTCATCAAAAAGATACAGTACTTAAAACATTTATCAATTAAAAAATCATTATGCACGCAAAAGCCTTTATCCTGAAAATGCAGCCCTTCTGTTAATTAATCACCAAATAGGAACAATGGCATGGACTCATTCACACGACATCAACCTTGTAAAACAAAATGCCATTAAGTTGGCTAAAATTCCTGCTGCCCTTAACCTGCTTGTTGTTTTTAGTAGCGTATAATATCATAAAGAATAAATATAACCTTACTTTTTACTATTTTGTATTTTATTTTTACATTTGAAAAAACAAATTATGGCAAACATTTTAAGAATAAAGGAAATATTGAAGTCAAAAAATATGACTATTTCTGATTTAGCTGGTAAGATGGGTATAAACAGGGTTACGTTAAATAATATGATTAATGGAAATCCTACTTTAGAGACGATGCAGAAAATTGCGAAAAATTTAAACGTTGAATTTTTGGAATTATTTTCTTCAATAAAAGAAAACAATTATACCATTTCCTTAACTCATGTGGATAATCATTTTTGCTATAATGATGAAAACATTTTTCTAAATGGATTTTTACCTCATTTATTACATCGGGATTACGGCACATTTGCATTGGAAATTAAAAGGAGAGGTTTTTCCATAATTCCAAACATGGCAGAAGTATCCAAGTTGATTCATTCTGAAGAAACTGTTGAAGAGTTCATTTATAAAGGAAAATATGGTGATGAGACTTTAATACAACTTTTCTCATCTTATACCCCTCTAACTGAATTGGAACACAAAAGTTTTTGCCAAGCATTAAAATTATATATTCATTTCCATCAGGAATGTAAAAACGAAATGAACACAATTTTAGGGACTCATGACTTTAAAAAGTACGACTTTAATCAGAATTATTACGAGTTAGGGATGATTGACAGAGATGTTTGGTCCAAACTTATAGAACTAACAAAAATATATGACTTAGATAGTGCTAAAAATAATTTTGAAAAATTTAATGCTAACGGATATGATGTCATCATGTACAACCAGAATATTAAAAAAGGCTATAATATAAAGTTATGGTTATCTATTATTGAAGAAAAATCTTCATATGACAGTGTTATGGTTGGTTGGAATGCTCCAGACTATTTTGACCGAGACTTAATAAAATCCAAAGAAATCTTTAATGCAAAAGAATCTTATAACTTTTTACACCATGCCCTGATTCCAATGGCAAAAAAAATATAAAGCTCTTATTAGTCAATACTTAATCTGCAATTATAATCAAATAAAAAAGCCTTCACATTACTGTAAAGGCTTTTTTATCTTATGTGAGCGCGTCAGGATTCGAACCTGAGACCGTCTGCTTAGAAGGCAGATGCTCTATCCAGCTGAGCTACGCACCCATTAAATAATTTTGAGAAAATTACTAAAACAGTCGGGGCGGCAGGATTCGAACCTGCGACCTCCTGGTCCCAAACCAGGCGCGATGACCGGACTACGCTACGCCCCGAGAGTATATTGCTAAGAAAAAAATGCGGAGGGTAAGGGATTCGAACCCTTGCGACGCTTGCACGTCGACAGTTTAGCAAACTGCTCCATTAACCACTCTGGCAACCCTCCTTTTTTCTTATTTTTTAATGATCGTTGTTCCGTTATTGCGAGTGCAAATATAGAACAGATTTCTTTATTTACCAAATAAAATTCAAGAAAAATTTGCGTATTTTTGAGGTGATAAATGGTTAAAAAAATAAACTGATGCGTAAGACATTATATATCATCGGATTAAGTACTTTTGTTTTTTCATGTACTTCCCAGCAAAATGTAAAAAAAAATACCTACAAGCCGAAAACCCCGGTATCACAGGCAAAACCGGCAGTTAAAACTTCGGCAGTCGAGACTCCGAAACCCAAAATTACCAACGAACATGGAGTGGAATTTTTCACAACCAATCTCGCTGATCCTGCAAAAAATGACAATACCGCAAGTTACGGTTCTATCGTTTCAGCAAAACCGGCCGGATATAAAGTGGTGAAGACCTATTTCCCTTCTATAGCACAGAACTTCAGACAGCGATATCTTATACTGCATTATACTGCACTTCCTGATGATAAATCCATTACGGTTCTTACCCAGCAGGGTGTAAGTGCACATTATCTGGTCAATAATATCGGAGACAATGAGATCTATCAGCTCGTGGACGAGAACAAACGTTCCTATCATGCAGGAGTAAGCGCATGGAGAAATGACAAAAATCTTAACGATACTTCCATAGGGATTGAGATTGTGAATGCTGGCTATACAGCAGATTCTACAGGAAAAAAAATATTTGCAGGCTTCAGTGATGATCAGGTGAAAAAAGTAGCCGCACTGGCTAAAGATATCGTAAAAAGATACCAGATCCCCGCAACCAATGTACTGGCCCATTCAGATATTGCCCCTACAAGAAAGCAGGATCCCGGACCTATGTTTCCATGGAAAAAACTGTATGACGAATACCAGCTTGGAATGTGGTATGATGAAACCGCAAAACAGAGTTTCCTTGATTTGGCTCAGACAGACTTCACTGTAAGATACAGCGATCCTTCATTTGTCTTTCTGATCCAGACTGCACTTCAGAAATTCGGATACTATTTGGATCTGAGCGGAAAATGGGACGACGGGACAAAAAAAACGATCGAAGCTTTCCAGTATCACTTCCGCCCGCAGAATTATGACGGAATCATGGATGCCGAAACATGGGCCATCCTTCAGGCTTTAAATCAAAAATATCCGGCGAAATAACTATTAAAACACATCGGTAAGATGCGTTTTTGATATATTTAAAATAAAAAACAGTTAAAACATCTGTAATGGAAAATTTCAGAAAAGAAAGTGATCTGTTAGGCGAACTCAATGTGCCTGCGGACGCTTATTACGGGGTGCAGACGCAAAGAGCGATCAATAACTTCAAAATCTCGGGACAGCTTCTCGCTTCATACCCGGACTTTATTAAAGGTTTGGCTTTTGTGAAGAAAGCGGCGGCAAAAACCAATTATGAATTAGGTTTGCTTGATGAAAATTTATATTTCAAAATAGCGGAAGCCTGCGATGAGATTGCAGCAGGGAAGTACCACGAGCAGTTTCCTGTGGATATGATCCAGGGAGGAGCTGGAACTTCAATCAATATGAATGCGAATGAAGTGATTGCCAACATCGTTTTAGAAAAATTAGGAAAAAATAAAGGCGAATACGAATTCTGTTCACCCAATGATCATATCAACCTTTCCCAGTCTACCAATGATGCCTATCCTACGGCAATCAAAATGGGGCTTTTGCATATGAATATCGGACTTGTTGACAGGCTTGAAAAAATAGTTGAAGCTTTCCGTGAAAAAGGAAAAGAGTTCAATGATGTGATCAAAATGGGCCGTACCCAGCTTCAGGATGCCGTTCCCATGACCTTAGGACAGGAATTTGAGGCATATGCTGCCACACTGGAAGAAGATATTTCTAAATTAAATAACAACGCCAACCTCTTCGTGGAAGTAAACATGGGAGCTACCGCTATCGGTACAGGACTGAATGCTCCGGTAGGCTATGCAGTACTTTGTGCTAAAAACCTTGCCAGGATTACAGGTTTTCCCGTTATTTCCGCACCTAACCTGGTTGAGGCAACACCGGATACAGGTTCTTATGTTATCTATTCTTCTGCTACAAAACGTCTTGCCGTAAAGCTTTCCAAGATCTGTAATGATCTGAGACTGCTTTCTTCAGGCCCAAGAGCCGGGTTATTTGAGATCAATCTCCCTCCGATGCAGCCGGGATCATCCATCATGCCCGGAAAAGTAAACCCTGTTATTCCGGAAGTGGTGAACCAGGTATGCTTTAAAGTGTTTGGTAATGACCTTACCGTAACTTTTGCCGCAGAAGCAGGACAGTTACAGCTTAACGTCATGGAACCCGTACTTTCTCACTCAATCATGGAAAACATCAATTTCCTTTGTAACGCTTTGGATACTCTTCGTGAAAAATGTATTGTGGGAATTACCGCTAATAAAGAGATTTGCCTGAATATGGTAAAACACAGCATCGGCATTGTAACAGCACTTAACCCATACATCGGGTACAAAAAATCTACAGAGATTGCAAAAGAAGCCCTGGAAACCGGAAACAGCGTTTATAATCTCGTTTTGGAAAAAGGAATTCTTTCCCAGGAAAGACTGGATGAGATTCTGGATCCTAAAAACATGCTGAAACCGCACAACAAATAAACCATAATTGATAAATGATAAGCGATGATTAATGCATCGTTTATCATTTATTATTCATCATTTATAAATTTAAAGACTTGAGGTTTTTAATTATCATTCCTGCCCATAACGAAGAAGAAAACCTTCCGTTCACACTGGATTCTTTACAGCAGCAGAGCTTTAAAGACTTCAAAACTGTGGTTGTTAACGACGGTTCTACAGACAGGACGCAGGAAGTAATCAGAAAATATACGGAAAATGATTCCCGTTTTGAAACGGTGGAACTTCAGAAATCTGACCACCAGCCGGGTTCCAAAGTCGTAAATGCATTCAAAAACGGGTTGAAGACCCAAAACAGTGATGAATTCGATGTCATCTGTAAATTTGATGCAGACATTATTCTTCCAGCAAATTATCTCGAAACAGTAGAATATGCTTTTAAAAACAATCCGGAATATGGGCTTGTTGGCGGCTTGTTGTACGTAGAAAAAGAGGAAAGCTGGGTATATGAAGGAAATTCAAATAAACATCACGTGAGGGGTCCTGTGAAAGCGTATCGTAAGGAATGTTTCATTCAGATCGGAGGTTTAAGAGAAACGTTGGGCTGGGATAATATTGATTCCATTCTGCTTGAAAACTTAGGATGGAAAGAAGTTGTTTTTCATGAGCTGCATGTAAAGCTGATCAAAGTGAAAGGTGCAGATTATACGATAAGGCCTGCGGATTATTACGGCAGGTATTTTTATTTTTTAGGTCTGAACAGGTTTCTTGCTTATATCGCTTCTTCAAAGGAAGCAGCAAAGAGCAGGTCTGTTTCTTTTTTCTTTAAAATCATCAAAGCTTACGAAGCCTGCAAAACAGCCAGGCTGGAACTGAAGATCTCAAAAGAAGAACAGAAAGCCATCAATGATAAACGATGGAAAATACTGAAGAAAAAATGGCTGAAAATATAATAAAAACAATAGTAAAACGGCAAAAGATAAATTGACATCCTTCAAACATTTTACCTTTCCTAATCCCTAATCCCTAATCCCTAATCCCTAATCCCTAATCCCTAATCCCTAATCCCTAATCCCTAATCCCTAATCCCTAATTGAAAAAAATCGCCTACATAGAAATAGATACCCACGCAGAAATCGCGCAGGCTTTCATGGATATTATGAAAGATTCTTCGGATTTTAGCGTAGATTATTATTTTTCAAAAAAGATTAAAGATTTAGTTGAAGCAAATGGGGAAACCATATTTTTATCCGACAGTTCCATGATTTTGGAACAGCTGAAATTAAAGAAATACGATCTGGTCATTATTGGAACCGTTCACCGGTATTTCAACACTTTTCATGCACTGGTTCAGAAATATAATGCCTCTGTTATTGTTCATAATATCAACTTTTCAACAGCTTCAAAAGGTGCTCTCATGAAAAGTATTTTTAAAAACGATATTGTTTACAGGCTAAAACTTTGTTGGAAAGAAGGATTGTTTTATACCTCAAAAGTGTATAAAAATGCCGGAAATTTATTGGTATTGGATGAAGAACTTTCGTCAGATGAGTATCAGTTTCTGCCTCTTTTTTACACCACAAACTTTGAAGAACAGGAAGAAAATAAAGATCTTACCGTTGTAATTCCCGGAGGAGTTTCACAAAAAAGAAGGGATTACCATCATGTTTTTAAAACCATTCAAAATTTAAAGACCGAAGATAAATGTGAATTCATATTCCTTGGAAAAGCAAAAGACAGCGAACTGAAACAGCTGGAAAAACTGTCGCGGAAACTTCCCGGAAATATCTCTGTACACTATTTTTCAGACAGGGTTTCTAATCATGATTTTGAAAAGTGGATGCAGAAGGCAGATGTTTTATGGTGCCCGATTCAGCAGAAAGCAGAATTTTTCAGCAGGGAAGAAACTTATGGCCGCACAAAAATGACCGGAAACCTGGGCGATGCCATCAAATATGGTAAAAAAGCCGTTTTTCCTAAAGATTATCCTTCGAAATTAGAATTCATTGTTACTGAGACAGACAATATTTTAGAGCAGTTTAAAGAGCTTAAAAACAGCCGGTTCGATTTCCAGAAAAAGTATAGCAAAAAATCAGTATTGAAAAAACTGGAAGATATGCTTTCCGGTCTGATTTCTACTTAAATTTAAAAATACTTTTAATAAATTTTGCATTCACATAGTCCTCGAGTGGGAATACTTTTGTGAAATAATTTCCGATATAAATCAGTATCAGAACAACGGCAGGCTTGTAAACCAGGTTGATGAAATTATTGTTAAAATTCGGCAGTACGATGGCCACTGTAATCGCTAAAGTACAGATAATTGATACGAAAATCATTTCAATCGTAAGCGGAGAAACTTTAAAAACAAAATAATTGAAGGCGATCTTGATGACATTATAAGTCGTCAGTGAAATAGCTGTAGACAAAGCAATTCCGATCAGTTTCAGATCTGTATTTTTAATGAAATAATAGTTCAGTCCTATTGTAAGTCCCGCCAGAAGAAGCATAATCAGGATATTGAATCTGTAATACTTGGAAAGTGAAATGATATTCCCGTTAAAACCTGTCGCCAGGTCAATTAAAACCGCAGAACCCCAGATCCATACCACCGGCTCATATTCTCTCAGCATTGTTCCGTTTTTAGGCATAAATTCCGTCAGGTAAGGAAAACCCACCATGATACACGAAAACAGGACGGCACCTAAAAAATACAAAGATAAAGACGTTTTCTTGTGGAATCTGTCAAGTTCATCCATATCGCCTTCAGCCAGCGTTTTATTAATAATCGGGGCAGAAATATTGAACAGCCCCAGCTGTGGAATGGAAATCAGAGAGATCAGAGCATAAAGAACAGAGTAGATTCCCACTTCCTCCATCCCCATAAACTCACCGATCATAAAACTGTTGATGGCCAGATAATTTCCGAAAGTCCCCAGGAATCCGAAAAAACTGTAGTTGAAAAACTCTTTCCAGAAATTGTCTTTCCTGAAATAAGCCGTATCGAAATCCGGCTGTATCCTTTCAAGCCTGTTCGTATAGTAAATGTATCCGAGAAGCATCAAAGCAAACATCCCGAAAAAGAAAGCAAACGCTATTTTCTGTGACAGTAGAAAATAAGAAAACAGGCAGAAAGCTCCGAGGTTGGCTATCTTGGGGAAAAGGTTGTCGAAAATATTGGAAACCACAATTCTCTTGTAATTGGAAGTATATTTATTAAAGATCGTGCACAAAGAAAGAATGAGAATCAGGGGAAGGATCATTTCTTTTAATTTCCATGCTTCTGAATATCTGAATTTTGGAAAAAAATGGGGGAGTACAAGAAATACACCCGTAAAAATAATGAAACTGATAAAAACCGCAAGCAGCGACAGCGACAGCATGTTCTGTTTCTTGCCGTCTCTTTCCACCCTGTGAAAAAACTTCACATTTGAATAGGAGATTCCCAACACTACAAAAGGAACCAGCATTTCGGCAGTGGGGAGGATGTAACGGAGTTTTCCGTAAAACTCAAAATTGTACGGAAAAATAAAAATGGCGGATATGGTACCCAGCAGAAAACCAATATAACCTATGATGGAATACTTGAAGCCCTGTCTCGCTACTACACTCATAATGTTTTTTTAATGGTTTTTTGGCGTAAAAATAATGTTGTTTATATAGCTGGTCTTGTTTTTTTCATCGTTGGTGTTGTGTATTAAGATCTCTTCCGTCAGGAGCTCCAGCTTAAAACTGTCACGGTTAAGATACTGTGCTTCATATCCCCAGCTTTTTACTTCGGAAATATCATTCCAGATCGGGTTTTCGTGGTGTCTCTGTTCCATTTCGACCATCAGTGTCGGGAGAAACTGCTTGATGGTTTTTTGGGCACCGGAGAGGGTTTTCATTTCATTTCCTTCCACATCTATTTTAATGAAATCCAGCCGGCCGAAATTTTCTATAGCAGCCCATTCATCCAGCTTGATCACTTTTACCTTTTCCGTATAACTTCTTTCTTCACCTTTTTCTTTATAAGATGTGTTTAAAGTTCCGCGGGAAGCAATCAGTTTACCGTTAATAATCGGAACCTTAAATTCAGCCGTTGTATTTTCGTCAGAAAGAGCAAGAGGAAGTATTCTCATTGCCGGGAAAAGTCTTTTCAGGCGTCGGTAAAGCTTCTTATTCGGTTCAAAACCATAAATATGCTCATGATTCAGTTTGTGCTCCAATTGATAAAGAAAAGTTCCGACATTAGCCCCGATGTCCAGTATTACAGCATTTTTTGGAAGGTATTCCTTAATCCATACCAGTTCCGGTTCTACATTACGTGCCGAAAAATTATCCTTAGTAAGATTGTTTAAATTCTTAAAATATCTTTTTTTGTAAAAACTAGGGCTTATATATTGTAGTTTTTCTGCAATTTTTTGGTATAAAGACATCCTGACGTTATTTGACGAAAAGCAAAGATAAACAAAAATGTTAAACTAATGTTAAAAAAACAGCAAATATAACCGGTTGATTATCAATTTATCAATTTAAAATGTTGTTTTATAAAAAATTGAATTTTAACAGATTGACATTTTACCGAAAAGCACTCATTAAAATTGACCAGGCATTTGTTTTTATAAGTGCTTGGTTTGTTTTTCAAAATTTCTGTTTGTTATGTTGTGAATATATTTTTCAATCTTTTAATTATTTTGTTTGTAATACCTCTTTTTTATAATGTACTTTTCATTGATTTTGAATATATAATACATATTTTGTAAATAACAGCATGTTTTTTACGAATAATAAAATGAATTACATCTTTGTTTTAAATATCTCCACCTTTTTAGAATGTTAAAGTTTACATATTGTTATAATATTTTTTAAAATATTGATGTTTTGATAAAATTTTGGCAGATATTTTGATATGGAAACAATACTTATCGATAAGAATACACCAAACTAATAATCACTTATTTTAACAGTTTAATATTTAATAGTGATGAAACACCTAAACCAAAATCAGGAATTTCGTTTCAACGAAGTTCTTTTTGAGCACCGGAACAAAGAATACGGTGCCTATGCATTAAGAAATGAATCAGATAGAATACTAACCAAAGCGCTTTTTATAGGCGTGAGTTTATTGGCTGCCATTTCAGTAACCCCTTTTGTGATTTCTGCATTTGAAACCACGGAAAGAGTTATTATAAATGACCCGATTTATCGTCCGATTGATATAATACCTAATGATCCACCAAAAGAAAATCCGCCGGTACAAATCCAAAAGCCAGAAGTTCAGCCAGCCAAAGTTAAAACTTATGATGCGACTTTGGGCGAGCCAAAAGCACATGTAACTAATGAAAAAGTAGTAGAAAAGATTGAAGGAGCAGTTGCGGGACCGAAAAATAACAATGACGGAGTAATTGCAAAAACAAACTACCAGCCTGTTACCCCTAATATAGGAACAGGACCTGCAGTACCTTACATTCCGCCTACGCCGCCGGCAAAAGTTCCTGACAATCATATCGCAAGTGGTGATGAACTTGCTTCTGAAGCAGTATTTGCCGGGGGAATTGATTCATTCAGAAATAAAGTCATTAATAATTTTGACGGTTCAGGCTTTGAAGGTAACGGAGACACCATGAAAACAGTCATAACCTTTATCGTAGAAAAAGACGGAACAATTTCCGGATTAAAGGCGAATGGTAAAGAGGTTGAATTTAATAATGAAGCCATCAGAACCATTAAAAATGTTAAGGGATTATGGAAGCCTGCTAAAAATAAACAAGGTGAAGCCGTAAGAAGTTATTTCAAATTTCCAATCTCTATGAACTTTGAATAATTGAGATAAAAAACAAATCTTCAATAGTTATCCACAAAGAATTTTTTTTGTGGATAATTTTTTTAATTGTTAAATCGTTTATTAACAATACTTTAACTCAATTTTGAATTTCGCCATTCATACAGAGCAAAGAAAAAAGTGTATTTTTGAATCCTAAAGTTCTAATAATGGCAAAAATCATAGGTATCGCTAATCAAAAAGGAGGAGTAGGAAAAACTACCACAGCTGTAAACCTTGCGGCAGCATTAGGGGTATTGGAAAAAAGAATATTGATCATCGATGCTGATCCACAGGCTAATGCAACTTCGGGGCTTGGCGTGGACGATGTCCAGTACTCTACATACAATCTTCTGGAGCACAGTGCAGATACAAGAACCTGTATCAAAAGAACGGCTTCTCCCAATCTGGATATCATTCCATCACATATTGACCTGGTAGCAGCGGAAATTGAGCTCGTGGATAAAGAAAACCGTGAGTATATGCTGAAAAAGGCATTGGCAGAAGTGAGAAATGATTATGATTATATCATTATAGACTGTGCACCGAGCTTAGGGCTTATTACAGTGAATGCCCTTACTGCGGCAGATTCCGTCATCATCCCGATTCAGTGCGAATATTTTGCATTGGAAGGATTAGGAAAGCTTCTGAACACCATTAAAAATGTACAGAAAATCCATAATAAAGATCTTGGGATTGAAGGTCTTCTTCTTACAATGTACGACAGCAGATTAAGATTATCCAATCAGGTGGTTGAAGAAGTGAATTCACATTTCCCCGACATGGTTTTTGAAACCATCATCAGCAGAAACGTAAGATTAAGTGAAGCACCGAGTTTTGGAGAAAGTATTCTGAATTACGATGCAGAAAGTAAAGGGGCTATCCAATACATTCAGCTGGCAGAAGAAGTTTTGCTGAGAAACGAAAATTTAGTAAAAAATTAATAGCAGTAAAAAGTCAATACATAAATGTGAAAGTCAAAACCGATTGTTATCAATTGCTAATGGCGGATGATCATTTATAACTTAAAAATTAAGCCATCATTTATCAAATATATCTATGAAGGACAAAAAAAGAGCTATGGGACGTGGTTTGGGTGCCATTTTGAGTGCTGAATCCAAAGCCAGTGTCAACTCCGCTACCGATGAAGGAGCAGATAAGTTTGTAGGAAATATCGTAGAGGTAGGCCTTGAAGATATTTATCCGAATCCCACCCAGCCGAGAACTTACTTTGACGAAAAAGCATTGAACGAACTTGCCCTGTCGATCAAAAACTTAGGAGTGATCCAGCCGATCACCTTAAGAAAAGACGGTGAAAAATTCGAAATCATATCAGGGGAAAGACGTTACCGTGCAAGTAAAATTGCCGGCCTTCCTACGATTCCTGCTTATATCCGTTTGGTAAACGATCAGGAGCTTCTGGAAATGGCTCTTGTTGAAAATATTCAGAGAGAAGATCTTGATGCTATCGAGATCGCTCTTACCTATCAGAGACTTTTGGACGAGATCGGCCTTACCCAGGAAAACCTGAGCCAGAGAGTAGGGAAAGACAGAAGTACCATTACCAATTCCATCAGACTGCTGAGGTTGAATCCGGATATTCAGAATGCAATCAGAAGCGGGGAAATCTCTGCAGGACACGGAAGAGCAATCATCAGTCTTGAAAGCGAAGAGCACCAGCAAATTTTATTTGATCTGATTATCAAAGAAAAACTCAATGTACGTCAGGCCGAACAGGCCGCCGCCGCATTGAAGAATCCTAAATCACCGGCCGCGAAAAAAGTAAATACTGAACTATCCAACAATTATAAAAGAGCACAGAAGACGATCGCTGATATTTTAGACGTAAAAGTAGAAATCAAAACCTCCGGAAACGGAAAAAAAGGTAAAATTCTCCTGGACTTCAAAAATGAAGAAGAACTGGAATATATTTTATCCCATATTAAATAATGAAGAAATTATTTTTCACATTCTTTTTGGGCATTTTTGCTTTCGCTTACTCGCAGGTGACCCCCGGCGACACAGTTCGTATAGGGCCTCTTACGAAAGACAGTGTGTTTGTTACTAAAACTGTAAAACCCGCAAAAACGGTAAAAACAGAAACCAAGATTATTGAAGATCTTGAAAATGCAAACGGACCTACAAAGAAAACCATCAAGCTGAATCCCACAAGAGCCGGACTGTATTCTGCGGTACTTCCGGGATTAGGACAGTATTATAATAAAAAATACATCAAAATTCCTATTGTATGGGGAGCTGTAGGAGCCGGAATAGGATATACAATCTGGAGCAACAACCAATACAAAAAATACCGGGAATATTATGTGGCAAAACTTAACGGGACGCCTAATGAATTTGTAGACAGCCATCCATGGCTTGATAAAAAAGCTTTTGGAAACGCCCAGGACAGATATAAAAGGCAGAGAGATTACGCCATAGCCATCACTGGCCTGATCTACATCCTGAACATTGTAGATGCTGTGGTAGATGCCCATCTTTACGAAAGCCGTCATGATCCGGATCTTAGTTTCAATCCTACGGTAATCCAGGATCAGTACGGGTTTTCCAACCCCAAAACAGGCTTAAGTTTAAGCTATAGGTTTTAAAACGAATTTTTAATAAGATCATATGGGCTGTAACGTTCATGAGACCATAATAAAATAACATATTACATGAGAATAGCATTAGTTGGATACGGTAAAATGGGGAAGATCATTGATGAGATTGCACAGAAAAGAGGTCATGAGATAGTGGCCCGCCTTAAAGAAACCCCAACAGCTGAAAATCTTAATAATCCGGACGTTGCCATCGAATTTTCATTACCGGACGCAGCCTATCACAATATCAGAGCATGCCTTGAAAATAAAGTTCCGGTGATCTGCGGTACCACGGGCTGGCTGGAGAAAAAAGAAGAAGTTGAAAAAATTGCTGCAGACAATGATAGCGCATTCTTGTACGGCTCCAATTTTAGCTTAGGGGTGAATCTATTTTTTGCCCTGAACGAAAAAGTGGCCGATATCATGAAAAATGTAGATGAATACTCTTGTCAGCTTGAAGAAATTCACCATGTCCACAAGAAAGATGCCCCTAGCGGAACCGCAATT
This sequence comes from Chryseobacterium luteum, assembly GCF_000737785.1. Classification (GTDB taxonomy): domain Bacteria; phylum Bacteroidota; class Bacteroidia; order Flavobacteriales; family Weeksellaceae; genus Chryseobacterium; species Chryseobacterium luteum. The sequence goes on along the minus strand of NZ_JPRO01000005.1, from coordinate 12,313 downwards.
TCCATTGCTGAAGGAATCATCAAAAATAATCCTAAATTTAACGCCTGGAAACTGGAAGAAACCCAGGGACAGGAACTGGGAATCTTTGCTATCCGCGAAGATGAGGTCCCTGGTACTCACAGCGTATATTACAAAAGCGAAGTTGACGAAATTGAAATAAAACATACAGCCTTCAACAGAAACGGGTTCGCACTCGGAGCTGTAGTTGCTGCAGAATGGATTAAAGATAAAAAAGGAAACTTCACAATGAAAGACGTTTTGGGACTTTAATTTGTAACAAATTCTTTAAATTGCATACCAATAAAAAGAGAATGATGACTAGTAAATTATAAATAGCAGAACGCTGTAATCATTTATTACTCATCATTTATATATTTAGAATAGGCACAGAAAACTATGAATTATTTTTTAACTTACACAGTATATGTTCTCATTTTGTCTTTACTGATGGGAATTTCCACTTGGAAGCTGTTCAAAAAAATGGGGTACAGTCCCTTATTTGCATTTATACCTTTCTATAATTACTTCATTATATTAAAGGAAACAGAACATCCGAAATGGTGGGCAATCCTGTCCTATCTTCCCATAGTGGGACCTATTATGATGTCCGTTTTCCATATTTATTTGATGAAAAAATTTGGGAAAACCCTTTTTCAGAACCAGCTGCTTACCGTGATCCTGCCTTTCATCTATATGGCTACGGTGAACTATTCCAAAGATGTGGAAATAGAAGATGAAAATGCTGATCTGTTCATCACGGATGAAGAGAAGAATGCGAAAAAGAAAGATACATTCATTGGGTCTATTACTTTTGCAGTAGTTTTTGCAACCATTATCCACGTTTTTGTAACACAGCCGTTCGGGATTCCTACAGGATCCATGGAAAGAACACTTTTAGTAGGTGATTTCCTTTTTGTGAACAAATGGAGCTATGGATACAGAATGCCGATGCGTCCGGTAGCGATACCATTCCTTCAGGGAACCATTATGGATACAGGGCAGAAAGGGAATCCGAAAGATGATCCCAAATCATATGTTGATGGTATAAAACTTCCCTATACAAGAATTTTCCAGTTCAGTAAGCCACAGAAAAATGATGTAGTAGTCTTTAACTACCCGCGTGATTCTGTACATACAGCGATTGACAGAAAAGATCCCTACGTTAAAAGATGTGTGGCTACAGCCGGTGACACCTTTGAAATGAGAGCCGGAAGACTTTTCGTTAACGGAAAACCGGAAATGGTTCTGGGAGATCAGGAAGTACAGCACAGATACATCGTAAATACCGGAAGCCAGCTGGATATTCCTGCGTTATATAACACGTATGGATTCTTACCTGTACAGGAGATCCAGGGTGAGAAAGGATACATTTATGCTTTCCAGGGACTCACAGACAAAACTGCAGGGGGAATCAAACAACTTCCTCAGGTAATTGACATGAAAGAGGATGTTACAGCAAAAGGAGAAGCTGCAGTATACTATAAAGACGAAGCAAAAACAAAAATAGATACTACACAGTCGATCTTCCCGATCAACAAACCTTGGAACCAGGACTGGTACGGGCCGGTAAGAATTCCTAAAAAAGGAGATGTAGTAGCGATCAACAGCGAAACACTTCCCATGTACCAGTGGATCATTTCCCAGTATGAGCATAACAGCCTTGAAAAAAACAACGGAAAGATCCTGATCAATGGTAAAGAAGCCAGCCAGTATACCATTCAGCAGGATTATTATATGATGGTAGGTGATAACAGGGACGCTTCATTGGATGCAAGGTTCTTTGGTTTCGTTCCCGAAGAAAATATTGTAGGAAAGCCGATGTTCACATGGATGAGTTTGCAGGGTGCGTTCAAGGACAGCAGTTCTACCTATCAGGCTCCATTCAAAGTACGTTGGGACAGAATGTTCAAAGCAACCAATACAGGAGAAGCCAATAAAACTTCATACTGGTGGGTTGCAGCAATGATTCTGATACTGTTCTTCGGATGGGAGTATTTCGTGAAATTATTCAGAAAGAAAAAAACGGAAGACGAAGCATAACTTAATTAAAACTTAAAGATAGAATGAAGTATTTGAAAAAGTACTTCATTTTTAATAATATCAATATGACCAATGTATTATTGCCGGTATTTTATATGCCCCCTATTTCATGGTTTTCAGTATTTTTAAATCCTGAGAACGAGATTGTATTTGAACAGTTTGAAAATTTTCCGAAGCAGACCTACAGAAGCAGAACCAATATCTACGGGGCAAACGGGAAGCTTTCCTTAATAATTCCTGTCAATCATAACGGGAAAAGAGAATTTAAAGATATTGAAATTTCTTACAGGGAAGACTGGAGAAATCTGCACTGGAAATCCATCAAAACAGCCTACCAGAGCTCGCCTTATTTTGAATATTATGAAGATAAATTCAGAAAAATATATGATCTGAATGAAAAATTCCTTCTTGATTTCAATCTTAAGGGTTTAGAAGTGATACAGCAGATCCTTAAAACAGAAAAGGCACAGTCTTTGAATGAAGAATATATCAAAAATCCTGAAAGTATTAATTTAAGAGAGAAATTTTCTGCTAAGCACCCTCCTGAATTCCAGATGGAAGAATATTACCAGACCTTCTCGGATAAACTGGGATTTTTGAAAGATTTATCGGTTTTGGACCTTATCTGTAACAAAGGCCCTGAATCTCTGACTTATATAAAAAATATTAAACAATCATACTAACATGAAAAAGGTATTATTAGCTGCTGTTTTTCTGGCAGGCTTTAGTTTCTCTTATGCCCAGGAAGCCCAGGCTAAGAGCATTGACCCGAAAGAAGATAAAGATCTGATGACTTGGTATCATAAAGATTTTTCTACATCAAAAGTATACGGAGTAAACACGGCAAATGCATATAAATATTTAGAATCCAAAGGCCTTAAGCCAAAAACGGTTGTGGTAGGGGTTTTAGATAGTGGTGTTCAGGTTGATCACCCGGGCCTTGTGAAAAATGTATGGTCCAATCCCAATGAAGTTCCCGGAAACGGGAAAGATGATGACGGAAACGGATATATTGATGATGTACACGGCTGGAACTTTATCGGCGGTAAAAATGGCGACATTGATATCGACAATATGGAAGTAACAAGAGTCGTTGCTAAATATAAGCCTGTTTTCGAAGGCGACGATTCTGCAAAAAATAAAGCCAATCAGGCAAAAATGCCCGAAGAGTTTGCCATGTATATGAAGTCTAAAGAACTTTTTGGCAAAAAAAGTGTAGAAGCAAAACAGGGTCTTCAGACCTACACCATGATCAACAGTATCATTCCAAATATGGTAAAATTGCTGGGTGGTAAACCTGTTACTGCAGAAACCCTGGCAGGAATTAAACCTCCTACGGATCAGAAAGATGCTATTGCGCTTCAGGTTCTTGGGCAGGTTTCCCAAAGCCCTGAATTCAAAGGAAAATCTTCCGATGAGTTCGAGAAACTGATGAAAGAGCAGATGAAAGAAGCCATCGATCATTTTACACCGCAGTCTAAGCAGTATGATCTGAGCTATGACCCGAGAAAAGAAATTGTAGGCGATAACTACGATGATTATTCTGAAAAAAATTACGGAAATAATCACTACGAAGGTCCAGATGCAGAACACGGAACACACGTGGCAGGAATTATTGCCGGTCTTCCTCAAGGTAAAGAAATACAGTATGGTGTAGCTTCCAAAGTAGCTAAGATCATGTCCGTAAGAACCGTTCCAAACGGAGACGAAAGAGATAAGGACGTTGCGAACGCAATCAGATATGCGGTTGATAATGGTGCTAAAGTTCTGAACATGAGTTTCGGAAAACCTGTTTCTCCAGGCAAAAATGTGGTGTGGGATGCTTTCAAATATGCTGAAGACAAAGGTGTGCTTTTAGTAAAAGCGGCAGGCAACGAAAATGAAGATGTGGCCGAACACCTTGCTTTTCCTACCAACTTTAAAAATGTTACAGATGAAAAACCGTTTGTAAACAACGTATTGGTTGTAGGGGCAAGTACCAACAGAAATAATGAACTTAGAGCAGATTTCTCTAACTATAACAAGAAAATGGTAAATGTTTTTGCACCGGGTGAAGAAATTTATTCTACCGTGCCTAAAAACGAATACAAATACCTTCAGGGAACCTCTATGGCATCACCCGTAGTAGCCGGAGCGGCAGCAGTATTGCTGGCTTATATGCCCAACCTGAAGCCTTACCAGATCATTGAAGCACTTGTAAAAAGCAGCAATCCTAATACAGATGATAGTCAATTTGCCGGATATTCTCAGGCCGGAGGTGTTATAGACCTTCAAAAGGCGGCAGAGTATGCTTATACCAACTTCTATGACGGAAAATCTTCAGGCAGCAATAAGCCTGCGAAATCCGTAAAAAAGACTGTTAAAAAATAATATATCTTTCTGAATATAAGCAGAAAACATTTAAAGTCCGAAATTTTCGGACTTTTTTTATTTTTATTTTTCAATTTGGCACGGTTTTTTGTAACTTATATAAATAACAAAATAATAAACAACAAAATGAAAAAGTTACTACTTGCAGGGTTGATTGGAACATCACTTTTTGCAGTGTCTTGTTCCTCAGTGAAAAATGCAGAAACATCACAAAACCAAAGAGTCGAATACCTGAAACTGAAAGGCGACTGGCAGATTGTTAGCGTTGATTATGAGAAAGGATTCAAAATCAAGCCTTTTGATGAAGGTGCAGATGCCCAGTGTTTTGTGGGAAGTCATTGGAGATTAATTCCAAATAACTATACCGGTGCCTATACTTTAAACGGAGGTGGAGCTTGTCCAAGCCTTACACAGCCTATTAAATTTGAAGTAAAAGATGGCAATACTTTCATGTTTAAAAAAATCCTTGCGGGAACGAAAGCCAAGCAAAATACGGTAGGATATTCTTTAACGATTACCAACCAGTCTACAGATCAGTTTTCACTTGTACAGAACGTTCCTTTCGATGGAAGCACCGTGCAGGTTGTTTACAACTTCCAGAGAACAGGAATGAAATAATTTATCAATATAAAAGATTAAAAAAATGAAATTTACTAAAACATATATAGGAGCTCTTTTCTTATCATCAGCATTATTGCTTACAAGCTGTGAAGCTGTTCAGAATTCCAACCACCAGCAGAGAGGTACAGCAGTAGGTGTTGCATCCGGAGCTGTAATCGGGGGTATTTTGGGGAATAATGTAGGAAGTGGTAAAAATTCAGCATTAGGAGCTGTATTGGGAGGTATTATCGGCGGTGTTGCCGGTAACGTGATCGGGAATAAAATGGACAAGCAGGCTAAGCAGATTAAGGAAACTTTACCAGGCGCTGAAGTAGAAAGAGTAGGAGACGGTATCAAGATTACGATGAACGAAAGCATTGTGAACTTTGCCTTTGATTCTTCAAATCTTACTTCTGTTGCCCAGACGAACCTTGATAAGTTAGCCAGAGTTCTTGCTGACAATCCCGATACTAATATCAATATCTACGGTCATACAGACAGTAAAGGTGCAGATTCTTACAACCTGTCTCTTTCTCAGAGAAGAGCAGATGCTGTAAAAGCGTATTTATCTGGAAAAGGAATTGCATCCAACAGAATGTTTACAAAAGGTGAAGGAGAATCCATGCCTGTGGCTACCAACGATACAGACGAAGGAAGAGCTAAAAACAGAAGAGTGGAATTTGCCATTACAGCCAACGAGAAAATGATTAACGATGCCAAGCAACAAGGGCAGTAATTAATTTAATGATATAAATATTTTCTTAAAAGACCGCCCCGGCGGTTTTTTTTGTATTTTTATGGTGTCAATTTTGAAATCACTATTTTTGTAACCGAAATAGCATAAATGAAGAAATATCTTAAACTCCTCCGTGTGGAGCAATGGGTGAAAAACCTGTTTGTTTTTGTCCCTCTGTTCTTTTCCGGAAATATTACAAATTTAGACTTACTTACCAAAAGCATTTTTGCGTTTATCATTTTTTCCCTTGCAGCAAGCGTTGTTTACATCCTCAACGACTATAACGATATTGAGGCAGACAGAAAGCATCCGGAAAAAAGAAGACGGCCCCTCGCAAGCGGAGCAATTTCAAAATCCAAAGCTTTGGGAATTCTTACGGCCTTCATGATTATTGATATGGTCCTTGTATTTTTTGCGCAGCTTTATTTTCATGAGCCTTTATGGAAATTTGCTATAATTATCGGACTTTATATTGTGGTGAATATTGCCTATACCTTTAAGCTTAAGCATGTTCCGATTATAGATATTTTCATTATTGCTTTAGGATTCGTACTGAGAGTTTTGGCTGGAGGATACATTACATCAATAGGAATATCACAGTGGGCAATCTTACTTACCTTTGTGCTCGCACTTGTTTTGGCGATAGGGAAAAGAAGGGGAGAGCTCATCAATGCACAGGTTTCCGGGAAAACCAGGAAAGCGCTGGACGGCTATAATGTTCAGTTTGCAGATATCGCATTATCCATTTCAGTGACGCTCGCTATTGTCTGCTACCTGATGTTTACCCTTTCGCCCGAAGTCCAGGCACGGTTTCATGAGAGAGTTTTTTATACGGTCATATTTGTAGTTTTTGCTTTTTTAAGATACCTTCAGCAGACATTAGTATACAACAGAACGGAATCTCCTACCAAAATTGTTTACAGAGACCGATATATCCAGGTAACCTTAGTGCTTTGGGTAGCCGCATTTTTAATCCAGATTTATTTTAAAAAATGAAGCCGAATTTCACACAGAAAGTTACCAACTGGGGCAATTTCCCGGTCGTAGAAAAAGAAATGAGATCTGAGGACAGCTTCAAAAAAATAAAAGAATTTGTACTCAGTCATAACGAAATTATTGCAAGAGGTAACGGGAGATGCTATGGTGATGCTTCCCTGGGAGAAACCATATTTTCCACCAGAAAATTAAATAAATTCATCAGTTTCGACCGTCTCAACGGGGTTATAGAATGCGAATCCGGGGTACTCCTTTCCGATGTACTTGAAATTTCGGTTCCGCAGGGTTATTTTCTTTATGTAACTCCCGGGACAAAATTTATTTCGGTAGGCGGGGCTATTGCTTCCGATGTTCATGGTAAGAACCATCATGCAGAAGGCTGCTTTTCAGAATATGTGACCGAATTTAAGCTGATGATAGAAAACGGAAACATCATTACATGTTCCAGAGAGGAGAATTCAGATAAATTCTGGGCTACCATCGGAGGAATGGGGCTTACCGGAATTATTCTTACCGTAAAATTTAAACTTAAAAATATAGAATCGGCCTACATCCGCCAGGAAAGCATAAAAGCAGAGAATCTGGATGAAATTTTCAGGCTCTTTGAAGAAAGTGAGAACTGGACGTATACAGTAGCATGGATCGACTGTCTTCAGAAAGGTAAAAACTTAGGAAGAAGCATTTTAATTAGAGGAGAACACGCTTTTCAGCATGAGCTTCCGAACAATCTGGCAAAACAGCCTTTAAGACTGAAGAAAAAACTGCAGCCTACGGTTCCTTTTTATTTTCCGGGATTTATTCTGAATGCATTGACTGTAAAGATCTTCAATCTCCTGTACTATAAAAAACAGACAAAAAAAGAAGTTAAATCATTCATTGATTACGAAACCTTTTTCTATCCGTTAGACGCCATCCATGACTGGAACAAAATCTACGGAAAAGCAGGCTTCATCCAGTACCAGATGGTGATTCCGAAAGAAGCCGGCAAAGAAGGCATGAAACAGATCCTTGAGACCATTGCAGCAAGCGGGAACGGCTCCTTTCTGGCTGTTTTAAAGCTGTTTGGGAAAAACAATCCGGAAGCGTACAATTCATTTCCGTTTGAAGGATATACGCTGGCCCTCGATTTTAAAGTCAACTCAAAACTGAAAAAGCTTGTTGAAAAATTAGATGACACCGTGCAGCAGTTCGGAGGAAGGATTTATCTTACAAAAGACAGCATGAGCAGGTCTTCACTCACGAATTACCTTAAAAATATTCAAAGTTCAAAATTTGTGTCCTTACAGCACAAAAGAATCATAAACAACAATTCATAATGATAGTTCTGGGAAGTACATCTGAGGTGGCACAGGCTTTTGTGGAAAAATCTCTCCAGGAAGGAGAAAGGTTTGAAAGAATATACCTTTTCACGTCGAACAAAGAAACGACTGAGAGGTTCGCAAGACATATTGATGTGAAATTTCTACAGCAGTCCGAAGTGATTGAAATTGATCTGATGAAAGAGATTGATTATAATACATTTGATCATGTCAGTTCAAATGTATTATTTTGTGCCGTAGGATATTTGGGAGATGGAACTGAGGAAGGTCTTTATGATAACAGGAATACGGAAAGGATTATTAATATCAATTATTCGAAGCTGATCCCCGTCATGAACTATTTTGCTCAAAAGTTTGAAAGCAGGAGATCAGGAACAATCATCGGGTTATCGTCAGTAGCAGGAGACCGTGGCAGACAGAGCAATTTTATCTACGGAAGTGCAAAAGCGGCTTTTACAGCTTATCTGAGTGGACTCCGTAATTATCTTTTTGAGAAAAAAGTACATGTCATGACTGTAAAACCGGGATTCATGGCGACAAAAATGACGGACGGACTGCCTTTGAATCCTAAACTGACTGCAACACCCAAGCAAGCAGCAGCCTGCATTTATAAAGCCTTTAAAAAGCAGAAGAATGTGGTATATGTCTTGCCGGTATGGAGTATCATCATGATGATTATCAGGAATATCCCTGAATTTATATTTAAGAAATTAAAGCTTTAGTAAAAAATGAAAAAATTGTATTGTTTTGATTTTGACGGAACTATAACGTATAAAGATACCATGTTTATGTATCTTAAATTCTATGATTCTACAAAATTCCGCATACAGTTTTTGAGACATATTCCTCTTTTTATCCTGTTGAAGCTGAAGCTTGCCGAAACCGAAAAAGTAAAGAAAAGCTTTATAGGATCTATCCTCAAGGGACAAACTCAGGAAAAGATCGAAATGAAATCCAGACAGTTTTTTGAACAGCATTATCCAAAAATCGTAAGAGAAAATGCGATGGACTTTATAAAAAATATCGATAGGGATAATACACAGAGCTTATTGGTTACTGCGTCGCTCGATATCTGGGTGAAGCCTTTTGCTGAAGAACTGAAAATGCAGCTGGTAGCCACACGCGCAGAGTTTAAAAACGGGATTTTTACAGGAAATTTTATAGGGAGAAACTGTAACGGAAAAGAAAAACTCATAAGAATAAAAGCTGAAATTCACGACTCCAAATACGATAAAATAATCGCTTTCGGAGATACTTCAGGAGACCAGCAAATGCTTAAATGGGCAAATGAAGGTCATTACCAATTTTTTCACTAATTTTGGATGGTAAAAATGTAAAAAATGAAAAGACTGCTTATTTTATGTACTGCAATCATTATGGGCTGTGCAACTACGCCGTCTCAAAAACCATCAGGTATGCAGGAAAGCTCTGAACTCCTTGTTTCTGAGTCGCAGGGCGGCCCGGAAAAAGCCGGATTCAAGATTATTAAAGATGAACAGGAATTCCGAAACGTCATCAAAGGAAGTTTCGGTCTCGTTGAAACGGGCAAAGAACCATCCATAAACTATCCGAAATTCCCCAAAAACAAAAAAGTGGTTCTGTATAATATGGGCAGCTTCAGATCGGGCAGCCATACGGTTGGTGCGATCAAAAGTACCTCTGTGAAAAACAGTATCCTTTATGTGGAAGTTCCTGAAACACCATCAGGCGGAATGGAAATTCAGATGCTTTCAAACCCCTGGTTTATTTTCGCCGTTCCTTCAGACTATCAGTTTACCTCAGTAGAATTAAAATATTCAAAATAAAAATGAACAAAATATATTTAGATAACGCTGCAACAACTCCTCTTTCAGAAGAAGTCATAGATGCAATGGTAAGTACCATGAAAATGAATTTCGGAAATCCTTCTTCTACCCACAGTTTTGGACAGGAAGCGAAAATTCTTATTGAAAATGTGAGAAGACAGGTTGCAGAGTATCTTCATGTAACTCCTGCAGAGATCATCTTTACCTCCTGCGGAACAGAATCGAACAATATGATCATCAAATCCAGTGTTGAACACCTGGGAATTGAAAGAATCATAAGCACTCCACTGGAACATAAATGTGTTTCTGAAACTATTCTGGATATGAAAAACAGGAAGGGAGTAGAGGTAAACTATATCCGTCCCAATGAAAAAGGAGATATTGACCTTAATAAACTCGAGGAATTATTAAAAACTTCGGATAAAAAGACCCTGGTGAGCTTAATGCATGCGAATAATGAGATCGGGAATATTTCAGATATCAAGAAGATCGCCGAGCTTTGTAAAGCCAGTAATGCGCTTTTCCATTCGGATACGGTACAAACCATGGCTCACATGAATCTTGATTTTTCAGATATTATGGTAGATTTTGCTTCATGCAGTGCCCACAAATTCCATGGTCCGAAAGGTGTAGGTTTTGCTTTCATCAGAAAAGCAACCGGAATGAAAGGAATTATTACGGGCGGACCTCAGGAAAGAAGTCTAAGAGCCGGAACAGAGAATGTAAGCGGTATCGTAGGTCTTGGAAAGGCATTGGAGCTTTCTCTGAATCATATGGAAGAATATACCAATCATATGCAGGAGATCAAAGACTATGCGATAGAAAGGCTTTCTGCGGTGATTCCGGACATTAAATTCAACGGGAGAAGTGCAGAGAAGGAAAAAAGTCTTTACACGGTTTTGAGTGCTTTGCTTCCATATAAAAATCCTTTGATCGGGCTTCAGCTGGATATGAAGGGGATTGCAATCTCCCAAGGCAGTGCGTGCTCTTCAGGAGCATCCAAACCTTCTATGGTGATGATGATGGTGCTTACTGAAGATGAAATGGATCATTGTACGCCATTACGTATTTCATTCAGCCATATGACGACAAAAGCAGAGATAGATGCGCTGGCAGATGCTTTGGAGGAAATTTCAAAAGAATTTGCTATAGAAAAAACAAATGTTGAGCATAGATAGTCTTATTGCTTAAATATCGTAATTTTGAATATCCAATTAAGGATTGAAATAAGAATATAATATTAATTTAAATAAAAGAAACAAAATGGCTTTAGAAATTACGGACAGCTCATTTCAGGAAATGGTTTTAAAATCAGATAAGCCGGTATTGGTAGACTTCTGGGCTGTATGGTGCGGACCGTGCAGAACTTTGGGACCAATCATCGAAGAAGTGGCATCAGATTTTGAAGGAAAAGCAGTGGTAGGGAAAGTTGATGTAGACAACAACCAGGAAATTTCGATGCAGTATGGCATCAGAAATATCCCTACAGTTCTGATTTTTAAGAACGGTGAGGTGGTTGATAAATTAGTAGGTGTGGCTCCAAAAGAGGTAATCGCTGAAAAGTTAAGCGCGCACTTGTAAAAAAATAACTTTGATAATGAATGCCTTCCGGTCTCGGGAGGCTTTTTTTTTGCAAATAATTTGCAGGGAATGAAAAAAGGTGTAATTTTGCAATCACAAAAAAGAAACAACGTTCTTTACAACAACAGAAAATGATCCGGTAGTTCAGCTGGTTAGAATGCCGCCCTGTCACGGCGGAGGTCGCGGGTTCGAGTCCCGTCCGGATCGCAAAAGTTTATAATTTACTTTTAAAAAAAATTAGATCCGGTAGTTCAGCTGGTTAGAATGCCGCCCTGTCACGGCGGAGGTCGCGGGTTCGAGTCCCGTCCGGATCGCAGAAGTTTTGTCAATTTCTTTTAAAAAAAATTGATCCGGTAGTTCAGCTGGTTAGAATGCCGCCCTGTCACGGCGGAGGTCGCGGGTTCGAGTCCCGTCCGGATCGCATGAGTTAAGAAGTCGCCAATGGGCGACTTTTTTTGTTTGTAACTGTTTGATAGACAGAACTACTTACTTAACCGAATCCTCTTATATACTATTTTACATATATTCAAAAATCCTCCATTACTTTCTATTTTAGAAATATTTGTCAGGATAAATCAGAAATACTTTCCCATTAAGTTGTTTCAATTTCAAACAATCGTGTTTCATAAAACAATCTGTAATAACTAATTATTATACAAACTATAACATAAGTTAATTATTTGGCCTCAATTCATAAAAATAAATAAGATATATAATTTTGTCGTTTTTGGTTTATTTGATTAAAATTGTATAATTTTTATCATTGTTTCATTTATTTTGATATTAATTGAGATTTAACATAATAAAATACTTTAAAAATTATCAATTATTTATTTGCTTAACTAAAAATAATGTATAGATTTGAC
>NZ_JPRO01000004.1 GCF_000737785.1 Chryseobacterium luteum | reverse complement strand
GAATAGGGAATAGGGAATAGGGAATAGGGAATAGGGAATAGGGAATAGGGAATAGGGAATAGGGAATAGGGGGCGGACAGATCTTCACTACTGACCAGGGATTATCCTATCTTCAATAGGGACGGTCTAAAGCCCGTCCTCCAATGTATAGAGTAAGCAAAGGCTTTAGCCCAAACTTATTAATATACATGAAATTAAAAAATCTGCTCTATCTGCCTGATCTGCGAGAGATATTCCACCAGTTTAAGATCTCCATAGCCCAAACTTAGTTCAACACAAAATATGGATATTCATTTTGAAGATCAAAAACTGCTGTTCTATCTATAACCATTCCTAACTATCATTAATTGCTTACCGTAAAAACTATTTTTCTTCAATAAGCAAGAGAATGTTACTGAACTATTTATTATTCTTTGTCTGGCTTTGCGGTAATGCATTTAGGCTTGGTTCAAGCTTGTCTTTTCTCAATAGTTGTCTTTTGCTATAGAGATTCTAAATCTTCCAGAATATTAAGGAGTAATGATTAAATAGAAATAAAAAAATCGTCCCTAATGAGACGATTTTGAATTTTATAATAAAGTTTTCATTAAACCTGAATAACCCCCAAATTGAACTTCTCAGTAATAGGAGCATGATTAGCAGCTTCAATACCCATAGAAATCCATTTTCTTGTATCCGTGGGATTGATAATGGCATCTGTCCAGAGTCTTGCTGCAGCATAGGTAGATTCTGTCTGCTTCTGGTACCTTTTTGTAATAGTATTTAAAATTTCATTATGCTCTTCTTCAGAGATTTCCTTACCCTGCTTTTTCAAAGTGGATTCCTGAATTTGCACCAAAACTTTAGCCGCCTGTGATCCGCCCATTACAGCAAGATCTGCCCAAGGCCATGCCACAATTAATCTGGGATCGTAAGCCTTACCGCACATTGCATAGTTTCCAGCTCCATAAGAATTTCCTGTAATAATCGTGAATTTTGGAACCACAGAATTTGAAACGGCATTCACCATTTTGGCGCCATCTTTAATAATGCCTCCATGCTCGGATTTTGAACCTACCATAAATCCTGTAACATCCTGAAGGAATATTAGAGGAATTTTTCTCTGATTGCAGTTGGCGATAAACCTTGTCGCTTTATCAGCAGAATCCGAATAAATAACACCACCAAACTGCATTTCACCTTTACCACTTTTTACAAGCTTTCTCTGGTTAGCTACAATTCCTACGGACCAGCCGTCAATTCTGGCTGTGGCACAGATGATGGTTTTTCCATAATCAGCCTTATATTCTTCATATTCTGAGTTGTCAACCAAGCATTTAATGATCTCGGAGGTATCGTACTGTTCTGTTCTGGAAGAAGGAACAATTCCAAAGATGTTATCAGGGCTTTCCTTTGGAGGAAAACTTTCTATTCTGTCGAACCCCGCTTTTTCAGTGCTTCCGAGAGATTTCATGATGTTTTTGATCCTGTTTAAGGCATCTTTATCATCTTTAGCCTTATAATCCGTAACGCCTGAAATTGAGCAGTGTGTAGTAGCTCCTCCCAGAGTCTCATTATCAATACTTTCTCCGATAGCTGCTTTTACAAGATAACTTCCGGCAAGAAAAATGGAGCCTGTTTTCTCAACAATCATAGCCTCATCACTCATGATGGGAAGGTAGGCGCCTCCAGCCACACAGCTTCCCATAACCGCAGAGATCTGGATAATTCCCATAGAGCTCATTTTGGCATTATTCCGGAAAATCCGTCCAAAATGTTCTTTATCAGGAAAAATCTCATCCTGCATAGGAAGGTAAACACCCGCAGAATCTACCAGATAGATGATTGGAAGCTTATTTTCCATTGAAATTTCCTGAGCCCTCAGGTTTTTCTTTCCAGTGATAGGAAACCAGGCGCCTGCTTTTACAGAGGCATCATTAGCAACCACGATACACTGTCTCCCGGAAACATAGCCCATTACGACTACAACGCCGCCACCAGGACATCCTCCATGCTCTTCATACATTTCATAGCCTGCAAATGCGCCTATTTCTATAGAATCTGAACCTTTATCGAGAAGATATTCAATTCTTTCTCTTGCTGTCATTTTTCCTTCGTCGCGAAGCTTTTGAAGCCTCTTTTCACCGCCCCCTTTTTTTATTTCAGCCAGCAATCGATTGATATCAGATAATTTTAATCTATTTTGATCTTCCCGTTTATTAAATTCAAGGTCCATAAAATTTAAATTTTTTACGGCTAAAGATACTATTTTTATAATGAATAGGGGATGAAGTAAAACAAGTGTTTAATATATTGGTTTTCAGAAATTTGTGAAATTTTTAACAAAAAAATATTTTTAAATTACTGATATTTTTTCTAACTTTACTTCAGAGTAAAAGGGACAATGTTTCCTGTAAATACTCTATTCCTAGTTTATTTTTTTAATAGTTTATTATTTGAAGGCCCTGAAAGTTGAACAGATTTTCAGGGTTTTTTTGTGCTTGCATCATTAGAAATGGAAGACAATCATAAAAAACTAATCTGAGTAATATTTCCTGTATTCAATAATATCGAGAAATGATGATCGGTTTTTATTTTTCCGGTATTTTTTATAAGGTATAAAACCTAATTTTTCCGGTATTTTCCTACTGGTTATATTTTCCTGATCAACGGGATAGATGATATATTTAAAAATAAAATTAGTTTCTAAAAATTGGATAAGGGCCATTATTATTTCTGTTCCCAAGCCCATACCCTGTGCGCTCTTTTTCAACCATAAGCCCAGTTCTACCGATTCTTCTGTTATATTATGGATACCACAGCAACCCATGAAGTTGTTTGTAGAGTCAATCGCAACCATTACCAGGTCGGTATTGTTTGAAAGCGACTTTTTTGATTCTTCCACGAAACTTAGAATATCATTTCTGTCTCCTTCCGGGTTGAAAGGCATATATCTTGTAATTTCTGCAGTGAAATAGGTATTGATATCATCAACATGCAATTCTTCTACAGGTTGTAATAAGAGTCGGTCTGTTTTAATCCTGATGTCTTTATTTAAGGTCATTACTCAAATCTATGATTTTTTTTAATAGGAAGGTAATCTATATCCATTACATCATGAAATAACAACTCCGCTTGTTTGACATCAAGTTTTTATAAGATCCATATTTTCTATTTTTAGCTGATTGTGATAAATTATTCAGGAAAAATAAGATGAACATGCATTAATTATTTTTTTATTAAAGTAAAATTTATATTTTTTATGAGATTTGTAAAAGCCTATTTGTAAATTTGCCTGTTAAAAATTTACAGAAGTTAGGATATGCAAAAATTAGCACTTTTCAGGTTGCATTTGATTGTTTTTTTGTGGGGGTTTACTGCAATTTTGGGAAAACTGATTCATGCCAATGCTCAGATTCTTGTGTTTTACAGGATGTTGTTTGCGGCTATATTTCTTTTTGCATTCATCAGGATTTATAAAAAAGAGAGCATTAAAGTATCCTGGAAAATATTTTTTCAGCTGGCTGGGATTGGTTGTGCCATGGCGCTTCACTGGTACTGCTTTTTTTATTCTATTAAAGTTTCGAATGTTTCAATAGCATTAAGCTGTCTGTCTCTTTCTACTTTGTTCGCTTCCATATTGGAACCTGTTATCTTTAAAAGAAAGATTGATGTATCGGAAGTTGTGATGGGTGTGGTGATAGTCGCCTGTATACTACTAATCTTTAAGACTGAATTTCATTTCAAAGAAGGTATCATATATGGGATTCTGTGTGCGGTGTTCGGAACTGTTTTTTCTGTTTTTAATGGTAAAATGTTTGGAAAAACCAGTTCAGGCAATATTATATTCTATGAAATTTTTTGTGGATGGTTTGTTCTCGCAGTATTTTATATGTTTACGGGGCAGATTTTTCAAATGAGTGAAATAAACTATAGAGATCTGGCGTTAATATGCTTACTGGCAAGTGTTTTTACAGCTTTTCCTATGCTGGAATCGGTGAAGCTGATGAAATATATTTCGCCTTTTACTTTAATTTTAACAGTTAATTTAGAACCTGTCTACGGAATTATACTAGCTTTTTTTATCTTTGGGGAATCAGAAGAAATGAGTCCTATATTTTATGTAGCTTCAGGCGTTATGATATTGGCTATTATTGTTAACGGATTAATGAAAGCCAGAAAAACAAAAAAACAAAAAAACTTTAACTAAGCATCAAATTTTATATGATGAAAAAATATCTTTTACTTGCATTTTCACTGCTGTTTGGGCTGTCTCAATCTCAGATTATAAGAAAATACTCCAATGAATTTTTAAATATCGGAGCTGGGGCAAGAGGGCTGGCCATGGGAGGAGCTGTAATTTCCAACCAGGATGATGTGTATTCACCTATGTGGAACCCGGCGGGTTTAATGGCTATTGAAAAAGACTGGCAGGGAGCGGCAATGCATGCAGAATATTTTGAATCTATTGCGAAGTATGATTATCTGGCGTACGCAAAAGTACTGGAAGAAGGAGTATTTGGGGTTTCAATCGTAAGACTTGGGGTAGACAATATCCTGAATACTACACAGATGATTGATGCTGAAGGTAATATAGATTATGATAAAATCACAAAATTTTCCCAGTCTGATTATGCTGCTATTCTTTCCTATGCCTTCAATCCGGCAGGTAATCCTAAACTGGATGTAGGGATAAATGCTAAAATTGTTTACAGAAACGTAGGGAAATTTGCCAGTGGTTACGGTTTTGGTTTTGATATCGGAGCTATTTATAAAGCTGACAACGGATGGAAATTCGGGGGTATGCTGCGTGATGCAACCACTACAGTAAACTTTTGGAGTATTAATCAGGGAGAACTTTCAACTGTGGTAAATGGCGAAGAATTTAACCCTGCACCAAAAGATAAGATGGAACTTACCATGCCTAAGCTGAATGTGGGGGCAAGTAAAATATTCAATATCAACAGCAGCGTGTATGTATTGCCGGAAGCCGGAATCAATGTAGATTTTGCTAAAACAGCAGCTTTGATATCAACGGATTTTGCAAGTATAACACCTTATGCAGGTGCTGAGCTGGGGTACCAGAAAATGATCTTTGTAAGACTTGGGATCAACAGGTTTCAATCCATTACAGATATTGAAGATTTAAAAAGAAAAGTTTCTTTCCAGCCGAGTGCTGGCCTTGGGATAAGATACAGAGGACTTACACTGGATTATGCGATTACCAATTCAGGAATCGGAGGATCTAATTTCTATTCTAATTTTTTCTCTCTTAAATTGGATATGGGAGCGTTCAGAAATGATTAACTTTGAAATTAATTTAAAAGCAATGAAAAAGATTTCGGTATTCACATTTATGTTGGCGGTAACTGCTGTTTTTGGACAGAAAGTTTCTGATTATAAATATATTTCTATTCCTCAAACCTTGAAAGATTTCGAGAAAGAATCATATGGTCTTGATAATTCTTTAGCAAAGGCTTTAAAATCAAAAGGATACACAGTTATTCAGGAAGGTAAAGACCAGTGGCCTTTGGAGATTGAAAAAAATTCTTGCAGCTTTGCAATGGGTAATATACTTAATAAAAGCGGTTTTCTAAGAAATAAAGTTGAGCTTGAGTTTAAGGACTGTAAAGGGAATGTAGTATTTTCATCAAAAGGAAGTTCAAACATTAAAGAATATGAAGAAGGTTATCAGGATGCTCTTAGGCTTTCTCTGGTATCACTTCCAGCTTCAAAACCTGTAGAAAATCTTCAGATTACGAAAGCTGAGAGTCCAAATATACAGCCTGTTAAAAATAATAATGAATCTTCTTCTGAGCCTATTACAGAAAATAAATCCGGGAAATATACCAACGGTAAAATTAACCTTCAGAAAATACAGGTGGATACCAATCAATTTATTCTGGCAGACAGTGGGAGCTCTGTGCCATTCGCTGTTTTTAAAACTTCTTCAAAAAAAGATGTATTCAGAGTAAAACTTTCAGACGGAAGTTATACGATCGGATATTTTGAAAATGGAAATATTGTGATCGATATTCCGCAATCTAATGGTGAATTTACTAAAGAAGTGTTTTCGACACAATAAAAACATATGATCCTTAATTCAGACGTAAGAATGAATTAAGGATTTTTTATTTTCTATTGACTGTTGAAAAACTCCCAGATAACCTTCGCTTTACTTTTCCCAAGAATCTCTTCCAGAGTTTCCATGCTCGATTCCTTGATCCGCTTAACAGATTTCAGTTTCGAAAGCAGCAGCTCAATCGTTTTTTCTCCCACACCGGGAATTTCTTCCAGTTCCGATTTGATGGTAGAGTTCTTTCTTCTCGTCCTGTGGTGCTTTACTCCGAAACGGTGGGCTTCATCACGAACCCTTTGCAGGATCTTTAAGGTTTCCGATTTCTTATCAAGATATAAAGGAATAGAATCTTCAGGAAAGAAAATCTCCTCAAGTCTTTTCGCGATTCCTACAATCGTTATTTTGCCATAGAGACCCAATAATTTTAAACTTTTTACTGCAGAAGAGAGCTGTCCTTTTCCTCCATCTATCAGAATGAGCTGCGGAAGATTTTCACCTTCATCCATCAATCTTTTATAACGGCGGTAGATGACTTCTTCCATTGTGGCAAAGTCATTGGCTCCTTCTACTGTTTTTGGGTGAAAAATTCTGTAATCAGCTTTGCTCGGTTTGCCATCTTTAAAAACCACACATGCAGAAACAGGATTCGTTCCCTGGATATTGGAGTTGTCAAAACCTTCAATATGTCTTGGTTCTACGGGCATTCTTAACAATTTCTGCATTTCAGCCATGATTCTGTTCGTATGCCTTTCCGGATCTACGATCTGTACCTGCTTTAATTTTTCTAAACGGTATTCTTTTGCATTTTTCTCCGAAAGTTCTACAATCCTTTTTTTGTCGCCGACTTTTGGAACAATTAGTTTTACATTCGGAATTTCCACAGAAAGGTGGAACGGTAGCAATACTTCTTTAGAATCAGAGCCGAACTTCTGGCGGATCTCTATCAGAGCCTCCTCCATAATATCTTCATCCGTCTCTTCCAGGATTTTTTTGATCTCTGTGGTAAAACTCTGAATGATATTTCCGTTTCTGATCTTGAAATAATTCACATAAGCGGCCGTTTCATCGCTGGTCATTCCGAAAACATCAACATCATCAATATTGGGGTTCACAACGGTATTTTTAGCCTGATAATCTTCCAGGATGTCCAGTCTTTCCTTGATGATCTGCGCTTCTTCAAACTTAAGACTGGAAGCCATTTTCATCATCTGATTCACCAGATACTCTTTTGCCTTCCGGAAATCCCCTTTGATAATTCCGCGGATGGCATCGATCTTTTCATCATAATCCTCTTTGCTTTCCAGATCTTCGCAGGGACCTTCACAGTTTTTAATGTGATATTCCAGACATACTTTGTATTTCCCTTCTGCTATTTTTTGAGGCGAAAGATTAAGGTTACACGTTCTTAGCTTGTAAATATGCTTAATGGTATCCAGCAAAATCTTTGCAGGACGCACTTTAGCATAAGGCCCATAATATTCGGATCCGTCTTTGATTACATTTCTGGTCAGGAATATCCTCGGAAAGCTTTCATTTTTAATACAGATCCATGGATATGTTTTATCATCCTTCAATAAGACATTGTAAAAAGGACGATGCTCCTTGATCAGGTTATTTTCAAGTAAAAGAGCATCATATTCACTGTTGACAATAGTTGTCTCCAGACGGACGATTTTTCCCACCATTATTTTGGTACGGTAGCCGGGAAGGTTTTTGTTGAAGTAGGAGAGAACCCTTTTCTTTAAATGTTTGGCCTTTCCTACATACAGCAATTGGTCGTTTTTATCATAATAACGATAAACGCCTGGTTCTGATGGTAAAGTTTTAAGCTGTAATTCTAAAGAAGGATTCATATAACAAAATTACGGAATCCATCCGGGATTTAAAAGAACAAAAAAACTGCAGAATTTTCTGCAGTTTTAGTCATATGATTATCTATTTTATCCGTTGGTCATTGCCGTGTATTCATTGATCAGGAAGCTGAAATAATCCCATTCAACAGAATTTTTAGGATATTTTTTCATGAATTCCTGATTGTCACCAAAAAGAAAATCATAGTTATCTTCAAAATCATCCTTGTGAAGCCACATTACCTTATCACCTTTCTTTACATAATAAGATTTGATAACGCCGCCGCCAAGCTGAGGAGAGCCCATCATAGAAAAACCGGCTGTTTCTTTAGCTCTGGGATCGTGATATACAGAAATAATATCACTGAATTCAGGATTGATCAGCTGCATCAGGAATTCCTTGTCATCTTTTTTATTTTTCAGGGAAACAGTCTGGTTAACAAAATGTATTCTGCCACCGTCTGTATTCTTGGTAAGCTTTTTAGTACCGAAGTTTCTGATGTTGCCCATATATTTCCCAACTTTTGCAATTTTTTCCGCATTGGTAGGGTATACATACATTTCGTTGATCTGATCAGCATTGAATACTTCATTTTTTTTGGTGATGCTGTCTTTCAAAGCAACTTCATAGATCTGTCCTTTTTTTGTTTCGATCTTGCCGCAGAAACCTTTATGGGTTGTTCCGTCTTTTAAAATAATAGTTGATGTTTTCTTCGCAGATGGACTATTAAAGCCCTCGTTGAAAAGATAAGTTTCCATTTTTTTAATGTTTTCCCTGGAATATTTTACTTTCTGGGCGAAAGTGGCTGTACCTGCAAGACATAATGTAATAAGTAAAGTTTTAAGTTTCATAAATTATTGATAATTATTTTTAATTTCAGCAGTAAAAATAGCAAATTAATTTACTTATTATCAGAAAAATATAAGACAATGAAATTTAGCTTTTACAATTATTGCTAAATGTGTAATTTTAAGGAAATTTTTAGAAATGATATACGGTGTAGATGTTTTCACTTTCCATGATGTCCTGGAAATCTGTAAAAAACCCAATAAAGCCAAACTTAATAAAGCAGCCAAAGAACAGATCTTAAAATCTCAGAAAAACGTTCAGAAAATAGTAGAGTCCGATAGATGTGTCTATGGTATCAATACAGGTTTCGGACCTCTCTGCGATACTAAAATATCAGCTGATGAAACGGCCCAGCTGCAGTACAACCTTATTATTTCCCATGCCGTAGGTGTAGGAAAACCTATTGATAAGGAGTTTTCCAAGATTATGATGATTGCGAAAGTGCATGCACTGTCCAAAGGATTTTCCGGGGTTTCCCTGGAGGTGATCGAAAGGCTGATCCTGATGCTTGAAAAAGATATCATTCCCGTAGTACCTGAACAGGGCTCTGTAGGGGCCTCCGGAGATTTGGCTCCTCTTGCTCATCTTGTGCTTCCATTGCTCGGGTTGGGACAGGTTTGGGAAGGAGACCAGATTTTTGAAGCCCTGGAAGTATTGGACAGGCATGATCTTGATCCATTGGTTTTAGGGCCGAAAGAAGGTTTGGGACTGATCAACGGAACCCAGTTTATTCTGGCTCATGCCATTAAAGGTTTGGAAAAATTTGAATACTTGTTGAACCTGGCGGATATGACTGCAGCAATGAGTATTGAAGCTTACAGAGGCTCTGAAAGTCCCTTCAAAAAAGAACTTCATGATATCAGACCTTTCGAGGGAAGCAAAAAAGTAGCGGCAAGAATGCTTAAATTTTTAAAAGGTTCCGAAAATATGAAGGCTCACGAAGACTGTGAACGGGTTCAGGATCCTTATTCCATGAGATGCGTTCCTCAGGTGCACGGTGCCAGCAGAAATGCTTTTGAGCATCTTAAACTGATGGCTGAAACAGAACTGAATTCTGTAACGGATAACCCGATTATTCTAAGTGCTGAAGAATCTATTTCCGGAGGAAATTTCCACGGACAGCTGATGGCACTTCCATTGGATTATGCTACACTTGCGGTGGCTGAACTGGGAAATATTTCCGACAGAAGAAGCTATTTATTATTAGAAGGAAAATACGGACTTCCCAGATTATTGACGGAAAGCTCAGGACTGAATTCAGGATTTATGATTCCGCAATATACTTCGGCGGCTTTGGTGACGGAAAATAAAACATTGTGTTTCCCGGCATCGGCAGACTCTATCCCAACAAGTTTAGGGCAAGAAGACCATGTTTCTATGGGAAGCATTTCCGGTAGAAAATTCAATCAGGTTCTGGGAAATCTGGTGAATATTTTATCTGTAGAACTGATGTTTGCAGCACAGGGATTGGAATTCAGAAGACCTGCCAAATGTTCGAAGATCATCGAAGAAAATTTTGCATTGATCCGCTCTAAAGTTAAAAAGCTGGAAGACGACAGACTGATAGGAAAAGATATGCTGGCAATTGCAGACCTGATCAACGAGAGGAAATTTAACGTTGAAGTTTAATAAAAATAATTGTCAGGAGTAGTCGTTAAAATCGCTGCATTAAACAATAAATCCCAAGCTTCCTCTCACCGGGGAAGCTTTTTAATTAAGCCTTATTTTTAAATGTTTAAATTGTATTAAATTTTTAAATCAATAAATAATGACTACAACCAGGACCGATTCCTCCAGCACAGATTTCCAAAATTTAGTCAGGCTGCTTGACGCCGATCTTGCTGTACGTGATGGGGAAGATCATGAATTTTATCACCAGTTCAATTCAATTGATATGCTGAAAAACTGTGTGGTAGCTTATTCGGAAGATGTTGCCGCTGGCTGTGGTGCTTTCAAACCTTTTTCTGAGGATACGGCAGAAATAAAAAGAATGTACACAGATACAGCAAGAAGAGGAAAGGGAGTCGCCTCGAAAATATTAAATGAACTGGAAATCTGGGCAAGAGAAGATGGATATAGGCGATGTATTCTGGAAACAGGAATCAGGCAGCCGGAAGCTATTGCGTTCTATGAAAAATCCGGTTACAGAAGAATTCCCAACTACGGCCAGTATATAGGTATTGACAATAGTGTTTGCTATGAAAAAATACTATAATTTTTAAAAAAGTAAAGGAAATAATTCATATTCGAGTAATACTAAATTCACTTTTTCTAAGCTTGTAAATCACTTTAAAGTGTTATATTGTGGTTCCAAACCATAAAAATAGTACTATGAAAAAAAGTGTATTTTACCTACTGGCACTCTTTTTTGTTTTGAATTCATGTACCGGAGATGAACTTCAAAATGAAAACCCCGCTATTGAAACTGTTCAGAAAGATCCTTTGACCGGGAAGCAGATCAATGCAGAAATTAACAGCACAATTAAAAACACCGGAACTTTTAACTGGAAAAACGCTTCAGATCATTTGCTTTGGAGTGCGGTTTTCAGAGGAAACAGAATGGTATCCATCGGATTCGGGTCTTCAAAGGATGATTTCGACAGAAGTCTTTCTGCAGACAGCAAAACAATGGAAGCTGAAATTGCAGGACTGATCCGGCAATATGAAGGGGTAGAGCAGACCAGGTTTTTGATCTCTTCAGATCAGTACCTTAACCAGATGGACGTTGTTATAGAAAAAAAGGAAACTATCACAGCGTTAAGAAAGATGAAAACCATCCGTTATGTAGAGCCGGGGGATTATCATTATTTTGAAATAGAAAACAGCCTTAATCCCAACGCAAAATCCAGCAGTTCCTCATCAGGATGCGGATTTGAATCTACTGCTTTAAATGCGGCAGATTATACCACCACCGCTCCCAACGCCAGGGTGCCGTGGGCATTTACGAAACACAATATTCCAAATGCATGGAACTACAGCACTGGGGCAGGAGTTACCATAGGACTTATTGATACAGGAGTTTCACCGGAGCAGACTTTGCTTGGAAGCAGTTTTAATACCGGAGCTTCTTCCGGAAGAACAATCAGCAAATTTGGGTCATACGTCAACGGATCCACTACAGACGGTCCGGCAGATCAATGCGGGCACGGGACGAAAATGGCTTCCGTAATGGCCGCTCCGAAAAATAATGCAGGGCTTCCTGTAGGAGTTGCGTACAATGCAAATCTTATCACTTACCGGGCCGCCTCCAATGTAGTGCTGGAAACTTCCAGCGAACAAAACGGAGTGAAAACAGCCTTTACAGCCCTGGCCAATACTACCAGTGTGAAGATCATTTCCATGTCGATGGGACATATTTTCTCGGTAGGAAAGATCGAAGATGGTGTGAAATACGCTTATTCTAAAGGAAAACTCATCTTCTGCGCAGGTGGAACTTCTACCAGTTTTACCAATTTCGTAGGTGTTATTTTCCCTGCAAGCATGCCTGAAACACAGGCTGTAACTGGTGTAAAAGAAGGAACTTCCAACCAGAAATGTGATGTCTGCCACTCAGGGAGCCAGATCGACTTTACCTTCCAGATGGAAAGAGCCAATGGAAATACGGTTCCTGTTCTGAGCTATTACAACAACCAGGCTGATTATGTTGGAGGATCATCTGTTGCAACGGCTGCTACAGCTGGAATTGCTGCTCTTGTATGGGCTAAAAATCCTTCATGGACAAGAGAGCAGGTACTGAATAAAATGAGACAGTCTGCCACCTACTACCCAACGGTGAATTCAAACTATGGCTACGGCAACATTAATGTTCTGGCAGCTGTACAGTAGAATTGTTACTATGAGTTTAATGAAAGATAGAGACCGGAAGTTATGGATACTCTTAATAAAAGCTTCCGTCTTCCGGCATCTGCCTTTCTTTTTCTAATGAGGGAATATCTCAGTCTCCTGGCTGATAATCAAGGGGAAGCATGTTTTCAATTTTATTCTTTGAAAAATCACCTTCGCTGATGAGCTGGTCCGGGTCGGTGATGTTCCCTTCTTTTGATACCTCAAATACTTCACCTTCAGGATGCAGAAAAGAGGACAGTACTATGGGAATCGTACTCTTAATAAATTTCTTTCCCTCAAG
The DNA here is from genome assembly GCF_000737785.1 of Chryseobacterium luteum. Classification (GTDB taxonomy): domain Bacteria; phylum Bacteroidota; class Bacteroidia; order Flavobacteriales; family Weeksellaceae; genus Chryseobacterium; species Chryseobacterium luteum. Next base: position 300,171 of record NZ_JPRO01000004.1, on the reverse strand, counting down.
TTCGTAGAAATATTTCTGATAATTCACCTGGAGCATATCCTTAAAACTGAAAAAGACCTTCCCATCTTTTCTTGTCACATATTCAGAGTCGGGAATCAGTGTTTTTACAATGGCCAGCGTATACGGTTTCTGACTGTTTTTTCGCTGTGAAATGTCACGGATATTTTCAGGAACTTTTACCACTGATGAACTTATCAAAATAGGCTTAAAATCGGCAAGGAGTTTCAGTTCTTCTTCCGTAGGATATTGGGGATTGGGAATTTTTACGACGTGATTGACAATAAACTTTTCCTCGGAAATGGTATTCCCGTAAATGCTTCTGAAAAAATGCAGCGAGCTTCCGTCATACGCATTCATCCGGTTGAGTTTTATCTTGTCGGAATTCTTTGTTTCCTTAAAAAAACTTGTTCCGGTATAATTAACAATGTGGGCATTGAAATCCGAAGAATAGCTGATAAGATTGTACTGGATCTCATAGCCCAGGTTTTTATTTTCAATGATTAAAGTATTCGGTGCTTTTACTTTCAGGAATTTATTCTTTTTGTCGTAGGAAAACTTCAACGATTTTTGGTTTTTGATCCTTACGTTGTCACGGTCGCTGCCGATGAAAGTGTCGAGAAAATAATTAATATAATTCCTGTATGCTTCCGGAGTATAAGGAACCAGCCTGATTTCCTCAATGGTGTTGGTTTTAGTTAAAACTACTTTGAGGGTTTTATTCACTACCTCCGAAACAGCTGTAGCAAAAGTTTCATACTCGTCCTTCTGGAAAATGACACTTCCAAGATTTCCTGAAGTGGTACTAAGACTGAAACTTCCGTCTTCCTTTGAAACCGTTGCTGTTTTGGTTCCGTCAATGTAAATATTCACACCCGGGATCTGACTGCCGAAGTCGTTTACCACATGTCCTTTAATAACCTGAGCCGTTACAATATAAAAAGGAAGTATAAATAAAAATAGTATAATCGTTTTTTTCATGGTAAAACAATATTACTAAATTTTTAGTGATAAAAAAAGAACAACAAGCAATATAGATTATCCTATCCGGACACTGGTCATGCTTAAAGAACCGCCAATCAATTCATCATTAAATAAAGAAAGGTTTTCTGCCCGATCTTTTAAGCCTAATGTATAGATCAACGGAAGATAATGATCCGGTGTAGGAACAGCATACTGCAGAAATGTTCCCTGTTTCTGATAGTCTATAATATTCTGGAAACTTCCGTCCAGGAGCCAGTTATTTGTTTTTTCTCTTGCTTCCACAGCCCAGTCCCAGCCGGCACCTACCGTATCTATATTTTTCCAGTCGATCAGGCGGAGATTATGCACAATATTTCCGCTTCCGATGATCAGAATTCCTTTTTCACGGAGCTTATTCAGCCTTTTGGCCAGGTCAAAATGATATTGCGGAGGTTTTGTATAATCTATGCTAAGCTGGATCACAGGAATGTCAGCAGCAGGATACATATGCCTGATTACCGACCATGCGCCGTGGTCAAGTCCCCAGTTGTGGTCTTCTTCTACCGGAAAAGGAGCCAAAAGTCCGGCGGTTTCTCTTGCCAGTTCCGGGCTTCCGGGAGCAGGATACTGTACATCAAACAAAGCTTTCGGAAAACCACCGAAATCATGGATCGTCCTGGGAATATCCATCGCAGTGACAAAAGTTCCCTGCGTATACCAGTGGGCGGAAATACACAGGATAGCATTAGGCTTAGGAATTTCCTGTGCTGCCTTTCTGAATCCCTGTACAAATTGGTTCTCTTCAATAGCATTCATGGGTGAACCGTGCCCGAGAAATAAAACGGGCATTCTTTGGGTGTTCCCAAAATTGTCGCTGATGTTCTGTAAATCGTTAAGGTTCATAAATAGAAGGTCATTAAAAAGGTCCAAGGCTTTTAGAAATCCCTGAACCTTTATATGTTATAATAGTGTAGATGTTTTCGGGTATTCTTCCCAAATTCATTTTTGTATTATGCCTGCTTTACAAACTGTAATTCTCCGGCTACTTTTACTTCGTCGCTTACCATCACACCTCCGGCTTCAAGAGCTGCGTTCCAGTTCAGTCCGAAATCTTTTCTGTTGATCTTTCCTTCAAAAGAGAAGCCCGCTTTCGTATTTCCCCAAGGGTCAACGTTGATCCCACCGAAGTCAACATCTAGCGTGACAGGTTTTGTAATGCCGTTTACAGTAAGGTTTCCTGTTACTTGATCATTTAAAGCCTGGGATTCAAATGTAATTGTAGGATATTCCTCTGTATTGAAAAATTCACCGGACTTTAAGTGGTTGTCTCTGTCTGTGTTATTCGTGAATACAGAGTCAGTCTGAATCGTAGCAGATGTTTTAGCATTGGTGAAAGTATCGTCTTCGGATTCAATTTCAGCATCGAAAGTTCTGAAGTTTCCTTTAATGTTAGAAATCATCATGTGTTTTACTTTGAAAGTAATTTCACTATGCGTTGGGTCTAGGTTCCATTTTGTTGCCATTGTATTGTATTTTTGTTTGTTATTAATACTGCAAATTTAGTGTAGAGAATGTATACGAGTCATTGATTTAGGATAAGAAATGATTTTATAAGTGAATAGTCAATTTGCTTCGCCAGTTAATGGTCAATTATTGATGCGCATAAAATTCACTATTGACGATTCACCATTCATTTTGGGATTTCATGTGAATAGTCAATTTTGCTTCGCAGGTTAATGGTCAATTATTGATGCGCATAAAATTCACTATTGACAACTCACCATTCATTTTGAATTTCATGTGAATAGTCAATTTGCTTCGCCAGTTAATGGTCAATTATTGATGCGCATAAAATTCACTATTGACGATTCACCATTCATTTTGGGATTTCATGTGAATAATCAATTTTGCTTCGCAAGTTAATGATCAATTATTGATGCGCATAAAATTCACTATTGACAATTCACCATTCACTTAAAAACTTTCCATTAAGTTAAGAATTTATTTTTATCAATACATTAATCCTGTTTTACGAATGTTTTAATTTAACATTTATTAACGGATGATTTTTATTTCTTATTTTTGAAGGATTCAATTTTATACAATGAAATTATATAAATTTTCTTTATTGATGGTGGTTTTGGGGAGTTCTGTATTGGCCCAGACCCAGAAATTCACAATGGCGGAAGCAGTAAACGGACTGAGAACGAATCTTGCGGTGAAAAATATCTCCCAGTTTTCGTGGTCTGCTGACAGTAAATCATATATCCAGGCTGTAAAAGGCGGGTATCTGATGACTGATCTTAAAACCAATAAGCAGGATACCCTTGTGTCTTTGACCCAGCTGAACAAATCATTTTCTGATGCTAAACTGAAAGCTGTTCCGCAGATTAAATTCATCAGCGGCTCAAACGGTTATTTCAATGCGAACAATAAAATGTTCTGGATCGAAAAATCCGGAAACGACTGGAAAATAAAAACGTCTGTTGCATTGGATGGAGAAGCTTCCAATATGAAAATGTTCGGAGATAACCAGACTTTTGCCTTTACTGTAAAGAATAATTTATATGTCAGCAAAAATGGTAAAACAGTTGCTGTAACCAACGATTCAGATGAAAATATCATCAACGGAGGGGCAACCGTTCACAGAAATGAATTCGGAATTGATACGGGAATTTTCCCTGCTCCCAATTCAGAAGCTGTAGCGTTCTACAGAATGGATCAGACCATGGTGGCAGATTATCCCGTTATTGACTGGTCTGTAACCCCGGCTGTAAACCACAACATCAAATACCCGATGGCCGGGCAGAAATCCCATGAAGTCACTTTGGGAGTTTACAATGTCAAAAATCAGTCGACTACTTTCCTGAACATTGAAGGCGAAAAAGATCAGTATTTAACGGCCGTTACCTGGAGCCCTGATTCAAAATATATTTTTGTAGGCGTTCTGAACCGCGGGCAGAATCATGTAAAAATGAACCAGTACGATGCTGCAACAGGAAACCTGGTGAAAACTTTATTTGAGGAAGCCAGTGATAAATATGTGGAGCCTCAGCATCCGCTAACCTTCTTCCCGAATTCCAACACAGATTTTATCTGGCAGAGCCAGAGAACAGGATACAATCACTTGTTCCACTACAGTCTTGAAAAAGGATTGGTTGCCCAAATCACGAAAGGAGACTGGCTGGTAACGGATATTTTAGGGTTTAATGAAAAGAAAAAGGAAATCTATTTCACTTCTACCAAAGAAACTCCTCTTGAAAAACATCTGTATAAGATCAACTGGACGAACTTTAAAATGCAGCGAATGGATGATGCATCAGGGGTGCACACAGGGATTTTAAGCAGCGATGGTAATTATCTTTATGATACCTACACCAATGCAGGCACGCCAAGGTCCGTGAATATTATCAATACTAACACTGCTAAATCAACCAATATTCTTACCGCTGAAAATACATTGAAAAATTATCAGAGACCTGAAATTAAAAATGTAGAATTAAAAGCTGATGACGGAACACCGCTTTACGGAAAAATCATTCTTCCAACAGACTTTGACGCGGGCAAAAAATATCCGGTTATCGTTTATCTGTATAATGGACCGCATCTTCAGCTGGTGACCAATACATTCCCGGCATCCGGAAACCTTTGGTACGAATACATGGCTCAGAACGGGTACATTATTTTCACAATGGACGGAAGAGGTTCTGCCAACCGTGGAATGAAGTTTGAGCAGGCCGTTTTCAGAAACCTGGGAACAACAGAGATGAATGACCAGATGAAAGGAGTGGATTATTTAAAATCCCTTCCTTATGTAGATGCCCAGAGAATGGGAATCCATGGATGGAGTTTCGGCGGGTTTATGACGACAAGCTTCATGCTTCGTAAACCGGATGTATTTAAAGTGGGTGTTGCCGGAGGTCCGGTAATCGACTGGAAAATGTACGAAATCATGTACGGTGAAAGATATATGGATACACCAGAGGAGAACCCTCTGGGATATGCTGCGGCTAATCTTCTGGATAAAGTTCAGAACTTAAAAGGAAAACTGCTGATGATCCACGGGGCTCAGGATGATGTAGTGGTATGGCAGCATTCCATTAAATTTATCAAATCTGCGGTAGACAACGGAGTTCAGCTAGACTATTTTGTATACCCCGGACATCCCCACAATGTGATCGGGAAGGACAGGGTTCACCTGATGCAGAAAGTGACGGACTACTTTGACCAATATCTGAAGAAATAACAGCAAAATCCAGCCGAAAGGCTGGATTTTTTATTCTAACATTGAATTTTTTTAAACTGTTAATCATAGAATTCTTTGATCACATAAGTGCCGTTATTGATTCTTTTCAGCTCTTTTAAAATATAATACCTGTGGAGAAAACCTGTAAGGACAACAATTTTTTTACCGGGATAGGCTTCTGCAATCTTGTAAATGTTTTTAGCCATGGTCTGGTTTCGGAGATCCCAGAATCCGGACATTAATTTAAATCCGTCTCTGTAGCTTATTTTTTTACCGTCAGGCTTTACGACAAATCTTTTCGCAAATTCAGGCCTTGCTTCAATGATCTTTAAAAGTTCGGAATATTGGGCATTCTGCCTTTTTTCAGAAATCTGATCGGTGGTGGCATTATTAAAATTTTCCGGGGATAATTCTGCAATCTTCATCAGGTCTTTGGTAATATTGGTAAAGCTTTCATAGATTTTCACTTCTGAAGGGGCTAATTTTTTTGCTTTATACAGACTGTCAATCAGTTTCACCGATAAATTATCCGTAGGAACCATTCCTTTGTCTTTCCTGTATTGATTCCTGCCTTCAAAATCAAAAGGAAACCTTAATGTTTTCGGGTATTTTTTTCGATAATCATTGCTTGCCTTGATCTCGTTTTCTGTAATCTTAATACCGTTTTCATAGTCTTTCATTCCCTGAGTGTCCACCTCATGAAGAATGATATCCGGCTTTACTTTATCAAGTATATCGAAGAGAATTTTAGGATGATAATTGGGTACACTGTCATGGATATTGCCAATGACGTAGATTTCGGTTTTGCTTTGTGAAAAAAAGAAGGTCGTCAGCAGAAGTAAGAAAGCGGTTATGGTATGTTTCATTGTATAAATTATATGGAGGTCCCAAATATAAGTAAAATCCGTTCTTATCAAACATCAATGTTTTTGATCTTTTTGATTCGTAATTTTGTTGATCTAAAATATGAAAATATGGAATTAGGAATAGGAATGTTTGGTGACCTGGCTGTTGATCAGGCTACCGGAAAATATAGAGATGCGGGTGTAAAGATCCGTGAAATACTGGATCAGGTAAAATTAATGGATGAGGTAGGAATTGATGTTTTTGCCATGGGAGAACATCACCGTCCCGATTATGCGGTTTCGTCACCGGAAATGGTGCTGGCCGCAGCGGCAAGTATCACTAAAAATATAAAGCTGGCAAGTGGGGTTACCGTTTTAAGTTCTTCAGAACCTGTGAAAGTATATGAAGACTTTTCAACCTTAGACCTGATATCGGACGGGAGAGCCGAAATATTCGTTGGAAGGGGAAGCTTTATCGAGTCATTTCCACTTTACGGTTACTCATTAAACGATTATGAAGAGCTTTTTGACGAAAAATTGGAATTGCTGCTAAAGATCAATTCAGAAGAAAATGTAACCTGGTCAGGAAAACTCCGCGCACCAATGCAGAATCAGACCGTTTATCCGAGAGCAAAAAATAACGGTAAACTGTCTATCTGGAGAGCTGTGGGTGGAACTCCGCAATCCGTTTTAAGTGCTGCAAAATTAGGTATGCCTTTAGTGGTAGCTATCATCGGAGGAATGCCGGCACAGTTTAAAAACCTGGTGGAATTTTACAAACAGGAATATCAAAAAGCGGGTCATGATGTATCTAAAATGCAGATCGCTATTCATTCGCACACTTTTGTAAGCGATGACAAGGCTGTTGTAGACGGATATTTCAATAACTATAAATCCCAGATGGACAGGATCGGGGCAACCAGAGGCTGGGCTCCTTACACGAAAATGCAGTATGACGGAGGAAGAGCAAGAGAAGGTGCTTTATTTATTGGAAATCCGGAAGAAGTTGCTGGTAAAATTGCTTACATGAAAGAGATTTTTGGCATCACAAGATTTATTGGGCATATGGATGTTGGTGATCCTGCTCACGATATCATGATGAAATCCATTGAATTGTTCGGTGAAAAAGTAAAACCGGCTATTCAGGATTTATAATATGAAACCTCTGCTGTTATTCGGCAGAGGTTTTTTATGGTCTTTAAAGTTTATACAATTTCAATCAGGCTTCCTCTTTCCTCATCTTTCACAATGTTGAGAGCCGTCGGAATCTTTTCTTTAAGCTCTTCGACATGGGAGATAATCCCTACGATTCTGTTTTCTTTCATCAGATTCGTCAGAGTTTCAAAAACAATATTTACCGATTCCGTATCCTGGGTTCCAAAGCCTTCATCTATAAAAAAGAAATTCTTATCAGCTTTCGCATTGGCCTGAACACTTTCCGCCAAAGCAAGAGCCAGACTCAATGAAACCTGGAATGCCTGTCCGCCGGAAAGGGTTTTTACGCTTCTGCTTCTGCCTTCATTCAAATAATCAATGATCTCAAAATCATTACTTTCATTCAATTGAAGACTCAGTTGGTTCCTTGTCATTCTGTGGAAACGTACATTCGCGTGATCACACAACTGTCTTAAATAAATAGAGGAAACATATTGTACAAAGCCGGCTCCTTTAAACAGGTTCATCATCAGCTTTAAATTCTCAGAACGCTTTTGAAGGCCGGCAAGATTCTTCAGCAGATCTTCTTTCTTCCGGAACTCCTTTTCCAGTCTTTCAATTTCGGACCTGATTTTTACAACAGCATCATTCATCTGTTTCAAATCAGCCTGTGCTTCAGTGAACTGTTTTTCAGCCAGAGAAAACTGCTCATCATCGAAGGAAAGCCCTTTCAGCTTTAATTCCAGACTTTCAATGACCTTCCTTAAAGTTTCATAATCAATTTTAAATTTTTGAATTTCAGCTCTGGCTTCCTGGATATTGATTTCCTGTTGTAAAATATGTTCAGTTTCTTTAAAATCTGCAAAATTCTGTTCAGTGAGCGCTAAAGTGATCGTTTCTTTATTTTCCGATATTTCTTTTACAAGCTCCGTTATCTGTTTTTCAGATTGACTGACAAGTGTTCTTTGTTCCGCCAGTTTAGGAGCAAGTGCTTTTTCCTGTTCTGATGCCTTCTTGTAATTCTGTTCGGTTTCCGTATTGAACTGGAATAGTTTGTGATAAGCGTCTTCAACCTCTGCTACTGTTTTTTGCTCATAGCTGCTCCAGTCCAGCGTCTTCAGATTGGAACGGCTGATATTGATCTGCTCCTGTTTGGCTGCTTCTTCCAGTCTGAAAGTTTCCAGGGCGCTTCTGTATTTTTCTAAGGTTTTACTTTCCCTTTCCAGATTTTCCCTTTCCAAAGTAATATGCCGGCTGTTTTCCTCGATCTTCTTTTCGATGGCAAAAGAATCCGAGCGTTTTTTCTCAAATTCATCTTCATGATCCGGGCTGAATGATTTCCAGACAAAATGCTGAATGTGATGGTCAATATCTTTCTGAATCTCAAGCAATGCTTTCTGCTCATTGGCCAGCTGCTCTTCAAATATCTTTTTTCGGGCTAAGATTTTTTCAATTTCAGTTTCCTGTGTCTGATTTTTTAAGATCTCCTGTTCCGCAGCATGAATATTCTCCTGGATGTCCTGCAGCTCAGTATGGACGTCCTGAATTTCCACGATATGCGGATGTTCCGGAGAGCCACAAAGCGGGCAAGCTTCACCGTCATGGAGTTCACTGGCAAAACGCGATAATTCCTTTTGGATTTTTAGGTGATCCTGTTTTTGAGAAAGCTCCTTTTTCTTTTTTTCCAGTGCTTCCTTTTTACTTCTGAAATCTTCCTTAAAATTTTCGTGAAAAGAAAAATGCTTCAGTTCCTCAGAAATTGCTCGGATCTGTTTCTGTTGGTTTTCGATCTTATTGATCTGCTCCAGTTGTGATTTTTTGAAGTTTTTCTGTTGAATAAACCAGTTTCCAACAGCTGAAAGTAAGGCTGAATCCAGCTTCTGTTCCTTCAGAATATCCGCATCTTTGGAAAACGTATCAATCTTTTTCTGAATACTGTTTCTGTTTTCTTCTACTTCTTTTAATTTTTCCGAACCTTTTTGCGTCCTGTCCTTCAGTGCTTTGATTTCATTGGAGAACGTCAGAATTTTGACTATGAGATTCAGGTCGTTTTCCTGAGCTCTTGACTGTTCCAATGCTTTAAACTGGGGTTCAAGCAAACTGAGCTGTTCTGTAATTGCTTTAAAATCCTTTTCTGTTTCCTGCAAAATTTTAATCTGCTGCTCCTTTTCATCCTGTTTGGCTTCCATTTCTTTGGAAAGCTTATTTCTTTCAGCAATTAAAGGATTGAATACCCGAAATACGCGGTCATAAAGCTCTGTTTTCACCTCCAAAGCATCCATTTGAGGTTTGCGTTCGGAAAGCTTATTAAAGTTTTCTCTGTTTTGTTTTAAACTTTCAAAATCTGTTTTTAAATTTTTCAGCTGTTGATAGGCTGTTGAAATCTCTTCAAACCTTTTATTGGAATCATCGAACTTTTTCTGATCCTCCACCAGAAATTCTTTCTGAAGCTGAATATTTTCTTCATTGATTTCTTCAAAACCTTTCAGTTGACCTTCAAGCTGATCCAGTTCAGATCTGTTTTTCCCGTACAAAGCAGAAGCATTATTCTGAAGATCATAACGCTGAAGATTAAAGATATCCTTCATCATATTCGTTCGTTCTGCAGCGCCCAATTCCAGAAATTCTTTAAACTGTCCCTGCGGAATAATAATGGTCCGTTTGAAATACGAATAACTCAGCCCAATAATAGTTTCCGCATTGGAATGATCCAGTGGAATCCATTTTCCACCAATATACTCATAAAATGTAACCGAATAAGGTTTTACATCTTCAAATTTTTTCGAATTTCGCCTGAAATCTCTGGTTGCCCGGAACAGTTTATTTTCATAATTGATAAAATCAAACTCGATATAAGAACTGCTTGACTTTAAATTCATCATGTTATAAGCCCTTTTGTCACGCATATTCAAACGTTCCGTCTCACCATACAGGGCAAACGAAATAGCCTCAAGTATTGATGATTTTCCGGAACCTACAGCACCGAAAATACCAAATAATCCCGCATCGGTAAGATTTTTAAAATCTATGGTCTGGCGCTCCTGGTAGGAATATAAACCTTCGATCGTTAATTGAACAGGTATCATGGCTTAGGCATTTAAAATTTCGTTAAACAAATTCATCAGTTCTTCATTGGCTTCCTGGCCGCCATTTTTAGATTTAAAATAATCTCTGAACAAAGGCTCTATATCCTGATTCAGATTAATTTCCGGGCTTTCCTGTTCCGTAAGCCCCTTGCTTTTAACTTTAGGGATCAGATGAACAATGCCATTGTGGGATTGGTAGATCATTCTCCGTTCATCAGAGGTTAAAAAGGTTTCACTTTCCAGGGTCAGCTCAATGAATGTATAAGGGTTTTTAGTCAGCCACTGAACGCTATCTTCAACGGAAGTAAAGGTCTTCCTTACCAATTTCCTCCCACTTTTAAGAGGTTTCTTGATGAATGATACAGGTTGGCCCGGTTCCGCTTCAACGATTGAAATATATTTGGTCTGTCCGGCTTCACTAAAACTGTAGCATAGTGGCGAAGAGGAATAAACAACAGGTTTTTCCTGTGTTCCGATATTTTGAAAGGCATGTAGATGGCCCAATGCCGTATACTGAATCTGATTAGGAATACTATCCGAAAAGATGAGGTCTGCATTTCCAATCTTAATGGGTTTCTCACCATCCGGCTCTTCTAAAATTTCAGCTCCTCTTTTGTTCATGTACAAATGAGCGGTCAGAAGGTTGACTCCGGAAGTGTCACAAAACTGATCTGCAAGTTCTTTCCAGGTTTCAGAAAGGACTTTATTGATTTCTTCTTCTTTATTCTCACCGAAATATTCTTTCAGACGGACTTCATTGGCATAAGGCGTATGTAAAATCCGCACAGGAAAATCAATATTTACAAATGCAAGTTCTATAAAGCCCTCTTTTGAATTGACAATCTGGAAATGCCCGGTCCCGAAAGGAAGAATTTCTGCTTTAGGATGACCAATTAAAATAATTCCGCATTCCCGTGCCAGAGGATCCGGCGCGTTGATCAGATTCGGAGAATCATGATTCCCGGAAATAGCGATAACAGGACGTTCTCCATTTTGAGATAAACGTTTCAGGGTTTTATAAAACAGTTCAGCAGTCTCTACACCAGGCGTAAAATTGTCAAAGAGATCGCCGGCAACGAGAATAAGATCAACGTCTTCTTCATCAGCAATACTGATGATCTCTTCCATTGCTGAAATCTGTTCTTCCAGACGGGAAAACCGGTCCAGTCGTTTTCCCAGGTGCCAATCGGCGGTGTGGAGGATTTTCATGAAAATTCTATTATTGTTTTAAAGTAAATATGAAATGTAATTATAAAGATAGGAGTTACCTTAATTTATCAAAACAAGCTTTGTTGGTAATTCACAACCAATTACATTTGGGAAAAATAACCTTGTCTGTAGCAAGAGACAATTTGCAGTTTCTGACCTAACGGATTTCAAAACTACCAGGTTTTAAAATAGGAATGATTATTAAAGTTTGCTATCGGCCTCCCTTGCTTTAAAATCTTCTCGGATTTGTTTTAAACGTGCTTTTCTTTCTACTTCTGCATTTTGTATTTTACGTTTTTTCTGATCAATTTTCTTCTTATGTTTTTTCCGGTTTTCCTCGTTATTTTTGCTCATATTTATTTTCGGAATGAATAGTTTTTAGGTAAAAATACACTCATCAAAATTACTAAAGATTGCGGGTTTAAACAATTTTAGTCGCTAAGTCTGATAAAATATTTTAATTTTACTGCGTTATGGAAGAAAAATCAAAAGATCCTTTACACGGAAAAAGACTCGATGCCATTCTTGAGGAGCTGGTAGAATATTACGAAGGCTTTGAGAAACTTGGCGAGCAGATCAATATAAAATGCTTTACAGAAAATCCCAGCATCAACTCTTCTCTGAAATTTTTAAGAAAAACAGATTGGGCAAGAACGAAAGTAGAAAGCTTGTACCTCTATGTATTGAGACAGAAAAAACGAAACGAAACAAAGAACGGAAATTGAAAAAGAATGCTGTTTTAAGATTCTTGTTTTAACATATTTTCCACATTCAATTATTTCAAAAATAGTATATTTGTGGTGTTAATCGTGAAAAAAATCACGAAAAAAAGAAAAAATATGACAATTGAAAACAAGCATGTTGTAGCAGTAAGTTATGTACTTCACACCATCGAAGAAGATGGAAGCCGAATTCTCGTAGAAGAAACAACAGCAGAAAATCCACTTACATTTTTATATGGTCTAGGAATGATGATTCCAAAGTTTGAGGAAAATATTCTGGGCCTGAAAGCCGGTGATAAAGCCGATTTTATCATTCAGTCAGAAGAAGCTTACGGAGATAAAGATCCTAATTCAATCGTACAGCTGCCTATCGATATGTTCCAGGAATCAGGAACTCCGCCTGTAGGAGCTATTTTGCCTTTATCTGATGGTCAGGGAAATAATTTCCAGGCATTTGTAGTAGAGGTAACACCTGAAGGAGTTGTGGCTGACCTTAACCATCCAATGGCTGGGAAAGTTTTAGATTTCCAGGTGGAAATTATCAATACACGTCCTGCTACAGAAGAGGAATTGGCACACGGTCATCCTCATGGAATTGACGGAACAGATGCTCACTAAATTATAATAAATGTCCGATGTTTTTCGGACATTTTTTTATTCTAAAAACTCTCCGCTCACATAAAACCAACGGTTTTGAATCATTTTGAATTTTGATAATTCATGATGGATTTGCTTATGTCCCTCCTCATCAGTATAAAAGGCTTTAAATTCAACTTTGCTGGCAGAAGGCTTATCTATAATTTCCAGTTTTGTCCATTCGTTAATTTCTCCCCATTCCTGCAGATCTTCTTTATTGTGAAATTTTCTTTTTGCCGGAAATGTAGTTTCCATTAAATAATCTCCGTTCGGAACCGCAAATGCAGAAAACCGGGAACGCATCAAAGCCTCCGCAGTTGGAGCATGCTTTTCTCCGGTGTGGTAAGGTTGGCAGCATTCTTCATAAGATTTTCCAGAACAGCAGGGACAATTCATGTTATACATTTTAAAGCGCAAATTTACACGATTTTTTATTTCATTAAAACACTAACGCTCTTACTTTTTACTTGCTTCATGCAGATTTTGCAGATCACACGGATTTAAAATAAAATGAAAAAAATATTATATAAACATCTGTATAATTAGCAAAATTTGCGTGAGAATAATGGTGTTATTAGTGAAAATATTCGTGTGATTTGTGGTTAAATAAAAAAAGCATCCGAAAACGAATGCTTTTAAGAATTTATTTTATAAAACCTCTGTTTCTCAATAAAGGCTTAATATCCGGATCATGTCCCGTAAAATCTCTGAATGCCTGATTAAGATCTACGGAATTTCCTACAGAAAGAATATATTTTCTGAAACGGTCACCATTTTCTCTCGTCAGGCCACCATTACTTTTGATCCACTCCCATGCATCGTTGTCAAGGGTTTCAGACCATAAATAAGCATAATATCCTGCCGAGTATCCTCCGCCCCATATGTGGGCAAAATAAGGAGTATGGTATCTTGGCGGCACAGTAGCTAAAGTAAATCCGTGGCTGGCCAATGACTGCTTTTCAAAATCCAGAACAGGAATTAACTGGCTTTCATTGGTCACAGTATGCCAGTCCATATCCAGAGCAGCGGCAGAAACAAGCTCTGTCGTCATATACCCCTGATTGAAAGTGGCTGCTTTTTTTATTTTTTCAACTAAATCCTGAGGAATCGGCTGCTTTGTTTCGTAATGAAGCGCATAATTTTTAAGAACCACAGGATCTAAAGCCCAGTGCTCATTGATCTGCGACGGGAATTCCACAAAGTCTCTCGGAACACTTGTTCCTGAAAGTGAAGGGTATTTCTGGCTGGCAAACATACCGTGGATAGAATGTCCAAACTCATGGAACATCGTAGAAACATCATCATAGCTGATCAGAGAAGGTTTCCCCGGAGCCGGTTTCTGATAATTATAACAGTTGACAATGACTGGTTTTGTTCCCAGAAGATAAGACTGCTCAACGAAATTGCTCATCCAGGCACCCCCGTTTTTAGAATCTCTGGTATAGAAATCAAGATAATAAATGGCGATAGATTTTCCATCATGGTCGAAAACCTCGTAGGTCACCACATCCGGATGATAAACAGGAAGATCCGTTCTCTTTTTGAAAGTAAGTCCGTAGAACTTTTCAGCGGCATAAAAAACTCCTTTTTCCAAAACAGTAGTCACTTCAAAATACGGTTTGATCTGGTTTTCGTCAAGATCATATTTTGCTTTTCTTACCTGCTCTGCGTAGAAATTCCAGTCCCACGGCTCCACTTTGAAGCCTCCTTTCTGTTGGTCGATCAGATCCTGAATATCTTTTGCTTCACGTTTTGCTGTTTCTACTGCAGGAGTAGCAATTTGGTTCATTAGCTTTGTAGCTGCCTCAGGCGTTTTAGCCATCTGGTCCTGAAGCTTCCATTCGGCGAAGCTTTTCTTACCCAGGATCTGAGCTTTTTTAAGTCTAAGTTTAGCTAATTTTTCAATAGTTTCACGGGTATCATTTCCATCACCTTTTTCAGCTCTGAGCCATGATGCTTTGAAAAGTTTTTCCCTTGTGGCTCTGTTCTTCAGATTCTGAAGAAGAGGCTGCTGGGTTGTATTCTGAAGGGCAAGAAGATATTTTTCAGGTTGTCCTGCCGTTTTAGCATCCGTTGCTGCTGCTTCAATCTCGTCAGCAGAAAGCCCGTCCAGCTCTTTGGCGTCAGAAAAGAATACACCTCCCTGCTTTCTTGCTTCCAATAGTTTATTGGCATATTGCGTGGAAAGTGAAGCCAGCTCCTGATTGATCTGCTTCAGTTTCTCCTTGTCCGCTGCAGAAAGGTTAGCTCCTGCAATTTCAAAATTCTGTTTGTAGAATTGGACAAGTTTTTTACCTTCAGCATCAAGACCGTCTTCTTTGATTGATTTGATTCTTTTATATAAATTTTCATTCAGGTACATTTTATCGGAATGTGCTGCAAAAACAGGAGCATATTCTTCATCCAACGCCTGAAGGGTAGGGTTCGTATTGGCGCTTGTAAGATTGGAAAATACAATAGTGGCTCTTTTTAAAACTTCGCCGCTTTTTTCAAGGGCTACAATAGTGTTTTCAAAAGTGGGAGCTTCCGGATTATTGGCGATCTTAAGGATCTCAGCATCATGCTGTTTGAGTCCGAAATCGAAAGCAGGTTTGAAATGTTCATTCTTAATTTTGTCGAATTCCGGAGCCTCATACTGAAGCTTGCTTTTCTTCATAAAAGGGTTTGAAGACAAAGATGGATCGGTAACAGGAATTTCCTGTTGAGTATCGGTTTTCTTCATTGTAGTACAAGATTGGTTAAGTGCCAGCGCAGAAATTAACAATACCGATGAAATATTTTTCATAAATTAGTTGTTATTAAAGTATAAAGATATTAAAACTTAATTTTATAAAAGCAGTAAACATGAAATCAACAACTCTTTTTATCTTTTCAGCCTTCGCGCTGATGGCCTCATGCAATGAAAGACATGATAAGAGAAACCATGATAATAATGATAATGGCTGGGTAGACAAAGTGATCGACAAGGAAAACGGCCCGGTTAAGGAGAAAGTATTTAACGGAGATTTTGACGAAATTGAAGTCTCCCAAGCTATCAGTGCTGAAGTAATCAAATCTGAAACTGAAAAAGTAGTGATTTCCGCACCGGAAAATATCATCAATGAAATTCTGGTGGACAACAGTGGCGGAAAAGTTCATATCCATTATAAGCGCGGCATCAGGGTGATGAACAGCCATAATGTAAAAGCTAAAATCTACACGAAAGATTTTACAAAACTTGTAGCCAATTCTGCGGCAAGCATTACTGTAAAAGATAAATTTACACAGGAAAAAATGGATATTGATATATCCAGTGCAGCAAGCGTTTCCGGAGATCTGGAAGCCAATGATTTCGATATTTCAGCTGGAAGCAGCAGCAGCTTCACCGGAAAAATATGGGCGGTAGATCTTGATATTGAAGCTTCTTCGGCAGCAAGCCTTGATATTTCAGGAAAAAGTAAAAATGCGGATATCAGCTCTTCATCAGGCAGCAGTATTTCAGGCAATGAACTTGTTGCAGATAATGTGAAAGCAGATGCATCCAGTGGCGGCAGCATTCAGATCAGTGCTGTTTCTTCCTTAAATGCAGAAGCTTCTTCAGGTGGAAGTGTCAGTGTTTCTAAAAAAGGAGAGCTCAAAAATATCACCAAACAGGAGAGCAGTGGCGGAAGCGTCAGTATTCAATAGACCCAATATTTTATTTGATAATACAAAACCTTTGACTTCAACTTCAGTCAAGGGTTTTTGTATTAAATATCAATATGTTTAATAGTTACATCAAGAAAATTATAGATGGAACATATAAAAAGAAAACTTCAAAAAAATGATAATATACTCTGGCACATCACAGATACAACCCAGCTAAAATGTGATAAAGGAACAATTCCAACTCCTATCACAGTAACCAGTCAATCCTTTATGAGTATTGAAGGAAAATTTCAGGCTACAGAAGAAGACAAGCAGCCTACAGCAACATTAAACCTTTTGGGGTATGCAGTGTTTTAAGGTCTTCCTGTACACTCTTACCTGTTAAATGGGAAAATACCTCTGATTTTGAAATTGAAGGTAAAAAAGAATTGCTGGACGGTTTAACCTGCCAGTGTTCTGCTGGAGGTCAAATTTCTGTCATTCAGTCGGCACAGAATTTTGTGACGGAATAAGTTTTTTGAAAATCAAGCTTCAGTTTCCTCATCATTATCTTCACCAACTGACGAAGATCCTTCCCAATCCCTGTTATCAAAATTAAGATTGTCATAAGCCAGTAATTCCTCCTCCCGCTGGAGGATTTCCTTTGTGGTGAACAATAGGATTTCATCATCGTCCTTTGCCTTGGCCAGCCTTCTGATAGAAGCTTTATCTATGGCCATGAATCTTTGTCCGAGACGTCTGGCCGCATATTTCCTCATACCGGTTTCGTGCAGGACATCTACCGCCATATCTACGGCAGTTCCCAATGTTTCCCGGTAAATGTTTTCAATGCCGTTGTTAAGATAATTATAAGCATCAATCCTGTTTTTTGCCCTTACAAAAATCCGCACTTTAGGATAATGTTCCCGGACAAGATCTGCAATGAATTTATTATCGTCCGGATCATCAAGACAGAGAACCAGGATTTCGGCATCTTCAATGCCTGCAGCCCTTAAAGTGGGAATCCTTGTGGCATCTCCGTAATATACCTTAAAGCCATAGCTTCTCAATAGTTTTACACGGTCGGAATCCCTGTCCAGAACCGTTGCCGTAATTTTATTTGCCTTTAAAAGACGTCCAACCGTACTTCCGAAATGTCCGAAACCCACAATGATGATCTTTTTCTGGCTTATATTGTTGTCCAGGATATTAAAATCATTATCCGCATCAGGAATCTCTTGGATAAATTTGGGCATCAGGAACTTTTCATTAATGATCAGAAGAATAGGCGTAATACACATCGTGATAGCAGTGACAGCCATCATCTGCGCATTAAGTTCCGGGCTTAATAAATAAAGATCTGAGGTGTAATTGATCAGAACAAAAGCAAATTCCCCTACCTGAGAAAGGGCAAATGCATAAAATAAACTCTGTGGAGTATCAATCTTAAAAAACTTTCCAATCGCATACAGAACTACGAATTTTACAGTCAGTACCGCAAAAACAGTAGAAAAAATAAACAGAGGATCCTCCCGGATAATATTAAAATTGATGGTGGAACCTACGCTTACAAAGAATACGGCCAATAGCAGCCCTTTAAACGGATTGATCTGCGCTTCCAACTCATGACGAAATTCGCTGTTGGCAAGCATTACTCCTGCAAGAAAAGCTCCCAGAGCCGGCGAAAGCCCTATTGCCACCATCAGCTCTGAAACCCCGATCACGAGGAATAATGAAGAAGCGGTAAGCAATTCTGTCATTCCCGACTTTGAAACATACCTTAAAAAAGGGACAAAGACATACCTTCCCAAAAGAATCAAAACTGCAACCCCTAAAATTACCGTTCCGGCCTGCAGCCATTCCGGCAGTTTCTGAATGAGGATCTGTATATCATTATCATGATGGCTTGCTTTGTAATTGGCAATGATCGGAAGAATAGCCAGAATAGGAATCACCGCAATATCCTGAAACAGAAGGGTAGAGAAAGAGGCTTCTCCGGCCATGGTTTTAAGGTTATTCTTTTCCTGAAGAGTCTGAAGTACAATAGCTGTAGAAGAAAGCGCAAAACACATCGCAATGGCAATAGCCTTGTCTATCCTCCATCCTGCACTGATGAAAACCAGGAAAAGCAGTGAAATAGAAAGCAGCATCTGCGTAAGGCCAAGACCCATAATCTTCTTCCGCATTTCCCAGAATTTCCGGGGTTCAAGTTCCAGCCCTACCAAAAAAAGCAGCATAATAACTCCAAACTCACTGGCATGCATAATATCATTGACGTCTTTTCCGGTGAGCCGTAAAACATAGGGGCCAATAATGATCCCTCCTAAAATATAGCCGATCACAGAACTCAGTCCTAATTTTCTGGCCAGCGGAACCATAATAATGGCTACACCCAGGAAAATCAAAGTATTCATTGCTAAGCTGGACTCCATATGTTATTGATTGAGTAGTTCTGCAAATTCTTTTTTATATAAGATAATCTCCTTTTTGCTCAGTTTATTGGCTTCATAAACGATCTTGATATGTTTGATTTTGGCTTTGAAAACCTTTAAAGATACGATAAGTCCGCTGATCAGTTCTTCCACCGTATACTGATATGTTCCGTTTTTGCTGAAAGATCTTTCTTTTCCTCCCGTCGTTACGAGAATATAAATTTCTTTGCCTTCCAGCGGATTTGTTTCGCCTTCCCGGAGCCAGTCTCTGTCGAAAACTTCATCAATCCATAGTCTTAATAAAGGAGGCATTCCAAACCAGATAAGTGGAAACTGAAAAATAAAACGGTCATAGTCTTTTAATCTTTTTCTTTCCCTGAATGCCGCAATATGAAAATCCGGATATTCTTCGTAAAGATCTCTTAGGGTAAAATGCTGGTGACGGACATAGAAATTAATGAGCTCCACATTGGAATTCGAGTGCTCTAAATAGGGATGTGCAAAAACTACCAGCGTCTTCTTCATAAACCTGTTTTCAGTAAATATAATGAAAAAAAATTGGATAAAAAATGACTTTTACATGGTTTTGTTAATTTTTCAGTATGTAAATCTGAATTTAATATTAAATAAGATAAAGAAATGATCTTATTTTAGTATATTAAATAAAAAATCGGGCACACGGCCCGATTATATTGAATTTTGTTATCATTTAAAACTACCAGCCACCGGAAGCACCACCGCCTCCGAAGCTTCCTCCGCCTCCAAAACCGCCGAATCCACCACCTCCGCCTCCGGAACTTCCACCGCCAAAGCCGCCTCCACCGAAGCTGCCAGGGAAAGGAAAGAATCCGCCCGGGTAATTTCTGCGTCCTCTTCTGGTGATAATTACATCATCGTCATCATTGTTGCCGCCGCCACGTCCTCCGCCTCTGTTACCAAAGATAATGGCGAGAAGTATAAAGATGACAAATGCGATGATCAGGATCTTAAAAGCACTTCCATTGCCGGAAGGTGCTGAGGTTTCCTCAGGTTTGAATTTTCCCTGAACGGCCTCCATAATCGCTGAGGTTCCGCGATTGATGCCTTCATACCATTGGCCCTGCCTGAAATTTGGGGTGACAATATAATCAAGAATCTGTCCTGCAACCGAAGCTGTAAGATACTGTTCTACGGCTCTTCCCTGTTGGATAGACATTGTTTTGTCTTCTGTAGCGATCAGGAAAACAACGCCATTGTCCACACCTTTTTTACCGATTCCCCATTTTTCACCGAACATAGTGGCGAGAAAGTTGACGTCTTCTCCTTTGGTAGATGGGATAATCACCACTTCAATTTCCGTGGAAGTAGAATCTGAAAATTTGATCAGCTTATTATTCAGTTCATCTTTTTGCTGCTGTGTGAGCAGTCCTGCTTCATCGAACACAGGGTACAGAACCGCCGGCTTTGGCGGAATCGTGTATTGTGCCGATACAAAAGTGTAAAAGCAGAAGAGTATAAATGAAAATACCGGTTTAAGAGAACGTAATTTCATTAGACAGCTGATTGGGATTTTTTCCTTCAACAGGAAAATGTTTTTTTAATTCAAGACCGGTTTCCAGGATACCGCTTTTCAGAGCTTTATAATAATTTCCTTTGGCAAATTCAGCAGTGATGTAATCGTGCAGGTGATCCCAATACGACTGGTGTACTTTTTCATGAATTCCGATATCCCCAATAATGGTCAGATATTTCCGTTCGAAATTGACGTGAAAAAGCACAGCATTCCTGTCGGTGGTTGTATTCATACAAAGTTCTTTGAAAACTCCAAATGCAGTTTGTGCATTCTCTGTTTCCGTATTTGAGTCAATATGGACCCTGATCTCGCCTGTAGAATGTTCTTCCGCCGACTGTATCGCTTCCACAAGGGAATTGATCTGCTGATTTGTCAGAAAACGGCTCATTATTTAAATACTTCTGGTGCTTTTTCTGCCCCGGCTTCAGCTTTGAAGAAAGGTTTTTCTTTAAAGTTGGTAAAATTCGCCAGAATATTATTCGGGAACGTTTTGATCGTTGTATTGTAATCTTTGGCAGCATCGTTATAATAAACCGTTTCGGTTCTGATGCTGTTTTCTATCGCCGTAAATTCTCTCTGGAAATTGATGTACTGCTGGTCCGCTTTTAAATTCGGATAAGATTCCACTACCGCCATTAATCTGCTTAATGCTCCGGACAGTTCTCCCTGTGCAGCCTGGAATTTCGCCATATCAGCTTCCGTCATATTCGTAGGGTCTATGTTGATGGAAGTTGCTTTGGAACGGGCTTCAACAACTTTTGTCAATGTTTCCTGCTCGAATTTTGAGTACGATTTAACGGTTCTTTCCAGATTGGGAATAAGGTTGGCCCTTTTCTGATATACAGTTTCTATATTAGACCACTTCGAGTTCACATTCTGTTCTTTCGAAACAAAATTATTATACCCGTTTTTCCCCCAGAAGAATATCACACCTACAATGATAAGCAGCGCAATACCAATAGTTCCTGCACTCAGGCAGCCTTTATTTTTCATAGTTTATTTTTTTTAATTTTTTGTGCTGATCAAATATACAAATTATGTGCTAATTTTGTAAAAAATTATTAGAATGACAACAATAGTGGTGGCCATGGGAGAGAAGAACGGGATCGGTTTTGAAAACAAACTGCTGTGGCATCTTCCTAAAGACCTGAAACACTTTAAAGATATGACTTCCGGACATCCTGTAATTATGGGGAGAAAGACCTATGAAAGCATTGGAAAACCGTTGCCAAACCGTACCAATATTGTTATTTCCAGAAAGAAAAACTGGTTTGAAGAAGGGATCCTGATCGTAGGAAGCATCAAAGAAGCGGTAAAATTCGCCAAAAAGATCGATGAAAATGTGTTTATTATCGGCGGCGGGAATATCTATGAACAGACTATAGAAAATGTTGATAAACTGGAAGTTACCCTGGTGAAAGCCGATCTTGAGGCCGATACGTTCTTTCCAAAGATCAATCCGGAAATCTGGAAAAAGACCGGAGAGGTATGTCATGAAAAAGATGAAAAGAATCAATACGATTTTTGTTTTCAGACATTTGAAAGAATCAAGAGCGAATAGTTGTGAAAAATTCTAACTTCCAACCTCTAGCTTCTAACCTGTAAATTTTCTATCTTTGCACTTCTTAAAACTGAATAATGAATAAGTACATAAAAATTGTAATTGCAGCAGTTCTTATCCTTTTAGGACTCTATATGATGATTTTCACAAGAAATCTGGGCTGGGGGATCGTGGTTTTCCTTCTGGCAGCACTGCCTATTTTACTTTTCATCAAAAATGAATATATTCTCCTTGCTTTCTGGCAACTGAGAAAACAGAATATGGAAAAAGCGGCACATTGGTTAAATGGCATTACAAATTACCAGGCACAGCTTCATAAATCCCAGTACGGATATTTCCATTACCTATTAGGACTTACACAGGCTCAGGAACATCCCACAAAGGTGGAACCTTTAATGAAAAAAGCTTTGGAATACGGTCTGAATATGAAGCACGACAGAGCAATGGCAACATTGAACCTTGCAGCAGCAGCCATTTCTAAGGGAAGAAAGCAGGAAGGACAGAAACTTCTGGATGAAGCTAAAAGATTAGACACGGCAGGAATGATGACGGATCAGATCAAAATGATGAAAGATCAGCTGAAGATGCCTTCTATGCAGAAACACATGCACAATCCTAATATGAGACAGAGAGGAAAATTCTCCTAAGAAAAATATACGAAACTAAAAAAGCACCTGATTCAGGTGCTTTTTTAGTTTAATCTGATAAGTGTTACATTTCCGAGTTCTGATGATCATACCCATAAAATTTAGGTATCTGCCATTGGTATTTTACGGCAAGAGTTCTGATAGCAACGATCAGTAAAATGGTGAAGATCTGTATGAATGTATAAGAAAGCGGGATCAGCTTCGTCATCAGAAGAAATGCAGATCCTCCGACGATGCATGCCGTAGCATAAATCTCTTTCCTGAAGATCAGCGGAATTCGGTTCAGGAGAATATCCCGTATGATCCCTCCGAAACAGCCCGTAATGGTTCCCAGCGCAATACATATCAGAGGATGTATATTGGCATTCAATCCTTTCTGAACCCCGATAATGGTAAATAATCCCAGCCCGAAACTGTCAAAAATAAACAGGGTTACCTTGAAGTTTTTTTCAATAGACTTGAAGATCATGGCAAAAATGCTTGTTCCCAAAATCAGTGCGCATGTTAAAAGGTCGTGCATCCAGAAAACAGGAATATCCAGTAAAAGATCCCTTACAGTTCCTCCGCCTACAGAGGTGACGAATGCAATAATAAGTACCCCGAACGGATCAAGACGTTTCTGCATCGCTGCAAAACTCCCCGACATCGCAAAGGAAATGGTTCCGAGCACCTCTATGGCAAAATTGAACTGTTCATGCATAATTTATGAGTAATGAGTAATGGGCAATGAGTAATAAAAATTGTGCCATTTAAGGTTGGGACAATTTAAACTTATATCTAGTCATAACCTTTACAAGCTCTTCACATTCCGATTTTAAAAGGATCATTGTGTCAGAACTTAGATATTTGAGTTCTTCAATAATTTCAAGCCAAAGTTGGGTTTCATCAATTTCTTCTACAACAATGCAGAGTTTAGCAAATCTTTCTTTTTCAGATCTTGTCCGTGAGACAGTTCTGTAATTTGCTGTCACTGAAGTAGAAGATCTTATAATTTGTTTTCTTATGACCGAAACATCATCCGAATAAGGTAATGATGAAAGAGATTTAATCACAAGAATGGAGAAATTTTTAGTTCTCTCTCGAAACATTTGATTATAATCCATATCTCCGGAATTATTCATTACCTATTACTCATTACTTATCATTTTACCCTAACAGAGTCCGGAACCAGCAATTCATACTCTCCGTCGTGGTTGATGATCTCTCTTACGATGCTGCTGCTGATGAAAGATTTTCCGGACGAGGTTAACAGGAATACGGTTTCCAGTTTTTTATGAGCCAAAGTTCTGTTGGTATGAGCTATTGCTTTCTCAAATTCAAAATCGGCAGGGTTTCTTAAGCCTCTGAGAATGTATTGTGCATCCTTTTCAAAGCAGTAATCTACCGTTAATCCTTCAAAAAAATCCACTTCCACATTAGGAAATTCGGATACGGAATTTTGAATGAATTCCATTCTTTTTTCCAGCGGAAACATATATTTTTTTTGGGAATTCTGTCCGATCGCAATAATCAGTTTGTCAAAAAGCGGAGCCGCTCTTTCAATAATATCATAATGTCCCAGGGTAATAGGATCAAAAGATCCGGGGAAAACAGCAATTTTCATGTTTTACGTGTTATGATGAGTTACGTGTTGCGAGTTCTGAGTTGAATGGTGAGCTTGGTTCTATTGGTATTGCTTTCCTCCCATCGTCTAACTTTTAACCCCTAATTTCTAACTTCTATTATTTATTCAGTGCTTTTTCTACTTCGTTCCCGCAAAGATCTGTGATGGATATTCCGTAAATTTTTGCCTGTTGCGGAAGAATGCTGGCAGGGGAGAATCCCGGATTGGTATTCATTTCAAGCATATAAGGAATACCGTCCATAAGGATAAATTCACTTCTTGAAAAACCGCTCATGCCCAGGGAATTGTAGGCTCTTTTTGAAATTTCCTCCACTCTGATTCTGGTTGCATCGTCAATTCTCGCCGGGGTAATTTCTTCTGAAGCGCCTTCATATTTAGCCTCATAATCGAAGAATTCATTGGTAGGTACAATTTCAGTGATTCCTAAAACGATGGTTTCCCCTTTGAAATCTATAACGCCTACGGAAACCTCCATTCCGTCCAGGAAGCTCTCGATCAGGATCTCATCATCTTCTTTAAAGGCAATTTCTGTGGCAGCAATTAATTCTGACTTCTCCTTTACTTTGGAAATTCCCAGAGAAGATCCGGACTGGTTCGGCTTAACGAAAACCGGAAGACCGAGACTTTCAATGATTTTATCTGTATTGATCTCTTCTCCTTTTCTTAAATATATGCTTTTAGCAGAAGGTATTCCGTATTTCGACAAGACAGCCAATGTGTCTTTTTTATTGAAGGTCAAAGCGCTTTGGTAAAAACCACAGCCGGTATACTTCTGTCCGATGGCGTCCCAGTAAGCCTGAAGAATCCCGTTTTCGCCCGGAGTTCCGTGGATAATGTTGAAACAGGCATCGAATTTCAGTTTTTCATTATGATCTAAAGTCACTGAAAAATCTCCGCGGTTGATTTCATGTTTTTCATCGTTTTCTCCTAAAAAATACCATTCATCTTTAAGGATAACCACTTTATATACATCATATAGATTTCTGTCCAGAGAATCATAGATCAACTGACCGCTTTTTAAGGAAACCACATATTCGTCTGAATAGCCTCCCATGACAACGGCAACACTTTTTTTGCTCATAACCATTATAGTATCAATTAAGGCAAATTTAATCATTTTATGTAATGCAATAAGGGAAATTCAGAAATTTTAAAATTGAAAATGAATTGTGTTAAATAAAAGCACATTTAAAATTATTAGCTATATTTGCCGTTATAATTAAAGGATTTTTAAGTATGCTTAAATCACTTTTCAATTGGAAAGTTTTACTGAATTTAGTAGTCGCCATCGGTGTTTTTGTGGGGTTGGTGTGGCTTACTTTCCGCTGGCTGGAATATCATACCAATCACGGCCAGGAGATTCCTGTACCCAATGTTATTAATAAATCGGTCTACGATGCCGTGAAAATATTAGAGGATACCGGACTGGAATATGAGGTAGACAGTGCCGAGTACAACCCTAAATATAAGCCTTTTCAGGTTTTAAAGATGCATCCTATATCCAGTTCCCGTGTAAAACCGGGATCGCTGGTAAGAATTGTGGTGAATCCCAGAACATGGGCTCCTATTACAATTCCTGATGTGATCAATAAATATACCGGGCTGGCTTTCCAGAGACTGGATCAGGTTGGGCTGAAGATCGGCGATACCATCTATGAGCCGAGTATTCAGAAAGATGCTCTTTTAAGAGTATTATATAAAGGTAATGCCGTCAATCCGGGATCGCGTCTTCCGAGATTCTCTGTGATTGATGTGGTAGTAGGATCCGGACCTATGAGAAATATTTCAATTCCTAGTGTGGTAGGACTTTCGGTGAAAGAAGCCAGAGCGGTTATCGCAAAAAGCTTGTTTGAAATAGGCCTTGTAGAGCATGAAGATGGAAGTAAGGATGAATCTGATATCATCTACTATCAGGATCCGGCTTCCGGAGATGTAAGAGACCAGGGAATGCAGATCGACCTTTGGGCAAGTAAGAGAACACCTGCCGAGCTTAGGGCTAAAGTAGAACAATTGAATTCTATCTACCGGATGAAGGTAGATACTTCACTGCCTCCGGTACATTACGATGAAGTTCCCAACTATCAGGAACCAAGTTATGATCCACCTGCAGCACCACCTGTACCCAAAAAAGAAACTCCTAAACCTGAACCGGTAAAGACAGAGCCTGCCAAAACAAGTACAGCTGCCGGAGCCAAGCCATCAGTAACAGTAACGGAAAAGCCTAAATCCACTGCATCAGGCAGCCAAGGTTCAGGAAATAAACCGGCAACGAATGGAAATACGACACAGCAGCCGGCCCAAAAACCAAAGGCTAAAAAAGTAGTGGTGGAATAATCACGCTTTATTATATAAAATATAGGCTTCAACTGCAAAATGTTGGGGCCTTTTGCGTAAAAAAATAAAATAATGGCAGAAGATAACGAAGATTTTTTGGATGAAGAATTATTAGATTCCGACAGTTTGGAGAATATTGATATTGATGAGGAAAATAAAGGATTATATGAGCATGTTAATATCAAGGTTGATAAAAAGCAGGAGCCATTAAGGATCGACAAATTCCTATTGACATACAGGCAAAACTCTTCCCGGAATAAAATTTCGCAGACCTGCCGGGCAGGAAACGTTATTGTAAATGGAATTCCGGTCAAGCAGAACTACCGGGTGAAGCCGGGTGACCAGATCTCGGTGCTTCTGACCCATCCGCCAAGGGAAAATGTGATTATTCCTCAGGATATTCCTGTTAATATCATTTACGAAGACGATGATTTGGTCGTAGTAGATAAGGAACCGGGAATGGTAGTACATCCCGGTCATGGAAACTGGGACAAAACATTGGTGAATGCATTGGCCTTCCATTTTGAAAAAAGCGGTGAGAAATCTGATCTGGACAGGGTAGGACTTGTCCACAGGATCGATAAAGATACGTCCGGGCTTCTGGTGATCGCCAAAAATGAATACGCTCTGAGCTTTTTAGCGAAACAGTTTTTCAACAGAACTACGAAAAGATTATACTGGGCTTTTGTCTGGGGAAATCCTCAGGAAGACGAAGGCACCATAAGCGGCCATATAGGGAGGCATCCTAAAAACAGGATGCAGATGTCGGTTTATGAGGACGGAAGCCACGGAAAGCATGCGGTAACGCATTACAAGGTATTGGAACGTTTCCGGTATATGACGTGGGTGGAATGTAAACTTGAAACGGGAAGAACACACCAGATCCGGGCCCATTTCAAACATATCGGCCATACTTTGTTTAATGATGAAAGATATGAAGGTCATACGCCTCTCAGAGGAGTCAATCTACCTAAGTATAAGCAGTTTATAAAAAATGTTTTTGAAATTCTCCCGAGACATGCCCTTCATGCCCATACTTTAGGGTTTATACATCCAACCACTAAAAAGGAATTATATTTTGAGAGCCCAATGCCGAAAGATATGGCGGATGCTGTAAAAAAATGGAGAAATTATTTAGAAAACTAAAAATATATTGAGAATTTTTTTATATTTGTTGAATTGAAATCAAGATTTGTTATGAGAAAACTATATGCTATCGTATGTTTAGCTCTTTTGTCAAATGCATACAAAGCACAAGAATCACTACCATACTATCAGCAATATCTTTTGGATGGTGAATTCCTGTTCAACCCGGCCCAGTACGGAAAGACCGATTACGTGCAGCTTAATGCTAATTACCACAAACAATTTGACAAGTTCAGCGATTCTCCAAATACGCAGTCTATAGGAATCAACGGGAACATTTTCGACAGAGTAGGAGCAGGACTCTCTATTTTCAGAGACAGCAATGGACCTATTTCTGCAGGCGGTATTACAGCGGGAGCTTCATACTTTATTCCACTAAGTAGTGAGGGAGACAGAAAAGACCAGTTCTCTTTCGGTACCAGTGTTTCATTTTATAATATGAACTTCGACTATACTTCAGTGAATGTTGAAGATGGTTACGATCCATTGTTGATCGGAAAAGAAGGGAATATTTTTATGGCTTACGCCAACTTTGGTGCAGCGGCTACCTACAGAAACATTTTTGCAGGGGTATCTGTAAATGATATTGCACTAAGCAATGACAAGGCTATCGTAAACGGAATTGAGCCTTCACCAATTAAATTCTTCTTAAACTTAGGATATGACTGGCATTTTGCCGACAATATCTTCGTAACGCCATCAGCGTTGATCAACCTGAATACCAATTCAACAAGAATGATCGACTACAACCTAATGGCTACATTCTTTAATGACATCAACTCATTCTCTGCCGGGGTAAGCTACAGAACGGTACAGAACAGATTTGACAGCCAGCAGTTACAGGTAGCACCGGTTGTTAAAGTAAGAGTTAATAAATTAATGATCGGAGCAACTTACAACATCGGAATGTCTGATATCCAGACGTATGGTGGAAACAGCTTCATGATCAGTTTAGGGTATAATTTCGATAACTTTATTAATCATAGAGGATATAGATATTAATCTGATTTAATTTAAATAAATTTGAGCTCTGAAATTTTCAGGGCTTTTTTTATGATATATATTCACATTCCTTTCTGCAAGCAAAAATGCAGCTACTGCAATTTTCACTTTTCTACTTCTTTAAATTTTAAAGATGAAATGATCCGTGCGATGAAGACCGAGATCAGGCTTAGAAAAGATGAACTGCAGAATAAAAGTTTAAAATCCCTGTATTTTGGTGGGGGAACACCATCTATTCTTTCGGCAGATGAGATCAATTCTCTGATTGATGAGGTTCTGAAATACTTTACTTTCGATAATGATATTGAAGTAACGCTGGAAGCCAATCCCGATGATCTGGACAAAAATTTTTTAAAACAGCTGGCTCAGTCTCCGGTCAACAGGCTTTCTATCGGGACCCAGAGCTTTTTCGAGGAAGATCTGATACTGATGAACCGTGCCCATAATGCTTCTGAAGCAGAAAGTTCTATCAAAAGAGCACAGGATTTCGGGTTTGAAAACTTAAGCATCGATTTGATTTATGGCTCACCAACTTCTAATCTGGAGATATGGAAAGAGAATTTAAACAAAACCATTGCCCTTGAAGTGCCCCATATCTCTTCTTATGCGCTCACTGTTGAACCGAAAACTGCTTTGGAGAACTGGATTTCTAAAGGAAAAGTGGCCAGTCCCAGAGAAGATGACCAGAATAAAGAGTTCTATTACCTGTCAGATTTCTTAAAAGATAACGGATTTGAGCATTATGAAGTCTCCAATTTTGCAAAACCGGGCTTTTATTCAAGACATAATTCTGCCTATTGGAAGTATAAAGAGTATCTTGGAATAGGTCCTTCGGCTCATTCGTATAACGGATTTGATGTCAGAAGCTGGAATGTTGCCAACAATCAGCAGTATATTAAAAAACTCCATACCGGAATTCTGGCCAAAGAAGAAGAGATCCTTTCACAGTATGATCAGTTCAATGAAATGATTATGATTGGCTTGAGGACAATCTGGGGAGTAGATCTTGAAAGTCTGAAAAATAAATTCAATGATCAGATCATCGAACACTTCCAGTATGAAATAAAATCCAAAATAGAAGAAGGTATTTTAATCACAGAAGACAATCATTTGAAAATACCGGAAAAGCACTGGTTTATGGCGGATGGAATTGCTTCGGATTTATTTTTGGTATAAGGTTTATTAATGTATATTTGGAACTATACTTTAAATAAAAACCATGAACCATGAGAAAAAAAATATTCCTGTTTTTTCTTTTTTTAAGCGCCTTACATTTTTCTCAAAAACCGATTTTTACAAAAGCAAAAGTTAATGCTGTGAATGTTTACAGATCTTCTGCGGAGCTTCAGAATTCCGTGAATGTCCCGATCCCCGCAGGAACTTCTGAGGTGGTTGTGACCAATATTTCGGATGAAATCGTAGAGAAATCAATACAGATTAATACGAATAATAAAGATATTTCAATTCTTTCCGCGCAATACAGAAGCAACTATAGCTCGAATTATTTTGAGAATAATAATCCTAACGGGAAAAGAATTAAGGATAGCATTGCTATTTTAGAGAACCTCACTACGAAAATTAATATCGAGCGGCAGACTAATGAGAAAACACTGGAACTTTTAGACAAGAATCAGGGACTTTTGGTTGGTAGCAATACTTCCAGTGTGGCCCAGCTGATGCAGTTGACAGAATATTATAAGACGAAAAGAAATGAAATAAGCATAGAACAGCTTGATATCAATAAAAAATATGCACAAAATGTGTTGAAGCTTGAAAGCTTAAGAAACCGTCTGAAAGCCAATACAGATGCTGAAGAAACTTTTTCTGATGGTGTTCTTGTTCTGAGAATTGCAAGCAGTGCCGGAGGAAATGCAAAAATGGATCTGGGATATCTGGCAGAAAATGTTTCCTGGGAACCGTTTTATGAAGTGAAGGGTAATAAGCTTACTGAACCTTTAGATGTCACTTTCAAAGCAAAGGTAAGACAGGATACCGGACTTGACTGGAAAGGAGTGAAGCTTTCACTGGTTAATGCAAAATCTTCAAGAAATAATGAGGCTCCGGTTATGAATCCCTGGTTTTTGAATTCTTATAAGAATGAAGAAAGAGCAAGCACAGGATATTCTGGGAAAAGAGATACTTTAAAAACGATGGCGATTGAGGAAGTGGTAGTGATGGGCTATGGAACTAAAATTAATGAAAATCAATTGAATGTCAGTTTTGATACCGATATTCCTTATGATATTTTGTCAAACGATGAAGATCACTTTATCAACCTGAAACAGATAAAGCTCCCGGCTGAATATAAATATTATACAGTTCCGAAATACAGTACTACCGCCTATTTGGTCGCAGATATTAAAGATTTTAACAAATACAATCTTATTTCAGGTGCTGCGAGTGTCATCTTTGAAAATATGTATGTAGGCGAAACAAGGATCAATCCCAATCAGACGAATGATAAAATGAGCATTACCCTTGGAGATGACAAGAAAATTAGTGTACGCAAAGAGATGGTTAATGATAAGGCAAGTGAAAAATTATTTTCTTCCTATCAGGAAAAAACAATTACTTACGATCTTGTTGTCCGCAATAATAAAAAAGAGACTATTAATATTGAGATAAGAGATCAGATTCCTTTGAGCAAGGATGAAGCTGTAAAGATTGAGCTTCTCCAGAGTGACAATGCAGAACTGGATAAAGAGAAAGGATTTTTACTATGGAACGTTAAAATTTCTTCATCCGAAACGAAAAAATTCAGGGTGAGCTATAAAGTAAGATACCCGAAAGATTTTTCAATCGGTAATCTTAATTAAATATCCGATTATTCACTATTTTTGTATAAAATTTCAGTTCACTTGAAAACTAAAAAGCAAGATTATTCACATCTTTCACCAAGCCAGCCTATCGGTATATTCGATAGCGGGGTGGGAGGGCTTACCGTAGCCAAAGAGATCAAAAGACTTCTTCCCCACGAGGACCTGATCTATTTCGGAGATACCAAACACCTTCCGTACGGTGAAAAGTCGAAGGATGCGATTATAGAATATTCTACCAAGATCACCAATTTTCTGCTTCAGCAGAACTGTAAAGCTATTGTTATTGCCTGTAATACGGCTACGGCAAATGCTTTAAACGAAGTTATGCAGTCTGTGAACGGGAAAGTTCCTGTCATAGACGTTATTAATCCCGTTGCTGAAAAAGTAGCGTATGAAATCCACAATAATGTCGGAGTTATTGCTACGAAAGCAACGGTTAATTCCGGGCTGTATAAGAAAAGCATCAGGAAGCAGAATAAATGGATCAAGGTTGATGAGCTGGCTACTCCGTTGCTGGTTCCTGCTATTGAAGAAGGATTCAAGAACCATCCGATCACGCATGCCATCATTTATAATTATTTAAGCAATAATAAGCTGAAGAATATTGAAACCCTTATTCTGGGCTGTACGCATTATCCTTTGCTGATCGACGAGATCAAGCAGTATTACGGAAACAGGGTTCGTGTAATAGATTCCCCCAATATTGTGGCTAATCACCTGAAGATTATCTTGGATAAGTACCATCTTCTGAATGACCATAATCCAAAGCCGAACTATCATTTCTACCTTTCGGATCTGACGAAAAACTTCGAGAAGATCTCTAAGAAATTCTTTGGAAAGACAATAGATCTGGAATTGAAAGTATTATAATACAAAAAGCTGTTTCCCCTGAAACAGCTTTTTTAATAAAATTCCTTGAATATTAAAGCTCTGAAATAACCATTTCACTCTTTTAGTCCTCTTTTGGGAGTTGTTTTCGGATGGTTACTTTCGTTTTCATCTTCTTTTTCCGATGGCTACTACAAAAAGTATTTCATAAGGATCATTTACCAACTGGAGAACTGCGCCGCCGGATTTTTCCGTAAAAAAAATCAGGAGTTAAATGTCCTGATTATCTTCTTTATTCGCTTCGAAAAAACTGAAACTTACATTTCCGTATTTCCGGGTATCTGTTAAGTTGGGATGCTCCAGTTTCATTCTGCTCTGATGTTCTACGATCAGAACACCATTCTGCTTAACAAATTTATTGTTGAGAACTAAAGATAATAGCTCATAATACTTTTTCTCTTCCATTTCAAAAGGAGCATCAGAAAATACGATTTCGAAACTTTTCTTATTTCTGAACTTTTTAAGCCAGTCAAAAACATCACCTCTCTGAACATTGACCTGAAGTGACATATCAAGCTCTGAAGCGG
The DNA here is from genome assembly GCF_000737785.1 of Chryseobacterium luteum. Taxonomy (GTDB): domain Bacteria; phylum Bacteroidota; class Bacteroidia; order Flavobacteriales; family Weeksellaceae; genus Chryseobacterium; species Chryseobacterium luteum. The sequence goes on along the minus strand of NZ_JPRO01000004.1, from coordinate 267,174 downwards.
TAGAATTGATAAAACTCGTATGTTTTGGATTCAGCTCTACCGAAGTGATATCCTGGCATCCTCTGGAAGCAAATTCGAAAGTGATAGAACCAATGCCTGCAAAAAGATCAAGCACTGAAATCGACTGCATATCATATTTGTTTTCCAGGATGCTGAAAAGCGCTTCCTTGGCAAAATCCGTCGTCGGTCTTACATCAAAATTTTTAGGAGCGGCTATTTTTTTGGCTTTCCACTTTCCTGAGATTATTCTGAACATAGTTGTTTAGGGTTTAGGTCGCAGATTACAGACGGCAGGTAATCTCATTTGGGAACTGTTCCCTATTACCTGCAGCCTGCAACCTAATTAAGTATAAAATTCTTATTCGGAACATTGTCAAAAACAATTCTCATATTTTTAACGAATTTCTGAAGTTCGGAAATGAAGGTTTCGTTTTCCGTAGTTTCACCGTAAGCGTAAAAGTTGGTTTCATTGATCCCAAAGCCAATTTTACTTAGTGTAAACATCACGAAATACAGAAAATCTACTTCAGAATTCACATCCAGGTTATTGTATAAGATAACCTTCTTGTTATCGATGGCAAAAAACTCACATTGGTTGTGATACAGATTAATGTGAATCTCCTTATTATTCTTATTGTTGATTGAATTCAAAAACTTTTCTCCTGAAAAATTGAAATGAACCGGAACTGCCAGCTCTTTTATTTTCCTGTAAAAGTTTTTGGGGAATGTATAATAAAATTGTACCCCGAATTTTTTATTGACAGAAAGCATTAGTTCTTCCTTTTCCCTGTTCGCCGGAGCATTGAACGCAATGAGCTCAAATCCTGCCTCATGCTCTGAAAATCCTTCAGGCATCAGAGTGAAATGATTCAGCGCAGAGATCACATGGATCTCGTCAAACCTCTGCTTAAGGAGAACTTCATCCAGTTTTTCTTCAATAAGATTCTCCGGAGTTTCTTCAGTAACGAAATAAGACTTTTCTTCCAGAATGCTTTTATTTTTTGCAATCTGGTAGATTAATCCGTCTTTGGTAAAAAGTAAATTAAGTACGTTCATATTTCAATTGCTGCAAATTTAGTGAAATTCTATCATAACGGCACCCGATTGATGATGAAGTATTTCCTTATTATAAAAATCGATATCTGCCTGGCTTTCCAAAACATCCGTTACCATTTTCTGCAGCGTTCCGTCCCCGATCCCGTGAACGATCTCCAGCCTCTTCAGATGGTGCTTTCTGCAGAAATCAAGAACTTCCGTCAACTTTGCTTTTTGGATAAAGAGCCGCTCAAAACTGTCATAATCACTGGGATTTTTAACCAGATTGTCAAAGTGAAGATCCAGGACCATATGATTTTTCTGATGCCGTTTGGAAACCACTTTCTTCGGCTCCGGTTTTCTGACTATCCGGATATTTTCATAGAGGTCTGCATTTTTCGGAACCAGTTTCTCCTTCGGATATTGGTAGGTAAATCCATATTCATCTTTAAAAACAGCAATATTGCCGTTCACGGAAGTAATTATCCCGCTTAAATCCTCATCTACTACAGAAACTTTGTCTCCGATTTTCATGTACTGTGCTCCTTCTTTTATTGTTGTTAAAAATTAATTTTTTGGTCCCAGTTCAATGATCTCCAGATCTTTGATCTCATCACCTTCCACTACGAAGCGCATCATCGTTCGCGTTTTATGCCATCCCTGTTTTCCACAGGCTCCGGGATTCAGGTGAAGGAGGTTATTTTTTTGGTCAAACATAGCTTTTAAAATGTGTGAATGCCCTGAAATAAACAACTTTGGAGCTTTTGCGGAAATTTCCCTGTTCGTTAGAGGGGTGTATTTTCCGGGGTATCCTCCGATATGGATCATCAAAACTTCAAGATCTTCACAGAAAAAACGGTTAACTTCAGGAAATTCGGCACGGATCTTTGCATTGTCGATGTTTCCGTAAACGCCCTTCAAAGGTTTTATTTTTTCCAGTTCTTCAATAACTTCCATGCTTCCGAAATCTCCGCAATGCCAGATTTCATCGGCCTGACGGGCATATTCTAAAATCCTGTCGTCTATATAGGAATGGGAATCGGAAAGGAGAAGAATTTTTGTCATTATCTCAAAGTTCTGTCAGTAATGTTTTCGTCGTATTTTTCTTTAAAGATCTCCAGACGGTCAGGGTTTAGTTCACCATCACTGTTAATCACTTTTTCTTTAAGAAGCCATTTGATAAGCTTTTCAATCCCTTTTTTGGAATTCATAAAATTTAAAATCTTCGTGAAGTCGCTGGATTCTACTTTCGTTTTTTGGGTCAGAAAATTCAAAACGTAATAATCGTCATTCGAATATTTTGGGGTTCCACTGTCCATCATTTTATACATCAGAATTTCCTCATCATCTTTAAGAGTGAAAAAGGAATACTCTATCATATTAATTTTTTCTGCTCTCAGGATCTGTTTTCCATCAAGAAGAACTTTATCATCTTTGATTGTTACCTCCTGAGAAAAGTAAAAATTGACACTTGTGATCAGGAAGAAGAACGGTAATAATTTTTTTGCAGTCATTTTGATAATTTAAATGCAAATATAAAGAAGCTTTTGTAAAAAATATTTTTATTTCCCATCATAATTCTTACCTAACATATTCCTGCCTTAAACTTCTAAACTTTGTTGATGGGTAAAATCATCTTCTAATTATTTATTACATTTGAAAAAATTAAAAAAATGAAGCAGAAATTTTCTCTTTTACTTTTTCTTGTAGCGATAGGGCTTTTCAATGGTCAGGTTGAAGAAAAAAAGTTGGATGAGCTGATCCTGAGTACTTTAAAAACCTTCGACGTTCCGGGAATGTCAGTAGGAATCATAAAAGACGGAAAAGTGATCTATTCCAAAGGGTTCGGACAACGTTCCTTAACCACCAGGCAGCCGATGGATGATAATACATTGGTAGGAATTGCATCTAATTCAAAAGGGTTTACCTGCACCGCACTGGCTATTTTAGCAGACGAAGGAAAACTGAACTGGGATGATAAAGTTTCAAAATACATCCCGGAATTTCAAATGTATGATCCCTATGTTTCCCAAAACGTAACGATTAAAGATCTTGTAACGCACAGAGCTGGATTAGGTTTAGGACAAGGTGATTTGATGTTTTTTCCTGAAGGCGGAAATTTAACGGTGAATGATATCGTTCACAATGTAAGATATTTAAAGCCTGAAAATCCTTTCAGAACTAAATTGGATTATAACAATATCATGTTCATCGTTGCCGGAGAAGTGATTCACAGGATATCTGGTCTTAGCTGGGCAGAATTTATAGAGCAGAGAATTATGAAGCCTGTGGGAATGACTTCCAGCTTTGGAAGCTACAACAGAGCTAAAGCCGTATCCAATAAAATCGATGCCCACGCTCCTGTAGACGGGAAAGCCATTGCTGTTCCACATGACTGGAACGAAACGGGAAATGCAGCAGGAGGAATTATGAGTAATATTAAGGATATGACTACATGGGCTGACTTTCTTTTAAATAACTTCACAACGAAAGACGGCAAAAAACTGGTTTCAGATAAAAATGTACAGCAGCTGTGGAGCTTACAGATCCCGGATAGAGTTGCCTTAAAAAATCCTTATGATACCAGCTTTTACGGATATGGATTAGGATGGTTCTTAAGCGATGTTAAAGGACACAAGCAGATTCAGCATACAGGAGGATTAATTGGAACGGTTACCCAATTTACACTGATCCCGGATCTGAAACTGGGGATTGTAGTATTAACCAACCAGCAGTCCGGAGCAGCTTTTAATACGGTTACCAATACGGTAAAAGATTCTTACCTGGGAGTGGCAGATAGAAACTGGCTGAAAACTTATGGTGAAAGAATGACAAAAGTAAATGCTGAGTATGAGAAGCAGAAAAAAGAAGCTTTCGCCAAATCAGAAGCCTTTAAAAAAGAAAAAAATCTTCAGCCGAAAGCCGGACAGTTCGTTGGAAAGTATAATGACCAATGGTTTGGAGATGTAGAAATTTCCCAACAGGGAAGTACGTACAGGATCTCCTGCCAGAACTCTCCAAGACTGAAAGGCGAACTGCTTCCCTATTCCAATAATTCTTTTATTATAAAATGGGACGACCGAAGTTATGATGCCGATGCTTACATTATCTTCAATTACGATGAAAGTGGGAAAGCCGAATCTGCAAAACTAAAACCTATTTCGGATGTTACAGATTTCAGCTTTGATTTTGATGATCTGGACCTGAAAAGAAAGTAAATATTGATGAGATAAAATTGCTGAAAGATAAAATTATGAATTAAAAATATCAGTAGGAGCGGGCTTTAGCCCGCTTTTTTATGAATAATACATTTGGCTTTAGCCAAAACTTAAAACCAATTTTATTTATCGCAAAGGGAAGCAAAAGACATTTCATCCAGCAAAATCTCATTTACTGAAATACAAAAATATTGCTTTGTATTGCTTGTCCTGATTCAGGTTAATTAGATTACTTGAATAGATTAAAATCCTTTTCCGCAAGTAAATATTCAGAATTCAAATGCTGCTTCTCAAAGAAATCTTTCAGATCCAAAAGTCGTTTCTTATGATCATAATGGAGGCTTGAATTTAATTTCTGCTGGCAAAGTGAACATGCTCTTGCAAAATGATAATCGGTTTCGGAAAGGCTGTTGGTTCCGTTCATTACACAATTTGCATTCAGACAATGACTGATCCCGAACATATGCCCGATCTCATGAGAACTTATTTTGATCAGTCTTTCAAGACTTTCGTTAAAATTAGCATCAGACACATGACCGCCGGAGAACCGGTATATGGAAGTTACGCCTACACCTTCTTCATAAGATGCCTGTCCAAAAACATAATTCCATTCAGGTTTTGGGAAAAGATCTTTTTCGGTAATTCCCATTACCACTACGGCATCTTTAGGCTTTCGTTTGATCAGGACGTTGTCCAGCACATAGCCTGCCAGAATCTGTTCCTGGCCTTCTCTGAAAATTCTTCTCGCTGTTTTTGGAACAATATTATCGGGTAAAACAGGAAGAACCTTCGTTTCCAGCTGAAAATACTTATTTAAATATTCTTGCGTAAGTTCTATTTCTTTTTTCTGGAGTTCATCAAATTCTCCGATAGGCTGAAGATAAATTATATTTCTCCCCGGCTCCGGTTTTATTTTCTTCAGCCTTTGAAAATCCCCGAAAGTCTGGAATTCTTCATCCCGGGAATATCTCCAGTCACCAGGTTTTGCTTTGGAAAGCCTGGCATCGTTTACATTGATAGTTTCAATATACGTATTCTCCTTTTTTTGACATGAAAAAAAGAACAGAATAAGAAACAGGTAAAAACAGATAAAGTTATATTTTCCCGGGTTCATAAAAGAACAGGAGTTTCTTCCTGGCACCGTCAAATTCAGACCAAGAGTTACAGTCTATTTCAAAACCGGCAACTCCGCAGGTGGGGAAATGAAAAATATCTTCGGAGATGGAGTTGGCAAAGTTTGAAATCCCGTTATTATGGGAAAAAAAAGCCACAGAGTTTACACTGTCATTCAAATCGTAAATAACAGATTCAAAATTTCTTTCAGAAGGGTTATAAAGTTGGTCTTCCGTAGTGAAATTAAGCTGATAAGTCTGGTTGAAAATTTTACACGTATTCAGGGCACGCACTGCTGGACTTGAAACAAAGTGGTCGATAGAAATATTATTGCTTTTCATGAACCTGGACATGTTCATCGCATCTTTTAATCCCTTGTCTGCCAAAGGTCTGTCGAAGTCCTCCGTTTCTTCCGGCCAGTCGCTTTTCGCATGTCTTACGAGGATGAGTTTCTTCATATTTTCGTTTTTTGGAAGATTAAAATTATAAAAAAAATAGCGGAATAAAACATGATTTTTATAAAAAAGCTGCGTTATGAATAAAATCATTAAATTTTACTAAATTTGCACACTTATGGGACAGATCCTTGCAATAGACTATGGAAAGGCACGCTGCGGTATCGCTGCAACAGATGATATGCAGATTATTGCAAGCAGCCTGGATACCGTTGAAACACGGTTTTTGATGGGATTCCTGAAAAAATATGTCACCGAAAATAAAGTGGAGGGTGTAGTAGTAGGCCTTCCTACAGATTTGAAAGGAAATGTTTCCGAAGTGGAGACGGATATTTTAAAATTCATTGAAGAATTTCAGAAAGAATTTTCCGGTATCACTGTTCACCGTTTAGACGAAAGATTTACCTCTAAAATGGCTTCTTTTTTTATCTCCCAAAGTGGAAAAAGTAAAAAAAAGAGACAGGAAAAAGGATTAATAGATAAAGTAAGTGCAACGATTATATTGCAGAATTTTTTAGAACAAAGAATAAGATGATTTTACCGATAAGAGCTTTTGGGGATCCTGTTTTAAGAAAAGTAGGGAAAGATATAGACAAAGATTATCCCGGTTTACAGGAACTTATAGATAACATGTTCGAAACGATGTACAGTGCAAACGGCATAGGACTTGCAGCACCGCAGATCGGACTAGACCTGCGCCTGTTCGTGATCGATGTGACTCCACTTGCAGATGACGAAGATTATGAAGATATCAAAGACGAACTGGCCGAATTTAAGAGAGTTTTCATCAATGCCACGATTCTTGAAGAATCCGGAGAAGAATGGAAATTCAACGAAGGATGCCTTTCTATTCCCGATGTAAGAGAAGATGTGAAAAGAAAAGACACTATCGTTATCGAATATTATGACGAAAATTTTGTGAAACATACAGAAACTTTTTCCGATATTAGAGCCCGCGTAATTCAGCATGAATATGATCATATTGAAGGCGTGCTGTTTACCGACCATCTGAGCACTTTGAAGAAAAAACTCGTAAAAGGCAAGCTTACAAAAATCTCACAGGGTGAGGTAAGCATCAGTTATAAAATGAGATTTCCAAAGTAATTTAAACAAAGGATTAAAAAAATAAATAATAAAAGCAAAAAGCCCCAAGCTGATTGCAGAATTTACAAAAAATAAAATTATGCTGTTAGAAAAAATAATTTCAATTTCTGGAAAGCCAGGACTTTTCAAATTAGTTTCTCAATTAAGAAACGGTTTTATCATTGAAGATGTTACAACCAAGAAAAAAGTAAGCATTGGAAACTCAAGTCAGGTGAGTTTGCTGGACAATATTGCCATGTTTACATTTGATAAAGAAGTTCCTTTGTTCGAGGTTTTTGAAAATATTGCTAAGAATTACGAGTATAAGGAAGCCCTTTCCCACAAATCTTCTGATGATGTCCTGAAAGACTTCATGACGGCTTCTCTTCCTGATTACGATACAGAAAGAGTATATGCTTCAGATATCAAGAAACTGGCTCAGTGGTACAATATTCTTCACAAAGCAGGATATATTACTCCTGAAAGCTTTGTAAAAGCAGAACCTGAAACATTAGACGGTGTACAGGAAGAAGTAAGCATTGAGAAAGATGCTCCCAAGAAAGCAGCTCCAAAAGCAGAAAAACCTTCAGCTCCGAAAGTAAAAGCTACTTCTGCAGCGAAAGCAGCTCCGAAAAGTACCCATACTAAGAAAGGATAATTCATTCCGAATTGTAAAATATAAATCCCTGTCAGGAACTTCTGACAGGGATTTTTTATAACCGATTTAAAATGACCGGGAAATTGTAGTATTAAAAAATAAATTCTGTGAACGTTAAGAAAGTTCTGCTGTTTGAAGCGCGGGACAAATATTAAAATGATCCATTAATTAAAGATTTACCCTAAATTTGTATCACTTTGAATCCTCAACTTATGAATACCAGACAAGAAAAACTTGAAGCCTTCGGAAGATTATTAGACATCATGGATGATCTGCGTGAAAAATGCCCGTGGGATCAGAAGCAGACCCTACAGTCACTTCGTCATTTGACTCTGGAAGAGACCTATGAACTTTCAGATGCCATCCTGCAGGAAGATTTACAGGAAATCAAAAAAGAGCTGGGCGATGTTCTGCTTCATTTGGTTTTTTATGCTAAAATTGGCTCTGAAAAAGAAAGCTTCGATATGGCAGATGTCATCAATTCTTTAAACGAGAAACTCATTTTCCGCCATCCCCATATTTACGGTGATACAGAAGTGAAAGATGAAGAAGAAGTAAAACAGAACTGGGAAAAGCTGAAACTGAAAGAAGGAAATAAATCTATTTTGGGCGGTGTTCCGAAAAGCCTTCCAAGTTTGGTAAAAGCCTATAGAATTCAGGATAAAGTAAAAGGTATCGGGTTTGAATTTCATGATGCGGAAGATGCCTGGAAAAAAGTGGATGAGGAAATTCAGGAATTTCATGCGGAAACTGATCCGGGTAAAAAAGAGCTGGAATTAGGTGATGTATTTTTCTCACTCATCAACTATGCAAGAATCTCAGGGCTGAATCCTGATTCTGCACTGGAAAGAACCAATTTAAAATTTATCTCAAGATTCCGGAAAATGGAAGTACTGGCAGAAGAATCGGGTGTGAAGCTCGCTGACTTGTCATTGGAAGAAATGGATGTGTTGTGGGAGAAAGCGAAACAGATGTCATAAAATAAAGGTCCGGCATACCAATATTCCGGGAATTCTTATTGGAATAGGTTTTGCATGGCTCATCCTGCTGTTTGATCCTGCAAAACAGAATTGATTCTTATTATTACAGGCGTCATCATCAGTAGATTATTAATACCTTAGAGAAAAATATACGGTCCCCGTATTTTCAGTTTAAAAAATAAAAAAATAGCTATGTTGCGTATTCTTATCCTATCCGCCTTCTTATTATGGAGCTGTAATCCAAAAGCCCAGGATTCTCCTAAAACCGACGAACTGAAGGTTGAATTTTCCCTTCCGAAAAAGCTGAAAGAAGTTTCCGGGATTGCATTGTCTCAGGATAAAAACACCATCTGGGCTATAGAAGACCAGGGAAATAAAAATGTAGTTTACGGTTTGGATAAGCAGGGCAAGCTGGTGGCAGATGTTGTGGTAGAAAATGCTGAAAACAACGATTGGGAAGATATTACCAAAGATGCTCAGGGAAATATTTACCTTGGCGATTTTGGAAATAATGACAATAACAGACAGAATCTGGCTATTTTAAAGCTGGATCTGAAGGATGCCTCCCAAAAAACAACAAAGGCTGTTCAAACCACGAAATTTCATTACGAAGGGCAAACCGAATTTCCACCAAAGAAATCAAACTGGCTGTATGACTGCGAAGCTTTCGTAGAGATGAACGGAAATTTCTATCTTTTCACCAAAAACAGGAGCAAAGGTTTTAACGGAACTTTCCTTGTATTCCAGGTTCCTGACAAAGAAGGCGATTTTGAAGCCAAATTAATAGGAAAACTTAAGCTTGATGGGAAGTACAGTGATGCTGCCATTACCTCGGCGGCCGTGAACAGCACCAATGATAAGATTGTTTTGCTTACCCATAAAAATATTCATGTACTTTCCGGATTCTCATCAGATAACTTTAATACAGTTAAAATTGAAAAAGTATCATTAAATCACAATTCTCAGAAAGAAGCGGTTGTTTTCCTGGATGATAAAACCCTTCTGATTGCTGACGAAAAAGATAAGGACACCGGTGGAAATGTATATAGGTTTGAATTGAGTCACCAAGCTAAATAATTATAATGGCAAAAGGCTTAAAAATCTATTTTTGACAACATTACCTAAAAAAATAAAGAGGGACCATTTTTTTGTCCCTCTTTTATATTTAATAAAATCCTTCTTTTTGTATAGTTAGAACTTAAAGTATGGAAGTTTAAAAAGTCATTCCCACCCCGGCAGAAATCCTTCCTCCGTCGGAACCGTAGAAATAATTCAGCCTTGCGGAAACCATTTCTACAACGCTCATCCAGAATCCTGCTCCTACAGACTGATGCCACTTCCTGGAATCCTCATTGTCATTCCATACCCGTCCCAGGTCGTACCCAATCAGGACACCCATATTGGCGGGAATGATATTGTTTCTTACCCTTCCGAAATCCCACCGGATCTCAGAATTATTGGTAAAATAAGACCTTCCTGAAAATCGGTCATTCCGGAAAGCCCTCATCCCATTATTGCCGCCTATGCTTGCCGCCTGGTAGAATTCAAAATTATTATTGCTGATCCACATGGCATTGCTGGAATTCGCAAAAACAAAATTTCCTCTTTTGTCAAGCCTGTGGTCTATGGTCAGAGTTCCGTTTAAAGTGAAGAAATTTTTGTCAGTATTCGATAAATTGGTTTTCCAGTCTGCGTTCATTAATAATTCAAGGCCTAAGGTAGGGAAGGCATTATTATCTAAATTTTTGAAACTGAATGTATAGTTGGCACCTGCAAACTGCTGGCTTTTGAAGACTTCAGGTCTCACATCGGGTGACTGGTCTACAAAACGGTCGCCGTTTCTCTGCACCTTATTATCCTCAAAGGTCAGCTGGAACTGATGCCGAAGGTTCATCCAGCTTTTTTTAGAGATAGACGGGGCGAAATTGAATTTAGAAATTCTGGCCCTGTTGTATTCCCTTTCCGTATTTTCTTTATCATATATACTTTCATTAGACAGCCCGAAGAAGTTTTCTGCAAATCGGGGAGTCGTATAAGCCGCATCAAGATTGAAATCCCATCCAGATATGGCTTTTTTGAAAATTCCTTTATAGGCAGCGTTAAATCCTCCGGTCGCAGTATAGAAATTAACCTTAAGGCTGTGCTTCTGAGTATAAGGGTCGCGGATGAAATTATTAACCGTGTAATTTGCCAGAACCCCTAGGATCACACCATCATCAGGATTGTAATCTACATTCGGGTAGCCGGCAAAGAAATTATATTTCGGATGCTTATAATTGTAGGTGTTGATATCGTAATCATCAGAAATGTTTTTCGTTCCGGAGCCATTGTACGTATTTTTCTGACTTTTAAAATCATAAATCTTCACACTTTTCCCATCAGCAATAGTATAGACATCGTGATTGTAACCGCCGATCAGCCTGATGTTCGTCTTAGGTCTTCCATCCCCTGATACTTCATAAATATCATCATCTTCAAGGCCGTAGATCCAGAGCTCTTTCGTTTTGGAATCTTCATAAGTTTTCTCGAAAACCAGTTCAGGATTCTCTTTGTTTTTATCTAATTTATACTGTTTTACATTAACGGAATTTGCTGTTTTTGTAATCACGAACTTATCAGGATTCACAGTTCCGGCAAGAGGAACCTTTTCCTGCAGTACGTCATAATATTTCGCAGCATAGTCCTGGAGTTTTGTTTTTCTGATTTTTAACTTACGTTGAATATCAGCAATGGTCCCATCTTTTACTTCTTTAGGAAGATTGCTGAAAGCATCATCAATATCAGCATCCGTAAGGTGTTCCTGGATATACTTTGCCTGTGCAGTCCATTCCTCCTGGGAAGCACCTTTTAAAAAGATGAGGTCCAGCGGATACGGCTCCATATTCAGCCACTTCACATTTTTGATATCTTCCTTAAAAGTCTTCATATGGCGGATAGCCGGAACATTCATAATAAGCTTGAAAGCGGCGCCGTCATACCGGCTGAAGGCCTGGTCCCTGTCTTTCGGGATCGGTTTGTAAACCACTTGGTCTCCATCCTGGTACTCAGCCCATTTCCATTGGTCAGAATGCCTGTCCCAATCGCCGATCAGCATATCAAAAATTCTTGCTCTTATATACGATTCGCGGTCTACCGAATATTTATAATTTTTAGTGAAATTTTTCAGGACATCATCCGTAGAAACAATGTCTTTGGCATTGTCAAGTGAAGCCAGAGTTTTAGGATCAGAAGAAAAACGTTCCTCGATCATGTACATTTCATCGCCGTAATTTTTATTATACTCCCCTAAAGCATACTGTTTGGGAATATAATACAGTTTCGGATTGCTGTGGAAAATCCCAAGCTTATCAGCCATATTTCCCACTGAAAAAGGTGTAAACGGATGATTGGTGGTATAAAAATCGAGCAGGAATTTTTCAGGAAACGTGTTATTCAGCTCATTCCCGAAAGTGCTTTTTTTGAAAGCCATATTATTCAGGAAACGGACTGCGCTCTTTTTTACGCCACGCATTACAAACTCCTGTCCGTCTGCCGCTTTCAGCCTCAAACTGTTCGACTGGTTGCCTCCGCCTTCTCTGAAAGGGGTAAAGCCGCCATTCAGTGAAGCAAGATCTGCCGTAGGAGCCTCAATTGGAATTCCGTAATATTTTCTGTAATGCTCGCCCCATAGCCACCTGTAAACGCCCCCTTTTTGGATAAGCTTCACCGGATAGATAGTTGAAGTGGCAGTGGCCGGAAAATTTTTAGGATAATTATTCACAAAGACATCCGGTTTTGAGATCACAGAAATATGGGTAAGCTTTTTCAGGTTGTTGTCTTTTGTAGAGAAATACTCAACATCTGTACTCTGGTCTTTTCTGATATTCAGCACGGCAAATCCGCTGCCTCCATAAGAGAAATCGGTCTTTTCAGCAATAGTGGCGGGATCTGTTTTAGAACCTGCACCGCTGATGATTTGCCTGATATTTCTTTCTTCATGATACTGCAGGTTATGATCATGCCCGGAAACAAAAATGATATTTTCCTTATCCTGAACGATGCTTTTTAACCTGTTGGCCAGATCCGCATAATGTTGGTTATTAATGTCTTCCAGACTTGCCCCTGAAGAACTTCTCAATATATTGATCACACTTGATACAACCGGAACAGGAATCTTGCTTTTCAGCGGATAAAGATTGGCTTTTGCAGAATTGAACCCTGCATGTGTTCCACTGCTGATCACGGGATGGTGCAGGGCAACGATAATCCTTTTATCCTGGTTTTTGGTAATAAGATCTTTAAATTCCGTGAAGAAATCCTCACGCGTTTTGATCGTACAGTTTTTATTGACACCAGGATACTTATCCCAGTTCACCAATGCCCATTCGGTATCTATGACGATAAGCTTGATGTCTTTGGATAAACTGATATCATCAATTCCACAGGAATTTTTTGGAAGAAAAGCTTTTTTGTCGTTGAAATAGGTTTTTACAAGATCTTCCTGTGCTTTTAATCCGTCCAGGCCGCTGTTCCAGTCATGATTTCCGGGGATAACGAGTGTTTTTCCTTTGAAATTTTTGGTAATGGCAAGCTGGTTTTCCAACTTCTGCTTCGCCAGTGCATAATCTTTGTCTGTTTCTTTCGGCAGTCCGTTGGGATAAATATTATCACCCAAGAAGAGCAGCATAGAGTTGCTGTCTGCCGAATCCAGTTTGTTTTTGAGTAAATTTAAGGTATTCTTTGCCTGAGGCTCATCTGCATTTCCGGCATCTCCGATCAGGAAAATTTTAAAATCGTTTTCAGATTTCACGTCAGAATTTTTCACTTCAAATAAGTTTTTACCCTTTTTCACGTTATATGTTGCGCACGAGTACAGAACTCCGGCAGACAATACTGCTCGAAAGGCAATAGAAGTTTTTTTTAAATGAGTTTTAAAGGATAAATTCATAAATTTACATTAACAAAAATTCAGGGATGAATATTTTACACAAAGCTAAAGATTATGTAGAAAACTTATTCAAAGATAAGTTATCTTCTGTATACTTTTATCATAATTTTATTCACACGACCTATACGGTAAACAAGGCCGAAGAGATCATGCGGAATACACCTGTTGCCAAAGAGGACCAGGAAAAGGTACTTCTTGCGCTGTGGTTCCACGACACAGGTTATGTGGAATGTGCACAGAATCATGAGGAAAAAGGAGTCGAGATCCTTACCGGTTTTCTGAAACAGGAAAATTACCCCGAAAATTATATCGGGGACGTTTCTCAACTAATTCTGGCAACTAAAATCACGTATGAACCGCAGAACCTTCTGGAAAAGATCGTAAAAGATGCTGACTGCAGTCATTTTGCCAGTCACGACTATAATGATATTTCCGATGCACTCAGAAAGGAATGGGAACTTACCAATGTAAGGTGCTTTTCCAATGATGAGTGGAATGCCGGAAATCTTGAGATGCTTAAAAACAAGCATCATTATTATACGGAATATGCTAAAGAAAACTGGGAACCGCTGAAAAAGAAAAACATCAAAAAAATAGAAAAAAAGCTTGAAAAGGAAGAGGATAAAAAGGAAAATTCAGATCATAAGAAGGAAGCGAAAGATCCAAAAGATTCAAAATCCGACCGCAGCGTAGATACCCTGTTCAGGGTAACGCTGAACAATCATACAAGGCTGAGTGATATTGCTGACAGTAAGGCGAATATTCTTCTTTCGGTTAATGCCATTATTATTTCAGTTTGTCTTTCCGTGTTGGTTCCTAAACTGGACACCCCTAAGAATGCGCATCTTATCATTCCGAGTTTTGTGCTGCTTATTTCAAGTGTTCTGACTATTATATTTGCGATCCTGTCTACAAAACCGAATGTAACGAAAACCCATTTTACGGCTCAGGATATCGCGGACAGAAAAGTGAATCTTCTGTTCTTCGGGAACTTTCACCAAATGCTGTTCAATGATTTTCACGATGCAATGAAAGATCTCATCAAGGACAGGGATTATATCTATGATTCTATGGTGAAAGACCTTTACTTCCTGGGAAAAGTGTTAGACAGAAAGTATAAGCTTTTGTCCATAACATATAAGATCTTTATGGCCGGAATTATTATTTCCGTGCTTTCTTTTGCCTATGCTTTTCTTTCGCTTTAAATCTTCACAAAACAATAACGATATAAACCGCTGAAAAGCGGTTTTTTTATTTGTAATAGGCATAAAATTATAAAATTACAGAATAGTGTTATTAAACCAAAGAGATCCTCAACGCCAGTAATCCCGTAATACCCTGCAGATCTTCTACTTTTAAAAACTCCACATCATTCTGAAGAATTCCTTTTTTCTGAAGCTTATTGATGTATTCCAGGTATTCTTTCTGGTTTTCCATGCCGAAATACACGATGGTAATTTTTCCGGGACAGGTTATCCTTTCTGAAGAATCTTTGATATGGGCTTTATCCAGACGTTTTTTTATAATTTCATAATACGAATTGTAGGCGCCGTCTACATCGAAACGTTTCTCGTCCATTCTGAAGCGGATGTCTATTTTTTCATTGTAGACAAAAAGCAGTGATGCAATATCCAGATGTATGGGAAGGCTGTTTTTAAAAGTCCGGAATTCGTGTTCCATGTTACAGATCGTTTTCAGCTGCCAATATCTTAGCTTATGGACCACTTTTGAAGTATAATTAAGGTCCGGAGCGATATTATGTCCGATGTAGAGATTATGTTCCACACCATCGGATTTAAACCTCTCATAATAGTGCGGGAAAATCTCCTGGGCTTTGCTCTGGCTTTCATCCAGTATATCAGCGAGTTTTCTGTTGACCAGCGTTATAGAATCATCTAAATTTTTCCTGTTGGCATAAAACAGATCGGTTTGGGTGAAAACCTGTACAAAATAATCTTTGATCTTGTTTTTTATATCCCTGTCGGTTTTCATTTCCAGTTTTCCCTGTAGATAAGGGTGGATATCCTCTCTCAAAAGTCTCTGGAAACGTTGCTCCGTATCAGCTTTGATCTCGTTGTTCAGCTCATTTTCAAAAATATCAAGGGCCAGAAGATATTTTTCCGAATCGGAATTGATCAGTGTAAAAATATCGTGAAGGCTTTCAAGCTGCTGGTTGAGATCTTCAAGCATCAGATTGAAACGTTTATCTGAAGAAGAACGGATGTCCGAGAAGCCAAACAGCGGTGTCAGGTTTTTGAAAGAGATCTGTTTCAGCGTGTACATTTTTTTCCCCAGCGAAGCATTGAAATATTTCTCGGCTTCATTTCTGAATTTCCAGACTACACTGTCGTGGATGGAAGTGTATTCACGCTGAATAATGGCTTCTATCTGGTAGTTTTTTTCAAAGCTGAACCTGTTCAGGGAGAAGAGAATCATGTCTGTGAAAAACTCCATCTTTTTCAGCTTTAATCCGTTGAAACTGTTGGCTTCCGTAGAGGTAAACTCCATGATCGCCAGAAGCTCATTGTCCTTCATGATGGGAATTACCATGAAGCTGTTGATATTGTTATCCCTTAAAATATTAAAAGAAGGAAGATTTTTAATCTGGTCATCCATCTTGCTGACATTGGAGATGACAATCGATTTGGGATTATGATTTAAATTGTTGAATGTATTCTTACGGGTTTCCTCATCAAATGCATTGATCCAGAAATCCAGAACATGATGGGTGAAAACATTTTCGTAGATCGGCAGTCTGCCGAGTTTCTGATCTTTTTTGTCAAACAGCATTAAACCGAAATTAAGCTGAGGTACATCGAAATAAGACTTGAAAATTTCTACAAGGTTTTCATCCGGGCTCAGGTCTTCAGGATCGATCTCTATCATACTGGATTTCAGGTCAGACAATGCGACTTCTGAGGTACAGTCTACCAGCGAAATAATAGCGAAACCTTTTAAGATCCAGGATTTTGAAGGGAAATATTTTTTCCACAGCTGGTAATCGTCCAGGTTTTCAAGCAGCATATCCACTATATCATCAGACGGGATTTTAGCATTTTCAGTAGGATAAATATCTGTAAAATCTGAATTGATTATGATCTTATAATGTTTCATGATTCCCAGCCTGTTCGGGATATCATAGTAAAGCGGAATATTGCTTTTGATGCCTTTTTTGAAATAAGTCTGAAGGATAAGACAGCAGCAGAAGACATAAAATTCATCATCATCAATGTTTCTGAGCTCTATTTCAAAGTCTTTTCCTGCATCTTTAAGGATATTCTTAAATCTTTCGGTATAATTAAATGTAATATTGGAAAGGGGAATACTTGCCGCTTTAATCTCATTATGGGTAAGCCCGGTAGGGAAGAGGTCTGCAAGCAGCAGCCTGATGAGGTCTTCGTGTTTTTCCAGCAGCGAAATATCCTGGAAACCATCTCTCAGTTCCTTAATTTTTTTGGTTCTGTCAATAATTGATTCCGCGTAGCTGGCACGGTATTCCAGACGGTCGTTATAGCGGATATGCTCCAGCACATCCAAATATTTTTTGAATGATATGAGAATCTGAAAAGGAGCGTCTTTTTTATAAAGATGAGCCAAGAGCTGAAATTTAAAGTAAAGTTATGAAAAAAACACCATTTCTGCATGCACTGGCAATTGGTGAAATCCATCTTGATAAGAGCATTGTTTATTTTTCCTGCACAAACACCGGATATAGATAAATTACCTGTTATTTCTTTTCTTTTTTAAAAATTCCGCAGTTTTGTGAAAAAGATTTGGGTAAAATTCTGATGTCCCGATCTTTAATTCTTTGGTCACCGGAAAAAGAAATTTTATAAGAGGAACAGCAATTATGGTGGCCAACGCTCCGAAAAGCATACCGTAATTCGTTATATCTGTTTTGTTTTTGCTTATATAAAAAACAATTGTCGAAATAAATAAAGCTGCAAATAAGGTGACGATGATTTTTTTCATGGTGATGAATGTTATCCAAATTTAGTTGTTTTCATGGATATTTAAGATAAAAAATGCGGTTTCTTCCTAATGTAATTGTTGAGATGTTGTAAATACTGGTACAGAATTTTATTTTAATACAAAGTTTATGTCATAGACTAACAGTCCATTACGAGAGGAGGAATCAATCTTTGATTGATTCCTCCTCTCGTAATGGACTGTGTGGTATTTTATACCCTTCCTTCTACCTTATTATGAAAGTTTATTTAATACTAATTTGCCCCATTCCATTTTCTACATGTTTAGCAATATAATTTACAATGAATATTGTCTTTTTTGTTTTTTTGTTGTAAACCATATTTACTAAATAATCATCTGGATACCAAGTTGTAAAGAGAATATGATAATCTCTCGGATTTTTTTTCAAAACATTTTTTACATATTCATTTATTCTGGAAATATTATCTTTTGATTGTGGTGTATATTTGATTAACTCATAAAAAGTTCTTTCAGTATCATTGTACATCTTGATTTTTCCATCTAACTTTTTGGATAATATTGCATTTTTATGATCATCTTCAATATTTCCATTACTCTGGATTAGTTTAATATTATATTCACTCTCTTTTAAGATGAAAAATAGATGAGATTTTGAAGAAATTGAATCTGGATATAACTTCTTTGTGTTATGATATAATTCTGGTCGTAATAAAATATGCGAATTGTCAATTAATTGATAGTTTCCAGATATAGACTCATTTACATCTAAACCGCAAGTTGAACCCAACTCAGATGACTCGAATTTACCATTATCGGCAAAATTTAAATAATACAGATAATTTGTTTTTTGCTTATTTTTTTGATCATATTTAATCAATCTATACTGATAAATGTTAATAGAATCCAGTCCAACTATTCTATCAATATAAAAGGCATCATTTGCCACAAATTGCTGTGCATTTAAAATAAGTGGAAATAAAAATGTTAATGCTAAAATATATTTCATTTGCAGTTTTTATAAAATTACAGAAAACTTGCGAAGTATTTACAAAGCTATGCCAAAAACGATATCAGAATGTTGGTGCTATAATTTTTTTTAGCTTTATCTCAAAAAATGCTTTTTTATATATTAAGATTCTCCATGGTTTTGGAAATGATTCCTGTACTACAGAAAACTATTGCTATTAAACTATTTTTCATTATTTATTTTTCGGATCATTTTCATTTCTATATTCCTTAATTTCCAATGTATCATCAAAAATAACAATGCTATAATCATTCTTTTCATCTTTTTTGTCCATAACATAGATGTTGTAATAAACTTGTATCGGATCTTCGTATCTATGGTTTACTCTTCTTGCAATGGCCTGTCTCGTATCGTAGATATCAATTCCTTTGGCTTTTAGTAGAAGCTCTCTGATGTCAGCAAAGCTATGTTTAAATTTCTCTTCATAATTCGTTATTTTAATAGCCTTTCCGTTTTCATCGTATTCATAACTTTTATTTATAGATTCTAACCGAAAAGTCGTAGACCATCTTCTTAATCTTCCCATATAATCATATTTTTTTCTGATTACAAAAGGACTCCATTCTTTTGAGATTTCTTCTACATATTCTTGAGTGTCTGCTTTTTCTTGTTCGGGAAAAACTGTCCATTGTCTAATGACTGTGCCATCAGTCCTTTTTTCTTCATATTGAGTATCAAATCCTGGTTTTTTAAAATTTTGTTTAAATAATTTTTGCTTGTATGAATTTGTTTCAAACATTTTGATATCAAAACGGGAACTATCCAATTGAGATTTTTCCTCAATTGTTATTATTGTATTTTGGTTTACTGCTGTTTTTGCAATACAGGAGAAGAATAAGAAACTATAAATAATTAACGAAAAGGAGAGTGTTATTTTCATATTGGATATATTTTGGTATTCTCAAAAGTAGTTAAAACTATGCATATTATTGTCCTTCAGTTTCTGAAAATTTTAATTCCGAAGAACGTCGAATCTTATGAGTTCAGCATGACAAAATAATACTTTTTTGCTATGCTGACTTCATTAAAGCATGTTCCTAAAATGGTTATTTTGGATCATTTTCTATCTCCGGAATATTTATATTGGCTATTTTCCACTGCCATCTCCAGAGTGTTTCCCTTTCTTCTCCCTGTACCATTCCGTCCGGTTCCACTGCTCTGTAAGACAGATAATTGTCCGTTGATTTTTCTTCAAAAGTACACAAAATTCTAGGTGTAGGAATTGGGTCTTCATCTATATGGGTGTGGTAAACTCCCAATCCATGCAGAACTTCATGAGCTAAAGAGGTCTCATCCTGTCTTTTGGTACTGTGCAGGCTATTGAAGAGCATTGCCGTATTTTCTCCTATATCTTTTACTTCTCCTTCTGTAGCTTTATTGTCACGAAAAGTGGTTGAACGATAGGTAAGAAATGAATCTTCCTGGAAGGCAAATACCGTAAAAATATTATTATTGAGATATTGCTCATCAATCTTTTCTTTGGAATTCTTGTAGAGGGTATTCTTTAAAAAATCCCTATTTTTTGATATATAAAGTTTTTTTACATAATCCTGACAATCGGTGTAGCCATGGGTGTGAAATATCCCTCCGTCTGTCCATTTGACAGTTGCTGCAGTATTATGACAAATATACTTTCCATATTTATCATGTCCGAAATTGTCTTTTATGATTTTGAAGTTCTCATTATCAGTTAAATCTAATAATGGAACTTCAAAGATATTAGGTACAATCAAACACTGATACATTGCTTTTCTTAAAGTATCAATTTCTTCAGGTTCTATTTTGCCTGTAAATTCTTCTTCTCTTATTTTTGTTTTCACATTTACCAATGCGAAATTTACGTTTTTCCTTACTTTTTCATCGTTTTGCAATACGGTAATTTTTCCTGCCAGTGATCTTTTGTATTTCTTATCCTGTGGATAGGCATAGATTTTAATTTCTTTGTTGCTGTCCAAATCTTTTTTGCAGGTAATGGTAATTTCTTCCGTTTTAGACTGGCGTATTCCTTTTTCTGCGGATTTATCAGCAAGTGTTTTCGGAGTAATATCAAAAAGAGCAGTATCATATTCAAACTCTAAAACAGAATTTCTTGCAATTTCTACTATGGCACACAATGTAATACTAAACTGTGGCTGCTCAATATCTTTTGGAAGTTTCATACTTTCAACCGTCTCTTTAGAAAACATTGAAAGATATGGAACCTGATAGTTTCTTAATTCCCTCTCTTTTTGGCTTTTTCTGGATGGTAAATTAATTGGTATCTCTTCATACATATCTAAAAAACGATTGATCGCTTCATCAGGTTTTAAGTTTGTTCTTCCATCTTTGTACCCGCTTTTAATAAAATTTTTATACGTTATGCCATAAGATTGACCATTATCTTTTTTCCGGTACCAATCAAAACCAAAACTTCCATCGTACGTTTTATGCACTGTTCTAAATTCTGCAACAGCATGCAAAAAAGGTTTTTCTTCTGTTTGGTTTTCTTCTGTATCACCATTATTTAATGTTCCTGTTGGGTTATTAAGTGATAAAGCTTTCACAAAGGTGAAGCCGTTATAAATGTTATTCATTTTTTATGTTTTTAAACTGTTTTTATCTTATTGCTTTTACTACAAAGAAAAAGTACTGTGGCGACAAAACTTGACACATAAAATATTTTATGTCATTTATATCCTGCTCATAAAAATAGAATCAATCTTTGATTGTATGAACGTTTTACACTCAACTTTATCATTGACGGAAGTCCTATTTCTTTGCACCATTTAAATTCAACAGTTTTTAAGTGAAAACTTTATGATTAAAATTTTGGTAGGCTTGCTTAAGACTGATTTAAAAAAAACTCCATTGATCACAAAGAAAAAGCACAACTGAAAAAGTTGTGCTTCTGTATATTTTTGTATTGAGATTTTATAATCCGAACTGTCTTGCAAACAGATCAGGGAAAATACCCAACAGAATAATAGATGCGATTACAAACACTGCTACGATATTGTAAGTAAGCGTTACCTTCTCAGAAGATTTGAATGTAGATTCCTTAAAGAAGAACATAGCAATGATCAGCCTTAAGTAGTAAGCGATAGAAAGGGCAGAACCTAAAACAGCTATTAATACTAAGAAGGCTGCACCGTTCATAGCCTGGGAGAATAAAGCAAATTTACCCATGAAACCCGCCGTTAACGGAACTCCCGCCATTGAAAGCATAGAGATTGTTGCTACCGTAGCCAATAAAGGTTCAGTTTTAGCCAATCCTTTGAAAGCCCCGAAAGAAGTCTCTCTCTTTAATTTCTCTACCCAGATCAGGCACATGAAAACTCCTACTGTAGATAATGAGTAAGCGAACAGGTAAAATGCCAGGTTATAAGTAGAAAGGCTTGTCATTCCGAAGAACACCAATCCTATATATCCTGCGTGGGATACGGAAGAATAAGCA
Source organism: Chryseobacterium luteum (assembly GCF_000737785.1). Lineage (GTDB taxonomy): Bacteria > Bacteroidota > Bacteroidia > Flavobacteriales > Weeksellaceae > Chryseobacterium > Chryseobacterium luteum. The sequence goes on along the minus strand of NZ_JPRO01000004.1, from coordinate 245,294 downwards.
AGCATTCTTTTGGCGTTGGTTTGTGCAAGTCCCATCACGTTGGCCAAAAGTAAGGTGATGATTAAGAATACGCCCAAAACATTGATCCATTCGTGGGTAACTCCGGCAAAACCTATTGTCATCAGCCTGAATAAAGCATAGAATCCTGAGATCTTTACGACACTCGCCATGAATGCCGTAATTAATGAAGGTGATCCTGCATATACATCAGGACTCCACATATGGAAAGGAGCTAAAGCCACTTTGAATGCCAGTGCACAAAGAATCAGCAAGACTCCTAAAATGAACATTACATCTTTAGAGTTGGCCAATCCGAAATCGTGGATTTTATAGAGGTCAAAGCTTCCTGTGCTTCCGTAAATAAATGCAATCCCGAAAAGTAAGAAACCCGTCGCGAAAGCACCCATCAGGAAATATTTGATAGAAGCTTCGTTTGATCTTAAATCAGTTTTGTTGGCACCCGCCATTACATACAACGGAATGGAAAGAATTTCTACTCCCAGGAAAAGGGTAACCAAATTCTGGAATCCGAAAAGAATGATTCCTCCGCATAATGCAAAAAGCATCAGTGCATATAATTCCGACTGGTGGCTTCTGTGATTGCTGAATGCAAAACCTCCCAGGAAGAATAACAATAAGGTTGTTACAATAGATATCTTGGTGAATAACGCAGTATTTGCAGTGTATTCATACATGTGTCTGTACTTTTCGAAGAAAGCACATTCCGGTAAGAAGCTTACATATAAAGCGATGATCAATCCTAAAATCCCAATGTACCTTGCGAATTTTCCCTGTTCGAAAACTCCTGAAAATAACGCAATAACTGCCGTTAGGAAAACAATAATTAAAACACTCATAATATAGATTTGAGAGGTGAGATTTTAAGGTGAGGTTTTAAAGTTTAAGGTTTAGAGTTTAAAGTTTGTGTCATATCCGATATCCGGTTTTCAAATCTTTATTCTTTTCTCTTTATTCTTTTTTCTCCTCTAATCTCTTAATTTTTTAATTTTTAAATCTTTTAATCTTCTAATTAGCCATCGATGTGTAGATAAACATCAGCGAACTATTCACCATATCGATTACCGGCTGCGGGAAAATACCCAGCAGGATCACGAAAACGGCCAAACTTGCCAAAACAGAGAATTCTACTGCAGATAAATCTTTTGCCGTACTTAAAACTGCTTCATCACCCTGACCAAACATTGCTTTTCCGTAGAATCTCAATAAATAAACTGCCGCAAGAATAATCGTAAGACCGGCAATTACTGCTGCCAGTCCGTTAAAATCATATACAGATTTCAACAGAATAAATTCTCCGATGAATCCATTGGTTAATGGAACTCCCATTGAACCTAATATAATGATCAGGAATAACACGGCAAACTTAGGGGCCACTTTCGCTAAACCTCCCATTTGTCTGATGTCTCTCGATTTAAATCTCTTGTATAAAATATCACAGCCGTAGAATAATCCCACAACGTTGATACCGTGAGCAAAAGTCTGTACCAATGCACCTTCAGCACCTTCGATATTGAATGTTCCTCTTAAAGTAATCACAGCGGAAGAGAAAATCCCTGCCACCATTAATCCTACGTGAGAGAAAGAAGAATAGGCAATGATTCTCTTCATATCGGTCTGGATGATTGCGATAAGTGCACCGTGAACAATTCCCACAATAGCTAGGATAATGACGATCTGTCCTGAAATTCCTGCAATAGGAAGCGGAGTGATCGGAAGTAAATAACGGATAACACCGTATACGGCCATCTTCAGCATGATCCCTGATAAAAGCATGGATCCCTGAGTAGGAGAGTAGGTATAGGTATCCGGTTGCCATGTATGGAAAGGGAATACCGGTAATTTCACTGCAAATGCAAAGAAGATAAACCAGAATACCACCGTCTGCTGTACTTCATTAAGCTGGGCATTATATAAATCTGTTAAAGCGAATGATGCAGAGTGGTTGTACACATAGATCAATCCGGCTAACATAAATAATGACCCAACGAATGTATAAACGAAAAATTTCGTCGTGAATTCAAGCCTTTTATTTTCCTGGCCCCAAAGTCCGGCGATAAACCAGATAGGGATCAAAGTTACTTCCCAGAAAATGTAGAACAATAATCCGTCAAGTGATGTGAAAACTCCTACAAGACCGAACTGCATCAGCAGAATCAGACCGTAGAATGTATTTCTGTAGCTTACATTTTCATTAAAAGAAGACAAAATAATGATTGGCGTTAAAATATTGGTCAGCAGCAAAAGCAACAGACTCATCCCGTCAATCCCGAAATGAAGGGAACTTTTAATGAACTGTGACCAGGGATAATTGATCTCGTGCTGTAATACACTGTCTACCGTCGGATTAAAATTAAAATCCGCTGCGATATAGAATGTAATAAGCATCTGGATCAATGCAATTCCCAGCGCCAAATATTTGCTGGATTTATTTTTCCATGCAAAAACTAATCCCGAACCTACTAGAGGTAATAGTAATAGTGTTAATAATAAACCAGACATTATTGTAATATAAAGTTAACAATCAGTATAATTCCCACTGCTAAAGACATGATAAGAATATAAGTCTCTACATTTCCGTTTTGGATACGCTTCATCGCTTTTCCGCTGTCTTCAGCGCCTTCGCCCACGAAGTCTACAAAACGGTCTAAGATCCCTTTATCGAACATCTTTCCTCCGCGTCCTAATCCTTCAACAGTTTTTACAATCAATGCGTTGTAAAGTTCGTCTACATATAATTTCTTAGCAGAAAGCTTTTCCCATCCGGTATAGCTTTCTTCCGCCAGAGCCATTTTTTTCTTTTTCACGTAGGTGTTTCTTACAACGAACCAAACAGTGAAGAACATCAGTACAGTAGCTCCTAATAATATCATCTCGGTACCAAACGGAACTCCCGAAAGAGTAGCTTCCATCTGATTGAAACTCTGCTCGGTAAGAACAGGTTTAAGCCATTCCATTAATTTTGCATAATGACCGTGTCCGATGAAGTGAGGAAGGTTAATGAAACCTCCAAGCACTGAAAGGACAGCCAGTACGATCAATGGAAGCGTCATATTGGACGGACTTTCGTGTAAATGGTGCTTCTGATCTTCCGTACCTCTGAACTCTCCGTGGAACGTCAGATAATACAGTCTGAACATATAGGTTGCTGTAATAGCTGCTAAAATAAATAAGAATACCCAGTAAATTGGATTTTTAGCGAAAGCTGCTACTAAAATTTCGTCTTTCGAGATCATCCCTGATAATAGGGGGAAACCTGAGATCGCTAATGTTCCGATCAGGAAAGTAGCGTGTGTAATGGGAATGTATTTTTTAAGACCTCCCATGAAACGCATATCCTGCTCGTTGCTCATCGCGTGGATCACAGAACCTGCTCCCAGGAATAATAGTGCTTTGAAGAATGCGTGTGTCATTACGTGGAACATCGCTGTTGTATAAGCTCCCAGTCCTAAAGCAATGAACATAAATCCAAGCTGTGAAACGGTAGAGTAGGCCAATACTTTTTTGATGTCGTTCTGACGAAGTGCATAGAATCCTGCCAAAGCAGCTGTTAAGAATCCGATGAATAAAATTCCTCCCTGAACCGTAGGTGCCAAAGTAAATAAGAAGTTGGATCTTACTACCAGATAGATCCCTGCCGTTACCATTGTTGCCGCGTGGATCAACGCTGATACAGGAGTAGGACCGGCCATCGCATCCGGCAGCCATGTATATAAAGGAACCTGAGCTGATTTACCGGTAGCCCCGATAAATAAACTGGCCGTAATAAAGATAATTACTGTTCCGTCTAATTCAAATTTTGAAGAGTTCTGTGCTACGGTAAGGAAATCCACTGCATTGGTCTGAGCAGCGATCATGAAGATCCCGATCAGCAAGGCAAGGTCACCAATTCTGTTCATGATGAAAGCTTTTCTTGCTGCTTTACCATATTCTTCGTTGGTATACCAGAATCCGATCAGCAGGTAAGAGCAAAGTCCTACACCTTCCCATCCGATAAACAAGATCAGGTAGTTGCTTCCCATCACTAAAAGTAACATCGAGAAGATGAAAAGATTCAGATAAGTAAAAAACTTATAGAAACCTTTATCATGGCTCATATATCCGATGGAATATAAATGGATCAGTGAACCGATCCCGGTAATGATCATAACCATCATTAACGAAAGCTGATCGATCTGGAATCCTACATTGATCTGGATCCCGTTTACTGTAAACCACTCAAAAGCCTTTACGATAATCGGCTGACTTTCAGAATCAAATTTCATGAAAAGACTTACCGCGATACAGAATGACCCGAAAACCATTGCCGTAGCCAGAGAGCCTACAAATATTTTTGGAAGATTTTTCCCGAATAAACCGTTAATAAGAAAGCCTAAAAGTGGTAAAAGTATTATTGCATACACTAAATTTTCCATTCCTTATCCTCTTAATTTATTAAATATACTTACATCCACAGAACGGGTATTTCTATACAGCATAGCAATAATTGCCAGACCTACCGCTACTTCAGCGGCGGCTACCACCATAATGAAGAAAACTAAAAGCTGTCCGTCTCCGTTTCCTTTATAGGCTGAAAAAGCAGCCAGCAAAAGGTTTACAGAATTCAGCATAAGCTCTACACAGCCCAAAATAACAATAGCGTTCTTTCTCAGCAATACTCCCAATACTCCCAGACAGAACAATACTGAAGAAAGTATGATGAAATAGTTAAGAGGGACGCTTTGTATAAATGTATTTACTTCTCCCATAATTTTATAAATCTTTTTTACCGATTAATACCGCACCTACAATACCTGCCAAAATCAGGATAGAAGCAAGCTCAAACGGTAAAACATATTGATTAAACAAAAGTCTCCCCAGGTTTTTCGTAAGACCCACACCTTTGTCTACATTTTCAACAACAATGTGATTGTCCTGAACGCCTCTGAATACGCCTAAAACTCCAATTAATAAAAGACCGGCTGTAAAAACTCCAACAAATTTTAAAGTATTGTTCTTCTTACTTTCGTCTTGTTTATTAAGGTTAAGCATCATCAGGATATAAAGGAATAATACCATGATGGCTCCGGCATACACTATAATCTGAATGATGGCAAGGAATTGGGCATTCAGAAGAATGTACATTCCCGCAATTGAAAACATCGTAACAATTAATGACAAAATAGCATAGAGAGGATTTCTTGCAAATACAAAATACACTGCACTAGCCACTGCTAAAAACGCCACCAAGAAAAATAAAAACTGATCCATTATTTTACCGCATTTTTTTGTTTCTCGGACTGTCTTGTCGTAATGTCAATCCTTTCATTTATTTTTTCAACCAATTTATCTTTTCCGTAGATGAAAGATCCTCTGTTGGTTTCTACATCCACTAATCTGTCTGTAAGATAAATAGCAGATTTCGGACAGGCTTCTTCACACATCCCGCAGAAAATACATCTCAGCATATTGATTTCATATACCGAAGCATATTTTTCTTCTCTGTAAAGACCTTTTTCCTCCTTCGTTCTTTCTGAAGCGGTCATCGTAATGGCTTCTGCAGGACAGGCTACGGCACAAAGTCCACAGGCTGTACATCTTTCTCTGCCTTCTTCGTCTCTTTTCAGAACGTGCTGACCTCTCCAGATGGTGGTTCTGGGTTTCTGTACTTCCGGATATGAATATACTGCGGGAGCACCTTTTATCACGGTTCTTACAGCATGCTTAAATGTAATCCCCATCCCGGTAAAAATAGCAGGAAGGTAGATTTTTTCAGCAAGGGTCATTTCTTTGTTGGAAACAACTTTTGATCTGTTCGTAAGTTTCATTTATTTAATTTTTTTAGGCTGAAGTTTTATTCAGCATTAAAAATATATTCTTATCTCTAGTTGGCAAATGCTAAAATCACAGCACCTGTAATCAATAGGTTTACTAATGCCATCGGGATCAGAGTTTTCCATCCTAAGTGCATTAACTGGTCATATCTGAATCTCGGAAGCGTCCATCTGATCCACATAAAAATCAGAATTCCGATTACCGTTTTCGTTAAAAATGCTACGATACTCAGGATTCCTGCAACGTTTTCGCCCCAGTGGTGAGTTACCCATTCGATTCCCGGATAGTTGTAGCCACCGAAGAAAAGAACGACCATGAAAGCATTGGAGATAAACATGTTCACATATTCACCAAACATATATAATCCCAGCTTCATGGAAGAATATTCCGTAGAATATCCAGTTACCAGTTCAGATTCACATTCAGGTAAATCGAAAGGGTGTCTGTTGGTTTCTGCCAAAGCTGCCACGAAGAAAACAAGGAAAGCAATCGGCTGGTAGAAAATATTCCAGTTCAGTCCGGAAACCCAGGGAATAACTCCCCAAAGTTTTCCTGTGGTCTGGCTTTCCGTAATTTCTTTTAAATCTAAACTTCCCGTCATCATAATGATAGAAAGCAAAGCCAATCCCATCGCCAATTCGTAAGAAATCATCTGAGAAGAAGCACGGATTGCACCTAATAATGAATATTTGTTATTAGAAGCCCAACCTCCGATCATGATTCCGTATACACCGATGGAAGCCATTCCAATGATGAAAAGTACACCAACATCGATATTTGCTACTTGTAAATCGTAAGAAACTCCACCAAAATTCAAGGTTTTACCCCAAGGAATAACCGCTCCTGTGATTAATGAAATAAACATGACCAAAGCCGGTCCTAATACGAAAAGAAACTTTTCAGCATTGGCAGGGGTAAAATCTTCCTTAAAGAAAAACTTCCCACCGTCGGCAAGTGGCTGCAGTAATCCGAAAGGTCCGGCTCTGTTGGGACCAATTCTATCCTGCATGATAGAGGCAACTTTTCTTTCTGCCCAGGTAGAGTAGGCGGCTATCGTAAGAGACAGCAGGAAAAGTGCCAGTACAAGTATAAGTTTAAATGTTAGTAAATCCATTTTATTTTTATAGATGTTAGATAGTAGAAGTTAGAAATTAGATTAAATCTGTTTCTGAAATCTGCAATCTTATTAAAATTATTTTTCGTCTTTTTCACTGATTTCTTTTGCCATAGGATTGTCCAGAACTCTCAGCTCATCCTTAGGCTTTTCGTAGTGGTTCAATGAAATTACCGAGTGTCTGTCGATATGTCTTGGACCTTCAATATTCCAGTCGGACAGTTCTTTTCTTTCGAAACGGCAGGTATCGCAGATAAATTCTTCCACTTCACCCCACTGGTCTTTTCTTGCAGTAACTCTTACGATTTCATCACCTTTCATCCAAACTAGGGCTTTTCCTGAACATTTATCACATTTACAGGTAGCGTTCATTGGTTTTGTAAACCAAACTCTGCTTGCAAAACGGGAAGTCCTGTCTGTTAATGCTCCTACCGGGCAAACATCAATAATGTTTCCGATGAAATCATTATCCAAAGCTTTATTTAAATAGGTGGAAATTTCAGCGTGATCTCCTCTGAAAAGAATTCCGTGTTCTCTTGTATCTGTAAGCTGATTTGCTGTTAAAACACATCTTGCACACAAAATACAACGGTTCATATTCAACTTGATATTCGGACCAAGATCGTCTGCTTCGTAAGTATTTCTTTCAAATTCAGTTCTGGTCTCAAGGTTTCCGTGCTCGTAACCAAGATCCTGAAGGTGGCATTCACCGGCCTGGTCGCAAACAGGGCAGTCCAGAGGGTGGTTCACCAGTAAGAATTCGGTAACGGCTTTTCTGCCTTCCTGAGCTTTTTCAGAAGAAAGATTTTTCACTTCCATACCGTCCATGACGTTAGTTCTGCAACTAGCGACTAATTTAGGCATAGGGCGGGGATCTGCTTCGGATCCTTTGGAAACTTCGACCAAGCAAGTTCTACATCTCCCTCCGCTGGTTTCCAATTTGCTGTAGTAGCACATCGCAGGAGGTACAGATCTTCCACCGATTTGTCTGGCAGCTTCCAAAATAGAAGTTCCAGGCAAAACTTCAGTAGTCTGTCCGTCTATAGTTATTTTGAATTTTTTAACCTCTTCGCTCATATTCTATGCTTTCGCTTATGCTTTTCAGGCGGTAAGCTCTATTTTAATTATACTTCTTCGTGTTAAATGTATACCCGATTCCGGCAAGGGCCTGTACGAAAACAAAATCCTGACGGGCTTTATCCGGCTTATTATTCAATGTAGTTTTAATATCCCACATATTAATATATCCTGCTTTTGCCTCTGCCCTGATCATCCAGTTTTTCCAGAAAACCAGGTTAAGACTGGATCTAAGATCGGTTCCCATACCTGCAACGTGAAAACGGTCGCTTCTTTCATTTCCGAAAAGTTTGATATTACTTTTCGGGAACATTACCCCGATTCCTGCTCCATAAGACCATACTAAATCTATATTTCTCTTATGAATAAGATTTTTATATTTTTCAAGACCTAAATTTTCATAATTAAGTCCATCTGTATGCTCGAAAGTAAGGAACTCGGTATCTGCTAAATTGACCTGTCCGTTCTGTACCATCGCTGCATATTTAGGATCTGAAATTGTTCCTGAAAAATCAGCGGTCTGTTCCTGCTTCATCACATATTTCATATGGTCAATTCCTAAAACAAGTGCCAGGTTATCTTTTATAAAATATCCTATTCTGAAATTATACTGCGTTACGGTAAACCAGCTTGGATCGATATAAACGATTCCGAACTTGGTAGGTTTATCTCTTGCCTGTACATTATTCAGCTGAAAATCATAGCCATTTCCGGTAAAATGGATGTCAGAATTACTGAAAGCATCTCTGTTCCATCCATAAAAAACGAATATCTGACCTTTCTTGCTTAATGGATAAGGTTTTATCTTTTTTCCACTTATAAGAGGCTCCTGATTAAGTTGCCTCAAAGTATCATTTATATTTTGTCCAAAAACAAACCCCGACATAATCATTAAGCCGACAACCAATAAATTTTTCATTCTAAGCATTATTCTCAACTGCAGGGATTGGGTCTGCATAATGTGCTAATCCGTAATTTTGTGTCTGAGACAATTCAGGATTTTTAATGTGCCATTCGAATTCATCTCTGAAGTGACGAATCGCTGCTGCAACAGGCCAGGCCGCTGCATCACCTAACGGACAAATAGTATTTCCTTCGATTTTTCTCTGGATGTCCCAAAGAAGGTCGATATCTTCCATTTTTCCTTCTCCTTTCTCAATTTTTTTCAAAATTTTGTACATCCATCCCGTTCCTTCACGGCAAGGAGTACACTGTCCGCAACTTTCGTGATTGTAAAATCTCGCTAAAGTCATGGTATGTTCTACGATACACTGATCTTCATCCAAAACAATGAAACCTCCTGAACCCATCATGGTTCCGGTAGCAAATCCACCGTCTGCCAATGATTCATAGTTCATGTATCTTGGTTCTCCGTTTACGGTTCTCAGTAATAAGTTGGCAGGCACAATCGGAACAGAACTTCCTCCGGGAATACAGGCTTTTAGCTTTTTCCCATCTTTAATACCTCCACAATATTCATCAGAATAAATAAATTCTTCAACCGTAATGGTCATATCTATTTCATAAACTCCAGGTTTGTTGATGTTTCCGCAGGCAGAAATTAATTTCGTACCTGTAGATCTTCCCACCCCGATTTTAGTGTATTCAGCACCTGTAATATCAATGATTGGAACGATTGCTGCAATAGATTCAACATTGTTTACTACCGTTGGTCTTTCCCAAAGTCCTTTTACAGCCGGGAATGGCGGTTTTAATCTTGGATTTCCTCTTTTACCTTCAAGGGATTCAAGCAATGCGGTTTCTTCACCACAGATATATGCTCCTCCACCTCTCTGAACGTAAATTTCACAGTCGAAACCAGTTCCCATGATGTTTTTACCCAAAAATCCTGCAGCTTTGGCTTCTTCAATAGCTTCTTCCAAAATATCAGGGATCCATGAATATTCTCCACGGATGTAGATGTAAGAAACATTGGAGCCTAAACAGTAAGACGATATAAGCATTCCTTCGATCAGTAAATGAGGAAGAAATTCCATTAAATATCTGTCTTTGAAAGTTCCGGGCTCGGATTCATCGGCATTCACGACCAGGTGTCTTGGCACGCCTTCCGGTTTTGCCAGAAAGCTCCATTTCATCCCTGTCGGGAATCCAGCTCCACCACGTCCGCGAAGTCCTGAAGCTTTTACTTCTTCAAGAATTTCGTCGGGTGTCATTTTCAAGGCTTTTTCAGCTGCGGTGTAACCTCCTTGTTTACGGTAAGTTTCAAAGTAGCGAATACCTTCTATATGTGCATCTTTAAGTAAAAGTTTTTTACTCATCGTATATTTTAATTAATCTAAAGCAACCTGTCCCTGTCTGCAAAGATCAAGGATTTCGTCTACTTTTTCTATCGTTAAATTTTCATGAAAGAATTTTCCCAGCTGAAGCATTGGTGCGTATCCGCAAGCTCCAAGACATTCGGCAGGCTTTAGGGTAAACATACCATCTTCGGTAGTTTCTCCGTCCTTAATATTGAGTTTGGTTCTGATATGATCAAGAATTTTTTCGCTTCCGCACACCATACAGGGTCCGGTTCTGCATACTTCCAAAACATATTTACCAACCGGCTTCATATTGAACATGGTATAAAAAGTAGCTACTTCGTATACTTCAATTGGCTTAATACTTAATAATTCAGCAACATAATCCATCACAGGAACGTCTAACCATCCTCCGAATTCTTTCTGTGCTAAGTGAAGTACAGGAAGAAGAGCAGACTTTTGTCTTCCCTCAGGATATCTTGCGATAATTTTGTGTACCTGTTCTAAACTTTCCGGTTTAAAAGCTATTGTTTCGCTCATTTTTTATCTAAGATTAAAGAGTAAAGAACAAAGAAAAAGATTCTGAAGTCCGTTATTCTAAATTCGTATTTATATTGGGTTGAAGAAAGTATTTTATCTTTCTCCTTTTATCTTTTTGTCTGATTATGCGTCTAATTCTCCCGCAATAATATTCATACTACACATTGTAACGATCGCGTCTGAAATTACAGAACCTGTGATCATTTCAGGATATGCCTGGTAATAGATGAAGCATGGTCTTCTGAAGTGAAGTCTGTACGGGCTTCTTCCCCCGTCGCTCACCAGATAGAATCCTAATTCTCCGTTTCCGCCTTCTACTGCATGGTAAACTTCCCCTTTCGGTACGTCAGTTTCTCCCATTACGATTTTGAAATGGTAAATTAACGCTTCCATTTTACTGTAAACATCTGCCTTTTCAGGAAGATAGAAATCAGGAACATCCGCATGGAATGGTCCTTCAGGAAGATTGTCATATGCCTGATTGATAATTTTAAGTGATTCCCAGATTTCCTGCTGACGAACCATGAAACGGTCGTATGTGTCACCCGCAGTTCCTACAGGGATAATGAAATCGAAATCTTCGTAAGAAGAATAAGGCTGTGCCACTCTCACGTCATAATCAACTCCTGCTGCACGCAAATTCGGACCTGTAAAACCATAGCTTAATGCTCTTTCGGCAGTAATGGCTCCTGCTCCGATGGTTCTGTCCATAAAGATCCTGTTTCTTTCCAGTAAGGTTCCGAATTCTTTGAATCTTGCCGGGAAGGTTTTTAAGAAATCCTGTAATAATTCATGGAATTTCGGGGTGAAATCTCTTTCAAATCCTCCGATTCTTCCCATATTCGTTGTCATTCTCGCTCCGCAGATCTGCTCGTACATATCATAAATACGCTCTCTTTCGATGAACATATAGGTAAGTCCTGTGATCGCTCCTGCATCCATTCCTGTTACCCCATTACAGATCAGGTGGTCACCGATTCTGGCTAATTCCATTAAAATAACACGCATATAATCTACACGTTTCGGAACTTGTACGCCGATCAGCTTTTCTACTGTCATGTGCCAGCCTAAATTGTTAATTGGGGCAGAACAGTAATTCATACGGTCGGTAAGGGTAGTGATCTGAGCATAATTCCTTCTTTCAGAAATTTTCTCAAAAGCTCTGTGGATATATCCTACCGTTTGCTCCGCGTGAAGGATTCTTTCTCCGTCCATCGTTAAGATATTCTGGAAGATCCCATGGGTGGCAGGGTGGGTAGGTCCTAAATTGAGGGTATAAAGCTGCCCGTCAATCTGCTCCTTACTTTCGTACTGGTTAAGTATATTAGATAATGAGTTATCTTTCATAATTTAAATGCTTTAGGCTCTAGGCTTTAGGCTTTAAGCTTGTTGCTTATTGCTTATTGCTTATTGCATTATTTTTATCTTCCGAACATATTATCGTCCTTGTCTGTTCTGGTACCATCTTCCAGACGGTATTCCTTCAGCATAGGGTGGTATCCGAGATCTTCCATGTTCAGGATAGGTCTCAGGTCAGGATGTCCTTTAAATTTAATTCCGTAGAAATCAAACGTTTCTCTTTCCATCCAGTTGGCTCCGGCAAACAAGTCTACAAGAGAATCCACTTCAATATTTTCTCTGGACATAAAGATCTTCAGACGTAATCTGAAATTGGCCATCATATTGTGAAGGTGGTACACTACACCGATCTCCTTGTCCGGAAATTCAGGGTAGTGAATCCCGCAGATATCGGTAAGGAAATTGAATTCCAACGATGAATCTCTCAGGTAATGAATGATTTTTTTGATGTCTTCTTTCTTCACTTCAACTGTCAGCATTCCGTAAGGTTCTGAACTTGAAACCACAGATTCCGGAAATTCTCTTGTGATGGCTTCTAATACAAATTCGTTTGTCATTTCCCTTAGTTGCTTATGTTGTAAGAATCTAGTAATTTCTGATATTCCGGCATATCTCTTCTTCTGATGCTTTCGCTTTCCGCCAAAGCCTGAACCTGCATTACGCCTTCAATAATCTGCTCCGGTCTTGGAGGGCATCCGGGAACATAAACGTCAACCGGAATAATTTTATCAATTCCCTGTAAAACAGAGTAGGTATCAAAAATACCACCGCTGGAAGCACAGGCTCCAACAGCAACCACCCATTTTGGCTCTGCCATCTGAGTGTACACTTCTTTCAGGACAGGTCCTAATTTTTTAGATATAGTCCCGCAAACCATCAGCATATCCGCCTGTCTTGGCGAGAAAGAGTTTCTTTCCATACCAAATCTTGAAGCGTCATACGTTGGGTTCAGGGTAGCCATAAACTCGATACCACAACAAGAGGTTGCAAATGGTAGCGGCCAAAGAGAGAACTTTCTGGCCATCCCGATTACACTGCTCAGTTTCGTTGCGAAAAAACCTTCTCCTTCAAATCCTTCGGGAGCAGGTGCATCTGTTCTTATTATTGGTTTGTTATCTGACATTTGATTGATTTAAGATTTTAGTTTAGATTCTAAATTGGTGTTAATGTTAACTTAACTCTAATTTTTCTGATCTAAAATTGTCATTTAAAATTTCTATTCTTTATTTATCCCAATCTAATGCGCCGCGCTTCCATACATAGAAAAATGCCATGAAGAAAATTGCGACGAACGTTAGAACAGCCAGGAATCCTTCCATTCCGAATTCTCTGAAGTTAACCGCATAGGGATAGAAAAATACGATTTCAATATCGAATAGCACGAATAATACCGCAGTCAGGAAGTATTTAATGGAAAACGGTGTTCTCGCATTTCCTTCTACAGGAACGCCACATTCCCAGCTTTGGTTTTTCACAGAATTTCCTTTTTTCTGTTTCGGTCCCAGAAAATGGGCTCCAAGCAAAGAAACCGCTACGAATGCCATAGCAACACCAGCTTGAATTAGGATTGGAATATAACTTTCAGGTAAATTCATTTTTGCATTATTATCTCAATTTGCAAATTTAGCGAATAAAGAATAAAGCATGAAATTAATAAGCTTAAAAGTGGGATGAAAATAGGGAAAAGCGGTAATTTAGAATCAATAAAAATAGTATTTATTTCTTCATTTTTTTGAGGAGAGAATAGGCCATGAATGATATGTATCCAAAAAGAATACTGGCCAGTATTATGTTAACTATCGTATTCAGCCGGTCGTCTTCGATCTTGAAAAAGAAGTTGTAAACGATAAATGCTGCGATCAGAATGGCAAAAACAATGAGATGTGGCTTCATGGATTGGATGTGTGTTGCGGGTTAGAAATCTGAGTTAAGGGTTTCAGGTGGTAAAATATGAGTTATTAGTGTTGTATTTGAAATAATTCCACTAACAGCTCATATTTTTATTCTTAATTTATCATTAATGAATAGGTTCTTCTTCTCTTGTGGTTTACCGGATTGTAATCCTGCCAGAGGACCTGAACGCTTTTATTTTCTTCCAGTTCCGGATTGGTCTCGGCAAAATCGATTCCCATACTGGTAAACCGGACAAAGATTTCTTTAAATATAATGGCAGTGACTCCACGTCTTTGATATTCAGGATGAATTCCTATCAGGTAAAAATTGGCACGGTCGTTTTTCTTGCCTGCCTGTAAAAAGTGCCACCATCCGAAAGGGAACAGCTTTCCTTTTGATTTCTGCAGCGCTTTTGAATAAGAAGGCATGGTGATGGCAAATGAAACCAGCTCGTTATTTTCGTCCACAACACAGATGACGTAATTTTTATCTATGAAAGGGAAGTACTTTTCCCTGTAAGTCTGTATCTGTTCGTCCGAAATAGGAGTGTAGGTGGAAAGGTGCTTATAGGTTTCGTCAAGAAGCTTAAACATAGGTTCTACAAACGGTAAGATCTCCTGTTTCGATTTGAAATTAAGAACTTTAAGCTTGTATTTCTGTGCAATCAGCCCACTGAATTTTTCTACTTTTTCGGGTAAAACCTTAGGGAAGTTCATCTCGTATTCCACCCATTCCTTTTCTTTGGTGAGTCCCAGTTCTTCCAGGTGTTTAGGGTAGTATTCGTGGTTATAGATCCCGATCATGGTTGCCAGCTTATCGAATCCCATTGTCAGCATACCTGCTTTATCAAGGTTGGTGAAGCCCATTGGTCCTTCGATCTTGTCTATATTGTTTTCTTTGGCGTAATCAATTGCTTTCTGAATCAAAGCTGTGGAAACTTCTTTATCGTCCATGAAATCAATCCAGCCAAAACGTACTTTTCTGATGCCCAGCTCCTGTTCTTCTTTATGATTGATGATCACAGCAATTCTTCCAACTACTTTATTGTCTTTCAGGGCAAGATACTGCCTGGCTTCCGAATAGTTTAAAGCCGGATTTTCTTTTTTGTCCCAGATTTTAAATTCGTCTTTGATAAAGGAAGGAACATAATACGGGTTGTTTTTATAAAGATCCATTGGAAACCTTACGAATTTTTTTAATTCATCCAGGTTTTTCACTTCAATAATTGAAACTTTAGACATAGTTTAAAGGGTAATTAGAGAACAAATATAGATAATAAAATGTAATACTTTGGCACAGTTTTTACATCATTATGGTTAAAATTTAAACACAAAAATCTATATAAAATGATGGGTTATTATATTATTATCGGTATTTCAATGCTGGTAAGCTGGTGGGTTTCGTCCAGATTAAAATCGAAATTCGAATACTATTCCAATGTACATCTCAGAAATGGTCTTTCGGGAAAAGAAATTGCAGAAAAAATGTTGAGAGATAACGGGATTAATGATGTACAGGTAATTTCTGTTCCCGGTCAGCTGACGGACCACTATAACCCGACAGATAAAACAGTTAATCTTTCAGAAGGAGTCTATATGCAGAGAAATGCGGCTGCAGCTGCAGTGGCAGCACATGAATGCGGACATGCGGTACAACATGCTGTAGGATATTCTATGCTGAATCTGCGTTCAAAGCTGGTTCCTGTTGTCAATATAAGTTCCAATCTGATGCAGTTTGTCCTTATCGCCGGTATCGGGATTATGGTAGCAACGAGATCAATTGATGATCCGAACGGGAATACGGCAATTCTGGCGATAGGAGTGGCCATGTTTGCATTGACTACACTTTTTGCTTTTGTAACGCTTCCGGTGGAATATGACGCAAGTAACAGAGCGATGAAGTGGATCAAAGATACGGGAACGGTTACCCAGGAAGAGTTTGTAGGAGTACAGGACAGTCTGAAATGGGCAGCAAGAACTTATGTTGTAGCGGCTATCGGATCGCTGGTCCAGCTTATTTACTGGGGTTCTTTACTGCTTGGCGGAAGAAGAAATTAATCTTTAAATTCAAATGAAACATACTGCATCTCGGATAATTTGTCTGAGATGCTTTCTTTTTGGGCTAATTTTAAAGAAGCGGTAAGAATGCAGTTTTCATTGGCATCAAAATTCAAAACCTTTGCATCAAATTTGGAAAGTAAAGTAAAGATGATATTCTGCTGATTAAAGCTGAAGCGGATTTCAATTTCCGTTTCAAGTTCTCTGGTGATGATATTGGCTTCTTCCAGGGTGATTTTTGCACATTCTTTATAGGCTTTTACAAGACCTGAAACTCCCAGTTTTGTGCCTCCATAATAACGGACTGATATAACTAGGACATTGGTAATCTCATGGGCTAAAAGCTGATTGTAGATGGGAAGTCCTGCGCTTCCGGATGGTTCTCCGTCATCATTTGCCCTGTAATTCTCTCCTTCTAATCCCATTCTGAAAGCATAGCAGTGATGGGTGGCCTTCGGATGTTCTGCCCGGATTTTCTCCAACGCCTCTTTCAGCTGCTTTTCATTATTGACAGGAAAGGCAAATCCGATGAATTTGCTCCCTTTTTCTTTCAGTAAAGTGTTTTCTATGGGTTTTTCTATGGTTTTGTATTCAAACGTCATTACACCGGCTTTATAAATGCAAAAGTATAAAATGCCTGATAAGTTACATAATAATCAATAAAAAGAAGCCGTTAAAATTTTTAACGGCTTCCTGTATCTTATAGTAAATTGTTCATGTGTTATTCGCACAAGTCTGCAGGAATTAAGCATAAATAGTTTGTAGGTCCGCAGAAATCCTCGGGACATCTGTCTCTGCATCTGGTTGGTTGTCCGTTAGGCAATGTGCATGTTACAAATGCCCCGCCGTTAATACTCTTTAGCCCGATTCTTGAAATTTTCTTTAGATTTTTCATTTTGATTATAATTTGGATTTTAATTCACCATGAAGTTAATTAATTATTTTAACTTAAAACATAATTTAAGGAGAATTTTATTATTATGTTTCTAATAACATTTTAACTGATGATGAAGGATCATTACAATCATTATATAAGATATGATCTAATTGCCAGGTTGGTAAAATGAAATTGTATTGTCCCTGAATGTTTTAATGTCATAAGGTTTTAAATCCAGTTCAGGTGCCCGGGTGCCATTTTCCAGTTTCAGTTCTTCGTTTCTGATCACGACAGCTTCATCCCAAAGTCCTTCATTGATAAACTGCTGTAAGGTGTAGCTTCCGCCTTCTATGATGATAGATTGTATCTGTTCTTTATAAAGGGAATTCATCAAATCCTGCAGGAAATTTTCTTTTCCGATTTTAATAAATCTGGTAGTAAGCCCAGTCTCTTCTTTTTTACTGTTTATCACCAGAGTTGGGGCTTCATCATTATAAATTTTAAAGTTTTCCGGGACTTTCAGATCAAAATCAATGAGGATTCTCACGGGATTTATGCCTTCAGTATTTCTTACAGTCAGGCTTGGATTATCATTTAAGGCAGTCTGAGTTCCTACTAAGATAGCATGTTCGTCGGCTCTTAACTGATGCACGAACTGGTTGACCAGGGAGTTTGAGATGGCTGCCGGCTTAAAGTCCTTATCTAAAAATCCATCCCCTGATTCTGCCCATTTCAGGATGATATAAGGTCTTTTCTTTTCGTGATAGGTGAAAAACCTTTTATTCAGTTCAATGCATTCTTTTTCCAATATTCCGGAAACGGCTTCAATGCCTGCGTCCTGGATAATTTTTTTTCCCTTTCCATTCACTTTGTCATGGGAATCCATAGCACCTATTACTACCTTTTTGAAACCCAGTTCTTTAATTTTTAAAGCACACGGAGGTGTTTTTCCATAATGTGCACAGGGTTCCAGTGAAACATAGATCGTAGATTCCGGTATAAGATCTTTATTTTCCACAGAATTAATCGCGTTGATCTCGGCGTGATTTTCTCCGGCTTTGTGATGATATCCTTCCCCGATAATTTTTCCGTTGTGAACAATTACGCTTCCTACAAGAGGGTTGGGGTAGGTTCTGCCCAAAGCTTTTTGAGCCAGTTCAATGCATCTTTTTATGTATAATTCGTCGTTGTTCATAAGGTGAAAAAAAAAGCGAAGACAAATTTCTTTGCTCCGCCTTTTTTATATTTTTAAATAAATTAATCTCCTGTAATGATATTGTGAAGATTCTGTTTTAAGGTTTCCAGATGAGCTTTCTTATCGTCAATCGTATTAAAAGTATCTCTGAGAAGAGGATTTTCTCTTGACGGCTTGTTGAAGAATGCCAGGTTGTTTTCCAGTTTCACAATTTCACCTTCAAGGTCAGAAATCTGGCTCTTGATCTTTCTTGCTTTGTCTGTAAGTTGGTTTTCAGTTAATCCTTCTTCCTTAAGCTCAAGTTCATTGATCTTATTCAGCTTCAATTTTTCTCTTAATGCTCTGTTGAATTCGGTATTGATTGAGATTTTGTCTCTTGGTACTTTTCCTATATTGTTCCAGGCTGTCTTTATAGCTTCAATTCTTTCGATGCTGCCTTCGTCGTTGGAAACGGTTTTCAGGTCTTCGAGAATTTCCTTTTTGTGTTTGTAATTCTCTTTCCAGTTGTCGTTAGATGCATTGTTTTTCTCCCTGTAATTGTTGAAGAAGGTGTTACAGGCATCGCGGAATTCGTCCCAGATCTTATTGGTCATGCTCTTTGGAACGTGCCCTATTTTTTTCCAGTCTTCCTGAAGCTTTTTGAATAAAGGAACGGAAATGTCCCATTCTTCGTTATTCATATTGTCCTGGGCCGTCTGGATCAGTTTTAATTTTTCTTCCAGATTGGCCTGCTGGGAACCTTTCAGAGATTTATAATAGTTATTCTTTGTTGTATTGAAGTGTCTGAGTGTGGTTTTGAAATCATTCCAGTTCTGGTTGGAAAGTTTTCTTGGAACACTTCCTGTTTTTAAGAATTCAGTACGAAGGTCTTCCACTCTTTTGATCGAATTCTGCCAGTAGCTGTGGTTGGGTGTTTCAGACGGTTCAGACAGTTTTTTGATTTCTGCGATGATCTGGTTTTTCTTTTCCAGATTGTCATTCTGTTCACCTTCAATAGCGGCAGAAAGTTCAGATTTTCTTTCGTGAATCTTGTTGGAAATTTCTTTGAACTCCTCCCATGTTTTTTCACGGAATTCTTCTGCTACAGGCTCAGCTTCTTCTTTCCAAAGCTTATGAAGATACTGAAGCTCGTTCAGGGCTTTCTGAATCACAGGCTCATTTTCCAGTTCTTTCGCACGGGCAATGATATGCTGTCTTTTCTCTAAATTATGACTGAATTCCTGCTCCAGAAATTCTTTATTCAGGTCCAGCATCTGGTAAAACTGGTTCAGATGGTGGAAATAGTTATTGTTAAGGATCTTGAATTCAGATTTTGCCACTTGGCCTGCTTTTGACCATTCTTCCTTGATTTCACGGATGGATTTGAAAAGATTGGTTCCCGGTTCGGAGTTGGTGTAAAGATTTTTAAGCCTTTCTATGATATTCTGGCGGTGATCAAGATTTTTCTTCTGCTCTTCATCCTGTGATTTCTGGTAGCTGTCATGCTTTTCTCTGAAAATATTGATCAAGGCAGAAAGTCTGGACTGTAAAGGATGTTCATAGCTGAAATTTTCGGGAGGATTCCCGCCTTCTGCGTACTCATGCTTTTTATCCTCCACTTCATCATGAATGTAATGACTTGCTTTTTCTTTTAACTGATTGAATCTTTTGAAATTTTCACCGGCATTGGCCGAGTTGATAATGGTTTCCATTTCTTTCAAAGCATCAGGCAGGGAAATGTCATCAGCATGGTCCTCTTCCGGATGTTCTGCTTCGTCTTCATGAGCATTTTCACCATGAGGTACGGGTGTTTCGGGTGTTTTTTCTTGAGATACTTCGTTAGAATTTTTATTTTCTTCGTTTTCAGAAAGATTGTTTTCTGTAATCATAGCAAATCTTTTATGTGAATGGCGTTAATATCCTTTTTTGTATAGCTGTAAAGCCAATTAAGGTACTAATTTAGGTTATTTTTTTTTAAAATTCCAAATTTCCCAAGCTTTTTCTGCTTGCTGTTCAAGCATGTAATATCCGTTTACAGTTTTGGCTCCTTTTTCGGAGGCTTTAATGATGAACCGGGTATAGTTCGGGTTGTAGATCAGGTCAATAATCAGGTGTTCTGCAGTGATTCCTTCAAAAGGGAATTCCAGGCAGTCTTCAACATTTGGAAATGTACCTACCGGGGTACACTGGATAATCAGCTTATGGTCCCTAACCGTCTCAGGGTCCAGATTTTTAAAATTGATTCCGGAGTTTCTGGAAATGGATACCGACGGGATTCCATGTTTATCCATAACGTATTTCACGGCTTTTGCCGCCCCGCCGTTCCCAAGGATCAGAGCTTTGTCCTGATGTGTTTTCCTGTGGAGCAGAAGTGTTTTTTCAAAACCGAAAGCATCGGTATTGTAGCCTGTTTTTTTACCGTCTCTGATCAGAACACAGTTGACGGCACCGATCTTTTCTGCCTCGTCACTGAGTTCGTCCAGGTAATCAACAATTTTTTCCTTGTAAGGAATGGTAACATTGAATCCTAAAAGTTCCGGGTCGGTAAGGAGGTTTTCAATTTCATTAATTTCATTCAGATCAAAAATATCATAGGTAAAATCTTTCAGCATAAGCTTGTGAAACTTATCTTCAAAGAATTTTTTGGAAAAGGAATAGGAAATATTCCTTCCTATCAGCCCTAATTTTTTGTTTGAATCCATAATATCAAAAATAAAAAAAAGACCGAATAAATCGGTCTTTGTTAACAAATATTTTTTAGGGTCTAGTCTACCATGAATTTTGTGGAGAAACTGTCGGCTTTTAGAATATAATTTCCTTTAGTAAGTCCTTTAAGATTAATTTTATTGGAGTTTTTGAATGGATTTGCAATCACTTCAATTAATTTTCCGGAAAGATCATAGATCTCTGCTTTTGAAATTTTGCTTAAGTTTTCGCCTTTTACAAATAATTCGTTGTTTTTTACCGGATTAGGGTAGATGGTGAATTCAGACTTATCTTTTTTAACGTCAGAAGTTCCCAATGTATTGAAGCATGTCCATGAAAGGTCATCAATAGCCACTCTATTTGAGGTCACAGGGTTGATTATTTTAATTACAACATCTCCGCTTACGTTAATGTTATTAATTGTCACTGGAGCTGTTGGAGCTGTTCCAGTGTAAGCTATTGTTCCTACTGTTACCCCATTAACCTGAACGTTAAGATTACCCGGGTTTCCACCAAATTTTAGCTGAGCTTTTACAGATAGGTTTTTAATGCCTCCGGAAAGTGTACTGCTTGTAAGGCTTCCGTTTCTGATTGTAATTGCTTTCCCTGAAGTTATTGCTTGGTCAGCTCTTGCGTCTGTTGCAATCCAGGTAATATTATTATTGGTCCATGTTATTGTTGCATAAGTGTTTGGTGCACCGGTAATGGTTTCAAAATCTTCAGTTCCACAGCTTGTATTTCCGCCAGGCTGTCCTGCCAGCGTTGTTCCCTCTGCATTGTTACTCTGCGGAGAAGCGTTTCCTGAAGCGTCCTTCGCAATTACATAGAATGTATAAGTTGTAGACGGTGTCAGTCCCTGAACGGTTGCCGTAGTTCCTGAAACTGTTGTTTTCAATACTCCGTTAGCATATACGTCATAACCTATAACGCCAATATTATCCGTAGCTGCTGTCCAGCTCAGAGATATGGTATTGGAAGTAGGGTTTTGAGTGGTCAGATTGGTAGCAGCAGTAGGAGCCTGTGTGTCTATAACCGGTGTTCCCCAGATTAGGTTGGCATAAGCCGGGTTATCTATAAACGGGTTTCTGTTTCCCTGATACGCGTAAGTTGCATTGTTTCTTGCAACTTCCTCAGCAGATACAGGATCTGCGGTATGCCATGCTAAAAGCTGATTAAGTTCCCATTGCTGTAATCCGGGAAAAGAAGATCCTCCCAGCATATTTCCTGTCTCGAAGCTTGAAAGTTTAGCTTCATATCTTGTCACAAAATAGAAGATCATTCTGGCTACATCACCTTTAAAGGCATCGATCGGCTCAAATACTGTTCCTCCATATCCTGCTGATGCTGAATTTCCAAGCTTAGATCCATTTTCTGATGTAAAAGATGCAGTTGCTACTTTACCGAAAGGATAATTGGATCTCACACCATTTACTTTTCCATCGGTTGGGCGGATGAAGTGAATATCCGATACCATCGGGCTTTGTTCATCGAATAAGCTTTGGGGTACGATATGTTCTCTGTTGTAGCAGTCACCTTCACCGCTATAACCACTACTGCCACACTGGTTTGTACCTAGAGTGTATGTGTAAGGATCCGCACCGTTTGGCTTTTCAGAATAAATATCCAAAATAGTGCCGTCATTTTCGTAAAAATAGTCACGGTCGGTGGTTGCATAGCCTGTCCATAAGCCGCTATAGCCATGGTCCTGATGGCCCTGTTCAATGATGGATTTAAGTGCAGTTTTAAGGGAAGCACCTGTAAGTCCTGCAGCTGTATTGTAATAACCAGCAGGTGCCTGTGCTGATGCAAAAATAATTGCAGAGCTCAGTAAAAAAAAAGATAAAATTCGTTTCATTTCAAAAAAAATTGGGCCGTAAAGGTACAAAAAATTGAAAGTGAAGCTGCTTTATTTTTAACCAGGCATATTAACTTTTGGTAATATAGTCTTTGCTGATTTTGGAAAAGAACCATGAAATAATAATCCCGAACAGGGAAGCGGTAAAGGCCACGATAAGGTAATTTTTCCCGACGATTTTTACAGGAAAAGGAAGAATTTCATTGGCTCTGAAGAATTCCGTATAAAGTTGGAAATAGCAGAGTAAAGTTCCTACGATCAAACCGGAAATCACCCCGGAAATCACTATAAGAAGCCCGGTGTAGAAGTAGGTCATCCTTAAATGGCTAATCGGAAAGCCCATGGAAATAAGGGATCTTGACTGTTCTTTTTTGTCAAGCTGAAGAATAATAATTGCTCCGGCCAGGTTGAAGGTTGTGATGAAGATTACAAGTGCAAAGATCAGATAAATGAACATTTTTTCTGTATTGATCATCTTCCAGAAGGCTGCATTTTCCTCTTCTTTGGTTTTTATCTCAATATTTTTCCCCAGTGAGGTAAGAAGGCTCTGCTTTACAGCGTCAGCATTTTCCGGATTTTTTAATTTAATGACAATCTGGTATGCGGATTTATTGGGGAGGTTAAGCAGTTCTTCTGTAAGTTCTATGGGGGCAATAATGTAGCTGTCCAACTGTTCTTTTCCCGGAAAAACTCCTGTTACAAGAAAATCTCTTTTATTATATATGTCTTCTTCTTTGTTGATGATGCCGGTTCCCGGCTTAGGCATGAAGATCGTGGCGTAATTGCCGGCTGAATCTATGGGAATGGAAAGCCTGTTGTGCAGGTTGGTTTCCATTAATACTTCATTGGAGTATTTGAAACTTGGATAGGTTCCGTAGAATACATCTTTGTCAATAGGATTGACCTTTATATAAGCGGAATCAACTCCTCTTAAATAAGCAATGTCGCCTTTACCTTTGTAGTTCACATAGACTTTTTCCTCAATTACACGGGAAAAACTGCTGATTGCTTTGTTGTTTTTTAAAACTGCCGTAACCTTATCCAGATCTTTTACTGTTTTTCCTGAAACGCTTTTCAGGGTCAGATCAGCATGAAGGTTCGATATAAGATCATTGTTCAGGGTTTCAAGGCCGGAGAATACGGAAATGATTACGAACATTGCAGTCACAGCAACCATCATGGCACCTACCGAAAGCCACGTAATGAACGTAACGGCGGTACTGCCTTTTTTAGCCAAAAGGTACCTGGATGCTATGTAAAATGCAATATTTTTCAAGATTTATAAAACCGGATTGTCGCCTTCGCCTCTTAGTTCTCTTTCCAACTTCTCAACATCATCAAGAGCTGTGTCCAGATAAAAGTTAAGCTGGGGTATGATACGTACCTGTTTTGCCATTTTCTGGCCGATAAAATTTCTGTACGAAGCTTTGTTTTCTTCAATTTCCTTCATCACCGCAGAACGGAATTCCTGGGGAAAAATACTTAAATAAATTTTAGCAATACCCAGATCTGCCGATACTTTTACATCTGAAACGGATACCAATATACTTTGCTTACTTTCTGAAGCCTGTTTGCGGAAAAGCTCTGCGAAGTCTTCCTGAATGATCTGTGCTACTTTTCTTTGTCTGTTACTTTCCATAAGTTATGCAAATTTAGTACTTTTGTTTGAATTGATACCTTTGAAATTGAGCTCCGGTATCAAATTTACGATTTAATTATAATTTATGAAGCTAGAACATATCGGTATTGCCGTAAAATCTTTGGGAGTTTCTGATGAGCTTTTTGCCAAATTATTAGGAAAAGAATCCTATAAAAAAGAAAGTGTGGAAAGGGAAGGGGTTATCACTTCTTTTTACGGAACAGGAGAAAGTAAAATTGAGTTATTGGAAGCCAGTAATACTGAAAGTCCTATCACAAAATTTATAGATAAGAAGGGGGAGGGCATCCATCATTTGGCATTTGGTGTAGAAAATATCCTTGAGGAGGTTGAAAGATTAAAAAAAGAAGGATTCCAGTTTATCTCCGAAGAACCGAAAGAAGGTGCTGATAACAAATTAGTTGTCTTCCTGCACCCGAAATCCACGAATGGAGTGCTGGTAGAACTTTGTCAAGAAAAGCAATAAAAAGTTTTGTAGTGAAAGAAATTTTGCTATTTTTGCAATCACAAAATTTAACCAAGTTTTGAGGTCCTATAGCTCAGTTGGTTAGAGCACCTGACTCATAATCAGGTGGTCCCTGGTTCGAGCCCAGGTGGGACCACAGAAAAGCACTCTTTTGAGTGCTTTTTTTATTTATATACTGTATTCAGACTATTATAAGGGGAGGCATATTTACACCTTTTCAAATAATTCTAGTTTCTAAAGTTCCTGCTGATGTCTAAAAGGCATATAAAAAGACTCGCCTTAGTCATCAAAAAGGCATAGGATTAATATCAAGCTCTTTATCTAGTTCCCAAATTTTGAACTTGATCCAAGATGGGTAGTTTTTATTTATACTTTTAAGAATACGAAGATAAGCTAAAATTATATCTTTCAAAACTTGTTTTAATACGACGAGTTTTGTCGTTTTGACAGAATACTTTTGCAGTATAAATTATTGAGATCGGACACAAAAGGCTATAGGTAAGAATCTTAACATTTGAATTTGTTAAATAAATCTTTTCACTGTGAGCTAAAAAAAGAATACTTTTGCAAAAATATTAAGACAAAACATTTTTACATATTATGATGAAACAAAAATTATTATCATTGGCCTTATTGGCATCATCTTTCACTTTTGCCCAATCATGGAATCTTACAGGTAATTCCGGAATCAATCCTTCCAATAACTTTCTTGGAACAACGGATAGCCAACCTCTGGTTTTAAAAACCAACAGTACAGAGGTCATGCGTATACTTCCTGATGGGAAAATAAAAGTAGGAACAGGTGATCCCGTAGGAAGCGGTGAAGCATTTTTCAGAATATACAAAGCTGAGGGGCCGGTTTTAGAAGTAGCCAGTTCACTGGGATCATTTCAAATCATAAAATCCACCTGTGACGGATGCTTCGGTGGACAAACCGGAGATACAGTCCTTAGAAATAAAGGAAATACACATAACATTATTCTTTCAATGCCCAATAATAACAATGACGGAAAATATTATATCGGCGTTCAAGACCATGCCAATGGGACCTGGATAAAATTCTTCAATAACGCCATTGCAAGATTCGATGGCAAAATTTTTGCGAAAGAAGTTGAAGTAAAAGCAAATGTATGGGCAGATTATGTATTCAAAAAAGACTATAAACTGAATACTTTGGAAGAAGTAGAAAAGCATATTCAAAAGAATGGACACCTTCCTAATATTCCATCAGAAGAAGAGATTCTCAAAAAAGGTATTAATGTAGCTGAAATGAATGCCAAACTTATGGAAAAGATAGAAGAATTGACTTTGTATTCCATTGAACAGAATAAACAGATAAAGTACCTTCAGGAAGAAAACAAAACTTTGAAAACCCAATCAGAAGATATAAAAGAGTTGAAAAAGCAAGTTCAACAAATTCTTTCCACGAAAAAATAAACATACAGATGAAAACAAAATTACTTTCGATATTCTCATTATTTATAGGCTTTCTAGGCTTTTCCCAAACTGAGGTTTATTTCAAATATGATGAAGCAGGAAACCAAAGATACAGAGGAACCAACTCAGCAGCAAAGACAGCACAAGAACCTACAAAAACAGAAACTAAAACAACTTCTATAATCCAAGTTCAGCCTGATCCTCAAGCGCCAGCCATAGATGAAGCAACTTTTTGGAAGCAGATAAGACTCTATCCAGTTCCAGTAAATGATGTCCTTACCATAGACTGGACAGAAGAAGTAGATGGACTAATAGAATCTGTTTCACTTTATCAACACAGTACGGTTCATTGGAAATTCCAGCAACAGAATATTCCGGGATTGAACCGCCAGTTGAAGATCAATATGTCCGGATATGAATGGGGGGTGTATGTTGTACGTTTCACGTTAAAAGACGGTAGAATTTTCAGTAAAAATATTACAAAACGATAAGCTTCGTTTCATTCGTTATCCATTAATTTAAGCACAAAGAATATGAAAATTTTCTATTCATTCATTATATCTTGTATCTCAATATTAGGATATTCACAAACTATATTATACCAATCTGAAAGTACTTCGCGTACTGTTCAGGATCCGCAGACTGTGATTCTTACAGAGGGATTTCATGCTAAGTCAGATGTATCAAACCCGTTTATTGCTAAAATAGGTCCTGGTACAGAAAATCCGGGAGGAGGGCCTATTGATTCTGGAGCTGGTGTAGGTAATCCAACTGGAACTATTGAAACAACTGATAATAAGTTTCATGATACTAAAGGAAATATTGAAGTCAATGGAGTAGGACAATTACAGTTTACTTTACCCATTGCTCTACCTCCGGGAGTGAAGTCTGTTGCTCCACAGATCAATCTCACCTATAACAGTAGTTCAGGAAATGGAATTGCAGGATATGGCTGGAATTTATCAGGAATTACTTCAATCTCAAGGATTGGTAAAAACATTGAGAAAGATGGGGGAATTAAAGGAATCCAATTAGACTATTCCGATTATTACAACTTTAACGGCCAAAGGTTAATTCTAAAATCTGGAGAATATGGCAAGGATGGTGCGGAATACGTGACTGAAAAATATTCTAATGTTAAAATTAAATCTATAGGAGCAGTTACAGGACAGCTATGGCAGGGTCCTGAATATTGGGAATTGACTTTTGAAGACGGGTCTCAGGCCTGGTATGGAGCAGCAGTCTCGGGAAATAGTACAGCAAGAACACCATTGGAATACAATATTGTCAAATGGAAAGATGCACAGGGGAATTATATTTCGTATAATTATACACAGACTACTTCTACTAACGTGGCTGTTATATCTAGCATAGAATGGGGAGGAAATGAAGGTGCAGGCAAACCCCATTTTAATAAGATTGAGCTGAACTACTTTAATGAGAGAATTTTAAATGAAATTAATTATTTAAGTGGAATTAAATTTGTACAAAATAAACAGTTAAAAGAAATTATTGTAAAAACGAATGGCAATCAATTTAAAAGATATGCTGTGGAATATATTAATAATGGAGCCAGTTATCAATTTGCAAATAAAATAATAGAATATAATTCCAATGATCAAGCTGCTAATCCTATTACAATAGGGTACGAGCCATATCAATCAGGTAATGAAGAAACTACTAAAGAAAACAATATCGCTACTAATAATACAAAAAAGTATGGAGATTTTGATATGGATGGTATTACCGATTATCTTGAATTTATACCTAATCCCGGCAGTTCTCCATCTGGGCCGGTAGGATCTATACACTTTAAAAATTCGGTTTACAAAGACTCTCCTGTTATACCAATGCAATATGAGCTTTCAAGATTTACTGCAGAAGAATTTGCAAAAGCTACAGCTGTAACTTTTAAAAAAGATGGCTATGTAAAAAATAAGATAGGAATAGTAATACCGCATAAAGTTGCAACTTCAGATCCTAACAAGCCAAACTATGAATTATTGATATATTCTGCTGATACTTCTAATTTTAAATTTAAACTGGAATATTCAAAAGTAATTCCTTACAGCATATATACCCCAGGTGGTGAGTTGAGCGGCGGGTCTGAATGTACTGCATCAGTGCCACTCAATGTAAGCTATTTGGAGAGTTATGACTATGATGGAGATGGTATCTCAGAGCTGATGATAGGATTTAACAGAAGAAACAGATGTACGAGTGCACCTTATGCTGATCAAGTCTCTAATATTGAGAATAATGGGATAGCAGAACCTACCGATTCCCAGCTAACTCTCCTGCAACCTCAAATTAATTCCTCTAATGTAGAATATGGAGATGATATTATAAACATAATACCACCTGGTGGTACAATAGATCTTTTCACATACTATTCATCATTTTTGGTAGATATTGATGAAAATATAGATATTAATAACAGTATCTATAAATATGATGAGGGAGTAAATATGAATAATTCATTGGATAACAATAAAAATAACCGTTTTGCTGATTTAAATGGGGATGGTATACAGGATATTATCCGGATAAAATCTGACGGAACGATCACTGATGCTTATAATTATCATAAACAGCCTGCCGGGAATTATGTAAAAATAAATATTGGGGACTTTTCAGGACAAAAGTTTGAGGGAATTTTCGCTGGGGCTTTATTTGGAGACTTCAACGGAGACAGCAAGGTAGATGTTTTAGTTCCCCAGACTAATAAATCTTATAACTGGAATTTATATATTTCTGATGGAAAAAAATTCAATCAATCCACGATAAATAATTTTATTTATTATAGCTCCGGAGGTGAAGTGTTGATGGAAAGCAGTCATAATGTATGGGAAGCAGGAGGAGGCTGCTCATATTCGGAAAGTAGATATTTTCAATACAATGTTGCAGATCTGGATGCAGATGGCAAATCAGATATTGTTGTTAGCTATGTATTTATCAACAATCATGAATGGAGTGCGCATCATGATCAGGAGAAAACAGTCTTGCGAACTTTTGTTTATTCAGTTAATAAAACAACAACAGACAATTCCGCAAATTTTGCTAAGAAATTTTTATCAAGCGCAGGTGGAGATTATAATGTGAGTTTATTAGATTCACCTATCCAAACAAACGGAGATTTACACTTTTACAGAGTAAGAGATTGGAGAAGGGAATATGCTGAAAAAGTGATTCCTTTCGGGACTCTGAGTTTAAACCGAACTAATCAACAGATCATATCTATTGGCAGACCTGATGATTGTTCGGGAGTAATTGGTTGTGCTTACAACTATGTTACTCAATATGATTATTCCTATGTTCCTACTTTAGCAAGAGCTAAATTTATTAAACAAGGTGGTATTACAACAGAAGTTTCTTATCAAGACCTTAATTCTATAGCTGATACTAATTTTTACAAACCTATCAAAAAGGAATTATTTCCTTATTTTGAACTAGAACAAATTCCATTATCAGTAGCTGTATCAAGGCTTAAGCAAAATATTCCTAATGGAACATTAATTCAGGATTTCAGATACAGAGGTTTTATAATTCATCTTACTGGGAAAGGGATGATCGGTCTCCGTCAGTCTGCCCATTCTTCATGGTATTCCGAAGGGCTTGAAAATACCAAAATCTGGTCAGGAGCAGAGATTGACCCTCTCAATGATGGAGTTCCACTAAAGGAATGGTCAATTAAAACCAATAACGAAAATCTAATTTTCCCAACGGATATTTCTGAGAATAATACCCAATTATTAAGTTTCAAATCTATCATTTATCAAGCTGATAAGCTGTTGAATGGTCAGGTCGTACCTACTGTTACAGATGCTGACAGGCCTAAGGTCGTTACAGCATTTATTCCTACAAGTACAAAAACAAAAGACTTTTTAACAGGAACGCTTACAACAGGAAGCATTACTTATGGAGATTATTACCTTCCGGCTCAAAGTATATCCAATGTCAATAATGGATATGCCATAACTACGTCTAATTTTGAATATATTCACAATCCTTCGGGAGCGGGTCCGGATTATTATATTGGTCGTCCAAAGACGAAAATAGATGCTATCCAAGTTTATGGAGATACAAAGTCTGCAAAAGAAGAATATACTTATGAAAACAATCTTTTAAAAACACAGAAAACCTGGAACAGGGATAATACCGGATACTTACATGAAACTTATAACTATGATGGTTTGGGAAATATCACACAGAAAACCATTAGTAACAGTATAGATTCTCAGACACAAACAACAACAGCACAATATGATCCAAAAGGAAGATTTGTTGTAAAGAAAACTGATAATTTAGGATTAGAAACAAGTATTGAATATAATGATTGGGGACAGATTAAAAAACAAACCGATCCTTTAGGCAATACTTTAACCAATACCTATGATAATTGGGGTAAGCTGGAAACTTCTAAGACCAATTTAGCGGGAATAACAACATATACATACGAAAAAGACAATCAATCTAATATCATTGTTACCCAATATGATTCCGATGGTGAGGTTTCTAAGAAATTTACTAATAAATTAGGACAGAATTACAAAACCTCTATCAAAGCATTCGGTCAAGGGCAGTATATATCCAAAGAAATTCAATATGATATTCTGGGAAGAAAACTGAAAGAATCAGAGCCTTATTTTGAAGGACAGAGTACTAATCAATGGAATACAATTGCCTACGATGATAATTTTTTCCCTGCTAAAGTGACCACAACTTCATTTAATGGCAAGAAAATGGAAACGACTGTTTCAGGAAATACTACTACTATTAAAGAAGTAAATCTTGAGGATTATGGCAGAACAAACTCAAAAACGACCGATGCTTTAGGAAACGTAGTTTCTACAACTGATAAAGGAGGAACGATCCAATTCTCATACAATGCAGCGGGAGAGCAGATCAAGGCACAGTATGCTGAAAACATGGTCACTACCAAATATGATTCCTGGGGAAGAAAATCAGAGTTCAATGACCCTTCCAACGGATTGTATAAATACGAATATGATGGATTCGGACAACCTAAAAAGATCATCAGTCCGAAAGGGACAAAGGAATTTACGTATAACAGCTTAGGGCAGCTCATTTCCCAAAAAGAACTTTCTACCACTGATGGCGGACAGGCAACCAATAAAATAATTTCTTATTCATATGACGATAAAGGAAGAATCATTTCTAAATCCGGAACATCTAAAGGAAAGGCATACAGCTCTAATGTGGTTTATGATCCACAGGGAAGACTACTCTCTTCTTCAGAAAACAGCAACGGAAGATACTTTATACAAAAAGGCATAACCTATGATGATAAAGCAAGAATAATTTCTTATGAAAAGCAATTATACTCTTCAGGAGTTCTTACTAAAGTTCAGATAGAAAATGTATATAGTACGTGGAACGGAGAACTTTATCAGGTAAAAGACAAAGTAACAGGTAAAAGCCTGTGGGAGCTGCAAGGAACCAATGTCAAAGGTCAGGTATTATCAGCAAAGCTTGGTGCATCGAATATTACTAATTTATATGATGATACTACAGGTTTTCTAAAAGAAATTAAACACCTGTCTCCTTCGCAGCAAAGTATTTTAAATATACAATATACTTTCAATGCTGTAAAAAATGAATTGAATCTTAGAAAAACATTAGGAAATTTCAATATTATTGAATCATTTAATTATGATGATAATAATAGATTAATTAGCTGGACAAATCCTAAAACGGGACAACTTTCGCAAAATACTTATGACGTTAAAGGTAGAATCCTGGAAAATGATCAGGTAGGAACGATGAAGTATGAAAATTCTGCCAAGATCTACCAACCGACCGGAATGACTTTAAATGCAGCAGGAACTCAAAATTATAATAATGATCTGATCCAAAGTATTGTCTATAACGAAAATAACGACCCTGTATTCATAGACGGGATGAAAGGGGATGTAGCTTTCCAATATGGCTTAACCAGTATGAGGCAAAAGGTAACATATCGAGGTAATTTCAGTATTGATGGAGATGGTAAATTCACGAAATTTTACAATGAAGATGGAAGCTTTGAAGTCGTAAAAGACAACACCACCGGAAAGGAAAAACACGTCCTTTATATTGGAGGAACTCCTTACGAGAGTAATATTATTTATCTTAAAAATTATGATGAAACAGCTGGTTCTTATAAATTCTTGCATAAAGATTATATAGGAAGTATTTTAGCCATCAGTGATGAAGCAGGAAATAAACTGGAACAGAGACATTTTGATGCCTGGGGTAATTTCACCCATCTGCAAATAGGAAACGGTCCAATTATCACAGATAAAAATATAATCGATACTACTTCATTATTATTGGAAAGAGGCTACACAAGCCATGAGCATTTTGCAGAAGTAGGCATCATCCACATGAACGGAAGACTGTACGATCCGTTACTGAGAAGATTCTTAAATGCTGATGAGAACATCCAGGATCCTACCAATACCCAGAATTATAATAAATATGGGTATGTATTGAATAATCCTCTGATGTTTAATGATCCTAACGGAGAGTGGATCGTTGAATCTGCATTCTTATCAGCTGTAATTATTGGAGCTATGGTAGCATCGTTCAGTTATACTGTTGGAGTTTCTATTAGCGGACAGAACTGGGATTTAGGCAAATCCCTTAAAACAACTCTATTGAGTGCTGCTGTAGCAGCAGTAACTTATGGAATAGGCCCCGTATTTTCGGGAGCCGGTTTTTGGGCAGCTGTAGGCAATGGTGCAGTATCTGGCGCAGTGAGTGGAGCAATTACCTCTATAGTAAATGGCACAGATTTTATTAAGGGCATTTTAATGGGAGCTACAATAGGAGGAGCAATGGGAGGTATCAGCTATATAATACAACATTCTATTTACAATAAAAATTATACAAATAAAGGAACTACAAGTAAGGACATAAAAGGAAATACAAATTATGATTCTTCACTCACTAATGACCAATTGACACGTAATATTTCTGAAACTCAAAATAAATTATTCAAACCCAATGAAGATTTTGGAGTTGGTGAGCAAACGATAGGTAAAACAGCTTCAAATGGTTATTTAGATATGGGAGAGAATGGAGCAAAGCAATTCCTAGCTTATACTGGTGAAAGAGATTTTTGGACCGGCGCATCTAATATTATGTATTCACCTAGAGCCGCAGCTGATAAATATTTATTGAAATTTATCATGTTACATGAAACAGGACATGCATATAGCAACGCTTTTTTTCTACCGGATATGAAAATTGATATAAAAGGTGTGTATAGTGATACTACGGAACATCTTGCTTTAGCATTTTCAGAACATGATATAGCAAATATTAATGGGCTTAGTTTTAGACCTCGTTCTTATTTTTCTAGTCAATATACTTTGGATGAAACTTTGAAAAAATTAACTCAGACGCAAATGAATTTTTTTAACCGTACATATCAAAAACTTTCACCTATCTTTAATAGGACTATTAAATAATAACATAAAAGCTATGAAAAAAATTATATGGCTATTTTTAATTTGCTGGAATTTGACATATTCACAAAACATAGAGTTTAAGTATGAATATAGAGTTTGTTATCAATCGAAGCTGGTTGAGGAGCGATTATATAATAGTAAAACAGGCATTTATGAGGAAATTTTTTATGATAGGAATACTTTTATCGATACTACTAATATTGAAAAAGAGAGTTTTAAAGCTTATATTCCTTTAAATTTTATTCAAAAAAAAGAGATTAGTGATTTATATTTTAAAACCAAACTGAAGAAAAATACGTTATTATATTCTCTCTATAAAAATGAGGATTATAATACAACATCAGTTTACATCTATGATGATCAAGAATTAATAAATAGTGATAATCAATATATAAAAGACAAGAAAGAAACTGAATATTTTGGAAATTTAACGCATACATTACTATCTTTTATAAAATCAAGTGACGAATATAATAGAGTTTTTTATTGGTATAATATAAAAAAATAATCAATTTCTATAATCAAGAATTTTGAAGATTTAGGCATCATGAATGATGGATTGTATGTCCCTTTGTTAAGATGATTCTTAAATGCCGATGAAAATATTCAGGACCCTGCAAACACCCAGAATTATAATAAGTATGGGTATGTATTGAATAATCCTCTGATGTTTAATGACCCTACTGGTGAGTTTTTGGGAATGGGAGTTCTTTTATCTGCTGTGGTTATTGCAACCATGGTGGTGTCATTCAGCTATACGGTTATGACCTCAATTAGCGGGCAGAATTGGGATTTAGGACAGTTTTTGAAAGCTAACTTATTTGCTGCTGCTTCAGCTGTTGTTACGTATGGAATAGGAAGTATATTCTTCTCCTCTGCTGGTACTGCTACAGAAATTGCGAAGGAACTGGGCAAGTTCGGAACTATTATTGTACAAGGAACTGCACATGCTTTGGCACAAGGAGTATTATCTTTAGTGCAGGGACAGGGCTTTGGTAGTGCTTTTGCCTCAGGATTTTTAGGAAGCATGGGTGCTTCAGCTTTCACTGCAGCAGCAGGTAAGTTTGCAAGCAGTGCTACAGGAACAGTATTATCAGGAGCTGTTTTAGGAGGTGTAGGCTCTGAGCTTACAGGTGGAAATTTCTGGCAAGGTGCTTTGATTGGAGGATTTGTTGCTGGATTTAATCATTTGATGCACTCTTCAAACGAGACAGAATTAGACGCTGAAGGTAAACTAATACTGCAAGATCAACTTGAAAGAGCTGATTATGATCCTTGGGGTAAACCAGTAGTTTCAAAAGAATACGCACAAGAAATGATAGATAAAGTAGCAATATTAAAAAATCAAAAAAGTTTAGGCGGAAATAGAGCTAAAGTAGTAGGCATAACTAATTCACCTGATTATCATGCGTCTACAACCCCTGCAAATGGACATATCTATTTATCTAACCATCAAAATAGTGATACATTTAAAAGTAATATGGCTATGGGCGTCAGACTTTTTCATGAATTAAAACATATTGTCTACTATTGGAATCCAGATTTTAGAAATTTATTGAAATATTCTGGACAAAAGAGGAAAGATTATGAACACTTTTTGATATATAAAGAAATCAATAATATTTTATTGAATGGTACTGGAACTTTCAGAACCGGAACTAACTTAAAAGATTTACATAAAACATATGGCTGGTAATTATAAAAACATATTAATAATTTTCTTTTTGATATCATCTTTGATGGGCTGCAATAATGCGAAGCTTTCAAACAACAATTTAAGTATCAAAATATTAAATAAAACTGTAAGTTATAATAGTGATACAATAAACTATTATCTGATAAATGAAAGTAACAATGATATTAATCTTTTTTATAATCCAGAGTTTTTTAAAAGAGAAAAAGATACCATAATTATGGACACATGGTTTAGTCCACAAATAACAATTTTGAATAATGATGTTACAATATTACCACAAACACATTCTGTTGATTATTTTGAAAAAGTACGTGACAGTTTAAAAGCTATTCGCCATAAAAGGAAAGATTACCAAGAAGTTAATATTACAAACCCTTATAAATTATATGATGAGACCTTAAAGGATTACGTCATAACAATTAAAAAGCATGATTCAGTTAAATTTTCTACAAGTGTCAATTTTGAAGGAGAATCGAGATTTTACGATTTAAATGAACAAGAAGGCTATATTTTAAAAAAAAACAAAACATACGAATTAAAAATATGCATTAATGATAATATCAATTCTCAAATCAGAAATTACTTAAAAAGAAAAGGTATTTATTATCAAGAGACTTGTAGTAATAAAGTAAAATTAATTTTTATCAAAACTAATTACTCGGATGAATAACAATATTCTTTGAAATACTAAGAATTAAACACTTTAGTGTTTTATAAAATATCAAAACTTTACTAGACTAAAGTAAGTACTATTTACAAAAATTTTAGAAGTGTTTTTACTTCAGATTTTCTAGGAAGCTTAGGAGCATCTTCGTTTAGTTCTGCAGTTGGAACTATTGCTTTTGGAGCAGTATCAGGAGGTATAGAAGCAGAACTTACAGGAGGAAACTTCTGGCAAGGTGCTGTAATTGGGGGATTTGTTGCAGGATTGAATCACACGATGCATAGAATGGATGGTCCAATGCAGAAAAATCAGCAACAAAAAAATCCTTGGGATACAAATGGAGATGGAAAAATGAGTTTGAGTGAGGCTAATAATTGGTATAGAACTGGAGATGGGAAAGCTGTTACTTTAGATGCAAGTAAGATAGATTTAAATAACGTTAATACAAAAGGTTGGGTTAAGGGAAAAACTTATAATGTCCAAACTTTAGTAAACTCAAGTGATGGAAGAGTTCTAGGAAATATTACAGTAAAATATTTAGGAAATAATCAAGTTAGTATTTTAGCCGATACTTATAATTTTGAACAACACGGGAAGTTTACTGACAGTCCATTTAGAAATGCTGCAACAGTGCTTGGTAAATGGGCTGCAGGAGAAGGGCAACAATATCAAATTAATTTCAAGGGAATAAATACAATTATACGACCTAAGGGATATGATTTCACCAAAGATCTTAAATAATAATTATGAAAAAAATAATAATTATAGCAATTAGTGTTTCTATAATCTATTCTTGTAATAATTCTGATAGAATTGAGAAATTACCTTCGGGTTATGAAGTTTTTTACGAAGGAGGTAGCCAAAATAGATTGTTGAAAGATAATGAACTAATAATCGACAGCGGATTAGTAGAATGTAAATTTAAAAATGATTATTTATTAGTTTCCGTTGATACAACTTACTCAATGAATCCAGAAAAAATAAATAAAAAAAATCTGAAATATTTTATACAAGATTTTAAAAAAGATAATACCATAAAACGAATATCTTACATAGATCTACAAAATATTATAAAAGAAAAATCTTTAGAAGAAATAGATATTACTAAATAATAACCCCCCCCCCCACACACACACCGAAAATATTCGGGGTATTTGTTTTTACAGTGCCGCAGCATTTTTGGCAAAAAAGTCTTTAGATATTAAAGCTTGTAATGCTGGTCATGACAACAAAGGATTCGCTACACGTATATCAAGTAGCCCTATTTTTAAAAATGTTGTTATAATTGCACCAAGTGATTACTATATGTCAGATGGAATTAAATCATGGATAAATCGAGGTGGACAATATAATATCATATTGAATGGAAAATTAGTTAGAGGTAAATACAGTAATCATCCTATACCTTAAAAATTAAAATTATGAAAACTATATCTTTAAAGAAAGTCATAGTGCTATTTTTATTTTCATTACTAATCTGCTGCTCAAAGGGAAAAGAGCAAAAAAAGTCTGAAAATGTTACAATAGAAAGATTCAAAAAAGAAATTCTAATAAATGGTAATGTTAATGCATATAATAAATTATGTATATATTATCTGAAATCAACATTTCATAATGAACTTCTACCTTACTCAATTCTAATGGCTGATAAATATAATCACGGAGATGCCTGTCATGATATATTTGTGCAATTGATCGGTTTAAAACAGGCACCAAAGTCTCAAAAATATGATGTTTCCATTTTTAATAAATTAAATGAGGGAGAAAAGAATTATGTCTTATTTTATCTGAAAAAAGGAGCTAAATTAAAAAACATAAATTGTATAGTAGTTTTAAAAGAACTTGGTTATTCTTACAATTAACTCTAGATGATACGAGCATCTTTATACCCTTTAATAAACTTGAGCAGAGGCACTTTGATGCATGGGAAAATTTACTAAAAACCTGATGTATAACATCTAAATGAGAAATATTTGGAGAGATTCTATCCGGTTTTCAATAATAAATCTGGAAAAGTATTGATTTCAACAAATTACTAAAAACCCCAATTGACACGTATTTATGAGGAGATTTTTTATGATAGGAATACTTTTATCGATACTACTAATATTGAAAAAGAGAGCTTTAAAGCTTATATTCCTTTAAATTTACTTCAAAAAAAAGACATTAGTGATTTATATTTTAAAACCAAACTGAAGAAAAATACGTTATTATATACTCTCTATAAAAATGAGGATTATAATACAACATCAGTTTACGTCTATGATGGTCAAGAATTAATAAATAGTGATAATCAGTATATAAACGACAAGAAAGAAACTGAATATTTTGGCAATTTAACGTATACATTGTTATCTTTTATAAAATCAAATGATGAATATAGCAGAGTTTTTTATTGGTATAATATAAAAAAAATTATCAATTTCTATAATCAAGCATTTTGAAGATGTAGGCATCATACAAATGAATGATAGATTCTATGTCCCTTTATTAAGAAGATTTTTAAATGCAGTTTAATAGTCAAAAATAGTTGGTAAAATTCTTTGTAACGCCGATTAATATTGATGATATAGAAAGTTTATTGAACTTTGTTTCAATAAACTTTTTTATATCTGAAAATTCAAAAAAAATCGTTGTTGGAGTTGTAAAAGTCTGGAGGTAATTTCTTGGAGAAAACAAAATAACATGTGTCGCTTTAAATGTAAAAATCTGTTTGTTTGTCTGCAGCGAGCCTCAATACCAACAAAAGTTCATCTTCTTCTATTTTCCGCCGCTGTTTTTTTCCACATCTGTCTTCGTATTTCCTTTTACTTTCTGATTTCCGAAGCGTTTTACGAAAGAAAGTGAAAATCCGTACCAGTCTGATTTTAAAGCAGACCTGAAGGTCCCGTACTGACTGTAAGTGGTGGCATCAAAATTGGGCCTGCTGAAAATATTCATCAGCTGAAGACTCACCTCCATCTGGGTCTTAGGAAATATTTTTGTTGCGGAGATGTTATGGAACACATTTGTTTTATTCGCGTATGAATTCCCGTTATTTTGGTTGGAAAGCTCTACCCAGGCACTCAGGTTGATGTTTTTATTAAACAAATTCGTATACGACAGATTGGCTGAAGCCCCCATATAACTGATGTAATTTTTACCGTCAAGATCATTCACCCGGTTAAAATCATGGTTGTCAATATAATACCATCCGATACCCACATTCACATTCAGTTTATTTTTCAGGAAATTTTGATTCGTATTCGCAAACAAATAATACTTTTCAACCTTTCCTTTAAAATTGGCAGGCAGAGTAACGGTTCTGCCTTCTTCTTCAGTAAACGTAGTCCAGTAATCCTGATCTGTATACATATACCTTGCAGACAGGAAATATTTTTTCAGGATTCCTAATTTCATATACAGTCTGTGGCTGGGATTCGGCTCCAGGTCCATATTCCCGCGGGAAAATGTTCCGTCATTCGTAGGAACAAGGAAAGGATTGAATTCCGAATACCACGGACGCCAGAGATTACGGTTGTAGGTTAAACTCAGGTCATACTTATCTGAAAAAGAATATTTCAGCAATAAATTGGGAAGTATGCTGCCGTAAGAATCTTTTCTTCCAGTTCCGGCTACGTCCTGCCTCATTTTATAATCAATGTGTTCGTAGCGTACCCCGATTCTGGTTTCCAGCTTTTCAAAGAACGTTTTACTGTAGTTCACGTACAGGGAATTGATGTTGTCTTCATAACGGAAAACATCGCTGGGACGGAGACCATCCGCATTTTTCCCGGACAAATTGTTTGGAATAATGTTGTTGTTGAAAT
This sequence comes from Chryseobacterium luteum, assembly GCF_000737785.1. Lineage (GTDB taxonomy): Bacteria > Bacteroidota > Bacteroidia > Flavobacteriales > Weeksellaceae > Chryseobacterium > Chryseobacterium luteum. The sequence continues at coordinate 205,345 of NZ_JPRO01000004.1, read as the reverse complement.
CCATTTTTCCACCCACTTCAAAACTTCCACCTTTTCCGAGAGATTGGGTATAATCTACTTTGATGTAATAGTTCCGGGTCTGTTCATGTGAATTGATGTTAAGATTATCCGCTCCTGGCTTAGTATCATATGTCTTTAAAAACTCATTTGTATTGTCCTGAGAATTGTAATTGGTACCTAAATTTACATCAAGGATCCTGTTTTTCTCCTTGTCGTAGTATTTATAGAAGACATTGGTCCCCAGCGTACGGTTAAGCCCTGTCATATCCTGATCCTGGTGATAAGATTCGAATAACGCATCATTTTTTGTCCTGCTGAGGTCTGCATTGGAAGTAGAAGTGTTTTTGCTCTGGTAATATTCCAGGATAAACCCTATATTGTTTTTATCATTCAATTCATATTCAGATGTAGAGGATAACGAAGGGCTTTTGCCTCTGCCCAGAGTTTCATTATTGATATAGGTAACGTCATTATCCTTGTATAAACTGTTTACACTCGTGTTTTTCTGGAAATAGGTATTATCACTGTAGCTTCCGATCAGGGTCTGCGTGAAATTTTTCTTATGATAATTAAGATTAAGGTTGGTATACTGTGAATTTTTAGTATTCTGTCTGTTATTAAAAGTTACACTGCCTTTCATTCCTTCATCATCCCTCTTTTTGAGTACGATATTGATGACGGATCCGGCTGTTTCATAACGGGATGACGGACTTGTGATTACCTCAATCTTCATTAAATTGTCGGCTGGAATGGTTTTCAGGTATTCCTTTAGCTCTTTACCGGTAAAAACCGATTTTCTGTCATTGATGTAAACCGTCACAGATTCACCTTCCGCTTTCACGGCATCATTATTATCAATACTTACCAAAGGGGTCATTCTAAGGACATCCCATGTTGTATTTCCGGCAAGAATAGAGCTGTTGGATACATTAAACACCGTTCTGTCTGCTTTAGATTCTACAGTCGGTTTTCTTGCAGTTAAGGTAACTCCTTCAATCTGATTTTCCTTCTGTTTGATGGTGTCATTTTTTGCCTGTCCGAAAACCAAAGAACCCATTAATAAAGAAACCGAGCATATAATTATTTTCATTTAAAATGACATTTCACCTATAAGACATTTATTGAATGAGGTTTGTTACATCAAATTGAAAAATAAATAAAAAATTCACAAATAAATAGATTTTCATTAAAAACTGTAACAGTGCTTCGTCAATGCGTGATCACTGATTCGTGTTATGGGAGTATACATGAAGAATATCCCCAGTCGTATAAAGTAAAATGTTTTCTTGTTCGTTGATTATATAAATAACAAATCTATTCTTATATTTATTTTTTCTGACCGAGACTTAATTGTCAGGGTTAAGAGCACAAACAAAAACGAATGAATTTAAAGAAACAAATGGGACAGTTTCCCAACGAAAAACGGAAAGCATATTTCAGTTCACTGCCCAATTACAGCAACGGGAAATTTCAGAATATCCTTCCCACACCCGCATTGCTGGAAGGAGAAAGCATGACCAAATTACTTTTTCAGACCTTATGCAAAGTAGAAAATGTAAGTCCGAAATCACCTCTTCCGTTTATGATCACAGATCTTAAAAACCTTAAGCCTGAAGAAAATGTTCTTGTATGGTTCGGGCACAGCTCTTACTTTATCCAGGTTGACGGTAAAAAATTTCTGGTAGATCCTGTTTTCAGTGGGAATGCTTCCCCAATGCCGGGTTCCATAAAGGCTTTTCCCGGATCAGATCATTATAAGCCGGAAGATATGCCGGACATAGACTTCCTTCTGATTTCACATGATCACTGGGACCACCTGGATTACTTAACCGTTCAGGTTCTGAAAGATAAAGTTGGCAAAATAATCTGCGGATTAGGGACGGGACAGCATTTTGAATACTGGGGTTGGGAAACGGGAAAAATTATTGAGAAAAACTGGTGGGAAAGTATTGATTTAACTGACGGTTTTAGAATCACTCTAACCCCGGCCAGACACTTTTCAGGCAGACTTCTGAACCGCAATATCTCACTCTGGACATCCTTCGTATTACAGACTCCTTCTAAAAAATTATTCCTGGGTGGCGACAGCGGTTACGGAAATCATTTTTCAGAGATTGGTGAGAAGTACGGACCGTTTGATCTTGCTGTTATGGAATGTGGTCAGTACAATGAAAAATGGCCTTATATCCACAGCCTTCCCGTGCAGATTATTAAAGAAGTGCAGGAATTGAAGGCTAAAAACTTTATCCCTGTCCATAATTCTAAATTTAAATTAGCCCAGCATCCCTGGTATGAGCCCCTGGAGCTTGTTTCAGAATATGCCGAAGAAAACAAGGTGCCCATTACACTTCCTCTGATCGGTGAAAAAGCAGACCTTGATCAGCTGGAAAAGGTAACATGGAAAAAATGGTGGGAAGAATTTATTTAATATTTCTATATCTAAAGCAAACAATGAGCCGGCCCAAATTCTTGGCTGGCTTTATTCATTTTTAGATCATATTGATGAACAGACAGCGAAGAGCCGGAGACATATTAATTATATCCGCTTAAAAAACTATTTTTGACCATGAATAACAGAAACCGCGGAAAAAATACAGAAGATGATGCACTGTTCGGTTCAGAAAAACAGGTTGATAAGCTGAAAACGGCAGTTCAGGATATGCTGTACTTATTGAGCCGGGATTATCCTGAAAAAGCAGCCTCCGAACTGGTTGGGAACCGATACAGGCTCAAGACCCGCCAGATCCAGGCATTGCGCGGTGCCTCAGCATCGGAAAAGCAGGTTGGGAGCAGAAAAATGAGACAGCTCCGGGCATCGGAACTGAAAGATAAAACCCTTTATCTGGACGGGTTCAATGTGTTGATCCTTATGGAAAGCCTGCTTTCAGGAGCTTACATCTTTGAAGGGATGGATGGGTGTTTCCGCGATCTTTCCGGAGTCCACGGAACTTATAAAAAAGTGAATCAGACTTTGAGGGCAGTGGAGCTTGTTGCCCTGTTTTTCCAAAAATCTGAAATACATAAGCTGTTTTGGATCTTTGATCAACCGGTTTCCAATAGCGGCAGGATCAAACAGATCATTCTTGATTTTGCCCGGGAAAATAATCTCAACTGGGAAGCCGGACTGGAGTATAATCCGGATAAATTTTTAGCGGAAAATTCAGACATTTCAGCGTCTTCAGATGCATGGATACTGGATAACTGCAAAAACTGGTTCAATCTCATAGGATATTTAATCACAGAAGAAAAACTGGATGTTAATCTGGTTAAAATGTTTTAAAATGTATTTGTTTAAACCTTATATCCCGCTGATTTCCCATTCCTGGAAAGAAAAATACCAGGCTGTTCTTGCTGAAGAACATTTGCAGACCATGGAAAATAACATGGTTAAGTTTCGTGGCAATATCCTGGAATGGAAGCTTCCATATTTTAATGAAGAAATTAAAACAGACAGAAAAGAAAGTTTTGATGTGTTTATCAATATATTTCAAAGTAACAATAATGATCAGATGAAAGCTGAGCAGCTCGAAAAGCTTCCTTTTGAACATTGGCTGAATATTTTGGGACAGCGCCTTACTTCTGCCAGCATCCGCGATGAAAATGCGGTTCCACCTTTAAAAGAGATGTTAATTGAAGCCTGCATAAAACCCTTTAATAACGAAATTACCATTGCACAGAGAGCCTGGGAAAAGCATATCGGAAGAATGGATGATCAATTCTGGGGCGAAATCAAAGGAAATAATTTACAGAAACAGGAAAAAGTCATGGAAAAGATCAGCTATATTCTGGACAACAGAACCTGGTGGAATGTTTTCTATCATTACAAGCATGAACTTGTTTTCGAAGTCAGGGAAAAAGAAGGCCACGGAATCCGGTGGAGTCATGGCGGGAAACAGCTGATCGGTTTTCTTGAAAAATTTATCAACGATTGATAAATAAAATTTCAGTGCGTAAAAAGATTGCGTACTGCGCACATAATTTTGCAGACATCAACTGAAGCTATGGATTTTTCAGATCAAAAATTTTCGAAAAACGAATGGGAAACATGTCTCAGGGTTCTGAATGCTTTGAAAGACGAGCCATTTCTTAATCCTGACAATAAGATATTTTCAGGGTTGATCACGAAAATTCATAAGAACGCTAAAAAGCAGAACCGCCAGGAAAATTATTCCAGGATGAAATCTCATGATCTTGCGGTGAGTGCTGATGCTGTATTGATGCAAAAGGCATTGGCAGGAGCTTCAGCTTTCTATGATGAAGAAAAAGAGGAGACGAAACTCACTCCGCTTCAGATCCCAAAAAACTGCTACTGCTGTAACCGTAGCTATCAGTATGCTCATTCTTTTTACACAAGACTCTGTCCGGAATGTGCCGCAGAAAACTATGAAAAACGTTTTGAAACGGCAGATTTCAAAGGAAGAAATGTTATCCTGACAGGAGGAAGAGTGAAAGTAGGATGGGCAACAGCATTGAAATTGTTAAGAAACGGGGCCAATTTGGTTTTGACAACCCGTTTTCCTGCACTGGCGCTGGAAATGATGCAGCAGGAAGCAGATTACGAAGACTGGAAAGAAAGACTTTGGGTATATGGTTTGGACCTGAGAAATCTCAAGGCCATACAGGATTTTATAGATTTTTATAAAACCCGTTTTGATACGCTGGATATCCTGATCAACAACGCAGCCCAAACTATAAAATATCCCGATGAATATTATCTTCCGGTCATCAACCATGAAAGACAAAAGTTAGTTGAATTTAAAAATATCCGGAATCTTTTTCCCAATCGGACGGAAATTTCAAGCGAAATCTCAAAGCTTGAATATGCTCAGAACGATGAAACTCCGGTTGCTCTTACCCGTTTCGGACAGCCTGTGGATAACAGAGAAAAAACGAGCTGGAATTCCACATTGGAAGAAGTTTCTATGTATGAATTGGTAGAAGTGAATCTGATCAATCATATCGCTCCTTATTTTCTGATCAAAGAACTGAAACCTTTGATGAAAAACTCGGTATTTAAAGAGAAATTTATCATCAATGTGACGTCTTCGGAGGGTATTTTCAGCTACGATAATAAAACGGTATTTCATCCGCATACCAATATGACAAAGGCAGCGCTGAATATGATGACGCTTACCTCTGCAAGAGAATTTGAAAACGATCAGATTTATATGAGTGCCGTAGATGTAGGATGGATTTCTACAGGAGCCAAAGAAAGCCTTCGAAAAAAACAGTTTGAGCAGGGATATATTCCGCCGCTCGATTCCGTAGACGGAGCTGCGAGAATACTGCATCCTATCGTTGAGGGAATAAAAGGGAATTATTACAGCGGAGTATTGCTGAAAAATTATAAAATAAATACCTGGTAAAAGGAGAAACGTTAGCTCAATGGAAGAGCGCTGATTCGGCAAGTCAGAGGCGCAGGTTCGAATCCTGCCGTTTCACAGAGAATAATAAAGAAAGAAATAGTTTAACCCGGAAAAAACCAGCTTCTAAGAAGCGAATTATCGGTTCGAATCCGATTTTCTTTCGTTTTTTTATCATCAAAAAATAAAAGCCATGCTGAAAAAGATATTTGATTTTTTTAGAAATAACGGTCCTGTTGAAGAAATAACTGTTTTTCCTGCCACAGAGGAAAGAAAACTGTCTTTTACAGAAAATCAGGATATCCCTGAACTATCTGAGAATCTATTATACAAGAGAAAAGAATCTGAGGCAAGAGAAAAAATAAATAACTTAGAAGAATATACCCAAACGTATAAAGAATACTGTCTGGAAAAGACAGGTAATCAGCATACGATGAAAGCACCCGGATATAAGATCATGGAAAAGGATGGCAGTACGGAAACCTTCACTATTTCCGGTGATGCCTTTATTTTTCATGGTGAACACAAAATCCTCCGCATAGAAAGTGACTGTTTTGTGAAATACATCCAGCAGGAATACAATCCCATAACAAAACTGATAGAAAATGCATACGACTGATCCCATCACAAGATATAAAATATTCTCCGCGGAAGACCTTCCGGGGATGGCTTTTGATGATCATGTGACTGTAGAAATATATGCTAAAAACATCACATGGGACATTGAAGAACTGAACGGAAACCTGCTTCTTCGGGGAGACGGATGTCACTTTCCGAATCTGACAAAGGTCAATGGATCTCTGTCTGTAGATGCAACAGATTGCTCCCTTCCCAACCTTAAAACAGTAGAAGAAAATTTTACCCTTCACTGTCCGGCAGAAATAGAGAAGCTGGAAACGGTAAAAGGGCATTTCAAATGCATCATTGATTTTGATTTTAAAAACCTGGCAACAGTGGGAGGAGCGATTTCCCTGAAAAAAGCCAATGTCATCGCAAGAGGCAAAAAGCTGGTGCAGGCGAAAAATGTCATCCCGATCAATCATCAGTATGAAGTGGAATTTCTACCGAAAGAAGGTATTTTCAATGCAGATATTTTCGGGGATGATATTATTATTCCGCACTATGAAATCCGTGGGAAGATCAATGTTTACGGTAAAAATGTATCTTTTCCCTATCTTGAATTTCTTCAGGGGCAGATCAATATGGAATGCAGGGACAAAACCGGCCACTATTTTACGCACGATTTTCCGGAACTGAAGAAAATAGTCGGACACATCAGATTTGAAAAGACAAAAGCTTCTTTTTCGGTGCTTCAGGAAATCACAGGAAATATTCAATTGGGAACGGGCTGCTATGTCGATTTTCCGTTATTGGAAACTTCAGGAAGTATTTCTATAAATTATGGCGCTGGTGCAAGATTTCCAATGTTGAAAAATGTAACAGGAAATATCCATAATCAGGGTGAAACCTGTCATTTTATCTCTCTGGAAAAAGTAAAAGGAACGTATAAAACCTATCAGACGATTGCTCCCAAACTTCAGGAAGTAGGGGATCTGGAGATGCATACTTCTTTGGAATTTGAACATCTTAAGAGAATCAACGGAAGGCTGAATAATGCATTTAAAGTTAATTTTAAATCCCTGGAGTATATTAATTTTTTCGGTGATGAAAAACAGAACGGATCACGACTACCCGCACTGAAGGAAATTAATTTTTATCTGTATCAGAAAGATGATCATTTTGAACATCTGGCTAAAAATATTTATTTTAAGATCAATGACAGAATGTATCTTTCAAAAAATAAACTGATTCTTTCCGGAATGCCTTTCAACTATGTGGTTCACCAGCAGAATTACAGCATCCGGAAACTGGTTGCTATTCTGAAGCTGCGTCACAGCAGTTTTCAGAACTTTATGACAAGAGAATACGAACGCCAGTGGACCCAGTTTGAAACACTGTTTTTTACCAAAATTCTTGAAAAAATAGAAAAGCTCTGGAATGTGGTGGAACCCATAAAGTTTGAAGAATTCTTTGAATCTGAGGACAGAAATCTGCGTCTTTTCTGTTTTAATTATGTGGGAGTAGGAAACCTGATGAAGCGTCTGGAAGTGGAAAAGATCAATGAAGAAGAAGCGGAGCTGAATTATAACGAATACGATCAAAACGGAAATAAAACCCAGATCAGGAGAATTAACCGTTATGAGCTGTATAAAATTGAAAATAAAAAATTAGGAATTAATACGTGGCGCGAAACAGATCAGTATTCCTACGCCGTAAAATGCTGGTGTCCTTCCACAGAAAAGGAACACTGGCTTTGGATAGAGCAGGAGTATAAAGGAAATGCACTCACTGCCATCGCATCTACTTTCAGGGTACATGAAAACATTATTCCACACATCAAATGTCTGAAAAGGCAGGGCGATCTTCTGATCTGTGAGCTGGAAAGGGAAATTACACCACGCGGCTTTCCCAGAGCGCTCACTGCTTCAGAATATTTCAGTCTGCTGGAAGTGGAAGCATAAATAAAGAAACAGTAGTTTAACTGGAAAAACATTCGACTATACGGAAGGTTGCAGGTTCGGGCCCTGCCTGTTTCTATTTTAAAACTAAACAACGAAGAAATAGTAAACTCTTAAATTTTCAAATAAACGGAGGCAATAGTTTAATGGAAAAACGCACACTGCAAATGTGATATGCGGGTTCGAATCCCGCTTGCTTCCCTTTTTAATGAAAAACAAAACAAAAACAAATGAATACATACATTGATATTGGCATTAATCTGACCAATAAACAGTTCTATAACGAACACGAAGAAATCATCAACCGCGCCCTGGATAACGGGGTAGAACAAATGATCCTGACCGGAACAAGCATACGTGGAAGCAAAGAATCTGCTGAAATAGCAGAAGAATATCCTGAGATTTTATTTTCTACAGCAGGAATTCATCCCCATGATGCCAAATCTTTTAACCTGGAAAGTATCAGGGAACTTAGAAACCTTTTGAAGTCAGATCAGGTAGTATCAGTAGGAGAATGCGGACTGGACTTCGACCGGGATTTTTCCCCAAGACCTATTCAGGAAAAATGCTACAGAGCCCAGTTGAAATTAGCCGTTGAGGTGAATAAACCCCTTTTCCTTCATGAAAGATCAGCCTTTAAAAGATTTAACGAAATTACTGACGAATACCTTTCCGGATTGCCGAAAGCAGTTGTGCATTGTTTCACCGGAACTTTGGAGGAAGCGAAAATTTATCTTGATAAAGGGTTTTATTTGGGATTTACGGGCGCTATAAGTGATGATAAAAGATTTAAACAGCTGGAAGATGTCATAAAATATACCCCGCTGGACCGGATGATGATCGAAACGGATGCCCCTTTCATGCTTCCGAAAAATATGCCGAGAATGCAGAACCGCCGCAACGAACCGTCTTTCCTTCCTTACGTGGCGCAGACAATCGCTCACTGGAAGAAAATAAGCATTTCCGAAGTCGCAGAGGAGACCACAGAAACTGCCAGGAATTTCTTCAAACTATAAAAAAGAGCTCTACTGATGAAGTAAAGCTCTTTTTTTATGGCGAAACTGCTAACTTTCTTTTCTGTTAAAGACTTTTTATCGCTGATTCCAAAGCCAGTTCCATCATGGGTTTAAGGGCTTTTTCTCTTTCGTCAGCAGAAATTTTTTCGTGGGTAGGAATAATATCGGTTACCGTAAGGATCGTAGCTGCATTTTTTCCTAAATGCTGGGCATTCGCAAATAATCCGAAAGCTTCCATTTCCACAGCTGGACAGTTATATTTGGTGGCAATCGCAGGAATATTCGGGTCTTTTCTGTAGAAAATATCGCTGCTGTGTACATTGATTGATTTTGCGGCTAAAGAAAGTTCCTGAGCCGTTTCATTGATCGTTCCAAAAATATTTCCCTGATGTGGAAGGATATCATCTTCAATTTCCCATGCATATTTGGCATAGGTGCTTTCACTGGCTGCATTTTCAATATTTAAAATATCAAAAAGTTTAAGATCTGTCGTGTAGGCTCCGCAGGTTCCGATCCTGATGATGGTATCTACCTCATACTCCGTAAATAATTCAAAAGAATAGATTCCGATGCTCGGAAAGCCCATTCCGCTGGCTCCTACAGTAATCTCTTTTCCTTTATAAAGACCTGTATAATAAAAGATTCCTCTTGTTTTGCTTACCAGTTTAGCATTTTCCAAATAATTTTCAGCAATATATTGTGCACGGAGCGGATCTCCCGGCTGCAATACTACTTTAGCAATTTCTCCTTTTTTTGCACTGATGTGAATACTCATAATGTTATTTTGAAGGACAAAGATAACAACTTTTAGATTGAAACATCTAAAGATTTGTCTCTCAATAAACTAAGTTTTCTAAGCATAAATTCCCCTTCTTCCGGAGGGATGTCAGATCTTTGATCTGACGGGGTGGTCAAAAAAGAAAAAAATCCCCGGACAAACCTCATAGGTTTCCAAAACCTATGAGGTTTAATTAGGTAAAAACCATTTTACCATGAATTTAATCAGCACATTTATGAATAATTCACCACAAATATTATTTAACGTTCAATCATTCAAAGAAAAATTTTGTTCTCTGCGAAATAGTTTTATTTTTGTTAGATGATGGAAACCAGGTCCCCGTTTTTAGACACTATTTTTCTGCTTCGGAAAAGCGGCTGTATTACTGTTTTTTCAAGCTTGCAGGAGATTTCAAAAAAAGAAGAACAGGAAGCCGGGGATTATTTTGAAACAGAATTCGAAAAAGAGAGACTGGAATTTTTATCCACTGATATCAATTGTGATAAAGAAGCAGCAGTTTGGGGCGCGAAAGTTCTGTACCACAGTGCTCAGCTCTATCTTATCAGGAAAGATACATCAAAGGATCTGGATAAGCTGATTCCGAAGATAAAAATAGCCTCTGATATTTCTTCCATGTTATCTGCGGATTTATCACTGAGATTTTTACCACAGATTATTTCAGTACTGCGGACCGCAGATCCTTATGATCCGTTGGTTAAAATGCTGGAAGATATTCTCACACAGTTTCATTATTCAGGGATAGGATATCATCTTAACCTGGAGAAAATCAACTGGGAAAAAGAGCTGCAGAACAAAACTTACAGGAAATTATATCTCGAAAGGATTGTTGAAAATAAAGCTTATGCACTGGCGGAAATTCCGTATATCAACAAATTGCTGATGGCAGATTTTGGACTCCACAAGGATTCGTACTGGAGAGATTTAAAAACGGTTGCCCATGAAGATTAATGCAGCAGAAGCTTGAATACATACCTTTTTTCCGGAACTCCCGTTTACTTTTTATATCGACCTTGTTTTATTATCATAAGTGAATTATATATTTTTTTATTATTAAGATTTTTCATTAAATAAATACTAATGACTCAAAATATTACAAAACTTAATACCGTTCTCAACTACGTAAAAGATACTTTTGTAGGAAAAAATGATGTTGTAGACTTGCTGGGAATATGTCTTCTGGCTAAAGAAAACGCATTTCTGTATGGACCTCCGGGTACTGCAAAATCAGCCATCGTAAGAACATTGTCAAAAACAGTCAAAGACGGCAAAAACTTTGAATATTTACTAACCAGATTTACAGAGCCGAACGAGATTTTCGGTCCGTTTGATATCAGGAAACTAAAGGAAGGGGAACTTCTCACCAATACGGAAGGCATGATGCCGGAAGCGTCATTGGTTTTTCTGGACGAGATCTTCAATGCCAATTCCGCAATCCTGAATTCACTGCTGACCGCTCTCAACGAAAAGATCTTTAAAAGAGGAAAAGAAACCAAACATTTACCCGCCCTTATGTTCGTAGGAGCAAGTAATGTCCTTCCTGAAGATGAATCTTTAAACGCACTATTCGACCGTTTTCTGGTTAGAATTAATGTAAGTTATGTAAACCCTGAGCTGCTTCAGCAGGTGCTTCTGGCCGGAAGAAAGCTCGAAAATGAAACAGCAGCAGATATTCCCGGAATTCTGGCCGATGAAATCAGAGAACTTCAGAACCTGTGTAAAGCAGTAGACCTGAGACCCGTCTACGAAGTCTATTTAAACACCATTATCAGTTTAAGAAATACAGGAATTGCTATTTCCGACCGTAGAGCGGTAAAACTACAGAACCTGATTGCAGCAAGTGCCCTGATCTGCGGAAGAAATGAAGCCGTGCTTTCCGATCTCTGGGTACTGAAACATATCTGGGATACAGAAGAGCAGATTGAAATCCTGGAAGGCATCATCAACAGAACCATTGAAAAAGATGATCACCCCAAATCCCATCCGCAGGCCATGCAGAACAAAACTCCAAATCCGGAAGAAGTCATGAAAGATGTGAAAATCCTTGTGGAAAAATGGAACAGCGGAATGCTTAGCTTTGAAGAACAGAATGTAATCAAAGATAAATTGAGATATCTGCAGACCCGTTGCGACTGGGTCAGGAATCCGGAACAGAAACAGTATATCCAGCAAGAAATTGAAAGCTTATGGCAGAAGATCCTTCAAAGTGTATAAAAGAATTCTGGGCAGAACTTCCCCGCGCCGGTGAAGACTTTGTGGGTGCCATCCGGGACTGGAAAAATGTGCAGATTGCAGCAGATGATGATACAATATGGCTGAAAGGCTTCACCGAAGAACAGGCTGTATCCGCAGATATACGGCAGCTGCCGGATTTTGTGATGTACGAATTGCGTAAAGGACTTTTGTTTAAAAAAGAAGCCCTGGTACCAAGCAAAAAAATGAGAACAGCTTTGCTTTGGTCGCCGATATATAAAGCACTTCGTCTTACTTTTCCTGCTTCTAACAATAATTATTTCGGAATCAGTGAAAAAGTGGAGGTCAGGTTAAAACCTGGCAATGAAGAACATCCTGCCGTGGCATTGGTAAGTACAATGGCAGAAATTAAAGACTATATTCCGGCACAGCCGAATTTTAAGCTGGAAAAGATAGAATGGACGGTCATTGGTGATCAGGCTCTGTTTTTAGGAACACCCTTGTTGAGCCTGCCCGGAAAAACATACTGGACGAAAAACGGACACCTTCTGCCAGCAGGTTTTGATTTTGAATTTAAAAATTTAAGCTCTCTTTTGCAGCAGCAATATAATAAAGAGTCGGACAAATGGCTGCTGTGGAAAGAAGACGGAACTTATCTTCCCATTAAAAGAGAAGATTTCCGGCAGCTGTCTGTAAGCTCATTCCGCCTTACTGAAAAAACAAAAGAATGGATTTAACTGAATATTTCCAGTCATACGAAAACTACTTTTGGCAGTGGGAGACCGACGAGGATATCGCCGGGGATTCCGGCTACCATGATCATAACCTTATCTCAATACCGGGTGTTGGGGCTATAGCCTACAGAGCTTACGTCATGGAGATCCTGAAAGAACTTCAGCCGCAGGGATGGCCTCCTTTTGGAGCATTACTGATGGTTTTATATGCAATGCATGATGGGTACACGGATTTTGCCGGTCCTCTGAAACATGCCGCCAATTTTCACAGCATTGGAAATTTTGATTTCACAGCCGACAAGAGCATTGAGTTCCTTGAAAAATTGAAATCATTAAATAAAACCTATAAACAGGGACAGAACAGAATTGTACTCCTTCAGACACTTTTTCAGAATGCCCACAACAGAATAGCGCCCGGAAGAGCAGAAATGATCCTGACCACCTACTACAAGAGACCTCATATGCTGGCTGCAAGTGCCGAAAAAAAATATGCAGGGCCATCAGCGATTAACAGAGATTTAAGCACACTTAACCTGCTGAATGAAAAGTTCCCCACTACCCAGTCTATCGTTGATGCCATACGCGATCACATAGAAGAGCCTGAACTGGACGATGAAGTAGTAGAGCAAGAAACTACCGTAGAAACCGATAAAGATTTCATCCGGCAGCTGATTGAAGAGCCGAAAACCTTTCAGGTAGGAAGCCTGATCAAAAGAATATGGAGCGGACTGAGAATTCCGATGCGGCATCTGTCTCCCGGTCAGCAGCCCATCGGAGGAATTTCCGATATGGCCAATAAAGGCGATCTCCACAGAATGCTCCTTTCTGAATTTGCCAACGAAGATGACGTTTTCATGAACCGTGTGGCCAATAACGAAGTTTTGTATATTCAGAGAGAGATCCCGCCGGAAGAAAATATTTTTGAACGCATCATTTTAATTGATACCTCCCTGAGAAATTGGGGAACTCCTAAAGTATTGGCATTTGCATCGGCTATTGCGGTAATCAGGCATCCAAAAGCACATTCCGAATGTAAAGTTTTTGCATTGGGCCAGGCTGGAATACCAATTTGTCTGGACAAGCCGGAAAATGTGATTGAAAACCTGAACCAGGTAAGCCCGGTTCTGGAAGTTTCAGAAGCACTGGGTAAATTTTTTAATGAAGAGCATACGGAAAAAGATCTTGAAGTCTTCTTCATCACCCATCAGGAAAACCTGGCTGATGAAAAGATCCGGAAAGTGATCCACGAAAACAGGGACCGCTTGAAATTCCTTATCACCACAGCATCAGACGGCGAGCTGAATTTTTATAAGCACCATAAAGGAGCCCGGAAACATATCCAGAAAATAAAACTTCCGCTTCAGGAATTATGGGCCAATCCGCCACAGCGTAAACTGAAAGCAAATACCGTTAACGGTAAGAAAACGGATCTTCCCCAGAATTATCCGATCCTTTTTCCGACTCCTTCCAATAAAATTGCCCAATTTCTGTATGAAGGCGAATTTTATATTTTGAGCTCAAAAAAACAGCTGTTAAAGACTTACCTTTCCGATAATTATTACGACCGGAACTCTTATGATTACTATAAAATTTATCACGGCTGTGAAGTTTTAGCAGAAGATATTTCCGTGAAACCCAAAGGAGAATTTGCTCTGGCCCGGAACAGGCAGCAGCATTTTATTTTATGCCATTATCAGCCGGATAAAAAACTGATTTCAAAGCTTAACCTGAATACTAAAGAATATTCTGAGCAGAATCTTACCGGGTTTAATATTCCCTACTCCTACGATCTGATCTATTTCGGAAAGAATTTTTATCTGCATCAGCCTAAGAATTCCTCTCTTTATAAAATCAATTTAGAAGGAAATCTATCTGTAGAATCGGTTTTGAATAATGACCTTGAAATCGATAAGAATATAGCGAAAGCAGAAGCAGAAGTGGACAAACTGAATCACAGCGGGATGAAAATCATCAGCAACTTCAGCAAGATAGGAATCAATGAGAATAATAATCTTGTCGTTTCGGGAAATGAATTAGGCAGCCTGTATGACAACTCACTGAATTTTTATAAAAACAGGTTTACAATTAAGATCCTTGCAGAGCAGAACAAAAATAAATTTACATTCCAGGATGGCAGCGAGATTATTACGGACTCCCGCGGAATGCTTACCTTTAAAAGCAGCAGCACCGGGATTCCTGCGTTTTATATCCCTTCCACGGAAAATGGTTTTCTGGCACTGGCTACGGGCACAGAGTACGGAGGTTCGGAATATTATCTTCCACAACAGACCCTGCTGAAAGTAAAGACCCTGGAAGAAATGTATTCCCAATATTTAACCGCATTTATTGATCAGATCCTGAATTATGGAGTTTAGAATAAAACCTTTTCCGAAAAATACCTATCCTAAAAAAGGGCTTTTGATCAAAGACCCTTCACCACGGGTATGGCTTCAGGAAATGGAGAATTTGGGGATAGATCTCGGTAAAGTAAAATCGTATGCTGTTCCGGCAGACCGGCCCAACGTTCTGTACGGATGTCTGCTGGTGTTTTTTGATGAAGCTCCTCAGGAAATTGGAAAAAATGCTTATTTCCAATGTGTAGATGATCAACTTTTTATCCCTGAAAACACCATTTTTTATCCCAAAATCAACCCGGAAGACTGGCAGTCTGCCGGTTCTCGGTATGTAGCCATGCATCCCGATTTTGGATTGGTGAAGCTGACGGAAGAAATAGACTGGTTTTCGGTTATGCAGGAACCGGAAATAGCAGAGGGAAAAGTAAGAAAACCGTCGAATGGAGTAAAAACGCCCCAGCATATCGAAAGTTTTGCCGTTGAGATGGATGATGAAAAAGTTCTGGAATCCCTCAGGCAGCCGAAAAATGAAGAAGAGTGGATGAAAAACCTGCCTTTTGACCTCAAAAAAGTGATGGCCGGAAATAAAAAAGAAATTGAAAAATATTTAAAATATATAGAAAAATATCCTGACAGGGCTGTAGAGCTGGGAGTACCGCTGGATATTATGGGAACCTCACGCGGTGACGGCTTCGGAAAATTTAGTTTTGGAGACAACTGGCTGAGCGCCCTGTTCGGAGGTTCAGGGGATAAAAAAGAAACCGCAGGAACCCGGAATTTCCGCAGAATATTCTGGGCTGTTATCGTAATAGCGATACTTTTCAGGGTTTTTATGCCTTCAGATAAAGACAGGACCCAGAAAGAAGATTTTCTGGTTTCATCCGGTAAAATTATGAATGGTGCCGGTAAAAAGCAGGCAGATATGATCGCTTATCAGTCCGGAGTCACGGATATTGATATAAAAATTGATTCTATTTACGGAAAAACAAGGAAAAAGCTTTCCCGTGAATATTCTGCTGCCGGAGCCGCTATGTCAAAAGATGAAAATGAAAGAGAACAGTATAAAAAATCAGGTGGCAGAAACCTTGGCGAGGTCGGAAATGATATAGAAAAACTCAATACCAGAGAACAGAACAGCCGGGATTCCCTGAAAATTATTTATTCGAAAAAAATAACAAAACATCTTGTTCAGCAGGAAGAAACCATGAAACGCCGTATTTCAGATTCCCTGAAACAATATTCAAAAGGAAAGCCCGTCAACGGAGAAGTTGTAAAATTTGTATTAAAGAAAAAGCAGGTACTCATGGCAGATTCCCTTGGGAGACTATATGGAACAATTGATATGATGCAGCTGCCTCCGTCCCCGGTTAAAGATTCAAAAATAGGAAAGCTCGAATCCAGCGACAACAGTTCACATGAAAAAACAAAAGTTTCAGATATTCTGTATCTTGTTATTTTTATGTTTGGAGCTGTGGGGATTTACTCTTTCATCTTCAAAAGAAAATCATTAAACCTTGGCGGTGATAATGTACCGCTCTGGGTGAAGATCATTTTGTCGGTATTCCTTGTTTCCATGCTCGTATATCTGTTTTATCCTTTAATAAATATGTTCGGGTACAACTGGTTTGTGTGGATTCTGGTGATCTGTGTCATCCTTCTTCTTTACCGCCTGTTCAGTGAAGACAAAACTATTTTAAACCCCGGCGATGATGAATAAGCAAAAATTTATAGACAAATTCCTGATCGCATTTATGATCTTGGCCGTATTTAAGATCATAGGGATTGCCGCACAGCTTTTCCACGAAAGCTTTTGGAGCGTTGTAGGGACGCTGGCCATTTTCCTTGTAGTAGCTTTTATTATTATGATTGTGATCACTGCTTTAAAAGATAAAGAGCAGAACATGAATAATTCTGGCAAACGAGGTTCCGGTGGCGGGAATTTTTATCTCGAATCATCACTTTTTGACCGGATACGGAGTAAATATGAAGAGCTTGCCGAAAAATATATCGCTGAAAAAAATTATAAAAAAGCAGCAAAAGTATATATGAATTTACTTCAGGACAATTTCCGCGGAGCAAAAACATTGGAAAACGGGGAGTTATACAATGAAGCTGCAGCGGTTTATCTTAAAAAATTAAACAATAAGTCAGAAGCGGCCTCCTGTTATGAAAAAGCAAAACAGTACAAAAAAGCCATCGATCTTTACAAAGAAATGCAGCAGAAAGAAAAAGTAGGGGATCTGTATAAGGAACTCAACGATATCAATAATGCTTACCACTATTACCAAATGGTTGCAGATGACTATGCAGCCGGCAGCCAGATGGTAAAAGCTTCTCTGGTGTACAGCAAAAAAATGGAACAGCCTGAGGAAGCCCAGAAAATCCTGCTGAGAGGTTGGGATGAAGATAAAGATGCCTTCAACTGTCTGAATAATTATTTTGCCAATGTCTTTGATGTTAAAAAACTGGAGGTGGAAATCCAAAAGCTTTACCAGAAAACGCCTTCCTATAAAAAGGTGATCTATCTTGAAGCCATGAAGCATGAGTTTAAAAAAGATCCGAAACTACAGCCTTTGACCCGGCGGATAGCCTATGAAATCATCGCAGAAAAAGTAAGCACACGCTCCGAGATCATTAATGAACTGAAATACTTTAATCCCGATGACAGCATAATCCTGAAAGATATTTCGAGATTTAAGACGGGAAGGAATAAGATGTTGAGGAATTGAGAAAATTAAAAGATTTAAAAATTCAAGTATTAAAAAATTATAGAAAATCCCTCAGCCACCTTCTTTTTACCACCCGGTCTCCTTGTAATTCTTTAAAAGCTTTCCATAAAGATTCAAATTACCGTTATTGATCTGCACAATAGGGTGAAAAATCCGCATCGCACCATCCACTGGATCCAGCGGTGGTATTCTGGCCTTTTCAAACAGCTTTTCTCTCTTGTTTTCTGCGGCTCCGGTAGAGATCCAGCCGACATCCACGGCATTCATAAATATGCTGTCCTTCACAAAATCCGGTGCTGAGGTTTTGGTAAGCATATTCAAAGCTGCTTTCGTCATATTGGTGTGCGGATGAAATTCATTTTTACTTTTATAGCTGAACTGTCCCTCGGTAGACGTAACATTGATGATATGTTTTCTTTCAACTTGACTTTTCTTCATTAAAGGTTTTAACGTGGAAATTAGAAGGTAGGGAGAAATATGGTTAATAAGATTCACTTCCAGAAGCTCTTCAGTACCAATTTCATCCATCACAGAATTCCAGCTGTTTTTATCCCTGAAATCTTTTGGCTGCCCAAACCTGTTCGCTGGAACCATATCAAGACTTTCGTCAGATAATGTTAAAAGCTCATTTTTGTCATTACTTATCGGTGTTTCATTTCCTATTAAGTTCCTGTTTTCAGAATATGATGATAAAAGAAGCTGTTCTTTGAGCCTTAGAGGTTCATAATAATCAGAAGGATATTTAATGGTTTGAGCCGCATTATTCACCAGGATTTCAATGCTTTCAAAATTTTGATAACAGTATTCTGTAAATTCGTGCACCGACCTGATGTTTCTTAAATCAAGGCCATACAGGAAAAGCCGGTCCTTCCACTGTTCGTAATCTGCTTCTTTCCTGAACTGCTCAAATCCAAGCGCCGGAAACCTCGACGTGGCAATGACTTTCGCACCGTTTCTCAAAAACTGTAAAGCTGCGGCATAGCCTATTTTCACCCTTCCGCCGGTAATGATAACCGTTTGTCCGCTGAGATCATATGCAAGATTTCTGTTTTTATAATTCTCATCCGCACAAGTTGGACAAAGTTTATGATAGAAAAAATGCATATTGTGGTAAGGCTGATGGCAGCAATAACATAGCTGAGGCTTCTGAATGGATGAAAATGAGGTTTCCTCTTCAGTATGAAAGTATAAAGTCCGGTTTTCTAAAGCCTGCTGTACAATAACAGACTTTTTAAGAATTTTAAGATCTGAATCTTCACCATTTTTAGACGAAGTGAGATAATCATCCAGATTCTTTTGGATATTCTTCCTGGCCTTTTTCCGGATAGAGGAAATCAGGGTTTTGAAGCGCCGGTTGTCCGGATTATTCAGAGGATCTGCCTGAAGAGCTTCCAGAACCTTTAAACAGGCTTCCCATTCTTCGGTACTGAATGGATATGGGTCCATAATACAATTTTGTGGGGGAGAAGGGTTCGAACCTTCATTTTCACGTTATCAGTGTAGTGTTTTTCCAGTTAAACTATCCCCCTGATCAGTGAACAAAAGTATTATTTTCATGACTGAAAAACAATTTTTCCTATCTTTGCGCCAGAAAATTATGACACTACAAAGAGCACATATCAATGTAAATCTATGCGATAGCCCTTCAATAAAAGGATTATTCGGATACGAATGGATGATATGGAATGAGGCGAAATGTGCTTGCTTTGAAAATTATTTACAATAAACCCGTAAGAATTTAAACAAAATACCACAGAAACGCCTCGAGATATCGGGGCGTTTCTTGTGTTTTAGGCCATAAATTATTTAGAATGAAAAAAAATAACCATAAAATCAAAATTTTTTTAATTAACAATGTCAATTTAATACGATAAATAAGAGTGATAAGTAACCCGATGAGAGACAGTCATTTAGGTATTTAAGAGATCCGCAGGATATTGCGGACAGTTATTTCTTATGCTGAAAATATAATTTAACTTATTGATTATCAAATATTTAAACTAAAAATAAATTTGCAGGTTTAAAAATTTCACCCTTACTTTGCAACCGAAAATTGAAAGCAACAGGTTTTCAGGATTTCAAAACTTTTTAAATAACAGGAATATAATGAAACAATTACATAACATATCTAATCAGTATTCAGGACTACACAGACAGGAGCCGAAAGGATGTACATGGATGCTGGATAGTGAATTTATAGATAAAAGGTGCTTATATACGTAGGTCTCAGTGATCTGACACGTCAAAATATATACAGCACCTCCCGAAAAGAGGTGCTTTTTTTATGGTTTCTTTAGCTTATTTGGTAAAGCGCCGGTCTGTGGAACCGGAGAACAGGGTTCGATCCCCGAAGATACCCCAATGAATTATAAATGATGAATCTTGTTAAATGTGAAAAGTCAATGGTGAATTATGAGTTTAAAATTGACAGGCAAAGCAAATTGACCATTCACATTAAAAAAATCTCATAGCTCAATGGGTCAGAGCACCGGTCTTTTAAACCGGGGGTTGAAAGTTCAAATCTTTCTGGGATTACAAACGGTCTCGTAACTCAATTGGATAGAGTATCGGTTTTCTAAACCGTAGGTTATAGGTTCGAATCCTGTCGAGGTCACAAAAAAAGGTCTATTGAGGTAAAGGCTAACCTGCCCGACTGTCTCTTGGGTACTGCGGGTTCGATTCCCGCATAGACCGCAAGGTTCACGGAAAATTTTAGCTCCGGCTGTCTCCCGGAAAAGAAATTGGACACTGAACCTGAAAAACTGGAAAGATAACGGTGGTTGTTTACCCGTCTTGGACGCGGGAGGTCGCAAGTTCGAATCTTGCTTTCCAGACTAAAAAAGTGAATGGTCAATTGTGAATTTTGCTTCGCAAGTGAATTTAAAAATTGACAGCAAGGCTAATTGACAATTGACTATTCACAAAAAAAAGATTTTGTAGCTCAATGGTAGAGCACCGGTCTGTTAAACCGGAAGTTGAAAGTTCGAGTCTTTCCAAAATCGCAGATAACTAAATGTTAATTGTTTCAAAGAGAAGAAAAAAGGTGTGTCAAGAGCAGAAGATCTTTACGCCAAATATGGAAAATACCGACAGCCTTTTTCTTTTTTAATGAGATGTTAGATATTAGAATTTAGATTTTAGAAAGATGGAAGTAGAAAGTTAGAAGTGGTAGAAATTTAACGGTAACAATCATTCATCATTGATCTTTTATCAATTATCATTTAAAATCACATCTGATGGTTCGCCGAAGTGGAAGAGTCGGGGCGGTCTGCAAAACCGTTGCATTAGCTGAGTGGGTTTGAATCCCATAACCATCTCAAATAACTAAAATGAGATTAGTTCCGGAGAAAAAGTAAAAGTTTGTCGAGCGCAGAAGTTCTTATATCAAACTAAAAATACAGACAGGCTTTGTTTTTCTTCAAAAAAGAAATTAGAAATTAGAAATTAGAAATTAGAAATTAGAAATTGCTCATTACTAATTGCTTATTACCTATTACTCATTATACTGGGAAGCACGCCGGAGCTGGAGAGCCGGGGCAGACTGTAAATCTGTTGCTTTATTGCTGAGTAGGTTCGAATCCTACTGCTTCCACAAAACCGCTGATAATGTAATGGCAGCATGCAGGAAAAGTACTCTTGTTGTTCAGGTTCGATTCCTGGTTAGTTG
Organism: Chryseobacterium luteum; assembly: GCF_000737785.1. Lineage (GTDB taxonomy): Bacteria > Bacteroidota > Bacteroidia > Flavobacteriales > Weeksellaceae > Chryseobacterium > Chryseobacterium luteum. The sequence goes on along the minus strand of NZ_JPRO01000004.1, from coordinate 183,974 downwards.
GTTTAAAACGCTCCATTCGTCTAACGGTTAGGACGCCTGCCTTTCGAGCAGATGATAAGGGTTCGATTCCCTTATGGAGTACATATGTGAATGGTCAGAAGTCAATTGTGAATTATGAATACCATGAAAGTTCAGATTGAGAAAAAAATTGATCCGTGATCATTCACAAATTTATAAATAATGAGTAATACGCAATGAGTAATTAATTGTGAATGGACAATAAGTCAATTTTTTAAATTAATAATAAAACCTGCAGAAATGGCGGAACTGGCAGACGCGCTTGATTTAGGATCAAGATATTGAGGGTTCGAATCCCTTTTTCTGTACAAAGCATAAATGATGATTGATGAATACCAATAGGGCTATTGTATGATTACTCATTACCAATTACTCATTACTTATAAACAGGGATCAGTGGTGTAGAAGGTCTGCACATTTGTCTGAAAAGCAAAAGGGAACCGTTCAATTCGGTTTTGATCCACAAAAAATGATTCATAGTGTAATGGTTTAGCACACAAGACTCTGACTCTTGTTGTTCAGGTTCGAGTCCTGATGAATCAGCAAAAAACTACTCTGATAGTGTAATGGCAGCATCTCAGTCTCCAAAACTGATGGTATCGGTTCGAGTCCGGTTCGGAGTGCAAAAAAGTGAATGGTCAATGATGAATTTTGCTACGCAAGTGAATTTTTAAAATTGACAATTCAAGATTCACAAATTAATATAAAACAGAATTTAAAACATGTAAAAAAATGGAAACGCAACAAGAAGTATGGCAGAATATGAAAGGAAATTTTTTCCTAAAACCTATCACACAGCTGGTAGAAGAAGCCATTATCCGCGAACAGGCTAACGGTCACCGCCTGAAAGTATGTGTGGGCTCAGATTCCCATGTTTACGGCGAAGCGATCAGCTATGCTACGGCAGTAGTATTTGTACGTGAGGGGAAAGGAGCGTTTACCTTTATCAGAAAAGAAAGAGAAATACAGAAGATCAGTATCAAAGAACGAATGCTGAATGAGGTCAACAGATCCGTAGAAATTGCTTACGCTATCTGTGCCGTTCTGGATGCTTATGGTGTAGAAATGGAGGTACACGCAGATATTAATACCGACCCTGATTTTAAGTCAAATACCGCATTGAAAGATGCTATGGGCTATATTCTGGGAATGGGCTATGTGTTTAAAGCAAAACCTTACGCATTCGCAAGCACCAATTGTGCTGATATGATGGTGTAATAAAGCTGGAAACAGGATGCCGGGAGCTGGAAGTTTTTTTAACAGTATGATATTTAACTTCCAGCATCAGGCTTTCCGTTTCCATTCAAAAAAATAAACTATGAAAACAATTTTAATCATTAACGGAGAAAAATACTGGAAAGATTATTTTGCTGGATTTAATGTCGTTCAAAAGAAAATTCAGACAGCAGAATTTATCGTAAAAGATTCTTCTCTGTATGTACATGATGCAGATGGAGTCTGCCAACCGAATGTAATTTTTTGGAGATTAGGAGCAGTAAATCCTGAAGCAAAACACAGGAATATTTTAGAATTAATTGAATATTCAGGAGTTCCTTGTGTGAATTCAGTTTCAACACTATTAATGGGTTACGAAAGATTATCAATGTTAAATGGATTGAAGAAACTGGGATTACCTGTTATTGATTTTAATGCAGCAACCAATTTAACCCAACTGAAAAATCTGGAAATGCAGTTTCCTTTTGTGGTTAAAGTTGGAAATCATCACGGTGGATATGGAAAAAGTCTGGTTTCAACCGATGAACAATGGGAAGAACTGAAAGATTTATTGTTTATCCATCAGGATTATGTGACAACAGAAAAATTTATTAATTATAAATATGACATTCGTTATCTGGCCATCAATGATAAGGTTTGGGCAATGAAAAGAAAAGGCAAATATTGGAAGGCCAATTCTTTAACCCAGGAATATCAAATCATTGAACCAGAAAAAGAATGGATAGAAAATGTAAAACTGCTACAGGAAAACATCAAAGCAGATATTGTTGCCATTGATGTCCTGGAAACAGAAAACGGAGAGAAAGTGATTTTAGAGTATAATGATATTCCCGGTCTTTCAGGGTTTCCTGAAGATGCAAAACTCGAATTGTCAAGTATTGTAAAAAGTAAATAAAAGAACCTTAAAAACTAATAACCATGTATTTTTTAGTTCAGGCTAACGTGTATTTAGATCTGGATCATTACAAAATTTTTGATGTGTTGGAAGAATTAAATATTGATTATCATGTAATTAATATTCCACCAACAGCAGAAAAAATAGACTTCAAAACAGAAAGAAAAGATGTTTTTGTGTATGGTTCAGTGACGATTGCAAGATTGGCAAAACAAAATTCAGATTGGTTTCCCGGTTCTTTTTATGGAGGCAATCATCTATATGAAGTGTATTCTAAATACTATGGTGAGAATCTCCTTAATCACAAAATTGCTGTTCACAAAATTTCAGAAGAATTAGTTTGGAAGAAAAATGAAATAAAATTCATTAAGCCTTATAATGAAGCGAAAATTTTTACAGGAAGAATTTTCACAGAGTTTGAATGGAAAGATTTCGTTTTTGAATCATTGGAAAATCAGTCTAATAGAATTACAAAAGATTCTATTAGACTGATTTCAGAAGCAAAACGAACTATTAAAGAAGCAAGGCTTTGGATTGTTGGCGGACAGATTATCGATGCAGGATATTATAAATTTAATGATAATGCGCCTTTCGAAGAAAAAGTTTCAGAAGACGGATTTGCTTTCACTAATGAAATGATTAAGCTTTTTAATCTTGAAGAAGCTTTTGTTATGGATATTTGTTTAACGGATGAAGGCTGGAAAATCGTTGAAATAAATTGTATCAACAGTTCCGGATTTTATCCAAATACCAATGTGAAAAGTATTATCAAAGCATTGAATATTTACTTTTCCAATTAAAAAATAAAACAATGGAACTCACCAAAAGATTATTATTTCTGGATGATATAAGATATCCTATTGAGGCTTATCATTATACAAAACAGGATATTTTCCTCAGAAAAGAATGGCATATTGTTCGCAATTACGAGCAGTTTGTCAACAGAATTATGGAAAAAGGACTTCCGGAAATGATTTCTTTTGACCATGACCTGGCAGATGTCCATTATCTGAAGCCCAATGCTGACGAATACACTGAAAAAACAGGCTACGATTGTGCCAAATGGCTGATAGAATATTGTATGGATAACTATTTGGACGTACCAAAATTCTATTGTCATTCCATGAATCCGGTGGGAAAGAAGAATATTCTAAGCCTATTAGAAAATTTTAAACAATTATAATCAATATTTTCAGATCAGCGCAAAAAGATTGCGTAATTACTTTTTTACTTTGCACAATCATAATATCAAAGATGATGGAAAGCAAGAAGCTGAAGATGATTGATCTAAAGGCTGGTAAATATTCTAAGCCTTTTGGTAAACTATAAAAAATTGTGATGGATATTTTTAGATTAATTCAAGATATAAAAACGCATTTGAAACTCAGTTTTGATGAGGTCGACAGATGGTTTGAAAAAGATAAAGAAACGTTGAACTTTCAGCCTTCAAATGGAGGCTGGACGGTTCAGCAGATTTTGGAACATATTTATCTTACCAACTTTTATTTGCTCATTCTCATTGAAAAAGGTTCAAAAAAAGCAATGCGGAATTATCTTGAACTTGATCTGAATTCCGAAATAAAAAATTACAGTTTCGATAATAAAAAATTTGAGAAAGTAGGGAAGCACGGAGCTTTTGAATGGATAAGACCGGAACATATGGAGCCGAAAGGAGAATTAAGACTGAATGAAATCAGGAATTTAATTGCCAGGCAGTATCATCAGTGTTTAGATTATTTAGACCTGATGAAAAACGGCGAAGGTCTCCTTTGTAAGACGACCATGACAGTGAATGGACTGGGTAAAATTAATGTATATGAATACATTTATTTTCTTTCTCTTCACGCTCAGAGACACCTTACTCAAATGAAGAAAAATGAATCAGAAACTATTAAAAACTAAAAAAATGATTTTCAAAACATATAACTCTATAGAAAATGCTTACCAAACCCGCGTGATCGATCAGATCAGGTTGCAGGGTTTTGGGGATGAGGTTTTCATCGTGCAGGAAAAGGTTCACGGTGCTAATTTCTCTTTCTTGACCGACGGAAAGGAAATTAAAATCGCGAAGAGAACCGCCTTCATTGAAAAGGATGAAAAATTCTACAACGCACACCAGATTTTAGAACGTTACAGAAAAAATGTAATTGATTTGTTCGAAAAAGTGAAAACCATTCATCCGGAATTAGAAACGGTAGTGATCTACGGTGAACTGTTCGGAGGTGGCTACAAACATAAAGAAGTAGAACCTGTAAAAGATGCTATTAAAGTACAAAAAGGCATTGAATACGCACCTTATAACGAATTTTATGGATTCGATATTAAGTTGAACGGAACTACTTATTTAGATACAGATTTGGTGAGTCAGATTTTTGAGGAAACCGGATTTTTCTATGCTAAAATTATATTCCAGGGCAGCTTGGAAGACGCTTTGAGATTCCCGAATGTATTTGACTCTAAAATTCCGGGCTGGTTGGGCCTACCCGAAATGGAGAACAATATGTGCGAAGGAACGATTGTCAAAACTTTGAAAACCAGATATTTTGGAAACGGCGCCAGGGTTATTCTTAAAAACAAGAATGATAAGTGGGTTGAAAGATCTAAAATGGTGAAAAAAGACCGTAAAGAAACTCAGAAACCAGTCGATTTTTCAGAAAATGCTCAGAATATCTGGGAAGAAATTCAGAGGTACATTACAGTCAACAGATTGCATAACGTGGTGAGCAAAGTTGGAGAATTTGAACCCAAAATGATAGGTAAGATCATAGGTCTTTTTGCTCAGGATATTTTGGAAGATTTTGGAAAAGATTTCCCGGATGCTTTCACTTCAGTGGAAAAAGACGAACAGAAAAGAATCAACAAAAAGTTGAATACTTTAGTGATTGATTTTATAAAAGAAGAGTTGATGACTCTTAAAGTTTAGTTTCGGTATATTTTTACCGGAACTTTTTTATGTTTAAAAACTAATACAATGATACAGGCAGAAATAAAAAGTCTTTTAAGAGAAGACATCAGTATATTAATAAAAATATCCAATTCCGGAAAACATTATTTGTGTGATTGTGGTGAAGCAAGCTTACTGACGGTAAAAGAAATACAGTCGGTTTCAGCGATATTCATCAGTCATACCCATATTGATCACTTTTCAAATTTTGACGGAATTTTCAGACATCAGATCGGAAGCGGAGAAAAAATCGTGATCTGCGGACCGAAAAATATCCATCACCAGATTGAAGCAAGATTAAAATCTTACACCTGGAACCTGATCGATGAAAATGCCATTGAATATGAAATTCGCGAGATAGTTTCAAAAGAAGAAATTAATATATATAAAATTCATCCTCCGCACTGGAATCTTGAATTTGTAAAAACTCAGAATTTCCTTTTTGAAGATGAATATGTGAATGTTGATTTCGCAATTCTCGATCACAAAACAGATTCTGTGGCTTATTTATTTAAAGAAAAAGATACCATCACTTTTAATGAAAACGCTTCCGGCTTCAGAAAAGGAAAATGGATCAGTGAGCTGAAAACGGCCTTTGAAAATAATGATGAGGATCAGGAAATTGAGATTGAAGGAACAGCCTGCAAAGCAGCCGATCTGTTTTATTTACTGACAAGAAATCTCGGTTACAGGCTTGGTGTAATCATGGATCACGCGGTGGATGAAGAAAACTATAAAAAGGTAAAAGCTGTTTTCAACGAGGCAGACCTGGTGTATATCGAGAGCTTTTATAAAGATTCAGATCAGGAATTCGCTAAGCTTAATTATCACAGTTTTGCGTCTGCATCAGGAAAGATCATGAAGGATTGTCAGGTAAAAGAAACCGTTCCCATTCACTTTTCGAGAAGATATACGGAAAGTGACATTATTGAAATTGAAACTGTTTTTTATCAGGCATTTCGCGAAAATTAATTAAAAATTGAAACTACAAATAAGGACAATCATCTGTGAAAATATGTGCAATCGGTGGTTAAAAAATTGTGGTGAAAATTAAACAAACCAATTATTAAAAAAATGAAACCTAATATATTTTTTACAGCGGACCATCATTTCGGTCACGCCAATATTATAAAATTTTCAGAGCGGCCGTTCGGGTCCCTGGATCAAATGAATGAAGAGCTGATCAAAAGATGGAACGAAAAGGTAACAATCAATGATACCGTCTACCATCTTGGCGATATCAGTTTAGGAAAACCGGATTTCACTAAGGAAATTCTTGACAGATTGAACGGTAAAATCCATTTGATCAGAGGAAACCACGAGGGTGCAGCACTCACGTATCCCAAACGATTTGATTCGATAAAAGAGTATCACGAATTAAGAATTGATGAGCCCGAAAATGCCAATGGCAAACAGAAGATCATTCTCCTGCATTACGCCATGCGCAGCTGGAACGGCTCGCACAGGGGAGTTTGGCAGCTCTACGGCCATTCACACGGAACTTTGCCCGACGACGAGATGGCTTTAAGCTTCGATGTAGGAGTAGATTGCCACGATTTCTACCCGATTTCTTACGAAGAAGTCAAAGAAATTATGAAACGGAAAAAATGGACACCACCGTTTGGTAAAAGAGAGGAATAGAGAATGAGTAATGAGTAATGAGTAATGAGTAATGAGTAATGAGTAATGAGTAATGAGTAATGAGTAATGAGTAATGAGTGGCGGCTATTGTAATACCACCGGACCTCATACTTTTTACAATGTACATTTTACATTGTACTCCAATACTTTATACATTAAAAAAACAATGAACACAACAAACGAAATACTAATCATCGACTTAGAAGCTACCTGTTGGGAAAATGACAGAATTCCAATTGGCGAGAAAGTCGATATTATAGAAATAGGGATATGCAAGCTGGATTTGAAATCAAAAGCCATTTCCCAAAAACAGAGCATTTATGTTATTCCGGAAAGATCAGAAATCAATGAATTCTGTACGAAACTAACCGGAATCACACCGCAGCTTATTGAAGAAAAAGGAATCTATTTCGAAGAAGCCTGCGAAAAAATTTTAGATGAATATGATTCGTCAGCGCTTACCTGGGCTGGTTTCGGAAACTTCGACCGCGAGCAGATTTTTGAGCAGTGCGACTGGCTCGGGATAGAAATTCCTTTTGGCGGACAATATCTGAACGTGATGGAAGAGTTCAGAGAACATTTCAGCCTCCATAAAATGACAGGCCTAAAAAGAGCTCTTGAGTACCTGAAAATGGATTTTGAGGGAAACCATCACAGCGGAGCAGACGATGCTTATAATGCCGCCAAAATTTTACGGAAAATTTTAGAGTAAGAACGAAATATGAAGAAGGAAACAGGAAGTAAATAACGTCCATTATTAACTTCCATACTCCAGTTCCCACCTTCTCAAACATTAAATTTTAAACAAATGAAAACAACAGAAAATATATTAATTATAGACCTGGAAGCCACCTGCTGGGACGACAGACCGCCCAGAGGCCAGGAAAGCGAGATCATCGAGATCGGTGTGTGCATTATGAATGCAGCAACGGGTAAGATCTCAAAAAATGAAGGCATTTTAGTGAAACCGCAATACTCAAAGGTGAGTCCTTTCTGTACGGAGCTGACCTCCATCACTCAGAACATGCTGGATGAAGAAGGCATCATGCTCGAAGATGCGTTGGATATACTGAGGGCAGAATACGGTTCTGAAGACCTAACCTGGGCAAGCTACGGCAATTATGATCTGAATATGTTGCAGAACCAGGCCAGAAGATTCAATTTGGATTATCCGTTGAGCGATGACCATATCAATGTAAAAACATTGTTCGGGCAGCTGCATCCTACGGTAAGAAAAAGTGTAGGCATGAGCAGAGCTTTAGGCGAACTGAATCTTAAGCTGGAAGGTACGCACCACAGAGGCGTGGATGATGCGAAGAATATTGCGAAGATCTTGCATTGGTGCCTTCAAAAGGCATAATTAGAAGTGAATAATTTGGCTTTAAAATCGTATATTTAAGTTTATTTCGAATTTAAATTATGATTGAAAAACTTAATATTTTAGAGCATATCAGAAAACGTCCGGTAATGTATATCGGTGCTTTAAATCACTACGGTTATCAGGAATTGCTAAGTTATTTGATTGAAGATTTTATAAAATCTGGTATCTATGAGATAACTTTTTTACTCAAAAAGAAGAATCAATTAGTAATAGAAGGTTCTGGTACCAAAACTTTTCTCCCTTTTTTAGATGCTTTGAAACATCTTCATGATTATAAAAACGAAAAATTTTATTTATCACTGGCAGGAATTGTTGCTTTATCTAAATATACAAGGATTGAAATTAATGGTGTACATGCTTTTAGATCTGAAAAAGGAAATCCTGAATTTTTAGAAGATGTTCAGAATACTGACTTCAATAGAATAAAAATTGAATTGATACCAGATAAAGAAATTTTTCAAGATGTAATTTTAAATTATGATTTACTCAATAATTTATTGAGACGATTTTCATTTTTAAACAATCAATTAAAAATTAAAAGCATCGATCAGTCCAAAACTGAAAAACAAATTAATATTTTCCATTATCCAAAAGGTTTGTCCGAAATAATTGATTACGAATTGGAGAAAAGTTTTTCTTACTATTCATCAGTTTTTAAACTGAACTTTGAGAAAAAGACGGAGTTTTCCTATTCATTGGCACTGGCATTTGTAAGTAGCTATTGGGTAAAACCTAAATTAAAAATATATGCGAACTATAAAGAAACAGTCTTAGGAGGCTCATTACTAGATGGAATTTTTCAAGGTCTTAAGAAATTTTTAAGTGAAGAATCTTCAAAAAGAAGCCTGAAATTAAGTATTAGAACCGTAAAACTTCAACAACATCTTTGTCTTTATGCTTCAGTAAGAGGTGAATTAACTTTCTTAGGTTCAACAAGATGGAAGTTGGGAACTCCAAAAGTTCAAACTGAAATTAAAGAATTTGTTTATCAGGAATTGAAATTATATTTCACAGATAAAGAGTCTCAGGTTTCCGGAATTTTGGATATTTTACAGGAGGACATATAAGAGGGATCTCTTTTTTAAGGAAGTTTCTATTATAAACTTTATCAGACAACGCAGAGGCGGTTTCATATTTTGAAACTGTCTTTTTTTTATTTTTTATCAAATTTTATTTTCTACGCAGAATGATTGCGCAATACAGTTTTTACTTTGCATTATCAAAATGAAACAACACTGAAATTTTGAAAAACAGGTTTCAGTTACAATATCAGGCAAGTCAGGTTGTGTGTTTCTGTATAACACCATTGCAGAAGAATTTGTTGAAAAACATTGTTTTCGTTCTGTTCAGCTTGGCCCGAAGGTTTGAGGAGTTAACCAAAAAACTTCTACCATTAACTATTGTACGAAGGTTCGACTCCTTCTGTTTCCTTAAGGGAAATATAACTCAGTCAGGTTAGAGTAAATAGTTTTTTTGCGAAGGTTCGACTCCTTCTCTCAATTAGATTGAGATAGCTCAGTTGGTTAGAGCACTACACTTCACATGTAGTTAAAGATAGACTGAAAATCTATTTTTTACAAAGTTTTCAATGTTTTTCTTTAAAAACATCTTGATAGAGAAAATCTGAGTTTTTTCAGTTGTTGAATCAGCATTTTTGAAAAAGCCAGTGAGAAAGATTTTTTCTGAAAGTGAAATTCAGTTGATGAATACTCCAATTGAACGGAATTTTCTGATAAGGACGGTTTTCCGCGTGAGCGATGGTAACGGATATCCTTTTTTGTAAGCAAAAAAGATAGCAGTGAACGTAGCGACCCGGGTTGCTGCTTTCAGCGGTGGCCAGGGACACGCCCAAGATCTTACGGATTGGAAAAATAAGTTTAAGAACGGTTTTCTGAAATGACCGGAGCTTTTTGAAACTCCTTTGCTTCCGCCATTTTTTGGAAGAAAGAAACTCGGTTTTCTCTTTTTAATTAAAATAATAACACTTAAAAATAAAATAAAATGATAAAAAATGTACATATTAAAGCTTATCAAGTGGGTTTGGTTTTCAAAAACCGGAACTTAATTGAAGTTCTGAAAGAAGGTAATCATTATGTCTTTGGAAATAAATCGGTAACAGTCTATGAGATGAAATCCCGGTTTGAAGCTGGTGAAGATTTACCGATTCTGTTGAAAAATGAAACCCTGAAAAACCTTTTGGAAACGGTAGAGGTGAAAGACGGAGAAATCATTTTAGTTCATGAAAACGGAACTTTTAAAGATGTTTTGACCGTTGGACAATATGCATTCTGGAAGGGAATGGTCAACAGAGAATTTCAGAAAATAGACTTAACAAAGATTGAGATCCCGGAAGAAATTTCTAAAACAATTCTGGAAAATATAAAGGTGAAAAGCTTTGTAAGAAAGTTTCTTGTGCAACATCACTATAAAGGATTATTGTTAATTGACGGAAAACTGACTCAGGTATTGGAAAGCGGTATTTACTCCTTCTGGAACAATGATATTTCAGTTGAGGTTAAGGTAATCGATCCCAACTATGAAATAAGATCCCAGTTTGGAACGCATGAAAATGTAGCTGCTTTATTAAAAAACGAAATCCTGAGAAACCTTTTGAAAATCATAGAGGTAAAAGATGGCGAAATCATTTTAATGTATGAAAACGGTACTTTAAAAGATGTTCTGAACGTAGGACAATATGCATTCTGGAATGATATTACAGAAAGAGTCTTCCAAAAAGTAGATTTGACGAAAGTTGAAATCACCGAGGATATCCCGAATACCATCCTGGAAAATACAACGCTGAGACATTATGTAAGAAAATTTATTGTACCGAATCAATATAAAGGACTATTGATCATTGACGGTAAACTGGTGAACACTCTGGAAGCCGGAACCTACAGCTTTTGGAATAATGGAATTTCCATCGACGTTAATACGGTTGATACGCGAATGCAGCAAATGGAAATTGCAGGTCAGGAGCTTTTGACTAAGGATAAAGCGATGCTAAGGATCAATTTTTATGTGAGTTTTCAGGTACAGAGTATCGAGAAAGCATTGATGGAAAATAAAGAATATGATAAGCAATTATATATTCTGATGCAGCTGGCATTGCGTGAGTTTGTAGGAGCTTTAACATTGGATGAACTGTTGCTGAAAAAAGATTCGGTTGGAAAAGAAATTCTTGAAAATCTGGGTGAAAAAGCCGGTGATTTAGGAATCAGAGCTTTTGATGCGGGTATCCGTGATGTGATCTTAACGGGTGAAATGAAGGAAATCATGAACCAGGTTTTAATCGCTGAGAAAAAAGCTCAGGCCAACGGCATCATGCGCCGTGAAGAAACGGCTTCCACAAGAAGTTTGCTGAACACCGCAAAACTGATGGAAGAAAATGAAGTTTTATGGAAGCTGAAAGAAATGGAGTATATGGAAAAAATCGCAGAAAAGATTGGTGATATTACCGTTTCAGGAAACAGCAACATCGTTTCCCAGCTGAAAGAAATCTTCACAAAATAAAAACTAATAACCGTTACTATATGGGTGGGCTTGTGTAAAAACGGTCTGCCCTTTTTAAATCCTAATGATGAAAAGAAGAAAAAAGATAGAAATACACCTAAAGAAAAAAGATAAATCCATATTTTTAGCACAGGCTGAGGATAAGGATTTTATTATTTTGAAAGATCATGGAAAGAAGAATAGTATACACAAAGAGAGATAGAACGGTACTTGAAGAAAACAGTCTTCATGAGCAAAAAGCATACTTAAAGCATACCTATATTGGTGACGTTTTGAAAAAGACCGAACAGTTCTATTTTCAGAAGATCAACTCTGTTAAGATTTATTTTACCCATGAAGAAATCTCTGATGAAGATATTCTGATGGAGTATGCAGTGGTTGGCAAAGTAAAAATAATAAGAACCAAAAATCATCGGGAAGGTAAATTCGTCCACGAGAAAACGTACAGCAGTTTTGAGCTTTCCATAGAATGTTTTTCCGTTTATGACCAGTGGGATAGGGTTGTGGCCTCATATAGCATTCATCATACAGACGATGAAGTCTACCTGAAGAAATATTTTTATCTGAACAACGGAGATTCAATGGAATTTAAATATTTCGACGACGGAAGACCCTATTTAAAAAGGAAAGAGATTCTGCAGTCTCTTATGGATGCATCCGGGATCAGCACTGCTGAAACATCATGGAATCATTATCTTCAGTTTTTCCCGTTTCCTTTTTCAGATGAAGCCTTAGAGCAGGAAACCGTCCGTTATTTTTCCACATATTATGAAGACCTGGAGATAACGCTTAGAGAAGCTTTCTTTAAACGGAATTTTGATAAAAAAGTATACAAAGATCAGAAGCTTATCCGTATTGAACATTATGAAAATCTGCAGCGGATCAAAAAGACCTGCATCATATATGAGGATACCGTCTTTGAACCGAAAGAGGAAGACTTCTCCCTGGAAGTTGAAGTACAGTATTTAAGAGAAGAAAGAGATGGTTTTACCAAATGGGAAGCTGATTTTTACCATGAAAATATACTGTGCGAAAAGAAAATACGGGTAACTGATGTACTGGAAAAAGAAATCTTTTCACAATACATTGACGTCACTACCGGAAAAACGGTTGGCCTTGAAAAAGATGCCTATTATTATGATTCGGGATATTCAAACCTCGAAGGTTTCAGTTATAACGAAGACGGGCAACTGGACCCGACTTGTAGGATCGTATATGACGATTGGGATAATGAATCGTATACCGTCGAAGAAATGCATGAGAACGGATTTTTTAACTCCGGATACGGGAAATATTTCCTGTCCGCATTTCCCGCGATTCCTGAAGTGTCAGATCCTGTAAAAACCTATAAGATCGTTTATAAAAATCATCTGGATGAAGTTATTTCTAAAAAAGATACCCAATCACTTTACGAATATTCCGGGGAAATCTATCAAAACAGCAAGCTCGTTAAGCGAAAAAGGTACAAAGCCTATTCAAAAGAAGATTTTAGAAAAAGAAAATATTCCATAACCAATGCATCCTATCATGATGATATTAAAGAAACTTCTGATCTGGAAAATTTAAAAAACTATGATGAGGAAGTATACTATAACAAAAGAGTGATCAATAATTATATAGTTTATGATTTTTTCATCCGGAATGACTGGATCGTAAAAACAGCGGAATTATCCGGAACGGTGGTGTATGACAGGTATTACAGAGTTGTTTCCAGAGTTACATATAACCGTCTTTCGCAGAAACTAACAGAAGCTTTTAAAACAATCTACATGCAGGTTTCTCCTTTACTGGGACAGAATTTTGTCACCGTGAATTTTAACAGGGATGGAGAAGTGGAAAGCTATACGGACAACCGTTATGCGATCCCGCACACAGATTCCAAAGAAAAATTTGAAGCTAAAAACCCTGAAAAAAATCCGTTTTTTCTGAATTACTATAGAAGCTTGGACAGCTTGGTTCCGGAAAATCCTGCGTTCCCGTTCATGAATTTTACAAGCAGAAAATTAAAATTTGGAGATGAAATCGAGTCAGAAAGTGAAATGACAGTTATTACAGGGGATTCAGGAGTTACCATCGCTTCCAATAACTTTCACACCTATTATTTCTTAGGTAGAAACCAATCCTTGAGCGATTATCTGAAAGTATTTTCCGAAGGTTTTTTTAACATTTATTTCCATAATATAAAGAAAGACGAACAAAAAATAGAATCAGATTTTTTTGGATTCGGAATCAATGCCCGTTTTTCAATAGATCTCAGGGATAAAGAAATCAGCTGTCAGATTCACGGCCATCACGGAGATAATTTGAGCTTCAGAAAAACAACATCCAACTATAAAACGGATATCTACGGTTTTTTCAAAGAGGAAAGAAGAATTCCCTTTAACTTTTATTCAGAAATGCTTGCTGAACTGCTGCTGAAAGCATAATTTTTTGTTAAAAAAAGTCACTTTACGGGGATAATTCAGTGTCTGTCAGACATTTTTTATTATTTTAGTCCTCAAGACTGGAATTATGCTTATTGAAGATGAATTGAAGGCCATTTATTTAAACTATAAAATAAAGGAAGTTCTTCCCTTTCTTATCAAACTGACCCCGAAAGAAAAGAAAGAAGCTGGAGCCGTTTTAAAGAAATTCTTAGATAAAGACTGGGGTCACAACAGCATTTCTATGCTTACAGCTCTGGCCTGCAGCAATACTCAGGATCAGTATGAAAGCCTGGTACCGGGATACTACACAGTGCCGGTAGATCTTGTCGATCAATTATTTCAATTTTACACTCCCCAATGGTTGGGAAACAGCTATTCATTTTTAAGAAATATCAATTACCTCAAAGTTTTGGAATGGGAACACAAAGGTTATCTCATACTGAATGACGAAGTCTGTGCCGGTCTTCTTTCAGAATCGCCGGGTTCAGGATCTACCTCAGAAGAAATCCTTTTTACATACCCACAAACACTGGATTCCCATATTTGGATGCTGTTCCGGTACAATTCTGATATTACAACCCTTTACAACGGGAAAAACTGGAAAGATATCTTTAAAAGCCTGACCAGTGAAAATAAAATTGAACGTTTACGGATATTGCAGTCATGCCTGGATGCAGTAAGCCTTAACTTTTCAAAAGAACACAATATATGGTTTCTGGAAATGTTTTCTTACCTTGAACCAGGCAGTCACGAAATTCTGATGTTTCAGGACAGCCTGTTCTCAGTATTCCACGCTGCACAGCATTCGCTTTTCGTTCCGGTACTTAAAATTTTAAGCCCTGTTATTACAGAAACGGATTTCAAAACAGATGATTTTCTTAATGCAGTAACACCCTTAGCCGATCTCCGGGTTAAAAATATTTTAAATACACTGCTTCAGACCGTTGAGAAAATTTTGAAGAATGACCCAAAGCACAGCGAAAAAATCTGCCTTTTTTTACTGCCCGTTTTCCTGAATAATGATGCCGCATTACAAGTAAAGACAGCCAGGATCATTACGAAATACGGTGATCCGGACTCTCATGGAATTATGGAGCAATTAAAGTTCTACAAAGCATTTCTCCTTTCGGATACCGCAGTCTTGCTTGAAAAATTTCTCCCTGAAAACGGAAATAATGAAGAGCTTCCAACCGGTAGAAGTGAAGAGCCTGCTGTGTGGCACTTACCCCAACCCATTTCGGCTATTCAGACACTAAATGATTTTATATTTTTTGCACCCCGGGTTTTCACTAAAAATGATCCCAACGATTTTGATCTCTTTCTGGATGCCCTGATGAGGTTCAATACAGAGATTAATGCAGACCATATTGTACAGCTGGAACCGGCTTTTAAAGCCGCTCTTAAAGTAAAGGAAAGTACCGGAATGCATCACTTATACGCCACATTTTTTATTGAATATGGCCTGATGAAGCAGGAAAAAGGCTCTCCGGTACTCCATGAAGCAAAGAGACAATTTCCCGGGCTTCAGAACTGGCCGGAAAAACGGACCCCTTTGATTCTTAAGGCATATCATCAACTGCTTCTCGGGGCTTTTGAAATTTTAAGGCAGGGAAAAAACCTTCCGTTGCTTTCAGTTCCTGATCATACACCTTGCTGGGTCGATCTCCGGATGCTTGTGGATAAATTAAAAATATACATAGACCAGAAAACAGTTCCTGTTCCTTTCGATCTTCAGAGAGCATTGCTTCGCGTAAGAAAAAACAATCTGGAGGAATCAGAAAAATATGCCCGGAAACAGCTTCCCGGGGACTGTTTCAAATGGCTGGAACCCGTTTTTGATCCGGAATATTATAAAAACAGGTATGAAAGAGCTTATCTGGATGGCAGCTTCAGCAGGAAGCAGGGAACCAGAAAAGTTTATCAACGAAATGATGCAGAAGAAATTACGCAGCTTACAGTAACCATTGAAAATAAAGAAATCTCCCCGGAAGCATCCCTTCTGGATCATTTATTTAATTCATATCACGCAGCTTATGATCATGATCTGATCCGTATTTTATACACAGCACCCTGCTTTTCGGGGGCTGTTTTTGCAAAAAAATATAACGAAACACTGTCCAGTGCTGTATATCAATACGATATCAGAACCAATACCGGATTTTTGGATGCATGGATGAGCCTGGACCTCCCATTCCAGCCGGTACATTATCTATTCCTGTCCGCGGCTATGTTGAATAAGGATAAAACCTTCTCTGGTACGGCTTTTGAAGCAGTTATGTATAAAATAGTTTCGGTTGATTTTGATATCCCGTCACTAGGGATCATGATAGGTGAAAAGATCAGTTTAGGACTGGCTCCGGCTAAGCGGCTTACAGATGGGCTTGCCGGCTTCATTGGCCTGAGTCCCGGACACAACCGGGCATTTGAAAAACTAATGATATCCATTCTCACAGCAATAGATCATCCGGTTTTTAACCTTAAAAAAATACTGGAGATGTATTACGAACTGTTACACCTTAATCAGTCCGAAACTGATCATGCTGTAGCAGCAAAGTTAAAAGAATGGCAAAATGAAAATAACCTGAAAAAAATTATTATCAAATTAAAAACAAATGAAAGAAAGACTTTATGAGATTCTTAATAAGGAAAAAGCACATGAGATTATTCCGTTTCTGAAGCAGCTCACAACAGAAGAAAGAAAAGCGCTGGTTCCTACTATAAAAAAACTGCACAGGGAGATCAGTAAAATTGTAATGACGAAAAACTCCTACCATACTTCCGGTTCTGCAGATCAGCATTCTATTATTGATATAGCATCGTTTGTCTGCATGGATCAGAAACGGTACGGGAAAAACTACTGGAGCCTTTTCAGAGATAAAGAGCAGACCGGAAAAATACTTGAGTGGGGATGCCCGGCTTGGTTTTCGGATTTTATTAATGATTCCATAGATGCGGAATTCACGGCATTTAATTATCAGGACATCTTGGGATGGGCAGAAAAAGGCTATGTACAGCCCAGACCTGAACTCTTGGGATACCATTTAAGCCTTCATCCGTATGATCTGGAAAAATTCCCGGAAACGCTGGAAACCCATTTCTGGTATCTGTGCGAATTTCCTTCAAAATCACTGCCTTTTAAAAAAGAATGGCTTCCGCTGATCCGGAAGCTTATTGCTGAAAATAAAATTGAAAGAAAAAGATTTCTCAGAGAATGCCTTCTGGCAGCAAACAGGAACTTTAATAAAAACGTTACAGGATGGTTCATGGATGCATTCAATGTCCTGGCACCTTCTGACGAAGAATTGATCATGCTTCAGGATGAACTGATGTCAGGGCTGGCTTCCGTACAGTCGAAAGCAGTTAATACCATGCTTGACCATTTGAAGAAAATAGTTCAGGACCCGGCATTCAGAACGGGTGAATTTTCACATTTTCTCCCCAACTTGCTGAGTTCAGAAGTTAAAACAGTAGTGGCAGCCGGTCTGGCTGTTACAGAAAAAATTTTTCAGAAAAAGAAATCGGATACGGAAAACCTGGAAACCGCTCTGAGTGCAGCATTTGTAAGCAAAGACGAAAGCATACAGACCAAAGCATCAAAAATCATTATCAAATATATTCCTGTTTCAGAAAAGATGAAGCAGGCCTTGTCTCATTATGCGGATAACATATTAGCCAATGTAAGGCCTGTATTGGCACAATATATAGACAACAGGCAGTTGGAGCTGGATGCCGTTGATCCCGAAAAGTTAGAGCTCATCAATGAAGAATGCAGAGTTCAGGAATTGCATAGCTTTGAAGACCTGATGTTTCTGCTTCCCCAGGCCATAGAAAATCCCGGGACTTATTATTACGATCTCGCGCTGGCGGGGCTTGTACGGTTTGCAGATGAAGCTGATGCCGGATCTGTAAAACTTTTTGAGCCTGTGTTTCAAAAAGCCTGTAAAACCATTGCCAAATGGGAAGTAAACCATTTTAATGTATTACTGTGCAATCTGATCATTAATTACGGGCTTTTACTGTTGGAGAAATTTCCGTTTCAGCTTAAGAACCTGGAAAAAATATATAAGAAAACCCGTGAGGACGAAGCCACAAGAGAAGCTTATTCCACTTATCATAAAAAGCTGAAGTCTATTAAAGATATCTATGCCGGAGGGTTGGCGATGGAACCGTTTAAACATATAGCAGTCGGTGTTTTTAATAAAATAACATCAGGAGATAAAACCCCGTTGCTCTCTACAGTAACCCATGAGCCATGCTGGATAAGCCCTGAAGCATTGGTAGAAAGATTTGAAATTTACCAGAACAAAAATATAAAGCCTGATGATCTGGATGTACAGCTTGCCCTGCAGCATTGTTCGCTTGAAAAAACCTCAGAGGCATTACAGCTGGCCGGCAAGAAATTAAAAGGAGAATATAAAGAACTTCTGCTTTTCTTTTTTGATAAAAATGCAGTTCCGAAAGGGAAATTTGAACATCCTTCATGGTGGATGACAGCAGGAATTACACGCTCTCCTGAAATGACTTTTGAAGAATTCAAAGACTTCGGATATGAGGATATTCCTAAAGAATTCCTTACCGGAATACATGAATGGAAAACGATTGACAGCAAGAAGAATTCCTACTATCCCGTTGAGCTTAATATCCGTGTTCCGAAATATCACCTGAAAAAAAGACAGCATCAGCTTTTCTTAGAATACTTTATTGCAGAGCAGAAAAATTTCTCAGAAATTCCTTCATTTATCTGGAGTTTCCCGAATACACTTGGGAACGTTTTTGCCAGGATCATTAAAGACTGCCTGTTTTATTCGGGAATTGCAGAAGTTTACGAAAGAGGACTTGTTCTGAATACCGCTCAGGCGCTCCATCAGATGAAAAAACCTCTGGATGCTATGGGATATCTTTTTCTGGGAACCATTTTCCTGGACGGAGACAAAGTGATCCGCGGAACTGCTGCCGAGATCTGGTTGGAGCATGTCTCCCATAAAGTAATGGACAATGCCCGTCTTGGGCAGGTAATAGGGCTTCATGAAAAACTGGAATGGGCTCCTGTGAAGAGATTTACAGATCTTGTACAGCATCACATGCTCAATGTCAGCAAAGATCACAATCTGGCACTGGAACAGCTTTTCACCCACATTTTGCTGCAGATGGAAACGCCTGTTACCAATCTTAGAAAAATATTGGATATTTACCACGAGGTTTTGGCTTTAAACCAATCTGAAGCCGATAAAAACTTAAAAGAAAAACTGAATGCCTGGAAAGAAAATTCCAGCCTGAAAAAAATCTGCAATCTTCTTCTAAAAAAATAGATATGGAAGATACGCTAATTTACAACTATCAGAGACCATCGTCTTTGATAAAAAAATCTGCATCTGAAGAATTGTTCCTGTCCAAATACAGCGAAATTCAGAAAAATACGGATGCTCCCTGCTTTTTTTGGGGAGAAGTCAGCCAGCCGTTTATATTGGCGAGAGGTCTCATTACACTTTCCAATATTGTGAAATCAAGCTTTAACCTCTCGCCGTTTCAGATGGCACTGCTTAAAGACCCTATCGTTACTGCCGGAAACAGCAGGCTGCGGTTTGAAGGATTTTCACACTGTGCAGGTGTTTATGCCAGGCTAGATGTGCTGCCAGACGGACTTCACGGAGAGTTTCTGGAAAACGGAACCACCAATGTCGACTTTAACCAGCCGATGATTACTGCGTTGGGAAGCATCCGGCTCAATGAAAAAATAATGCTTTCCGTAGGTGAAAAAGAAGTCGGACTTCATAAAGAAGAGGGAAAAGTAGTGGAACGAAAAGTCCCGCTGCCTGTAAAATGGATCAAAGGGCTGAGTACCGTTCAGATTTATCTTTCTGAATCCGAAAAGCTCCACTGTTTCAATAAAGTCCAGACCCAGCAGCTGTTCAGAGGAATACCGAAAGGACCTGTAAAATCAGATTATTACCTGATCATCAGAGGAAACAAACCCATGTTTTCGCCGGTAAAATCTGCGGATGCGGTCTGTATCGGAGGACTTCACAGATTACGCCTGCTGGAGCCGCTTCTTCCTTATATAGACCAGATGCAGGTATTTCCTCATGCAGATATGCAGTCTACCACATGGCAGCTGTATATGGGAAATATAAGGTTCAGTTTTTCATTGTCAAGAGAAACCTGGCGGGGATTTTCCGGAGAAGGTGCGGTACTGGACAGCCTGATCGATGATATTTCTGATGAATGGATCGATGCCCTGGATAAATATGCTTATGCCAATCAGTCTTTTAATCCTTCAGCGTTTGCTCTGGATGAAAATATCCATCTTAAAAAAACAAATAACCTCACAGGAAGACTGGCTGCTATGGGACTTTTGGGATATGATCTGGATGACAACGGCTTTTTCTACCGGAGGCTGCCGTTTAAGCTCAATCGCATAATCGGCCTGAATCCACGGATGAAAAATGCAGAAAAACTTATCGCAGAGGGCAAAGTTGAGATTTTAAATAAAACCACAGCCAGAACCGAAGCAAGAGTGGAAGGAACCGGTGTGCATCATACGGTCATTATAGAGAGTGATAAAGAACGGTGCACCTGTGAATGGTTCAGTAAATACCAGGGGGAAAGGGGACCATGTAAACATGTTCTTGCCGTAAAGAAATTAGTGAATATTTAACAAAAAGGACAGCTTCTGAAAATAAGTCTGTCCTTTTTTATTTATTGATGCTTCATCCATTCTTCATAGGAGATTACGCCCAGCTCAGGTTTCCCTTCACCTTCAAGAACCGATATAAACTCAAGCTGGTTGCCATCCGGATCATTGAAATAGATGGCCAGTGCAGGCATCCACGCAAAAACCATAGGCTCATCAATCCCATCCTTTAAAAAATTATAGGGTTTCAGGTCTTTCTTCTTCAGAAAGTCTACTGAATAGTTTAAAATATCCTCTTTACTGCTGGAAAATGCAAAGTGCCTTGGCTGCAGGTTTTCCTTTTGCTCCCACAACCCCAGCATAAAGCTCTTGCCTTCACCTATCCACAAAAATGCAATAGGACGAGTCTCATCCATATGGGCCAGTTTCAGTCCCAGCACCTCAGTATAAAAACGTACAGAATTTTCTAAATTGTTTACCTGAATGTGTGTTTCATATAATCCTTGAATCATAGCCTGAATTTTAATATACACAAATCTAGGCAATGCCGTCGGGAAAAGCAGAGAATGCTGATTCCTTTACTGGAAATGAATGATAGACATTTTGTATGTGGAAAAGATTGGATAAAAGATAAAAGATAAAAGATAAAAGATAAAAGATAAAAGATAAAAGATAAAAGATAAAAGATATTGTTGTTAAAATTCAATAGGAGCGGGTTTTAACCCGCTTGTAAAAAAGGTTGCCAGCCATCGGGCTTTAGCCAAAACATAAATTCATAACATGAATATTACAACTATTTTATATCGGTAACACAATGATCTGAGTGCATCTTAGAAATCTGCGGGAGATAAAATAAGCTCACCAATTTTGATTAAGCTTATAAAGTTTTGAAAAAAAAAAATCGTATAAATATTCACTACGCAAAAAGACTGCGTAATACTGTTTTTACTTTGCATCAGAAATCAGAGGGGAAGATGATCCTCCAAAATGTTTAACAAAAACAGTAACTCATGAAATTTAATTTTTTAAAGAAAGAGAAAAATACCGTATTCAACTACGAAGGTGCAAAGGCATTTACCATGACACCTGCTGAAGAACTATATAGTGCTGTTGTTACAACAGGATTATCCAATACATCCTATGAAAAGGGAAATGACAGATTGGAAAGAATTCAGTCTCTGATCAGAAAAAATGACCCTGAATTTGTAGCTAAACTGGCTGTGTATGCAAGAAAAGATATGTACCTGCGTTCTATTCCGTTAGTTCTGACTGCAGAACTGGCCAAACAGGCTTCCGGTACAGACTTAGTAAGCAGAACGGTAGATGGAGTTGTACAGAGAGCAGATGAAATCACTGAACTTTTGGCTTACTATCAGACTGCTAATGAAAGAACGGAAACCAAAAAACTGAACAGGCTTTCAAAACAGATCCAGAAAGGTCTTGCAAAGTCTTTCAATAAATTTGATGAATACCAGTTTGCAAAATACAACAGAAAAGCAGAAGTAACATTGAGAGATGCACTGTTCCTGGTTCACCCGAAAGCAAAAGATGAAAATCAGCAGGCAGTTTTTAACAAAATTGTAGGTGATAAACTGGAAACTCCTTACACATGGGAAGTTGAACTTTCCGTTTTGGGTCAGACGAAATTTGCCGGTGAAACAGAAAAAAAGCAGGCTTTTAAAAATAAATGGGAAGAATTGATCTTCAGCAATAAGCTCGGTTATATGGCAACTTTGAGAAACCTGAGAAATATTATAGAAGCAGGTGTTTCTTCTGATGCGATGGATAAGATTTGTAATTATTTATCCAATGAAAAAGCTGTAACGAATTCAAAACAGCTTCCGTTCAGATTTTTGTCGGCCTACAGGGAACTGAAGACTATGGATTCGCCCTGGCTGTCATCCATTTTGGAAGCATTGGAAGATGCTGTTATGGTGAGTGCTAAAAATATTAAAGGTTTTGGTTTTGATACTTCAGTGGTGATTGCGGCGGATGTTTCAGGTTCTATGCAGCAGCCGGTTTCACCTAAAAGTAAAGTATTGCTTTATGATATTGGATTACTGATGTCTATGATTTTGCAGTCCCGGTGTAAAAATGTGATTACAGGTATGTTTGGTGACAGATGGAAAAGAGTTCCCATGCCTAAAAACGGTATTCTGAGAAACGTTAATGAGTTTTACAAGCGTGAAGGTGAAGTAGGTTATTCTACCAACGGTTATCTGGTGATCGAAGATCTGATCAAAAAAAGAGAAAAAACGGACAAAGTAATGTTGTTTACCGATACTCAGTTGTGGAACAGCAATGGAACCAAAAATTCTTTTGAAGACTCCTGGAACCGGTACAAAAGTATGGCTCCGGATGCGAAATTATATATTTTTGACCTGGCAGGTTACGGAAAACAGCCGTTGGATATCAGAAAAAACGACGTATATCTTATTGCAGGCTGGTCAGACAAGGTTTTCGATGTACTGAATGCTCTGGAAGACAGAAAGTCTGCTGTTCAAATCATTAAAAAAGTAGTGCTTTAAAAGGCACTGCTTTTAAAAATAAAAACTAATACCATAAACTCAGTTAGAAGCTTAATCCTGCGGCTAATATAAGTTATTGAACAACTTTTTGATTTTGTGTTCATTCAACCAAAAAAATTGGAAAAGAGAAAGCAAGAGTTAAACCTAAAGCTTGATAAGTTAGGAAAACTTAAAATGAAATAAAACGACCTAGGAAACGAAGGCGTTAAGAAAATAAACTATGCGAACGTTAAGAAAATTCTACTGTTTGAGCGCGAGACCCATTTTGAACTAAAACAGCAACATATAATTCGCGCGAGTTTTAGAATTTTTAGAGAGTATAGATTATTTTTAGCCGGAGTTTCCAAGTCTTGAATTTTTGGTTCTTTTGCTTCAAGGCAAAACGAAGAATAAGATTTTGAGATTGCTTCGTCACTTTCGTTCCTCGCAATGACAAAAAACAATAATACAATGTCCGAAACCTATCAACATCAAATAACCGGAAATCCTTTTATCAGAGAAGATCTCACGCATCTCTGCCTTTGTCCCTGCTGCGGAGCACCCGATTGCGGTGAAGAATATATGCTTCTTACGGAATCTCAAGGCAGGCAGGAAGCTGTGCTTTTTGGTGGCGGAACTTTTAGAGGATATCTGAACTATTGGTTCTATGAAGGGATTACTCCGGAAGAATACAGCAGATTACCGGAGTTTGTGAGACAGAATAATGAATGCAACGGCTGGCAGGATATCAGTGCTGAATGTACCGGGATAGATGCAGATGATTTTCTTCTGACTTTAGAATCCATAAAAAATGACAGCTGTAAAAAATACCTGTACGATGATTTTGAAAACTACTATTATCCCGTTTTTAAAAAATTTGCAGAAGAGGTCATGAGAAAAGGACAAAAACTGTATATCAGTATTTAAAAAAATAAAAATAAATTAACTGCGTAAAAAGAATGCGCACCTCCGGAATAACTTTGCATTGTTATTCATCCGGTGCCATAAGGAAAGAGTTTCTTCGACTTTTCATTTGAACAGAGTCTTTCCGCAAGATGCCCGGTAACTACAGACCAATGCCGTACAGTAAGAGTTTCATCGTCAAACTTCCAATTTGAATACATTCAAAAACTCTTATGATCCATTGCTTGGTTTTTTATACAATGAAAAGATAAAATAGTAAAACCAATAACCATGAAAATTCATAAACCATGTCTTAAAGAAGCAGTGTATTGAGGTTAATTCTCAATAGACATGAAAAAATACAAGACATTAAAACAAACTTTCGGAATCAATGAATACGGACTCATTGATTTTCCAAAGAAAATTTCCGGAATACAGATCTCAAGATTAATATACGGAAATGAAATGGGTTGTTCGTATTGCTTTCCGCATCATGGTTTTGAAACGGTAAATTCCCATCAGGAAAAATACCAGAGAAACTGGAAAAAATACAGAAAGACCCGTTATAAAAATATCAAGCAGGTGCCGTAAAACAGAATTGCTTCGTTGGGAGGCAGCAATACAGGTTCGAATCCTGTTCTGGAAACAGATGGTGTAATGGTATCACTCTGTCATAAGTTTCTGTTTGGCTGAATGCCCTGCTGTAAAATAATCAAGTGTCGTTTTAGGATCATACTTCGGGATTTTGAAACATTGGGCCGCAGGTTCGATTCCTGCCTTTTCCCTCGAAGAGGAGAGGTAGCTCAGCAGGTAGAGCAAATGCACGGAAGATCCTTTCATTATTACCTTGATTTATAAAAAAACTTTGCGCCTTTACGATTTTCCAATAAAGAAATTTAAACAAATGCAATAGTAAAAAAAACTTATTCAATTTAAAATAAAAATTCAAGTGTCGTAGCATAGAAATACTTCGTTCCAGGCTTAAGATACAGGTGCAAATCCTGTCTGTGAAAGCAGTTGTCCAAATAGTAAGACGTAAGCATAAAAGTGTCTGTGCGAAAATTACCTTGATTTATAAAAAGAGTGCCGTTAGAGAAAACTTACTTCGGTTACAATTGGTTCGACTCCAGAATAAACCTCATGGTTTATATATAGCAGTTTTCCCGCCTTTAGCCTCTTTTTTATTAGAAAAAATAAACAAGTGCCGTAGAACAGTGTTACTTCGCTCATCACGACGGGGTCACGGGTTCGAGTCCCGTCTCTTCCACAAAAAAACACAGTCTCAATAGGAAGAGTAGCTCAGTTGGTTAGAGCACGCTTATACACTTTCAGGTGTTGCCTTGTTTTTTAAATAAAAGTGTCGTAAAGGAAAAACTACATCGTCACACATTTGGGGAGGAATAGCGAAGTCGGTAACTCCGGCAAGGCTATCCGGTTCGAATCCGGCACAATGACTGCCCCTTTTTTTCCTGATCATTACCTTTAAAAAAATGCCGGTGAATTAATTTTCGCCGGCATTTATTACTTGTTCTATTTCTGCTTCGAAAGTTTTTTTCCAGTTCAGAATGGTTGTTCTGCTGATCTTATACTTCCTGGACATATAGCTGGTAGAAAAGCCATGCTTACTTTGATACTGTAAAAGCTTGAACATGGTTTTTTTATCATAAGTCTTAAGCTTCTGGTTATTGATCTGGCTTTCTTTCGACTGTTCAAAAATCTTTTCGTTGAAATTTAATATATCTTCCGTTGTATTCAGTTTTCCCAACATCTCTTTGATCTTTGGGTCCTTCAGCTTTTCCGGATGTTCCAGCCTCAGCATATCGTAATATATCTTTTTGTAATTGGGACGCATAATAGATTCTTTTTATCCGTTAGTAGTATCATCATTTTTCTGAAGCCAGCGGTGAAGAGTGCTTTTTGGGATAGAATATTCTTTGATCACCTCGCCATAGGTCATCTCGCCGGAAAGAATTCTCTTCATGATAAAATCTTTAATCTCCTGGGTGTAAATATTTTTCCTGAAATAAGGAATTTTATCCGATTTCTTCTGGTTTTTGTTGACGGCAGACGGTGGTGCATAGAGGATCAGATGCGAACTGTAAAGCCTGAAAAAATCATACTCCAGCAGTTTACTCCATCTTAAAAGTAGGTCAGTATCTATTGATCTGCTTTCGTATAGATTTTCAACAAATTGTACGTCCTTATCCAGGAAATTACAGATCCTGTCCATAGGAATCTCATATTCATTCACCATCTCCTTGATTAACTTTCCTATATGAATTTCTTTATATAACATGTATTAAGTACTATTTTTTATTAAACTCATTAATTAAAGAAAATAGATAATATATTACTACAGAATAACTGCTTACCAATAAAATATGCCAAGAAAATCCCAGCAGCAAAAAGGGAAATGTAAACTCAGTACCATACTTGGATGTACAGCCGGCAGTCTGGAATATCACCAGCCGTTAATTGTTTTCAGGTTATTTAATCTTAAAAATACTTTATATCTCCCATTTCCTTCTGCAGCTGATCCGGATAAGACTTCGTTATGCTCAGATTTTCTTTCTGTATAAAAATCCTGTTAAGTTTTTTCGTACAGTTATTCGTAATATTTTTAACTATTGACCTTAGTATTGACAAATCATTTACCTGTTTTTTTTAATTAACAGTAAATAATCTGTTTGTTCATTTCCAAATTTAAATAAAAAATGGAAGTTAACTCTCAAAAATGTATAAAAAATATCCATTAAGGTCAACTTTAATTAAAATTAACAAATTAAATGAACATTCGTGTGAATTATTTTAATAAGGCTGTTTAAATTTTTAAAATCTCTCAGATTTGGCAGGTTACGCAGATTTTATATAATTTGTTTAACCTTCTGTGTTGGAAAATCGCAAAGGCGCAAAGTTTTAAACTGTATGGATGTTTTTAGGCGCAAGAAAATCAAAAGATTTTCAGCAAAAATTATATAATAAAAAGTTAGAAATTTTATCGCAGATAAAATCTTTGCGCCTTAAAACGTTATTTTATAATATAATTTGCGCCTTTGCGATTGGCCAACTGTATAAGATATAAGTTTAAACAGGTATAATTTAAAAAAAATGATATTTGAAAAAGATAAAGCACAGTAATTGTATTGCATCTTGCAAGTATATACCTTTGCAGCTCAATGAAGAATACAACAAGCTTATTCGATTTTTCGAAAAAAATAAACTACAAAAACGAACTTCTGGCTGGTTTTACAGTAGCGATGACCATGATTCCTGAGTCGCTTTCCTTTGCAATCCTGGCCGGAATCTCTCCGCTCACCGGGCTTTATGCAGCTTTTATGATGGGAATTGTCACCGCTGTTTTGGGTGGCCGTCCCGGAATGGTTTCAGGAGGGGCAGGAGCTACCATTGTCGTATTGATCGCTCTGATAAAATCTCACGGGATAGAATACCTGTTTGCCGCCGTTGCCCTGGCGGGAACCTTTCAGATGCTGGTAGGAATTTTTAAGCTGGGGAAATTTGTCAGGCTTATTCCGCAGCCCGTAATGTATGGGTTTTTGAATGGTCTCGCGATCATTATTTTTATGGCCCAGGTCGAACAGTTTAAAATAACAGACAGCGCCGGAGTTTCCGGCTGGCTCCAGGGAATGCCATTGTATATCATGGCCGGATTGACAGCTTTGACCATTGCCATTGTATACTTTTTCCCAAAGATAACAAAAGTGGTTCCTGCATCTTTAGTCGCTATTATTGTGGTTTTTGCCGTGGTGGTAGGATTTAATATCCCGACAAAAACAGTGGCGGATATTGCACACATCAGCGGAAATCTCCCAAGTTTTCATATTCCGAAGATTCCTTTCACTTTGGAAACCCTGCAGGTCATTTTCCCGTATGCATTGGTGATGGCAGGAGTAGGTCTTATTGAATCCCTTCTGACACTGTCAATGGTGGATGAGATCACCAATTCAAAAGGAAATACCAACAAGGAGTCCGTAGCGCAGGGAATAGCGAATATCACCAATGGATTTTTCGGAGGAATGGGAGGCTGTGCAATGGTGGCTCAGACACTGGTTAATCTCAATGCAGGTTCAAGGGCCAGGCTGTCAGGAATTATAGGTTCAGTAATGATCCTCCTCATCATTTTATTCGGAGCCCCGTTTATTGAAAAAATACCAATGGCCGCATTGGTAGGTGTCATGATGATGGTTGCCATAGGGACATTCCAGTGGGTTTCCATCCGGATTGTCAACAAAATGCCGAAGTCTGATATAGTGGTAGGAATTACAGTTGCCTTAATAACCGTAATCCTTCACAATCTGGCATTGGCTGTTCTGGTAGGTGTTGTGATAGCAGCTCTGGTTTTTGCCTGGGATAACGCAAAAAGAATCCGGGCAAGAAAATACATTGATGAAAATGGCGTGAAGCATTATAAAATATATGGCCCCCTATTTTTCGGATCAGTCACCACATTTATGGATAAATTCGATCTCATGGAAGATCCTGATGAGGTGATTGTAGATTTCAAAGAAAGCCGTATCGTAGATATGAGTGCCATTGATGCTCTGGATAAACTGTCTAAACGCTACAGCCAGCATGACAAAAAGCTGTACCTGCGTCATCTTAGTGAAGACTGCCGTAAAATGCTGAAAAATGCAGAAGCCGTTATAGAAGTTAATATCCAGGAAGATCCCACTTATAAAGTGATGCCGGAGAAGTAGGGGATTTAAGATTGAAAGATTTAAAAAATTTAAATATTAAAAGATTTACAGTCTGTCATCTGAGAAATCTGTGGGATATAAGAATAACATTCATTTATTATAGACAGCAACAAGGAAACAGTCACAAAAAGAAATCAGCGTTATTTGCTCAATCAGCGAGAAATAAAAGCATTCCTTTATTAGAGAAAGCAAGAAGGAAACAGTCGCAAAAAGAAATCAGTATTATCCGCTCAATAAGCGAGAAATAAAAGCATTCCTTTAGAGAAAGCAAGAAGAAAGCAGTGCAAAAGAAATCAGCGTTATCTGCTCAATCAGCGAGAAGTAAAAAAACATTCATATATTAGAAAAAGGAAGCAATCGCAAAAGAAATCTACAGCAAAGAAATTCACAATTAACCATTCACATTCACCTATAGTAACCAAACAAGGACTGTAAAATAAATTTACAGCCCTCGTTTTTTAAGTTACTAATGTATTGGCAATGAAATCAGGCACCAAAGCGTAGTGCGATAATTTCATGCTGGTCGAAGCCCTTCCGCTCGTCAGAGTCCTCAGATCGGAAATATATCCGAACGTAGAAGCTAGCGGAACTTCCGCCGTGAAAATCTTCCTTCCTGATCTTTCATCAATGGACGAAATAATTCCCCTTCTTCGGTTGATATCGGCTGTTACAGCACCCGTGTATTCTTCAATACTCTGAATTTCAACCTGCATGATTGGTTCCAGAAGCTTAGGACTGCATGATAAAGCAGCCGACCTGAATCCGTCTCTCGCAGCATTTTCAAAATCAAACGCGGCCGAATCCTGAACATGGAAAGAACCGTCCAGAAGTCTGATCTTCATACTTTCCAGAGGATAGCCTCTCAGTGGTCCGTTTTCCATGGCTTCCCTGAACCCTTTTTCCACAGGAGGAATAAACTCGCCCGGAATAACACCTCCTTTGATCAGGTTAATGAATTCCAGTCCCGGTTCATTATTCTCTCTGGGACCGATTTCAAAAGTGATATCGGCAAACTGTCCGTTTCCGCCATTCTGTTTCGAAAGCTTTTCCCTGTGGGTTCTGGTTTCCGTTAAAATCTCACGGTAAGAGACTTTAGGTTTCCCCTGGTTGACTTCAATACCATGATTCAGACGGATCTTTTCCAGAGTAACCTCCAGGTGAAGCTCGCCCAGACCGCTTAATAAAGTTTCCCCCGTCTGCCGGTCTCTTTCCACCACCAAAGAAGGATCCTCTTCCTGGATCTTAGCCAGAACCAAACCGAAAGATTTCTCGTCACTGTTCGTTTTAGGCTCTATAGAAACCCTGATCACAGGAGCAGGAATGGTAATCGCTTCCAGAAGCACAGGCTTCTCAACGGATGATAAAGAATCTCCCGTTTTGGCATCCTTTATGCCTGTTAAAGCTACAATATCACCTGCTTTTCCTTCCTCTATTGATAACGTTTTGTCAGACTGCATCTTCAGAATCCTCGATATCCTGAAACTTTCACCTGTTCTTACATTCAGAACCGTATCACCGGATTTTATCTTTCCGGAATACACGCGGAGCATCGCAAGCCTGCCCATATGCTTATCGATCACGACTTTAAAAACAAGGCCTGAAAAAGATTCCGTTTCATTTCTTACCAGTTCCACAGGTTCTTCCGTCTCAGGATCTTTTCCCTGAACAGCAGGAAGTTGGTCCGGTGCCGGAAAATACGTGACTACCGCATCCAAAAGAGGCTGTACTCCTTTGTTCTTAAAGGCAGAACCACAGAGAACAGGAACCGCAGCTCCTGATCTGCAGACCTTTTGTAAAGCTTCCGTGATCATTTCCCCGGTAATCCTGTTGTCGGAATCCATGAAAATCTCAAAGAACTTTTCATCATATTCGGCCAGGGTTTCCATCAATTTCATCCTGTATTCATCGGCATCAGCTTTGTGATCTGCAGGAATTTCCTTTTCAATAATCGTTTCCCCGTTTTCGTCCGTCCAGTATAAGGCTTTCTGGCTGATTAAATCAATCACTCCTTCAAATTGGTCCTCAGCTCCGATCGGGATCTGAAGTGCCATAGGAACTGCATGCAGTTTTGTTTCAATTTCCTTGAGAGCTGCGAAAAAATCGGCTCCGATCCTGTCCATTTTATTGATGAAGCATATCTTTGAAATTCCGTGCTTTTCAGCCTGGAACCAAACATTTTCGGTTTGTGGCTGAACGCCTGACGAAGCGCAGAAAACAGCAACGACACTATCCAGTACTCTTAAAGAACGCTCAACTTCCACTGCGAAATCAATGTGCCCGGGCGTGTCAATAATATTGATGTTATAAACCGTTTCTCCTTTTTTCCACTGCGTAGAAACCGCCGCGGATGAAATGGTGATTCCTCTGTTTTTCTCCTGAATATCTTTATCCATGGTGGTATTTCCATCGTCTACATTTCCAATCTTATGAATAAGGCCTGTGTAATAAAGAAGCCTTTCCGTTAAAGTGGTTTTTCCTGCATCTACGTGCGCTATGATTCCTATATTTCTTGTGTTATATTTCATTTTGCTGAATTTAAATTGTTGATTTTGAGAATACGGGTAGGTATTCTCCCTGGATCAGTCTTAAAAGTTGTGGAGTAGGCAAAAATTATATGCTCTCGCAGATTATGCGGATAGAACAGATTAACAAAAATAAAAATCTGCATCATCTGATTAATCAGCGTGAATTTTTTTAATTTTTATATATCCATTCCCTCCATCAGAATC
This sequence comes from Chryseobacterium luteum, assembly GCF_000737785.1. Classification (GTDB taxonomy): domain Bacteria; phylum Bacteroidota; class Bacteroidia; order Flavobacteriales; family Weeksellaceae; genus Chryseobacterium; species Chryseobacterium luteum. Next base: position 152,435 of record NZ_JPRO01000004.1, on the reverse strand, counting down.
AATGAAATTGATTCCATCTTTGCTTTCCTTTAGAAACATGACAATTATTTTCTTTGCATTAGAAAATAAACTTTATCTGTTCCACAAGTTTGTTACGTGATCGTATTTCCCCCGGTTTGAGGTCTGAAAATAAGGCAGCAAAAAAGACCCATCTGAACAGATAGGTCTTCAATATATTTTTAGTAATAAAAGATCTAAGGAACTATTCAGATAAATATTGAATGCTGCCAGAGTACACAGCTCTCACAGGGTTACTTAAAGTTATTATATTTATCATTGTTGTTGACATTGTTGATTTTTAATCGGTTGAGAAATTAAATAATTTTTTTAATTATCCAAAGTTTTTTAAGGAAAAAAATAGTTAAAAGAATTTAAACAAATGGTTAAGCCCAAACGCAACTGGTCGTAAAATCTGTGAAAATTCATAAAAATTTCTTAAAACAGAGAAGTACGTAATGCTTTTCTAAGAAAAATTTTATCTTTGGAAAGAATACCCCGGTTAAACACTTGTAGATGATTAAATAATTTTAAATCTTTTTCAAGAAAGCTAAATAAAACTTTTAACTTAAAACTATTGAAAACAGATATCGACATTCACAACCACTGTCATTTTTCTTTTGATCTGTGGCTTACTTTAATAAAATCTCACCCTGAATTTAAAACAAAAAGAGTTGAGCTCTTCACCTCGTTTTTTGATATTGACAAACCGGTTTCGGAAGTTGCGAAAACCGTAAAATATTACGATGATCTGTGCAATACGATCAATGAAGTGACGGGGGGCAATATGGATACTTTTGAAATGTATTTACTGATATTGGGTGCATTGGATATTGATGTAAGACAATTGGATAAAGAAAAGTTAAACGGATTTTACCTGAAAAGTGAAGAACTGTTTTTAGAATACAAGCCCGTTGTCATTTTCGAAAACATAAAAGAATTTTTTGATCAGATCAAAAATCAGGGCAAGACGGTGAATATTCTGAGCAATACAGGATTTATCAAAGGGAGAACAATGAGGAAATTTTTGATCCAGGAAGAGCTGGACCAGTATATAGACTTTCATATTTATTCGGATGAGATCAATATATCCAAACCGAATCCTCTGATTTTTCAGGAAGTGAAAAATAATCTTAAAGACCGGGATCTTCCCATGCACCGTATCCTGCATATTGGAGACAATCCGGTAGCAGATTTTAAAGGGGCAAAAGATTTCGGTTTCAGTGCACACCTACTTAAACACTAGACTAATATGAATAAAAGATACAGTTTACACCACATTCATTCGGCGGATGAATTTACTTTTTCACCCGCAGAATACAGCTATTTCAAGTATGGCGATAAGTCGTATGCTGAAAAGTTTGCTAAAGAATTATTCAGCGGATTTATTACGGAATATGCAGAGCTTTTAAAAACAGAAAAAGAGATCGTGGTTCTTCCGAGTCCATATATGGCTATTCCTACGGCCTCTAATTTTTTATGTTTTTTCTTTAAAAAGCATCTGGATCTGTACCTGTTTCAGAAAGGAATGAAATCCAGTATTATATCCAAGATCAACCGTAACCACACATATATCACGGATTATGGGAATCTTAATTTTGAAGACCGTAAAAATCTGATCGCCAATGATACTTATTATATTGATAAGGATTTTTTACGCGGAAAACTTTGTATTTTTATAGACGATATAAAAATCACGGGAAGCCACGAATATACGGTGAACAGGATTTTGAACGAATATGATGTAGAAGCAGATTTTATGTTCCTCTATTATGCGGAACTGATGAATTTTGACATTGATCCGAAAATTGAAAACCATTTTAATTATTATGCGGTGAAAAATATCCAGCACGTCGCAGAAGTAATGGCAAAGCCAAGTTTTGAATTCAATACAAGGATCGTAAAATATATTTTAGGCCTGGATTCAAGTAATTTTGACTATCTTACGTCTAAAGTAAAAAAGGAGCAGATGGAGATGCTTCTGGAGCTGGCCATCAGCAATAATTATCATTTAATAAAAGAATACGAAAATAACATCAACACTTTAACACAAACGGAACTATATTATGGCTATTAACTTACAAAAAGGACAGAGAGAAAACATTAACGCACCTAAATTCACTGTAGGTTTAGGATGGGATATCAATAATACCTCTACAGGAACGGGATTTGACCTTGATGCCTCTTTATTTTTGCTGGGCGAGGATAAAAAATTGGTGTCAGACAGTCACTTTATTTTCTATAATAATTTGGAATCTCCGGACAAAGCTGTGATCCACACAGGAGACAACCTTACCGGTGAAGGTTCAGGAGATGATGAGCAGATCAAGATTGATCTTACAAAGATTGATCCGGCGATTCAGGAAATTACGGTTGTTGTAACCATCCATGATGCTGATGCGAGAAAGCAGAACTTCGGACAGGTAAGAAATTCTTTCATCAGAATTTTCAATACAGACACGAACGAAGAAATCCTGAAATATGAACTGGATGAGGATTTCTCTATTGAAACTGCCGTAGAATTCGGAAGAATCTACAACAGAAACGGAGAATGGAAATTTGAAGCTGTTGGGGCGGGTCAGAGAGACGGTCTTGACAAATTCGTATCAATTTATCAAAAATAATTATGGATAATCAGGAAAATCAGCCAACAGATCCAATGGGGTCTATTGAACCTCTTAAAACATTTGAACCTGCACCGATGGCTCCACCGAGCCAGCCTGTACAAAATACGGCCCCGGCAGTTCTTGTGGATAAAGAAGGAAATGTAAATCTGACTCAGTTACAGGTAGAAGAACGTAAAAAATACGAGGTTCTTGCCAATTCCATCGATGAGACCAATCCGGGCTCCATCGTGAATTACGGAGCAGAGCTTCAGAAAACCTTATCCAACCAGAGTGACAGCTTTTTAGGAAATGTAAGAAGATCCAATTCAGGAGAAGTGGGAGTGCTTATCAATGACCTGTTGGTAGAGCTTAACTATGTGGATGTTGAAGAACTTCAGCAAAATAAAGTGAAAAGCTTCCTGAGCAAGATCCCTTTCATGAAAAAGGTCATGACACAGGTGGAAAATCTGTTTGCGAAATATGATAAAATTATCAACAATATCGAACAGATCGCTCATAAAGTAAATGCAGGAATCATCACCTCTACCAAAGACAACGCTGTACTTCAGACAATCTTTGAAAGCAACGTGAATTCCATTAAGGCAATCGAAGAATTGGTCATCGCCGGAAATGTAAGAATGGAAAGAGCTGCTGCAGAATTGGCCCAAATGGAAGCGGATCCGCAGACTTACCAGGATTATCAGATCGCTGATAAGAGAGATTTCATCGCGAGATTAGACAGAAGAATGGCTGATCTTAAAGTGGTGCGTATCATTATGATGCAGTCACTTCCGCAGATCAGACTGGTACAGAATAACAACGTTTCTATTGCTGAAAAAGCACAGACGATCCTTACCACGACACTTCCGGTTTGGAAAAACCAGCTTTCACTGGCAGTAGCGATGTACAGACAGCAGCAGAATATCGAGATCCAGCAGAAAGTATCTTCCACTACAGAAGCTATTCTGAAGAAAAATGCAGAACGTCTGGGTCAGAACTCAGTGAATGTAGCCAGAGCGAACGAACAGACCATCGTTTCTGTAGAAACATTGAGAGAAACCACTTCAATGCTGATCAATACATTGAATGAAGTGAAGCAGATCCAGAAACAGGGTGCTGAGGGAAGAAGAAAACTGGACCAGGACCTTCAGACACTGGAACATGAATTAAAAGCAAACGTCAGAGGTTAATTAACAGGATACCAAGGTGGGGGATGATGCAGCAACCATAATGTCTCAGAGCAAAAGAAGATTGACAAAGCTTAAACTTCTCGCTAATTTTTTTGAACATATTGACATCATATCTATTTACATTAAAACAGATATCATCCACAATTTGTTTCAGGAAAATACCGCTCTGGACTATAATAAGCTGGAACTTTTCCACCTGCAGTATACCGACAGTCTCATAGAACTTCTCACCAAAATAAAAAGGCAGAAGGAAAATGATATGCTGGCTGTAATTAATGAAATTGACGTTAATAATAAATATATTGAAGGTTTTGAGGAAAGGCGCGTAGACAGCTTTCAGACCGACCGGAAGATGTACAGCGGTATATTTTCCCAGCATCTGAAAATGCTTTATAAAGACCTTACCGAAGATGTTTTTACGGCAGACTGGAACAATGTACTGTATTTCCATAAAAAATACGGGCAGGAATTCTACAGGACCAATGCAGATGAAGAGCAGCTGAAGCCTAAGTCTTTTCCAGCGTATCAGTATAAAGATTATGCGATAGAAAGGAAGCTTTTGGGGAGACTGAATATTCAGAGCTTTAAAGTGCGTTTTGTCTGCGGTTACCTGATCGGGACCTATGAGTATGAGCTCTTTAAGGTATTTCAGTCTGATGACTATTTTATTTTCGGTATCGATGATAAAAAGCTCTACCTGTTCGATGGGGATCTTGAAAAGCTTGATATTTCCGAGAACCAGTCGAACCAGACCACGATCATCAATCAGCTGAAAAGAAAAAATGAGCTGTTGGAAAATTCCATCGGTGAAAGGAAACGGACGCTGCCTGCAGAAGTGGAAAACGTGCTGAAGGATTATCTCAAAAACCTGGAAAATATAGATATTATGAGCAAAATATTCGATTTTGATGAAGAAACGAATATTTTGCGTGCAATGCTTAATCTGAATTTGAATAATAATTAAAGCGAAAGAAAACGTATCATTTCGCCCAACAATAAAATAATAACACTAAACCATAAAAAGATGGCTATTAACTTACAAAAAGGTCAAAGAATCAACCTGAAAAAGGAAAACGGTGCCGAGCTTACCCAAGCCTGTGTGGGAATCAACTGGGGAGCAATTGAGAAAAAAGGGCTTTTCGGAACAAAAAAAGAGGCAGTAGACTTAGACGGAAGCTGCATCTTATTTGATTCAAACAAAACGCTTACGGAAGTAATTTATTTCGGAAACCTGAAGTCGAGAAACGGTTCTGTAAAACACAGTGGTGACGACCTTACCGGTGATGTAAACGGAGACGACGGACTGGATAATGAAGTGATCACGGTAGATTTCAGCCAGCTGGAACCAAATGTAGAACATGTTGCACTGGTGTTGAACAGCTACCAGGGACAGGATTTCGGAACGATTCCTTTCGCTTCTATCCGTATCTATGAAGGAACTCCTACCAATGTAAGAGAAGTTTTCGCTAAATATGATATCGCCAATGATGCTTCTTTCAAAGGACACGTTGCCATGGTAATGGGTGTTTTCTACAAAAGAAACGGAGAATGGAAGTTCAACGCAATCGGAGATCCTACTTCAGACAGGAAACTGGAGCAGACGATCCAGACGGTTCAGGCCAATTACTTGTAAATCATAGATATTCAATAAGAATGGACTGAGGTACATTCGGGAAAAATAAATAATTTTACTGGCTTTGGCCAAAATTTATTTATATATTGATATCAAAATAAAAACATTAAAAATTAGCAATATTTGTGCATACCGTACATCTATTGCTTTTATCATATAATAACATAAACTGAAGTGGAACATCAAAGTATTTTAGAATTGCACCCGGGCTTGGTGTGGGGATTTGCGGTAACGGTGGTTATCATGCTGCTCCTGGATTTAGGAGTATTCAACAAAAAAAGCCATGAAGTATCGTCCAAAGAAGCTACCATCTGGTCTATCGTATGGATTTCATTATCCATGATATTTTCCGGAGTAGTGTATTGGGTTTTCAATACAGACGGAACTGCTGGAAGTCATGCTGTAGCCGTAGAGAAATTTACGCAGTATCAGGCAGCCTACTGGATTGAAAAAGCCCTTTCTGTGGATAATTTATTCGTATTCATCCTTGTTTTCGGGTTCTTTAAAGTTCCGAAATACCTTCACCATAAAGTTCTCTTCTGGGGAATCATTGGGGCATTGGTATTCAGAGCGATATTTATCTTTGCAGGGGTAGGATTGATCAACCTGACGTATCTTCCTGAAATGAATATTTTTGGAAAAGCGGTACAGATCAACGTGGTAATGGCGCTCTTCGGTCTGTTCCTTGTGTATGCCGGGATCAAATCCTGGGGTGACGGAGGCGACGATGATGATGAAGACTACAGCAATACGGCTGGTGCAAGATTGATCAAAAGCTTCTGGAAAGTTTCTGATAACTATGATGGTGATAAATTCTTCACGATCCAAAACGGAATCAAGATGGCAACACCACTTTTAGTAGTGGTAGGGGTTATTGAATTTACCGACGTTCTTTTTGCGGTAGACTCTATTCCGGCGATCTTTGCGATCTCCAATGACCCGTTCATCCTGTATACATCCAATATTTTCGCGATCTTAGGATTGAGATCATTATATTTCCTGTTAGCGAATTTTATCCACATGTTCAGCAAGCTTCCGTACGGATTGGCTATCATCCTGTCATTTATCGGGGTGAAAATGCTGATTGCACCGTGGATTCATATCCCGTCTCCGGTTTCATTAGGAATTGTAGGAGGAGTATTGGTGCTTTCCGTTCTTGTTTCTATTATTTTCCCTGATAAAGAGGAAGCAAAGGAAAAATCAGAAGAATAAGAATAACAAACTATAATATACAAAGGCTTTACAAATCTGTAAAGCCTTTTTTATTTTTAAAATGATCCGTATCAAAAATTCACAGTCAGCAATCTATTCACGACTGACTATTCACCATTGATTGACCATCACCGTTCCTATCCCTCATCATCCATGCAGCAACTTATTAATCTTCCTTCTCGTCTGTACAGAAACCTTATACGCTTCATCACGCAGTTTCTGTATCTTTCCAACCGGCTGGAAAAACGGCTTGCTTTCAAACGGGTTGAATGAAAGCAGCTCATTGGTACAGTCCAGAGGATCAAGCAGCCCTCCTTTATCTATGAACACTTCCCCGATCTTTATATAAGGTGAATTTTTCCACTCTACATTCAGTCGGTTGATCGGCTGGTCCTTCAGATCATAACAAAACTGTATCAAAACATCTGCTGTATAATTGTTATCCTGGAAATAGTTTTTCAAAGCCTCTTTCATTTTCAATTTCCGCCCGAATTTTTTATTGACAGACTTTGGGACCAGTTTGATCTTGATCATATGCTCACCAAGACGGTAAGCGCCTACAGAATGATAATCGAAAGAAAGAATAAAATCATTCCTTTTACCCAGAAGTTTTAAAATATTTTTGAAAAAAGACAGCGTAAAAAAATAAGGAATCATCTTAACAGCCTGAGCCACCAGTGAAAAAAAACTGCTCCATTTTTTAATATAAAATCGGTTCACTGCCGTAAATAGTTTCAGGAAATGGGAAACAGAATTCGTAGGAAATAAAGGAAAATTAACGAGTGGGAAATTGGCGATCAGTCCACCGTTCTCATCCTTTACCTTTACAGCAAATCCATAAGCGGGAATATCTTTTTTAGACGTATTAATTTTCAGATTGGCATTTGAAAGTCTTATCGTAAGATCGAATTTTTCACTGTTGAAAAACAGAAAAAACTCTTCAGGAATATCTTTATCAATAATGAATGTACCATCAGCTACAGCATAGGCTTTTGCATGGGCATTTCTGGTGGCATAGTTGACATCGCTTATAGAAGAAGACTGTTCAACAAAGTCTGCAATCGACTTTTTATTGATTTCAAGAAGTTTTTTCTCCTCTTCATTAAGCTCGTCGAATTTCTTATTATATTTTAGTGGTTGTGGCATTTAGTTTTTAAATCCAATTATAACGCCAAGTTTCCGAAACTGCGTTAACACAATATTAAAAGTATTTGAATTTTGTGGCAGACACGGAGATTCGGGCAGAAGTTATTGCTAGTCTGTGATTTGGCTGAAGGAAGGGAGGTTGAAGTTGAAAGAGCTCTTAGTTTACCCTTTAGCTGGCTGTGATATAAATTTATTTTCTTAATTATACATTATACATTATACATTATACATTATACATTATACTTTAAACCCGCAACTGATACCCCGTACCCCGCAACTCATAATATCTCCACCTCACCTCCATAACTTCCATCCTCCGGCTTCCCTCTCCATCTTCTCAAAAACCCCTATCTTTGTAAAAAATATCAACAATGGGAGTAGCAGATATGTTATTTAAAAAGAAAAAAGAACTTGCAGAAAAGAACCTTAACGACGGTAAGGAATACATGGAGGAATACGGTAAGAGAGAAAGCGTTGTACAGTTGCCAAGCGGTTTACAGTATGAAATCATCACAGAAGGAGATGGCGCAAAGCCAGGACCGAAATCCACGGTGAAATGCCATTACCACGGAACGACAATTTCCGGTAAAGTTTTCGACAGCTCTGTAAAAAGAGGAACACCTGCATCTTTTCCTTTAAACAAAGTGATCAAAGGATGGACGGAAGCACTTCAGCTAATGTCTGTCGGAAGTAAGTGGAGACTGATCCTGCCTCCGCATTTGGCATATGGAGATCAGCAGATCAGCAAAGAAATAGGACCGAATTCTACGCTTGTATTCGAAGTGGAACTGTTGGATATAAAATAATTCTGCTTAAAAATAGCTTAAAAAATTACCTGAATTCAGGTAATTTTTTTTATTTGTATTATATTCGTATTGATCAATTTCAAAGGCTAAAGATCGTTAGAATTTTTAAGGATTCGTGAGTCCAAAATGTTATACAAGATATGCAGTTTTAAATTTTATCGGAGATAAAATCTTTACGCCTTAAAACAATGGTTTAAAATAATCTTGCGCCTTTGCGCCTTCCCAACAATATCGCAAAGCAAAAATATAAACTGAATGAAAAAACTTTTTTACCTTCTGGCCGCATTCAGTCTCCTGACTTCTTGTGTTTCCAAAAAGAATCAGGTGATTAAACAGAATATTCTTACCCTGAAGGACAGTTACTGCAAAGCACCTTTCAAATACAATTACACCAACAGAATCCCATCCTATAATGCAGATTCTATTCTGGCAGCCAATAAGGAACTGCAGGGGAAATTTTCCGATCAGAGCATTCTTATTCTGAATGCCCTGGATAATCTTGATGAAGTTCATGAAATTATTGAGCTTAAAAAAGACTCATCCATTGCTTCCCAGGTTAAGGTATTGCAGCTTAAAACCAGGATCAACAGTAAAATTACAATTGCCCTTACGGAACTCGATGCCGTAGCTGCCGAATTCGATTGTGAAGGGGAAAGAGTGGCACAAATTGGAAATTATGTGGATAACCTCAATGATTCCAAAAATAACAAGCTGATCCTGTTTTCCATCGTAACAGGTGCGGCCGCATCCATTGCCGGCGGAATAGTCAGTGATGGAGGTTGGAGCAATGCCATTGATATCAGTGGGGGAGTTGTAGGTGCAGGCTTCGGTCTTGCAACACTTAATCCCAAAGGTAAAAAAGTGGAATTTATCCACCAGAGAAACCTCTTGAGAGATATCTGGAGAGAAAAACTGGAATCCCCGAATTTTCCGCCGTTCATCTGGTATATGTATACAGAGAAAAAGTTTTCCAATAAAGAAGAGCATTCCATTATCAGCAGTATGAAAGAGAGATGGCTTCATTACCAGTTTGATGATGTTAAAGCAGCAGCAGACCAGTCAGTGATTTTCAGTGACGGAGGTTTCTACAGGGCAGATGACCTCCATAACCGTGCTGCTATGCTGAACCAGATGCAGTCCGCAACAAGAACCATTAACCAGAATATCAACTACCTGCTTCTGGATCTGGATAAATTAATCCTTTAAGAAAAATTTAACTGTAATAAAATTTGTTACAGTTAAATTTTTACCTATCTTTGCCCTGTAATTACAATGAATAATACAAGATTTGCTACGGCAATACATATCATGACCTTATTGGCGAAAAGTCCTCAGGAGTGGCTCACTTCTGAATGGGTTGCCGGCAGCATTAACGTTAATCCGGTGATTATCCGGAAGGAGCTCAGCGTATTGAGAGAAGCAGGCCTGATTGCCAGCAGACAGGGAAAAGACGGTGGGAGCCAACTAGCCAAAAATGCAGAACAGATCAGTATTTCGGAGATTTACAGAGCGGTGAAGAACTCTGAAGTTTTAGGAAAGAAAAATCAAAATCCCAATCCTGTATGCAGTGTAGGGAAAGAGATCAATACCCATCTAAACACATTATTTGAAGAAACAGATCATTTGGTTACTCAATTTTTAGGCAATAAATCTCTGAAAGAATTTTCGGAGCAGTTTGAGTAAAAATTTTTAACTATAAATGTAACAAATTTTATTACAATTTAATTTTAAAATAAATATTATGAAAAAAGTAGCAGTAATCGGTGCAACCGGTTTTGTAGGAAAAAAAGTAGTGGATGAATTGGCAGCAAGAGGATACGCAGTGGAAGCCTTAGTAAGAGATGCTTCCAAAGTAGAATCAAAAGAAAATGTAACAGCAAAAAGTGTTGACGTAAATAATACGGATGAACTGGCAGAAGCTCTGAAAGGAAGTGATGCTGTGATCAGCGCTTTCAATGCAGGGTGGACCAATCCAAATCTTTACAACGATTTTCTGAACGGTTCTGTCAATATTGAAAAAGCAGTAGAAAAATCAGGCGTAAAAAGGCTTATCGTAGTGGGTGGAGCAGGAAGTCTTTATACTCCGGACAATGTACAGATTGTAGATACTCCGGATTTTCCAGAAGCTTACAAACCGGGTGCAACAGCAGCAAGAGATTATTTGAACAAGATCAAAGAAAATAATACCCTGGACTGGACCTTCTTCAGCCCTGCTATTGAAATGAACCAGGCTAATGTAGGAGAGAGAACAGGACAATACAGAACCTCTTTGGAAACTCCTGTTTTTGACGAAAACGGAAGAAGCCGTCTTTCCGTGGAAGATGTAGCTGCCGTTTTGGTGGATGAACTGGAACAGAATAACCACATCCGTGAGCGTTTTACAGCAGCTTATTAAAAATATACAATGCTAAAAAAGAAATTATTATCGCTGGTAGCAGTGCTGGGTTTTGTAAGCATTCTGTTCGCAGGAAACCTGAAGATCAAAGTCTATAATCCCGGCTCCAAAGCCATATTTCCTATTACTTCCACTATTGTTTATGGAGATAAAGATGCTGTGCTTATCGATGCCCAGTTTCAGAAACAGTATGCGGAACAGCTGGTAAAAGAAATCAAGGCGATAGGAAAAAATCTGAAAACGGTTTTTATCTCCCACAGTGACCCGGATTTTTATTTTGGTCTGGATGTCATCAAAAAAGCATTTCCCAATGTAAAGATCATTTCAACAGCACAGACTGCCTATCTTATAGCCGCGTCTAAGGACGATAAAATGGCTGTATGGAAACCCCAGCTGAAAGAAGATGCTCCCTCAGAGATCATTATTCCGGAAGCGGTTAATGCTATTCCTGATCTGGAAGGAGAAAGGATCGAGATAAAACAGAATGCGCAAGATCCGGCTCACAGTTTTGTGTGGATCCCATCTTTAAAAACAGTGGCAGGCGGCATTTCTGTTTCCGTTGATTCCCATCTCTGGATGGCAGATACACAGAATCTAAAAGCGATTGATCAGTGGATCGCCCAGATTGATGCCATGAAAGCATTACAGCCTGAACAGGTTGTTCCTTCCCATTTTGCAAAGCTATCCATGTCTCCTCAGTCTCTTGATTTCGTTAAAAATTATCTGGAAAACTATAAAAAAGCAGTCACAGAAAACAAATCGTCTTCTGCTGTTGTAGACTTTATGGTTAAAAAATATCCCGATCTTCATGGAAAAGATGAACTGGAAATGGGAGCGAAAGTTTTCTTTGGAGAAATCAACTGGGACCTGAAATCACCTTATCCGGCAATTGGAAACAAAATAGAAGCTGATTTCGGAACATTTAAGTACGTTCTTGATTTCAAAAACAATAAAGAAATGTCCTTTACAGGCATTTCCGGAAACGTAAAAGGGAATACGGATACCATACAGTACACCGCTGTAGAAGTTGCAAAGAACGTATTTATGGTATATTGGCATGAACCAAAACTGGGTTCCAATATCACCCACATTCAGGATTATAATCAAAATATAATCTATACCAATATTGCAGAACCCAACGGATCATTCACTCACCTGAAAGGAACCCTGAAAATTCTGAAATAAAATAATACCTAATAAAGAAAACCTGCTGTCAAAAGACGGCAGGTTTTGTTATAAATTGTTCGCCAGGTATATATCAACAGAATAAAAACCATCCGCTTCATCGAATCAATGTATTGATTCAGCCTTTGCCTCCTAAAATCTACAGTTCATATGATAAAAACTTTGCGTAAAATAAAATGATCTCAAATTTTTTCTGAACCATTAAGATGATTGAAGAAGTTAAGTTGTTAAGAAAATCAAGGATTTTTAAGACGTTCTGCCTAAAGCGAAGCTCCCCTTAATATTCTTAAAAAATTAACAATACTTAATGGTTTAAAAACATCCGTTTTCTGTAAAAATCTCCCACAGATTCATCAGATTACACAGTTTTTTAGCTTTTGAAGGATATCAATAAAAAATGGCCGTCATACAGACAGCCATTTTTTTATAAATTCATAAACAATTTCGGATTAACCGGTGTGTTGTTCTTATGTACTTCGTAATGAAGGTGAGGTCCTGTAGAACGCCCTGAATTTCCGGATTTGGCAATAACCTGTCCCACCTTTACCTTATCATTTACTTTGGAAACCAGCTGTGATAAGTGGCCGTAAAGTGTAGCAAGCCCGTTTCCGTGAGAAACAATAACGCAGTTTCCATACCCGCCTTTCTGACCGGAAAAAATAACTGTTCCAGCAGCGGCGGCTCTTACATCTGAACCAAATGCGACCGCAATGTCCAGTCCTTTGTGAAACTGCATCTGATCCGCTTCAGCAGGAGGATTGTTCCTTTCCATAGGAGCTTTCGATGAGGTATTGCCGGCAACAGCTTTTGTTGATGGAGCAGCAGGAGATGGTGCCGGAGCAGAAGGAGCAGCTTTTGGAGTCACCATAACTTTTACTTCCCTTTTATTGCCATAGCTATCTGTTAATTCAATGATTCTCTCAACAGGCTCAGCTTTTACTTCCGGTTTTGGAGCGGCAGCGGCTACTGGTTTAGATTCAGCAGAAGCACTTGATTTTACAGAAGCAAATACGGTTTTAAACGGAATTGGATTCTTTCTGATGCCGAAATTAGAGGAAATATATCCGTCGGTAGGCATTCCAAGCGGAACTTCCATCAGCTTTTTTTGAAGATTCATCAGATACTGGCTGTAGCGGTTGGACTGTTTTGCCAGGTATACAGAATTCGAAATGCTGTCTTTATTCAGGATCATCACTTTTTCGTTGGCGATGTCTTTGGACCTCAGGAATGAATTAAGTTCGGCTACGGTCTGATCCACCAAAGTAAGGTCTGTTTTCATTTTTAAATAATCTACACTGTCTTTTTCAGTGTTTATTTTAACAAGGTTCACTTCATACATCCTGTCATCCTTTTCAGAAAATAACCTGGCGATAAAGACAGCCTGTGCAAAAACTACCAGCAAAAGCCCTCCCAGGAGAATGTTCACGTTTTTTTTGCTGTTTAGAAATTTCTTCATTTTTCTTCTCTTAGTATATTACAAAACGGTTTTAAGCGTGCAAATTTAATTAAAAATACTCTTTCAGGGATATTTTTAAAGAAAACTTAGTTTTTTCTGTATTTAACGCCAGATTAGATATTTAATTGTATTCAAGTGTTAATTTTTTCAGAAAGTGGCTTTTATCATAGCCCCAAAGTCTGCGTTCCGTCTTTGTTTTAATATATTTGCAGTTCACATTCCAATTATGGTTAAAAAGAAAATAATTTCAGAATCTTCCAATCCAAAAAAGAATAAGAAAGACATTTCTGTAGGAGTAGTAGGAAGCGGAAGTTTTGCAACCGCTATCGTAAAAATGCTTGTTGAAAACTGTAAAACAGTACACTGGTGTGTAAGAAGTGAATTTGTAAAGGGGGCTATTGAACTCCGCGGACACAATCCTTCTTATCTTACGGCCGTTAATTTTAATCTTAAAAGTCTGAAACTTACAACAGATATTAACGAGCTGGTGACTGCCTGTGATGTCGTCGTATTGGCGACACCTTCCATTTACCTTTCGGATACCATGGATAAAATGACCTGTGAGTATGGTGACAAGATCTTTGTTTCCGCCATTAAAGGAATCATTCCTAAAGTAAACGATGTGGTGGCCCATTATCTGAGAGATGAATTTAAGATCGGTTTCAGAAATCAGGCCGTTATTGCGGGACCTTGTCATGCTGAAGAAGTTGCTATGGAAAGACTTTCCTACCTTACGCTTGCTGCAGTAGAAGATGAAACGGCTGAAAAACTGGAAAAGCTTTTCAGTTCAGATTTTATCAAAGTACATTCCAGCAAAGACATCTTAGGAAATGAATACAGTGCGATCCTTAAAAATATTTTTGCGATCGGAGCAGGAATCGCAAGCGGGCTGGGATATGGAGATAACTTCACTGCTGTTTTTGTTTCCAATGCAATCCGCGAAATGGAAATCTTCCTGGATGCCATCTATGAAGTTCCAAGAGATGTGAATGAAAGTGCTTATCTGGGAGACCTTCTGGTAACAGCATATTCTCTTTTCTCAAGAAACCGAAGCTTAGGGAATCTTATCGGAAAAGGATATACCGTAAAATCTGCAATCCAGTCCATGAATATGGTGGCAGAAGGATATTATGCCGCAGATTCAATCTATAAAACAGCAAAGCAGAAAAATCTTAAGCTGCCGATCATAGATACAATCTATGCCATTCTTTACGAAGGAAAAAATGCAGAAAAACAGTTCAAAAAGTTAACAGCAAAATTAAATTAAGAACATAAGGTTTTAAATGAATAGACCTTGTTGAATGTTCACAAATATAAGCTTAAGTCCTTTGGGGCTTAAGTTTTTTTATTGATACCTCTTTGACGGCAGTAAATCACTGATTTCGGTCACTTCTTTCAATAGGAAAGTTCGGTGGTATCAATCAATTTTTTTGCCGGTTCCGAAACTGTTTTTACCATAAAAATTAACGTGTTAAAATCTTTAAACGCGTCCTTACTTATAAAACTTTTACCGAAATTTGAAGTAAAATTTAGAATTATGCCACAATCACTTACAAGCAGAACACCAAAACCGAAATATGACGTTGTACTGGTAGGCGGCGGAATCATGAGTGCCACTCTAGCAACGCTGCTTCACGAATTTAATCCAGATCTTGAGATCGCTATATTTGAAAGGCTCGGAAGATTTGCAAAGGAAAGTACGGCAGCATGGAACAACGCAGGAACTGGACATTCCGCTTTTTGTGAACTGAATTATACTCCCGAAAAGCCGGATGGAAGTATTGATATCTCCAAAGCAGAAAGTATTGCAGAACAGTTTGAAATGTCAAAGCAGTTCTGGTCTTATCTCGTTACCCGTGGATACGTTAAAAATCCTAAAGAATTTATCAACTCCTGTCCGCACATGAGCCTGGTATTTGGTGAAAAAGATGCTGAATATCTTAGAAAACGCCATGAAAAAATGGAAGGATCTGTATTGTTTTCCGGTATGGAATATTCTACAGACCATGAACAGCTCAGAGAATGGATTCCTTTGGTGATGAGTAAAAGAAATCAGTCCGAAGTAATGGCAGCTACCAAAATGGATCTGGGAACAGACGTTAACTTTGGGACTTTAACCCGGAAAATGGGAAGACACCTGCTGGAAGATTCTAATGTAGAAGTATTCCTATACCATGAAGTAAAAGATATTGATCCGAGAGAAGACGGGAAATGGGAAATGAAAATAAAAGACAGAATCCACAGTCACAAGCAGGAAATAGTCGCCGATTTCGTATTTATCGGGGCCGGAGGTTATGCATTGCCGTTGCTGGAGAGTTCAGATATTAAAGAAAGTGAAGGATATGGAGGTTTCCCCGTTTCCGGAGAATGGTTAGTGAGCCATAACCAGGAGCTGGTAGAAAAGCATCATGCAAAAGTATACACCCAGGCGACAGTAGATGCCCCGCCAATGTCTGTTCCTCACCTGGACCTTAGAATTATTGACGGTAAAAAAGCCCTTCTTTTCGGGCCTTTCGCAGGATTTTCCACAAAATTTCTGAAAGAGGGAAGCTATTTGGATCTGCCTGAAAGCGTTAATACTAAAAATATAAAATCATTGTTTGGAGCATGGTGGCATAACCTTCCCCTTACCAAATACCTTATTCAGCAGGTGGCTATGACGAAGTCCCAAAGAATGCAGCACCTGAGAGAATTTATTAAAGATGCCAATGAAGAGGACTGGGAACTGAAGATCGCCGGACAGCGGGTACAGATCATCAAAAAAGATGAAAAAGATGGTGGAAAATTAGAGTTCGGAACCGAAGTGGTTGTGAATAAGAGCGGAACCATTGCTTCATTGCTCGGAGCTTCTCCGGGAGCTTCCACAGCAGTCTATGCAATGCTGAACGTTCTCGAAAAATGCTTTCCTGAAAAGATGCAGGGAGAATGGAAAGAAAAGCTTTTGGAAATGGTTCCTTCATACGGCCAGAAATTAGCCCAGAATCCTGAGCTTACAGAGAAAGTAAGAAACTATACTAAAGAAAAATTAGAATTAGAATATTAAAAAAAGTGAAAAGTGAATGGTCAATAGTGAATCTTTTAGACAGAATTAAAAAATTCACTATTCACTTGCGAAGCAAAATTCACCATTCACTTTTCACATTACTCATTATTTAAAAGGTGGAAGAAATAATCATCAAGCCCGTTATTGCCAAAGAACTCCTGGAATCTCTTCAGACCAAAATAGAAGAGGAGAAGCAGGTCATTGTACACTGCTGTTTTCCGGCATCACCGTTTTTAGGCAACCTGATCAGAATCTGGAATTCCACTTACCTTCTTGACAATCAGTCCGAGCATAAAAGCAAACTGATCCACGCAGAGAATATTAGCATATATCCCAACTGGACACCGGTACCGTTTATGCGGGATTTCTGGTTTACCTTAGTGTTTTCCGGTTTACCGAGAGACTGTAAAAGTTTTGATCTGAAAGAAGTTATTCCGGAAGAAGGAGGTTTTTTTGTGGGATCTATCAAAAGAAATTCCCTGGATGTCTACCGGGTGAAAATTTCAGAATCCTATTAAAATTAACAAGATGAAAGCACGGGAGGAAAAACTGAAACAGATCATCAGTTGGGCAGAAGGCAATCCTGACCTCCGCGCTGTACTGCTTACCAGTTCACTGGTGAATCCTTATGCGCCCGTTGATGATTTCAGCGACCTTGATATAGAGCTTGTCTTTGAAAACATGAATGAATATGAGAATGATAAAAAATGGATTGATCTTTTTGGTAAGCCTATTTCCATGATAGAAGAAAATGAAACTTATTTTGATGGAAAACACGCCATGAAAATGGTTTTATATACCGATCATGTGAAAGTTGATTTTAAGCTTTATCATAAATTAGAGTTTTTAAAAGAAATCGCGGAAGAAACTCTTCCTGAAGATTGGGACGTAGGTTATAAAGTTTTAGTTGATAAAGATGATCTGACTAAAAACATGAAACCGCCGACCTATCAGTCTATCATGATCCGGAAACCGACAGAACAGGGATTCCAACAATTAATGAATGATTTCTGGTGGGATACCACCTATGTGGCGAAATGTCTAAAACGCGGTGACCTGTTTTATGCTAAATTCATGTCCGAAAACGTGATTAGAACCGATTATCTCGTTCCTCTCATCGAATGGTATATTGCCGCCAATTCCGATTGGAAAGACATCACAGCCAATAAGCATGGCCGCCTTTTCAAAAAATACCTGTCTGCCGAACTTTGGATAAAAGCAGAAGCCACCTTCGCAGGAAGCAGTATCGAAGATAACTGGAATGCTTTATACGCAGCAGCAGATTTGGTGCATGAACTTGGAACAGCTCTGGCAAAGAAGCTTAATTTCAGGTATCCCCAGAAGCTGGAGGACGATATAAGAAATTATCTGGATGAGGTAAAGTCTATGCCGTAGTTTCAAATCCTAGGAAAATTCATTCTGTCGGATCAGATTTTCAATACAGTATTCTGCAATGGCCGTGATGGTGACAAACGGATTGACACCAATTGTTCCCGGAATCAGAGACCCATCCAAAACATAAAGATTCTCATGATCCTTCAATTTTCCGTATTCATCAGTCACTTTGCCCAATACACAGCCGCCCAGCGGATGGTAACACACATTGGCCCCGAAACCGTTGTTAAATAAGAAATGGCTTCTCGTTCCGCCATTGGCCCTGTTCATTTTTTTTATAAAATAACCGGCATTTTCCCTCATTTTGAAGGTATTGCTTTGGTCCCAGTTCAGGATGATTTTTTTGGCGTTACGATCATAAGAAACCTCACCTTTTTTATCAACCCTGTTAATAAGCAGGTACAGGGCTGTTGCCACATCCATGCCCATCGGAAGCGGAGCGATTTCTGTGAAAAAAGGATGTTCCTTATCATCCCAGTTGTCTATACCGCCTACCGGAATCGTAGACTGTTTCGCCCCGGTTCCGCCTGAAAGAGGTTTTACCCAGTTTCTACCGGTCATGAAATTACCATTATTTCCCCAGTTCTTCCCGATCTGTTTATGAATTGGGAAATTATTGACCACATTGGAATGTAACAGCAGTTTTAAAGTTCCCATTGTTCCTGCAGCGAGGATCAGTTTTTTACAGTTAAAGACTTTATCAGTAACTACACCTCCTGATATATCGGTTTGCTGAACCTGTAAAGTATAGGTCTTATCATCATTAAGCTTAATATGTTCAACACAGTGGAGATCCAGGATCTCAAGATTCCCGGTTTCCAGGGCTTTTTTCAGATACGTTTTATCCAGGCTGTTCTTACCGTGATTATTTCCGTAGATCACTTCCGTGTTAAAAGCAGAGCGGGGAACTTCATTTCTGTATTCCTTTTCCATGTACTGAAAGTCATAAACATTAGGAACCCGTATGGTTTTAAAGCCTGCTTTATGGGCTTCTGCTTCACCTACTCTTGTAAATTTATAATAAGGACAGTCCTTTAAAAACTGTTCCCCGATAACATTCACTTTCAATTCTTTGTGTACTAACGGAAAATAGATGTTGTAAAATTTTTCGGTATCCAGATCAGGGAAAATTTCTTTAAAGTAACTTTTCTTAGGAGTAACAGCCATTCCGCCATTCACAAGAGAGCCTCCGCCAACACCTCGGCCTACCCAGATATTGATGTGCTCAAAATCCATTCTGTCCAGTGTTCCTGTAAAAGGAGTTAAAGAAAAAATATTCATAAAAGGCGCAATCGTCTTCTTTTTCAGCCATGCGGCACTTTTCCCCGGTTTCAGCATATTTGAAAAGGGAATCCCCGATTTCTGCCAGTTAAGGCCCATTTCCAGCATAACGACCTTTTTTCCGGATTCACAGAGACGCAGGGCAGAAACAGCACCTCCATACCCGCTGCCAACAATAAGTATGGGGGCATCTATGATCTCTTTTTCTCCTTTATCAACTCCGGACTGCATGGCCGGGAACAGATTGGAATTAAGGAAATAAAAACCTGATACTGCAAGAATGCCTGTTTTAATAAATTTCTTTCTGTCCATGTGCTCTGTATGGTCAAAAAATATGCTAAAGAAAATGGGCCACGGATTATTTAAAACAGATTGTGCTTTTTTATCACTATTTTAACTTTTCAAGCCATGAAAAATTCATAGTTTTACTTATAATTTGAATCATTCATGAAAAAATATTTGATCATACTTCTGTTTTTTCCACTTTTTATCTTTTCTCAGAAAATGATTTCAAAGGAAATCATGGAGATCAGAAAATTTCAGGAAGAGCTCAATGCAGAATACCTCAACCCAAAGGAAACACCTTTACGCGGGGACAATTTAGCCCACTTTAAAGTGCATCCATTCTTTCCGGTAGAGCTCAAATATAGAGTCACTGCTCAATTCAGCAAAACAAAAAATGCCCAACCTTTTGATCTTCCTACCTCTTCCGGCAAAACCAAGTCTTATAAGGAATATGGCAAAGCAACATTTCAGCTGGATGGAAAATCCTATACGCTAACCTTATATCAAAGTCTTGACCTGATCAAGCAGAAAAAATACAAAGATTATTTATTTCTTCCCTTCCGTGATGCGACTAACGAAAAAGAAACCTACGGTGGCGGAAAATACATGGATCTGAAAATTCCGAAAGGAAATACCATTGTTCTGGATTTCAACCAATCCTATCAGCCTTACTGTGCATATAACGCTTACGATTACAACTGTCCCATCGTTCCTGAAGAAAATAAGCTTCCGGTAGAGATCAGGGCAGGTGTGATGTATCAGGATATTTATCACCATTAAGAATATGACAAGTTTAGAGTTTTTTAAAGAACAAGATTTTGCGGAGCTTAATTACGCTTTGGATGAAAGTCAGCAGCAATTTACTTCGACGGTAGAAAAAGCTTTGGATAGAATCCAGGAGAGAAATGATGGTAAAGCATTTGCTGTTACCATTTTTGAAGATAAAAAGCCCGCAGGATTTTTTGTGCTGGATTTTGGAGAAGATAAACGGGACCTTACGGACAATGAAAAATCAGTTTTGCTGAGATCTTTATCCATAAATCCAGGCTTGCAGGGAAAAGGAATCGGAAAATCTGCCATGCATAAAGTGGATGGCTTTGTCAGGAAACATTTTCCGGATTGCGATGAAATTGTTCTTGTTGTGAACCAGAAAAATATTTCAGCGTATCATATCTATCTGAAAGCAGGTTATCTGTATGATGGTAAAACCAGAATAGGAAGAAGCGGTCCCCAATATCTGATGCATAAGAAATTTTAAGAAAATTTTAAATTTAAAAATTCCATCCTGCTGAATTCTTTCCATAACTTTGAGTAACATCAAATAATAAAAATATGGAAATTTCACTTAAAAATCAGGTGGCTGTCGTTACGGGAGCCTCCAGCGGAATAGGTTCCGGAATCGCAAAATCTCTGGCTTCCGCAGGTGCTACCGTTATCGTAAATCATTCCTCAGAAAGATCAACAGATGAAGCGCAGGCTGTTTTGAAGGAAATTACAGATGCTGGCGGAAATGGGATCACCTACGCATGTGATGTTTCAAAAGAAGACCAGGTTGTGAAAATGTTTCAGGATACCGTTTCACAATTCGGGACTGTAGATATCCTGATCAATAATGCGGGGATTCAGAAAGATGCCAAATTTACGGAAATGACCCTCGATCAATGGAATGCAGTAATCGGGGTGAATCTTACCGGGCAGTTTCTCTGTGCTAGAGAAGCTATAAAAGAATTTCTGCGCAGAGGTATAGACCCTTCCCGCTCCATTGCCTGTGGAAAAATTATCCACATCAGCTCCGTTCACGAAATAATCCCCTGGGCAGGCCATGCTAACTATGCATCCAGCAAAGGTGCCATCAAAATGCTGATGCAGACCCTTGCACAGGAATATGGAGCTGATAAGATCCGTGTTAATTCTATCTGCCCGGGTGCCATCCAAACACCGATCAATAAAGATGCATGGAGTACACCCGAAGCTTTGAGCTCATTACTGGATCTTATTCCGTACAACAGAATAGGGCAGCCGCAGGATATCGGAAATTTGGCGGCTTTCTTAGCAAGTGATCTGGCTGATTATATCACAGGAACCAGCATTTTTGTAGACGGAGGAATGACAACTTTTGAGAGCTTTTCAACGGGAGGGTAGATATGGGTTTGAGGGTTTGAGAGTAATAGTGTCTTAGAGTGGATAGATTTAGCTGAAAATTATTTTATCTGCGATAAAATTTCTAAGAGGCTGTTTAAATTTTTAAAATCTCGCGGATACCAGATTTATTTCAACTATAAAAATCTGTGTAATCTGCCAAATCAGCGAGAGGAATATTTTTCTTTAGTAATTATTTTTATACAATAATTTTATTGAATACAATTTAAACAGACTCTAACCTTTTTACTATAGAATTTTTTGCTGAGAATCTTTGATTTTCCTGCACCTTAAAACATCCATACAGTTAAAAAAGCTTTGCGCCTTCGATTTTCCAATAAAAAGTTTAAAAAAATTCATTGTAAGAATCTGAAATCTAATATGTAAAATCTTGATTCCCGGCTCTGAGCTCTTATTTCATAAAACATTACACAGTACAAAAAATCAATATATGTCCGAAAAACAACGTCTTTCAGAAATCTCATGGAAAAAATGGGGACCTTACGTCAGCAACCGCGAATGGGGGCTTGTCCGTGAAGATTACAGCGAAAATGGAGATGCCTGGAAATATACCACTCACGACACTGCAGAATCCAAAGCTTACCGCTGGGGTGAAGAAGGTATTTGCGGGATCTGTGATGATCTTCAGCAGCTGGTTTTTTCTATAGGATTCTGGAATAAAAAAGACAAAATGGTGAAAGAGCGCTTCTTTGGCCTTACCAACGGACAGGGAAACCATGGGGAAGATGTCAAGGAATATTTTTACTACCTGGATTCTACACCTACTCATTCCTATATGAAGATGTTGTACAAATATCCGCAGAATGCCTTTCCTTATGAAGATCTTTTAAAAACCAATGCAGAAAGAAGTAAAGAAGAGCCCGAATATGAGCTGATTGATACAGGAATTTTTGATCAGAATGAATATTTTGATCTCTTTATTGAATATGCCAAAGAAAGTGAGTCTGATATTCTGGTTAAACTTACAATTGTCAATAAATCCCAAAATGAAGCCCCTATCGTCATACTGCCGGCACTATGGTTCAGGAATACCTGGAAATGGGGCTATGATAATTATAAACCGGAACTGAACAGTGAAGATGCACAGCATATCGTTATTAACCACAAAAGTATTGAAATCAAACATCTGTATGCAAAGCAGTCTTTGAAGACACTGTTTTGTGATAATGAGACTAATTGCGAAAAACTTTATCATTCACCTAACGAATCAAGATATTGTAAAGACGGAATCAATGATTTTGTTATTAACGGAAATTCCCAGGCCGTAAATCCACAAGGTAACGGAACTAAAGCTTCATTTTTTATTGATGAGATGCTGAAAGCCGGGGAATCCAGGGTTTTTGAATTCAGAATGACGGATAAGGAATCAGAAGAGCCATTTGCTGATTTTGAAACTGTTTTTGAACTGAGGAAAAAAGAAGCAGATGAGTTTTATGCCGAAATTCAGAAAGGAATAGAATCGGAAGATGAGAAGCTGGTACAAAGGCAGGCTTTTGCAGGAATGCTCTGGAACAAAATGTTTTACCATTATAATGTCGAAAAATGGCTGAAAGGAGACCCTGCAGAAGTTCCCCCTCCAAAATCCCGTGAAAAAATCAGAAATTTTGAATGGAAGCATCTCAACAATGAACATATTATTTCTATGCCCGATAAATGGGAGTATCCGTGGTATGCGACCTGGGATCTTGCGTTTCATACGATCAGTTTTTCATTAATTGATCCGGATTTTGCCAAATATCAACTGAAGCTTTTTCTCTTCGAATGGTATATGCATCCCAACGGCCAGCTTCCCGCTTATGAGTGGAATTTCAGTGATGTGAATCCGCCGGTTCATGCGTGGGCTGTTTTCAGGGTTTTTAAAATTGATGAATATATCAAAGGAAAACCTGACCTGGAATTTCTGGAAAGTGCGTTCCAAAAGCTGCTCATGAATTTCACATGGTGGGTGAATAAAAAAGACAGCAATGGTAATAATATTTTTGAAGGAGGTTTTTTAGGACTTGATAATATTGGGGTTTTTGACCGGAACATAAGGCTGCCGAATGGCGAGCAGCTGGAACAGTCGGATGGAACAAGCTGGATGGCCATGTTTGCCCTCAATATGATGAGAATTGCCCTTGAGCTGGCCCTTTACAACAAGGTGTACGAGGAAATGGCGATGAAGTTTTTTGAACATTTCCTTTCTATTGCCAATTCACTCGATAATATGGGGGATGAGAATTTCAGCCTTTGGGACCAGGAAGATGAATTTTTCTATGATGCTATTTCTTCCAGTGACGGGAATCATATGTATTTAAGATTAAGGACTATCGTAGGCCTGATCCCTATGTTTGCTGTTGAGGTCATTGATGATGAGATGATCGAAAAACTCCCCAATTTTAAAAAAAGAATGAAATGGGTTCTTGAAAATAAGCCGGAGCTGGCTTCCCTCGTATCAAGATGGGAAGTGAAAGGGCAGGATTCCAAGCACCTTCTGTCTTTGCTTCGCGGGCACCGTCTAAAGAGGTTGTTGAAGAGAATGCTGAATCCTGAGGAATTTTTAAGCGAATATGGAATACGGGCTTTATCTAAAGAATACGAGAAGAATCCATATACATTAAATTTGAACGGAGCAGATTATAGTGTAAAATATACTCCGGCAGAAAGTGACAGTGGCCTTTTCGGCGGTAACAGCAATTGGCGCGGACCGATCTGGTTTCCGATCAATTTTCTGATTATTGAGAGCCTCCAGAGGTTTTTCTTCTATTACAGCCCTGATTTTTTGGTGGAATATCCTTCAGGCAGCGGAAATTACTCCAACCTGGATCAGATTGCGGATTCTTTAAGTAAAAGACTGTCTAAAATCTTCTTAAAGGACGAAAACGAAAAACGTCCTGTGAATGGCCAGTATGAAAGATTTCAGACTGATCCGGATTTTAAAGACTATATTTTATTCTACGAATATTTTCACGGTGATAATGGAAGAGGGGTAGGAGCTTCCCATCAAACCGGGTGGACAGGCCTGATTGCAAAAATTCTGCAGCCAAGATTCTCAAAAAAAGAAATGGCAGAATCTGAAACGGAAATGCCCGGAGAGGTGAAGGGCTAATGTTTGGGAGCTGTGCTTTAATTCTGTTTCGTACCTCAATAACTTCCAGCTTCAAAACTTCCTTACCTTCAGATTATTCAAAGATCTGCTGAATAACCTCCAGTGATGCAGGGATTTTAAAATCTGTAATATGATAATGGTAATAGACTAAAATACTGTCCAGAAAATCCTTCCGTTGTGAAGAATGAATTCTGGTTGTGTAGAGGTTTTCTGAGCTGAGGGCTGTTTTCCAGATATGTGAGATTTCATCACTGAACAGCTGGTGAGCAGGAACTTCGGAGAATGTTCCTGTCTCGGGATCTAAATATTTCCCGGTATGGATCAATGGTGCAACTCCCTGAATTTTCAATACAGTAATTAAGAAAAGCAGGTGACACTGGTAGTTCTTGTTTGCCAGTTCATTAACGAACTCATCGATACTGAAGAAAAGACCTGAATTTTTATTTTCGTGTCTTAAAACCTGGTTAAGGAAATCTGAAATGAAGAATATAACGGTATTGGCTTTGATATCCATATACATATCATGGTCCTTCACCAGCTCAAATCCCGAAACTAATGGTATTCCATTTCCTTTAGCAGGGTTAACAGTAAAGTTAAGCAGGTTCAATGGCTGAAGCAGGGCTTTCTTTTTATTTCTTTTGGAATAGATCCCTTTTAAGAAATAGGTCTGAAAGCCGTCCTCTTCTGTAAAACAATGCAGAACTGCATCATTTTCGCCGTATTTTATGAATGATAATAAAAATCCGTTTTGTGAATTCATTAATTAACCACGGCTATTTTTGCAGTAGCTTTATCTGATGCGTCCTCGTTGGTCATCAATACAAAATAAATACCTGAAGCTACCCTGTTTCCTTTCATATTGTTAAGGTCCCATTCATAATAGCCACCTCTGGCCACTGCAGAGTGTATTACATTTCCTGCTGCATCTGTGATTCTGATATTGGTTTTTTCTGCAAGCCCTTTAATGGTCACTTTTCCTTTAAAATTGGAATAGACTACCGGATTAGGGTAAACCACCACATTTCCGAAATTGGCAGTTACATCTGCCACATCTCCCTGATAAGCTACAATCCCATTGAACGTTACAAAATATACCTTGCCGGTTTTTCTGTCTACCTTTATATCGGTAACGGAATTGGTAGGAAGAGGAGAATTTTCTTTTGTGAAATGCTTTATAGTCTGCTGCCCATCAGAAGAAAGGTAGTATACACCTCCGCCGTCTACAGAAATCCATTTATAATCTCCTGCATCTGCTTCTATCTGGAGTATCTGTCCGTCTCTGAAAAGTTCTTCCCCAAGTCCTCCCTGTTCTATAATAATGGGTTCTACTTCAGGATCAGGGTTTTTTATTTCTGCAGCAGCATTAGGTAATATTCTTAAGCCGCTGTCGGTACCGATCCAGGCGTCTCCCGATTTACTAAAAGCTACAGATAAGGTTCCTTTTGAGTTTCCTGCGAACCCATTGGAATCTTTTAATATATAGTCTGTATCATCAGAAAGATTGGTCGGGTTTTTATAGTCGTATACAATGAAATTGTTGGATCTTGGAAGTGGGATCCAAAGCATATTCTCATAATATACAGGCTTTTGAGTACCATCACTTGTTATTCCGAACTTTTTTATAACAAAATCATCAGCACTTCTATCGTAAATTCCTATAGAAGGACTGCCAAAATTGAAACCGAAAGAAACAAAAAGATTGTTTTGGGGATCATTGGCAAAACCTACAGGACGGTGTGAATAATCGCCTGGAGATCCCAGGTCATAGCGCTTTACGAAATCAAAATCTTTACTGCTGGCATTATATTTCATTTTATAGACCCCTTGCGCAGTGGTTGTATAGTTTGTGAAAAATACCTCACTGTTATCTGCCGGATTGAATACGGCATCCAATACATTGATGGGTGCAGGAGTTGTTGAAAAAAAAGAAGATCGCAGCCATTCTGTTCCGTTAAAATAATAGAATCCGGGCTTTTTAGAATTCTCCACAGGCTGATTAAACCTGTTCAGTCTGCCACCTGATGATACCAGCATCTGGTTGTTATCATACAGATTGATCTTATATGAAGAGTTTGAATATGGGCCTGATGGCTTATAGGCAGTACCACTTTCTTCCTTGATTCCGGACAGTATGGTTCCAGCGTATACTTTTCCGTTGGCTGTTATGGCTGTATTACAGTCTTCTCCTATACTTACAGCGCTTAAAGAAACTCCGTTTAGTCCGAAA
This sequence comes from Chryseobacterium luteum, assembly GCF_000737785.1. Classification (GTDB taxonomy): domain Bacteria; phylum Bacteroidota; class Bacteroidia; order Flavobacteriales; family Weeksellaceae; genus Chryseobacterium; species Chryseobacterium luteum. Next base: position 125,330 of record NZ_JPRO01000004.1, on the reverse strand, counting down.
GTGTATATTCTGCTGTCCGTTACTATAATATTGGTTGAATTGATAACAATATCCTGGATATTTCCAAAACTTGCCGGAAGCGGAGTACCCGTACCGTTATTGTAGATAAATGCAGATGTGGCAGACGAAAATATAAGTGACGATTCCGCGTCAATATGTTTATATGATCCGGGGATTTCTGTCGACCAGGTAGAAAATACAGGAAATGTAGTATTCATTTCATGGCTTTTAAGTCCGGTATTTGTTACAGAATATACCTTGTTTCCAAATAGGGTTGCTTCGTTGCTGGCTTCATATACACCACCGCTTACAAAGAATGCCGAATCTCCGAATTCTTTTTTGTTGATGTTAAATATAGAAACTCCATAACCTACAGACACTACAGCCTGATCCCCTGTAATCGAAATATGATTGATCTTTTTGCTTCCGTTATATCCTGTTGCGATAGGAATATCCACAATATATTTAATCTCCTGTGGAGTAATAACGTCCATGGAACCGTTTGCATACCCTATTACGCCTATTTTGGTCTGTGGGTTATAGTCGAAGGCCGATATATTAACATCATGGAGACCGTTGGCTTTTGACAGCTTTGTAATCTCTCCGGTTGAAATGGTATAGTAGAATATCCCGTTTTCAGTAGCGGCAATTATCTTTCCGTTGTCCTCCTTCATGGCTAAGACATTATTGTAGGAAAAAAGATCAGTCCATTTTTTTGATGAAATTACCTGCGCATTCATACATTGCAGGGAGGTTAAAATACCAAGAGAGATTAAAGAGAGTTTTTTCATATTATACGGTTATGCTGCTGTCTATTGCCTGGTTGTTCCAGGAAATATGCTTTACGTTTTTATTTGCGTCAAAGTAAAAATCTATTCTGCCGAGAAGAAGACCGGCCCATCCTACCTGATTCACCAGAACGTTTTTACCCTGTCTGTTGGTAAAATTCTGCGGTTCGGGTAAAAAAGTATGGGTATGTCCGCCTAAGATGATATCAATATTTTCTGTTTGGGCAGCCAGAATTTTGTCGCTTATTTTATTGGGTTCATCTTTGTAATCATAGCCGACATGGGAAAGGCAGATTACAAGATCACATTTTTGTTCGTTTTTCAGGAAGTTGGAATAATGCTGGGCTACCTCTACAGGATCTGAGTATACGGTTTCACCATACTGCTTTTTGCCCACAAGGCCATCCAGCTGGATACCTACTCCGAAAATCCCGACTTTTATCCCGTTTTTATCAAAGATCTTATATTGTGAAGTCTTTCCATCCAGAACAGTATTTTTAAAATCATAGTTTGAACAGATGAATGGAAATTTCGCATTGGGAAGAACCTTCAGAAAACCGGCCAGGCTGTTGTCAAAATCATGGTTTCCCATGGTAGAGGCATCATACTTCATCATAGACATCAGCTTAAATTCCAGTTCACCTCCGAAGAAATTAAAATACGGAGTTCCCTGAAAAATATCACCGGAATCCAGAAGAAGAACATTGCTTTCCTGGCTTCTGATCTCCTGTATCAGGCTTGCCCTTCTTGCAAATCCTCCCTGATTGGGATTCTTGGTATAGCTTGCATCAAAAGGCTCTATTCTGCTGTGCTGGTCATTGGTATGAAGAATGGTCAGTTTGTTTGCGGATTTAAAAGGATTGAATTTCAATTCTTCCGCCATCATCATATTGGGAGCTAAAGCTGCTGCTAAAGATCCGCTACCTATTACTTTTAAAAAACTTTTTCTATCCATTATTTCTTACCGGTAAAATTTAAACGAATATCTGTATTGGGGACCACGTTGGAAGTTTTCCTGAAATATTCAATGAAAAGATCTCTCAATTTGATACCTGTAGAAATTGATTCCCCTTTGGAAAAGAATTTCATATTGTCTCCGCCCAGGGCCAGATAATCTGAAGTAGCGATATAATAATCCTGAGCAGGATTTACAGGCTTGCCATTGATCAGTGACTTGACAAGCTGTCCTTTATTGGTTTCAATATATAAATGAGAAACAGGATTGTTGACCTGAGTTTTTGCATAATAATCAAAAAGTCCCTGAAGATCAGATCCTTTCATTTTTACAATAATCACTTCGTTTTCGAAAGGCATTACTTCAAAAACACTTTTCAGGAGAATATCCCCTTTTCCAATGGTAGTGCGTATTCCTCCGATATTGATCAGAGCAGCATCTACGTTTTTGTTAAGATTCTTTTTCGTCCATGCATCAGCGCCTTCTAAGGTATAATCGGCCAAAAGATTGCCCAGATTGCTGTTATCACCCTCCTTAGTAAGATCTACACTGGTGTGGGAAATCTTTTGGCTCATTTCCTTGTCCAGTTTCTGCTTATAAGGTTCAATAACTTTTACAAACTCCTCCTCATTCTTCAGCTCATTATTAATAGAAATGTTTTTCTGAGGCTGAACTTCCGCCAACTGCAGTGTAGAAGCAGTTTTACAGGCAGTAAGTGTAGCCAGAGCAATTCCTAGTAACAAGAATTTATTTTTCATAGGTTGCAAATTATTTTTTAAGGTCATATGTAATCGCCGGTACTTATAGTGTTTTTGTAAATAACTTCGGTCATAGCGATGCCATAATATCTTTTAGTATATGCAAATATAATTATATGTATAATAAAACATTATTATTTATTACAAATTCTTATGGTAAATTATTAAATTTGAAAAAAATAATTCTAACAGATGAGCATTTTAAAAGGAGTAGGTGTTGCGTTGGTGACACCCTTTAATGAAGATTTATCCGTTGACTTCGACAGCTTAACAAAACTTGTTGACTATAATATCGAAAACGGAACCAATTATTTAGTTGTTTTGGGAACTACAGCAGAAGCGGCAACGCTTTCTGGTGAGGAGAAGAAACAGGTGATTGAACACATCATTAAGGTTAATAATAAACGTCTTCCATTGGTGTTAGGAATCGGCGGTAATAATACTCTTGAAGTAAAGAAACAGATAGAAGAAGCGGATCTTTCTGCCTTTGATGCAGTACTTTCCGTGTCTCCATATTACAATAAACCTAATCAGGAAGGGCTTTATCAGCATTATAAAATGTTGGCTGCTACCGGTAAAAATATCATTATTTACAACGTTCCTTCCAGAACAGGCCAGAATGTTGAAGCTGATACTACGATCCGTCTTGCAAAAGAATTCCCGAATTTATTCATGATCAAAGAAGCGGCACCGAATATTCTTCAGTATTTTGATATTTTGAGAAAGAAGCCTGAAGGATTTTCATTGGTTTCAGGAGATGATGAATATACACTTCCTGTAACTTTAGCCGGTGGAAACGGGGTGATCTCTGTAATAGGGCAGGGGTATCCTAAAGAATTTTCCACGATGGTTCAGCTGGCTTTTGAAGGAAAGGTGAAAGAAGCTTATGAAATACACAATAAACTGGTGGAGATCACAAGACTTATTTTTGCAGAAGGAAATCCTTGCGGAATTAAGGTGATTCTGGCAGAAAAAGGGATCATTAAAAACCATTTAAGACTTCCTTTAGTTCCTGCTTCAGAAGGACTTTACGCGAAAATTAAAGCTGAAATGGCGAAAATTTAATAAGTGAATTGTGAATTGTGATTTGTGATTTTTTTTAAATACACACCCGGACATTAACCATTCACTTGTGAAGCAAAACTGATCATTCACAGTACAATACCAAAGGTGAAAAGTTCCGGCTTTTCACTTTTTTTAATCAGAAAAACTATGAAATTAACAGAAGCAACAGAAAAAAATATTCCCCTGATCCGGGACCTGGCGAGAAGATCCTGGGAAAACGCTTATTCAGACATACTTTCTGGTGAGCAGATGGAGTATATGCTTTCGGAGATGTATTCCGAAGCTGAAATCAGCAGTCATTTGCAGAATCCGGATTATCATTATTATATGATTCAGGATGAAAGTAGTGGCTCTTACGAAGGTTTTATCGGATACCAGCATCATTATGAAGAAGGGACAACAAAGCTGCACCGCATTTATCTTGTTCCTGAAAGCAAGGGGAAAGGTTTTGGGAAAGAAGCGCTTCAATTTCTGAATGGGAAAGTATATGAAAGCGGAGACCAGAGAATTATCCTGAATGTCAATAAACATAACGATGCCCGAAAATTCTATGAATCCCAGGGATACAGGGTTTATGATGAAGGTGTGTTTGATATTGGGCAAGGCTATGTAATGGACGATTATCTCATGGAATTTTTAATTCACAAATAATTGACTTAAAATTTTGTAACATTTGATTTTAATTCTATAACAAGTGATGTTTCTTTTTACCTCATCTTTGTATCAGAACCAAATCACTTTCAATAATACATTTCATATGCTTGGTTTTGAGCTTTGCAGCTTTTTATCAGTATATTTTTTTCATCCTTAGTGTTTAAATTCCTGTATTCAATAATGCAGGAATTTTTCCTTTCATGTATAAAGTTAAAAAATTCATGCCTATTTCACTTTTTAATGAAATAATTATTATATTTACTTCGAAATCTGATACACTTATACCAGGATGAAAATGTATGTAAAATTTGATTTCAATACTCTCTGTAAGAAAGTTTTGGATGAAAAGCTAAAGGAGCACGGGCTGAAATACCGCCTGCTGAATCTCGGTGAAGTGGAATTCTATGAACCCATTAACCAGGAGCAGCACAATCTTTTTAAGAAAAATCTTAAAGATTACGGCATAGAGATTATTGAAAGCCAGAAGACGGCTTTGGTACAGAAAATAAAGGATACCATTGTAGAGCTTGTTTTCTCTGAAAATGCAGTTCCGGTAAAAGCCTCTATTTACATTGCTGAAAAACTGAACCACAGTTATGGATATCTTTCCAATCTTTTTTCGGAGGTGGCACTTACGTCCATAGAAAATTTCATTATCCTTCAGAAAATTGAGTATGCCAAAGAACTGATTCTGAATAATAAACAGAGTCTTACAGAGATTGCCCATAAGCTGAATTATTCCAGTGTAGCCCATTTGAGTACTCAGTTCAAAAATACAACCGGCATTACGCCTTCCCAGTTTTATAAGATCATTACAAAAAGAAGAAAACACCAAAACATTATCATAAATTCAAAAGTGTTGTATGAATAGAGAATACCTTAATGTAATAGCAGCAGATGATGACGAGGGTAACATTATATTCTTTAAAAATATTTTCAGAGATTTAAAGGTAGGGGTAAAGTCCCAGTGTTTCTCCAACGGAGATGATCTTATGAAATATTTGAGCAGCAGTGACGTAATTATTCCGGAAGTAATCTTCATTAAATATGATATTCCAGGTAAAAGCTGCATGAAATGCCTGAGAGAAATTAAAATAAATCCCAGATTCAGCAACATTGTACTTGCGGTTTACGCCCAGCAGATTTCCGAAAACGAAATAGAAGAAATCTTCGTTAACGGAGCCAATATTTTTATGAGAAAGCCGGAGACTTATGACGGCCTGAAAAAGTCGCTTACAGAAATTATTACCATAAACTGGCAGTATCATTCCTCCGGATTGAACAAAGATAATTTTATTATGAAAATAGGATGAATAAAGATTTTTTATGTTCAGATTTTTAATCAAAAATTAATATTTAATACATACTATTCACATAAAAGTGAAAATTGTATAATTAATAATTAAAATAATATAAGAAGGAATCCGTGTAATATCATCAATTTTGTAAATGCAAACATTGCAACACAAATTAGCTATATATAAAAGCAATGGATGATAGAGAACAGATTATTTTAGAATCAAGATATAAGTCACAATGTTAGTTTTTAACAAAATGAATTATGTTTATTTCCGGCTATAAAGCATAGAAGTTCTTTAAACAAAACGGTACAATCATGAAAACTTGAGAGAGTTGGGGGTAATTATTCGTTTCATTTACCATCCCTTTAACTTGAACAGTTAGTTTTTATAATAAACAAGCTGGAAAAAATAATTCATTTTGTTTTTTTTATTTTAATAGCCAGGGCTGATGATTCAAATAATATATAAATATTTTCAAACCAAATCACAGGATATTAGTTCTTGCTATTAAAATAAATTTTTTAAACAGACCAAAAGTAATTTCTTCTAAATAACAGTTTTATAAGGGGGCCGCGGAAAGATTTTCTTTTCGCGGTTTTTTTATGAAATCTTACTCCATTTATTCTTACCCTTGTAGTATTTCAAATAATAGTTTTTGATGATCAGGTTGTCCGGTCTTGCCAGATGTGGGTCTGCTTCCAGAATTTTATCAACCGTATTTTTTGTCGTTTTAATGATTGCAGAATCATTCACAAGATCAAGCCTTTTAAAATCAACAACACCGCTCTGCTGCGTTCCTAAAATATCTCCGGGACCTCTGAGCTGCATATCCACCTCAGAAATCTTGAATCCGTCATTCGTTTCCGTCATAGTTTTGATACGGGTTCTGCTTTCCTTTGATAATTTATCAGAAGTCATCAGAATACAGTAGCTCTGTTCCGCTCCCCTTCCTACACGCCCACGCAGCTGGTGAAGCTGGGAAAGTCCGAACCTTTCTGAACTTTCAATTACCATTACGGAAGCATTCGGAACATTCACGCCTACTTCTATCACAGTGGTAGCTACCATGATCTCTGCTTTTCCCGAGGCGAAATAATTCATCGCAGCATCTTTTTCAGCAGGTTTCATTTTCCCGTGAAGCATCGTGACATTGTAATCCTGGAATGCATCCATCACATGATCAAGCCCTTCCATTAAATTTTTATAATCCAAAGTTTCCGATTCCTCGATCAAAGGATACACAAAATAGACCTGTCTTCCTTTTCTGATCTCGTCCCTGCAGAAATTATACACATACGTTCTGTCCTTCTCACGCCTGTGGGCAGTAATGATAGGTTTTCTTCCCACCGGCATTTCGTCAATCACGGAAACATCCAGATCAGAGTAAAAACTCATAGCAAGCGTTCTCGGAATGGGAGTTGCGGTCATCACCAAAATATGTGGCGGAATTTTATTTTTAGCCCATAGTTTTGCCCGCTGTGCTACCCCGAATCTATGCTGCTCATCAATGATAGCAAGTCCAAGATTTTTAAATTTCACCTTATCTTCCAGAACTGCGTGTGTCCCCACCAATATAGAAAGCGTTCCGTTTTCCAGCTCTTCATGGATGATCTTTCTTTCCGAAGTCTTGGTAGAACCCGTCAGGAGACGCACATTGATATCAGTAGCCTCTAAAAGTTCCTTAATACCATTGAAATGCTGTTGTGCCAGAATTTCTGTAGGAGCCATCATGCAGCTCTGAAACCCATTATCCATAGCAATCAGCATGGTAAGCAATGCGACCATAGTTTTCCCCGATCCTACATCTCCCTGAAGAAGCCTGTTCATCTGAACGGGTCTCTTCATATCCAGGCGGATCTCTTTTAAAACCCTCTTCTGTGCATTGGTAAGATCAAACGGAATATGATGATTGTAAAAGCCGTTAAAATGATCTCCCACAACAGGAAAAGGATTTCCCGGAGAATGGGTTTTATGGTGAATCTTTTTCAGGGCGTATCCCAGCTGGAAAAAGAAAGATTCTTCAAACTTCAGCCTGTTATCAGCCTTTTCAAAATGCTTCATGTCCTTTGGAAAATGAATGTTCAAAAAAGTATGCTGTCTTGATAAAAACTTAAATGCTTTCATCATATAATCAGGAAAGTTTTCTTCAATAAGGTTGGGAATCTCTCTGCATATATTTCTTAAAACAACCTGGAAAAACCGTTGATTGAGGCCTCTTTTGGTCAGCTTTTCAGAACTGGGATAAATAGGCTTCAGGCGGGTGTCGCTTTCCTTATTTTCCTCCGCTTCAATTTCCGGATGCGGCATGGAGAACTGACGGTTGAAAACATTGATCTTTCCGAAAATATAAACTTCACGGTTGACCGGAATCTGTTCTTTCAGCCACTTTGAATACTGGAACCAAACCAGATCCATCGTCCCGGTATCATCATTGAATTTTGCAGAAAGCCTTTTTATTTTTCCGTTCTGGATCTCCTGTACCTGTGTGATTCTCCCTTTGAGCTGGACCTCAATGCTGCTTTCCTCAAGCTGGGAAATTTTAAACACTTTACTTTTATCCAGATAACGGATAGGGTAGAAGTTCAGAAGATCATCCACGGTAGAAATGCCCAACACACTCTTGATGAGCTTGGCTCTTTCAGGACCAATTCCTTTCACGTATTCTATGGATGTGCTAAGTTCCAGATGATCATTTTACAAATGCGAATATCGTTAAAACTTAGTATAAATAAAAACCTCCTAAATTTTTTTTAAGAGGTTTTTTTGTTAAAATAAGAGGTTTTTAATCTGAACAATATTTTTAAAAAGCTGTTATTTTTATTTTTATAGCCAGAGATAATTCTTTTTCTGAAATATATCTGTTGACCTTGAAATTACACCCTACCGTAGAGTTATTTCCGTTTCCAGGTAAATTGCCGGGATCAAAGCCTCCGCAATTACAGCCTGTAGATTGATTCTGGAAACCGTATTTTACAATAGAGCAGTCATTGGGGCAGCCTATGATATTAACACAGGTAACCACATGCCCCGGACCAGGGACAAAATAATAATCAGGAGAATTTCCGGTATTACCTAACGGTAGGAATATGGTGGCTTTTTCCATAGAATTGTTAAGTGCTACGATCCCTAAATAGAATGTGTCAATATTGGATTTTACAATCTTAATATTTTCTACCGTAATATTGGGATTGAACCCGTGTACAGCTTCCTGTACCGCATTTTGAAGTGTTTCTTTGGGTACTGAAAATGTCATGCTCCCTCCCGTATATTTTGCAATAGGAACGTCTGTCATTTGTTTTTTTGATAGTTTCATAGCATTCGGGCTGCTAACAAAAGAAACTGTTTCTACTTTTTGTGCGATAGAAAATTGATACAGAAAAATAAATAGAATCAATTTCAGGATGTTTGAGTTTTTCATGATGTCTTTGTTTTTTAGTTAAATGGATATTATTTGGAGTATTTTTTAACTCTTAACAAAGGTTAGGATTTCTCAAACCATTAATTACAGGATTTCCATTGAATTTGAAGGGTGAAAACACTGTATCTGGAAGGAAAAGAAAAAAGGCTTTCAGATGATCCTGAAAGCCTTGCTATTTAAAAAATCTATGAGATTTAAAGTATTACTCTTTGATTTTAGATTTGAATTTCTTCTGATAATCTTCCCACTGTTCCCTGGAACGTATCTTTTTGAATAGATCTTTTGAAATAAATTCTAAATAAGGTTCCAGCTCTTTGGCAGACAGTTCTCCCTGAAGAATAGTGATCGGGCCGCCTTTTTCATCAAGAAATACGGTACTTGGAACAGCACCTACATTCATATACTGAGTGAACTCGTGCAGAGAATTTCTTCCTTTTTTATGTTCAGTATTTTCATTGGAAAATGTTCTTCCAAAAGCATCAACAGGCTTTTTTTCTTCGGCATTAAATTTTACGGGATAATAATTTTCATTTAAAATCTGCGCAATTACCGCGTGTCCGTATGTTTTTTTATCCATGATTTTGCATGGGCCGCACCAGTCTGCATAAAAATCAATCAGGATTTTTTTTGGATTTTCTTTCTGGGCTTTTAAAGCCTCTTCAATGGTCATCCATTTTATCTGGGCAAAGCTGAAGTTTATTAAAAGTAAAAGTATGATGCTTATAATTTTTTTCATAATTTGATATTTATGTAAAAATAAGCATAATCCTGCTTACTTTATTTTACCTCCTGCATTAGTTTTTTCACAAACGGAGATATCAAAATTAATACCACACCGGCAATTACCGCGTATAATCCCAATTGTTTATATCCATCGGTATAAGTGATCAAAGCATCATAATTTGTAGAACCCTCTTTTGCAGTGGCAAGCCCTGCACCGATAATCCCTGCAACGTACTGCCCATAAGCGGAAGCCAGAAACCACATTCCCATCATCATTCCCTGGAGATTCTTTGTTGAAAGCTTCGTCATGATGGATAACCCGATAGGAGAGAGGCAAAGTTCCCCCAAAGTAATAACCAATAATGCAACAGTGAAGAAATTCAGTGAAGTTATCCCCTGAAGATTGGCAAAAAGCCTTGTAGCAAATAAAATATAATAACCCAAACCAAGGAAAATAAATCCTAATCCGAATTTAATGATAGTATTCGGCTCTATTTTTCTCTTATTTAACCAAATCCATAGCAAACCAATGAGCGGAGCCAAGAAAATAATGAAAAAGGCTCCTCCTGAATTGTTAACACCGTTTGGATCTAATCCCAGAAGATCTTTATTTAAATTTTTCGCAGCGAAAATACTTAATGATCCACCGCTCTGCTCATAAATTCCCCAGAATATGATTGAGAAAATGATGAAAACCAAAGCAGCCCAAAGTTTCTTGCGTTCTGAAGCAGTTACTTTAGACATTTCATAGAACAGGTAAATCAATGTCAAAGGACCGATGGTCCACATAAAATAATCTGTATATTCCGTTTTGGCTACCATTTTCATAATAATGGGAACGAAAATAAGAGATAAAACATATACACTGTATTCTTTCCATTTGGGGATCGGGGCAGTTTTTACCTCTGCCAAAGGGTGTCCCGGCTGAAGGCCTATTGTTCCCATTCTTTTTTGGGTGAAAATGAAATTGATAAGGCTTATTACCATTACCACTGAAGCTAGCCCGAACGCAACATTCCACCTCATTGCTTCCGGAATAAGGCTTCCTAAAATTTCTCCTTTACCAATGGCAATACATAAATATCCGCCTAATAAAGCTCCCAGGTTAATTCCTGCATAAAAAAGAGAAAAACCTGCATCAGCCCGTGAATCGTTCGGCTTATAAAGCTGGCCGACCATAGATGAGATATTCGGTTTGAAGAAACCTGTTCCTACCACGGTAAATGCAATTCCTAAGAAAAAGAATTTGTGCGGGTCAGTTGCCAGAATCAAACTCCCGGCGATCATCAGAAGTCCGCCCCAAAAGAGAGATTTTCTGAACCCGAGGATCTTATCAGCAAAAAGACCGCCGATGAAAGTAAAAGCATACACGAATGCCTGTGTCGCGCCGTATTGAAGATTAGCTTCTTTTTCGTGGAAATTCAGCTGTGAGATCATGAAGAAAACCAGCATTCCGCGCATTCCGTAGAAACAAAAGCGTTCCCACATTTCAGAGAAAAACAGGCTCCAGATTTGACTAGGGTATTTTCCTTTGAAATTTTGTATTTCATCTAAAGTTAAACTCATAATTGTATATGATTGATTTTAATTAGGGTTGTTTATTGTTGCTTTGGTCCAGCTCAAAACGGATTCTGTCCTGGTCAATGATTTCTTTTAATTCCTCTTCTTTTGGAAGGTAGAGGAGATATTTGCTGGCAAAGAGATTGTTTTTGTCATTCAGAACGGAATACTTTACAATGGTCTCATCTTTTTCTGAACAGAGTAGAATTCCTATCGTTGGATTATCGCCTTCTCCGCGTTTCAGATCATCGTACATTCTTACATACATATCGATCTGCCCGATGTCCTGATGGGAGAGTTCTCCTGTTTTAAGGTCTATAATGACAAAGCACTTTAGGATATAATTGTAAAAAACAAGGTCAATATAAAAATCTGAAGTATCCGTAGAAATATGCTGTTGCCTGGCCACAAAAGCAAATCCTTTTCCGAATTCCAGAAGAAACTTCTGAATATGATCAATGATGGCTGTTTCAATTTCCTTTTCAGAAAACTTTTGGTCTGGTGTTAAACCTAAGAATTCAAAAATGTAGGGGTCTTTTAAAACACTGTGAATGTTTTCTACCGGAGATTTTTTGTGCTCCAACACTCTTTCGTAAGCAAGTGAATTGATCTGTCTTTTCAAGTCTCTGTAATTCCAGTTATTCTGAACGGCTTCATTGATGTAATAGTTCATTTTATCAATGTGATCAATTCTTATCAGTAATCGGTAATGGGTCCAGCTTAATTCGTGACGCAATGCGTCACAAATTGGAAATGCCTGATAAAAAGACCGCATATTTCTTAAATTACTTTCATCAAAGCCCTTTCCAAACTCCAGAGATAGTTTTTTAGAAAGATTTTTTAATGTTTGCTTTCCGTATTCAGCGCGTTCTTTTCCCTGCTGTTCATTTTCTACGATCAGTTTTCCGATCTGCCAGTAAGTAAGCAGTAAAGTAGAATTCGCGATCCGAAACACTTTTTCGCGCGACTGCCTAATAATTTCCTTTACGGATTGAAATAAAGAATCTTCGGAAATTTCCATCATACGAAAATAAAAAAAACCTCTGACTTAGCAGAGGTTTTGTTGTATTTATTAACGCGGTTACTTTACACCGTGCATCATTTTCTTTAAGATTGGAGAAATAAGTGCCAAAATAACAGCTGCGATACCACAAAGTACTACGAATACCATAAAGAATTCGAATAGGTTATGGATCTCAAACCCTGCAAATGTAGGATTGTGCAACGGTAACTGAGCTTTCTCAAATGCCGCCGCCTGATCAGCCGTTAACGTTACTTTTTTATCCAAAACATCCTGAAGGTTTACCCCTATTTCTTTTGCTTTTGTAAATTTATCACCGGTAGCCGGGATAAGAGCTCCCAATGAACCTGCCAGAGCGTATCCTGCAGCATTGGAAATAAAGAATACACCATATAATAATGATGCAAATCGCTTTGGAGCCAGCTTACCTACCAATGAAAGACCGATTGGGGATAGACAAAGCTCACCACAAGTCTGGATGAAGTAAAGAAGCATCAACCATTTGATGGCCAGTAATCCTGAATTTCCAAGATCTTTTACGTTGTGTGCAATGATGAAGTAAGAAAGAGCGATCAATGCCAATCCCATTGCCTGCTTGAAAGGAGATACGGGCTCTCTTCCTTTTGTTCTTAATTTATCCCATGTTAAACTGAATGGAACAGCCAACAGAACGACGAAAATACCGTTGAAGATCTGAACCATTGAAGGCGGCATATTCCATCCGAAAATGTTTCTGTCCGTCTGGTTATCTGCGATAAAGGTTAATGAAGATCCTGCCTGCTCGAAAGCTGCCCAGAAGAAAATGATAAAGAAGGATACAATATAAATTACCCAGATTCTTTGTCTTTCAATCTTGTTTTCTGCCGAACTCATGATAAGGAAGGCTAAGGAAATACCGGCTGCATAGATGAAAGGATAAATAATTCCTTTGATCATCTGCCCCATTTCTACAGCTTTAAATCCAAATTCCCCTACCAGCAGGTATCTGAAGACAAAGAATAAAACGACGAATAAAAATCCGGTAATACCTAAAGATGTTCCTGAGAATTTTGCGGTCTGAGTTTCACCTTCTTCAAAGTCTGCACTTGTATTATTCTTAGGTAACCCACCGATAGGTCTTCCTTCCGGTGTTACCACATATTTATTTTTAAGGATAAAGAATGTTACCGTTCCAATTACCATCGCAATTGAAGCCGCCAGGAATCCCCATTTGAAAGCAAATATATCTCTTACTCCTGTAGCTGCATCTTTCACATCTCCTACATACGGGCAGATAAACTGTCCCAGGAATGCTCCGATGTTGATCCCCATATAGAAAATGGTGAACGCAGAGTCAAGTTTGGATTTCTCCTGCTTAGGATAAAGGCTTCCCACCATTGAGGAAATATTGGGCTTAAAAAATCCATTACCGAAAATGATAACGAATAAAGCCAGCCACATAATCATTTTAGAGCTTCCCAGATCTGCTGAGAAGGTAGATGCACTGATAAAAAGCAGGAACTGGCCAATAGCCATTAAAGTTCCACCGATTAAGATGGCATTTCTGTTTCCGATATATTTATCAGCAATAAATCCTCCCAAAAGAGGCGTTAAATAACATAAAGCTAAAAATCCACCGTAAATGATTGCTGCATCAGCTTCTTTTATTAATAAGGAATTTACCATGAAGAGCGTCAAAAGGGCTCTCATCCCATAAAAGTTGAAACGCTCCCACATTTCTGTTCCGAAAAGAACCCACAATCCTTTTGGATGCCTTGAATTCTTATTCTCTACAAATTCATCCGGTTTCGGACTTAATGCTTCAATATTATCCATTCTATTGTTAATTTTTGTTAAGACTGACAAATATAGTTTTTTTTGAGTTTTTGGCAAGGTTTTAATTTTATATTTAAATAAAAAAGCTGCAGAGTGATTCTGCAGCTTGATATTCTTCATGATAATTAAGGATTAGTGCCCTTTTTCTTTCATAATCCTGTTTAGTCTTTTTAACATAGACAGTCCTAAAAGTGTCGCAAATATTAACAAAGCGAAGTTAACCAGGAAGTAGTTCATCTTGTTGTCGTAACTGTACCACGTACTGGCCAGGATTCCAGAAAGCTTGTTTCCTACAGAGTTGGCAAGGAAGAAACCTCCCATCATCAAAGCTGTAATTCTTGCCGGTGAAAGTTTGGAAACAAAAGAAAGCCCCATGGGAGAAAGGCAGAGCTCTCCGACGGTGATCACTCCGTATCCTGCTACCAGCCACAAAGGTGAAACTTTTACGGCTCCATTGTCTCCGGCCATAACAGCAAGAACCATGACCAAACAGGATAATGCTGATATAAACAGCCCCAAAACAATCTTGGTAGGCGTGAGAGGTTCTTTTCCCTTTCTTCTTAATAAAGCCCAGAATCCAACAATGAGGGGCGTTAGAGCAATTACCCAGAATGGATTGATGGACTGGAATAATTCTGTGTTGTATAAATATACTTTAGTTTCGGGATTTTTTTCTAAGGCTGCACGCTGTTCAGGAGTAACGTTTTTGAAATAGATATCTTTTCCGGTTTCCTTGATGCTTTTTCCGTCCTTGTCTTTCTGAGACTGGAACTGGTTATCATATACAGGAACTTGTTTGTCTTCGTAGCCTTTCCCTTCTACCATATAAATGTCTTCAAGAGGCTTTTCCAGTGAAGCGGGAACACTTCTGTCCGTATAATAGTTGGCCCATCTTGTTAAAGCCGTACCATTCTGCTTGAAAACCGCCCAGAAGAACATGCTGATCATAAAAACTGAAAGCAAAGCACCGATTGATGGTTTCTCCTCTGGTTTAGCCTTAAAGTAAAGTGAAGCATAAAAATAAATGACAGGGACACAGGCAAAAATAAAGGCGTCGGTACTGTCACTTCCGAAAATATTTCCGGGAATAAACCATCCTATTGCCCCAACTGCAATTGCAGGGACAAAAACCTTCATCAGTATTTCAGAAAGTTTGGTGTCTCCTTCTTCTACAGGTTTCATCTGTGCTGCATGGATATAGTGCTTTCTTCCGATTGTAAAGATCACGAGACCTACAAGCATTCCTACTCCCGCAGTGATGAAAGCTTCACCCCAACCGAATTTATTACGCATGAAAGCAGCAATGATATTACATATAAATGCTCCAATATTGATCCCCATATAGAAAATATTATATCCGGAGTCTTTATTGGCTTTGTAAGGTTCTTCAGAATAAAGGTTTCCCAGCAATGTGGAAATGGTAGGTTTAAAGAAACCGTTTCCGATGATAATTAATGCTAGAGAACCGTAAAAAAGAGGAAGTTCTTTGAAGACTCCCATTCCGATGTATCCGGCAGCCATTAAAATTCCGCCCAGATAGATAGATTTGATATATCCTAAAACCCTGTCAGCTAAAAATCCTCCCAGGAACGGCGTTAAATAGGTCAAAGCAATATATGTCCCAAAGATATCATCAGCTGTTTTGTCGGGAAGTCCAAGTCCTCCTTTTAGTCCTGTAGGCTCAATGACATAAAGAACAAAGATTCCAAGAATCAGATAATATCCGAAACGTTCCCACATTTCTGTGAAAAAGAGGAAGGGCAGGCCTTTAGGATGTTTAGTCTTCATATAATCAATTTTCAAATTTCTCAAAAATAAGTTTTTAATTTCAATTGATAAAATAAATAATGTTTTACAAAAATGATTAATGAAGTAAATAAAACCGATCAATTCGATTTGAAAGGTTTTTGAAATATTGTTTAAAAAAGTGAAATTTTAAAATTTCACTTTTTTTGTCTAATTTCTTCTTTTAATTCATGAATTTCTTTCTTTAGAAGACTAATGTAATCTTGTAGGTTTTCTATTAGAGAATTGGGAATGTTAAAATGCTGATTGTAATAGTTTCCAGAATTATCATTAAATGTGGAATTATCATTATGCACTATCTTCACATCTTTTTCTTCTTTAATATCCTCAACAGAAACATCAAGTGCTTCAGCCAATTTTTGCCATTCTTCCTCATGAATCCTTACTTCCCCACGTTCTTTGCGAGAATAATTAGAGGGGTCTGTAGATAATATTTTAGCCATTTTTTCTTGTGATATACCTTTTTGTTTTCGGAGATAGAGTCGCACAATGCTTGTATGTAATTAGTTTGCAATGAATGTTAAGAGAGATACGTTGAGTATCTCTTTTTTCCTATCTTTATAATAATATATCATTTAGCTTATGAAACAAATACTTTTCTTTTTACTGCTTATATCAAATACTTTTTTTTCTCAAAATATAAGCTTTATCTATGAATTAAAAGACTTGGCCCATAAAGGAGTTAAGACAGAATATTATTATCTTGATGTTTTAGGAAAGCAGTCTGTTTTCAGATCAGAAAAGGCACGTGAAGCAGACTCGTTAATGCAAAAAAATGGGTATTGGCAGAGCCGTAAACCTACTTTTGAAAATATTTATTCATTCAAAAATTTAATTAGTAATAAAGTTTATAAAAGTGTCACACACCCTGCTATGTATGACTTATACT
The DNA here is from genome assembly GCF_000737785.1 of Chryseobacterium luteum. Taxonomy (GTDB): domain Bacteria; phylum Bacteroidota; class Bacteroidia; order Flavobacteriales; family Weeksellaceae; genus Chryseobacterium; species Chryseobacterium luteum. The sequence goes on along the minus strand of NZ_JPRO01000004.1, from coordinate 108,577 downwards.
ATATCAACATTGATGATAAGTTAAACTGGGAGATTCTACCTGACAAAATGAAAATTGGCGAAATACAATGTCAGAAAGCGACAACAGAATATAGTGGACGCAATTGGATTGCTTGGTTTGATCCTGCAAGTCCATTACAAGATGGTCCATATATATTTTATGGACTTCCGGGATTAATTGTTAAACTTTCTGATGATAAGGGAGATTTTGATTTTAACCTTATAGAAATTAAAAAATCTGATAAAAATAATATGTTCTATTTGCGAAAAGGCAAAGAAATAAGTTGGGATGTTTATAAAAAATTACAAAGTGACTATTATAATGATCCATTTGCTGAAGTAAAAGCCAGAAGTATTAAAACAAAAGTTGGTGATGCCAATGGAAATCCTGTAAATATAAGCTTCAAAGAAATTACAGAAAGTATTCAAAAACAAATGAAAGAAAGTAATAATCCCATAGAGCTAGATAAAGTTGTAAAGTATCCTTAACGAATAAAACTAAAAAAGTATTTTGTATGAGGTGCAGTAATGCATCTCATTTTTATTACAGTGTTTTATTACTTTTATTAAGTTTGTTAAACAAGATCTTAATATTTTACTATGAAAAAAATATTTTTTATTTTACTTTTCCTTTCAAATATTTTGTCGGCGCAACTTGTCTCGTTTGTTTACGAAATTAAGCATAAGCCAAATCCGGATAAGGAAATTTTTGAAACTAGCAATTATTATCTTGATATAATTGGAGGTCAATCTGCTTTCCGGTCAGAAAAGGAAAGATATGCTGATTCGTTAATGCTTAAAAATGGATATTGGGAAGGCGGACCAAAAACTTCACTTAATCAGCTTTATATTATTAAGAACTTGATCAATAAGAGTATCATCAAAAGTATAACAACTCTATCAATGCATGATTTGTATAACATCAGTATAAATGATAAGCTGGATTGGGAGATTTTGCCTGAAAGGATGAAGATTGGAGATATGGACTGCCAGAAAGCAACAGTAAAGTACGGTGAGAGAAACTGGATAGCATGGTTTAGCCAAAGCATACCTTTACAGGAAGGACCTTATATATTTCACGGACTACCGGGATTAATCATAAAAATTTTTGATGATAAAAATGATTATGATTTTAGTCTGATAAAGACTATAAATGTTGATAAAAACAAAACGTTTTATTTAAGAAAAGGAAAAGAAATAAGTTGGGAGACCTATGAAAAAATACAACGTGATTATTATTCAGACCCGTTTGCGGAAATCAAGACAAGAAATATAAAATATAAAGTCACTGATGAAAAAGGAAATCCGGTTGAAATAAATTTAAAACAGATGGCAGAAAGTACTCAGAAACGGATAAGAGAAAATAATAACCCAATAGAACTCAATCATAAAATAAACTATAAGTAGGGAAATTCATTTAAACTGAGTACATTATTCAATTACATATTTTGATCACTATAAACATCCCTTTCAAAATTTTGAAAGGGATGTTTTAATTAAATTTTATTATAAATTATTCAAAATAAAATCCGTCATTTTCTGATACAGCTGCGGTCTTGTCTGCCCGCCGTAGATTCCGTGGTTTTTGTCCGGATAAGCCATGAAATCAAACTGTTTTTTATTTTGGATCAAAGCTTCGGAAAACTCCATAGAATTCTGGAAATGGACGTTGTCATCGGCTGTTCCGTGGATCAGCAGGAATTTACCTTTCAGTAGGTTGGCATATTCCGTTGGGGAATTTTTGTCGTATCCATCAGGGTTTTCCTGAGGTGTTCTCATAAATCTTTCCGTGTAGACAGAATCATAGTATCTCCAGTTGGTCACCGGGGCTACGGCAATACCTGCTTTGAAAACGTCCGCTCCTTTAGTCATTGCCAGGCTGGTCATATATCCACCGAAGCTCCATCCGAACATTCCGATTCTCGTTTTGTCGATATAAGACTGCTTTCCGAACCATTTTGCGGCCGTGATCTGATCTTCAATCTCATATTTTCCTAAATTCATGTAGGTCACTTTCTTGAATTTAGTCCCTTTGTAACCCGTTCCGCGACCATCTACACAGGCAACGATGTAGCCTTTCTGTACCAAATGATTGAACCATAATGCATTTCCTGCATCCCATGAGTTCGCCACCTGCTGCGATCCCGGTCCGGAATACTGATACATGAACAGTGGATATTTTTTGTTCGGATCAAAGTTTTTGGGCTTCATGATCCATGCATTCATCTGATCGCCTGCATCGTTCGGAATCGTGATGAATTCTTTATCTACAAAATTATCTGCCTTTAATTTCTGAAGTTGTTTGTTATTGTTCTGAAGCTCTTTTACCGTTTTACCGTTTCCGTCTTTTAAAACAAAAGTGTAAGGTTTTGAAGCAGTAGAAGACGTTTCAATGAAATAATTATAGTTTTTGCTGAAATTGGCAGAGTTATTTCCTTCTGCATTGGAGATCAGCTGGGATTTCCCGTTTTCAATATTAACTTTGGAAACTACCTTATTAATACTCCCTTTTTCGGTGGTCTGAACATAAATTTCCTTAGACTTTGGATTGAATCCGTAATAATCGGTTACTTCCCAGTTTCCTTTTGTGATCTGCTTTTTAAGCTTTCCGTCTTTGTCGTACCAGTAAAGATGGCGGTTTCCATCTCTTTCGGAGGCCCAGAGGAAAGAATCATCCTCAAGGAATTCCAGGGTAGGACTGTCCGTATCGATCCATTGATCATCCGTTTCTGTGAATAATTTCTGAATAGCTCCTGTTTTGGTATTGATTTTTAAAACATCAGAAGCATTCTGAATTCTTTCAGAAGTCACCAGAACCATCTCATCAGGTTTTGCCGTCTGGATAACGTTCGGGATATAATAATTTTTGAAAGAACTTAAATTCAGCGGCATTGTTTTTCCGGTATCAAGACGGTAGAGCTGTGCAGAAACTATAGAGTTTTTTTCTCCCGCTTTAGGATATTTGTAACGCATTTCCTCCGGATAAAGTTTTTTTCCATAGATCGGAATGTAGATCTCCGGAACCTGGCTTTCATCAGATTTTACAAATACGATGGCATCCGAATTCTTTGTCCATTCATACTGTCTTGCGTGCCCGAATTCCTCTTCATACACCCAGTCTGCAAGTCCGTTGATAATTGAATTTTTCTTGCCGTCATTCGTAATCTGCGTAATTTTTCCTGAACTCATATCCTGATAAAATAAATTATTTTCCGCGATGAATGCAACTTTAGTGGCATCAGGAGAAAATCTTGGTTCCTGTACTGTTTTACCGTCATTTAAGCTGATCGTTTTTCCTGATTTCAGATCTTTTACCTCAAATTTTCCAAGAAAAGAATGTCTGTAAATGGGTTCACTTTCCGTTAAAAGAAGAATTTTTGATTCATCATCAGAGAATTCATAACTCTCAAATTTACCGTCAACAATATTTCCTTCTTTTTGTGAAGTTTTATAAGAATATTTGGCAATTCCTGTCGGTTCAATGACCAGATAGTTTTCCCCGTTCTTCATGGAAGCAATGCCGGCAATGCCCTCCCCACGGTAGTATCCTGAATATATTTTATCTAAAGTGATTTCCTGTGCCGATACATTGTGGAATGCTGCAGCTACAGTAAGAGTTAAGAATAATTTTTTCATTTCTAATTTTAATGGATTTCAAAGATAATAATTTTATTAAATGCATAAAAAACCTTTTTTCATACAGGTTTTGGCAGAAAAATTGAATGTATAAGTATACAATCAAATTAAATAATAATTATGGAAACGAATGCCTATGACCAGAAACTCAACCGTTATGTTTTGGCCGACCGTGTGGTTTATACAGGATTTTCAAGCTTTAAAGACGCTGAAGAGTGTGCAGACAAAAAAGGCGGAACGTTGGTAGAAGTTGGTTTTAAAGATGGGAATGATAATCCGCAGATTACAGATGAAGCCGGACTTATTGAGAAAAAGCTTCACTATTACGTGTATGCCGGTGATGAATATAAATTTATCCACTCTTCCGATCCCGGATTTAGAAAATATGCGGATGAACTGCAGAAATTAAAAGCCAGTAGAGATAAAACCAGCCCGGATGAAAGATATCTGGCCAGTTTTGAAATCGAAAATATAGAAGACCCGATCATTGTGATCAAGAATGACCATTTTGAATCGGTAACTTCCAGAGAACGCTCAAAATACTTGAAGCACGCCGAAGTTTATGAACTAGGGGTATCCCTGCCGAAATCTTAAATTTTTTATCATGAGCAAGACCAAATATTCAGAAAAAGCTCAGGACAAAGTAGGAAAAGTAATGCACGAATTCAAGGAGGGGAAATTGAAATCCTCTTCAGGAAAAAAGGTAACCAGCAAAAAACAGGCTGTGGCCATAGGGATTTCAGAAGCAAGAGAAAAAGGCTTGAAAGTCCCGAAGAAGAAAAAAGAATAAACCAGTAATAAAAATTCCGTGAACATATATTCACGGAATTTTTATTGATTAAAAAAGGTAAAATGCGCTTAACAGGCACATTCTACTTATTTGTAAAGCACTTTATAATATTCATCTGCCATTCTATCACTGTTAAAATGTTCCTGAACATCATTCATGGCATTATACTGAATTTTTCTCCACTGGTCCGGATTGTCGTAATACATAGGAAGAATTTCGTTTTCCAGGATTTCGTACAGCTTATCCAGGTCATACGTATCCTGTTCGTAGATGCTCATATTTAAATAATCTGCTTTGGGTGCCACAAACGAGTTTTTACCAGGCTGGGCAAATTCAGGAATCCATCCGTCATCAGTAGAAAGATTGATAGATCCGTTCATAGCAGCCGTCATTCCCGAAGTTCCCGAAGCTTCTCTCGGTACCCTTGGATTGTTGAGCCACAGATCTGAGCCCTGTTTCATAGACTTGCTTAAAGAAAGCTCGTAGCCTGTAAGGACAGCCATGTTCTTGTGATTCTTGCTTTCTTCTACCAGTGTGTTGAAAGTGGAAATCGCAGAATAGTCCATTGGGTAAGGTTTCCCCGACCAGATGATCTGTACCGGATATTTCGGATTGTTTAGTAACCTGTAAAATCTTTCCTTATCATGAAGCAGTAAGTCTGCGCGTTTGTACCCGGCAAATCTTCTTGCCCAGACAATGGTGAAAATGTTGGGATTGAACAGGTTTCCCGTCTGATCTGCTACAATCGTGAACAGTCTTTTCTTTAAATGCTTTTTACGGTAATCAAAAACAGTTTCATCATTTTCGTCTTTGGCATTGTACAGAGGCTTATCCGCCCAGTATTTAAACTCCTGAGCGTTGGTAATGGACGTGATTTCGCAGATGCCGGAATATTTACTCCACATAGCTCTGGAAACCTCACCATGCAGTTTAGAAACACCATTCGCCATTCTTGCCATTTTCAGAGCACATAATGAATGATTGAAACGGTCATCAACCACTCCTTCGATATTTTTTACATCTTCCATGCTGAAGCCTGAAAAATAGGACATATCATAGCACAGTTTCAGATTATGTTTTTCATTTCCGGCCTCCTCAGGAGTGTGTGTTGTGAAAACCAGTTTTTCTTTCACCCGGTTCAGATCTCCGTTATACTTTTTCAGCAGATAAAATGCAGCAGGAAGTCCATGAGCTTCATTCAGATGGTAAACCTCTCTTTCGGCATTCATTTCGTCCATTAATTTAGCACCTCCTTTTCCAAGTAAAATATACTGCGCCAGTTTTGTAGATTCGTTGGCATCGTATAATTTGTGGCAGATGGTTTTGGAAACATGATCATTTTCTGGAACATCTGTAGAAAGGAAAAACATCGGTGCCGTATTGAAAATCTCGGGATCAAGGTACCATACCTTTACCCATACCGGGGCACTGTGAATTTCGATCTGGAATTTGATGCCGGTGTCTTCAAGGAAACTGTACATTTTTCTGGTCCATACCGGCTGAAGGGTCTGGTCATGATTTCTGGCCTGATCATAATACCCGAATTTCCATAGAATTCCGATCCCGATAAGATCCTGTTTCAAATTGTATGCACTTCTCATATGAGATCCTGCAAGGAATCCTAAGCCTCCCGAATATATTTTTAAAACCTGTTCAATGGCAAATTCCATTGAAAAATACACGGCTTTTTTAGAATATTGTGGATTGACGCTGTAAGGTATTTTAAAGTTTTTAAAATCCATATAAATCACAGTTTAATATTTAAAGGGCTAAGGTATTGATTATGAAAATAAACTTTACATTAATTATTTGATAAATTAATTTAAAAGTATCCTGTGAATAATTTTTTTACCTACCTTTATTATGTAAATTTTTGAAAATCAAAAACTTCTAACGGTGAAAACCCATATGCATGCGTTCTTTGATCACATAAAAAAGTCACCTATGAAAAAGACATTTTCTGATGAAGATTTAATAAAGAATCTGAGCTTATACTATATGAACCGGCATTTGAAAAAAAAGCCGATGGAGAAGTATCACCGTAAAATAGACGAATCTCTGCTTCACGACCGCGAAAAATACAGAAAGAAATCTGAGATTCTGCTGCTTAATTCATTTATGCACCACTTCCCCGATGTCAAATTTGAAGATCTCACCTGCGAAAGTCCGGACTTTATCGCCAAACTCAACGACAAAAAGATCGGAATAGAGCTGACCGAAGTGATCAACCATCTGGAGATGAAAAAAGTAGAAAGCACTTTGAATAAAATGTTCCGCCAGGCAGAAATATTATTAGAACAGGAAGACACCGCGAAGTACCGTGGTGTTTATTTTTTAGAATTCCATCCAAATATTAAATTCGACAATATAGATCAGCAGGAAGAAAATATACTCAGCATCTATAAAAGCATAAAAAAGAACAAACCTGCAGGATGCGTAAAAGGAATGAGAAAATCTTTTCACCGCAGGAATGTTTTTATTACCCATGAATACAGTATGAATCTTTTCGATGAGCTCTGCTCCGAAAAGATCATTGAGCTTATCGACAAGAAAAATGAAAAATTCCCTTATTATGATACTTCCGTAGACGAATGCTGGCTGGTCATTGTTTCCGATATGAACTCCATTGCCTCACGATATACGTTTATTCAGGATAAGGAGCACCTGCATGAAGTGAAGAGCCCGTTTCATAAAATTTTCCATCTCGAAAATCTTTGCGGAAATATTATAAGCATAAAATAGTGGGTGTTTATATCGGTATATCATAATTATTTCATGTTTTTATTTAAAATAATTTAAGTTTTTTGAAAATCCATTGTTTGTGATTAAAATATAGGTATATTTGATGTATGTGTTGATTTACAACACATATGGTGTGATTTCCAAGCATATTCACTAAAACTATAGATCTATGAAAAAACTTTTACTTCTTATTTTTTTCGGTATTTCTCAGATATTCTTTGCACAGGCAGATTGTTCCACAGCTCTGTCAGTCTGCGGAAATTCCAACATCACCTACAGTCCCACAGGATACGGTAACATCCGTGAATTGGTCAACTCCGGAAGCTGTATAGATGCAACGGGTGAGCACAATTCAATTTGGTACAAAATTACCATTGCTACGGGTGGAACTCTCACCTTCGATCTGGTTCCTAATGACCCGGATGCCGATTATGACTGGGCAATTTTCGGTCCTAATGTAAACTGTGGAGCTTTGGGAGCACCCATACGCTGCAATGCCGCAACAGTTATAGGCCCTGGCCCTGCGACAGGATTAAACATGACAAGTACCCTTACCAGTGCCATCGGAGGCTCGCTTACACCTTACTGTAAATACCTGGATGTTCTGCCGGGGCAAACTTATTATTTGTTTATTGATAACTGGGTAAGCAGTACCAGTACCACAACAGCTCCATTTTCTTTGACCTGGGGAGGAACTGCAACACTGGCTTCTCCGTTTACAGATCCTGCTTTACAGCCTTTTCCATTCCTCCCTCCCGGAGTTCCGGCTGCTAATCCGGCAGATCCGAGAGAAGTAATTGTATGTGTAAATCCGGCTTTATTCGATTTTTCTACACTTTCTGCAGGAATTTTAAACGGGAATCCAAACTTTAGCGTAAGCTATCACACAAGCCAGAATGATGCACTAACAGGAAATAACGCCATTACAGTTCCTACTATTGTAAATACAACATCTGTTTACTACTACAGCATAAGTTATACGGATCCAGGCAATCCGAACAGCCCGCTTAATAAATGTAAACAGATCGGAACATTTAAATTTAAAGACGGTAAAATCACCGCTAAAAATGCAACACTGACCCAATGTAATAACAATAATGCAGGAACAGCGGTATTTGATCTGACAACAGCGGATGTTATTGCAGATCCGAATGTGACCAAGAAATATTACAACAGTCTTTCAGATCTGAATGCAGGTATCAATGAAATTGCCAATCCATCAGCATTTACTTCTGCCGAAGCAACAATATATGTAAAAGTGATCTCATCTTTCGGATGTACTGCTAATGCACAGATCATGTTGAAATTCTATCCGCCTATAGTGGTAAATGATGCCACATTAAGATCCTGTTCTATTGAAAGCAATCCGTCTACGGCATCTTTTAATCTTACAGGTGCATCAGTAACCAATCAGGGAGGTGTCAGTAAAAAATACTATCCTTCAGAAACGGATGCTGTAAACCAGACCAATGAAATTTTAACATCCGCAGGCTACATTGCTCCTAGCGGTGTGGTTTATGTACGGGTTTATAACACACAAGGCTGTTATAATATAGCTAAAATCACACTGGTGGTTATTCCACCCGTTTATTCCACCATTTTGAAAGATAAAATTATTTGTGTGGAAAACAGAACGACTTTGGATGCAGGCCCGGGATTTAATAAATACGAATGGAGTACAGGCGCAACTACCCAGACAATCACGAATGTAGGAGTAGGCACCTATTGGGTAAAGCTTAAAACAGGAGATTGTACCGTATTGCAGAATGTAAAAGTATATCCTTCTGAGCAGCCTGTTGTTTCAAGTATCGAAATTTCAAACACTACCGTTACGGTATTTGTGATAGGGGGAACGGCCCCTTACAAATATTCAATGGATAACATCAACTGGCAGGATTCCAATGTATTTAATAATATAAAAAGAGGTGATGCCACTATATTTGTCAAAGATTCCTATGACTGCGACCCGATAGATATCAGCATAGTAGTTCCCAACCTTGTTAATGTGATCACACCAAATGGTGACGGCTACAATGATATTATTGATTATTCTGCACTGGCCAATAAGAAAAACTTAGTGATGAATATTTTCGACCGTTATGGAAATATGATCTTCCAGGTGGATAAATCTACCGGGTATAAATGGGACGGAACCTTTAAAGGCGGTGTGAAAGTGCCTACCGGAAACTATTGGTATTCCGTAGGATGGAATGAAAATGATAAAATGAATACCCCAATCAAGTATTCAGGATGGATTGTAGTTAAAAACAGAGATTAAGCTTTTCAATAATAAACTATATAGACAAAACCATTTCGGGAGAGATGGTTTTGTCGTTAAAATAATTTAATTTGGTTCTATTAATAACAGAAAAATGAAAGATCTTTTTGTAAACCGTTTCAAATACTATAAATCGCTCGGAGATAAATCATTCGCACAGCTTTCTGATGAACAGATCTTCTGGCAGTATAATGATGAAAGCAATTCCATCGCTGTAATTGTTAAACATATCGCTGGAAATATGCTTTCGAGATGGACAAATTTTCTTACGGAAGACGGAGAAAAGCTCTGGCGCAACCGTGACGATGAATTTGTCAATACCTTTAAAAACAAACAGGAAATTATAGATTTATGGGAAAAGGGCTGGGAATGTTTTTTTAATGCCCTGGACCAGATCAATGATGAAAATTTATATTCTACTATTTACATCAGGGGAGAAGCGCATTCGTTTTTAGATGCGGTTTTGCGTCAGCTTGCGCATTATCCTTATCATATCGGGCAGATTGTTTCCATTGCGAAAATGATAAAGAATGACGGCTGGAAAACACTTTCCATTGAAAGAAATAAATCTCAGGAATTTAATATCGAAATGAAAGACAGGTTTTCCAGAGAAGAACAGGGTTCCGGTTCGTCTCCGGTATGTTTTCAAAACAGCCCTGAAGTAAGGGATGAATATAAATAATAGACCGAATCAATTTAGAATTCTTATAAAATTACTATCTTTGCACCCAGAAAATTCAGGAGTAAATCAATGTCTACTTTTCACGGAACTGCCGCATTTCATACACTCGGCTGCAAATTAAATTTTGCGGAAACATCTACTATTGCCCGTCAATTGACAGATGCAGGTTATGATAAAGTAAGTTTTGATGATAAGGCAGACGTCTATGTAATCAATACCTGTTCCGTAACTGAAAATGCAGACCGTGAGTGTAAACTTCACGTGAAGCGGGCTATGAAAGCCAATCCTGAGGGCCTGGTTGTTATCGTTGGATGTTATGCCCAGTTGAAGCCTGAGGAAATTTCACAGATCGATGGTGTGGATCTTGTCCTGGGAGCCAAAGAAAAATTCAATATCCTGAGCTATCTGGACGATTTAGAAAAATCAGAAAATGAAGGGATTGTCCATTCATGCGAAATTGAGGAAACCGATTTCTTTATCGGAAGCTACTCAATTGGTGACAGAACAAGGGCCTTTCTGAAAGTACAGGACGGATGCGATTATAAATGTACCTACTGTACCATTCCGCTGGCAAGGGGAATCTCACGTTCAGACACCATCGAGAACGTTCTTAAAAATGCCCAGGAAATTGCCGGAAGAGACATCAAAGAAATTGTTCTTACAGGAGTGAATATCGGTGATTACGGTAAAGGCGAATTCGGTAATAAAAGACACGAGCATACATTCCTGGACTTAATTTCAGAGCTTGATAAAGTGGAGGGCATTGAAAGAATACGTATTTCTTCCATTGAACCGAATCTTTTGAAAGACGAAAGTATTGATCTTGTTTCCAAAAGCAAAAGCTTTGTTCCTCATTTTCACATCCCGTTACAGTCAGGATGTGATGATCTGTTGAAAAAAATGAAGCGCCGTTACCTTACCAAGCTTTATAATGACAGAGTGAATAAAATCCGCGAGGTAATGCCTGACGCAGCCATCGGGGTAGATGTGATTGTAGGATTTCCGGGTGAAACAGAAGAGAAATTCATGGAAACCTATAACTTCCTGAATGAACTTCCTATCACCTATCTTCACGTATTTACCTATTCTGAAAGAGAAAATACGGAAGCCGCCGATATGGAGGGAGTAGTTCCTATCCCTGAAAGAAAAAAACGTAATAAAATGCTGAGAATCCTTTCTGAAAAGAAGAAAATGGCATTTTACCAGACCCAGCTTGGAAAAAAGCTTCCCGTTCTCTGGGAGCACGAAAATAAAGACGGCAAAATGTACGGCTTCACTGAAAACTATGTGAGAGTCCAGAAAGATTTTGATCCCGCACTTGTTAACCAGATCGAATTTCTAAATTTAGAAAAAATCCTGTCAGATGGCACGGTTTCTGTGCAGTCATCCTTCGAAAGTTTTTTGGCAAAAGCATAGTCTCTTTGCAAAATTTCCACTAAATTTATTTTAACTTTAAAATACTACATTCATGAGAGATAAGTTTTTATCTTGGGGAATTGTATTAGTAACTGCTACATGGGTTGTCGCATTACTGATCAGAGCGCATTACTGGATACCCATCCTGTTATCCGCCATCTATGCATTGGGTGTTTACAATGCTTATCAGTCGAAACACGCTATTTTGAGGAACTTCCCGGTATTGGGCTACTTCAGGTATTTTTTCGAAAGTATTTCACCCGAAATGCAGCAATATTTCATCGAAAGGGAAACAGACGGCAAACCATTTCCCAGAAATCAGCGTTCGGCAGTATACAGACGTGCCAAAAATCTAAGTGATACCGTAGCTTTCGGAACACAGTTAGAAGTTAATCACAGAAAATATGAAGGGATCAAGCATTCTATTTATGCAAAATCACCCGCAGAAGAACTTCCGAGAGTATGGGTTGGAGGAGAGCAGTGTTCGCAGCCTTACCATGCTTCCTTATTCAATATTTCTGCAATGAGCTTTGGAGCGTTAAGCGACAGGGCGCAGATGTCTTTAAACAGAGGTGCTAAAAAAGGAAATTTCTACCATAACACGGGAGAAGGAGGAATTTCGCCTTATCACATGGAAGGAGGAGATCTTTGCTGGCAGATTGGAACCGGATATTTCGGCTGCCGTAACGAAGAGGGGAAATTTAACCCCGAACTTTTTGAAAAGTACGCCACCCTCCCGAATGTAAAGATGATTGAAATTAAGCTTTCCCAAGGGGCAAAGCCGGGACATGGAGGCGTGCTTCCGGGTGTGAAGAATACTCCTGAGATTGCAAAGATCCGTCACGTCACCCCGGGAATGACCGTTATTTCACCGCCATCCCACAGTTCATTTTCTGATGCTGCAGGTCTGTTGAGGTTCGTACAGCATCTGAGAGAACTTTCAGGAGGTAAACCGACCGGTTTTAAGCTGTGTATCGGTGATACTAAAGAGTTCGAGGATATCTGTGTACAGATGAATGTTCTAAAGATCTATCCGGATTTTATTACCATAGATGGCGCAGAAGGAGGAACAGGAGCCGCACCGCCGGAATTTTCAGATGGAGTAGGGATGCCTTTGGAACCCGCTCTTATTTTTGTTAACAGAACCCTTAACAATTATAATGTAAGAAGTAAATTAAGAGTTATTGCGAGTGGAAAGGTGCTGACAAGCCTGGATATTCTGAGAGCTGTGGCTATGGGAGCAGATATGTGTAATAATGCGAGAGGATTTATGTTCTCACTGGGATGTATACAGGCTTTAAGATGTAATAATAACAATTGTCCTACAGGAGTGGCTACTCAGGATAAAATGCTCGTTAAAGGGCTTGATGTTACTGATAAAAGTGAAAGAGTATACCATTTCCACAAAAACACACTGCATACCTGTAATGAACTGATTGCAGCTGCGGGAAGAAGCTCTTACGAAGAAGTAGATGCCACCATGTTCATGAGAGGAGATGAGTTTGACCATCTGGCAGATCTTTATTTCCCGGATATTTTAGGAAATGTAAGGGAGAAAGCAAGATTTTAAAAACAATGAAATATAAAAACCGCCTTCAGATGAGGGCGGTTTCTGTATGTTTAAAATGTATAAATTTTTGATTTATTTTTCGTCATTAGGTCTGTCGGCTCTTCCGTATACCTGAAAATTAAATACCATAGAATAATTTCTCAACGAGTATTGTGAACTGTAAGGATAATGTGGATCTCTCGCAAAAGCAGCTCTTGAAGGGACTAAGATAACGCCTTGAAGATTGTAAGGATTTCCATTTGGAAGATTTTTAAACGCTTTGAATTTTTGTATCGCCTCACGGAAACCTTCAACTTCATAGTAACTTCTCTGTTGTGCAACTCCTGCTGCTGCAAGTCGTATAGACTTCTTTGCAAAATAATACAGCGGATCAACGAGCGGAAGTCCGTTCCCATTAATTGTATTGCTGATTGTAAGTGAAGAAATGAAAGAAACATTTCCATCAGTATTTCCTGCTAAATAAGCATTCGCTCTTATCATAAGCGTAAGAATATCATCTTCTCCGATAGTTTGCGGCTCAACTGTTGGCTGTGCCCCGTCTCTCATGATGTATATGGTCCCGGAAGGAAGCGTCTGATACGGCAGGTCTATTAACTTTTTTTCATTATCATCACTGGCGTCCGTTGTGCTGAATGCTTTTATATTTCCCTGGGCATCCAGATAATTGTCGTTCATAAACTTTTTAATGGCCTGATCGTCATAACTGTTCTGAACGGAGATGTCTTCCGGTTCTTTATAAGTTTCAACTTCATCATCTTTCTTACATGCAGAAAAACATAAAGATCCCGCAAGGATATATAAAAATATTTTTTTCATTTCAAAAAACTTTAATTACTTTACAAATAATATAACGGCAAAAGTATAAAAAATTATGAGAATAGATAAATTTTTATGGTGCATTCGTTTTTATAAGACGAGAAGTATTGCAACAGAGGAAATTAAAAAGAACAGAGTTTCTATTGGAACGTCTGCCGTAAAGTCGTCTAAAGAGGTAAAAGAAGGAGATGTTATCAAGATCCGCAAAAATCAGATTGATTATAAAATAAAGGTCACTCAGATCCCCAAAAGCAGAATGGGAGCAAAACTTGTCCCTCTTCATATCCAGGATGTGACGGATAAAGAGCAGTATGAATTGCTGAAGCTCCGCAAAATGTCACAGGACTACTACAGAAATAAAGGCGAAGGAAGACCAACTAAAAAAGACCGTCGTGAGATGGATGAATATGTAGGAAATGATATAGCCTCAGACTTTACAGACTGGGATGATTTCTTTGGAGAAACAGCAGATACTGCCGAAAACGAAGATTAAGAACAAAAAAGCTCTAGAGATAGAACTTTTCTACTATTTCCTGTACAATATCTTCAGGATCCCGGGCATCTGTATTGACGCTGAACTGTGCTTTGCTGTAAAACGCATTCCTTTCAAATAAATGTTGGGCAATAAACTCCGGCAGATCTTCATCGGAAATATTGGCTATTAAAGGCCTTTTTTCCTTCTGTTTGGACAGTCTTTCATACAAAGTATTTACGGAGGCCCTTAAAAATATACTTTTCGAGCTGTGGTTAATAATCTCCATATTGTTATAATAAACCGGCGTTCCTCCTCCCAGGCTTAAAACCACATTTTCTTCCGAAGCGAGAATCTCTTCCAATGCCTCTCTTTCCAGCTTTCGAAACTGAATTTCTCCCTTCTTTTCGAAAATCTCAGGAATGGTTAATTTATTTCTCCTGGAAATCTCTTTATCGAGGTCAATGAGTTTAAAATTTATTTTATCGCTTAAAATTTTGGAAATGTGAGATTTGCCACATCCCATGTATCCGATCAGTGAAATAACCATGAATTTTTTTTAAACAAATTTGCAAAAAAGTTTTGAGATAATGAAAAAACTCCTATCTTTGCACCACTGAAAACGAGGGATATTATTTAAATATAAATCGTTGACAAAGTGACCGACTCGGTAGCTCAGCTGGTAGAGCAATACACTTTTAATGTATGGGTCCTGGGTTCGAATCCCAGCCGGGTCACAAGCGAAAAAAATTACTGGATTTTTGTAATTTTATAGCCTGCGTGGTGAAATTGGTAGACACGCCATCTTGAGGGGGTGGTTTCCTAAGGATGTGCTGGTTCGAGTCCAGTCGCAGGCACTGCAAAGAAAAATTTTAATGATTAATAATGGATTAGTTTTCATTTTTAATTGTGGCCGACTCGGTAGCTCAGCTGGTAGAGCAATACACTTTTAATGTATGGGTCCTGGGTTCGAATCCCAGCCGGGTCACAAGTTTACTGAAAAGTAAATTTTTTTCATATTAATATTTTGTGATTTGGTGTTTCAAAGGTCTCGTAAGAGACCTTTGATTTTTTTATAAATCCTATTGCAGGAACCGAAAAAGAATTATACCTTTGCACCTCTTAAAAACGATAACGCTGTTTATATGCAAAATCGTTGACAAGTGACCGACTCGGTAGCTCAGCTGGTAGAGCAATACACTTTTAATGTATGGGTCCTGGGTTCGAATCCCAGCCGGGTCACAAGTTTACTGAAAAGTAAATTTTTTTCATATTAATATTTTGTGATTTGGTGTTTCAAAGGTCTCCTCAAGAGACCTTTGATTTTTTATATATTGTAGCTGAAAAAAGCTCCGATTGTATTAACCAGAGCTGTATTTTGTAAAAAGCAGATATGCAGTATTTGTTCGCCTTCTTAATATTAATCCAAATGCATATTGTCAATTAATCTTACACCATCTACTACCACGACAATGAATGCTCTGTAATTTCTGTCCTTATAAAAAAAATCAGTTTCTTTTAATGTGTCTTCATCGGCAATTAAAAAATATTCTAATTTCATTCCCTGCTGGTGATCAAAAACATCCGTTACTCTTTCCTTTATTTCGGAAATGGTTACAGTGCGGAACCAATCGTTGACTTTATTTAGGGTTTGGTAAATGATCTTTGCGGTTTCTTTCCGGTTTTCTTGAAGCCTTTGGTTTCTGGAGCTAAGAGCAAGGCCATTTTCTGCCCTGTAAATAGGAACGCCCGTAATTTTTACCGGAAGCTGTTTCTTTTCAACCATCTTTTTGATAATGGCAAGCTGCTGGAAGTCTTTTTCCCCGAAATAGGCATTGTCTGGCCGGGTCTGTCTGAAAAGCTCTTCCACCACAGTTCCCACTCCGTCAAAATGTCCGGGTCTCGATTTTCCTTCCATTTCATTTTCCAGTCCGTCGAAATCATAATGCAGGCTTTCTGTTTTTACCGGATAAATATCGGTGACTTCAGGGATATAAACGGCATCTACTAATCCTGAATTTTCCAGAATAAGAATATCTCTGTTAATGTCCCTCGGGTATTTTTCCAGATCTTCAGGATTATTAAATTGGGTTGGATTTACAAAAATTGAAGAAATGACCAAATCATTATTTTTTCTGGCTTCTTCATACAAGGAAAGATGACCTTTATGAAGTGCTCCCATAGTAGGGGCGAAACCTATCTTTTTCCCCATCTCTTTCTGTCTCTCAATGAAATCCTGGAGGGTTTTCTTATTCTTTATAACTTCCATAGTTTATTTTAATACTAATTCAAAAATACTAAAAATATCATATAATTATATGAGTTTTTAATAATTTGAAAATAGGAATTATCGTAAAAAAATGTTAATTAAAATAATGTTGGATGTTTTTTTGTAATTTTGCACATTAAAGCGTTTTTACAAAAATATAGATAGAATTTATGCCGAATCAAAAAATACTGTACATTACTACAGAGATGTATCCATATCAGGAAGACACGAATATGGCTGCATTGGTAAACAAAATGGCACTTAAGATGCACAATGAAGGCAATGATGTAAGAGTTTTTATGCCAAGATTTGGACAAATAAGTGAAAGAAAATTCCAACTTCATGAGGTAATCCGTCTTTCGGGGATGAACATTATTATCAATGACCTGGACCAGCCTTTAATCATTAAAGTAGCGTCTCTTCCGGGGGAAAGACTTCAGGTTTATTTTATAGACAACGAAGAATACTTCAAAAGAAAGCAATACTACGTAGATGATGAAGGAAATCCTTTTGATGATAACGACGAAAGAGCAATTTTCTTTGCAAGAGGTGTTATAGAAACCATCAAAAAACTAAACTGGGTTCCGGATGTTATCCATTTGAACGGATGGATGTCTTCTTTTGTTCCAATTTATCTAAAGACTTACTACGAATCTGATACTTATTTCAAGGATGCCAAAATCGTCCTTTCTTTATACAATGAGAAAGACGCTAACCTGGACAAAAATATTGCTGAAAAATTGACATTCGATAATATTTCCGGATTAAAAGCGTTAGATAATCCGACAATCAAAAATTTTGTTATTGAAAGTATGAAATACGTTGACATGGTCGTAAAAGGAGATGAATTCCTGGATGCGGACCTGGATAAGGGTTTCAATGAAACAACGACTCCTAAGTCAGAATATGTTGACGTAGATTCTATAAACCAACTTTATTAAACACATTTTTAATGACTCATACTGTTAAAAGAACCTTAGCCATGCTTTTTGTGGCGGTTTTCGGGAGTGCCCTTCTTTATAACTGTGAACCGGATGCGGATTCGCTCGGCGAACAACTTTTTGTAGACGGTGCTGCGGAAGGCAATGTAACTTCTTATGACCTTATTGCTTACAATATTAATAATCATGATTCGATCAGAAGTGATGCAAGCAGGCTTGTAAGCTTGATCAACACAACAGGGAACTCTACATATACTGCTGTTTTAGGCGCATTTTCTGAGGGACAGTTTGGAATGCAGAAAGCATCATTTCTTACTCAGTTAAGAATGTCTACAGACGATTTTGATTTTGGAACCAGTCCGAAAATAGATTCTGTAGTTTTGGTGATGAGACCGGCAGCCGTAACTGATTCAGTTAGCGCACCTGGAGCGAAAGATGAAAATTTATTAATTGGAACTGAAAATGTAGCGGTTTCAACAGATATAAAAACATACCCGGTAAATTATACTAAAAAATACGGTAAGACAAAACTGGGAGCTGGAGGAACAAACACTCCTTTACATATAAAAGTGGATGAAGTAACTACATTCCTGGACGGGAATTCTGATGCTTTCAAAAGATCAAATGTAACCGTAGCTACCGGAGAATCATTGGGAACTTCTGTCTTTGACGGAAAAGTAAGAGCTGTAACCATCACTAAGAAATCGGATAATTCTTCCGTATTCACATCAGATGCAGGATTCAGAATGGCTTTAAATAAAAGTTTTTTCCAGACTAAAATTCTTGATAAAAGCAAGAAGCCGGAACTTATGGATGCGGCTAACTTTACCAGACACTTTAAAGGAATCAGACTTTCTGTAGAAGAAACAGATGGCTATCTTTTTGAGTTTTCTCCGGATAATATGGAAATAATGATGTATTATACCAATGAGAAAAATACTAATGGTACTATAACAAGACCGCAGTCTACCTTTAAGCTAATTGTAAACGGAGGACGTTATGGCCAGTATGAATATAACAGGACTGGTTCTGCATGGGAAAAAGCATCCTCTACCAACAACCCAGATGGAGATCCTAAGCTTTATTTACAGGGAATGGGAGGCCCTTCAATAGGAGTTAAAATTCCTGAAGAAACAATCACTAAGCTTAAAACTCTATATGATGCAGATAAAGCTGCTATTATTAGTGCAAAAATCAGAATCTTTACGGATGCTGCAACATGGAGCAATAAATATAGAAGGAAGGACAACAATTTAACCATTTTGCCTATTGATAAAAGAGATGCGTCAACACAAGTAATTACTTTGTCAGACTTTATTGCAGATATGAACGCAGGCTTTGGAATGATGAAATCATATGATCTGGATAAAAATCCTTCTTATTATGATTTTATAGTTACAAAAACAGTAAAGGATATTGTTGAAGCAGGAAAAGCTAATAAAGATCTTCTTATTAATATGGGTAATTTTATACCAACTGAAGCAAATGTATTGGCTGGGTATAAGTATACATCCAGATCTTTTGCAACGGAAAGAAGCGTTTTTGTGGGGTCGGACAAAAATAATCCCAACAGAATTCAGTTAAATATTATTTACGGAACAAAAAAATAAAAAAACACCAGATAAAATATGTGTGGAATTGTAGGATATACAGGATTTCAGGATGCGTATGACATTGTGATCAACGGTCTTAGAAGATTGGAATATAGAGGGTATGACAGTGCGGGAATTGTCCTGGAAGGTTCAAACAATAAATTTGAAGTAGAAAAGACAAAAGGGAAAGTAGATGACCTGGTCAATATTTCGGCACAGTTGAAAGGTACGGCTAAAATAGGAATGGGGCATACCAGATGGGCTACCCATGGAGTTCCAAGTGACAGGAATTCACATCCGCATTTATCAAACAACGGAAAAATTGCTGTTGTACATAATGGTATTATAGAAAACTATGATACTATAAAGACAATGCTTAGTGAAAAAGGATTTACTTTCAAATCCGAAACAGATACGGAAGTATTGGTAAATCTTATCCAGTATTTCATGGATTTGAAGTCTGAAACAGATTTTCCTACAGCGGTAAGATACGCTTTGAATGAAGTATATGGAGCATACGCGATCACGGTACTTCATGAAGATTATCCGGGAGTATTGGTCGTTGCAAGACTGGGCTCTCCACTGGCAATAGGACTGGGAGATAAAGAATATTTTATTGCTTCTGATGCATCACCTTTCGTAGAATTTACCAAAGAGGCGATCTATCTGGAAGAAGGACATATGGCTACCATTTCATTGGAAACTGGTGTAGATATCAGAACGATCAACGAAAACTCCAGAATCGAACCTGAAATTCAGGAGCTTAAATTAAGCTTGGAGCAGATTGAAAAAGGCGGTTACGAGCATTTTATGCTTAAAGAAATCTTTGAGCAACCTAAATCCATACACGATACTATGAGGGGGAGACTTCTTGTAGAAGAAGGAGTAATAAAAATGGCAGGTATCTGGGATCATTTAGAGAGATTCAAAAATGCAAACAGAATCATCATTATTGCCTGCGGTACTTCATGGCATGCAGGTCTTATCGGGGAATATCTTATTGAAGAATACGCAAGAATTCCTGTGGAGGTAGAATATGCATCAGAATTCAGATACAGAAACCCTATTATTACAGATAAAGACGTTGTTATCGCTATTTCCCAGTCAGGAGAAACAGCAGATACAATGGCTGCATTGAAATTAGCAAAAGAAAAAGGAGCGTTTATATATGGTATATGTAATGTGGTAGATTCTTCTATTGCAAGAATTACAGATGCCGGTTCATATACTCACGCAGGCCCGGAAATCGGTGTGGCTTCTACAAAAGCATTTACGGCACAGCTTACCATCCTTAGCTTAATTGCATTAAAATTAGGAAAGCACAACGGTAATTTAGGAAACGCTGAATTCATGAGCTTAATTGCAGAATTGGATGCTATTCCTAAAAAAATCGAAGAAGTTTTAAATACCACTCACGAGCTGACTCAGGAAATAGCAAAAGACTTTATAAGCACAACCAATTTCCTTTATTTAGGAAGAGGATACAATTATCCTGCAGCATTGGAAGGTGCTTTAAAATTGAAAGAAATCTCTTATATACATGCAGAAGGATATCCGGCAGCAGAAATGAAGCACGGACCTATCGCTCTTATTGACGAGAACATGCCAATTGTTATTATTGCTCCTAAAAAAGGGCATTACGATAAGATTGTGAGCAACGTTCAGGAAATTAAGGCCAGAAAAGGAAAAGTCATTGCTGTAGTCAATAAAGGAGATAAGCAGGTAAGTGCAATGGCAGATTATGTTATTGAAATTCCTGAGACTTCAGAATGTTTCTCACCAATCGTTGCTTCCGTACCTTTACAGCTATTAGCTTATTATATTGCTGTATACCGTGGAGCCAATGTAGATCAGCCGAGAAACCTGGCAAAATCAGTAACCGTGGAATAAAAAACAGTTGTAAATAAAATAAATTTAGATTTCTTCCGTTATTTCAAAAAAAATCTTAAAAGTTTCTTAAAAAAATTATATATTTACGGCTTAATTATAAAAATTAACATGAAAAGGATATTTCTTTTATTATTGTCTGCGTCGGTAGCATCAGTATCTTGTTCAGGTGGTGGCAGTTCTTCTGTAGGGAAACCTGGAACAAAAGGAGAATTGATACCAAGAGAAAAAACAAAATCATTTGTTGCGGAAAGACCATTTGGAATGGTTGGTATTCCGGCAGGTTCATTTGTTGCCGGTCTGGCAGATCAGGATCCAACAAATACTCCTGAAAAAGCTTCATTGAAAACTGTTACTGTTTCCTCTTTCTTCATGGATGAAGCGGAAACTACCAATGCAGAATACAGGGTATTTATCAATTATGTAAGAGATTCCATTGCGAGAACTCTGCTAGCCGAAGCCGCTGGGGAAGGCGGTGAAGAAGGTGGACGTAAAGGAGCAAGCATAGGTGATTATGCATACCTTGCTAAAAAAGAAGAAAATTTAACACCTTATCAAGAATATTTAGAAGGCCAGGGAGGAAGAGAAGACGGAGGTTATGATGCAACTAAAAAACTGGACTGGAAAATCCCTTTACACTGGAGTACCGGAAAGTACCCTGATGTAGAATATGCAGAAGTTCTGGAATCTATGTATTTACCGGCTTCTTCTAGAATCGGAAACGAAAGGATTTTAGACGTTAGTAAACTAAAATACAACTATCAGTGGGGAGATATGGATGCCGCACTTGCTGACAACGAAAGAGGTGCAAACTACCTTAAAAGTTCAAGCATTGCGATCTATCCCGATACCACAGTTTGGGTAAAAGATTTCCACTTTGCATACAACGAACCATTGTTCGAACAGTATTTCTGGCACAAAGCCTATAAAGATTATCCTGTAGTAGGAGTAACTTGGGATCAGGCAAGAGCTTACTGTAACTTCAGATCTAAACTGAAAACAGATTATAACGAAAGCTTAAAAAGAAAAAAACAAAGACCAATGCAGTTCCGTCTTCCTACAGAGATCGAGTGGGAATATGCTGCAAGAGGCGGAATGCAGAATGCTACTTACCCTTGGGGAGGTCCATATTTAATGGATGACAGAGGTTGCTACCTTGCCAACTTCAAACCTAAGAGAGGTAACTATATGGAAGACGATAAAAAAGGTACTTATACATATACAGCTCCAGTAAAGAAATTTAAGAAAAATGGATTTGGGTTATTTGATATGGCTGGAAACGTTTCTGAATGGACAGAATCTGCGTATAACAACTCTTCTTATGGATTCTCTTCTACGCTAAATCCTTCTACGAAAGATAAAAAGGATACGAAGAAGTCTGTAAGAGGTGGATCTTGGAAAGATATAGGATATGCCCTTATGACAGGTGCTAGAGATTGGGAAAGAAAAGATTCCGCAAGAAGCTATATCGGATTCAGAACTGTACAGGATATCCCTGAAGCAGCTGTTAAGCCAAGAAGAGTTAACAGATAATTAACCGGACAATTTTTCAATAACAATTTTATTTAACATTAAAAAAACTAACTTAATATGTTTAAGACTAAAGATGCTTGGATGAATTTCTTTTATTCATTCGGTGCTGCAATTGTAATTCTTGGAGCTTGGCTTAAAATTACTCACATTACCTTGGGACCAATTAATGGTAATATCGCTCTTACTGTGGGACTTATTACAGAAGCTATTATCTTTATTATTTTCGCATTTGACCCTCCAAAATCAGAAGAATCTTATGCGTGGGAAAATGTATATCCTGAATTATTGGATAAGCATGCCAACCCAAACCCTTTACATTCTAATGTGTCATCTAGAAACAATGCACAGCAGCTTGCGGAATTAGAAAATTCTCTTTCAAATAAATTAGACAAAATGCTTCAGGAAGCAAAACTGGATGTTCAGTTGTTTGACAGACTTAGAACAGGTATCGACAAGTTCTCAAGCTCTGTTGATCAGATCAACCAGACAGTTGACGTATCAGCTTCTACTCATAAGTATAATGACCAGCTTAACAAAGCAGCTCAGCATATGGAAAGTATGAATGCTTTATATGCAATGCAGCTTGAAAGCGGTAAAAGACAGTCTGAATTTGCCAACAAGTATGTGGCAGATATGCAGAAATCTGCAGAGCAGTCTGAAAAATTCAATCAAGAGCTACAAGGTTTAACAACTAATCTTAACAGTTTAAACAGAGTTTATGGTGGTATGCTTACTGCTATGAAGTCTTAATTCCTAACCATTTCTAAATTTAACTACTTAATCAAAAACTAAAAGAAAAGAGAATGGCACAAGGAAAACAGACCCCTCGTCAGAAGATGATCAACCTGATGTATTTGGTGTTCATCGCGATGATGGCCCTAAATATTGATGCAGAAATCATCAGATCATATTATGACTCTACCAGAGCTTTGAATGAAACAAGAACTTTAACGGAGAAAAAGAATGAAAAAATCTTTGAAAAAACGTTAGAGGCTAAAGCTCAACAGGTTCCGGATACCTATGCACAGCCTTGGGAACAGTATAAAGTTTTAAAAGGTAAAATAGATGTATTAGTATCGTCTGCTCAGGGAATTAAAGACGCCTTGAAAAAACAGTCGGATTTTCATGATAAAGATCCAAAAACAGGAAAAGAAATTGATGTAAGCGAAAATTTTGCAGCATTAAATAATAATGAAGCAACTACAGAATATTTCTTCAAAGAAGGAGAAGAAAACACCCCTTCAAAAGGAGCTTTGGAATTAAAAGCTAAAATTGATGATGTAAGAAATTATATCAATGCAACTTTTGGTAACAATCCACAATTAAAAGATTTGGTGGACAGAGCTAATAAGTCTCTGATCGCTGAATATCCAAAAGGAAAATCTCCGAATGACAAGACCTGGTTCCAGAATAAATTCTATCACCAGCCGTTAATCGCTGCAATCTCTAACTTAGAGATCATCCAGAATGATGCGAGAAACGTACAGTCTGATGCATTGGCATTATTACTTCAGGAGAAAGTGGATGCAAGTATCAAATTCTCAAGTTACGAGCCTATCGTTTCAGGTCCGGTAGATATCCAGGCAGGAAAACAGGCTGAACTAAAAGTAATGTTAGGTACATATTCTACAAGCAACAAGATCAGTATCACTGGTGTAAGCAGAGTAGAGAATGGTAAAGGTATCAGTTCAATATCAGGTTCTGGTATTGGTGAACATACATTAGGAGGAACAATTACTTTAACGGATGCTTCAGGAAAACCTCAGAGTTTCCCATGGACGCACACGTATAACGTAATCGCAGGTCCAAGAGAAGTAAAACTTGAAAAAGGATTATTGCTTTCTGCGGATAAAATGAATGTAATGTATAGAGGACTTGAGAACCCTGTTTCAGGATCAATCTTAGGTGCTGACAATTCTAAACTTTCATTATCTGCTCCGGGAGCATCTGTAAGAAATACAGGTCCAGGTAAATGGATCGTGAAGCCTACAACAGGTAATATAGTTAGACTGACATTATCCGGAATAGATCCTTATGGAAAATCTGTATCTCAGGTATTTGAATATAGAATTAAAAATGTTCCGCCACCACAAGGACAGATGAGAGGACAGAATGTATTGTCGATGCCGGCAACTTCTATTCCTAACCAGTCTGTACAGGCAGCGATTCCAGACTTCGACTTCCCGGTTTCATTTAATGTTACCCAGTTCATGGTTAGAATTCCTGGAAGAGCAGCATTACTGATCCACGGAAATTCATTAAGCGATGCAGCCGGATTAGTTAAAAATCTTAGATCTGGAGATGTAGTTTCAATTTTCGAAATTAAAGCTACAGCACAAGGATTAGAAGGACAGCAGATTAAAAACATTACTCCTATAATTATTAATGTTCAATAGGACTAAAATTGTAATTTATTATGAAAAAATATATTAGCAGCCTTTTAGTATTAGTTTCGGGATTTGCTTTATCCCAAACTATTCTGAATGCTTCTTCTCCAGAAGAGTTCAGACAGATGAGAGAGGAAAACAAACAAAAAGTTGGTGATACTATTATTGATAACACAGTAAAGCCTCTTGAATATGGTTTTGTAGAAGATAAAGATATCCTTAAGAGTATGTTTGTTTGGGAGATCATTGATATGAATGATAAGATCAACCAGCCATTCTACTACGACAATCCGGATGGACTTCTTGCTACACCTACCAGATCTTTGTACCAGTTATTATTGGACGGTGCATTAACCGGAAAGATCGAGCAGGTTTATGATGATGAAAACTTTACCGTGAAACTTTCACCGGAAGGTATTCAGAAGAGATTGGAAAAAGTAGTAATCAACGATGCTGCTATTGATATCCTTAACTCTGGAAGACCGTTAACCGAACAGGAGAAAAAAGAATATACCGACGTTTTCAAGACGACTACTGAAAAAGTAAAAGTCCTTAAGATCATGGGTATGTGGTTTATCGATAAGAGAGACGGACAAATGAAATACAGACCTCTGGGAATTGCAGCAATGGGACCTGATCCGGCTGTACAGGGAGTTATTGGACCAGATGGTAAGCCTATTGCCAGTAATGACGAGCTGATCGACTTATTCTGGATCTACTATCCGAACGCAAGAGATGTTTTGGCAAACAATTATGTTTACAACAGAAAAAACTCTTCTGCTGACCTGTCCTTCGATGATATTATCAATGCAAGAAGATTCTCTTCTATTATTTACAAATCATCAAGCGGTTTAGGTGACGGTACCATCAAGGACTATATCCCTAAAGATGCTGAAGATCAGTTGGAAGAAAGCGAAAGAATCAAGACGCAGATCCTTAATATGGAAAATGATATGTGGAATTACTAAGATTTCACTTGATATTTATACAAAACCTGAGTACTTTTACTCAGGTTTTTTTATTATGAAACATATAGACTATATTATCGTTGGAGACGGATATGCGGGGTTGTTTTTCGCTCATCAGTTAATTAAAAATAACAAATCATTTGCGATCTGGTCAGAAGGCAGGAAAAGCGCTTCCCAGGTTTCTGCAGGCATTGTCAACCCTGTAGTTCTTAAGAAATTCACGACTTTCTGGAAAGCACAGGAACAGATTGACTTCCTGAAAGACACTCTGAATGAAATAGAATCTTATACCGGGAAAAATTATCTGATCAGTTCGCCGATCCACCGGATTTTTCATGATGAGAACGAACAGAATCTTTGGCTGAAAAAATCGGATAATGAAGAACTTTCCAGCTTTCTCGATAAAAATTTCGATCATTTAGAGGTGGTAAAAAACAACTTTAACACAGGAAAGGTCAATCAATCTGCCAGGCTTCGGGTAAGTGGATTTTTCACGGATCTATTCAGTTTTTTAGAAAAAGAAGAGCTTCTGGTCAAAGAAAAGTTCGATTACGAAAAATTGGATGCTTCCTCAGGTTCCTATAAAGATTTTAAGTTTAAACATATTGTATTTTGTGAAGGAATGGGCGTGAAAGAAAATCCTTTTTTCTCCGATATTGCTGTAACTCCCAATAAAGGCCATCACATAAAGGTAAAACTCTCCGAAGCAATTCCAAACGATATCACCATTAAAAAGAAACACTTCTTATTCCCCACAGATAACGGACTTCATTTCTATGGCGGAACCTATGACAGAGAACAGCTTCATCATCATGTGGATGAATCAGCAGTTACGCAGCTTGTCAATGGACTGTCTGAAATTTACCCTTATGATTTTGAAGTGCAAGAAGTGAATTTCGGTTTCAGGCCGACCGTAAAAGACAGAAGACCGATTATTGGAAGGCACGAAACATTTAAAAACCTATACGTCTTCAATGGTCTTGGAGCAAGAGGAATTCTGAATGGCTGTTACTTTTCAAAAAGCCTGTATCAGTTTATTGAAGAAAATATTCCCCTGCATGAAGAAGTTTCCAGTGAAAGATTTAAATAATTTAGCTTAAAAATACCTCGAAAATCCATAACTTCAAAAGACAATTCAAACTATGAATGAAAATATACTGGGTATAGTTGCAGGAGTTCTCACTTCCATTTCCATGATCCCCCAACTGATCAAGGTGATCAAAGAAAAAAATGTGGATGATATTTCTCTGGTAATGCTTTTAGTGCTTATTACCGGGCTTTCACTATGGGTCTGGTATGGCTTTATGAAAGACGAACTTCCTATTATTTTGTCAAATGCATTTGCCGTGCTTGTCAATATAAGCCTCCTGATCTGCTATATGATCTACCGGAAATCTTAAAAATATAATAAAAGAAGACGCTTCACAAAACAGTAAAGCGTCTTTTTATATCATAAAATTTTGATCCGATTGTAGCCGAAGAATAAATTTATCCTGAGATAATTTTTTCTTTCTGCTTAATAAGAAGCCATCTTTGCGGACCCTGAACCTTTTGTTTCACTTTTTGCGTGGAACAGAACCATATCTACATTCTTTTTCAGTAAAGTAATATTTCCTTTGATATTAGAATACTGATATTCTTCATTGCTTGCAGTATAGTCAGGAAGGGCTTCGCTTTTTTTCAGGTCATAGGTTTTACCTTCCAGATGAACTGTTGCAGTACCTTTTGTGTGATTGATGGTAACCTCAATTTTATCCCCGTAACTGTCGGTGAAAATATCTTTCGACGTTTCATCTTTGTTTTCAGGAACTACCTCAGTAAGTGTTTCTGCTTCCTTACCCGGATGCTTACACGCTGTTGAGGAAAGGACTGCCAGCCCGATAAGAACCGATGTGAATAATTTTTTCATAGTAATAAGTGATTTGAAAGTGTATCATGAAATGGTGATATTAATACTGTATAAATTTACGAATATTTCTGATAAATATATGTTAATTTTACATAAATTAATTGATATTTTTATCTTTTGGGCATGACAGATTCTTTAAGTAATTTTATAAAATTCTGAAAAGGACTCTTTTTAAAGGTCTGAAGCTGATCACCGTTGAAATGCTGCATGGAGCCGCCGGTTTAAGAATAAAATAGTACAGATTTTCCCATGTTTCATTTGTTGTTTTAATAGGCAGCAAAATTATTAAAAATTATAGAATGCTGATACACAGTAAAAATGATTTAAATCATACTCCTGGAAAATCCTTTTTTGCAATAAATTAAAAGAATAACTGAATTTCATGTGATCCGGCCCCTTGAATACAGGGATTAATATTTCTGTTAAAATTTTGAAGAGTCTCCCTGCACATTGTGAAATAACGCAGTTCCTTATTCAGCTAATTTAAAGGAGAGTTAAATTTTGTTAATCTGCTATGAGGGTATACCTTTCTAAATGTACCTTTGCCACTTCAAATGAGAAACTTCATAGTATACTTTTTAACAGGCCTTTTTCTGCTCTTTGTAGTAGAAAGCAGACTTAGTGTTAAGACACTCCGAAATGACTATTCAGGTCATGTTTCTCATCATATGCCTAAAAAAGCCAACCGCCTGAACCAGACTTTTGAAAAGCTTTCGGTACAGCAGATGGCAGACAATGTAGATAATTCCAGCCTCGAACTTACTGAAAACGACTTTCAGCTGTCTGACACCATACAGATTATTGCTGTATTGGCCGGAGTATTCAGTCTTGTCTATATTTTTGGCTTATCTTCTTCTAAAAGCAGGAAACCCAATATTCACGGTTTTCTTTCGCTCTATTCCAACGTTAAAACATTTATTCTGATCCGTTCTATCAGAATCTAAGATTCCTCTTTCCTGATTTTATTTCTGTCCCGGTTCCGGATAGGAAATACACTGCGCTGCATATGCCGGTAATCATTACGGTGCAGGATTTCTATTACCGTTTTATCCTTTTCAAAACATTAACGATTTATATTAAACTCTAGAATTATGATCAAAAGAGTTGCCTCAGGCATTGCGATAAGCACCCTTTTATTGACTGTTGGCTGCAGTCAGAAGAAAGAAGAAAAAGAAGAAGCCACAGTATATCCCGTCACCAGCCCTGTAAAAATGGATACGGTGATCAATAAAGAATATGTAGCCCAGATCCAGTCTGTGAAAAACATTGAAATCCGCGCACAGGAAAAAGGATTTCTTGAAAAAATTTACGTAGATGAAGGGCAGTACGTTCATGCAGGACAAACCCTGTTCAGAATTATGCCTCAGCTGTATCAGGCAGAATTATTAAAAGCCAGAGCAGAAGTGGAGCAGGCTTCCATTGAACTGAAAAATGCCAGTACCCTCGCCAGCAACAATATTGTTTCTAAAAACGAACGGGCAATGGCCAAAGCCAAACTGGATGCAGCTAACGCTGAAATGAAACTGGCCCAGATCCATTTATCTTTTACAGATATCAAAGCACCGTTTTCCGGAGTAATCAACAGAATTCCCTTAAAATTGGGAAGCCTTGTAGACGAAGGAGATCTGCTGACATCTTTATCAGATAACACCAATGTTTACAGCTACTTTAACGTGTCAGAACCTGAATATATAAGCTATCAGACCCATGCTGCCGACAGAGGAAGCAATCAGGTATCCTTAATTATGGCGAACGGAGAAATGCTTCCGCAGAAAGGTGAGATCCAGACCATAGAAGGAGAATTCGACAATGAAACAGGGAATATTGCCTTCAGAGCAAAATTTCCTAACCCAGACAAACTGCTTAGAAACGGAGAGACAGGAAAAGTACAGATGACCCTTCCGGTTCATAATGCACTGATCATTCCACAGAAAGCGACTTATGAAATTCAGGATCAGAAATATGTATTCGTCATTGATAAAAATGGAAAAGCAAAATCCAGAAATATAAAAGTGTCTTACGAACTGCCGGATCTCTATGTATTGGGCTCAGGACTTGCCGAAGGCGATAAGATCCTTTTGGAAGGAGTACAGAAAGTAAAAGACGACCAGAAAATACAGACCAAATATCAGGATCCTAAAAAAGTTCTTCAGTCATTGAAACTAAAAGCAGAGTAGTCTACTCGTAAAACGAAGCAGTATGTTTAAGAAATTCATCCGCAGACCTGTTCTGTCTATCGTGATCTCACTGATCATTGTATTTATGGGGGTTCTGTCGCTGGTAAAACTTCCAGTGACCCAGTTTCCCTCCATTTCACCACCTAAAGTAAATATCACCGCAGAATATCCGGGAGCCAACAACGAACTGTTGATAAAATCAGTGGTTATTCCCCTCGAAAGAGGACTGAATGGAGTTCCGGGTATGAAATATATGACCTCCGATGCAGGTAACGACGGCGAGGCATCCATTCAGATCGTATTTGATCTTGGAACAGATCCCAATGTTGCTGCAGTAAACGTTCAGAACCGTGTATCTTCCGTTGTGAACAAGCTACCGCCTCTGGTAGTACGTGAAGGGGTAAAAATTACCCGTGAAGAACCCAATATGTTGATGTACATTAACCTGTACAGCGACGATCCCAAAGCTGACCAGAAATTCCTTTTCAACTATGCCGATATCAACGTGATGTCTGAGCTGAGAAGGGTAAGCGGAGTAGGCTTTGCAGACATCCTGGGAACCCGTGAATATGCCATGCGTATCTGGCTTAAACCGGACAGGCTTACCGCTTACAATATTTCTGCAGACGAAGTGATGGAATCCCTGAACCAGCAGAGTTTAGAGGCTTCTCCAGGGAAAACAGGAGAAAGTTCAGGAAAACGGTCCCAGTCATTCGAGTATATTCTGAAATATTCCGGGCGTTTCAACACTGAAAAAGATTACGGAAATATTATCTTAAAAGCTAAGCCGGGCGGAGAATTTGTAAGATTAAAAGACGTTGCAGATATAGAATTCGGTTCCTCAATGTATGACATCTATTCTACACTGAACGGGAAACCTTCTGCGGCCATTACCGTAAAACAATCCTACGGTTCCAACGCAAGTGACGTTATCAAAAATGTTAAAACTTTGATGAAAGATCTTGAGAAAAACAATTTCCCGAAAGGAATGCATTATGACATCAGTTATGACGTTTCCAGATTCCTGGATGCATCCATGGAAAAAGTAATTCATACCTTATTTGAAGCTTTTATCTTGGTGGCAATTGTGGTATTCCTGTTCCTTGGAGACTGGCGTTCAACCTTAATTCCTGCTTTGGCGGTTCCCGTTTCACTTGTCGGTACATTTGCGGT
Source organism: Chryseobacterium luteum (assembly GCF_000737785.1). GTDB lineage: Bacteria > Bacteroidota > Bacteroidia > Flavobacteriales > Weeksellaceae > Chryseobacterium > Chryseobacterium luteum. The sequence goes on along the minus strand of NZ_JPRO01000004.1, from coordinate 77,340 downwards.
CATGTCCGTATTTGGAATTACCTTAAACATGATCTCGCTATTTGCATTGGTAATGGCCATCGGGGTCGTCGTCGATGATGCGATTGTGGTGATTGAAGCCGTCCATGCCAAGATGGAAGAAAAAGGACTTTCTCCACTAAAAGCTACGGAAGAAGCCATGCATGAGATCAGTGGTGCAATTATCGCGATTACATTGGTTATGGCATCCGTATTTATCCCGATTGCATTTATGTCCGGTCCGGTTGGAGTATTTTACCGTCAGTTTTCCATTACGATGGCTTCAGCGATCATCCTTTCAGGGATTGTTGCACTGACACTGACTCCGGCTTTATGTGCCCTGATCCTGAGAAACAATCACGGAAAAGTCAAAAAGAAAACACCAATTACCATTTTCCTGGATAAATTCAACAATTTATTCACGAAAGGAGCCGGGAAGTATGAGAAGATGCTGAATAAAACAGTTACAAAAAAAACCATCACACTTCCTTTGTTAGTGGCATTTTGTGCCTGTACATTCTTCCTGAGCAACTCACTTCCTTCAGGATTTATTCCGGCGGAAGACCAGGGAATGATCTATGCCATTATTCAGACCCCTCCGGGATCTACTTTGGAAAGAACCAACCAGATCGCTAAGGAGCTTTTAAGAGAATCTGAAGGTATAGACGGAGTACAGTCTGTTTCTTCACTGGCAGGTTATGAAATCCTGACAGAAGGTACGGGATCTAACTCAGGAACCTGTCTGATCAACCTTAAAAGCTGGGAAGACCGTAAAGAATCTGCAGCAGAGATCATTGAAAAACTCGAGGAAAAAGCCAAGAATATTCCCGGGGCCAATATAGAATTCTTCCAGCCGCCTTCCATCCCGGGTTATGGGGCCGCAGGAGGTTTTGAACTCCGTCTGCTGGATAAGGCAGGAAGCGGGGATTACCATAAAATGGAGCAGGTAAGTAATGATTTTGTAAAAGAACTGAAAAAACGGCCTGAGCTTGGATCCGCATTCACATTCTATTCTGCAAGTTTCCCTCAATATATGCTGAAGGTAGATAATGATCTTGCTGAGCAGAAAGGGGTGACCATAGAAAATGCGATGGATAACCTGTCTACCCTGATCGGCTCCAACTATGAGACCAGTTTCATCCGTTTCGACAGACCTTATAAAGTGATCGTGCAGGCAGGTCCTCAATACCGTGCGCTGCCCACAGATCTGCTGAAGCTGTATGTGAAAAATGATAAAGACCAGATGGTTCCGTATTCAGATTTTATGAGGATGGAAAAAGTATATGGATTGTCGGAGATCACAAGACATAATATGTATAACTCTTCAGAGGTAAGCGGAACTCCGGCACCGGGATACAGCAGCGGACAGGCTATTAAAGCGATTCAGGAGGTTGCGGATAAAACACTTCCGAGAGGTTTCGGTATAGACTGGGCCGGTATTTCCAAGGACGAGGTAAGCAGAGGAAATGAAGCTGTATTTATCTTCCTGGTCTGTCTTGGATTTGTATACCTGATCCTTGCAGCACAGTATGAAAGCTTTATCCTGCCGTTACCGGTGATTTTATCTCTTCCTACAGGTATTTTCGGAGCATTTTTATGTTTGAAATTATTAGGGCTGGAAAATAACATCTATGCTCAGGTGGCTATGGTCATGCTGATAGGTCTTTTGGGTAAAAATGCAGTATTGATTGTAGAATTTGCCGTTCAGAAGAAAGCAGAAGAAGGAATTCCTGTTGCCAGAGCAGCAATAGAAGGAGCGGCCATCCGTTTCCGTCCGATTTTGATGACTTCATTTGCATTTATCGCCGGACTTATCCCGTTGGTGATAGCCACCGGGCCGGGAGCTGTAGGAAACAGGACAATCGGTACGGCAGCAGCAGGTGGAATGCTGATAGGAACTGTTTTCGGGCTGATGATCATTCCGGGACTGTACTACATTTTCGGAACCATCGCAGAGAAATCAAGACTGGCAAGATATGAAGAGGAGAATCCTTTAACAGAACAAACAGAACCTTACCAACACGATAACAAACATGAAGATTTATAATAAATATATAGGAGCCATTGCTTTATCGCTTGTACTCACAGGCTGTAGAGCTCCCATGGCCACTGTTATAAAAGATGAAGTAAAAGAGAACCTGCCCCAGAATTTCAATCAGGAAGAGCAGCAGGATGCCAATGCAAACAGCGGGACCACCCCGTGGAGACAGTTTTTTACAGATCCTAATCTGGTAAGTTTAATTGAAACTGCCTTAAAGAACAATCAGGAATTACTGATCACGCTTCAGGAAATTGAAATTGCGAAAAGCGGTGTTTTAGCTAAAAAAGGAAGACTTACACCTACTGTTTCTGCTGGAATAGGAGCCGGAGTAAAAAAGGCAGGCCGCTATACAAGCGAAGGGGCAGGTGATGCCACTACAGAAATAGAGCCCGGAAGAGAAATGCCGGATCCGTTGGGTAATTTTGAAGGTGGCCTGATGGCCAACTGGGAGATTGATATCTGGAAAAAACTCAGAACTGAAAAAGAAGCTGCAGTGGCCCATTACCTTTCTACAGTAGAAGGAAAAAACTTCGTATTATCCAATCTTATTGAAGAGGTGGCCGATAATTATTACGAGCTGCTGGCACTGGACAATCAGTTAGACATTATTCAGCAGTACATCAAACTGCAGGAAAGAGCGCTGGAGATTTCCAAAATTCAGAAAGAAGCTGCCGCCGCTACAGAATTGGCCGTGAAGAAATTTGAAGCTGAACTGGCTAAGTCAAAAGCCTCGGAATATACAATCCGCCAGGATATCACCGAAAAAGAAAACGAGATCAATGCTCTTCTGGGAAGATATCCTCAGCCTATTGTGAGAACGAAGGAAAGCTTTATGTCTACGATGCCGCCAACTGTTTATACAGGAATCCCATCTCAGTTGCTGGCCAACCGTCCGGATATCAAACAGGCGGAACTGGAATTGAAGGCGTCAAAACTGGATGTGGAAGCTGCAAGAAAGGAATTTTATCCGTCACTGGAAATTTCTGCAACGTTGGGATTAGAAGCTTTTAAACCTTCTTATCTGGTTAAGTTGCCGGAATCCATTGCTTCAGGTCTGGCAGGTGAGCTGGCAGGTCCGCTGATCAATAAAAGTGCAATAAAAGCGAACTTCCAGACTGCTGATGCCAAACAGATACAGTCACTGTATGAATATGATAAAACAATTCTGCGTGCTTATCTGGATGTTGCCAATTTAATGTCAAAGGTGAAGAATATAGATCAGTACTATCAGATGAAGTCACAGGAAACCAAGGCGCTGGATCAGTCAATTGATATCGCCAATCAGCTCTTCCGGAATTCAAGAGCAGATTATCTTGAAGTTCTTCTGAACCAGAGAGATGCTCTGGACGCTAAAATGGAACTGATTGAAGCTAAACAGAAACAGCTGAGTACCGTTGTAGACATCTACAAAAGTTTAGGCGGTGGCTGGAAATAAGAAATCATAATTCTATCATATAAAACAGTTAATGTTTTGGGCTGACCTCTTCGGGGGTTGGCTCTTTTTAGTTTTACCATTATATTTACAGTCACAAATAACATGTAATAGAAATAAGAAAAACTAAATTTACAGTAAAGCAATGCCTATGAAAAAGCCAATATTCTTCACTTTTGCAGCCGTTTTCCTTTTAATCACAGCTTCATGTACCGGCTATATAAAAACGATCCATACAGAATCAGTGCCTTCTGAAAACATAACCAGAAAATTATTCCTTCAGGATGAAACTCTTAATGTCAGCTTTTATGGAGATTATATTTTTGATGAAGTAGACAGGAATTTTATATTTTTCACCAATAAGGATGTCAGTGGGATTCTGAGTAATCTCAACATGAAACCTTCTTCGCAGGTTCTTTTTACGTACACCAAATCCAGTATTTACAATAATATGCTGGGATTTTACTACGCCGGGAAAACTTTGGAAGAGATAAAAAATAACTTCTCCATAAAAACTCCCGAAAAAGAAATGCAGAACGGGCTTTTGTATGCCTACGATTACAAAGGTTATTATATTATGGAATTTTACAGGCAGGAAGAAAAAGGCGTGGTACGTTTTATTTCGGTAAACAATTCAGCAAAGCAGTCTATTGAAAAATTCAGGCTGGAAAACAATAATGTATTTTTTGATATCAATTCAGGACTGTGGAACCAGCAGTAAATATTTTCGCTTTTATTTATATCTAAAACAAGGGATATATTTAATTTTCAATGCGGTTAAAGAATTTTTCTTTGGTATATTTGTTCATCAATCAACACCACACAAATCTTATTGCCATGAAAAAGTTCCTTTTAGCCCTTCTCGGAATCCTTGTTATTTTGGTTGCTGTATTGCTGGTCAAAATGTATACCTATCCTTTTAAAAAAGCTGTAGCAGGAACTTCAGAAGGGTGGAAACCCGTAAAGAATGATTCAGCTGTCATGCATTTGTCAGGCGGGCTCAAAATCCCTACGGTTTCTACAGGAAGTATGGGCGAATTCAATTATGCTCCCTTCGATCAGTTCAAAGAATATCTGAAAACATCTTACCCGCTGGTTTATCAACATACCGAAAACAATGAGGTCAATACCCATGCTTTGGTTTTCCGGTTTAAAGGAAGTGATCCTTCACTGGAGCCTATTCTTTTCCTTTCCCACATAGACGTGGTGCCGCCGGGAGATGCCGATGTGAAAAATAAAGAGCAGAATATTTTCAGACCCGATGACAAAGCTCTACCTCCCGTTTCAAAAATAGCTGAAGACTGGGATTTTGAACCCTTTTCAGGGACCGTGGCCAACGGCAGGATTTACGGAAGAGGAGCCATTGATATGAAAGGAATGCTTTTTTCCCTGATGGAATCAATGGACATGCTGATTAAAAGTAAAAAAGTCCCAAAACGTGATATTTATCTGGCTTTCGGTTTCGATGAAGAGGTTGGCGGACAAAAAGGAGCTGTGCAGATTGCGGATTACTTTAAGAAAAAAGGGCTTAAGTTCGATGCGGTCTATGATGAGGGCGGTTTGATCATGCGGAAGGGTAATATAGCAGGAATAGATTCCGATGTAGCTGTTGTCGGCTGTTCGGAAAAAGGTTTTTTCTCTGCGAAGATAAAAGTCAAGGGACTTGGAGGACATTCCTCAATGCCTCCTATGGAAAGTGCAATAGGAAAAGCTGCCATTATTATGCAGCGTCTTGAAGACGATCAGATGAAGCCTGCCATAACTCCACTCATCAAAGAATTCTTTGATAATATCGGGGGAAGCATGCCTTTTACCACCCGGCTGGCCCTTTCAAACCAATGGCTGCTAAAGCCTCTTCTGCTGTCCCGGCTTACCAAAAATAATACCACCAATGCCCTGGTGCGTACAACAACTGCTTTGACGATGATGAAGGGAAGCGACGGAACCAACGTACTTTCTCCCGAAGTGGAATTTGTGGTCAATTTCAGGCTCCTCCCAGGAAATACCGTGAAAGATGTCCGTGAACATATTACAAAAGCGACAGAAGGTTTCGATGTGGAGATAGAAGATATCGACAACACCCGGGAAGCTTCCGCTGTTTCCCCTTCCGATACAAAAGCATTTAAATTAATAGAAGCCGGAGTCAGGGAGATTTATCCGGATGCCATTGTGACCCCGTATCTTACGATGGCTGGTACCGACGCTTATAAATACCAGATCGTAAGCAAGAATATCTACAGGTTCATGCCTATCAGGATCAACAGCTCGGAGCAGCAGAGCATCCACAGTACCAATGAGTACATCAGTATTGAGAACTACCTGAAAATGATCCATTATTTTGAGTATATGATGACAAATTATGATAAATAGTGTTTGCTAGCCGGAATTTATTTAAATATTAATTCTAAAAATTTACCATTCACATGCGAAGCAAAATTAACCATTGACAAGCTCATTGTCTGAAATCTTATCCTGTCTCATTAATACATTTTACATTTTTACATTTAAAAAAAAATAACACGTCAAGTTTTGTCGCATTACAGCAATAGCTTTGTCCTATCAAAATTACAGAGCTATGGAATTGCCGTTTTACTTAACATTTAAAGAATTTGAAAGCCATTATTACGACACCCTTGAAAAATGGTTTGAAGAATATCATAATGCCAGCGAGATCGATTATTTAAAGGCCCTGGCAGATCTTTACAGTCCTTATTTATACTACAGTTTTGCGGATGACAGACTTCTGGCAGATGCTTCTATGGAAATTAAAGACTGCTTTTTCCCTTACCATGAAAAGATCGGGATCTCTTTCTGCACAAACTGCGACAATGAAAAATACCCTAAAGCAGCCAAAGGAATGAACCATATATTTGAGTGGAAAACCATTACCATGATGGAATACGCACAGCATATTCTGGATAAAATCAACAGGCACCTGTTAAAAAATGGAAGTTCTGCGGAAGGAAATAAAACAGTTTTGGATTATATCAATGACTGTGAGGTTGTGACCTCAAGAGAAGGAGCGGGATACTGTGTAAATTATAACAGGCATCAGGCCGCAGTTCCTTTTTTGAAAGCCTATCTTCCTTATTACGGACAGACCGTGAATATTGCAGTGTACAGGGATTTTATTTTTTCTGTTGCACAGATCGCAGAGTATATCGACCGGAAACTGAAATCGGTACAGGCTTTTGAATACACTGTTTATGCTAAATTAAAATCAGAAGCCAAATTCAAAGTACAGATAAGCCACCAGTTTCTGACCATTTGTAATTAAATTTTTACACCAAACATTCATATCTAATTATATTGATGGAAGACTTTTAAGAGTTTTCCAGACAAATCCTGGCAAAAATGCCGGGATTTTGTCTTATTTGAGATATTACTCATTATTTAATGATATTGAGTAAAAAATAAAAAAGCCTTAAACAATTAATTTTAAGACCTTTATCTTCTTGCAGAGAGGAAGGGATTCGAACCCTCGATACAGTTACCCGTATACTACCTTTCCAGGGTAGCTCCTTCAACCACTCGGACACCTCTCTAATTGAGATTGCAAAAATAGAGTAATTTCTGGAATCTGCAAATTATTATTTAAAATTACTCACTAATTTCTCCGCAAAGGCTTTTGGTGAAGTTGTCTGCAAAGGTTCCGGAGTAATTCGGATTGTCTATCAGGTGCATTGCTTTACTGATGGCACTCTCCGCTGTCATATCCTTTCCGCTGATCGCTCCGATCCTTGAAAAAATATTACTGTTTTCATATTTACCGAACGAAATACCTCCTGAAATACACTGACTTACCACCACAATCTCGGTTCCGTTGTTTCTGATTTCCTGAAGCGTTTCCCGTGTCTTTTCACTGCTGAAAATAGTTCCCGAGCCGAAGACCTGAAGGATCAGAACTTTCATTTTGGGGATTTCTTTAAAGTGGCTCAGATGCATTCCCGGAAAAATTCTCCAGAAAAGAATATCTTCAGAAATATGCTCATCCACATGAAATTCTACATCCGGGTCACAGCGGTAAAGATTATCCTTGATAATATTCAAGTGTACTCCCGACTGCCCCAGTATAGGGTAATTAGGGCTTGCATAGGCATCAAAATATTCCGCAGAATATTTAAGTGTTCTGTTTCCTCTTAATAATTTATATTCAAAATACACCGCAACCTCCTGGATAACCGCTTCGTCATTTTCATACAGACTGGCGTAATAAAGGCTGGTGAGAAGATTTTCCTTGGCATCGGTTCTCAAATCTCCGATTGGCAGCTGCGAACCCGTCATGATCACAGGTTTTCTCAGTCCTTTTAACATAAAACTTAAAGCAGAAGCCGTGTAAGACATTGTATCCGTTCCGTGAAGGACCAGGAAACCGTCATACTGTTCATAATTTTTTTTTTGGTTTTGCGAAAGGATGTACAAATACTTCGCATTCCATTAATTTCATTTCGGGCATTTTTTCGAAAATATTTCCAAAATCAAATGCGCGGAGACTTCCGGTTTCATAATCTTTTTCCATACCGATGGTTCCTCCGGTATAGATGAGCAGGACTTTTCGTTTCATGAATTACTTTTTAGTAAGAAATAGAGCCTCGTTCAGGTTCATAGCCCAAAATTACGTTAATTTGCAAAGATTTGAAAATGAATGGAAGATTTAGCGCAAACTTTTGAATATTTAAAACAGTTTTTATCAGAGGAAAGACTCTCAAAAATAGAACATTTTTCCAGAGAAAGTTCTGATTTTGTGCTTCCCGTGATGGACGATGTTTACCAGTTCAGAAATGCGGCGGCTATTATAAGATCGGTGGAGGCCTGTGCCTTTCATAAGGTCGTGGCCATGGAGGAGGAGAATGTTTTCGATCCTAACCTTACCGTAACAAAAGGTGCCGAAACCTGGGTGGAAGTGGAAAAAATGCCTAAAAATATAGCATCGTTGCAGAACATCAAAGACAGAGGATATAAAATACTGGCGGTATCGCTGGAAAAAAATGCGGTGATGCTTCCTGATTATCAGATGACAGAACCTATCGCCCTCGTATTTGGAACCGAGAAAGAAGGAGTGTCAGAAGAAGTCTTAGACTTTGCAGATGAAACGCTGGCTATCCCCATGTACGGCTTGACGAGAAGCTACAATGTTTCCGTAGCAGCAGGAATATGTATGTATGAACTGAAACAGAAACTGATAAAATCAGGCATTGATTATAAACTCAATGAAGAAAAACTGATGAAAATGAAGATTCGTTGGGCCGTGAATTCAATGCGAAGCGGAAAACAGATCTTTGAAAAATATTTGAGAGATCATAATCTGGAATTCTAATGGGTTTCGGGTTTCGAGTTCACGTTTCGCAGTATGAATCACGAAACCTGCACCCCGTAACTCGTACCGTAATCTTACCCTCTCATCATATTAAAATAATTCCACGCCGCCACAAATACCCCCGCCGTTTCCGTTCTCAGCCTTTGGTTTCCAAGAGAAACTGCCTTGATGTTGTGGTCAGATAGAAACTGGATTTCCTTTTCAGAGAAATCACCTTCAGGACCAATTAAAAAAGTGATCTGTTCAAGGGAGGGAATATTTTGAAGTTCAATCCTTTCCAGGTTTTCATGGCAGTGTGCCACGAAAGTATGTTCCGGATCAATATTTTTTAAGAAATCAGGAAGTTTCATGGTGTCATTAATGACGGGAAAATGAAATCTAAGACTTTGTTTAGAGGCGGCAACAGCCTGTTTTCTGATCTTATCAATATTGATATTTTTACGTTCGGTTTTTTCAGTCTGTAAAATAGTGATCTCAGAAATACCCATTTCCACGGCTTTTTCCACAAAAAACTCAATTCGGTCAATATTTTTCGTCGGAGCAATAGCAATGTGAAGCCTGGGGTTGAAATCCGTAGTGTTTGTTTTGATTTCAGAAACTTCCAGACCGGCTTTCTTTCCTTCAATAATTAATTTTCCCGAAGCTATATTTCCTTTTCCGTCTGTTACGTGAATTTCTTCACCATCTTTCATACGAAGAACTTTCACAATGTGCTGCTGTTCTTCGTCATTAATTATTGCTTTTCCGTTATTGATTTCGCCAAAAAAAAGTTTCATATACTGATATTAGAATGCGCCTGAATTTTATTTATAAGTGATTATTAAAAGGTAATTTCATTATCGCTTAAAAATGCTACACCGGTTTTTATCGTAGTATAAATATCACCTTCACAATCTCTATATGAACATGCGTAAATTTCTTCAATCCACTTATTATTCATAAAAATTAAATTCAAATATTCGTTTTTTCTTAAATTATTTTTGATGGATAAATAATCTCCTTCTTTGGGTTCGTAAGTAAAACTGAATACATTTTCTGAATTGATTTTCTCTACAATCTCTTCCTTTATATTTTGAACATATCCAATCTCTGAACTTATCATTAAATAATCTTCGTCTTCAGATTTTTCTGTTACTTCATTTTTTCCTATTATGGTTTCTAAAACCCAGTAATATTTCGAGTTCTTTTTAGAATGCGTTCCAAGTATTTTTTCTTCTAATAATATTTTCATAAATCGTATTTTGCGGTTGCGGAAGTTCTCAGATCCGTAAATTCCCCTCTTTCAAACTTCAGTTGAGCAACCATGGCGATCATCGCAGCGTTATCAGTTGTATATTCAAATTTTGGAATGTAAATATTCCAGCCTAATTTTTCATGATTGTCCTCCATTACTTTTCTCAAAGCAGAGTTCGCAGAAACTCCACCGGCAATGGCAACTTCTTTTATATTCAATTCTTTGGCTGCTTTTTCAAGTTTAGCCATTAAAATTTCAATGATTGTTCTTTGTACGGAGGCACAAAGATCATTCAGATTTTCTTTAATGAAATCCGGATTTTTTCTCACCTCTTTCTGTATAAAATAAAGAACAGAAGTTTTGATCCCGCTGAAAGAATAATCATAATTCTCCATTCTCGGCTTATTGAATGTAAAAGCATCGGGGTTCCCTTCCTTAGCCAGCCTGTCTATAATAGGTCCGGCAGGGTAGTCGAGGTCAAAGATCTTTCCGATCTTGTCAAAAGCTTCTCCGGCCGCGTCATCAATGGTTTTCCCGATAATTTCCATATCGAAATAATCCTTCACCAGTACGATCATCGTATGCCCGCCGCTTACCGTAAGACACAGGAAAGGAAATTGAGGCGGCATAGGATTTGCATCGTCAATGAAATGGGCTAAAATGTGGGCCTGGAGGTGGTTAACTTCAATTAAAGGGACATTCAAACTCATTGCCAAAGACTTAGCAAATGATGTTCCTACCAGAAGTGATCCTAAAAGTCCGGGACCGCGCGTAAATCCTATAGCTGAAATAGCATTTTGTTGTATATTTGCTTTAGTAATAGATTTTTCAACAACGGGAATTATATTTTGCTGATGAGCTCGCGATGCCAGTTCCGGGACCACACCTCCATATTCTTTATGGATGGCCTGATTCGCAGCAATGTTGGACAGAATACAGTTTCCCTTGATGATAGCTGCTGAGGTGTCGTCGCAGGACGATTCAATACCTAAAATTATAGAGTCGCTCATAATAATGGCAAAGTTAGAGAATAATAACGAGAATGAGAATAAAAAATCAGTAGGTGAAAACCTAAGTGATCAGGTACAGAAGACTGTAGAAAATGTAGAAGGAGCTGTAAAGGAAACGGTTAAGGAAGCATCTGAACTGGCATCAGATGCCATTCATCATCCCGTAGAAACAGCTGAGGAATTTGGGAAGCAGGCTGTAAAAGATGTAACCAGTTATTCCTGGTGGGGGAGGCTTCTGCTTATCCTTTTCTGGCTGGGCGTTATTCTTATCGGAGGCGTGCTTACAGTCATTAACCTTCCGGTAACCAAGCAGTGGGCGGCGGATCAGGCGCTTCAGATCGTCAATAAAGATTTTAAAGCAGCAATGTCTACCGAAAGTGTGGAAGTTGACTATTTCGGAGATGTAACCATAAAAGGATTAAAAATCAAGGATTACAAAGGCCTTGAATTCATCAAAGCAAGAGAATTCCGTGCAAATTCAGACTGGATGTCTCTGGCTTACAATGCCATTTCGGGGAACAGCAATTCATTAAGCTTTAATTCCCTTACTCTTGTGAATGCAGATGTAAAGGTGATTACCTACAAAGGGGACAGTATTTCCAATTTTATACGATTTACGCAGCTCTTCGACAGCGGTAAAAAAAGAGACCCGAAAAAACCTCCTTTCCAGCTGGATTCCCGTGTGCAGATCATTGATTCAAAGGTTTCCATTGTCAGTCAGAATTCTCCTGGAGAACCGGGAAAATGGCTTACTGCCACAAAATTTAATTTAAAAGCACCTAATGTAAAGGTCAACGGAGCCAATATTTCGGCACTGATCAATAATATGTCCTTCGTCACTACAAGATGGGGGAAATCTCATTTTGTAGACACCTTTTCTACAGAACTTTCTTTAACGCATGAATTTCTGTCACTAAAAGACCTTACCCTGAATACAGACCATTCGCTGCTTCAGGGAAATATCAAATTTAATCTTCATGACGGCTCGTGGTCCGATTTTGCAAACCGGGTGCGTTGGGATATGGAAATCCAGCAGGGAAGCCAGCTGAGTGGATATGATATCAGCTACTTTGTAACGAACTGGGATAATTTTAAACCGTTCAACCTTGCCGGAAAAATGACTGGTCCTCTGAATAAATTTTATTTGGAAAACTTCCTCATCAGAAATCCGGATGTTAATATTGCAACCAGAACCATGAAGGTCGACAGGCTGCTGAAAGGAAATTTCTCTATCGAAACCAATGATCTTTCAACAGATTTTACCTATAAGGATCTTAAAGCGATGCTGCCTTCTTTTATTTCCAAAAAGATGAAGAATTTTGCGGACGACTTTGGAAAACTGAAATATAACGGAGCTGCAAAAGTAAATCCCGAGCAGATCTATATTCCTGCAGGAAATCTGATGACAGGAATAGGACAGGCTAAAATCTCCAAGCTATATCTTACAGGCTACAGCACTGCAATGCCTAAATACTCAGGATATTTGGAAGTAAAAGACCTGAACACTTCCGTGATTACCAAAAACAAAACAGTCGGCCTGATCTCCGGTAAATTTGATATTAACGGGCAGAGTTTTGATGTCAATACCATGCGCCTTACAACCAAATCCCAGATCACCAGCATTGAAATTATGGATAAGCAGATCAGTAATCTGTATCTGGACGGCTTATTGGACCATAAAAAATATAACGGCCTCATCACAGTCAATGATGAACAGGCCAAAGCTACCATTAAAGGACTTATTGACTTCAGTACCTCAAGGGTTGCTATGAATGTGAATGCTGATGTTACTTCTCTTAATCTGAATTATTTTACCAACAAACCGGGAAGCCAGATCGTGAGCGGGCAGGTAGAAGGGAAAATGTCCATGTCCAATATTAACGATCTTACACTGGATGTGGATGCCAGTGATCTTCACTTTGCTACGGCTACACAAAAATATATTATTCCGAAAGCGAAGCTGAAAACCTTTTTGGAAGCAGGCGGGCGTGTAATAGATGTGGATGCGCCGGGTGCTGCAAGCGGTAAAATATCAGGAAGATATAACCTAGCCGACCTTGCAGGTATGGTGGAAAACGGAATCGGAAGAATACTGGTGGGACCTCCACCGAGAAAATTATACCGGGGCCAGAACTTTAAGATGAATTTTGATGTTCAGCAGGGGGTTGTGAATTATTTCCTTCCTGATCTCAAGCTTCCGCAGGGTGCTGTGGTAGAAGGAGAGTACAACGGGGATTCCAATGATCTTATCCTGAACCTGGATGCTGCTTCCCTGAAGTATATGATGACCAAAAAAGAAGAGATCACGGATGCAGACAAAGCGTTGGCCGCTGCCAATCCCGAATATAAGATCAATGACAGGAATAATATTTCCAGGGACAGTGCCATGATCGACAGCGTTATGGTAAGGATCAATACGGCCAACCTTAACGAACAGCTGTATGCAAAAATCAGCAAGCTGGAATACAATAAAAACATCATCAAAGATTTTGAACTTAAAGGAAAAAACGAAAACAATACAGCTCTTCACCTCGCCACTACATTCAAGCATGGAAGTCCGGAGGATGAGTTGAATGATAACCTTAAAGCCTATGCCATTAATGTAGATCAGTCCACCAATGCTGCCGGAGATTACGTTTTCAGGTTTGAACCTACAGAAGTTAAGTTCAATGAGGTGACCTGGGCAATAGATACAAGTCCCGAGCTTGATCATTCCATTACCTACAGGAAAAAGGCAGGAGATTTCGATATCAGGAATCTTCGGATATATTCGGATAAAAGTGCCCTTTTTATTAAAGAGGCCCAGTTCAAATCTGCCAAAGATTTTTATGTAGATGCAGATGTTGAAGAGTTTGCTATTGAAAAGCTTCTTGAAATGCAGTCCGGCGGAAATCCTATGGGCATAAAAGGTCTTGCGAACGGAAGTGTAAAGATCAAGATGGATAAAAGCACTCTGCAGCCGCTCGTAGATCTTACCGTAGACAATATTGTGATGAACGGGAATGAAATGGGTGATCTTACAATTTCTGCGACCAACGGCTTCTCTCTGAATGTTTATGACGTAGATGTAAAAGTGACTTCGGCAGGCGTTCTTGGTAATAACAACCTGCATCTGACAGGTACTGTAAATAATAATACTGCTTCTCCTACAATTGATCTGACCGCGGAAATGCGTGATTTTGACCTTGCTTTTACCCAGCAGTTTGTTCAGACTGTTTTTGGAAATATCAGAGGAAAAGCAACGGGCGATCTGAAGATCAACGGAAAATTAAACAATCTTGATTACAGCGGTGACATTGCTTTGAAAGGTTTTGGACTGAAGCTTCTGTTTACCGGAGTGGATTATTCATTTGATGATACTGTAATTCCACTTTCAAAGGGACTTGCTATTCTTAACAATATCCAGGTTCATGACGGAAGGTCAAATTCTAAAGGAACAGTTTCCGGGGCCATCCAGTTTGAAACCATTTCATCAATGGGGGTCAACCTTGTAATGAGGGCCGACAATCTTCTTATGCTGAATACCACGCAGAAAGATTATGATCTTTTCTGGGGAAGGGTTTACGGACAGGGGGATCTGTATGTAGACGGACCTGTTTCCGGATTGAGTATTTCAACTCCCAATATGAAGGCACTGAACGGAAGTAACTTTACCTTTAATTCCAGCTCAACATCCAATGTGGAAGAATTTAAAATGTTGAGATTCCTGAAAGAAGGAAAAGACGGGCTTATCACATTGGAAGAAAAGAAAAAAACGGGGGCTAATATGCGTATCGACTTCAGTCTTGATGTGGATAAAGGAACTACGGTGAATGTTCTTGTAGGTGATGATGTGGGAAATATTACGGTAAAAGGAACAGCGGATAAGCTGAGGTTCCAGATGGGAAGACAGGGAGGTATTGCGATGAACGGGACTTATAAAGTAGATAACGGAACATTTGTTTCTAAAGCGATTCTTAATAAAACTTTCCAGATAGAAAAGAACAGCAGCATCAGGTGGGACGGTGATGCGATGAAGCCGGCACTGGATATTACAGCCAATTATGTAAGAATGGTTTCCAATGCGGGAGAATATCTGAGCATGGGGAAACTGCAGCCGATCAGTGTGCTTCTTCAGGCTAATATTACCCAGTCCCTGATTAACCCGAAAATTGACCTGAATGTGACTGCTCTTGATGTTTCCAGCCAGGTAAAGGAAACATTGGCCGCCAAGATGAGCCAGGAAGGTGAAAAAGTGCTTCAGTTCGGTTCTGTACTGCTGTTGAGCACCTTTAATGTTTCCAACAGCGGAGGGGTGGATTTTGATGTGGCAGGCGTTGCGGAATCTTCCGGATATAATATGCTTCTTAAGCAGCTTGGATCTGTCCTTAATACAATGAGTAACGAATTTCAGATTGACCTGAATTATGTGAAAGGTGACCAAAACTCCAATACGGGAGACAGGGCCAATGCAGGAGTGAGTGTGGCGGTTTCACCGAGGATCAATATAAAGACAGGATTGGGTATTCCTTTGAACAAAACGGAGGGTGCACAGGCTAATTATCTCTCTGGTGAAGGATCTATTGAGTATGATATTTCTAAAAAGAATGACGGAAGTTTGGTTTTAAGAGGCTATTCCAAACCTACCAATATTGGTATGGTGAGCACGAACGGTTCTGCAAATCAGGCCTATGGTGGAGGGGTAGTGTGGAGTAAAAGCTTTAATTCTCTGTTTAAAAAGAGGAAAAAAGATAAAAAACAGCCAAAAGTTGAAACGGAAATAAAAACAGATTCTACAAAATCAGGGAGTAAATAATCGTGATATTTTAATGATTTTTATCATCCGTGTTAATTATTGTTAATATTTGATATAATTTTTTTAGTTAAATTATTTTTTATAAATTTGCAATAAATACATAGATTTTTTAAGAAAATTGTAATTTAACTAATATGAACTATCAACTGGACGAAATAGACAAGAAAATTCTTGATTTCTTAGTCGAAAACACAAGAATGCCTTTTACAGAAATTGCAAAGCAGATGGATGTTTCTGCTGGAACAATTCACGTAAGAGTGAAAAAAATGGAGGATGCAGGTATTATTTTGGGATCATCTCTTAATATCGATTATGGTAAGCTGGATTATCACTTTACAGCTTTCATTGGGATCCTTTTGACAAAATCAAACCGCACTCAAGAGGTATTGAAAGAGTTATCAGTACTTCCGAACGTAATCGAAGCAAGCGTTATTTCAGGGAAATATAATATTTTCTGTAAAGTAAGAGCTAAGAATACGGAAGATGCGAAGAGAATTATCTATCAGATAGACGACATTCAGGATGTAATGAGAACCGAAAGTATGATCTCTATGGAAGAGTACTTGAGCGACAAAAACAGACTGATCAACGCTATTTCTATATAATTCAAATTTTAAACGAATAATATACCGGAGAACTTATGAATGTATTCATAAGTTCTTTATTTTTGCATCTATGGAAGAATACAGTTACTTTGACGAGGATCCGAAGAAAGGATGGGGCTTTATTTTAGCATTTGCAGCACTAATGCTGTTCACCATTATGGGGCTGGGAATAGATGTGGATGAATATCTTCAGCATGAATATCTCCGGATCCCGGGATGGTACTTTTTCGTTATCTTTTCCATTGATGTACTGATGATAGCCGGGCTTGTCCTGATGTTCTTCTACAGAAAAATCGGGATCTTTATGTTTCCAGCGCTTTTGGTGCTGCATTTCTTTATGCACAATTATTATCTGTCTACGTTTTTGTATACGGATGTTACCAATCTTTTCCTTTTTACAGGTTTTGGAATGCTTGCTATTATTCCGAAATGGAAATTCTTTAGGTAGAAGATTCGGCTGGGCTGTTCAGATGTTTAATCTAAGCTCGGTTAATTACTTCTGTGGTTGTAATTTCATTATTTTTAGAGATAATAAGGAGTATAATAAACAACTAATTGACTATTCATTTTCTTTGGAAGTCTCTTGTAATCTTTGAAGACTGTTTGAGCGTAGGAAACCCTACCGCTTTCCGGTTCCGGTCTATTCTTGCAGAGTCTGAAGCATTAAAATCCGGAAAATTATAATGAATGAATATACCGTACACAGGTTCCAGATAATGAATATACTGGTATTTATCTATCATCTCAATATAGTCTCTGGGTGTACATTCACCGGATTTTACATATTCCAGCAGTTTAGTCCTGAAGTACTCATAATATTCGGATCCTGCCATATGATTGAGTATAATGCCCATATATATTGGGACATCATTATTTCCGTAAAGTCCTATTTTTTGTTTTGATGGGAAACTATAATTCTTCAATGTCCAGATCAGAAGTTCCGCATTCTTTTTGTCATCTATTACTACAGTAGGGCCTACACGATCATTATACCGATCCCTTGTTGCTGCTATACTGAAAGAATCTATCAGTATTTTATTTAAGCCTTTTTTCCACTGCAAAACTTTTCGTTCAACACCAATGCTGTCAATTCCGTACTTTTTATAGAGTTTAAAAAAATCCTGATCTTCTCTTTTGTATTTCCAGTTAGGTGCAGACTGCGCTATAAGCCTGTCCAAACTTTTTATACCACCAAATTTTTTATTGAATTTGTCTGCATACTTTATGTAGGCTTCATACTCTTCGATCCTTTCATTTTGAGCGGGAGGATATTTTCTGAATAATTTTTTATACTGCCTGATTGTTGCCAAAGTATCTTTACCCGCTCTATGGGCGCTGTCAATAGCATATACTTTATGATAATATTCAATATAATTCAGTTTTTTGCTTTTGCAGGAAAGGATGAGGAAAATAATAAGTAATATAAAAGTGTTTTTTCTATATTTCATGCCCTGAGTTTATGTATATGCTTTTATAAAAACGTACAGCCTTTTGTTTTAAAGGGTTTTTGCTCTATGTTTCCCATTTCCCTGTGTAAGGATCATAACCGCATTTCAGGGGTCTGGAGGTGTCCAGTCCTTCGCTGTTGATATGGCTGCGTTCGGTATAAGCTCTGCAATCTGTACAGATATACCTGAATTCACAGTCTTTACATATTTCTATATTATCTTTGGTTACATTCCAGTACTTCCTGAATCTAGGGTCTGTCAAAGCATTTTCAAGACTTGTATTATTGATGTTCCCAAAATCGTCAGCCATTAAAGGACAATTCTTGATGTTGCCGTTTATATCGATTCCTATTTTTTTGTGGAGACAGGAATTATAATTTATAGCCTCTGATACTTTTGAGATATTGGTATTGAAATATTTCAGATCTACTTTTCCGCAAGAGGAGATTTTCATTTCTTCTTCAATAAAATGTAAGTTGAATCTGAATTCATCCTTTACTTTGAAAGGCTTTTTCCCGCAACTGTAAAAAACGAGATTGTATATTCTTTCCGTATTCTGATGAAGCTTATTTATAAAAGGCTTATCTATATCCTTATGGAATAAAGAAAAAATTTCTATACCGGATAAAACGGACGTGGTGAATATTTGATCGATCTGTATGAGATCCTCTGCGGTAAAAGTTTTTTCGCTGTAAAGAACCAAATGTTTTATTCTGAGATTTTCTATTGACTCCTTTATTTTTTTCAATACAGAAATTTCTGATAATTCTATAAAAATCTCTGTTATCATGCTGGGTTCATCATATTCATAGCTAAGAGGCGGAAAATTTTTATCCCAATTGTTTTCTGTAATAAATCCGTATTCTTTTTCTACTAAAATATTGATGTATTCCTTGACTATATCTGCAGATTCTTCGTCATAATATTCTATGATATTCTCTACAGAATACTCTTTTAATTTTTCTATGATATCATATAATTCTAAAGGATAGAGTTCAGAGATATTCCTTTGAAGATCGGATATCAAAATTCTGCTTACTCCTTTTGTAACCAATATATTTGAAAACAAATTGAAATATCTCATAACAACCGGAACAGTGATTTTACAGGTTTTTCTCTTACATAAAAGTCACTTTGGTATTTTTCACTTTTTAATACACATATTGTGTTGCTGTCTATTTTGTTAGAGTTTTTATGTTTAAAATATTCCATTTGTTTAAATGATAAGGGGAGTTTATATTTTTCTCCAAAATTTTTTTTCATAAATAATCTGCAATTTTTTTAAATAAGGGATAATTACAATGATAGGCTACATTAGCAAACTGTCCTACAGGATTAACCTCTAAGAAGTAGTACACATCTCCACTCTTGATAAAATCTAAAGAACCACAATTAAGATCCAGTATTTCCATCAGCTTTTGAATCTTAAATTCTATCTCTTTCGGAAGATTGTACCTGATATTTCTATTGGGTTTTTCATCATTGTATTTTCTGAAATCTGTTTTGGTCTGATCATCATTTTGTGAAAAAATAGCCATGGAGAAACATTCACCATTCAAATAAAAAGTTCTGATCTCAAAATCCTTTTCTATTTTTTCCTGAAAAAAAGAGATAAAGAACTCCTCTTTTTCCTTTTCTTCCACAATGGTTGTATACATAATTCCATCCATGTTTTCAGATATCCGGTCTATTATCACGTTTCCTGTGATTGACTTTGTGATGGTCCTATCCAAAATAATTTCATCTGTATTTTCGGCCAGAAAATATTCAGGGACGTGGAATCCTGTTTTTTTCGCATATTCTAATACCAAAAGCTTATTGACAATGCTGTTGCTTTGTTTGTTGACGTGCCTTTTGGATTCTAAAGTCCGCAGTATATAATCTTCCAGCCAATGCTGGGCTTCATTCATATAAATATTAATAGACTCATGGCTGTACCGGAAACGTTTAAACTGCATACCTCCTCTTCTGTACCATACGCTTTTTATCTCATCAAGAAAGAAACGGTTCTTTTGGCTTTGAAGAAGGATGCGTTTTTTATCAACTTTAATTTCAAAAAATTCATCATCATTCACAAGAATAAAGTTTTTGTTGAGAGCTGCCAGCCACCGTATAACTTCTATCGTTGTTCTGTCGTTATTGTTGGAAAGTATCAGTATCATTTGTTTCTTAGGCTGTCTGCCTGATCTTTTGCTAATTTGTTTCGATATTTTAAGCTTGGAAGACCAATACTTTTCCTGTTCCGGTTTACCTGTGCTGAATCTTTTATATTTTGATATCCCTGATAAACACCGTAGGGATAAGGAGTTTTATGATGCAGATTATTCCTGTCCATCATAGCAGCATAATCTCGTGGAGAGCACTCACCGGACTTTATATATTCCAGTATTTTAGTTTTGAAATAAGGGTGATATTCATCATAATCTGCCATATGTAGTAATAATACACTCATTGGCATAAAAGCATCCTTATAGTAGAGACCTATTTTCTGCATGGAAGGAAAGCCGTGATTCTCAAAAGTCCATTTCAATAGTTCAGCATTTTTCAGATCATTTTCAACACGATCAGAATTATTAAGGCGATCTCCATATTGGTCACGTTCAAATGCTATCACAAAAGAGTCTATCAGTTTTTTGTTTAGGCTTTTATCCCATTGGGCAACTTTCTGTTCCATGCTCAGGCTGTCTATTCCGTATTTTTTATAAAGTTTAATGAATTTAGGATCTTCTTTTTTATACCTCCAGTAGGGAGCAATCAGGGGAATCAGACGGTAAAGACTTTTCTTTCCTCCGAAATTTTTATGGTATCTGTCGGAAATCCTGATATAGGTCTCATACTCTTCAATCCGTTCCTGGTTGAGTGGACGGTATTTTCTGAATAGCTTATGATACAGATCTGCTGCTTTTTCAGGCTGCTTTGCCATCCTGTAGATGCTGTCGATTTCGTTCACCTTATTATAGTATGCAATATAATCTTTGCTTTTACAGCAGTAAAAGAAAAAGCATATAATTAAAGAGCTCACTATATATTTGATGTTTTGATTTTGTTTCATATTTGTGAAGAAGGTATATTTGAAAGCTATAGATTGTAGGATATGCTTTTTTCCGTTTTAAAGTAATAGAACAGGGCTGTTTTAGCAACTGCCCTGTTCATTTTAAATTTAAGCTGGATTAGGACCGTCAATATATAATGTCATAGTCTTTGCGCCATCTTTATAATATTCCGTATCAGAACAGTTGGGGCCACATAGTGTCTGATTTGAAGTTCGTGAGGTACCACTTCCTCCGGTAATTGTTCCCAGATTGTTCATCTTTTTGTTTTCTAATGAAGAAAAACCGTTCTTCATTCCTTGAAGCTTTTTCATAATTGAATAATTTTTTAATTAATATTTGTGTTGCCATACAAACCCTGACATGGGTTTTACCATTCTTCATTCCATCCCATACTGTACACTTACAGGCGAAATGTCAAATTTTCAATCAACGTTGATGTTTCAAAACTATTAATTTTTTACATCACTTAATTGGGACAAAATTGTAATCTTATTGTAGGTTTTTTTGGTTTGTACATACGGCATACAACAACATAATGAGAATTTAAACAGAAGCTAAATACTCTTTAAAAGCATAAAAGAGCACCTGATTATATAAAGTAAAATATCAATTAAGAATAAAATAAATCGTAATATTTTCTATTGTACAATAAAATATTAAGTCCAAAAATGCAAAAACTGCCTGAAATGCTGGTCAGGCTTGTATTTTTGGACTATTTTTGTGTCGATTTTTTAATCCTCTAATGAAAAAGATGATTGTATGGAAAGCCTCAAGCCCCTGAATGTTGAATTAAAAAAGTATCTTAAACAATCAAGTGTACAAATTATTGAACACCTTGCCCTGCTTCTAAAGGGTGAAAATCTGGATTATTTTGACGGGAAGAATAAGAAGGATATCAAATCTCTGTATTTTGAATATGAGTACGATTATTTGGATATCATGGTTTGGGCCGTAGATGAAAAAGGAGAAATCATTACACATACAGTAACCCTGACAAGTCAAAAGAAAGAAAAGTCTGCCGGAAACAGCAATTGGAATTCTTTTCTGCCGGAAAAAATATGGATGACAGCCTCCGGTTTTCAGTATCACCATGAGGAAGATGACGACTTTCATGACCTCTGGGACGAGTATAATGATGAAAAATATGAACTGTTTGAAAACTGGTTCTTTGACTGCTGGAAAAAAGCCTCGGCACAGACAGAAAGTCGGGCAGATGCCTATTTTTCAATTCATGACACATACTTTAGAACGGACCTGAATACTTTCAAAACCATTAGTGATGATGACATCGCAACACGTTACACATCCGGATAAAATAACTATATATTAAAATAAATCACTATTCATTATGAACATCTATCAATTTTACAAAAAAGACGGAAACCTTTTTATTTTTAAAAACCAGCCGGTATTTCTTTCCGTATTGGTTATTCTTTTATTCATTGCTGCAGGACTTGCCTATAAATATAATTTCCCTTTGTTTGCCTTATTCCTGATTGCTTTCGGAGGCCTGATCATCGCTAATTTCTTTGCAAAAAAGTTTGTGATCGATCAGCAGCAGCAGACCATTACCTGCAAACCCAGTGTTTTTGTTCCCGCAAAAACCTATGCTTTCCAGGATTTTACAAATTTTGAAGTTTTAACGACTAAATATCTTGGATTCATTACCATGAATGTATTTCTGAATATTCATTTTGAGGTCAATGGAAAAGAACATAAATTCATGATAGGACAGGCTCTTAACCATAAAGCAATACAAAAAATGGTGAACGAAACTGAAGATATCATGCGCTTAAATGAAAACCAGCGATGAATACCAAAACCCGATATCAATTTGAAGAAAATGGCAGCGAAATAAGTTTTATGCCTGATTACAGCTCCCTTCGTGGCTTAAGATGGTGGTTGGGAGCCGGCATTCTTGCCGTTCCGGTTATGTATTATTTCAGAAATATCATAGCTGAAAAAGCCTTTATCATTGCTTCCGTTATATGGGGAGTCTATATGGTTTATTTTCTGTTTGATCTGATCTTTAGGGTTCCTGTAAAATATATTTTTGACAAGAGAGAGAAATGTATTTACAGAAAACTATTTATTACCACAAAAATCATGAGCTTCGATGAAATGACCTATTTCATTAATGAAGAGAGCGGAGCATATTATTATGTGATCGGTAAAAAAAGAAATCAGTTTGTAAAGAACTACAGGATCAGCAATTATTTTTCCGGTTCCAAAGCATCCCGGATAAGAGAAGATGAATTCCTGGAAAAAATATTATACCCGGTTCTTGATGTGATGGATATTCCTATCAATAGACCACAGTAATAATATTAGCAGTAAAATGACAGAGTATTGATAAACATTACAATTGGTACTATAGCTACTCTCCGGCAAATCTTTGATTTGCCGGGGTGGTTAAAAAAGGCTCGGGCTGTTTCGAAGATACTGGTGCGCTTGAAATCAAATGAAAACCCTTGAAACGAGTTTCGTGTAATAACGGCTCTTTTCAGGGGTTTTCTGTTTTGTTACATTTCGTATTTACGTCTAAAAACTTCAATTTTTTTCATTGAATTTCTTAAATGTCGGAAAGATGTCGGAACAAATCTGACGCTGAATTTTTGAATCTGCTCGTATTATATGAAATTAATTTTATTTAACCAAATTTTAACATGTGACAATTTGTCCGATTGTGAGAATTTTCGTATCTTTGCACTCCTCAAAAAGCTTGAGGTAATACTAACATTTAATCCAAATAATTTATGTTAAAGACAAAATTTTTTGTCAGACACAAGTCTGGCGAAGTAATTACGCCTATTTATGTACGCGTAAGCAATGGTCGAGCGTTCGACCTTAAAATAGCAACTAAAGAAACATGTATTGCTTCCCATTGGGATGGTGATAATGGAATGATGAAAGAGAGATTTTTCGTTGAGCAAAAAGGTAAATTGGTTGAGAAGAGAGACGGGGCAACAAGAGCCTTGTTTGTAGAGAGTCAAGTAGTAAACGAAAGGCTTCAAGACTTGGCTAAAAAGATTGATAAAGCCTTTAAAGAAGCTGAAGAGGTAGAATTTAATACAGAATGGTTGAAAAGCGTGATTAATCCCCCTGTTGTAGTGGAAAATACTGTTCCAGATGATTTTGTGTCATTCTGTGCTGTCTTCATAGAGCAAAAGAAACACGAAATTTCAAAAAGTTATATAACAAGAATCAACTGTGTTAAAGTGATTGTTGAGAAATTTTTGAAGAATAATAAGAAGAAAGTTTTAAAATTCAGCGAAATTAATATGAAGTTTAAGGTTGACTTTGAGAAGTATTGCTATGAAGTGATGAGGTACTCAAAGAATTACACATTTGCAAATCTTAGGCTATTGAGAATTATAGCTTATCAAGCTGAGAGAAATGGTGTTAAACTACATTCTCAAATTAAGTTGGTGAAGTCAAAAGAAGAAAAGGCCATTTTTCAAATCTTAACACCTGCTGAATTAGAAGCTATTGAAAGACACAATTTTGAAGATTCCGACTTATACAATGTCCGTGATTGGTTATTAGTCTCGGTTTTCAGTGGGCAAAGAATATCGGACTTTATGAGGTTTAATGTAGAAATGCTTACTAAAGAAAAGCTTGAAAATGAGCAAGAAGGCTACTTTTTAAACTTCACCCAAGATAAAACAGATCATGTGTTACATTTGCCTGTTCACCCGAAGATTTTGGATATACTCAATAAAAGAGGTTTTCAATTTCCGCCCAAATATGACGAAGACAAGTACAACAAATTAGTGAAAACTGTTTGTAAAGATGCGGGAATTACTGAGGTTTGTTATGGAGGAGTTGAAAAAGGTAAAAGGAAAGTCTTTGCCAATTATCCAAAACATGAGCTTGTGACAAGTCACATCGGAAGAAGGAGCTTTGCAAGTAATAATTATGGTAAAATACCAACCCCTTTGTTAATGACTGCGACTGGTCACAAATCCGAGGGTATGTTTCTAAGGTACATCGGAAAAGTAGACCAACAACAATCTCATGCATTAGCCAGTTATTTTATGATTAATAATTAAATGATAATACAGAATGAATAAACTATTACAAAACCCGCTTTTAAAACACGATTTATTGTCGATTGATACATTTGTATGCAGGTACGGAAATCTCGGATTTTTGCACCCTAAAATGAGTGTAGGAATGACATTTTTTGACTGTAACGAAGAAACAGAAATCTTGGAAAGTGAATTTGACGTAAACAATCATTTTCATGTGTATTTTGTCAATTATGATGAGGTACTACCCATTTTCGACTTCGGATTGTTCTATAATGCAACCGCACAAATCTTTTCGGATTTGTCGCATGGTTTCAGAAATGAATTGAGAGATTATCTATTAACTATTAACGATTTAAAAACAAAACGACAAACTGCCTATGAAATAAAATTACATTTTATTAGTATCGGTGAGATTTTATCTACACTTGAAAACCTTAATCCTATCCAAAAAGAAGTAGTTGATTACTTCGTGGATCAATACAGTAAAGAAATTGAGAATCTGGATAAACTATGTGTGCAATATTCTGAATCATTTTCAGGCGATTCTGGCGTGTCAAATGATGAAATATTACAATCTGTCATTGAAAGGATTTTAGCTGAACGAACTGCTGATTTGACGGCTAAAATAAGCTCTTTGGAAGAAAGAATGTTACCTGAACTTTTATCAATCAAAGAAGCTACTGATTTCTTAGGGGTGGGTGAAACTACTTTTTGGAGAATGAGAAAAGCGGGGTTGATTCCAGAGTATATGCTTGGAGCACAAACCTACTTTAAACCACATGAGATTGTAAACTGTCTCGTAAGAACGAATTAATCTATCTGTAAAGTAGGATTTTTTCTGTCCTACTGAACCAAACACCTAAAATTTTATTGGAAGATTTCAAGCATGAGCGAGGGCTTATGTTAGCCGCTGCTTTTGCTTGAAGTCTATTTTATTAACCATCCTTATTTCTACTAAAGATTTGAGGATTAAATCTATATAAATGATACAAACTATCAGAAAAAATGAAATGATGGCACTTTTGCCAAGCTCGGTTAACTATGAGCATATTGAAAACTCTGGAAAAGGGAAGATTGAAAAATTTGACATGAATATTATTAAATTCATTTTACACTCAATTGTCTTGAAATCAGTTGCTTTTAAAGGTGGTATGGAAGTTATTAACTATTTCGATCAAAGTTATCTATCCAGAAATTATTGGGTTGAAACAATTGGGACGGATTATTTAAGATATATTGAACTTTTAAGAGATGAAAAAATAATATATCGAACCCCTTATCAAGAAAAAACATGCTTTGGCTATGGTTTGGTCGTTCCATATCGTTATTCCAGAATCAATGTAGAGGTGATTCAAATAAAAGGTGTTCATAAACATCAAAATAAAAAGTTCAATTCAAGTTATACGAAGAAATATGAAAAGCCTTTAAGTGACTTTTTTGTGAATACCGATTTTGCTATTGATGGTGATAAGGCTGAAAACGATTTGTTTGAAAGGTATTTTGGGTTGGCTAATTATCAGCTTAAAAAATCGCACGGAAAACCGATTGCGAGTGATTTGAAGTCTTACAGTAGTTATCTTATGGCTTTGAAAAAAATGGTTCAATTCATGAATGGAGAATATATGTTTTCCAGAAGTACAGCCAGCTTGAACAATAAGAAAACAGGGAAAAAAGATTATAAGACAAAAGGTAGACTATATACTTCTTTTTCTTTTCTCAATAAGGAGATCAGGCAAAACCTTATCTACAAAGGGGGAAAACTAATTGAAATAGATTTGAAGAATTGTGTACCATACCTTCTCTCTAATCTTTTCAGTGTAACCAATATTAGAATGACCTCCAAGAGGGTTAGTCGTCTACAATTTAGTCTTTCTATTTATATGTGTTCAGAAGACTTGAAAACATGCATGGATAGGGAGATTGTAGACTTCAAAAATTTATGTATTGAAGGGACAGTCTATGATATTTTTATTGAACCTTTGAAAGAAAAGTACGCTAAAAAGTGGTCTGAAATGTTTATAATGTATTTTGATAAAAGGTATGTTGAATCTTATAAGCATGACAGAGCTCTAGCCAAACAATTATTTATTATGATGTTATTCGGTAAGATTAGTCAATTCACAGAGGTTCAACAAGTATTTGCAGAGAGTTTTCCTATATTGTGGGACGTTCTAACCACAAAGAAGAAACAAAGCTATAAAGCAGTAGCAAAATCTCTTTTTGATTTGGAAGGTAGTCTCATGATTGACCAAGTAGCTAAACCGCTCATTAAAAATCATAAGAGAAAGATTCCTGTTTTTAGCGTCCACGACTGCATAGCCACTACAGAAGAAAATATTCCCGTTGTGACCAAACAAATAGAATCTGTATTCTATAGTAGTTTCGGGAATGTGCCGAGAATCTCGATTGATTAGTAAGCTACGATATGGGGCTTTAAGAAAGTAAAAGATATTAAAATAGAGAAACAGGCTTATTGTAAGCCTGTTTTTGTTTTTGTGTTACGTTTATTTCTATTTTTTCAAGAAGTTCTCAAAATTCTCTCCAAATTCAGATTCCATACCTTGTGCTAGAGCAATTCCACCTGAAATAAGTTCAAAATTATTATTTTCATCAATAATTCTATACATATTTTCTAAGCTTATCTCATTAAAATATTGACTTACTGAAAATGTAGGATTATCTATAGAAAAAGACCCTTTAATGTAATGACAGTTTGCCAGTATTAAATAGGCTATCTTGTTATTTTCTTTAATAGATATTTTTATTGCCATTTTTTGATGGCTAATATCAAATAACCAAATTTGAGCTCTACTACTATTTAAAGTTTTAAGTTCTCATTGAGTTGTTACTATTTCCATATTATTTATTTTACAAATTGTGTTCCGTCCCACTTCACTTCACTACCATTTTTAAAAAATGTTGTTTTTTATAGTAATTTTGGGAATGTACCGAGAATTTCAATTGATTAGTACTCTACAATAGGGCTTTAAGATGATTTAAAACATGTCAAATCAAAGAAGGTAAAATACCAAAATAGAAAACAGGCTTACAATAAGCCTGTTTTCTATTTTTTAAGTTTTTAGGACTAATAATTTGAACTTTTTCGTAGTAGTAGAACTGTTAAAATTCTGTCATTAAAATTGAGATTTAAAACTATTAATAATTCTTCTAATTTTATGCCTTAATTCTTGATTGAGACTTTTATCATTCATACTTTTCGTCAGTGTTTTCACAATATTTTCATTCAAACATTTCATCTTAATAATAAAATCAAGGCTTAAATTAAGCCAATAACCTTGCTGATTGTCTACTATATCTTTCAATATTAGCTCTACTGGAAAAATATCTAAAAGTGAAACACTGTGCTTATCCATAAATAATATTAGTTGCTCACTTGCAGTTTCTATATTTTCAAAAACTATATAAAAAGGATAGCCATAAAAAGATTTAATAAAAATATTTTCTATTTTATTTTCACGAACAACTTTCCATTGATCTTCAAAAAAATAGCATTCATATTGTAATTCAGCGATATATATTATTCTTTTTTCCATAAATTTAATCTGTCCAAGCTTGATGATTAATTTTTATACCAGTTTTGTTTTCCATATATTTAATAAACTGGGCTCTATTTTCGTTAGTCCAATTCCATCCATAATGTCCCGAATTTTCATTAGTAAATATAGTATTACCTTTTCTTTCAAACATACCTCCAACATATTTCTTATTTCCAGCACTTCCAGATTCTAATGCATTAGCTAGGCTCTCATGGGGAGAAGTAAACGGTTGTGGAGTGTGTGGTTTTCCAACAGCAAAAGAATTAGTTTCAGTATCAAAAACAAATTCTATATAGCTTTTGGGAAAGTAATTTTTGAATCGACCAACAGATTTTACTCGTTCACTAACTTCTATTACCCCAGCAACAGGTCCAGAACCAGCCAATTTCCCCATACCTCTTCCTGCTCCTTCAGTAGCTAAAGCTATAGTTGCTCCCGCAACAGCTTCGCCTGTCTGATAACCTGCATCATAATTATTACCATCATAAAGATTATTACCAAAACTTGTTATCCCATTTATCTGTCCATATAGCCCAAAACTAAACGAATTAAGCATAGAGTTTCCATAATCATTCCATGTATAATTGCTCACGGCATTACTTATTCCATCTATAGGACTACTTATAAAGTTACCAATTCCTTTAAAAGTATCCGTAAAGCCTCTTCCTATACCAGAGGTAAATGTAGAAGCACTAAATGTGCCTAAATCAATAATAGCAATATCAGCTCCTATCGTATTTCCACCACTATCTTTCATTAGTGTTGATGACCCATCATTAACATTTATTCCTCCTTCATAATGACCTCCGTTAAAGCCTGTATTATTTACCGTTTGTGCTTCCAAACCTTCAATCTCTCTGGCATCAATAACCCTGTTTTCAGAGAAATTATAATGCGATTGATAAGCATATGCTTCACTTAACGGATCAACATTGAAAAACCTACCTACATCCGGCATATAATTTCTCCATTTATAACTGTAAAAACCAGTTTCCTGTAGTTCCTGTTCCTGAAATTTGTAATTTTTGTAGATTCCTTTTCCAAAGAAAGCATTTCCCGTTCCTAAGTGATTCATACCAAATGGGTAATAGTCATTTACATCAGTAATTTCAAGAGCTCCTAAATTGTTTCTTGCGAAACTGATTCTTGCATTTCCTAGCTGATCTTTATACTGGTAAATATACTGATCATTCTGGTAATCATAAAACCCTTCTGCTGTAGGAAAAAACCTAAGGTCAGGTGTTTTAGTCGGAGGGATAGTTTTTCTTTCTTCAACTGAAAAGGCTTGTATCTCCATTGCTTTTTCAGTTTCCTGTGAAAATGAACGTTGGAGGATCTCTGTTTCTCCGCCACCTCCGTTATTGGACATTACGGTTCTCATATACTGAAAGCCATCCAGATAATCAGTTGTATCCGTAATTCCATAGCAGTTAATGATACCGCACTCAAACCTTATTGCTGATTTCTGAAGTTTGGTTCCGTCTGCTCTGTATAGATGTTTAAACATCCCCATTATTCCCATATCTCCATATTCGAACTGGGTAGGAAGGTTCAGGTAGTTATATTGGATCTTGCTAATATTTTTATCGGCCATTTTCCACATATTACCATTCAGGTCATATTTGATTTCTCCACCTCCACCTTCATAACCTGTCGGGTTATTTGCATGATCTTTAATATTAATTACATTATTTCCTGAATAGATATACTCCAGACTATCAATTACTGTAGCAAAAGTATTATTATTTTCCTTTAAGGATGTTCTGTACAGATTGGTAATGTTTCCGTTCAAATCATAATCCAGAGACTCTGTGTGTTCCTTACTCCATGGATTATCAGGATTTTGATAATATCCTGCCTTTAATCTATTCAAACCATCATAAGCATAGCCATATCTTTTGGGTGTTGGGGATGGGATATTTCCTAAATTAGTGACAGCCCTCCAGTCCACTTCTGCAATATTACCATTGTATTTTGGTTTTACGTTTCTATCAGGAAATAAAACTGTATCAGGGTTTGTGATTCCATCTTTCTGGGTATACTTTATTTTATATGAAAATAGCTTTCCTCCTAAATCAGAAACTGTCATCTGGTCTTTATTGACAGCAGTGAGCCAGCCCCTTATGTTATATGTATAATCAATACTCTGAAGGTTATTGCCTACTTTTTTGTTTATAAGATCTGACAGTTCGTTGTAGGTATTCTCGGTTAATAGCTCCTCCTGTTTATTATCTACTTGATGATAATGCTGTTTCACCCTATTCTGAGCATCATACACATAACGTTCCTTAACAGTTACTCCATTTTCCCCCAGTCTTCTTAAATGATAAATATTTGTTTTCTTTGGAGTACCAGAAAAATCAAGTTCTGCCTCAGTTTTGGTATATCCTCCTAAATGGTTGACAGAATGAGTTCCTATTACTCTTCCTTTTGTATCGTACCAGATAAAATCTTTACTCCAATTATCATCTTCGACATTCTTCACATAAGAAGCAGTTGGGAGACTTTTTGTACTTCTCGATGAGTTTTGTGCATCCTGTGTCAATACTGACTGTGTTGGAGTAATAACATAAGACGGAATAGAGACTCCAGTTGGAAGTGGAGGATAAGTATCATAGTAGCTAACACCTAAAATCGTCATACTTCCTGTAGGGAAAGCGTCTTTAGTATAAAAAACATCCATCCCGTTTAATGTAAACGGCGTATTGCTTCTACTTTCGTTATTCCACGATGCCATATTATTTAAGGCTGTCTGCATAGCTGTTCTCGATGCCGTATTAGCAAAAAAACCTGAATAAACGATTCTTCCAAATTGATCGTATTTTGTAAATAACCAGCCTCTCTTCGTAAAGTTATTATTTACTGTTCTTAACACAGCATCCTGTGACAGGACAAGCCTGTTCTTCTTGTCATATACTAAATATTCTAATCCTCTTCCAGGAATCTTCTTTTCAACCAATCTGTTTTTATTATCATAACGGTACTGATAGCACAGATTATCTAACATAGTTGTTGTTAATGAAGATGATGCTGATGCTAATGGCGGAATAACATAAGCCAGATGATCATTACTATCATAGACATAGTATGTATCAATATTATGAGTTCCATCATTTTTTCTAATCAGTATAATATGACCATAAAGATCTTTAAATACTATCTTTTCATTGTTATCTTCATCCTTAATACTAAATTTATATAATGAGTTTTCATCATACAAAACAGTTTCAGAAAGAGTTGAATTATAAATTTGATTGGCATTATCCCATGTTGTAGTGATCTGATATTTTTTTACCTGATCAGCCGTTGAGTTGGCATCATAAGAATATTTTACAGTATGACCTGAACTCATTTTCCATTCTTCGCCAGGATTGGCAGACTGAAACATTCTGCTTAAAGGTGAGGATTCAAGCTCTTTTTCAGAAAATGCATTGGTAACTCCATAATATGAATTAACTGTACTTTCGTTAACCGAAGTCTGAATACCAGCATTAGAAGTCTGTACAGGAACAGGTAAATAATCTTTTGTTTTCCTTCCAAACTGGTCATATACTATTGGTAAAACCATATCCTGTCCTGACGGTGTAGACTTTACGGATATTACCTGTTTGGGTCGTCCAAGGCCGTCTAAATATTGAACTTCTTCTAATTGCTTCTGTACAGCATCAGAAGGATCAGACAGGTATGTTTTCTTATAAACATAATTTTCAGTATCGGTGAGATTCTGAGAGTAGGAATAGCTAAAAATTAGCCCTAATAATATGATTAATATTTTATTCATGATTTTAGTTTTTATAATGATACTTGTATTCCTCCATTATCTTACCATCAACATCTACCATTTTTTCAAGCTTATGGTTCTGAGCATTATACTTATAATTCTCTCTTAATCCATCAGGATTTGTAAGGCTTGTTATTCCAATTAAAGGATCATATGTATATGTTGTGATCATATAATCTTTAAAAGCTGTGGTTTTTCTAAGATCATCTAATAGTGAGATCAATATATTTTCTGAGGCAGCATCCACATCCACATCTGAGGCATCCTGCAAATATCCAATGTTGGTATTTGCATTTACATAATTATAGGTAGCACCTACAATTTTTGCAATTGGCTGAGATTTATTGTAACCATAAATAATGGTTGTCGGAATTCCTAAAGCATCAGTATATTGCAAAACACGTCCCTGACCATCATATAAATCATAAGTCATTTTTGTATCAACGCTGGTGTCATTCCCGTAATCATTTAAACCTGTTTTTATAATTCGGGATGAAACTGGCAGTATAAAATTATTCGTTGTAGAGTTTTTGGCAAAAATAGTTTCTGTTCTGGAAATTGGCTGCTGAGCTTCATTATATTTTGTAGTTGATAAAGGAATTCCTATCATATTTCTAGCAATCATATCAGAAAAAAGCTGGCTTGAAGTACCCATATCTGATGGATACTGAAATTTAACAGTCTTAAACTTAGAAAGGTCAAATTTATTAGGATACTCTTCTATTTTATCAACAAGGGTGTAGCTAGGATCTATAGGACTTTGGTAGTAATACTTTGTCAAATATTGTAAGTTTCTTCCATTCTGAAAAAATTCTGTAGTAAAAATTTCACTCAAAACATTATCTGAATAATCAATCTCATAAGGGGATGCATTAGTGATGCAAAAATAACAATTAACATAAGTGCTTGTAGAAAACAAATCATAAGAGACACCTCTACCAAGCAAATTTGATGTTTTTTTGTATTTGAAATCTATTCTCTTAATAATTTTTTGACTATTGTCATAAAAATCTTTTCTTAATAATAAACCTCTTTGATTAGATAAATCATTTCTGGTTAATCCTAGTGTGTTATTACTAGGTATTATTCCAGGATAATAATTCTCAGGAACATCAAAATGAGTTGAAAAATTATAATGGGTATAACCATCATTACTTTTCTCGAAAACTGATGAATATACTACATCTGAAGGCTCAAATATCGATTTCGGATTAATCCCCATTATACTCCCTGTATATGTATTGTTGGGAAAAGAGGGGTTTGCATTAGAATTATTATGGAAACCTAATATTTCTAGAGCTTTATTTGAATTATCATAGAAAATCGGTTCATTAACCAAAATACCACTTGATATGTTATAATCCATTTCATTAAAAGAGTTTGTATAAAAAAACTCTCTTGTAGAATTATCAGAAGTTATTTTCTTAATTCTGGCACCTCCGCCAGGTAAATTTGCAGAAACTAAGTTACCGTTTTTGGGGTAAACTCTTGTCGTGAAGCTATTGGACTCCCAGTCAAGAACAGTTTTTCCCCCAGTTGGCCAATATATTTCTTTAAGAGTTCCATAATATAAATATGGAGTATTAACTTGTAATTCCCCGAATTTGTTATTTTCAAAATTATTCCAATAAGTTTTTGTACTCCCAAAATCTACATGTATCTTATAGGGAATGTTATTATTATAGCCCCACATGTCGGTTTTATTACTTAAAAGCGGTGGGAGTGAATTTACATTATCATAATTAAAGACATATGTTTTTTCATTATTCTTAATACTATGGAGGAAAATCCTTTGCGTTGCAATAGCATGAGTGAGCTTAATATCATTGATAATAGCTCCAGTTGCAGAGGTCAATTTTATTGCCGTTAACTTTCTCTTTTTAAATTTATTAAAAGATGATGTATTGTCACCAATCCCAAGAGTTGGCGAATTACTACCCCATGTATATGGCGGTGTTAATATATTATTATAGTACGAAGGGTCATTCTCAAGTAAAGTGTTTCCTGAAGTACTAAAATAATTTAAATTATCTTCAATTATTGATGAGAAATCAATCTTATTTCCTGATTTTGTTCTAATTACGCTTGGATATGTTGGAATATATAAAATCCCAGAGGCCTTATAAAAACTACTATAATGCGCTGTACTATTAGTGGTATTATTAGGGTGAACTGATGTGGTGGTTAAAGGGTTATTTCCATCTGTTGATTCTCTAGGGACTACGATATATTGTTTACTGTTACTATACAAATAGTTAGAATAGTGTTCTCCATTAATATGTTCAAAATCATATAAAACAATATTATTGGAATCATACACCCTTACAATACTCCAAGAATTTGCATATACAGGAAGCGAATCAGCTCCATGATAAAAATCCCGCAAATTCATTTCAATATTTCTCACATTATTGTCTCCAAAAACATATTTATAGCCTTTATCGTCAATAATAGTAAATCTACCAATAGTTTTTATTCTGCATGTTGCTGGATATGTTCCCCAAATATCTTTAAATCCATTTAAGCCATAAAACATATCTTGTTCTTTATCAAAAAGTATTTTTAAATTACTTTTTGATGAAACTTTCCACTTTCCATCGGTTCCAATAAAGAAAAATCCAGTATGGCCAAAAAAACTAAAATTAAAAATATCTGGTTCATAATCAGCTCTGTAACCTCCGTCTTTCGGGGATGTTTCTGCCATCAGATTTACAAGGTTGTCTAAACCACGCCAGCTATTATCGATTGAGTTAATTTTAGGATGTGTGAGCATAAAGCCCTTTGCTAATCCGCCATATTGGAAATCTCCCATTCCAACTGTTCCACTTGGTAAAGGATAACAATTGCCATCATGGCTATTTGGAGCAATACCTTCAGCATTGTTAAAGTCTAATTCATCAAATTGCATTCCCTTAACAGTTCGATTAATGCTACCAACTTCTAGCATCCAGTCATGTCCTGCCCAATTTGAGGGTTTATTAACTTTAACACCTTGAGATTTATATTTTAATGAAATATCTAATGTTAACCCTCCCTCTTCAACACTAAACAACGGTATATTTATATTGGGTTGTCCTCGATAATGATCTACACTAATTAAATCATTTCCATACTTACTTACAGAAGCATCATTGTTTTCACTCCATTTTGCTACTGGTATTAAATCCGCTTGTGCCAAAATAAATGTGTTAAGCGAGATTGATAATAATAGACCCAGAACTATTTTTTTATTCATCATTTTTTAATCAATTTAGCATTTGCTGTTTTATTGGTATCTGTTTTTATGGTCACCAGATAAGCTCCTTGAATTAAGTTTTGTGTGTTGATCTTGGTTACTTTATTCTTGGTTTTTACAGTCTGAAGCTGTCTTCCTCCCATATCATAAAGAATAATATCAGCCTCTTTGAAGTCAAAGCCAATTTCTACATAAGCATACTCTGATACTGGGTTTGGATAAATCTTAATATCCTGCTTTTCGATCAACTGGTCAAGCTGCTTATCCCCAAGCTTTACGATCTTCCAGTTTTCTTTTCCCAGCTCTTCTGCGCTGGTTCCTGCCAGAATAATAGAGCCATCTCTGTTTAGTTTAATATCAGAAAGCCGTTCTTCTCTTTTTCTGGATTCTCCTTTAACATGTTTGCGCCACTGCTCATTTCCATCTGCATTTAAATAAAACACCCAGAAGGTCTCATCGTCAGTTTCTAGCCTTCCTTCTGCCTGCGTGTAGCCACCTAAAAGAATTCCTTTTGAAGATTTGTCATCTGCTGAATGAATGACACTCATTCCCATCAAAATATCACGGTTTTTGAAATTGTAAGACTTCTGCCAGATTTCTTCTCCTCTTTCATTAAGCGAGATTAACCAAAGGTCTGTTCCTTCTTCAATACCTACAGTTTTATTTCCTGATCTTTCCGATCTGGATTCCCCACCGATAATATAGCCAGTTGAAGTCAAAGCTAACGTTTTCAAATGATCATCTGCTTTTCCTCCAAAATCCTTTTCCCATTCTACTTTTCCAGATTTATCCAATTTGATAACCCAAAAATCTCCTTCACCATAATTTTCCGTTTTCTTTGAACCTCTCAAGTTGCTTCTGGAATAGATCCCTAACAATGCACCACCGTCTCTAGTGGGAATCATTTTCTCTACTTCATCTAATCCTTTTCCGCCTAAGATTAACTGAGAAATTTCTTTTCCATCCTTATCGAGTTTTATAATCAAAACATCTTTTGAACCATAACCTTTAGCTGAATTCTGAACATTACCTGCTACAAAAAATCCAAGATCTGTTGTCTGAATAACTGATCTTGCTTCTTCATCGGATGCTGATCCTAAAGTTTTTTGCCAAAGTTCGTCTCCAAATTCGTTGAGCCTAATTAGCCAGATGTCAGACCCACCTTTGGATTCTTCTTTTTTATCCAGCCCTTTCGCTGAATATGAGGTGCCTGAAAGCAAAAATCCTCCATCCTGAGTAGATACTGAGGCTGACAGGTAATCATGATTATTTCCTGAGAAATACTTTTCCCAAACCTCTTGGCCTTGTTGATTTAATTTAACCAAATGGAAATCATAGCCATTGTTTTGTTTACTTCCTTCTTTTTGAAGTTTATTGCTCTGAATCGAGCTTCCCGTGATCAAATACTGTTGATCTATTGTTGTAGTGATTTGGCTTAAAAAATCCTGAGTACTGGATTTGATATCTTTTTGCCAAACAACCTCCTGAGCCGACAGACCAAAAATTGTGCACATCGTAAATGCACTCATGTAGAGTTTTCTCATCTATTTGTGTATGTTAGTTTTTAAAATTTTGCAAATTTAACGTTTTTTTAACGCATTCAAGTCATGTTAATGTGATTTAATATAATTTTTTATCACCTAGAGGTCTTTTTATTAGTTTTTAAGTTGTTATAACACAAAGATATTTCAGCAAAGCGACAAAACCTGTCGTGTTATAAACAGGTTTTGAGTTATTTAGCATTTTTCGTTGTTAAAATACTTTTTCAGTCTATCCGTAATAAGTTTTAAAGCATACAGAAGGTAATAAGTACAACCAACATAAAGAATAGCAAGTGAGATTAGCATTAAGTAAAACTCTATATTTTCCCAAGTGCTATATTCTTTATATGGTAGTGTATAGCATCTTAAACTAAGGGTTGAAGTTAGAAAATGCATTTATTTCCCAGAGTTTAATTGTTCAAATGGATTCTCAACGCCATCCCTATAGAAAACGGAACCACTTCGACGGTATTTATATTTTACCCCATTAGCACATACAATGTAAATTCCGTTGCCTAATTGTTCAGATATTTGAAGCAGTGTAATTGACTTAGCATCAACACCTCTGTCAACAGAAATATGTGTTTTTAAATCATCAACACTTGCACCAACTCTTTTGAGGGCTCTTTGGTTTTTATACTGTCCTTTTGGCTCTTTAAATCCTGTTTCAATATTGCAGGATTCTGGAATTTCTTTTTGAGCTGTTTGTGCAAAATAAAGTGTTGGTAGTACCAACGCTAGTGTAAAAATTAATTTTTTCATAATGATATATTTTATTTGATAAATTCTTCTCTTTGTTTTGAAGTTTCTGCGTAAGTGTCAAACACAAGGATTTTCCTTTTTCTGATATTCATACCTGCTGGAATAGCACGGTCATGATACAGCGTTTTTTCAAACTCGTCCATTTTTTTGTACTTAGCATCTTCGCTTATATCCATCATTTCAATAACATCGCTTCCGATACTTTGGTAACGAGACATATTCTCTTTAGTAAGTACAGAGTCGCTATTGGGAGCTATTATCGCCCATATAATTGCGTATTTGGGCTTTATTGACTCAATTGATGCGGTGTCCTGAATACTGTTTGCTGAATCGTTGAAAATGGTTGTAGAAGCCTGATAGGTGGTGTCGGTGCTAATGGAATCAGTATTCATATAAACATCATCCAAAGTATCTCGTTTTTTACAGCTAACTACTACGGAAAAAGCTATTAATAAGTAAATATTTTTCATAATGAATTATTTTTCAGATATTAATGCAATAATTCCAATGAGAATAAAATGTCCGATGGAGGTGAGGACTCCCCAGACAATCAAAAATCCAATTGCTCCGACAAAAGATTCTGGTTCTGTCCAGTTCCATGAGAGAACCCCTGAACCAATAATTACGATTAAGTAAAGGATAAATGCGAATACGGGCAGGCATCCGCTGTCATTTGTGTTGCTCATATTTTTATAAATTTTGTTTGATTTTGGGCAACAAAAAAAGCAAGTGGGTTCTCACATGCTTTCTGTTCTGAAGGCTCGGCAAAGCCTGTACCACATAAAAACAGGATAACCACTTGCCATAGATATGACAAGTGTGTTAAACTGTTTGTATTTTGTGGTTCTTATAAATTTTGCCGATTCACAGAACAAAAGACAAACGTTATTACACTTTTATTTTTTCGTTGAAATATTTGCACAAAACTACAAATTTTGTGCCTAGTAATTATTAACTCATTAGTATATTAAAATTGATTTCAGTTTCAATGTCATTAGTAATATTGTCAATAGTTTGATTTAATAATTGTTTTAATTGTTTTGCTGTTTTATCTAATTCGCATATGCCCGCATTTTTATTAAAAATATCGTCTTTTTCGATAAAATTATCTAATGTGATGTTGTCAGACATATAAGAGTTAGTGGGATTATGATAGAGAGAGACAATCTCTTTTTGTTTATTTTCATCAAACATGGGAAAAGGAATTGTGCTCCAATAAGATTGTGATAAACTCCCTCCATTACCTCCTGTTGCGTACAAATCTATTAGCCCTTTATCTCGTAGGTAATCTAACAAACATTTAAAATAAATTGTAAGATTTAAATTATTAGTACTTTGTCTAATGGTCATTCCATGAAAATTTGTAATATTCCTTTGTGAATCATCGAAAATTACCATTGAGCGCCCCTTTTCAAAACCCTCAGCACCAAAAATTATATCCCCTTTTTTTAAAGTTATTAGTTTATTAGGATTTCCTAAGTATTCACTTCTGATATTTGTACCATATTTACTAATGTTCTTAGGCAGAAATAATTTATAGAAATTTTTATAGTCGATATCTGAATATACACTTGATCCAATTACAGATACGGCTAAATTATTGCCTCTAATTAGTTTGAAACCAAGGTCTTGAAATGATTTGAAACCACCAATGTAATTCTGTATTTTGAAAATTTCTTTTTTAAAATATTTACCATATAAATTTGTGTCCAATCTTCCAATTTCACTAATTTCTTTCAATTTCGGTAGTTCAAACGTGAAGATATCTGATCTTTGATTATTTGTTATTTCATTCTCAATCAAAGATAAAATTGTTTTATGACGTTGTTTTATAAGATTTTCTTTAACTATAATTGCTTTTGTTAGTGTTTCTACAAATTTAATTGTATTTTCTGGATCATGATTAGGCATTGGAATTTTACAATCCAGAAAGAGTGTTTTTGCGTGGCGGATGGTTGATCCCTTAGGAACCATGAAGTCTAGTTGTTCTCTAAAAATATGGTGTTTTATAAATGCTAGTAAATAATATTTTTTTTCAATTACGGGTAATCTATAAATTGCCCCTGAAAGCATAAAGTTTGGATAGTCTTTATCTAAAATTACAACCTCACCAATATTACTATCTTTTGAAATTAATAAATCGCCTTGTTTTAGATTCATATTAACAAATGAATTTGGCATTATTGGGAGGGCTGTTTCGATTGTTATTTCTGGTAAAAATGAATGAGCTTGTAGTGCTTTTGTTCTTACAAAATAATGCGTTGATTGCCCAATATAGTTCAAGGAACCAACTTCTACACCTAAATCTTTTCTTTGTAGATCTCTTGTCAAGAAATTTCTAACAAAAAGAAAATTTTTGTTAGGCATTATCAAATCCATATATTGAGATGAAGATAAGGTATATTCTTTTTCAACGATGGAATTATAAGAAATAGAATTAGGTACCTTTAAATACTTGTTGCTCATATTATTTAGCTTTAATAAAAATATCTTGCAATGATTTTTCTTGCTTCAAACACCAATTCTTGAAATCAGAAATAGTATATGTAAATTCTTCATCAAGCAAAGCTCTACCATCTTTGTCTATTTCTATCTCAAAGTTTTCGTAATTGATTTTATAATTTGGTGAGAAAAATTTGACTCTTTTACTTGTTTTCACTTCATACCCGACTTTTTCAATGCCTTTAAAATATACTTCGTAGTTTAGTTTTTTTAGTTTTTTCAGCTCTTTTTCACTGGGTTTATAGGCGACAATAATTGAGGTATTTACACCTGTTTCAGCAAATACATTGGCAGGTAAATCAAAAATTGCAACAATTCGCATGTTGTCCATGATCCATTTTCTTGCTATTTTATGAGTATCAATACTTGCAATGGAATTAGATATAACAATCCCCATTCTTCCATTCTCTTTCAAAATTCGGTAAGCGTTTTCAAGAAATACAACGCCTAGATCTATTTTGCTAGCTTGTTTTTCAGCTTTTTTCTTTCTGCCCTCTTCTGGTTCTTCCCCTTTGTTACTGTACAAATGCCAGAGTTCATAACATTGTATCATTTCAAGATCTTTGTCGTCTTTTGGTACAAAGGCTCGATCTTCTCCAAATGGTGGATTAGTTAAAACGACATCGAATTTTTTAAGTTTGTTTTCGTCGGGTCTGTTATCCCAATTACCTTTTTGGTTCATGCTTGGCACAAGTTCTAAGACTTCCCCTTTGTGATCAAATTTTGAAAGTAAGGAACCATAACCTGCTTGTGCTTTAATTTTTGCATTTCCATCCCCATTTAATAACATATTTAAGGTGGCAAGCATTACCATTTGCTCATCAATGTCCATCCCAAAAATATTATTATCGTCTAATTTACTATTTGAGTTCACATAAGAAACCGAAAGGAAATCAGCAATACCAACTGTTGGATCAATTACCGTTTCACCATTTCTTGGATTTACAATATTAACCAAAAACTCAATTAGTGGTAATGGTGTTACAAACTGTGCATTAGCATCTTTTGAAAAGGGTGTCGCAAACTTGTAAAATACTAATTGGTATAGGTCTGTTTTATGAGAACGAACAAAGGAATAGTCTTGAAATTGATAGACAACTTCAATAAGTACTTTTATGTGATTTTCGTTTTTAGGGTTTAAAGGATTATCTTTTAAAATTCTATAATATGTTCCTGATGCTTCGTCCCTTAGATCATTATTACGCTTTATGAAGTTTTGTAATGGTTTATCGGCAAGAGATTTGAAATTCTTTTCTTCTTCTTTAATATAAAAATCTAAAAAACGGCTTGAAGTTTTTTCATTTCTTTTTTCATCAAAGATTTTTAAAGAAAGAATTTGAATTAAAATTTCAAAGCCTTTTTGATTAACCATTCCTACTTTGTCCATAGTACGTAAAATACTACTCATAGCATCGTTAATTTGTGTAGAATGTACTCCTGAAATAATATCTAAATCTTTTATACTTCGTTTTGAACGATCAACAACTTTGGTTTCTGTCCATGCTAAAATATCTTCGAAACTTGGGATATTTATGTAAGGATCAGGAATGTGCAAAGCCAATTCTTTACTTTTACTTGCTTCTCCCTTTGTGTTAAATTCTTCGCTATATCGTAAAAACTTATTATTGTGTTTACGGAATAAATAAAGCCTTTCTGTATCATAAAGGACTGCCAAACAAAAAGATCTTCTACTTTCGTTTAGATAGGCTTTTAACTGTTTATCCCAAACATCACTTACAGTTTTATTATCTTCTTTTTTGAATTCTAATGAGACAATTAAATGTTCCCGTAACCATTCTAAACTTTCATTGTTGCCATTTTCATGATAGTCTTTGTATTTGTCTGACCAAGAAATGTCATCAAAAATGGCTCCGTCAAGTTTTAGTGGTGCTGAAGATTTATTTCCTTTTGGAAATTGTATTTCTGTGCCAATATAATCTTTTATATAAAGTCCCGATTGGATAATAGAATATAGAAATTGCCACTTGTAATATTGTTCATTCTTAGTTCCATCCTTCTTTTGGAATTTTGTTTTTTTTCCAAAAGTTAAGTGCTCTTGAATGAAGCAGTCAAACTCTACTACATTTTCGTATTTGTGGTCAAAATCCTGTTTAGCTTCTGTAAAGGTCATATTTGAAATTGTTTTGCAAAAGTATCATTAAAAATCTTGAATTTGAAATATTATTAGTACTCTTTTTGTATGTCTCGATAGAGTAGGTATCTAAGCCAAGCAGTACCCCACTAGGTCAAGTTTTCGATAGTACCCCCAGCTGTTGAGAGTCGGGCAAAAGTTTTTGGGAGGTCTAAAAACCTCAGCACTTTTTTTGAACATTTTTAGACTGTAACTTAAAGTTAGAACGGGTTTGAGAGAATTTTGTACAGGTTTAAAATATTTCTTGTGTTTCATTCAAAAGCACCCTAAAATTTGCACATTTGGCATAGTTTTCGAGTGATAAAAACTAAGAAAAAACCCCGTCAATACTACGAATATTGAGCGGGGATGTGTAAAATTTTAACGTGTAATTAAAACTTATCTACAATGACAAAGTTACAAAATTGTTTGGAGGACTTCCAAATCTATGTTGGTACTTACAGTAAGTACAATTCAGGGAGCATTTATGGCTCATGGCTTAAATTATCAGATTATTCAAATTATGACGAGCTTTTAGAAGCTATGCAGGAACTTCACCAAGACGAGCAAGATCCAGAATTTATGTTTCAGGACTATGAATGTAGTCAGTTCTTTATCAAACAAAAGCTAATCAGCGAATGCCATCTTTCAGCAAACATTTATGAGATTGCCGAAGAGATCAACAATTCAGATTATGATTTCGAGGTTATAGAAGCCTATGCAGAGTGCATGAGTTATTATCATAAGGACGTAGAAGACCTATTAGAGAGTCTTTCAGATTCATATTATGGCGAGTACAGTTCAGACGAAGATTTTGCACAGACTACTTTAGAACAGGACGGCTCAATTCCTGAAAACTTACCTTCTTACATTTACATTGATTGGGAAGCAACAGCCAGACATTTGATGTATGATTATATGAGTTCTAACGGGTATTATTTCAGAAACTAATTACAATAAGAATCTTTGCACCTTGCTTAAATGCAGGGTGCTTATAATATTTTAAAATTATGAAAGCACGATATATTAGAGTTTCCACAGGTGCACAAAACATTGCAAGACAAGAGGAACGACAAGCAGTAGGTGAAAGAGTATTTACTGATATTGTTAGTGGTTCTACTCCCTTTAAGGATAGAGAACATGGGAAGGAACTTATAAAAGCTATTGGGGACGGCGAAATTAATTACGTTTCTGTGAGTTCTATTGACAGGTTAGGACGTAATCTGTACGACATATTAACAACTTTGGAATTTTTCAAAGAAAATGGCGTTATCTTAAAAGTAGATAATCTCGGAATAGAAAGCCTAATCAAAGGAAAGGAGAATCAGGCATTCAAACTTATCAT
This sequence comes from Chryseobacterium luteum, assembly GCF_000737785.1. Lineage (GTDB taxonomy): Bacteria > Bacteroidota > Bacteroidia > Flavobacteriales > Weeksellaceae > Chryseobacterium > Chryseobacterium luteum. The sequence goes on along the minus strand of NZ_JPRO01000004.1, from coordinate 33,520 downwards.
TTCTGTTATGGCTAACATTGCAGAAATGGAGCGAGAAACGATTTTAGAGCGTCAACGTGAGGGCATTGCACTGGCAAAGGCTCGTGGAACTTACAAAGGGCGTGAAAAGGGTTCTACGGAGAGTATGGAAGATTTTCTATCTAAGTATAAAGAGGTGATTAAGAGCCTAAAGAAAGGAAACTCTATCCGGGACACTGCAAAAATTTGTAATGTTAGTATAGGAACTGTTCAGAAAGTCAAAAATAATATCTGATGTAAAGAGGGTAGACCACTCAAAGAAAATAAAATTATCACTATCGACAGATCAGAAATGAGGTAAAACGAGCTGTTTTTACTATCGGAGGCGTTGTAGTTGCTTTTATTATTCTATATAGTTAATATGGTCCTCTATTTAGCTACCTGTTGATCTTTAAAAATAATAACATTTCGCATTTTTAAGGTTTTAAACAACCACAAAAGAGTATGATTTTTGCCTTTCAGGCATAGTATTTGTATCTTTGCAGTAGAGTTCTTTGAAAGGGGTTTGAGTTTTGATTGTCGGAAATATGTCGGAAAATTTCCATAAAATAAAATCGCAATACATTGTAAGTGAATGTATTGCGATTTTGTCAGGTTGCATCTAAGAAACAGCCCGAGCCTTTTTAATATATATAACCCGTTGTGCATTTTGATTTATTTTCGTCACTTCGAGTAGACTTTTGAAAAAAAAATAGGATGGAGAAGTTGGTAATTTTGAAGATAAATCTTTTCTCGATACATTTTTTCTCCACTTTGTTACGAAAAAACACTCGAACCGACGAATCTAATACCAAAATTTTGCAAAATGCACAACGGGTTATATATAATCTTAGTTAGCTAAAATTCTTTTCACAGCTTCTTTTACAGCTTCTGAATCAATTTTGTACTTTTTCATAAGCTCGGCAGGGGTAGCAGATTCTCCGAAAGTATCATTTACCGCTACAAATTCCTGTCTTGTAGGTCTCTTTCTTGCAAGCATTCCCGCCACAGATTCTCCTAATCCTCCAAGATAGTTATGCTCTTCAGCGGTAACAATCTTCCCGGTTTTTTCAACAGATTTAATGATGATTTCTTCATCCAGAGGCTTGATCGTGTGAATATTGATCACTTCACAGGAAATTCCTTCTTTTGCAAGCTCATCGGCTGCTACCAGAGATTCCCAGACAAGGTGCCCTGTTGCAACAATCGTTACATCAGTACCTTCCTGAAGCATAATTCCTTTTCCTATTTCAAAAGGCATATCTTCCGGGATGAATACAGGAACCGTAGGTCTTCCGAATCTTAAATATACAGGACCTTCGTGATCAGCGATGGCCAATGTTGCCGCTTTCGTCTGGTTGTAATCGCATGGGTTAATTACCGTCATACCAGGAAGCATTTTCATCATACCGATATCTTCCAGAACCTGGTGGGTAGCACCGTCTTCCCCTAAAGTAAGACCCGCGTGAGATGCACAGATCTTCACATTTTTCCCAGAATAAGCAATAGACTGGCGGATCTGGTCATAGACTCTTGAAGTAGAGAAATTAGCGAAAGTTCCCGTAAAAGGAATTTTTCCGGTAATGCTCAAACCTGCAGCAATTCCCATCATATTTGCTTCCGCAATACCTATCTGAAAGAATCTTTCCGGTGCTTTTTCGATGAATTTTTCCATTTTCAAAGAACCGATAAGGTCTGCACAAAGTGCCACTACATTAGGATTTTTGTCGGCAAGTTCTGCTAATCCGGCGCCGAATCCTGAACGGGTATCCTTTTTTTCTGTATATGTATATTTCATTTTTTTTACTAAAGTTTTTGATAATTGATAAATGACAATTCTCTCTAAAGATTTAAACCGTCATCATTTATTATTAATAATCTGCCGGAGCTTCTAAGTACAATTGTTTGAAAGCGGTATCCAGCTGCTCGTCATTCGGAGCTTTACCGTGCCAAGCGTGGCTTCCCATCATGTAATCAACACCATTACCCATTTCTGTATGAAGAATGATGACAACAGGTTTTCCATTTCCTGTTTCAGTTTTTGCTCTTTCAAGGATTGCCATTACCGCTTCAAGGTCGTTTCCGTTTTTTTCTTCCAAAACGATCCATCCGAAAGCTTCTAATTTTGCATGAAGATTTCCTAATGAAAGTACATTTTCTGTGCTTCCGTCAATTTGTTGTCCGTTATAATCAATTGTTGAAATGATATTATCTACTTTTTTAGCCGCAGCATACATCAATGCTTCCCAAACCTGACCTTCCTGTAATTCTCCGTCACCATGAAGCGTGTATACCAAAGAATCGTCACCGTCTAATTTTTTACCCTGAGCAACACCAAGAGCAACAGAAAGTCCCTGACCTAAAGATCCTGAAGCAATTCTGATTCCCGGCAAACCTTCGTGAGTGGTTGGGTGACCTTGTAATCTTGAATCTAATTTTCTGAAAGTTCTCAATTCGTCAACCGGAAAGAAACCGAATCTTGCCAAAGTAGAATAAAAAACCGGCGAAATATGCCCGTTTGAAAGGTAGAAATGATCTTCATTCTTACCTTCCATGGTGAAAGGAAGATTGTAGTTCATTACTTTACCGTAAAGTGCCGTAAAATATTCCGTACAGCCTAAACTTCCGCCCGGGTGACCTGAATTTACAGCATGAACCATTCTTAAAATGTCTCTTCTGATTTGTGTTGTAAGAGATTTCAGCTCTTCAATACTTTTACTCATATATTAGGATTTATTTGCATGCGAATTTACAATTTTTTGTCGGCTTACGGAAATGCAAAAATCCGGACTTATGATCCGGATTTTAGAATTATTTTATCAGGCTTTAGCCAAAATTTAAAATCAATTTCCTGATCATACAACCTTTAAATACTGCTTATTCTTTACCAGCCACAACCCGATAAAGGTAAGTAACCCATTAAGGATTATCAGTTCCACACCAATTCTGTAGTCGGTGTAAGTGGTTACTAAATAATTAATTAAATAGGTAAGAAACGGAGCTAAAATGGTCACAGCAAGGATTGAATATTTTTTCGAAATCTGAAATTTGGTGAAAATTCCGAATGCAAAAAGTCCTAAAAGTGGCCCATAAGTATAGCCGGCAATTTCCATGATGAGGTAAACGATTGATTTATCATTCATTGCTTTAAAAACCATGATCAGAATAAAGAAAACCACGGTGAAAGTCAGGTGAACTTTCATACGGAGGTGTTTTTTTTCTTTTTCAGTTTTGGTTTTATCCTCATTAAGGTTTAGTAAATCCACGCAGTATGAGCTTGTTACTGCCGTAAGAGCACCGTCGGCAGAAGGAAACAGTGCCGAAATCAGTCCGATAATAAAAATAACGGAAATCATCATCGGAAAGTGTCCCTGAAGTGATAAGGCAGGGAAAAGGTCGTCACCCATAATATTTTTTATATTTCCTGCTGCATCTTTGAACCCGAAAATATTGGTTACCGTTTCAGATTTTGCCAGTCCGTATTCCGCACCGTTCTGTAATGCAAAAAGGTAAAGCAGACCTCCTAAAAACAGGAATGCAAGATTCACAAAAAGAAGAGTTCCTGCAAAAGTCAGCATATTTTTCTTTGAGTTTTTCAAATTGTCAACAGAAATGTTTTTCTGCATCATTTCCTGATCCAGTCCCGTCATGGCAATGGTGATGAAAATCCCTCCTAAAATGGTTTTAAGGAAAAATGTTTTGGAATTGGGATCAAAGTTGATAAAATGAGTATAATTTTTCTGCTCTAAAATGGTGTATGCTTCACCAAAGGATAAATTCAGATTGGATAAAATATAAATAATACACGCCACCAGGCTGATGATCATAAAGGAAGTCTGCAAAGTATCGGTAATTACAATCGTTTTTACCCCTCCTTCAAAAGTATATAAAAGAACCATCAGTAAAAGTACAAGACCCGTAACCCAAAAAGGCACGCCTAAACCTTCCAGTAGAAATATCTGTAAAACGTTGACAACCAGGTACAGTCTTGCCGTGGCTCCAATGGCTCTTGAAACAATGAAAAAGACCGAGCCGATTTTGTGGGCTTCCACATTGAATCTTTTGCCTAAATACGTGTAAATGGAGGTCAGATTCATCTTATAATAGAGTGGAAGAAGTACCGCTGCCACAATAAAATAGCCGATGAAAAAGCCGATCACCATCATATAATATTCAAAACCGCCGAAAATATATTCGCTGCCTGTCATCTTTCCGACTGTTCCCGGAACCGAAATAAAGGTCACCCCGCTTAAGCTGGTTCCTATCATCCCGAATGCCACAAGCCACCATTTACTTTTCTTATTGCCTATAAAAAATGACTGGTTATCAGAATTCCGGCTTGTAAAATAGGAAATCACCAAAAGGCCGACGAAATAGATAAAAACAAATAGCAAAAGGATCGTTCCTGAATTCATGCTGAAATTTTAAATTTTAGCAAATATAGTTTTTTTCTGTTCCGCTGAAAAAGAAAAAACCTTCCAGAGTAAAACATCTGAAAGGTCTGTATCTGAAGGACAAAATAGTATCAATTCACTAAAACATCCTGTAATTCTTCACTTTTCTGAAAACTTGCTTTGGCAAAAGGACAGAGAGGGATAATCTTTTTGCCGTTTTTCCTGGCAAAATCTACTGCTGCCAGGAGCATTTCCTTTCCTACCCCTTTTCCGTTGTAGTCTTCTTCCACCTCTGTGTGGTCTATGATGAATCTTTCTTCTCCAGCCCAGGTATAAGTCATCATCCCTGCGCGTCTTCCATCTATGAAAGCTTCAAAACTTCCGTGTTTTTCGTCGTTGTTTTGTTTTACTTCGGTCATATTATGAAAATTTGGTTAGTATTTCTATGTCGTTGGTTAATATTTTGTGCACAGGGCAGGCATCTGCGATGGTATGCAGCCTTTTTATCTGCTCATCATCCAGAATACCTTCAAAGCTGATATCCCTTTTGAATACAGCTCGCTTCGTTAAAGGAAAATTTTCGAGTTCTACTTCTACGCTGATGTTTTCTACGTCCCATTCCTTTCGTTCGATGTACATCCTTAACGTGGCTGCAGTGCAGCTTGCCAGAGACGCAGCTAAGATTTCGAGCGGATTAAAACCTTTGTTCTGTCCGCCTTTATCTATTGGCTCGTCGGTAATGATCTTGTTTTCCCCGGCCGTTACCTCAGTATAATATTTTGTTTTTCCTAAACTTGCTTTTACGGTTACCGCCATTATTGTTTTGTATTGAATTTATAACTTAATGCTCCTGAAGGGCATTGGTCTATCTGGTTTTTAAGCTCTTCCGGGGCTGCGTTTTCAGCTTTTATCCACGGTCTGTCTTTAGGATTGTAGACTTTGGGAAGCAATTTTACGCAGACACCCGAGTGGATGCACTTCTGTGGCTGCCAGATGACAGTGATGCTGCCGTTGGGATATTCGTGTGTTTCCATATCAGTTTTCTTTTAGTGATTTTTCGATTCTTCGGTCCGGAATCAGCCATATGAGAGCCACAATATAATAAAAACCGATGGCAATATAAGGATAAAAAAACGAAACAGCGATTCCGAGAACGTAAAATATAATTGAGATATATTCTTTAAATTTTGAATGGATAGCTTCCTTAAGTCTGGAATTTTCACCTTCATACCGGATGATCACGTTTTCTAAAATAGTATAGGCCACAGCAGCCATGATCAGGCAGATCCCGTAGGCTGCCACGGGATTCTCTGCAAAATGTGTTGTCCCGATCCATTCCGTGGCAATCGGCATCAGCGAAAGCCAGAACAGCAGATGAAGATTGGCCCAGAGAATGCTTCCGTTTACATTTTTTACGGTCTGAAACAGATGATGGTGATTGTTCCAGTAGATTCCTACATAAATAAAGCTGAAAATATAAGCAAGAAACCTCGGCAGGAGAGGCCTGAGACTGCTCCAGCTGCTTCCTTCCGGAACCTTCAGTTCAAGGACCATGATGGTGATGATGATAGCTAAAACGCCATCACTGAAAGCTTCCAGTCTTCCTTTAGTCATCGGTTTTAACCTCGTTTTTAAAGTTTTCTATCTTGTCTTTAAGCTCCTTAAGCAGGTCCGGATTGATGACCCCGCTTTCCAGATCAAAATTTTCATAAAACTTCGGAAGTGAGAAGGTATCTTTGATATCTGCCGCAAACTGCGGGAAAAATGTCCTGGCTGTATTCATCACATTACCTCCGCCGTAGCCTCCCGGAGATGTACTCATCAAAAGCATAGGCTTATTCTGGAATACTTTGACATTGATCCTTGACGCCCAGTCGAAGACATTTTTAAAAGCCGAGCTGTAGGATCTGTTGTGCTCCGCAAGCGAACAGATGATCACATCACATTCTTCAATCCTTTTTAAAAAGCTGTGGGCTTCATCCGGAAATCCTTTCTTTTCAAGATCTACGGAGAAAACAGGCATGGTGAAATCATTCAGGTCGATCAGATTGACCTCTTCCTCCCTGAAATCTTTCAGAACAAATTTTACCAGTTCCCTGTTGATCGAAGTGGAAGAAGTACTTCCTGCAAATGCTAATATTTTCATGGTTGTATACTGACACTGACGGTTATTTCCTGTTTAAAATCGCTTTAGGAAGCGGAACGTATTCTTTTTCATCACCGGGAACCAGAGGGAAAGCATCGTGGTTCTGATCATTCCAGTTGATTTTGGCCTGGTTGATCATTTCTTTATCTGAATTTACAAAATTCCAGAATATAAAACGCTCCTCATCAAAAGGTTCGCCGCCGAAAAGATACACGGTACCGTTTTCACTCATCTCGAACTCACAAAGCTTGGTGTCTTTGGCGATCATCAGCTGTTTTGAACCGTAAGTATTTCCTTCCGTAGAAACCGTTCCGTCCAGCACATACATCGCTGCTTCCCCATAAAGATCCTTTCCGATGCTTATTTTCTTTGCTTCTTTCGTTTTGATTTCGATAAAAAATAATTGGCTGTGAACAGGAACTGCAGACTTCCTTCCGAATGCCTCACCGGCAATCAGCTTATACTGGATTCCATCTTCTTCCCATACCGGAATTTCATCGGCCTCAATATGATGGAATGTAGGTTCCGACTGTTCCAGATGTTTTGGAAGACCTACCCAGATCTGGAATCCGTGAAGTCTTTTGTCGCTGTGTCTCAGGTATTCAGGAGTTCTTTCAGAGTGTACCACACCTTTTCCGGCAGTCATCCAGTTAACGGCTCCCGGTTTTATTTCAACCGCGCTTCCAATGCTGTCCCTGTGAAAAATAGAGCCTTCCAAAAGGTAAGTTAGGGTGGATAATCCGATATGAGGATGCGGCGGAACATCAAGGTTCTGGTAATCCTTCAGTTCAGAAGGTCCCATATGATCGATGAATACAAAAGGTCCGACTGCTCTTTTTTCACGGAAAGGAAGAAGTCTTCCGACCAGGAAATTTCCGATGTCTGCTGCTTTTTCTTCTATAATGAGTCCGATATTTGACATAATAAGGTAAATGTTTTTTTGAATTTTGTTTTAAGTGGATGGACAGTCTTTAAAGTATACGGTTACAGTTTGTCGTATCCTTCAAATCTTTCATCAACAATACGTTTCCACTCCGGATGCTTCTTGATGTAGGCAAAGACATAAGGACAGAACGGAAGAAGTTTTTTTTCATTTTCTTCAATATAAGCCAGTGTTTTTTCCACAACGGCAGTGGCGGCACCGGTTCCTGCCAGTTCAGGCTCTGCTTCCGTGTGTACCAAAGCGATCTGGTGGCCCATTTCACGGTAATCGATAAATGCAAAATGCCCTTCGATTTCTATTTCAAATCTTTTTCCTGCTTTTACAAGAGGAATGTTTTCAAATTCTGGTTTCATAAATTATTGTATTGTAAAAGGATTGGTGTCTCAAAAGAGGCAAAGTCATTTAAACTGTGCATCTTTATATTTCACCAAACATCATTATATAAAGTTAAATAAAAAAGCAATAACGTAAGATTAAGATCAATTAATTCTATTCATCCTCCGGATAACCTAAATTTCCGGTATTGTATTCTTCAAAAGCCTGTATAATTTTCTCTCTGAAAGGTTCGTGAAGACAGATCCATTCATTATCCTGTTGAATAACATTTCATCTTTATTTTTAAACAGAACAGAATGGTTAAATCCTGCTTTTATTTATGTGATAAGTTCAATGATACCCGGCATAAATAGCAAATTTATTATTATTTTTCTCTTTAATGTTATTTCATAATTAGTATAATTTAATACAAAATAATTTAGCTTTAACGATAAATGCTATTAAAAAATACCGGGATTTATCTGATTAAATTATTTTTATAAAGTGTTAATTTTTCTATATAAAGTGATATTATTGCCATTTTTATGTTAAAATTTAATTTTGATTATAATTAATTAAAATATTATTTATATTTGTTGATAACTAAATAATAAAATTATTAAAATCATGAAAAAACTTTCATTAACTCTGGGGTTAGCAGGTATGGTACTTCTTACAGCATGTAAAAAAGAAGAAGCAAAAACTACAGATACTTCTGCAGCGCCTGTAGAGTCAACTGCTTCAACTCCGGCTGCTAAGGAATCAACCGCTGCCCCTACTACTGTAAATGGTGTTGAGGTGCCAAAATTCAGTACTCCTGAGATGCAGCAATTTGCCAATGATTATGCAGCTTATGTGTCTGAAACAATGGCAGCATCAAAATCCGGTGACGCAGCTAAAATACAGGAACTAAATGCAAAAGCACAGGAGTGGGCTACAAAACAGTCTTCTTTGGCTGGTAAAATGACTCCGGATGATGCTAAATTATGGTCAGAGTTTGCAATGAAATTAGTACAGGCTCAACAGCCTAAATAAGAATATTGCATTTCATAAAAAGGAAAGGTATATTATAATTTAATATGCCTTTTCTTTTTTTAATCCTCCAGGTATCCAAATTTTCCGGTATTATAATCTTCAAAAGCCTGCATGATCTCTTCTCTTGAATTCATCACGAAAGGTCCGTGAGGATAAATCGGTTCATTGATAGGCTCGCCACTGATGATCAGTACTATTGCATCTTCATGAGCTTCAATACTGAATGTTTCACCTTCATTTTCAAATAAAATAAAGTGGTCTGCTGCTGCTTTTTCCTCTCCATTTACGGTAATGTTTCCTTCAATTACCAACGCAGCTGTATTAAAGTTCGCAGGGAAACTAAATTCAGCTTTTCCGCCGGCTTTTAATTTAGCATTCATCATATTCACCGGGGTGAAAGTGTCTGCCGGACCTTTGTGCCCGTTATATTCTCCTGCAATGATCTCAACCAGGCCGTTTTCACCAAGACTGACGCGTTCCATGGCTGCATTTTCTATAGCCTGGTATTTCGGGCAGCTCATTTTATCTTTTGCCGGAAGATTCACCCATAGCTGGACCATCTGGAAAATCCCTCCCTTTCTGGACCATTCGGTTTCATGATATTCTTTGTGAAGAACGCCTTTTGCAGCCGTCATCCACTGTACATCACCTTCTCCTATGATTCCGCCACCACCGGCACTGTCATGATGTTCTACTTTTCCCTGGTAAGCTATTGTTACGGTTTCGAAACCTCTGTGGGGATGAACTCCTACACCTCTGGGAGTTTCCGAACCGTTAAAATGGAATTTTGAATTATAATCAAGCATAATGAAAGGGTCCATTCTTTTCATGTCCAATCCCTGTGCCCCCGGTATAAAATTATGAACCCTAAAACCATCACCTACAAAGTGTGCAGGTTTTGGTGATACGACGATTTCTACTTTTTTCGCTGTCATACTAGTGTGAATTTTATATAACAAAAATACTGCAGCGAAGAATCAGATGCATTGATCTGTGGTAAGTTCTTTAAAATAGCAAAAGTGATAAGGAACGGATTGGTTCGGTTATATCAATCTTCTTTTGACTTCATATTCTTCCCGTCTGAAATATGGAGCCTTCTGAAAACAAAACCTGAGATAATGGTCAGTATTCCCACGGTAAGGAAAGTGTAGCGGAAAGCATTGTGAGTTTCGCCCCCGATAAGATCTGAGTTTTCAAACAATTTCAAAACGATAAGTCCGAAAGCAATTCCGAAGCCGATAGCCAGCTGCTGGTTAACTGATATCAGTGAATTTCCGCTGCTGGTCTGGAAATTTCTAAGGTCTGCAATGGAAATTGTATTCATTGAGGTAAACTGAATAGAGTTAAAGAACCCCAGTATAGCAATGATCGGGACAAACCAGTATAGAGAAGTATGGATATCGGGAATGGCAAGAAGACAGATCAGGGTTCCGATGATGAAGGTATTCACCATTAGAGTCTGCCGGTAACCGTATCTGTCCAAAATTTTAATGACTGATGATTTTCCGAATATAGCGGTAAGGGCCATAGGAGCAATGATCCATCCGGAAGTTACCGCAGATTGTTTGTAAGCAATCTGTATCATCAGGGGAAGGAGCAACGGAACAGAGCTGATCCCTAACCGGGTAGCCATGTTTCCGACAATTCCTACGCGGAACGTTCTTACCTGGAACAGATCCAGGGGGAAAATAGGATTTCCGCCTCTTCTTGCATGTCTGTAATAGTAATAGAGGAATAAAAAGCCCAGAATAAATACAAAAAGGACGGGACTGATATTCTGTACATCCCCGAAAAGTTCCAGTGAAACGGATAACAGAAGTGATGCGGCGGCAAAAATTAAAAATCCTTTTAAATCAAAGTCAACATCGGTAGATTTGTAATTGGGCATGTATTTTAGCCCTAAAATAATTCCCAGAAATCCGATGGGAATATTGATCAGGAAGATCCAGTGCCATGAAAGATAATCCACCATATATCCTCCGACCAGCGGACCAAGCACGGGGCCGATCAGTGCAGGAATAATGGCAAAATTCATTGCTTTAAGCAATTCACTTTTATCAAAAGTCTTGATCAGGGCCAGTTTTCCTACTGGTGTCATCAGGCTTCCTCCGACACCCTGAATCACCCTTGAAATAACCAGATGCGTAAGGTTTTGCGACATGGAGCAGAGCAGTGATCCGAAACTGAAAAGGACCAGGGAAAAAATAAATACTTTTTTTGTTCCGAATCTGTCTGCCAGGAAACCGCTTGCAGGCATGAAAACGGCCAATGTAAGAACATAGCTGATAATGGCATTCTGCATATTGAGTGGAGATTCATGAAGGTCTTTTGCGATGGAGGGCAGGGAAGTGTTCAGGATTGTGGAATCCAGCATCTGCATAAAAATAGCAGTGGCCAGGATTAATGGGAGTATTTTTTTTACAGAGGTTTGTTGCGGGCTTGTTTCTGTCATTCGTTATAGACTGGAGATCAAATTATTTCCAGATTTATTTTTATTGATTCAGTTCTGTTTTTTTTACAGTCTGACCTTAGATCAGGAATTTCTTATAAAATTAAAAAAGTCCTGTGAATTTTCACAGGACTTTTAGATTTATTTTCTAGGTTTTTCTACTCCTTTCCATTCATCACCGGCTTTTCTGTACTGGCTTAAGATAAAAGTTTTGAAATCTTTTGTTTTGTACTCGATATTATCGGTGTTCTGTTCAAACGGCATGATGTAGTAATAATCAACATCTGTTTTGTCTGATTTGTTCCCTTTTTTCACAGTCGGAACATACTTGGAAAATTTATAGCTCGGAAGATACTGTTTTAATCTTGCGTAGAAAGCTTTGTTATCTTTTTCGTCAGGGATGATATCTACAATATTAAGGTCGTCTTTTTTCTTATCGATCCACAGGTAGTATGTTTTTTCTTCACCTAAGTTCCTGTTTAAAGAATTGAAGGCAAAAAGCTCTTTAGGAACCAGTTCTTTGATCTTCTCCGGATCTACCTTGGTGTAAAACTGACCTTTGGACGGATCTACGTAAGTTTCAAGATTGTACATCAAAACCGAATTATTCTCGAATTTTTTGTTCTTAAAATACTGATTTAAAGATAATTCTGCCGTTGCTCTGAGTTCTTTTCCTCTGTCATCCAGCTTTTTCGTAGGGTTCTGAGGATTTACTTTTTTTACAAACTCATACAAAATGACTGGTTTTACGTCTTTAAGGTGAGGATACGTTTTAAGCTGCTCCGCTTTTACCAGCCAGTAGAACTGCTGATAATAGTCGTCCTTATCTGCATCCTTAACGCTTTTATAAGTCAAAGCAAGCTTTTTTGAATTTAAGTATTTGCCATATTTTCCCTGTCCGAAAGCAAAACTGATGGATAGTAAGGCAAATAAAACAGTAAGATTTCTTCTCATTTTTTTATAATTGATATTTTCGTTGTCCAAATATAATTATTTCTTAGATATTATTTTTGATTGTCAGTTAAATTATATTGATATTATTAGCGTTATTCAAAAGAAAATCCTGTATTTCTACAGGATTGATAAATTTTAATTGTTAGAAGCCGCAGATTAGAAGTCAGAAATCATATATGAGACACTGAATTTTTAGATTTCAGACCTGAAAACCGCAAATTTTGAATTTTGTTTCCCAAGTGAACTCTATATTTTAAATTGAGAGATCAAAATCAATACTTTTTGTTTAAACTCTATATTGAAACTTCTAAGCCTCCCAAACCCTCAAACCCTCAAACTCTCCGACGTTCTAACTCCGAATCCTCATTCATAACTCGTTTCATGTACTTTTACGGCTCTTCCGCTCGGGTCATTCATCTTTTTGAAAGCTTCATCCCATTCCAAAGCGATAGGAGTGGAGCAGGCCACCGAAGGTACGGACGGAACTGTTGCCGCTGCCGTTTCACTTGGAAAATGTTCTTCAAAAATTGTTCTGTAACGGTATTCCTCTTTATTCTGAGGTGTGTTAAGCGGGAATCTGAATCTCGCATTGGCCATCATTTCATCCGTGACTTCTTTTTCGGCCACCTCTTTTAAAGTATCGATCCATGAATAACCCACACCGTCTGAAAACTGCTCCTTCTGTCTCCAGACAATAGATTCCGGAAGAATATCTTCAAACGCTTTTCTCAATACCCATTTCTCGATTTTACCTTCTTCAACGCTGATCATTTTGTCTTTTGGGTTAACAGCCATTGCAATATCCATGAATTCTTTATCAAGGAAAGGAACCCTGCCTTCAATTCCCCAGCTCATCAGGGCTTTGTTGGCCCTTAAACAGTCATATAAATGAAGCTTGCCCAGTTTTCTTACCGTTTCATCATGGAATTCTTTTGCGTTAGGCGCTTTGTGGAAATACAGGTATCCTCCGAAAAGCTCATCTGAGCCCTCCCCGGAAAGAACCATTTTGATTCCCATGGATTTGATCACTCTTGCCAAAAGATACATTGGCGTAGAAGCTCTGATGGTCGTTACATCATAAGTTTCCAGGTGATAGATCACATCGCGTACTGCATCCAATCCTTCCTGAACGGTGAAATTAACCTCATGATGCACAGATCCAATATGGTCTGCCGCTTTTCTTGCTGCCACCAAGTCGGGAGATCCTGTCAAACCCACTGCAAAACTGTGAAGTCTTGGGTACCACGCTTCCTGAGTATCGCCGCTTTCAACCCTCTGTCTTGCGTATTTTGCTGTAATTGCCGAAATAACGGATGAATCCAGTCCTCCGGAAAGGAGTACACCATAAGGAACATCACTCATTAACTGTCTGTGAACGGCATCTTCAAGGCCTTTTCTTATTTTTGAAATATCGGTTTCATTGTCTTTTACACTGTCAAAGCTTTCCCAGTCTCTTTTGTACCACTGCTGAAGTTCAGTTCCATCCGGACTGTATACAAAATGTCCCGGAAGGAATGTTTCAATTGTCTTACAGACTCCTTCCAGCGCCTTTAATTCGGAAGCCACATAATAATTTCCGTTTTTGTCCCAACCCTGATAAAGAGGGCAGATTCCCATGTGATCACGGGCGATCAGGTAGACTCCTTTTTCTATATCATAAAGGGCAAATGCGAAAATTCCGTTAAGTTTTTCGATGAAGTTTTCCCCATATTTTCCGTACAGGGCAAGGATTACTTCACAATCCGACTGGGTCTGGAATTCAAAATCAGGAAACTTCTCTTTTAATTCTCTATGGTTATAGATCTCTCCGTTCACTGCCAGAACTACTTTTTCGTCCTTGGTGAATAAAGGCTGCTTTCCTGAAGCAGGATCTACGATGGCTAGCCTCTCATGAGAAAATATTACTTTATCATCCTGAAATACACCGCTCCAGTCCGGACCGCGGTGACGGATCTTTTTTGACATTTCTAAAACCTGAGGTCTTAGCATTTCAGTTTTTTGTTTGGCATCAAACAAACATACAATTCCACACATGTTGTTACTTATTTGAAGCGAAATTAGCTTTGATGTTTAAAAATAACAACAAAAAATAATTAAAAGTTAATATTTTTAACTAAATACTTTGTTTTAATGAAAAATATTAATTATTTGAATCAATTATTACGTATTTGATTGATTTTTTTCGCTGTGAGAATCCCGTCTTATATGCTATACAAAATTAAAATGAAATAATTAATAATATATGATAATTTATTATATAAAATTTAGCCTTTACTTTGTGGCTCGAAATAATTTTTTTTCATCATTTGTGTTTTTACCTTCTTGCAATTCTCTTGCAAGAAGGTTTTGTTTTAGGGGTACCTTAGCAGAACGCATTAACATCCTACGAGCCGGAACTCGTACCTTCCGTTACTCCTGCGAGTCTTTATCATATGTTTTCACGCTTTCAGCTCTCCGGACATTTATAAAAGGTTACCGGACACCATACATAATACATATAAATTTTTCTGGATTTTGAAACCTTAAAATATATAAAGATTAAATTTTTCCAATAAAAAAGCTGCCCCTGGGATGGAGCAGCTGTATATTTTTAAGATTTGAATCTGATTAAGAAATTCTTTCGATCAGTGCCATATAGAATCCATCGTAGCCATGACTTGGCATTACTTTATCATCTTTGATTAATTTATAGCCTGAATTGCTCTTCAAAAACTCTTCTACCTGGAGATTATTTTCAGAAGGAAGGATAGAACATGTTGCATACACCAATTTTCCGCCTACTTTCAGCATTTTGGAATAATCCTGAAGAATCTGCTGCTGTTCTTTTTTGATTCTGTCGATAAAATCCTGGTCAATTTTCCATTTACTGTCCGGATTTCTTTTTAAAACTCCAAGTCCTGAGCACGGAGCATCAATCAGAAGTCGGTCCACTTTGTCATGAAGACGTTTGATCACCTTATTGTCAGAGATCATACGGGTTTCAATATTGTGCGCTCCCGCTCTTTTTGCACGACGTTTCAGTTCAGCAAGTTTCCATTCAAAGATGTCTAAAGCAACGATCTGACCTTTATTTCCCATCAATGCAGCTAAGTGAAGCGTTTTTCCACCTGCACCTGCACAAGCATCCACAACTCTCTGTCCTTCTTTTACATCAAGGAAATACCCGATTTTCTGTGAAGAAGCATCCTGAACCTCAAATAAGCCTTCTTTGAAAGCTGTCGTAAGAAAAACATTCTTCTTTTCCTCAAGCTGTACGGCATCCGGATAATTTTTCACAGTGTAAGCTACTACACCTTCATCCGAAAGATCAGAAATAAGTTCCCGGGGAGTTGTTTTAAGGCTGTTTGCTCTTAATACGGTTGGAGCCTGCTCATTTAAAGCATGCATTTCTTTTTCCCAGCCCGGTCCCAATTCTTTTTCCAGAGTTTCGGCTAACCATTCAGGAATGGAATGTTCGATAGCTTTCGTGGGAACGGTGTTCTTTTTAAGCTTGGTAAGGATATCTGCGATTTTAATTCCGTCAAACTCTTCAAACTTTTTGTAATTCGTCTTGCTCCAAAGCAGATACGCAATCATCAGTTTATAGATATTGGTAGGTTTTACGCCCTCACCCATATAATATTCAAGACGTTTTTTCCAGCGGATGATATTATAGAAAATCTCAGAAACAACGGCTCTGTCCTGGCTTCCCCATTTTTTATGGGCTTTTAAAAGTCTTTCGATTACCTTATCTGCGTATTTGTTTTTTTCGAAAAATGTTTCCTGTAAAGCATCGTGAATTCCGATAGCCAGGTTTCTGTGAATAAGTTCCATAAAATTTGCTTCGCTGTTTGAATCTGCAAAAGTACGAATTATAGTTGAGAGTTACAGGATTAGAGTTTTGAGGGTGGGGAAGTTGGAGAGTTGGAGGGTTTTAGTGTTTGAGAGTAGGTTTGGGTTTTGGATGAGGGATTCAAGGTCATAGGGTTTGAGAGTTTCAATTTTGAAGTATGGGTTTCTGAGCATAAGATACCATATCTGAAATCTAATAGCTGCATTTTAAGCTTTAGTTCACACTTTATAATCCTTAGATCTAAACTATTCACCATTCACTTGTAAAGCAAAATTTGCTATTGACATCTTCCCATTCAGCCTTAACCTCTTTCTCCTGTCTCATGTCTGAAATCTGAAATCTGAAACAAAAATCTTACCTTTGCAAAAAATAAAAATATGAGTGATACTGTACTTTGTCCGAAATGCAGCTCCGAATTTACTTATCCAAGTGAAAATAATATGATGACCTGTTCGCAATGTTTTTACGAATGGAATCCTGAAGAAACGGCTGCTGAAACCGCTAATGACGGAAAAATACTGGATTCAAACGGAAACGAGCTTCAGGATGGGGATTCTGTGGTAGTCATAAAAGATCTTCCTGTAAAAGGAGCACCAAAACCTGTAAAAGCGGGAACAAAAGTGAAAAATATCCGTCTAAGACCGGACAGCGATCATAATATCGACTGTAAAATTGATGGTTTCGGATCTATGGCTCTGAAATCAGAATTTGTAAAGAAAGCTTAAGGCTTATTGCAAAAAATAAAAAAGGAAAAGATTGGACAGTGTAATCTTTCAAAAAGACTTGATTGCAGGGTGTGCTAATGTCCGTCTCAAGGCAGAAAGAGAATTAACCAAAAATTTCCTTATGCTGTAGAAATACAAATGTAAGAAAAAGTTTCAGACCGCTTCTTAGATTTGTATTTTTTTTATCCACATATTAACAATAACTACAAGAAAATGTATGAGTTATGAGGATTGATGAGTGTATCTGTGAATTTGTTGATAGGAATTAACTTCAACAGCTATTTTAATTTCTCTCCGGGTTGAACAAAAGAAATCCTGATATTTCCCTCTATCTTCTCATCCGTATAAACTGTAAGTTCTTTATTTTGGACCCTGATTTTATTCCAGTAATGGTTTCCTGCAAATCTGCTTTCCAGGAGTTCGGCCTCGGTTCCGTTTTCAGAGATTTTTATTTCTTTAGGATAGTATGAAAATTTTGGAAGCCGGAATTCTGCTTTTTCCTCTTCACTGAAAATATTGACCTCACCAAAAAGTTTGGCTACATAAGAATTGTAAGGATGCTTATAGGTTTCTTCAGGGCTGTCGTTCTGGATCAGCCTTCCGTCTTTCAGGATCACGATCTGATCCAGCCACGGCATAATTTCCTGAAGCTCATGGGTAGAGATGATCAACGAAATCTGATGCTGTTTCACATATCTGAACAGTCTTTCGCGAAGCTCTATTTTTCTGGAAAAATCCAGGTTGCTGAAAGGTTCGTCTAAAATAAGAAGTTTCGGCAGTACGGAAAGTGCCCTTGCTATGGCAACCCTCTGCTGCTGGCCGCCACTCAGATATTTAGGAAGTACATGGGCAAATTCCTGAAGTCCTACCACTTCCAGAAGTTCCATGACCGTTTCTTTTTTTTGAGTTAAATTGATGTTGGAAATGAATTTCCCTACGTTTTCGGCAACGGTAGCGTAAGGCATCAGGTCAAAATTCTGGGCCACCAGTTTCATCTCAGCTTCTCCGGGAACAAGGTTTCCCTTAGGGCCCAGAAGCCGTTTTCCGTTAAAAATAATCTCGCCGCTTTCCCAGTCCAGAAGACCGTAAATCAGGTTGAGCAATGTAGACTTTCCACAGCCACTTTCTCCTGCCAGTGCAATGATTCTGCCTTCTTCAAAACCCAGATTAAGGTTCTGAAACAGGGGATTATCCTGGTTGTGGGAAAAATATAAATTGTTTATTTCTAAAAGCATAATACAAATGTAAGGTTTTTATGAAAAAATAAAATTTTTTATTATATTAGCGGAAGTAATAAAAATATATCAAAAATGAGAAAAAAACTGTTTTCACTGGCTATTCCTGCTTTATTTGTTGTGGCTGTAGCGGTTTCTTGTAAAAAAGACAAACCGGTTACAAGCGAAGGCAATGAAGTGACAACTACAAAAGACGGGAATCAGTATACGGTGGATACATTAAACAGTAAAGTGGAGTGGAAAGGATATAAGGTTTTCAAGTCTGAAAGTACAAGCCATTTCGGAACCATCAAATTTGAAAGTGGTGACGTAACGGTGAAAGACGGGAAGCTTGAAAGCGGAAAATTTGTTGCTGATATGGCTTCTTTAACCTCTGAAGATCTGAAAAATGACGCTGATCAGTTAGGAAAACTGAACGGCCATCTTAAGAGCGGTGATTTTTTTGAAGTGGAAAAATTCCCAACAGCTTCTTTTGAAATTACAAAAGTGACACCGGCTGTGGAAGGAGATTACAATACACTTCTTGACGGGAATTTAACGATTAAAGGTATTTCAAAACCGGTTCAGTTTAAGGCCAATGTTTCTGTAAAAGGCGCAGAAGTAAGTGTGGCTACTGAGCCTAAGGATATTAAAAGAGAAGAGTTTGGCGTGAAGTTCCAGGCTCCTGCTGAAAACGGAGTGATTAAGGATGAGGTAACTCTTCAGATCAACGTTAAAGCTTTAGAAAAGAAATAATTTTTTTATTTAAGTGAAATAAGTGATTGAAGTCTGCCTCCCGTAAAGGGGCAGATTTTTTTATCACAGATTCATTATTAAACTTAAAAAACGTATTTTTGCAAAACATTTTGAAAGGGTAAAACAATGATAGAAAAGATAGAAGAACTACTTACCGAAGTAAACAGCTTCAATGCTACGTCTAAAGAGGAAATAGAAAACTTCCGGATTAAGTATAATGGTAAAAAAGGGGTTCTGAATGATTTTTTTGAAAAATTTAAGGAAGTTCCAAACGACCAGAAAAAGGAATTCGGACAGAAGATCAATTCTTTGAAACAGGCTGTTGCAGGAAAGCTGGAAGATCTGAAAGATGCTTCCCAGTCTGCTGTGGTCACAGAAAAAGAAGATCTTACAAGACCCGCATTTCCGTTGGATCTTGGGTCAAGACACCCGATCAATCTGGTGAAGAACAGGATTATTGAAATTTTCAAATCTATAGGTTTCGCGGTAGCTGACGGTCCTGAAATAGAGGACGACTGGCACAACTTTACGGCGCTTAACCTTCCCGAATACCATCCGGCAAGAGATATGCAGGATACTTTCTTCATTGAACAGAATCCGGATATCCTTTTAAGAACGCATACATCCTCCGTACAGATCCGTTATATGGAAGAAAACCAGCCGCCGATCAGAATCCTTTCTCCGGGAAGAGTATTCAGAAATGAGGCTATTTCTTCACGTTCGCACTGTATATTCCATCAGATTGAAGGCTTGTATATTGATGAGAATGTAAGCTTTGCAGATCTTAAGCAGACGATCCAGTTCTTTACCACTGAGCTTTTCGGAAAATCCAAGATCAGGATGAGACCTTCTTATTTCCCGTTCACAGAGCCGAGTGCTGAAATTGATGTTTACTGGGGACTGAACTCTGAAACCGATTACAGAATTACCAAGGGAACAGGATGGCTGGAAATCATGGGATGCGGAATGGTAGATCCTGCCGTATTGAAAAATGTAAATATCGACTCTGAGAAATATTCAGGTTATGCTTTCGGAATGGGGATTGAAAGAATTACAATGCTTCTTTACCAGATGAGCGACATCAGAATGTTCTTTGAAAATGATATCAGAACTTTAGAACAGTTTAAATCACTATAAAAATTAAACCTCCGGAATTTCCGGAGGTTTTTGTTTTTAATTACTGACCTAAGAAACAAAACGTAATTAAAAACGATTGTATTGAAAATTACAACGTGATTCTTTATTGGCTGACATCTGAAGGGATGTCATGTTAAGCAGCTTTATTCTTATATCTGCTGTTATTAATAAGACAATCAGAAGTTGAAATCTATTACATCATAAAATAAAAAATGCCGGCAAAATCTTTTTTGCCGGCATTTTTTTAATCAAAAGACTGATTATCTTTTACTTATATTTTAAAGGATATTTTACATTTTTAAGATCATCAATACTTGCTTTCAGTGATCCTACGGCCAGTTCGGCCTGCAAAAGCATCGGAATATGGTTCGCATCGTTGGTAACCCACATCGTTACGCCTTCTTTTTCTTTAAAAACCCTTCCGCTCTTTACAGACGGGATAATCTTCAGACAGTTGATGGTACCGAATTTGGTTTTCAGATCTTCTGTTCCCGTCACTTTAAGCTGAAACGGAAACATTTCATCATCAATCCATACATTCATATTGATCACTGTTCCTACTTTCAGCTCGCTTGTGCTTTTGCTTCTCAGGTAGTAGAAGCAGGACAGCATATCCTGAACTCCTTTTACTGATTTAATCACCTTTGAACCGTTGGCAGGTGTTTTTTTATCAGTTAGAATCAGCGTATTGTTATTGTGGTTGAAAACTGTTTCAAAATGCTGGCGGTAGCTTCCTTCCCGTACATTTCTTACGTAAAAGCTTGGCAGCCCGGTTTGTGTATTGATGAAGCTTTCATATAAATCCTCTACTTTAAAAAAGGCTTTTACAGCACCTGTAGTTTTTCCTGTACCTTTAACGTACAGATGGGGAACACCCATATAGCTGGTCTTTTTGGTAGTGAGATTGGCGGTTCCGGCATTCAGGATTCCATAATGGATTCTGAATGTAATAGACTCGCCATCAGCAATATTGTCGATCTGAGCATAGCTCATCAGGAACATACACATTGCAAAAAGAGTTAAAATTTTCTTCATGATATGACATTTAACAAAAACGTTGCCAAAATTAAGATTCTTAAGTATTTACAGGGATTTGATAAATCTCAGGTTTTTATTTAGAATCAATTAAATATGCTTCGCATTAAAATTAGTAAATTTGCAGTTACAAGTATAATTAAATTATCTTTTTATTATGATAACCACTGATATATTGATCATAGGAGCCGGACCTACCGGGCTTTTTGCTGTTTTTGAAGCAGGTTTATTAAAAATGAAGTGCCACATTATCGACGCGCTTCCGCAGCCGGGAGGACAGTTGGCAGAGCTTTATCCGAAAAAGCCTATTTTCGATATTCCGGGATATCCTTCAGTGAATGCTGGGGAATTAGTAGATAATTTGATGGAGCAGATCAAGCAGTTCCAGCCGGGATTCACTTTGGGGGAAACTGCGGTTTCTTATACAAAAGTGGACGATGAATGGTTTGAAGTGATTACCAATAAAGGAACGGTTCACAGATGTAAAGCTATTGCGATTGCTGGTGGATTGGGAACTTTTGAGCCTAGAAAACCGACTTTTGAAAATGTTGCTGATTATGAGGAGAAAGGTCTTGAATATTTCGTTAAAGAGCCTGAGCATTTCAGAAATAAGAAAGTAGTAATCGCCGGAGGAGGTGATTCTGCACTGGACTGGAGTGTTTTCCTTTCCAATGTTGCAAGCGAGGTTACTTTGATCCACAGGAGAAATGAATTCAGAGGAGCTTTGGATTCCGTGGAGAAAGTTCAGGATCTTAAAAACCAGGGGAAAATTAAATTAATTACGCCTGCTGAAGTTACCGGTATCAAAGGGGACGGAAAAGTAGAAGCCATCACAGTACAAATTGAAGGGCAGGACGCTTTTGATATTGAAACAGATTATTTCATTCCTTTATTCGGACTGACTCCAAAATTGGGCGAGATCGCAAACTGGGGACTGAATATCGAAAAAAATGCGATTGTAGTAAATAATGCCCTTGATTATCAAACGAACATCGACGGAATCTATGCAATCGGAGATATCAATACCTATCCGGGTAAACTGAAGCTAATCCTTTGCGGTTTCCACGAAGCTACTTTGATGTGTCAGAGTGTTTACAACAGGCTGAATCCGGGTAAGAAATTTGTACTTAAGTATACGACAGTAAGCGGTGTAGACGGATTTGACGGCAGCCGTAAGGAAGCAGAAAAGGCAGTTGTGAAAAAAATTGACTAATTTTGCATTATTATGTCAGATATTAATATAAAGATCACGGATCGGGAAGGGGTAACCCATGATGTTGTAGCACCTACAGATATGTCTATGAACCTGATGGAGATCATCCGCTCTTATGAACTGGCGGAAGAGGGAACCATTGGAGTATGCGGAGGAATGGCGATGTGCGCCTCATGTCAGGTATATGTGATCAATGATCCGGGCCTTGAACCAATGGGAGATGAAGAAGATGCGATGCTGGCAGAAGCCTACCATGTAAAAGAGAACAGCAGACTGGGATGTCAGCTGCATATGATGGATGAAATGGAAGGTCTTGAAGTGGCTATTGCTCCTTATCCTTAGAAAATATTTTTTTAATCTATAAAAACCCGTTCAGATTTTTGAACGGGTTTTGTTTTTTATATTAACCATTTTATTATTGAGAACATATATACTCGTGTCTTATTAGAGTGTCTTCTTTAATGATTTCTAAATGATTTTCTCCTTCATTCTTTATAAAGTAATCTCCAGGTTCTATTTCATTTTTATAGGAAGCCCACCATTGGCCGTCTTCAGAACATTCACAGTGCATAAAACTTTCAGGAATAGTTCCTGTTAGTTTAAGAGATCTTATACCTTCAATACTTTCTACTTTAATTTTACATTTTTGCTTTTTGATTCTTTCCATTGCTGTCTTACAATCTTCCCTAAAATAAGAAGAAAGAGTAGGAATAATAATGAATATAGTTACAAATACAGTAGCAACTCCAAGCATTTCTTTATTAACATTGTAATTATTCATATGAAACTAAAAAGTTTTAAACTTTATCCTTCGAAATCCACTTTCCAATAGTAGGCGCCTCATAATTCCTCATTTTCTCCAAAAGCTCATCAATACTGTTATTTATCAGAAGCATATCTCTGTTCACCTGCTTTAAGAATCCTTTATCAACCATCGTCTGAACAAGTTTTATCAGATCATCATAAAATCCATCAATATTCAAAATCCCGATCGGTTTTTTATGAAGTCCAAGCTGTGCCCAGGTGATCATTTCGAAAAACTCTTCCAGGGTTCCGTAGCCGCCGGGAAGAACGATCACGCCGTCGCAGAGATCATTCATCTTCGTTTTTCTTTCGTGCATGGTTTCTACGAGGATAAGCTCTGTAAGATTTTTATGGGCAATTTCTTTAGACTGCAGGAAGTGGGGAAGGACTCCTGTTGCTTTTCCTCCTTCACTTAAAGTTCCGTCTGCAACAGCTCCCATCAAGCCAACATCTGCACCACCATATATGAGTTGAATGTCTTGTTTTGCTAATGTTTGCCCAAGCAGGAAAGCCTGTTCTTTAAAAATATCATCTGTGCCGAAACTTGAGCCGCAAAATACTGTTATACTTTTCATTATTGTAAATCTTATTAAATAATTTTTCAAACATTAAGATGAATGAAGTTATTAAAGAAAGTTAAAAAGAAATATCAGAGATATTTTTAAGCATGAAGCTTGTGCCTTCTCAATCATCTTAACAACTTAAAAACCTTAATGGTTCAAATAAAAATATCCAAAATCATACGATTTTGGATATTCAATATAGCAATTTTATCTTCTTATTTTAAAGGAATATTCGCTAAAATATCTTTAGTAAAGCTCCAGAATTTCTGAGCAGAAGGAATATTGGCTTTCTCATCCGGAGAGTGAGCTCCTCTGATTGTAGGTCCGAAGCTTACCATTTCCATTTCAGGGTAATTCGCTCCGATGATCCCGCATTCAAGTCCTGCGTGGCAAGCTACCACATGAGGTTTTTCACCGAATTTTTCTGTGTAGATCTTTTCCATAAGCTGTACGATTTCAGAACCCGGTTTTGGTTTCCATCCCGGGTAAGAACCACTGAATTCTACGTTCATTCCGGCTAATTCCGCAACAGATTTTAACTGTTCTGCCACAGAATATTTAGATGAATCTACAGATGATCTGGTCAGGTTTAAAATTTTAAGCTCACCGCCTTTCAATTCCACTCTGGCTACATTATTGGATGCTTCCACGAGATCTTTCACATCTGGACTCATTCTGTAAACCCCGTTGTGAAGAGATTTTAATGTAAGAATGATCTTCTTTGAATCTTCTTCGGAGATTGCTTTGTCAGAAGTTGTAGAATTTTCAATATTAATATGGATACCAGGTTCTACCGTAGCAAACTCTTCTAAAATTTCTTTTTTTAGAGCTGTTGCAGCTTCAATAAATTCCTGAGCATTTCTCACAGAAATAAGAGTTGAAGCTTCTCTTGGAATTGCATTTCTCAATCCGCCGCCGTCTACAGAGACCAGCTGGATATTCTGGTTAGCCACGCCTGTGTAAAGCAGTCTTCCCAGGATAATATTGGAGTTTCCGAAACCTTTGTGGATGTCCATTCCGGAATGTCCTCCCTGAAGTCCTTTAACCTCAATTTTTACAATCTGCCCTTTTGCGGCTTCTGTTCCGTAATTTTGAGTAATGGTTACATCTACACCGCCTGCACAGCCAATATCAATTTCGTCATCTTCTTCTGTGTCAAGGTTTAATAGGATTTCTCCTGTAAGCTGACCCGGCTTTAAACCTAAAGCGCCCGTCATACCTGTTTCTTCATCGATCGTGAAAAGAGCTTCCATAGCCGGATGAGGAATATCTGAACTTTCCAGGATAGACATAATTGTTGCCACTCCTAAGCCATTATCTGCACCTAAAGTTGTTCCTTTTGCTTTTACCCAATCTCCGTCAATTTCCATTTTGATTCCTTCAGTTTCAAAATCAAAATTAATATCGCTGTTCTTCTGGCATACCATATCCAGATGCGACTGAAGGACAACAGATTTACGGTTTTCCATGCCCGGAGTTGCGGGTTTCCTGATGATAACGTTTCCTACCTCGTCTACTGTAGTTTCCAGCCCTAGATTTTCACCAAATTCTTTGATGAAAGCGATTACTCTTTCTTCTTTTTTAGACGGTCTTGGAACTGCATTTAATCTGGAGAAATTTTTCCAGATAATCTGCGGTTCTATATTAGATAATTCCATGAACTTTTATTTTTATCAAAATTACAAAATAAAAAATGCTTCCGTGAATCCGGAAGCATTTTATAAGTGGGATAGAGGTAAATTTGTTTTTTATCCCTGTTTTTTTAACATCCGCATTCCCCATAGATAGGGATGGTTTCTACAGTACCGTCCGGTTTTTCAATCGTCAGCGTACCTTCGAATAATAAAGCTTCTTCGCTTTTTATTTTTTTGCCTTTTACAGAGATTTTGTATTGGTCACTTTCAATTTCTTTTGTCAGTTCTTCGTCCACTTCCATATCACTGGATGAAATGAGATTCATGGCCATTCTTTTACCGTCAAGTTTCATGTAGGCCGTTTTTCCTGCATCGTCGGCATAGATGTATTTCTCTGCTTCAAAATCAGCCTTGTTCCTTGCGAAATAGCATGAACATTCTTTGATCTCTTTTGGAAAAGGGATAATGTCTACAAGTACTTTTCCTGATGCTGTACCTGTTTTTGCAGAATCCTTAACCAGATTTAAAGAATCTTTAGAAGTAGGGTTTTGAACGGTTTCTTTATCTTTTTTGCACGCGGTTAAAAGAAATGCTGAAAAGAAAATGATAAGATATTTCATTGTCTGCTGTTTTTATTTTTAGCCTCTTGCTCTTTCCAGAAGAACCATCATCAGTAATGATAAGATCACCAAACTTTCGTCTTCGTCATCAATATCGATCATTCTGTCAAGCTGAAATCTTCTTCCGAAGAATGAAGGCATTTTTTTAAGTTTAAAATATTCTTTTCCGTCGATACCTCTTACAGTATAGGCCGGGTTAAGAAAATACCCTGTAAACATACCTATGATAGGAATCTCACTTACCATTCCGTCAAAGAATTTTGTCCATGCATTATCTTCTGTGATTGTGAATTTGGGCTGGTCGTTTGAATCCAGGATGTCGTAAGTGGATTTCCAGATAGAGCGCATTCCTTTTCTTGCCAGTCTTCCGTAGTTTTTGTTGTCGGTAAGGTCATTTAAAGAATAGGACGCATTGAAATCGATCCATTGGTTCGCTTTGATCCCGAAAAGCTCCTTAGATTTGCTTTCATCGTTGAAAACAATAACATCTTCCTTCAGTTTGAACATCTTCTGACGAACATAGGCTACATAGCTTCCGTTTTTGTCGGTAATGTTGAAGTCACTCGCCAACGTTGAGATTTTGAATTTGAAATCCAGCGGATAGTTTAGATTTTTAAGTACCATTTAGTTTATTTTTTTCATATTAGAATCCCAAAGATAGAGGTTTTTTTACAATGAAGAGCCAAGAACCGGGGATCAGAAGTCAAGATTTTAGATACCAGATGCCAGACGTGATATTTTAGGCCGAAAATCAAGACGAGACTGAAACTGTCAATTGTGAATTTTGCTCCGCAAGTGAATGGTGAAGGATAGATTTCAGGAATATAAGTCAAGATTTTAGATACTAGATACCAGACGTGATATTTTAGGCCGGGAATCAAGACGAGATTGAGCTGTGAATTGTGAATTTTGCTCCACAAGTGAATGGTGAAGGATGGATTTCAGGGAACATACGTCAAGAATTACTGCTGTTGGCTTTGGGAGGTTCAACCACCGGATATTTGTCACCCATTCAGTATTTCCGGAATCAGAGCAACTCTTCTGTCTTTACTTATAACTAAAACTTAAAACCACCCTAAAACTCTCATTTCTCAAACGCAAAAACCCTCCAGCCCTGTAAGTCCAATTCTCAACAATATTCCTTATTTTTGCACCTATGGATTACCCTAGTAAAGTTTTGGCAAAAGCCGTAGACGAAATTTCAGGACTGCCCGGAATCGGGAGAAAAACAGCGTTGAGATTGGCACTACACCTGTTAAAACAGCCCAGCTCCAGAGCGGTAGGTCTTGGAAACTCATTAATCAACCTTGTTAACGAAATAAAATACTGTAAAGAATGCCATAATTTTTCAGATTTTGATGTCTGTGAGATTTGCAGCAATGAAAAAAGAAACAGCGAGCTGATCTGCATTGTGGAGGACGTCCGTGACGTAATCGCCATAGAAAATACAGGAAAGTTTGCAGGGAAATATCTGATCCTGGGCGGAAAAATATCACCAATGGAAGGCGTTGGTCCCAACCAGCTGAATATTCCGAGTATCGAAAGAAAAGTAAATGAAGGCGGAGTGAGGGAATTTATTTTTGCATTAAGTGCTACCATGGAAGGAGATACCACAGCCTACTATATTTATAAAAAATTTAAGAACTTTAATGTCAGTTTTTCCAGCATTGCCAGAGGAATTTCAGTAGGGGATGAGCTGGAATACGCGGATGAAGTATCTTTGGGAAGATCCATTATTAACAGGCTGCCTTATAACGAAAAGGATTAAGTATGAAACTGTCAATAATTATCGTTAATTATAATGTGACCAGGCTGCTGAGGAACTGCCTTCTTTCTATCAGGAAATACACGGAAGAGGAGAGTTATGAAGTGATCGTTATAGATAATGCATCTACGGATGCCTCCTGGGGTGATCTCATTCCGGAATTTCCTGAGGTACATTTTATATCCTCCGCACATAATGAAGGTTTTGCCATCGCCAATAACAAAGCGATAAAGACGGCATCCGGAGACTATGTCCTTCTTTTGAATCCCGATACCGAACTGGAAGGATCTTATATGAAAGATATTCTGGATTTTGCAGATTCAAAGGCGGATTTCGGATGTCTTGGAGTAAGAATGCATGATGCAGAGGGAAATTTCCTGCCTGAAAGCAAACGTTCCGTACCGGATATGTTCAATTCTTTTGAAAAACTGTTTACAAATTTTAAAAGAAGTAATTCAAAGTCCTATTACAGAAGCGATATTGACGAATATGCAGTGGAAGAAGTAGATGTTATTACCGGAGCATTTTTATTGATCAGAAGAGAGGTGTACGAAAAAACAGGAGGTCTTGATGAAAGCTATTTTATGTACGGAGAAGATATTGATCTTTGTTATACGCTGTTGAGAAACGGGTATAAAAACTATTATTACGGAAAAGCTTCCCTTCTTCATCACAAAGGCGAAAGTACCGTTAAAGATGAGGTATACCTTGACCGTTTTTATGGTGCTATGCAGATCTTTATTGATAAATACTACAGAAAATCTAAACCTATGCAGTATTCATTTTTAAAAGCGGGACTGAAACTCCGCCACAAAATAGAGAAGATCAAGCTAAAATAAAAAAGCAGTTCAATTTGAACTGCTTTTGTTGTATATAAGATAGGTCTGTTATTATTTTGCCGGAGCTACAGGTACCGGAGCCGGAGCCGTGGTAGTAGCCGCAGGAGCAGATTGCTTTGCCGGGGCAGAAGTTTCTTGCTTCACTGGCTGCTTTGCAGGAGCTGCTGTAGTAGGCTTACCCGTAATTACAACGCTTATAAGGATAAGAACGATGATTACTGCGCCCAGAGTCCATGTTGCTTTTTCCATGAAATCATTGGTTCTCTGTACTCCGAACTGTGCAGGTGATGCACCTCCGAAAGTACTGGAAAGGCCTCCTCCTTTTGGATTTTGAGCCATAACGATGATTACCAATAAGATGCTGGCGATCATAACAAGAACCATCAAGAGTATAAATATAGTATCCATTAATTTTGATATCTTTTTGAATGGGCAAATTTAATCTTTTTTTACCGAATGACAAAGAACATCACGGTAAATATTAGTAAAAATAAAAACGGCAGCGTCAGCTGCCGTTTTTTCTATATAAGAGTATTCTTATTTGAAATCAGAATCTTTAGCCTGGTTCACTTCGTATGATTTTACATTCATAACCATGTCCATGCCCATTTGATTGATTGAAATGGTGTGTGGCATTTTTACCCCATTTACCTCCTTATAATTAGAGAAAGTGGAAGGAATAGTTATTTCCTGTCCCTGCGCTTTTGCAGTTCTGGTTTCTCCTGTTTTCAATCCTGTAGCTACGCTGTAATAATACGTTACATTATTACCTTTAACGGTATAAGAATCTTCACCACCTATTTTTTCGATTCCAGCCACTTTATAGTCTGGAGATTTCGCGAAGCCTAATTCTTCAAACAGCTCAGTGTTTTTCTGTTTTTCAGCAACCTGTTCCGGTTTCATAGGTGTTTTTTGTCCCATTTGTTCAGAATATCCCTGTTTTCCGTCGAAAACCTGCTTTTGAACAACCTGTCCCATGGCAGTAACTGATGTCAATTCTTTTCCGCCCTGAGCTTTTATGATTTTAAAATCAATATTCTGTCCCTGCATAGACATAGAAGCAGTCATTGTATAAGAAGAGATCTTCGCAATATTGGCTTTTCCTCCTATTGCATTGATGTATTTATCAGCGATAGAAGCTACGCTTACATTGGCATCCACTTTCTGTGCAGTCGGTTTTGCTACCGGATTAGCTTCCTTGTCGTAATATTTTACAGCATAGCCCAGTTTTTCAAGTCCTTCAGCAATATCAGCAGCTTTACCGGCGATGAAAATTCTGCTTTGATTAGGTAAGATGTTGGTTTTTGCCGCATTGGAAATATCAGCAGCAGTTACTTTATCAATTGACTTTAAATAATTGGTATAGAAATCAGATGGAAGATCCTGAACTTTTTGATTTAAAGCAAATTTTGCAATCGTTTCCGGCTTTTCCAAAGACATGATGAAAGATCCTTTCAGTTTAGCCTTGGCATTTTCCAGTTCTTCAGGTTTTACGGTAGAAATAGCATTAAGCTCATTCATAAATTCTTTAACCGCTTTATCCGTTACCTCATTTCTCACACTTGCCTCGGCCGAGAAATCAGAAGAATATTTACCGGCATTCATGCTGGAATAAGCACCGTAAGTGAATCCGTTTTTCTCACGAAGGTTCATGAAAAGTCTCGCTTCACCGCCGCCACCTAAGATATAGTTGGCCATAGTAGCAGCGAAGTAGTTAGGATCCTTCATCTTAAGATTGTTAAGGTTGTTTACCGAAACCACAGACTGTACGGCAGAAGGAACGTCTACAATATTAATCTCGGTCTTTCCAACATTAGCGGTAGGTTCCAGAGGAGTGACAGGTGTATTCGCCTTTTTCCATCCGCTGAAAGCTTTTTCAACCAATGATTTTACCTGATCAAATTTCACATCTCCTACAATGACTAAATAAGCATTGTCAGGCGCGTAATATTTTTTATAAACGTTTTGTACGTCGGCTAACTGGATCTTGTTGATGGTTTCCACTGTTTCAAATTCACCTCTCGATGTATTTTTACCATACATTAACGCATTGGAAACCTTGGCAGCGATAGAAGAAGCATTCTTCTCTTCAGATTTTAATCCTTCTACGGCTCTTTCTTTTGAATTTTGAATTTCTTCCGCAGAGAATTTTGGATTAATGATCGCATCTGCCATTAAGCCCAATACTTCAGGGAAATATTTTGAAAGAGAGTTGGCAAAAGCACCGTTGGAAGAAAAGCTTACATTAGCTCCCAGATAATCTACTTTTTTATTAAAATCCTCTTTGCTCAGATTGGTTGTTCCGTTTTCAAACTGTTCAGCCATGATGGAGCTTACTCCGGCTACGCTTCCTTCATGGAAAGGCGGTCTGTCCATAGAAAGAGTAGTGTTTACTCTCGGTAGTTTATTGTTCTCCACAACCATTACCGTAAGGCCGTTGCTTAGCTGGAAAGTTTTTGGTTTTGCAATGTTGATCGCTGGAGTAGGTCCCGGCTTCGGCATTGCATTAAGGTCAATTTTTTGTGCTGAAACCGTTCCTGCGAATAAAAACGCTACAGCTATATATGTTAATTGCTTTTTCATTTGTAAAAATTTAATTTTTAATAATCATATTTCAAACCTCGGTTTTAAATGATTATTTTTTTTCAGGAACGTAATTAATGATTACCCTTTGATTAGAATTCAGATATTTCTTAGCCGCGTTCTGCAGATCCTGTCTCGTGATCGATCTGTAGATGTCGATTTCCTTATTGATCAGGTTGGTATCTCCCATCAGTACATGATTCGTTGCCAGTGAAGCAGCAATTCCCTGAATGCTTGAATTCGCATTCACAAACTGATTTTCATACTGGTTCTGAAGTTTTTGATAATCCTCCTCAGAGATCAGACCTGTCTGCAGTTTTTTGATTTCAGCATCAATGTCAGACTGTAAAGCCTGTTTCGTAGTCTGCCCCATTGGGATTGCGAAGAATGCAAAAATACTGTAATCTTCAAGACCCTGGTTGAAAGCCTGTACGGCAAGCGCTTTTTTATCCTGGTCAACTAATTTTTTGTATAAAACCGAAGATTTACCATTGCTCAGATAAGATGAAAGCATATCAAGAACATACGCATCTTTTTCCTTGTTGGCCGGAGTTCTGTATGCGAAAATATACGCAGGAAGCTGAATGTTCGGGTCTGTAGCCGTTACCTCTTTTTCCTGGGTGATAGGAGCATCTTTCGGGAAATCCTTTGGATAAAGGGTTCCTTTCTGAATTCCTCCGTAATATTCCTGGATCCATTTTTTAGTCTGTTCAGGCTTGATATCTCCTGCAACCACTAATGTAGCATTGTTCGGAATGTAGTATTTTTTATAGAATGCCTGGAACTCTTCCAGTTTTGCAGAATTAAGATCTTCCATAGAACCGATCGTAGGCCAGTTGTACGGGTGATTCGTAAATAAATTTTTCTGAATGGTAGGGAAAAGATTTCCGTAAGGCTGATTGTCCATTCTTAATCTTTTTTCCTCTTTTACAACCTCTCTCTGAGTATCTACTCCCACCTGGTTGATGACAGCGTGACGCATTCTTTCAGCTTCCATCCATAGACCAAGCTGTTCGTTGTTGGACGGGAATGTTTCATAGTAATACGTTCGGTCATTCGTAGTGTTTGCATTATTCTGACCACCGTTTGAAGAAACTATCTTGAACCAGTCACCTCTTTTGATGTTGGGGGTTCCTTCAAATAAAAGGTGTTCAAAGAAGTGGGCAAAGCCGGTTCTTCCCTTTACTTCATCCTTGGCACCTACATGGTACATCACACCTGTAGTTACTACCGGTGCAGAATTGTCCTGATGAAGAATTACGTGAAGGCCATTTGGCAGGTCATACTCTTCGAATTTAATTTGCTGTGCATTCAGGACCATTCCGAAGAAAGATGCTGCTACCACAGAAAGAAGTCGCTTTTTCATAAAGTAGAAATTGTTTTGTATAGATTAGTAGAAGATATAAGTGAGATGTTACACCGTTTTATATCTTTATCATTCCCGAAGGTTTGTTGCAGAGGTGTAAGTTGTTTTCGGAGTTCCCGGAAAGTCCGTTGCAGTATTGCGACGAACTTTCCGGAATATTGGAAAGTCTGTTGCTAGGGTGCAGGAAGTGTCCGGTGAAAAGGGAAAGTATGTTACTGTCCTTCCGCCTTATTTTTCCAGAAAGTAAGCTGCTCCCGAAGTTCTTTATTTATTTCCTGTAGCTCCGTGATACGGGCTTCGTATTGTTCGGTCAGCTTTTCTGAAACGTAATAATTTACCGTTTCAACCGCATTGTTCACGTTTGAGTTGTCATAAGTGTTATTGAAATTATGATTTCCGTCTTTACTACCTAACAAATCATAAATATCCATTTCATAAAACTCAGATATTTTCAAGAGATTATCTATTCCGGGTTTTGTCAGGTCGCTTTCCCATTTTCCGTATGCAGTTTGGGAAACATCCAGCTCTATGGCAACTTGGGTTTGTGATAGTTTTTTCTCGTGTCTCAGCTCACGAAGTTTGGTTCCTAAAGACATATGGGTGTATTTTTTTGCTAATTTACTGTTTTTTAGATTTTAAAAATAAAACAAATGTTGTAGATTTTAAAACAAAAGTTGTTGTACAGATTGAGATTTAGTTTTAGTTTTGTCGAAATTCACATGGAAGTGAATAGGAAAAGAATTATATTTAACAACTAAAAAAACACAAAATGCATGAAGAAAAAATTTATTTTCCGGCTGGCCTTTCTGACCGCTGCAACCTTTTCCCTGCACTCCTGCAGGACGGAAGACGAGCTAAACCACAATCCTCAGAAAACGGTGAACCGTTTTCAGATCTTTACTTCCCGGAATGGAGAACCTGTAAACTATCCCCTGGGATATAAAATCCTGCTGGAAAGATACGACAGTATATATAGTACTGCCTACACAAGAAAAGCCCTTTTGAAAAACAATATCCTGGGAAAATCGGTATCGGAAGAATATGTGGAATTTAACATCCGTTCTCAGGAGCTGATGATGAAAAACGGGAATGAGCGGTGGATTCTTTACCCGGTAGCTAAAGGCAAAGAGGTTATCGGAATAGAAGTAGGTATTCTTAAAAATAAGGAAACCGAATTGGAATTCTGGAGAATGGATTCTCA
>NZ_JPRO01000003.1 GCF_000737785.1 Chryseobacterium luteum | reverse complement strand
TTGAACTTCAGTTCCTTTAAGGTAGCATCACTGTCTCTTTTTATAAAGACAACGCTGCCATCCTTCCTTTCGAATGAATTGGTCATCCATTCAAAAAGATCGGTAGCTCCCGTTCCTTCAACTGTTAAATGAATCTTTCCCCCTCTCGCAACGGAAGAGGGTCTTCCTGTAGGGTCGGTTTCCTGTAGCATTCCGAAATCTACAGCTAGAATGTTGCGCTCGATACCGGCGGCTTTGAATTTTGCTTTAAATGACATAATAAAAATATATTTTAGGTTTAAATATCTAATAACACCAATAATGGAAATATACCCCTGCACTTATAAATATATTATTCTTATAATGACCAACTAGGGAATATATTCTTGTCAAATCTATACATTATTTTTAGTTACACAAATAAATAATTGATAATTTTTAAAGTATTTTATTATGTTAAACTACAATTATCATCAATATAAATAAAATAATGATAATAATTTCACAATTTTAACCAAATAATTTATTTATGTTACTATTTTTATAACAATTAGTTATTATAGATTATTTCATGAAACACGATTGTTTGAAATTGAAACAACTTAAGGGGAAAGTGTTTCTGATTTTTCCTGACAAATATTTCTAAAATAGAAAGTAATGGAGGATTTTTGAATATATGTAAACTTCTCTGCAACCGAGAGGAAACATATTCTTAAAGAACAGAATAAATAAGCAAATACCATATAAAATCTTTTGGACATGTAAATTAAAACCAATATCGGAGATTATTTACCCTGTATTCCTGTTCCAACAGCTTGGCAAAAACAACAGAAAAAGACACTATAATAATTACAAAATTCTTACAGAATATTCATTTTGTATGTTTGCAATAGGAGGTGAAAATTGAAGTCGCTGATAAAGGGGATGATGAAAAATATGACATTTCTTAGTACTCGTTATCGTTATTTTGATTTTGTCTAAAAATAACTTACCGTCATATATCTACCGTATAAATCAAAAACCGCAACCATTGATAATCAATGCATTGCGGTTTATTATTGTAGCGAAGACGGGAATTGAACCCGTGACCTCAGGGTTATGAATCCTGCGCTCTAACCAACTGAGCTACCTCGCCTTTTTGGTGGTGCAAATATAGAAAATATTTGTTTACCACCAAAATTATTTTAGCTTAAAATATTCCAAAACATTGCCCACATGGTCTGGTTTATTGATTATCTTATTGTTAGCATCTAAAATAAAATATGTAGGTGTCGCATGAACATTATAGGTTTCTACATAACTGCTGTTCCAGCCTTTCAATTCAGAGTCATTGATCCAAGGAAATGCAGCAATCTTTTGTGTATAAGAGTTTTTATCTACATCTAAAGACAAGCCGACAATCTGTACATTTTTCGCCTTCAAATCATTGTATTTTGCCAAAAGCTGAGGCAGCTCACTTTCGCAGTGAGAACATGTAGATGACCAGAAAATAATTATTTTTTTATCAGCTTTCACATCATATAATGACTTTGCTGATGTATTCGCCGGGGACTGAAATTTAATGTTAGGGAATGCTGCTCCCATTTCAACATTGGCATTGGATTTTAAAGTAGTTGCCAGCCTGTCATTGATGGTGCATTTAAGGTTCTTTGCCAGCGTAAGATATTTGGTTTTGAATTCGTCCATATCGTAGGCATCAAAGATATCAATAAGCTCTGATAAAACGGTCTGTCCTCTTGGAGTTTCAACTTTTAAACGGTCTAAAAGCGTATCTACCGAACCTGCCACATTAGTATTGCCTCCTGAGTTAAGATAGGCAACCAAAACAGGTCTTAAAAGTGAAGAAGATTCCAGCATGTCATTGGATTTATCCAGGAAGTTGACAATATCAGCTTCATTGACTTTTTTAGCAGGATCCGTGGAATTAGACAGGAATTTATTATAGTTTGTATTGTAATAAGAAATAAACGGATGCTGCGCTGCATCAACACCGTTATTCATCCCGGCAAGCCTTTCTATCTCGCTTTTCAGCGCTTTTCCGAATTCAGTATTATCTTTATAATATTCTTTGATCTGTGCCAATGCAGGAAGAATAAGTTCTTTTTTCTGTGACCCTTCCTGCTGTTTGCTCATCAGGTCATTTACTTCATCAAGATAGATTACATCTTTAAGCTTATTATTCTGAACATCCAATTTAATACTCACATTTTTGTTCTCTGAAACAAAGCTCACCGTATTATTTGAAGCCGGAAAATACACCTTCATCATTCCCATATAATGGTTTGGATATTTGAAGGTCCATGTATTATTCTTGCTTTGTTCTTTGGTAACAATTATATCTTTTGAACCGTTTAAGGTATATAAAAT
This sequence comes from Chryseobacterium luteum, assembly GCF_000737785.1. Classification (GTDB taxonomy): domain Bacteria; phylum Bacteroidota; class Bacteroidia; order Flavobacteriales; family Weeksellaceae; genus Chryseobacterium; species Chryseobacterium luteum. The sequence continues at coordinate 324,948 of NZ_JPRO01000003.1, read as the reverse complement.
GGCATCCTGATCTTTAAATTCTGCGGGTGCCTGAACCGTAACTGTGAACTGAGCATGCAGAGAAAATGCAGCTAATACTGCAGATAATATATATATCTTTTTCATAGAGTAAAAATAAAAAAACTCTCTGACTAATCAGAGAGTTTAATGTTATTTTAATAAAATTTTAGGCTTTTTGGCTCTTCAAATTCTTTGTATAGTATATAATAAATATAACTGCAACAACAGACAGCAGATAAATATACATGTCAATAGGTGATGCAGGTGAAACTCCTCCGGGTCCTACCCCTCCAGTACCGCCACCTCCCGGTGCAGGTGGTATGTCGTCATCTGCCTTGACCAGTAGTGTTCCAAAAAAGAAAAGAGCGAGTGCTAATTTATTGATAGTTTTCATAATATTTATTTTAAGATTTTAGTGTTAACAGTTTCTCCTTTATCAGAAACAATTTTTACAACATAAGAATTTTTAATTGCTCCGTTAAGCTCAATCACAAAATCCGTAGATGTATTAACTGCTTTTTTAGAGATAACCAGTTTACCGCTCATATCATAAACTTCAATATCTGCCTTTTTCCAGTTTGGATCAAATCTAACAATGTAGTTGGTAATTTCCGGATTGTATACCACCATTGTTCTTGAAGGTGTAGCCGTTTCTTTTGCAGCTAATACCACATTGCTTGGCTCACCATAATATAAATCATAAGATGCAACAGCATTAGGTGCAATACCATCCTGTGCTGCCGGCTGTAAAGTACCATTTGATGCTTTATAGTAAAAACCGATACCTGCAGACAACAGGTGAGTTCCTGCCGGAACCAATTCTCCGTTTTCTCTTATTTCAAATTTGTAAGATTTAACTTTACCTGTATCATAATTTACAAGCTTAACATTCTTACCTTTAAAGTTACTTTCATTGGCCTCATTGATGTATAACCAATATTGTCCGGTATAGTTTGTATCATAACCTCCATTCAAAGCTTCTTCATATGTACCGATAATGTTACTTCCTGCCGTTGCCTGAACTGTAGTTGCTACGGAGGACTGGTGTCCTGTAACCGAATTAGGTGAAACTACATAATAAGTTCTTGCCACTTCTTTTCCATTAGCATCCAAACCAATTACTCCAAGCTGTTTTACCGTACCACTGATGTTGTTGCCATTTTTAGCAGCAGTAACACTGTAGTCAGTAGCAGCAGCTCTAACGGTTGAATTGAATCTTCTAAGGGTGTTCAAGGTTAATGTCTGGGAAGAATTATCTCTCAGTTTCAGAACGAAAGTCTGCATTGGTTTGATAATCATACCCATATCTCCAACAGGAATTCCTGCAGTAGTATAAGTCTGAATCAACGCTCCTGTACTATAGGCATTCCCTTGAGAGCCTACAACTACAGTTCCCGGATCATATCTTACACCCCAGATATTAGAAACATTGTTTCCATCACTCGTTCCTCCGTTTTCTATAAATCCTATTTTTGATAAATCAAGATTAGTTAAGAAAGGGTTTCCGAACTGGTAAATATTTTTACCGTATGTAGCAGTCCATGGAGTAATAGAGGTTTCAAACTGATCCTGAAGATAAGTGTTATACTTTTCATTATACCCATTAACGGAAGTACCGCCCGGTCCGAAAGAAACATTCCCTGCATTCTGAAGAGTTGTAGCAGAGGCAAATGCTGCATAAGGACGGCCATTAAGAGTATGCAAAGCACTGCTTACATCTAAGTTGTTGTTGTTAGACCCAAGCATATAGTACTCAGAACCATTGCTGGTAGTTACGGATAAGTCTGAATAATGATCAGCTACAGCCGCAGTATTGTTCCATTTCAGGATTTCATTTTGGGTTCTCCTCTGAGTTCCAAAAGTTTTGCCCAATTCGGTGGATAATGTATTCAAAGCTTTACCAAAGAAAGGCAGTCCAACCTGTTGATAAAAATTTCCATTACCATTCTTCTTGGTTCTGAATTCCTTACTTACAACTCCAGTGATCTGCCCCTGAGTCAAACCATCTACATACAGCTGGCCATACGTAGATACATCATCAGTAGCAGTGGGAGTATTAAGTCTTAAAATAATATTTCCGCCATCGGTTTTATCTCCACCAACAGCATCAATTGTTTTCAAAGCGTCTCCGGCATTACCTACGATCATGACGTTTCCATGCACATCCAAAAGGCCATTACCTCTTGTCTGTACACCTCCGCCACTATAAACCAGGGTACCTTCGCTCACATACATATTAGCATTAGCGTCAACGTGACATAGTATCTGCGCCTGAACAGAGTAACTAATTGCTAAAAGACCTATAGCAAATAAACTTTTTCTCATTGTATAAATTATTTGTGTGTTAATACAATCTTCACCCGCAAAGGTAAGATTTTTTTTTAAAGAAAAAAAAATATTTTATTTATTAACAAAAATATTATCTTCCGTTAATATAATTTCTTTCTCTTCACCTATTGAAAACATATAGTCTTCCAGTACCTTTTCCGTTGTTCCTCTTAAGCCTCTGGCCCCCAATCCCTTTTCCATGGTTTCTTCTACGATCTTTTCAATGGCTCCGTCTGTGAAAACCAAATTGGCACCGTCCATTTTGAAGAGTTCCACAAACTGATTGACAATAGAGTTTTTAGGCTCTTTCATGATTCTTACCATGGTCTCTTTATTCAGCTTATCAAGATAAGTAATGATTGGAAATCTTCCCAGAAGTTCAGGAATTAATCCAAAAGAACGAAGATCGACTGCATTGATATTCGTTAATACATATTCCTCTTCATCCGTTTTATTGATTTTTTCCAAGCTGAATCCTATAGCCTGTTTGTTCATTCTTCTTTCGATGATATCTTTTATTCCATCAAAAGCCCCTCCAGCAATAAAGAGAATGTTCTGAGTATTCACCTGGATATATTTCTGATCAGGATGTTTTCTTCCTCCCTGAGGCGGAACATTAACGATACTTCCTTCCAGAAGCTTCAGCAATCCCTGCTGTACACCTTCTCCGGAAACATCCCTGGTGAGACTTGGATTGTCTGATTTTCTTGCAATTTTATCGATTTCATCAATAAATACGATTCCTTTTTCTGCTTTTTCTACATCATAATCAGCAACCATCAGAAGCCTTGAAAGGATACTTTCCACATCTTCCCCTACATACCCCGCTTCAGTAAGAATAGTAGCATCTACGATACAGAAAGGAACATTAAGCTCTCTTGCAATGGTTTTTGCCAGAAGAGTTTTTCCCGTACCGGTTTCGCCTATCATAATGATATTTGATTTTTCCAGTTCTACTTCCCTGTTTTCATCCTGTGCATGAAGCAGTCTTTTATAATGGTTGTATACCGCGATTGACAGCTGTTTTTTAGCCTGATCCTGTCCAATGACATATTGGTTAAGGAATTCTTTAATCTCTTTCGGTTTTTTAAGTTCGTCTATATTTTCTGCAGGAGAAGATCCTGTTTTAGAAACACTGTCTTTTACGATAACATGTGCCTGTTCGATACAGTTTTCGCAGATAAAGCCGCTCTGCCCGGAAATAAGCATCTGTACCTCATTTCTTTTTCTGCCGCAGAAAGAGCATTGGTTTGAATTCATACTATATAATAATGTTAAAGAAAATCGTAAAAAATTTCTTTTTTACGATTTTATGCTTTTTAAGAATTAATGATTGAGTTTTGGATCTCTTTATATTCTTCGTCTGTTAATTTAAGTCTTTCATTTCTGAAGTTCATATCTTCCACCCTGTTTAAAGGAATGAGATGGATGTGCGCGTGCGGAACTTCAAGTCCTACTACAGCTACTCCCACTCTTACGCAGGGAACAGCATTTTTTATCTTTTGGGCGACCTGCCGGGCAAATCCCCAAAGATTTTTGTATTCTTCACTTTCCAGATCAAAGATCAGGTCAACTTCTTTTTTGGGAATTACCAGTGTATGTCCTTTCACCAAAGGCATTGCATCAAGGAATGCTATAAAATGATCATCCTCGGCAATTTTATATGAGGGAATTTCACCGTTGATGATTTTTGTGAATATACTGCTCATTTTTTATAGAAGTTAAAGGTTAAAGATTGGTAGTCTGATTCCGGATTGTATTTACTTAGACTATAGAGTGATGTCTAATACTTCAAAAGACAGTTTGTTCCCGTTTGGTAATGTAATATCTGCCGTTTCGCCTATTACTTTTCCAAGTAATCCTTTCGCGATCGGTGTATTCACAGAAATCCTTCCTGTTTTAAGGTCGCTTTCATTATCCGGTACCAGTGTAAATACCTGCTCCTGATTGGTAGCATTATTTTTAAGCTTTACCGTAGTAAGGATGGAAACCTTTGAAGTATCTAATTGACTTTCATCTATGACCTTGGAAGTAGCGATAATATCTTTAAGCTTGGAAATTCTCATTTCAAGCATCCCCTGAGCCTCTTTAGCCGCATCGTATTCAGCATTTTCAGATAAATCTCCTTTATCTCTTGCTTCTGCGATTTGCTGGGTAATCTTTGGTCTTTCCACAGTTTCTAACTGTTCCAGCTCAGCTTTCATTTTCTCTTGTCCCTCCTTTGTTACATAGCTTGCCATAATTTTCAAAATTTAGGTTTGGTATAAAAAAATAATCCGACATTTGCCGGACAATGTTTTACGTGTTATAATCGTTTAACTTTTACAAATATATAAAAATTTAAATTGAAATGAAAAAAACTTTTTCAATCCTATCTATTTTAACGTTACTGATTTTCAGTAATTTAACTATAAACTCGTGTGGAAGCAGAGAAGATACAGTAAACTGTTTCCCCAACAATCCTATTAATGTAACTTTAAACCTGAATCTGCCTGCTTATAACAATCTGAACTACGATGGAGGCTGGATTTATGTGAATGAGCAGCAAGCCGGATCAAGAGGACTGATTGTAGTGCGGGTGGGAGATTCTTTCAAAGCATATGACCGAAATGCTCCCCATATCTGCCCTGATGCGAATACCACTCTTGAGGTAAAGGATAATATCAGCATTCTGTGCCCTAAAGACAATACGCGCTGGATTTTGAGAACAGGCCAGCCGGAATCAGGGGCTGCAACTTCTCTTCCTCCTAAAACGTATCCCTACAACTATGATCCTTCCACTAAAACTTTAAATATCTATTACTAGAATGAAGGTTGTTATACAGAGAGTTTCGGAGGCCTGTGTAAAAGTAGACGGGAAAATTGCCGGGGAGATTGGAAAAGGGCTAATGCTGCTGGCCGGAATTGATGAAAATGACGAAAAACCGGATGCAGACTGGCTTGTTCAGAAGATTTTAAATCTGAGGATATTCGGGGATGAAGAGGGTAAACTTAACCTTTCTGTAATGGATATTTCAGGAGAAATCCTTTGTATCAGCCAGTTTACGCTGATTGCAGATTATAAAAAAGGGAACCGCCCTTCTTTCATCAAAGCGGCAAAGCCGGATAAAGCGATTCCTCTTTTCGATTATTTCAAAGAAGAGCTGGCTAAATCAGGATTAAAAACTGAAAGCGGGATTTTCGGCGCAGATATGAAAGTTTCACTGATTAATGACGGACCTGTAACGATCGTTATGGATTCAATCACGAAAAGCTGACACAGCGGATTATCAACCATGACATTTAATGAAAAACATCCGTAGAAACCGGCCGGAAATAATTTATAGTTTTCTGTATATTCAAATAAAAACGTCTTTCAGATTTTGAAAGACGTTTTTGTTTATAGGTTTTTATAAGATCAGCTCGCGGGAACACTGTTGAAATTAAGAGCTATTTTAAGGTTCATATCTGAACTTGTCTGGTTTTTCAGCTCATATACTGTTCTTACTGTAAGTCCGGAACTTTTTACAACCTCATCCAGGTATCCTGTATCATTAATATCCAGATTTAAACTGGAAGAGTCTGTTGTAATATTTGACCGTGATGCCACAAGCTTTTCCCCTGTTCCATTGGATGAAATATAAACTTTCACAGATTTAAGGGCACTTAAATTTCCGCCCGAAGGAGAAACTACAGAAATTTTAGCATCGGAAATTCTTACATCTTTGATCTTTGCATTATTATTTCCTCCAAACCATGTCTGCACATTGGTAGCCGTAGCGGTAGACGAAACTTCTTTATCGGCAGGCACACCCGTGGACACCAGTACATTGGCTGTATAAGGGAATGTATTCTGAACCAGTGACTGTACTGTTCCACAGCTTACTACTACTGCCGAAACTGCCGCTGTCATTAACCATATATTTTTCATAATTTTAAACTTTAGGATTGAATTTGCAGAAATTATACCAAAACGATGAATATTATTCTACACTTACATTAAAACTTCCTTTTGTATTACCGGAAGCCATATTACTTTTCCCGATAATGAGCCAGACTTCGCCTTTTTCTTTGATGTCGTAGGTGAGATCTCTTCCGAAAGGCCCGTCATAATCTCCGTTTGGAAGTCTGATCTGGTTGAATCTTATATTAAAATCTTTTTCATTGGTGGAGATTTTCGCTTTAATATTGGGTTTGTCATAATGGGTCAATTTTAAAACCAGTTCCTGTCCGTCTTTTGTAAACTCCTCCCCTAATGTGAAAGGGAGCTGTGATGCGTCTGCCGTTCTTATGATCCGGCCTTCTTTCTCGCTTCTCATTACGCCTTTGCGCAGTACTTCTTTGGTGACAGGGGCATTGTTAATGATTGAATCTTTCTCTCTAAGGACAGCCGAATCTGTTTTAGCAGCGTCCGGCATTTCTGTGGACCTGGCAGAATCCCTATCAGGGGTTTCTGTTATCGCTGGTTCTTTTTTACATGAAATAATAATCAATGGAATTAACAATAAGGATTTTTTCATAATAATTTAATCTTTTAATGTTTCATAGTAAAGGATCTTTGAAAGGAAAGGTCTGGATTTTTCTTCTTTAATTTTTTCCATCACTTTCTTTTTAAGCTTGAAATCATTTTTTTCGTCTGCATACTTCAGCAGTAATTTTTCACTGAAGTTGATTTGTTCAAAGTGATAGTTTACCACAAAATCTTTACGTTTCATATTCTGGGAGGTAATCATTCCGCCCCAGTTCACATAACTGCAAGCCAAAACTGTTCCATAAAAATACCAGGTCATTGTATTGAACAGGAATGCATTTCTTTTTTTCTTCTGAATTTTAATGAAAGTAAGGGCAAGACCGATCAGCGCCAACAGGAGGAAAGCAAACACGCCCAGCCTTTTGTAAGTAAATCCGTAACTGAGTATATATTCGTAGTTTTTCAGTGCCGCGGAACAGACAAGAACGGCATTCAGAATGATCCAGATCCTGGCCAGAATTTTCATCAGTCTTGCTTTGGGATCAAAATTGAACCCGGATTTAAAATAGAACATAATGACCAAAACTGCCATAATGATCGACATGATTACGGCATTGACTCTTTCATGGGTTTCTTCGGAAAGCTGTACCGGAGTTTTGGAAATTTCGTAAAACTGCTCGTAATTGTAAGTGACAATAAAAAACACGAGTAAAATATTCAGGCAGAAGAAAGAAATGACACCGCTGGTTCTTTCTGCATCCAGATCAAGGAAGGAATAGGTTGCCTTACGGATCTTATCATTCTCCTGAAAGTTATCATCCAGCAGGTCGTTCTTTTTATATACAAATCTTTCCACCGCATAGTTCCAGTAATTGAATGCAATAAAAAATCCTAAAACCGACAGACACAGCACCTGCCATATATTGATATCCAGCTCATAATCTCTGAAAACAGCAGCAAAATGATCACTTCCCACGGAATAGATCCCGAAAAACACGGAAATAAACAGCAGAGGAATGATGATGAATGCCAAGGCTTTCTGCCACATTCCGGACATATTCTTTTTGGGCAGCCATTCGTCGAAACTGAAGAACCGGCAAAAGGAGGTAACGCTGTTGATGATAAATACGGGAATGAGGAAAAGTATTTTCAGCTTTCTGTTTTTCGACCGGTAACCGAGCAGCAAAAGAGAGCTTACAACCGCCAGCAGGGAAGGAAAATCCCCGAACCATGCAAAAGCAAAACATGACAGAATACTTGTAACGAAAAGTATCAGAAAGGTTCTTGTTCTGTTTCTTTCAGGAGTTTTGAACAGGGTGAGCAATGCGTAAACGACACCAAGGATCCCGAGATTCAATCCGATGTCCTGATCATAGAATACAATGACAAACAAGGCGGCTGTAAGAAATATATGATGATGTGTTTTCATGATGGGGAAGATTTAATAATTGAAAAATTGAATGATTTAAAAGATTAAAAAGATTTGAATCTTTAAGGAGGAATAAGGATTTAAGATTATTAAGGCGCAGTTTAAGGCTGAAGATGGATTAATACAAGACTGTTGTTTCTTTCTGCTGGATATAATCTTTCAGGTGGTCGAAATTCTGCCACAGAAGGCTTTCGAAATCCCAGTGGTAAAAAGGTCTCATGCTCTGCCCTTTTCTGTATGCCTTGATATACAGCTTCAGGTATTCGGGAAGGATGAGGGTTCCTAATACAACTGCTGCAAGGAGATGGGCGTTCAGCTTACCGTTTCCGAGGAGAAGGTACTGCATGGCGATCTCGTCCTCAAATTGGGTTCCGCATCCGGTGATCAGATGGTGTACGTCATGGTCTTCCATTTTGGGGATCATAGAAAATCCATGCTTTTTATAAAATTCGCCCAGTTTTCTTCCTAAAGAATCTTCCTGGAATTTCAGCAGCTGTTGTTCATTGAACTGCCATTGTCTTTTTTTCTTTTTAAAATATTTTCTGTAGAGCTTCTGGGTTTTATCATACACAAAAAGCAGAAAGCGGACACGTACTTTTTTCATAAGGTTTTATTTTAGTTTAGATTAAGTCCTATTAAAGCGTAAATAAAGGCAATGGGAATATTGATCATAAGGATACCAATAGCTTTGAGACAGATTTCAAATTTTGATGGATGAACAAGTGAATAGATTAACAATCCTATGATAATCAACAAATTGATAATGCTTCCGAAAATTAAAAGCAAATAACCTGTAACTGCAAAACCGTCATTTTTTGTTAGTAAATAACCGAAAAGACAGATATTTCCCAGTGCAAAGCACAATCCGAAAATGTATTTTCCAATGTTTATAATTTCATGATCTTTCATAGATATTATTTTAAGTTTGAGTTAAAGTAAAGACGGTAATTTCCGGGCGCACCATAAATCTTATCTGGAAAGAATGACCAATAGCACGATTGATATACAGCATTCTCCCATCCTGAAGATCTATTTCCCCCGACACATATTTTTTATTTTCAACCGGAAGGATGGGGGTGACAATACCCGGAATTCTACATTGTCCTCCGTGGGTATGACCGCCTAGTATCCAGCCCTGGTAGCCATTCCATATATCCCTGTCGCAGGCATCCGGATTATGGCAGAGTACAATATTGGCTTTTGAAGGGTCATGATTTTTCATTACTTCTGACGGATAGAAATTAGGTGACCACAGATCTTCAAATCCGATAAAATTCAGTCCACAGATTTCTTCACTACTGTTTTTAAGTATATTGATTCCAAAATCTTCAAGAACCTGACTGATATTTTCTGAGTACTTGATATCACTCCACTTCTTTCCATAATCATGGTTTCCAAGAATTCCCAAAGTTGCCAGCTTCCCGTGGACTGCATGCCTCATTACTTTCTTCAGGTCCTCCTTTTCTTCATGAGTCCCATGATTCACAAAGTCGCCGGTGTAAACCACAAAATCCGGATTAAACTGCTGAGCTTTTGTGAAAGAATCAATCAGGAAATTCCAATCAAAACGATCTCCGACATGCAGGTCTGATATCTGCATCAGCGTCTTTCCTTCTAATGTTTCCGGAAGATTTTTAATGGGTAGCTTTCTCTGGACAAATTCTACCCAGAAAGGTTCTATCTGCCAGGAATACAATGCAGGAAATGCTCCGATCAATGAAAGCTGTGCCAATCTTTTAATGAATTTTTTCCTAGTCATAATTGAAGTCTATTATCAATGGTTAATTTCCCGCAAACGGACTTCCGAAAATCTCTACAGGCAATTCAATCCAGATCAATGCAAGAACCAACAAAATGAGAATGCAGATCAGGACTCTCCGGCTTTGTTTTTTGGTTTGGTTTCTAATCAAATTGACCAGGAAGGCGGTTGTAAAAAGTAAAATTCCTGCCATCAGAAAATCTGCAGCTGACCAATTGATTCCCCCGGAAATTGCATTTCCTAATAATGGAATACATAGTAAAACCAATGGAAGAGCATAAATGGCGAGTGTTGTCTGTTTTTGTGTTATCATTTTATTTAATTTTAAACTATAAAGTACTTTGTATTTCAAAGTTAAAATTCAAAAAAATATAGGGTTTAACGTCCCAATAATTTTTCAAGAGCATCCAGATGTTCATTGAAAGCCTGTCTTCCGTTCTGTGTGACACGGTAAGAGGTTTTCGGTTTTTTGCCTACAAATTCTTTTTTTACTTCAATGTATCCTGCTTTTTCCAAAGCATTGCTGTGGCTTGCCAGATTACCGTCTGTAATTTCCAAAAGTCCTTTCATTTCAGAAAAGTCAACCCAGTCGTTTACCATAAGAACGGACATTATCCCCAGTCTTACACGGCTTTCGAATTCTTTATTGAGTTGATTGATGTTTATCATAGTAAGTCATTAACCGTAGGCTTTCAGGAATATGTCCCTAAAACCTGTCAATTTAATTTTTATTTATATTTTTTATGCATGATCAGCCCATACACAATATGCAGCACTCCAAAACCAATAGTCCAGAATACAAGTCCCCATCCTAAGAAGAACAGGGAAATTAATCCCAGAATAATTTGACAATACCCTAAATATTTAATATCAGTCAGGGTATATCTTTCTGCACTGACTAACGCAATTCCATAAAATATCAGTGTGGCGGGAGCTATCCAAACAAATGAATGATGAAAAAGAAGGGCGAGGCAAAAAATTCCTCCTGTTACCAAAGGAACGGCAAAAGTTAACAATAAACGTTTCGTTGTGCTGTCCCAGATTTTTTGTCCTTTCTTTTTGCTTTTGTTGGCTGTGAAAATGTACCCGCTTAAAACAGCTGTGAGTAAAATTACTGTTCCGATAATGACAAGTTCTTTAACCAATGCCGGATGGAAAACGTTCCTGGTACCATCAAAATAATCAATTCCTTCCCTTTGGAAAACAAAATAAACGTATCCTGCACCAATCAGAGCAGCCAGACCTGCAAAAACTCCGGACAGTCCGCTCAATGAAATAAATCTGGAAGACCGCTCCATCATGGAACGGATATGAGATAAGTCTTCGTGATAATTTTTCGAATCCATAAAAAGAACTTTGAATTACAAAGTTATAATTTATTTTTAATCTGCCAATTATTTTTTTAAAATTTTGAAATTATTTTTTCATCACGCGGTTTATGGGACCCTTAACTTTGAATTTTTTTAAACTTCTTTGTTGGACAATCGCAAAGGCGCAAAGTTTTAAACTGATAAGTTTAAACAGAGTTGGTTTATTATTAACAGGAAAAGAATTCTGTATATATTGAATTTACTATGATCAGAGTTTCAAGAGTAAAAAGTTCTTTCTCTTCATGGGCTATAATAATAAAAAACCGCTGAAATCATCAGCGGCTGTGTAATTGTATGAACAAAAAATTATTTTGCTCTCAGTCTTTCTTTAATAGACTCAATGTTTTTCTTTGCAGAATCTTCAAGAATTAAACTTGCACTCATGTGGATTCTTGCAGGCATGAGTTCGTTAAAATGATCTGTCCCTTCCCAGGATACTTTTTTGATTAAAGCCAATGCGTCGCTGCTTCTTGAAGCCAATGTCTGCATAAATGGGTCTAATTTGGCATCCATTTCTTCAATACTTTCTGATACGGAATGATAGATATTATGCTGCTCTGCCCATTCCGCCGATCTGAAATCTGCATCAACAGCCATTGCGGAAAATTGTGATTTTCCGATCTTTCTTTCTACGTAAGGCCCGATCACGAAAGGTCCGATTCCCAAATTAATTTCCGTCAGTGCAAGTGCTGCATCTTTAGTTGCGAAACAGTAATCTGCCCCGCAGGCGATTCCTACACCGCCGCCCGTTGTTTTTCCCTGAACTCTTACTACGACTATCTTTCCGCAGTTTCTCATCGCATTCAGAACTTTGGCAAATCCTCCGAAAAATTTTGAAGATGCTTCCAGTTCGTCAATGGCTAAAAGTTCATCAAAACTAGCTCCGGCGCAGAATGCTTTTTCACCTTCACTTTTTACTAAAATGGCTTTTACCTCATCTTTCGCTCCTTCATCTAAAATGGTCTGTGCTAACTTTTCAAGAATTGCTCCCGGGAGAGAATTACTTTTTGGAGTTCCGAATGTGATTTCGGCAATATTATTTTTAATTTCTGAAACTACGAATTCGTTCATTTTTCGTTTTAATTGGATTTATACAAAAATACTAAATACAGAACGTTTGAGAAAAACTTTAAGACTATAAATTGAATCTTTATTTTTTTCAATTCCCATTACGTAGAAATACGCAATCTGCAATTTGGTATTTTCTACTCTAGCCATGGTTTCTTATATGTTGTTCCTTTGGACTATCGAAAATAACAACTACAGGCGGAATCCGAAAAGCCCCAAACAGAGTAGGAAATTTAATAACTGAAAAAACAAATATCATGGACGAATACATTGGAATCGTAAAACTATTTGCCGGAAATTTTGCACCTAGAGGCTGGATGTTATGTGACGGAAGCTTATTAAGAATTTCAAACAATTCTGCTTTATTTTCAATCTTAGGAACAATTTATGGTGGTGATGGAGTCACTACTTTTGCACTTCCAAACCTAAAAGGAAGAATGGCTGTCGGTGCCGGAAATGTAACCAGTAATGAATATTACCCTCTGGGAGTCGTTGCGGGAACTACACAAAATACGATCATGGCACAGAACCTTCCAAGTATAGGTTCAGGGTTTCAGCTGAAAGTTGCCAATGTAAATTCTACGGATTCTACTCCCTCAGCCACCACATCTATAGCAAAAACAGGAACTCAGGTAGGCCGGGATTTCAATGCTGTGCCCAGTTTTGCAGCCGCTGATCCTGATACTGCTCTTAATGCTAAATCTATATCATACATCGGACAAAACCTTCCGGTGAATAATATGCCGCCTTATTTAGCCCTTAACTATATCATATGTGTAGAGGGAATTTATCCTCCAAAAAACTAAAACAACGAATTTAAAACCTAAATCATGAAAAGATCTATTTTTTTAATCATTTGTAGTCTGTTCATAGCTTCATTTTCTTTTGGGCAGACCAGTACGGAACAATTTGAAACGGAATCTCACGGAAGTCCAAGTTTTACAGATAACGGAGTGATATTCAACATCATCTCTCACGTAGGAACTTTTGACATCCAGGGTAACTATCCGGCTACGGGCTGGAACGGAACATCAGTTGACAACAGGTATATTGATAACTCTAATGATGCTTCATTTCCGCCGTCTTTCAGTATTAAAACCACATCCAATCTGTTTAAGGTAAACCGGTTCTGGATGTATCTGTCTTCTCTTAATTTAACTTTGGGGGTACAGGGAACATTGACTGTTACAGGAAAGCTGAGCGGAGTGATTAAGTTTACACAGACAAAATCTGTAGGTTTTGTTACTTCTATGACACCTACGAACGGATACTCTCTTATCGATCTCACTAATTTAAACGGTCAGAATTATTCGAATATCATCATTGATGAACTCGTGCTGACTTTAGGCGGAGCATTCAGATATGCAGGTTTTGATGCCTTCACATGGGTAAAAGACACCGGAACTGTATTGGCGGCTAATGAAGTAAAAACTCCTCAGAAAGAAGCCACTATCTATCCGAATCCTACGAATGGCCCGCTTACAATTAAGACTGTTGAAAACACTAAATTTGAAGTCTACAGCCAGTCCGGACAGTTGGTAAAAACCATCGAAGCAGGAAAAGGTGTTAACGAAACTGATATTTCGGAACTTCCGAAAGGAGTATATATGATAAAATCGGCATCAGAATCTTATAAAGTTATTAAGAGGTAATTACAGACCATTTATCATAGGTAAAAGCTAATATTCGTAAGAAAAAAAGATTTTAAATTATATCCATGCAAAATCCCCGGAAGATTTTTCCGGGGATTTTCATTTTTTCAGCGCTAAAATATATTTGTCAATATACAATTGCTTCTCCTTAGATTTATACTGCTGGATATATCTCGGATGTTCCAAAACCGTCATTTTCTCAAAGAGATTAGCTTCCTTATTAAGTTTTGAAATAAATTCTGCATTCTTTTTCCCGAGCACGAAGACTTCGGAGGTATCTACCCCCAGGCTGATATGCTTTTTCAGAGAATCGATCATAAAATCTTTTACTGCCTGAAAGAGTTTGTTATCATCATAATAATTCGCGTTCAGCCATCCGTTTTTTGTTTTTCTTACGATGGCCAGCGGAAAGGGTGAATTGATATAAATATCTTTGTAAAATTCCTCTGCACCACCATATTCAGCAATCATATCGTATATGAAAACCGAGGAAACTTCATGGGTGTATGCCGAATGCATTTTGATTCCGCAGACAGCTTCCAGCCTTTTGGTATCGGTAAACGGAACGCCCGTCACGCCTGCTCCATGCCTGCTGGGATTGATGCCAATAACAAACTTCCTCGTTTGCAGATCATTGTAGTATTTATGATAAAATTCCTGCATGACAGTCATGGTTTCCGGATTGTCCAGATATGGGTTCATGACCTCAAAGCCATCAGGAAGATCTCCTGAAAACTGCAGGTTTTTATTGAATTCTATGACTTTATCGGCAAAGGTTTTATTCTTCATCTTCGTCCTCATCATCAGACAATGCCAGCTCAATATCTATAAACTGGATATAAAGTCCGCAGATCTCCCCTTTTTCATCATATGCGAAATAAACGGGATATCCTCCGTCTCCGAAACCGCTTGCAAACATCGGGATATGATAGTCTGTATTGGGAATTTTCCAGTTGATCCAGTCTCCCAGCTCTCTTTGGTTTTCCGGATGTTCTCTGTAGCTCTGTGCAAACTGTTCTGCAAAATAATCATCATAAACATTCTCCACGTTCACACTGGTAAGGAATTTATCAAAATGAGGAAGCACTTCAGCATCGGTAATGCAGCCCAGCCCGGCATCTACCATGAATCCGAAATAGTCTCCTTCATTTAAATCTTCAAGATTTTCTATCCCGATCAGCGCTTCCCTGTACAGAACAGGTTTTTCTTTGGTGAATTCCACTTTTACGGCAGCATAGCGGTTACCCCATTCTTCTGACTTTACGACAGCGATTCTTACCGGAAAATCTCCTTTCGGAGCCTGAAGGAAATAGGGTTTTTCTCCTGCATTCAGAAACACCAAAGGATCTCTTACGATTACTTTTCCGGACGGCAGGGAAACGTTTCCTATGTCCATCACCTCCATTTTCTGCTCCATAATTTCATCCGAAGTAAAATAGGTTTCCAAATCTACGGGACATGTAAGGATATCTTTTACCTCTTCCCATTTTTGCATCCAGCTTTCGTTCATTGTTTTATTTTTTGTAGTTTGATTTAAAGTTAAAAGTACCTGTTTATTTATTCACCATCAAATGCATCTTCATCTTTCAGTCCTTTTATGAAAGTTTCAAAGTCTCTGGCCAGAAATATTTTTCTGTAATCATCTTCCTGGTCAATATGAACGACTTCGGGTTCTCCGTCTTTTCCGCAATTGGAATAATCAAGCAAAACCATATCATGACCAGCCGAAGGACAGTCGCAGATATAGATCCCTATGGCGGGATACCCCCATTCTTCAATCATAAACCGGCTTCCGAGCTCTCCACAGATGGAATAGGTTTTCTCTCTCCCGATTCCCATAATTCCGGTAATGGCAATATGATCATCTGCCCAGGAATTCTCTTCCGATGTAGGAAAGCATGACTTTTCCACCAGACCGCCGTTCTGCAGCCTCATCAGTTCGATATAAGAGGCGGGAAGTTTGTAGCCAAGCTCTTTTTCTACGGAAGCAATAAGCTCATCATCGGGAAAGGGTTCTATATAATCTCTCACCGAATAGCTGCTTTCGTTCCAGAAGTCCGTAAAATCAAAGTCTTTGAAAAATTGTAGTTCCATATCTTGTTTTAAATAAATGAAATTTCTGATTTTACTGTAAAAGTAATAAACTAAAACTCATAATCAAGATCAACCGCTTTTTTATGTGACCTTATAAAGTTTTCTCTATTATCAAATAATTCAATGGCATTATCCCTTTTCAATAAAGTTTTCGAATTACTTAAAATGGATTGATAAGAGGAAAAATTATATTTTGAATACTCGCACATCGTAAAATGATTTTGCGGATTCAGATGAATATAAATCATTGCATTAATTAAATATTTATCCGAAGTAATCAATTTTCTTTTAAATGGAGATTCAATAAGTGCACCATGCCTTTTATTTTCTTTATTAAAAGCCTGGGAATAAGAATTGAAGACTCGGGAAAATTGTTTTGAGAAGATATTCTGCGGAGAATGAACTCCTGTTTTGGCAGCCTTAATAGCCTTGTCAAGGTTTTGAACCTTGACAAGGCTACCCAATTCAAAATCAGATTTAATCTTAACTAAAAGATGAAAATGATTAGGCATAAGACAATAGGCATATACATCACAAACGGGAAGAAGAAATTCAGATATTTTATTAAGGAAGAACAAATAATTCCGATCTGATTTAAAAATATTTTCTCCGTTAATTCCACGGTTATAAATATGATAAAAGCGATCTGCTTCAATTGGAGTAGTTCTAATATCTGTCATCGTATTTTGTGTTTGTATGTTGACCTTAGAAGATTAAAAATTTCTTTTCTTTTAATAATCCTTGTGATTAAAAAATCCCTTTCAGTAAAAACCAAAAGGGATTATAAATTTATATTTTATTTAAGATTAGCCAATCAAAAAATCAGCCTTTTATGTTAAGAATTAGCACATATATAACATGCTCTTGCAATATCCGGCCATCTTCCGGGGAGACAACAACTTCCCGGAGGGCAAGAATTAGGCAAACAGCCCCAGTTTGGACCGGCACCTTTAACAGATCTCAATTCATTTCTTGAAAGTTTTTTTAAATTTTTCATAGCAATTAGTTTTTAATGTTTTTTTCCTACTCTATATGCTTTTCAGATTTCGCCTATTAAAGTTACTGATTTTAATGTAAACTTTTTATATAACTATTCAATTTTTCAGACCATTAGACTTTAACTGGGCCTTATAAGCTTTTCTCAACCATTAAAAAAAGTAGCAGTTTATTGTTAAACTGCTACTTTTTATATTAATTAGATTAAATCAATCCAAACTGTTCAAAGTGGTGGGTAAAATGTTTTTTGTGCATCAGCTCCCACATTTCTTTATTCAGTTTTCCGAACACAAAATTCATGTGTTCTGCCTGTGGATTTTCTCTGTAATATACTGTAAATCTCTGCAAGTTATCCAGGAAGGACTGTTTTGCAGCTTCAAGGTTTTTATGTTTCAATTCCAATAAAGTTTCATCTTCGGCAAGGAAAGGAGCCGGGAAATCTTTCGGCATTTTTCTGTGATTGTAAAGGGAATCCTGCCATTTTTCCAGTTGCTCTTCCGGTGTGAAACATGTATCGGCTTCAGGCTCTCCCAAGCTTACCAGAACTCCGTGTTCAAGATGTTCGATCATCTGCTGAGGTGACATTTTACCCCAGTTTGGATGGGTACTTTCCGTTAGTCCGCCCAATATCTTCTGAACATTTTTCACATTCAGATCAATGAAAGGAGAATGTTTTGCCACCAGTGTTAAAATAGTTGCCACACAAACGATCTCATCTCTTTGATTTACAACTTCAACCAGCCATTTTACAACACCTGAAGGAATATTTCTTCCTTTTACTCCACGGTTGATCTTTTCTTTTGCTGTTAAATAAACTGTAATGGTATCTCCGGCGTAAACAGGTTTAAAGAATGAGCAGTTTTCCAATCCATAGTTGGCGATAACAGGTCCTTTTTTCCCGGAAACGAACAGTCCTGCCGCTGCTGAAAGGATAAAATACCCGTGGGCTACTGTTTTATCGAAAATAGTTCCCGTTAAACTTGTAGCATCAGTGTGCGCATAGAAGTGATCCCATGAAACGTTGGAGAAATTCACGATATCTGCATCAGTAACTGTTCTTCCTGCTGTTTCCAATGAATCTCCTATTTCCACTTCTTCGAAATATTTCTGGAACGGATGCTTGTCTGAGAATTTTTTCTCTGCACCCTGCTGATATACTTTGGTAATGGCTTTCAATACGTCCGGAGAGCCCTGGATCGCTGTTTTCTGAAGGAAGAAATGAAGACCGTTCAGTCCGCCCATTTCCTCGCCTCCACCTGCTCTTCCCGGACCGCCGTGCATTAAGGTAGGAAGCGGTGAACCGTGACCTGTACTTTCTTTGGCATTATCTCTGTTGAGCACAAAAATTCTTCCGTGCTGGGAAGCCATTTTCCATGAAGTTTCTGCGATAAAGGTTTCATCATGGGAAATGATAGATCCTACTAAACTTCCTTTTCCTCTTTTTGCCAAAGCTGCCGCTTCTTCTGCGTCTTTGTAAGGCATTAATGTGGAAACGGGTCCGAAAGCTTCTACATCGTGAGAGATATTTTTCTCGAAAGGTTTATCATTTAAGAACAGTTTCGGACTCATAAATGCTCCGTTATCATAATCTGCATCTACAAGTTCGTGTTTTCCATCGTAAACCAGTTCTGTTTCTGATTTTAAGATATTCACTTTTCTTACAACCTCATCGTATTGCTGTTTTCCTACAAGTGATCCCATTCTGGTTTCTCTGCTCAACGGGTTTCCGATTTTGGTTTGGTCTAAAGCTTTAGACAAAGCATTCTGAACATCTCCGATAAGGTACTCAGGAACAATGATTCTTCTGATTGCCGTACATTTTTGACCTGCTTTTGTGGTCATTTCAGTACGTACTTCTTTGATGAAGAGATCAAATTCCGGAGTTCCGGGTTTTGCATCCAGACCCAAAATTGAACAGTTCAGGGAATCTGCTTCCATATTGAAACGTACCGCATTTCCAGCGATGGAAGGCATTGATTTCAGCTTTCTCCCTGTGTGTGCAGAACCTGTGAATAAAACGGAATCTCCATCCTGAACATAATCCAGGATATTTCCCGGCTCACCGCAAACCAACTGAAGCGCTCCTTCAGGAAGAACACCGCTTTCGATCATGTCCTGAAAAACTGCGTTCGTAAGGTAAGAGCCGTAAGGGGATGGTTTTACAATGGAAGGAACACCCGCCAACAGTGAAGTGGACAGTTTCTCCAACATTCCCCAAACCGGAAAGTTATAGGCATTGATTTGTATAGAAACTCCTTCACTTGGTGTCAGAATGTGGGTTCCGAGAAAAGTTCCGTTGGCAGAGATTTTCTGAGTTTCGCCATCCACCCAGAACGGGGTATTCGGAAGCATTCTTTTTGCCAATCCGGAATAGGTGAAGAAGGTACCGAAACCTCCTTCTATATCTACCCAGGAATCTGCGTGGGTAGCTCCGGTCTTATATGATAATTCGTAATATTTTTTCTTTCTTTCCAAAAGATAAAGAGCGACTTTTTTCAGCATCTCTCCTCTGTCATAAAACGTCATGGAAGAAAGGTTTTTGTAGCCTACTGTTCTTCCGTAGTCAAGAGCCTGCTCAAAATTAAGCCCCTCCGTATCTGAAACAGCGACCTGCTCACCTGTAACGGCATTGTATAAAGGCATTCCGTTGCCGGTACCTTCTACCCATTCTCCGTGGATATAGTTTTTTAACTTTTCCATATAGTATTTTAATTAGCAATGTATCAGTTTAAAGGTGTATCATAATTGTTACACTGATGCATTTTTAGATTGTTATATTTTAATTTTTCGGCTCCTGGTATGGAAATAATTTAACCAAACCTTCATACAGGCTTCTGTGAAGGATCGTTGCGTGATTGTCTGTTTCCATCATTTTATATTCTACCGTCCAGTTTTTCTTATTTGATTTTTTAAGAGTATCATATAAATCTTCTGCATCTTTTATCATCACCGGATGCTCACCTTTTCCAACAGAAATGTAAATAAATTTCTTCGTATCCGGAACTTTAGACAATAACTGATTGGCCTGCTTTAAAAGACTTTCATCATCCCACCACAAACTCGGGCTGATGATAAAATAGTTATTGAACATTTCAGGTTTTTTCAACAAAATTTCTGTTGCCAAAAGTCCGCCAAGAGATTGACCGAACACGTAGGTATCAGTAGTTTTAAACTGGTTTTCGATATAGGGTTTTAATTCTTTTTCAAGGAAATTGATAAACTTATCAGAGTGCCCGGTAGTGGGATAATCTTTTTGTAAATCTTTTAAATCGGTATGAAACGTGAAATCTTTTTTTCTATCAATATTGGCAATTCCCACCACAATGGTTTCCGGCATTGCATACATTTGATTAAAGAATTGCACCAATCCTGTAACATGAATAAAATCTTCATTTATGCTTCCATCCAAAAGATAGATAACCGGATATGATTTTGTTTTATCAAAATTGTGTGGAAGATAAATATTTAAGGTTCTGTCTTCATTTAAAATCTTAGATTTTATAGTTCTGATTTCTCCGATAGTCAGGGGTTTTACATTTCCGTTTTGTGCTACAACCACACTTTGAAATGCAAACAGGATACTGTAGAAAATGAGAATTTTTTTAAACATATTTTGTTTCTTTTTTAACTGTTCTTTCAAAACCTCATAGGTTTTAGAAACCTATGAGGTTTAAGCCAGGTACCTTTATTTTTATTCGATTCTTAAGAAATCATATTCAACATTTGATTGATGGTATTCTATAAAATCATTTACTGTATCAAAATATTGCATCATTTCTTTTCTTTCTATTTTACTTTCTTTAGCCAAATTGATGTAGGAATGATAGGATGAATATTTCCAATTATTAATATCTTCCACAAATCCATGACTGACAGGATTATTGTGAATATAATGCAATAACTTAATCAGGTACTTTTCTTCACCAACTCTTTTACGTTTTAAATAATCAAGAAAAAGAGAGCCTCTTCTATCGTATCTTTTATTATAAGCTTTTGCATAACTATTTAATAAATTACTAAACTGCTTCATTAAATATTTATGTTCATTCTCTCCTGGAATTTGATTTAAATCTTTAAATTTTACCAATAAATGAAAATGATTCGGCATTAAACAATACGCATATATTTCAGCTACTGGAATAATATATTTTAAAAGCTTTTCTAAAAAATATTTATAATTTTCATTTTCCCTAAAAATTAAATCTTTTCCATTGGCATGAGTGTAAATATGATACGTATATCCACATTCAAAATTTTCTGAATTTGACATTTATCTTTTTTCTTCATTTGTGTGTGTGTGTTTAATGCTTAAACCTCATAGGTTTTGAAAACCTATGAGGTTTAGTCAGGCTAATTATTTCACATCATCCCAAATGCTGTAATCAACAACTTTTGTAGGAATCTGTTGAACATATTCTGTAAATGGTTCACAAGGAAGAATAGCATCTTTTCCTTCTCTTGCCAATTCCTGGTAAAGTTTTGTTCCTTCTGTTTTCCATTTAATCATTTCATCAGAAACATCCCGGATTATTTTTGCCGGACTTCCTACAATCAGTTTTCTCGCATCGCATCTGAAGTTTGCCGGAACGAAAGCTAAAGCTCCGATGATACATTCGTCTCCAATAACGGCTTTGTCCATTACAACAGCATTCATTCCAACCAAACAGTTTCTTCCAATGTGTCCTGAATGGATGATTGCTCCGTGACCAATGTGTGCTGATTCTTCCAAAATAGTTTCGATACCCGGAAAAACGTGCAGCGTACAGTTTTCCTGAACATTCGCACCGTCTTTGATGATGATTTTTCCCCAGTCCCCGCGGATGACGGCATTGGGTCCTATATATACTTCTTCACCGATCTCTACATTCCCGATGATCACCGCCTGCGGATGAATATAGGCAGAGGGCTTGATAATGGGACGGATACCGTGGTATGAGTAGATATTCATAAAATTTTTATTAAAAATTTAATTTAACAATGTATCAATTTAACAGTTTACCAATAAATGTATCAACAGACTCAGCATGGCAGCAACATTACATTGATACATTTTTATATTGTTACATTATTGAAAACGTTACACTTTTTCAATAACCATTGCATAGCCCTGTCCGACACCGATACAAAGGGTACACAATGCATATTTTTTATCTTGTTTCTGAAGTTCCATTGCGGCAGAACCTACAATTCTTGCTCCTGAAACACCCAGTGGATGGCCAATTGCTATAGCTCCTCCGTTTGGATTCACTCTTGAATCATCATCCTTTAAGCCTAAGCTTCTGGTGACTGCCAAAGCCTGTGCTGCAAATGCTTCATTCAGTTCGATGATATCGATATCATCCAAGGAAAGATTCAATCTTTTTAATAGCTTCTGTGTAGCTTCTACAGGTCCGATCCCCATGATTCTGGGCTCTACTCCGGCTACGGCAGATCCTAATATTTTAGCTTTTGGCTTTAAGCCATATTTTTTAACGGCTTCTTCACTTGCCAGGATAAGAGCTGCTGCTCCGTCATTCATCCCTGAAGCATTTCCTGCCGTAACGGTTCCTTCTTTTCTGAAAGCGGGACGAAGTTTTCCTAATCCTTCCATAGAAGATGCCGGTTTGATAAATTCGTCTTTATCAAAAATTTTAGGTTCTCCTTTTTTCTGAGGAATTTCAACGTTTACAATTTCTTCCGCCAGTCTTCCGTTTTCCTGAGCTTTTGTTGCTTTCTGCTGTGACCAAAGTGCAAATTTATCCTGATCTTCTCTGCTGATATTATGCATATCTGCCAAGTTTTCAGCGGTATCACCCATTCCGTCCACACCATACATCTCTTTCATTTTCGGATTTACAAATCTCCATCCGAAAGTCGTATCAAACATCTGGCTGTCTCTTCCGAAAGCTGCACTTGGTTTTGACATTACGTAAGGCGAACGTGTCATGTGCTCTACTCCGCCTGCTATATAAATTTCACCTTCTCCTGCTGCAATGGAACGGAAAGCATTGGCCACCGCAGACATTCCTGAAGCACAAAGCCTGTTAACCGTTTCGCCTCCTATTTTATATGGAAGTCCAGCTAATAAAAGAGCCATTCTTGCTACGTTACGGTTATCTTCTCCCGCCTGGTTGGCGCATCCGAAAATAACGTCCTCAATTTCTTCTACGGGAACTTCAGGGTTTCTTGCAATAACTTCTTTAATAACTATTGCTGCCAAATCATCGGCTCTTACTTCTGATAGTCCGCCCTGTAATTTTGAAATTGGGGTTCTGATATAATCTATGATATATACGTTGTTCATAATTTTTGCTTTAGGCAGCTATAGGCAGTAGGCTTTACCAGCTTCGAAAAAAGCTTACTGCCTATTGCTTAAAGCTTACTGCTTATTTATAATTCAATTACTTTTTTTCCAATTTTGTAAACTGTTCCGACGAATTTTGCAATCAGATCATTGTTTTGATTAGTGATCTTGATATCGTAGACGGCTGTTTTTCTGGTATCGTTCACCAGAATACTTTCTGCTCTGAAAACATCACCTTCTCTTCCGGCTTTGGTAAAATTGATGATACAGTTCAGGGCAACAGCTGCATCTCCGGTATTGTTGGACGAAAATGCCAGCGCAGAGTCTGCAAAAGCGAACGTAACACCTCCGTGAACTGTTTTGAGCCCATTGATCATCTCTTTCTTGATGGGCATTTCTATTAAACAATAGTTTTCTTTGACTTCGATCATTTTGATATTCATCCATTGGGAGAAATAATCCTGACCGAACATATAATCTGCAACTTGTCTCGGCGTCATAATTTTCTAATTAACAGCATAACAGTGTATTCATTATGTTACACTGTCACATTTTATATTGTTACATTTTTCTGAGTAAAGGGCTCTGTCTGTATCTTTCTTCCTGATATTCTCCGTAAAGGTTTTGCAGGGTTTCGGAGATTTTTGAATAACCGATTTCTTTTCCCCAGGCCAGTAATCCTTTTGGGTAATTGACTCCTTTCTGCATGGCCAGCTCGATGTCTTCATCGTTGGCAATACCTAATCTTTTTGCCTCTACCGCTTCATTGATCAGCATTGAAATAATTCTTAGAAATATTTGTTGATACAGTGCATCATCTTTCCGGGCAAGCGGTTTTTCTGCCCCTTCAGTGTAATCATAGAAACCTTTTCCGGTTTTTCTGCCGTGAAGTTTGGCTTCGAACATTCTTTGCTGAAGGAGAGACGGTTTGTATTTCGGATCGTAGAAGTAATCTTTGTAAACAGTGGTAGTTACGGCAAAATTAATATCCACTCCAATTAAATCCATTAATTCAAAAGGTCCCATTTTGAAGTTTCCTATCGTTTTCATGGCTTCGTCTACCTGTTCGGGCGTTGCCAGGTTTTCTTCAACAATTCTTAATCCTTCACCATAGTAAGGACGGGCAATTCTGTTGACGATAAATCCGGGAATATCCTTAGCAAGCACAGGAGTTTTGCCCCAGTCTTTCATAAGACTACAGACTTTTTCCGGTAATGATTTTTCTGTTAATAAAGATGGAATGACCTCAACCAAAGGCATCAAGGGAGCCGGATTGAAAAAGTGAATTCCGATGAAGCGTTCCGTTTTTTTTAATTCTGCCCCGAGAGAGGTGATAGAAATAGATGAGGTGTTGGAACCTATAATACAGTTTTCCGAAACATAGGTTTCAAGCTCTGTAAAAACTTTGGTTTTTATGTCTTTGTTTTCGATGATGGCTTCGATGATTAATTCGCAATCTTTGAAGTCCTTCAGTTCTGTGGCAATGGAAATATTGGCTA
Source organism: Chryseobacterium luteum (assembly GCF_000737785.1). GTDB lineage: Bacteria > Bacteroidota > Bacteroidia > Flavobacteriales > Weeksellaceae > Chryseobacterium > Chryseobacterium luteum. Next base: position 300,020 of record NZ_JPRO01000003.1, on the reverse strand, counting down.
AAATTTCAACCATTTTTTCTGCCGGAATTTTCTGTTTATCCACCAGTTTGGTCAATGTTTTTTCCAAACCTACGGTTGCCATTTCAACCTGTTTCGGATTTGCATCATATACCAGAACTCTGCATCCGTTGGTTGCTGCTACTTGTGCGATGCCTATTCCCATAGTTCCGGCACCGATAATTCCTACGTTTTTCATTATTTATAGATGTTAGAAGTCAGAAGTTAGAAGCTAGATTTTTTATTTACTAACCTCTAATTTCTAAATTCTATAATTTTTTATTTTCCTTTATAATCAGGTTTTCTTTTTTGTAAAAAGGCACTTACTCCTTCTTTAAAATCTTCTGTTTCGGCTGCTTTCTGTTGTAGGTCACCTTCCAATTCAAGCTGCTCTTTTAGTGTATTGCTGTACGATTGGGCGAATGCTTTTTTGGTTAGTTTAATAGCAGCAGTAGGCATATTTGACATTTTCTCAAGGATTTCCATTGATTTTGGAGCAAATTCTTCTTCGGTGAAGACTTCAGCCACCAAACCGTAAGATTTAGATTCTTCGGCTGATAATCTTTTGCCGGTAAATGCTAAATAATTGGCTAACTGTCTTCCTAATAATTTAGGCAAGAAATATGTTCCACCAGTATCAGGAATCAGTCCGATATTTGAAAATGCCTGAGCAAAATAAGATTTATCCACTGCCAAAACAAAATCACAGATCAATGCCAGCATCGCGCCTGCTCCTACTGCAGGACCGTTTACCAATGCCACAACAGGTTTTTTACAATGCGTGATCTCTGTAACCAGAGGATTGTAGTAATCCACTACAATTTTTCTGATGATATCGTTATCATGATGCTCGTTGCCCTGCACGAAAGCATCATCCAGATTCTGGCCGGAGCAGAAAGCTCTTCCTCTTCCTGAAATCGCCACACATCTTACTGTATCATCGTCGCTACATTCTTTAATAAAATCCTTAAGATCTGATAAAGATGGTTTTGTAAGCGCGTTCATTGTTTCCGGCTGATTGAGGTAAGCAATTTTCAGTTTTCCGTCAAAATGCGTTTCAATATCAAGTTGTGTATACATGGTTTTAAATTTAAAAATTAAATGATTAAAGATTTGAAAAATTACACTGCTCTAATTTAACAATATAAAATAATCTAACAATGTGTCAGTTTAACAATGTAACAATTATTCCGACATTGGAGAGCTGCCAGATTGATTCATTCGTATGTTAATTAAAAAAAATCCAGCAATGTATCAGTTTAATAGTATAACCATTATTTCGGCATTAGTAAACTGTTACACTGACACATTGTTACATTAATTAATGGCATTTAAAATAATCAAAAGGTTCCAGGCAGTCCAGACACTGGTAAGAAGCCTTACAGAGTGTAGATCCGAATCTGCTGATCTGTTTTGAATGCATGGAACCACAGCGCGGACATTTTTTCGGTTTCCCAATGTGATGTTCGTCGGCTCCTTTTTCGGGAGGTGAGATTCCGTACACACGAAGTTTTTCCCTCGCTTCATCCGTCAACCAATCTGTTGTCCAAATTGGAAACATTTTGGTAACTATTTTCGCATCCCAACCGTTTTCTTTCATGATTTTCATGATGTCTTCCTCAATGGTAAACATAGCGGGACAGGCAGAATAAGTCGGCGTAATCGTTATTTCACAAGAATTCTCGCTGGTAACTTTTGCTTCTCTTACAATGCCTAATTCCACGATATTGATTACCGGAATTTCCGGATCGGGAACTAATTCTAATATTTCTAAAGGATTTTTCAATCTTTTTTAATCTGATTTTTTTAACGCAAAGTGTGCAAAGTTTTTTTGACTACTAAATGTTTTTAAGTTCGCAAAGGCGTTTCACTTAGCAAAGTCAACAAAAAGGTAGTTTTTAGCTCAAAATGTTACAGATCCATTTTCGCTGTAAGTAATGAACGTTATTTTTAAACCTAACAGGTTTGTGTTCCTACCAAGTACAACCTGGATACGCTCTCTGCATATATTGCAATTCACAAAGCATAAATCCGAAATATTCTGTATGATAACCCGTTCTGGATTTTGGTTGCATGAAAGGATTTGCAGGATATTCTAAACCGAAGTCCTGAAAATCTTTTTGTGTAATAGAAAGGAAATCTTCATACAGTGCGTCAACATTTGGAGCGATATTTAAAGCAATCAAATCATCTTCTCCTTCCACTTTTGCGAATAATCCTTTTGAATATTCCCAGATATTTTCAATTGCTCTTTCTAAGCGGGTCTTACTTTCTTCTGTTCCCTGTCCGAAAATTTTCATCCAGGAAGAAGCATGAGTATAATGATACCTTACTTCTTTCAAAGATTTTTGGGCAAGAGCAGAAAGTTCTTCATCTGCTGAATTTGATAATGCTTCGTACATCAATTTCTGATACACGGAAAAGATGTATACTTTAAGAATCGTCTGTGCGTAATCTTCATTCGGAAGTTCAACCCAATGTGCGTTTACGTATTCGTGCTCGTATCTTAAAAATGCTAAATCATCTTCACTTTTGCCATTATCAGCTACTCTTGAAGCGTAAACATAAAAGTTGTTTGCCTGTCCAAGTTCGTCCAATGCGATGTTCGTTAATGCAATATCTTCCTCCAAATAAGGACCTTCACCACACCATGCAGACAATCTTTGCCCCATAATGAAGCTGTCGTCCGCAAATTTTAATAAATAATTATATAATGGATTCATTTTTATAGAATTTAGAAATTAGAGGTTAGAAATTAGACTAAATTCTAGAATCTAACTTCTAACTTCTTTATTACATATTTTTTACATCGTTAGGAATATCGTAGAACGTCGGGTGACGGTACAATTTGTCATCAGCCGGATCAAAGAAAGCTTCTTTATCAATTCCTTCTGAAGTCACAATATATTTACTTGGTACAACCCAAACGGAAGTTCCTTCTTTTCTTCTTGTATAAACGTCTCTTGCGTTCTGCAAAGCCATTTCTGCTGTTGGTGCCTGTACTATTCCAACGTGTTTGTGAGATAATCCCGGTTTAGTCTGAATAAACACTTCCCACATATCTAATTGACTCATACTAATATTAATTAAGATTTATTAATCTATTTTTTTATAATCTTTTTTGTTACCACTGTATTTCCTGTTTTTATAACCATAATGTAAATTCCCTTAATTAAATTTTTTATATCTAATTGTACATTATAATTATTAAATGAATTGCCCATCAACCTTTTTCCAGATAAATCATAAACTTCTACATCATTTATTTTAACCTTTTCTTTACTTTGAATATTGATAATATCTGCAGTAGGATTTGGAAACACCACAAAGCCTGAATCTTTAATAGGATTTTGAACAACATCTTCACTTCCTAAATTTTGAGCATTTATATCAACAATATATACTTCACCACCTGATTCTTTTAATATATCCGTATTATAAAAGTTTGCTAAATAAAATAATTTGTCATCTGTCGAAGCTAATTTATAGATTGATTCATCATTCCCAATCAAATGTCCATTTGCATACAAATTAAATGGGTGAGTACCCGAAACTGTTCCGTTAGATGTCCATATTTTATAATTTTGGTATTGATTGTTTAAGAAAAACAAATTATTATTAACACAATTAAAATCTTTAAAATTATGATTCCCATTATCAAGTGCAACCGGCTGATTTACTCCATCCGTTACATATAATTTCCCTTGTAAAATATAGAGTTTATTTCCGCAAATATTAAACTTAATATCTGCCGCACAACAACTCGCAATTGAATTAGAAAAGATACCTGTACCTGTTATTGTTCCATCGGTAGAATATAACTTATAGGCATCTGAAGGGTATGTTCCAGTATAATTGAATGCATAGAAATATAATTTATTGTTATAAACTATAGTTTCTCCTATTATGCCCCCGCTAGACTGTGAAGATTGTGCTAATGTAGCTATCTGTGTTATGCTATTCGGAGAAATACCATCTGATACTAAGATATTCTGAAAGTGATTAAATTGGGAATTAACATCCTCTATTACGATGACAAATTTATTTCCTAATGTATTAATTATTCTTGGGATAATATTATTTCCTTGTGAGTTATAAAAAGTTTTAAAAATTTGTGTTCCTCCTGTTGTTCCATCTGTCATCCAAATTGAATAGACATTATTAGTATCATATCCTGTAAAATAAACTTTACCATTTAGTGTAGAAGATTTATACCCGTTTCCACCAACAATTTGAACATTATGTATTTTATAAGTTCCAGATTGGGTTCCGTCAGTCCTCCAAAGTCTGCTTGCACCGGTAGTATTATTCGCACCATCATCTGCGCCAAAAAGAACATTATTTCCGTCTAACGTCGTAAAGTATGGGTCTTCATTTAACGAACCTTGATTAAACGGTGACAAATCTTTGATCAGATAAGTTCCTGCTTCAGTACCATCAGTTACACAAGGTTCGTATCCGGTTCCAACAGTACATCTAAAAAATGCTCGATTACCGTTTTTAAAGAAATAATTATTATCACCTGTAAAAACTGTAGAAGATTCTCCAATATTCAGGTCCTTCAATAATTTTGTATTTAAGGTGGTTCCATCTGATATAAACAATTCCATTCCTTCATTAAAACTATTTCCAAAATAGATTAAATTATTATTTAAGGAAATACTTGCATTAATGTCAGATGACATCTTGTGATGGACATCATCTAAAATTGTTGATGAATTTGTAGAAAAATTATACTTAAATAATTCTATACCGTTTTTCTTATTTTTTCCATTTAAAATAATGGTGTCATTATATTCTAAGACATTTAAGCCGTATCCAGTGTAATTTGAAATTAAAGTAATATCTGAAATATGTTTTGTTCCACTAATAGTTCCATCAGATATATAATGGTCATTATTATTATTTTTGAAAATAAGATAATTATTTCCAGAAGAATTTCCAATAATAGTGGCATCAGACAATACTGGTATAGCTGAAGATAAGCTAACTGTGGTTGATGCTGTTCCTCCTGAAATCCAGTTTGACGTGTTAAATGAAGAATCAGTTGCTTCAAAATATAATTTATTATTAAATACTCTTAAAGGCTCACTATAAGTACTGATTGATGAATAAGGCGGAGTAGTAAATAATGGATTAGTGTTTGCAACAGTTCCATCACTAGACAATAGTTGAAATCCTGACGGAGTATTTATACAAAAAATTATTTTATTCTGTAAAATTACCGGATCAAAGTAATTAATATTAGTAAAATTCTTCACCAATTGTGTTTGGCTGCCATCATATTTCCAAAGTCCTTTCAGGTTTGAATTCTGCTGCCCCATAAAATATATATTATTATTGTAAACAATTGGTTTTAAGCTTATCCCACTAGTAGAACCTATATAAAAATCAAAAACTTGTACAGTTCCGTTTTCAGTACCATTACTTTTCCATAATTCCATCCCTGTAATACCATCATTAGCAAGAAAATATATTTCATTATTAAAAACAAATGGATACTTTACACTTGAATCACCAGTTGAATTAATTTTTTTAACTATTTTAGTACCAGCTTCTGTTCCATCCGTTACCCAGAGATCACTTGAGTTATTTACATTACTTGTAAAAAACATCTTGTTACCTAAGATTATCGGATTAGAAATATTGGTATCATAATTGGGATTAATAATTTTTAAAAGATAGGTTCCGTTCTCAGTACCATCACTTCTCCACAATTGTTGGTAATAATTACCAATTGAGCTTGAGGTTGCAGTAAAAAGTAATGTCCCATTTAATTCTTTAAAAAATGAACTGCTACTAATTGATCCATAATTGGTATTTATATCTTTTACCAAGCGAGGCCTACTGGCTAAATCATCTTTAATATATAATTCTCTGTTATTATAAACACTTGCTGAGAAATAAATTTTATCACCAATCTTAGTCAAATGATCCGGTTCACTATCACCACCAAAATTAGTTTCAAGCAAAGTAGAATTTATATTCTGAGCAAAAAGTAGTGAATTAAAAAAAATAATAATTAAATATAAAGTTTTTTTCATCTTATTATCAATTGTTTAAAAATATCAATTTATTTAAATTCATTGTTAGCAAAAGCTGCTGCCGCTTCTTTTACCCAAGAATTTTCTCTTTGAGCTTTTCTCTTGGTTTCGATACGTTTTTTGTTGGCAGGACCATTTCCTTTTAGGATTTCCATGAATTCATCCCACGGAAGTTCTCCGAAATCGTAATGTTGTCTTTCTTCATTCCATTTCAAATCTTTATCCGGCATTGTTAATCCCAAGAATTCAGCCTGAGAAACCGTAACGTCGATAAATCTCTGACGAAGACTGTCGTTACTTTCTCTTTTTACTCTGTAATTCATAGAGATTTTAGAGTTTGGTGAACTGTCGTCATTTGGACCAAACATCATCAAAGCCGGCCACCAGAAACGATTTAATGAAGCCTGAGCCATTTCTTTCTGTTGTTTTGTACCACGACAAAGTGCCATCAGAATTTCGTAACCCTGTCTTTGGTGAAAAGATTCTTCTTTACAGATTTTCACCATTGCTCTTGAATAAGGACCATAAGAATTCCCCATCAACATTACCTGATTCATGATTGCTGCACCGTCAACCAACCAGCCGATCGCTCCGATATCTGCCCAGCTTAACGTCGGATAGTTGAAGATGCTTGAATATTTTGCTTTTCCTGAAAGCATATCATCATAAGTAGCATCCCTGTCAGCTCTGATCGTTCCGTTTCCTAGGGTTTCAGTGGCAGAATAAAGGTACAGACCGTGGCCTGCCTCATCCTGAACTTTAGCCAGAAGAGCCATTTTTCTTCTTAATGAAGGGGCTCTTGAAATCCAGTTGGCTTCCGGCAACATTCCGACAATCTCAGAATGCGCGTGCTGTGAAATCTGGCGAACCAATAGCTTTCTGTAATCATCAGGCATTACATCTTTTGGTTCTACTTTATTTTCATCGTGTACGTACTGTACAAATTTTTCTAAATCCATGATTAAAATTTTACAAATTTTAAAATGTAACAATATATCAATCTAACAGTCTAGCAATAATTGGTACATTGATATACTGGTAAATTGTTACATTAATTATACATCATAATTAAGCATCACCACATTCGTTGTCGGGTGACATTGACACGTCAGAACGTAACCTCTGGCTACTTCATCTTCGGTAAGCGCGAAATTCTTCTCCATGAAAACTTCTCCTTCCAAAACCTGCGCTTTACACGTACAACAAACTCCTCCTTTGCAAGCAAAAGGTACCGGAAGATTGTCTTTTAATGCTTTATCTAAGATACTCTCTTTTTTAGAATTAAGATGGAACGAATATTCATCATCATCAATAATGACCGTTACCATACTTTCCAAATTGGCAATTGCCTTGAATTCATCACTCATTTCCTCCGAATTTTCTTCGTCAGGAGCAGTGAAATATTCAAATAAAACCTGAATAGCAGGTACTTTTTTATCTTTCTTCAGATAATCAGCAATACCTTTGATCATATCTGCCGGCCCGCAAATGAAATAGGTGGCTTCTTTTATATCAATATCAGCATATCTTTCAAATAACTGCTCCAGTTTTTCGGCAGAAATCCTTCCTTCGAATACGGGATCTTCATGTTTTTCGCGGCTTACGAGGTAAATTACCTTCAGTCTTCCGTTGAAGTGCTCAACCAGTTTATCAATTTCAGCTCTTTTCATGACATGATTCATGCTTCTGTTGCTGTAGAAAAGATAAGCGCAGCTGTTCGGCTCCTGATAAAGGCTTTCCTTAATGTTTGACAGAACAGGGCTGATACCGCTTCCGGCTGCCAGACCTACATAGGTTTTCACATTGGCAGGATGATAGGAGGTATTGAAACCACCCATTGGAGGCATTACTTCCAGCATTTCGTCCATGTGAAGATGCTCATTGAAATAGCCTGACACCTTTCCGCCTTCCAAAAGCTTTACGAGTACTTCTAGCGTATTGTTTTTTTCGCTCGGAGCGTTGCAGATAGAATAAGAACGTCTTTCTTCATTCCCGTTGATCATCATACGGAAATTAAGATACTGCCCCTGTTTGAACCTGAATTTATCCTTCAGTTCCTCAGGAACTTCTACCGTTACGTTGACCGCATCAGGAGTATCTTTCTGAACCTTTACCGTTTTAAGTTTATAAAATGAATTCATTATTTTTTAAGTATTCTATTAATTTTTCCGCCTTCGCACTTCGGCAGGCTGTCCTGGGCATGAATTTTTACTTTCGTGGTAATCCCTACTCTCTTTTTTATTTCGTTTTCTATGTTTTTTCCAAAGCTGCCGACAAAATTAAAATAATCATCGGTATCAGCATCTACTTTGTGAGTTTTTACCCATTCATCATCAATTTCTACGTCAATATCCAATGCTACACACATCTGCTCTTTTTCAACCGGGGTAAGGTAATAGTTCGGCACCACTCCTTTTACATGGGAGAATGCTTCTTCGATCTGGCTTGGATACACGTTTACACCTCTTACGATCAGCATATCGTCTGCTCTTCCTTTGATAGGCCTCATTTTCACCATGGTCCTTCTGGCATTTTCATCATAGTAAAGGCTTGTGATATCATTGGTCCAATACCGTAAAAGAGGCATTGCTTTTTTCGTTAAAGTTGTAATAACCAGGACACCTTCTTCCCCGAACGGAACCGGCTGCTTGGTTACCGGTTCTAAAATTTCAGGATAAAAATGATCTTCCCAAATATATGAACCTCCTTTTTCTTCAAAATCCTCCATAGAAACTCCGGGTCCGATGATCTCGCTCAACCCGTAGATATTCGTTGCATGAAGTCCCAGTTTCTCTTCAATGTGGCTTCTGATAATTTCTGTCCATGGCTCTGAGCCTAAAACAGCATATTTCAGACTGATTTCCTCTGCAGAAATTCCTCTGTTGGCAAATTCATCAGCTATCGTAAGAGCATAAGACGGCGAGCAGCAGATCACTTCAGGCTTAAAATCTATAATCAGATCCACCTGCCTGGCTGTCATTCCCCCTGAAATAGGAAGAACGCTCATTCCTAATTTTTCTGCCCCGTAATGAAGTCCTAATCCTCCGGTAAAAATTCCATATCCGTAAGCATTGTGCAGCTGCATTCCCGGTCTTGCTCCTGCTGCATATAATGACCTGGCCACTACTTCACTGAAAAGATCAACGTCTTCTTTGGTGTAGCCCACCACCGTAGGTTTTCCCGTGGTTCCGCTTGAACAGTGGATTCTCTGCAGTTCGTTTTTCGGAACTGCTAAAAGCCCGAACGGATAATGGTCTCTCAGGTCCTGTTTGTAAGTGATCGGAAGCTTGGTGATATCTTCAATTGATCTTATATCCTGTGGAGATATCCCCGATTCATTAAATTTTCCTCTATAAAATTCTGATCTCTCACCAAGATAGCCCACCAAATCTGTCAGCCGGTCAGACTGCAGCTGTCTCAACTGGTCGAGCTTTATATATTCAACTGAAAAATCCATATTCACACTAACTAACATTTGTTAGGTGTAAATTTAAAAAGAATTTCAATCCTGACCAAATTTTTATGATTTTTGTCACATTTTGAATGATTCTAAATAAACTGATTTATATATGATGAGATTTTTAAGGAGCTAAGTTAAGGGAATATCAGAGATATTTTGTTCGGGTTTGAGCATTTTAAATCTGCCGAAATATTTTTATCAGAAATTACAGTTTCTGATTTCCTAATAGTCCGTACAGCAGCTTAGCCCTTATTTCATCAGTAATTTCAGAGGTAGATTCTGTATTTCTTTTGAACCAGAAATAAGAATTATTAAGGGTATGAAGAATGAATCTTGTCGTAAAGGCCGGTGATTTCAGTTCCCAGCTTTCTGCCTTGAAGATCTCAGAAATCAGCTGTTCTACTTCTTCCTGGTAGTTTTTCCTCAACTCCACGAACTCGGGAAGCCTTTCTTCAAGATGTCTCCATTCATTGGAATAAATATGGGTAACATCACGGTTTTGAAGAACGACGGATAAATGGCTGTCCAGAAATAAATTCAGTTTATCTTTTGGAGCAATGTCTGTACTTTTTACTTTCTGAAGCTCATCAAAAAACTCCTGTGCAATTCCAAAGCATATCCATTCCAGGATCTCTTCTTTTGAACGGATATGGGCATACAGTGACGCTGCTTTGATATTAAGCTTTGTGGCTAGGTCTCTGACCGAGCTGCCCATGTACCCTTTCTCTTTGAAAAGTTCCACAGCGACGTCTAAAATTTTCTTTTGTTTTTCTTTAAGCTCCATCTGGTAAAATGCAAAAGTAATTATTCTGAGGTTAATAAGTTAATTTAACATTATGATTTTAGGCACGGAAGCAGGAGTTTTGTTTAACCACCCCGTCAAATCTGCGATTTGCCACCTCTCCATTGGAATTCCGATTAAGTTAATATAATATAAGGAAGCCGTTAAATACTAAATTCTCCTTTATTTCAATCTTAAGGTTTTTTCGTAACCTGACGGTTTTTCCATTATTTCAAAGTGAATATCAACGAATCGGAAATTTTGTCAAGTTAATTTACCGTTAAAAATAGATAATCCGGAAATTTTGTCTATATTTTTTGTAAATTTAATAATTGAACGGTTTTTGTGGTAAGGTAATCGATTAAATGATTAAATAATTGATGGCATTAAGAAACCGGGCCTGAAAATTTGGTTTCTTGGTGTCTTTTTAAAACTGAACCAACTATTACAAAAAACATAAAAAACATGAACTTAAACCAATATACTGTAAAATCGCAGGAAGCCATCCAGGCAGCACAGCAGACTGCTATGGAATTTGGCAATCAGAGTATTGAACCGCAACATATACTTGAAGGTATTTTTCAGGTAGATGAAAATATATCGCCCTTCTTACTGAAAAAATCTGAAGCAGATGCCAATTTAGTGAGAGAGCGCAACCGTGAAAGTATTGAGAAACTTCCAAAAGTTCAGGGGGGTAATATTTATCTTTCACAATCCGCGAACAAAGTTTTGCTGGATGCGCCCAACATTGCAAAAAAAATGGGTGATGAGTATGTAACGATCGAGCATTTATGGCTTTCGTTACTGGAAACCAGTTCTGAAGCATCTAAAATACTTAAGGATATGGGCGTTACCAAAAGCCTTCTGGAAGGTGCTATTAAAGAATTGAGAAAAGGAAGCAAGGCGACTTCTGCAAGTTCAGAAGAGACTTATCAATCCTTGAATAAATATGCTAAAAACTTCAACGAATTAGCTGCGGAAGGAAAATTGGATCCTGTAATCGGGCGTGATGAAGAGATCAGAAGAGTACTGCAGATTCTTTCGAGAAGAACAAAAAACAATCCTATCCTTATCGGTGAGCCGGGTGTGGGTAAAACCGCTATTGCCGAAGGAATTGCGCACCGTATCATTTCAGGCGACATTCCTGAAAACCTGATGGATAAAACATTGTATTCGCTGGATATGGGTGCTTTGATTGCCGGAGCTAAATATAAGGGGGAATTTGAAGAGCGTCTGAAATCTGTAGTGAATGAAGTGATTAAATCAGAGGGCCAGATCATCCTTTTCATTGATGAGATCCATACTCTGGTAGGAGCCGGAGGCGGTGAAGGTGCGATGGATGCGGCCAATATTCTGAAACCCGCTTTAGCAAGAGGAGAATTAAGAGCGATCGGTGCTACTACTTTAAATGAATATCAAAAATATTTTGAAAAGGACAAAGCATTGGAAAGACGTTTCCAGAAAGTGATGGTGGAGGAACCTGATACGGAATCTGCAATTTCGATTCTCCGTGGGATTAAGGATAAATATGAAGCGCACCATAAAGTAAGGATCAAAGATGAAGCGATCATTGCTGCGGTAGAAATGTCGCAGAGATATATTTCAGACCGGTTTTTACCGGATAAAGCGATTGACCTTATTGATGAGGCTTCAGCAAAACTGAGAATGGAGATCAACTCCAAACCGGAAGAGCTTGATGTTCTGGACAGAAAACTGATGCAGCTGGAAATTGAGCTGGCCGCTATTTCAAGGGAAGGCAACCAGACCAAAATTGATCATTTGAAAGAAGATATTTCAAAAATTTCTGAGGAAAGAAATGAGATCAATGCCAAATGGCTGAAAGAAAAACAAAAATCTGAGGATTTAACATCCATCAAAAAAGATATTGAGTCTTTGAAACTGGAAGCTGAAAAAGCCTCAAGAGCAGGAGATTATGCGAAAGTAGCAGAAATCCAGTACGGAAAAATAAAGGAAAAGGAGGATGCTTTGCAGAAACTTGAACTGGAAATGCAAAATCATCAGAATGAATTAATTAAGGAGGAAGTGACTGCTGAAAATATTTCTGAAGTGATCGCAAAATGGACAGGAATTCCTGTGACCAAGCTGCTTCAGTCTGAAAGAGAAAAGTTACTGAACCTTGAAGCTGAGCTCCACCACCGCGTCGTGGGACAGGATGAGGCTATTACAGCCGTTGCAGATGCCATCAGAAGAAACAGAGCCGGATTAAGTGACGAGAAAAAGCCAATCGGATCTTTCTTATTCTTAGGAACAACCGGTGTCGGAAAAACTGAGCTCGCAAAAGCCCTGGCGGAATATTTATTTGATGATGAGAATAATATGACGAGGATCGACATGAGTGAATACCAGGAAAGACACAGCGTCTCAAGGCTGGTAGGTGCTCCTCCGGGATATGTAGGATATGATGAAGGCGGGCAGCTGACGGAAGCGGTAAGAAGAAGACCTTATTCTGTGGTGCTTTTAGATGAAATTGAAAAAGCGCATCCGGATGTTTTCAACACTTTACTGCAGGTTTTGGATGACGGACGTCTGACTGATAACAAAGGACGGATGGTCAATTTCAAAAATTCGATCATCATTATGACCTCCAATTTAGGCTCACACCTGATCCAGGAGAATTTTGAAAATATTACCGAGGAAAACCAGGATGAGATTGTAGACAAAACCAAGACTGAAGTTTTTGATCTTCTGAAACAGACCTTACGTCCCGAATTCCTGAACAGGATCGACGAAATTGTACTGTTCCAGCCTTTAAGAAAAAAAGAGATCGGGAAAATTGTTCAGTATCAGCTGAGAGGCTTTAATGAGATGTTAGCCAAAAGAAACATTATCATGACGGCTACACAGGATGCTTTAGATTACCTGATGAATAAAGGATATGACCCTTCTTTTGGGGCAAGACCTCTGAAAAGATTGATCCAGCAGGAAGTTTTAAATAAATTATCAAGAGAGATCCTTGCCGGAAAGGTAAATGACGGAGACAGAATCACTTTAGATTATTTTGAAGAAACCGGTTTGGTTTTCAGGCCGGCAGATCAGTAAGTAGTTTTTTTCATATATATTATTTTTGTAAAGTAAGTGGTGCAGCCCAATCTGCATCACTTATTTTTTTTTATTTTTTTTATCAAAATTATGTGAAATATTAGTACATTTATCATTCAATAAATTACTAACTAAAACAAAATCAGTATGAAAAAGTTAAAAAGAAGCTCATTAAAAACCATTTTGGGAGGAAAAATTGATTGCAGTTGCAACATATTCACTTACCCTGACGGCTCTACCAGCGGAACTTGTGCTACGGAACATTGTTCACAGATAAACATCAATTGCGGACAGGCTGAATGCCGTCCCAGCCTTATTGATTAACCTTTAGAATCATTGCATGAAAAAGTTAAAAAGAAATGATTTAAAGATGATCAGTGGCGGTGTGTCGGCTGTAATAACAGAGTGCGACATTGATATGAACTGTCCTCAAGGCTTATGCTGCTCGACAGGAAATATCTGCAGAGATCCAAAAAAATATCCCTGCATGTAAAAAATAAGAAACAGACAGTTAGAGTCTCCAGGTTACCCGGAGACTTTACTGTTTTATAACCTGAGGTACAATCCGTAAAAACACGGAAAATAAACAGGAAAAAACACATCCGTTTGCCAGGAAATTTTTACGAAATTTGCATGACTAACATTTTTTTATAAAACTAACATTATGACGACAAAACCTACTTCAGAGACTGAAATTCCTGGAGCCGTTCCGGATACAAATACCATTACTTCAGAACTTATCCAGAACCTGATAAGTAACTACAGAAATAACCAGATGCAGGCGGTTAATAAAGAACTGGGAATTACTGACGCGCATTCGATCTGGTTTGACCTTCCGAAACTGAAAAAATTCATTTCACGCATAGAAAATGAAGCCACAAATGCAAATCCTAACATTTCTGAGGAGGATTTAGGCATCAGGTTCTATTATGCTGCTTATCCAAAAGCGCAGGACTGGACCATGATGGAAGATTATCCGGTAGACGTGGAATATGCAGAAAGACATACTTTGGTGATGGTACCGACTTTAAAAAAAGAAGATGAAAACGGAGAAATGCTTGACTATGATTTCAGCCCTTCAAATAATACAAAATCTTTGACTATGGAATCAAAAGGTGGCGAAACACCTCTAATATATACTATTGCAGAAAACCACGGAACATTATCACCACCATCCGACCCTAAGGTTGAGCAATTCCCTTAAGTTTAATCATTAATTTATTTTTATCCAAACACACATGACCGATTTTCAGAAGATACTTCAGGAGTCCCTGATCTGGGCGGAAGGACTCGCTGCCATAATATCGCTTATTTATTACAATCGTGGGAATAAAGAGCGATATTGGAAGTATTTTTCTTTTTATCTTATCATTATGTTCCTGAGTGAGCTAATGGGAAAATGGGGGCATTTGCTGATAGAATATGATAAACCAAAGTTTTTCAACTATTTCGTAATTCCCCTTGAATTTCTTTTCTTTTACTGGCTGTATGCAGCCAAGTCATTAGGACGTCCCAAGCTGTTTTATGCTTTGTCGCTGCTGTACTTATTATCATTTTTACCCAGTGAGTTCTTCTTTACCTCTAAAAAGATCATTTTCTCCTTTAATTACACATTTGGATGTCTTATATTAATGGTACTGGTTATTATGGAATACTATAAACAGATCAACTCATCTGAAATTCTAAACTTCAGCAGGAACAAAATGTTTTATATTAATCTGGGGGTTACTTTATTTTATATCGGAACCCTGCCCTTCTGGACATTTTTCAGTCTTCTGAATGAATATAAGGAGCTTTGGAACATGTACTTTAGTTATTTTCTGATATCCGGAATTATCATGTACCTTTTATTCTCAATTTCATTCATATGGGGAAAACGGAGCTCTTAATAACCATTATTCTATTCAACATATTCTTTGTGCTGTTTATGGCTGCCGTCATGGTATACATCAGAAAATACAGGCAGCGTAAGAAAGAATATATGAATGAAATTGAGATAAAAAATGAAATTCATAAACGGGAGCTGCTGGCCACACAGCTTGAGATTCAACAGGCCACCATGCAGCACATTGGGCGGGAACTTCATGATAATATCGGCCAGAAGCTGACATTGGCAAGCCTTTATACCCAACAGCTTCTCTATGAAAACAGGGTTCCTGAGGTAAGCGAAAGGATCGATCAGGTTTCCCAGATCATTAACCAGTCGCTTCAGGATCTCAGGAGCCTTTCAAAAACACTGACTGACGATAATATAAACCAAAAGGAAATTGTAACTTTGATTCAGGAAGAGGTAGATAATACCAATACTTTCAAAAGGTGTAAAGTGACTTTTGAACACAATTTCGACCAGCTTGACCTGGGGTTTGCCCATAAAAATGTACTGCTCAGGATCACCCAGGAATTTATTCAGAACAGCATCAAACATGCAAACTGCAGGAATATCCTGATCAGCCTGAACACATCCGGGGACATCCTTTGGGAACTTAACCTTAAGGATGACGGCATTGGATTCGACAGTACGAATATAAAGTCCAACGGCATCGGCCTGACCAATATGAAAAACAGAGCCGCAATTATAGGTGCCGATTTCAGTCTTGAAAGCCGCGAGAATACAGGAACCACACTCCATATTATTTTAAAAAAACAGCCATGAAAAAAACAATAGTGATTGTTGATGACCATATACTTATTGCCAAAGCACTGGAAGGAATCATTGATAATTTCAGTGAATTTGAAGTGATCTATGTATGTGAGAACGGAAAAGACCTGATCCAAAAGCTTGAAGATAATAGGGAAATTCCCGATATCATCCTGCTGGATATCAGCATGCCGATTATGGACGGCTTTGAAACCGCAGCCTGGCTTACGCAGAACCACCCAGCCATTAAAGTGATGGCGCTCAGCATGCAGGGCGATGACAACAGTGTCATTAAAATGATTAAAAACGGGGCAAAAGGCTATTTACTGAAAAATACCCATCCGAAAGATCTGGAAACTGCATTAACGAAATTAAATTCTGATGGATTCTTTTACCCGGAATGGGCCTCAAAAATCATATTCTCCAACCTGAACAGGGATAACGAAACGGAACATACGGTAAAAATTTCGGACCGGGAAAGAGAATTTCTGAAATATACCGTTACTGAGCTCAGTTATAAGGAAATTGCAGACAGGATGTGCTGCAGCCCGAGAACCGTAGAAAGCTACCGTGACCAGCTGTGTGATAAACTGGATCTGAAAACCAGGGTGGGACTGGCAGTTTTTGCCATTAAAAACGGTTTTGCAGGCTAATTAAAGAAATTTGACTTAAAAAAATAAATCAGTTCAAACAATTCATTTAATTATTTTTTGTTAAAATGTAAATTATACAGTAAAATTTCAAACACAAAAAGTAAATATGATTAAAATTCAACAAAAGATATTTAAAACACAATAATACTCAACTAAAACCATTAAAAAGTGTCAAATATTTAAATTTTATCAAAATATTTTGCATATTAATTTTTTATAATATACATTTGGAGACCAAACCATTTATAATATATTATGAAAAAGCTATTATTCGGAGCCTTTATTCTGAGCTTCATTTCTGCGTGTAACAGCGACAATATTTCTAACCAAGAGGATATATCCCAGGATCCGGGTAGTCTTTCAGGCATTACAACATCAAAAAGAGCATGTCCTTCAGACCTCATAAGAGAAAAGGCCCTTAAAGATGATCCGGCATTAAGAGCCAGATTTGAGACCAATGAATTACAGTCTGAAAAATTTTCCAGAGACGTTATGATGGGTAAAGTACTCGCAGACGGAACTGTTGAGATTCCTGTGGTTTTTAATGTGATCTACAATACAGCCGCTCAAAACATTTCTGATGCCAGAATCGCAGAGCAGATCGCCGTACTGAATGCAGATTACGGAGCTACCAATTCTGATGTTTCCAATATACCGACAGCATTCCAGTCTTCCAAAGCAGGTGATGTGAAAATCCGGTTTAAACTGGTAGCCACCAACCGTAAGCAGAATACAAAAACAGGCTGGAAATCCAATTTAAACGAAATGAAAAAATCGACTACAGGAGGTATTAATGCTACGGATGCATCCAAAAACATGAATATCTGGGTTGTTAATTCCATACTTGATGAAAACGGACAGCCGGGAACATTGGGATACGCCTATTACCCTGAGTCTGCGGGCCTTTGGTATGACGGTCTAGTAATAGGTTACCAGTACATTGGAAAAACAGGTGCTTTCGCTCCGTTTAACCTGGGCAGAACTGTTACGCATGAAGTAGGTCACTATTTAAATTTACCTCACCTTTGGGGTTCATCCAATACAGGCTGCCAGACAGATTACTCTAATGACACTCCTGTTTCTCCGGGGCCTAATTACGGAACACCATCATATCCTTTAAGCAGGGTTTGCGGAGGGGTAAGCCGTTCTCAAATGTTTATGAATTATATGGATTATGTAGATGACAAAGCGATGTTTATGTTCTCTGCCAACCAAAAAACAAGAATGCAGGCTGTAGTTTCAGCATCGGGCCCAAGAGCGGGATTAAGATAAGACACATTCAAATTAACTTTCAATAGAAGAGTCTGAACTTTTGTTCAGGCTCTTTGTTTTAAGATCCTATCCTATCCTATCCTATCCTATCGTAGATTTTGATAAGAATTCCAGACTGCTTTTTAATGAAACAGCCTGTTTCAATTGGAACAGGCTGTTTTTGTTTTTATAATGATTTTGTGTTATTATCAGGTGTATAATCCATAAAGATATCTCCGTCCAGGGTCACAGATTTTACTTTCTTTTTGATAGGTATTGTAAGATCTGCCTGTTTCTGATTTCTTTCCCAGATCCCGGGCGAGAAATGAAGCTTTTCAGCTGATCCATCTTCGTAGTTCAGCACAGCATCGAAAGGAACTGCAAATCCGCCCACGTTATCAATATTCACGGTAAGAAGATCATTAAGCTGTGAGGCATCGGTTATTTTTAAATCAATATAATTGTTGGTATAGAACCAGTTTTGGAAGAACCAGTTCAGATTTTTCCCCGAACCTGTATTCATTGAATTAAAATAATCCCACGGCACAGGATGCTTCCCGTTCCAGTTATTCATATAGTGAAGAAGCGCTTTTTTGAACAGCTCGTCTCCCAGATAATCTTTCAGTGCCAGATAAGACAGAGACGCTTTTACATAGGAATTGTTTCCGTATCCGGCACCGCTTACCTGTGTACTCATGGTAATGACCGGCTGATCCTGTTCGGCAGAAGGATCATTGATCCATCTTTTAACACGGAAATTTTTATAAAATTCTTTTGCGGCAGCTTCACCGTTCTCATCAATCCCGATAAGATATTCCAATGTCGTCGCCCAGCCTTCGTCCATAAAAGCATACCTGGTTTCATTGATTCCCATATAAAAAGGGAAATAGGTATGGGCAATCTCGTGATCTGCGGTAAGCCTTGCATCCCGAAGATCATCCGGAATACTTGTATCATTGATCATCATTGGATATTCCATATCAGCATACCCCTGAATTGCTGTCATAACATTGTAAGGATATTCCACGCCCGGCCATTTCTTTGAAAACCAGTCCAGATTATAACACATCCAGTCTACATAGTGCTCAAAATCCTTTGCACCGGTTTTATATCCTGCCTGAACACTTGCTCTTTTTGTTTTCAGCTGAACGCTGGCAGCATCCCAGACGTAATGACTGCTCAATGCAAAGCAGAAATCTGTAATATGGCTGGCTTTGAATTTCCAGACATTCCATTTGTTTTGTTTGGTTACTTTTCCGGATCTCATTTCCTGCTCGGAAGTAATATGGATCACTTTATCGCTTTTCAGGGAAGCTTTATATCTTTTTAAATATTCGGGCTGAAGTACGGCATCAGGATTCAGAAAATCTCCGGTAGCCCATACTACAAAATTCTTCGGAGCAGAGATGGTAAAAGTATAGTCGTTAAAATCATTATAAAATTCCTGCCTGTCCGAATGAGGAAGCATATCCCAACCATTGTAATCATCATACACAGAAATTCTGGGGAAAGAATAGGCCACATAAAATGTTTCAGGATCTATCTGCCCTTCTCTTCCGCTCTGTACGGAAAGCGGATATTCCCATTCTATTTTCACCTCAGCTTTAGCTCCGGCCTTAAGTCCCCTGTTCAGTTTTACTTTTTCCACAGTTCCCCAGTCATCGCTGTTTACCATGTATTTTTCACCGTTTACGATAAAAGATTTTATGAGAAGCCCTGAGGACAGGAAATCTTTGGATACATAACCTGATCTCGGCGATTGCGGCTTATGAAGATTGTTTACAAACCTGATGGCAAGTTCCTGAAGCTCATCCTGACTGTTGTTGCTGTAAGTGATCGTTTCTTTTCCTGAGACTGTTTTGGCCGCCGCATCCACTTTGACCTCGACGTTATAAATTCCTTTATTCTGCCAATAATTCCTGCCCGGTGCGCCGGAAATATCACGGGTTCCTTTCTCATAGGCTTTT
Organism: Chryseobacterium luteum; assembly: GCF_000737785.1. Taxonomy (GTDB): domain Bacteria; phylum Bacteroidota; class Bacteroidia; order Flavobacteriales; family Weeksellaceae; genus Chryseobacterium; species Chryseobacterium luteum. The sequence goes on along the minus strand of NZ_JPRO01000003.1, from coordinate 280,169 downwards.
TTAATATTTCTCGGCATATACAATTCCTGTGCAGAAACCTGCTGCATGGAAACAGCTGCTACAAAGGCATAAAGAAATCGTTTCATATCTCTGATTTTAAAAATAAATGTCAAAATTAACGAAAATGTGACACAGGACATGAATTTCTTTTATAATAATGTTTTTATGGATATTAGTTTTTAGTTTTTCAGAAAGGGAGACAGATGCCTGAAGAATTACAACCTGTTCAGTTCCTCCGTCTTCTTGATGGTTTTCGCGTTCTTCACGGCTTGGTTTCCGAAATTGAATTTCAGCGAAACTGAAACACTTTGCGTATCCCGGTAATCCAGAAAATAGTTATCCTGATTGGCATATTTTGTACTGATTTTCTCTCCGGATGTTTTAAAAATATCGTTAAAGAAAAGACTGGCATCCAGTTTCTTGTTAAAGAACTTTTTATTCATTACCAGATACGCTGTTGATGAACCTGAGATCCTGAAAGTTCCCTGTATTGACGGAGAATTGTACCGGTGTCCAATTTCCAGTTTCCAGTCGGTGCTTTTGTCCAAAGTGAAACTTGTAGAAATATCCGAAGACAAATTCCAGACGTTGTTTTTATACAGAATATCATCAACCCCGACAAAATAATTTTCGTTATGCTCAAGGTTTTCAGAAACACTTAAACTCCACCAGGGTTTGATTTGAAAGTTTTTGTATACGCTCAATCCATACGCCTGTCCTTTTTCAATATTTGTATAATGATAAATCAGGCTGTTTGTGCTCGGTTCCTGATAAGAAATTTCCATTGAAGGATAAATTTCCTTTCTGTAGTAAAAATCAAGATTCCATTCTTTCCAGGTATAGGTCAAATTAAGATTATGAATAATTGTCGATTTTAGTTTAGGATCTCCCTGAAAATAGGAAAACAGGTTATAGTAAGATTTCGCAGGATTCAACCATGAATAGGATGGTCTACTGATTCGCTTCCCGTAAGATAATCCGAATTGATGATTACTCCCGGTAGTATACTGTGCATATAATGTTGGAAAAAATTTCCAGTAGCTGTTCTTATTGATCTCATAAGGTTCTGAAACCACTCCTTCCAGATCTGTTTTTTCTGCGCGAAGTCCAGCTTTAAAATTCCATTTTCCAGGGTTGTAAGCCAATGAAGAATAAAGTCCGAAATTATGTTCTTTATAATCAAAAGCATTGCTCTTGTCTCCTCTGTACTGCAATACCCCATTTTCATTATCAGAAAATTCAAGCTGGCTATCTGTCTTTACAAAACTATATTTTGCTCCGGACTCCAATTCCCATTGATCATTTTTCCATTGATAATCTGCCTGTGTGGAATACAGTTGAACATTACTTTTATTATTAGTTACAAAGTTATTTTCATTCGGAGCCTGATTTGCAAAGTTGAGAGCAGTGATTACATTCTGATATTTCCGGGCATTATTTCCTGCGAAATAATTGGTCCATGTCAGTTTACTTTTCTTACTCAATTTTCTTTCTACCTGAAAGCTTAACGAATTATTAATTGATCTCGACTGATGATCATTAATGGTTATATAATCAGATTCTACCATATTCTGACTGTTATAAATTAACGTCGGTACATGATACGTTCCAAAAGATTTCGGACTAAAAGATCCTGAATAATTAAGACTGGCATTGGTGAGACTGTCTATTTCATATTCCACATTAAAATTCAGTGTATTCTGACTTTTATTACGATCTTTTCGATTCATCGTACTCACCCACCGGGTTTTATCTTCGACATAATTGACATAATCCGTACCTTCGCGATAATAGGTTCCACTTCCCAGGTAATAGCTTGCCATCAGGGAAAGTTTATCTTTTTTATAATACTGGGAAATCCCTGCCACTCCTTTTGCATACTGAGTCTGCACATATTTGGAAGAAAGGATACCCCGATATCCTTCTATTTTATTTTTCTTCATGACAATATTCAGAACAGCACTTCCTGAGGCCTCATATTTTGCCGGTGGATTTGTAATTACTTCCACAGATTTTACCTCATCCCCCTGGGTATTTTCCAATAGGTTTTTCAACTCATCCCCGGTCAACATTACTTTCTTATCATTAATAGTCACCAAAATACTTTGACTTCCTTTAATAGCCAGCACATCATTACTTGCCGTAATACCCGGTGTTTTTTTGAGAATCTCCCAGGCATTTAGTGAGGAAATATTACTGTTTTCCACATTAAATTCCAACCTGTCTATTTTTCTTTTCACTAAGGGTTTTTGCTTGGTCATGATCACTTCCTGAATCTCCTGAACCTCCTTTTTTAAAACTATCTGTAAAAGATTCTCCTGTTTGTCAAGTTCAAGCTCTTTTTCAAATTGCATATATTCAAGATCTTTAATGACCAGTTTTACAGATTTTTCTGAAATACCTTCAAGCGTAAAATCACCACTCTCATTAGTCGTGATCTTTTTTATCAGGGCATTTTGCAAATTATAAACCTCAATAGAGACCAAAGGAAGTTTTTCGTTCTGAGTATTCACAACCGTTCCTTCAATTTTCCGTTGTTGCGAAAACATTAAAACAGGAAGGCACAAAAAAAATAAAAATTTATACATGATTCTTTTTTAAAGGCTAAATAACGTTCTGAAAATACATCATAGCATCCTCACAACTTCTGGTACAAAAATCCATATTTCCCCGTAGAATTCCGGTTAATGAAAGGTTAATGATGGGTTAATGCCCATTGTAGTCAGCTTATTCCTTCAACATAAAATGACTTGAACAGAAATCTGTTCAAGCCCGAACTACTATTTTAAATATGTTCTGAATGTTACTTTTAATAATATTGAATCTATGAAGTGGTCATTTTTATATTTCTGCCATATAACTTCTTCACATTTGTCCTATACACAAAATCTTTCTGACTGTCTTCCACATAGAGTATTAAACCCGGAAGTCCACCAAGTTGATAATGCCCTGTTAAGATTTCCACATCAGTAGTAAACCACGCTATAAGCTTTCTCCCTTCAAACATGGCAGTTGCTTTCTGAACATGATGTTCGTGAAGGCGTTTTGTTTCTGATTCAATTTTCCATTGAATATTATTCCACGACTGCTGATGGACATTTACTGATCGCTGAACCCCATCAATATCCTGAGCCCCCACCAGAGAACAAACGGACAAACCTAAAAGAACAATAATTTTTTCCACTTAGTTATTTTATTACAGCGTACAATCATAAAACCTGATATGCACATTTTCCTTTTCTTCAATTTCAATGAATAGGATAGCTTTTATCTGCGGTACAAAAATCAGCATTAAATCTAAGAATTTCGGTTAATGAAAGGTTAATGATGGGTTAATGACAGTGAGACAAAAGCTAAAGTTTTATATTTGTTACTATGATTTTGAAAAGTAAAAATCTTATTGCTCTTTTTGCAGCACTATTCCTTCTTCTGTTAGGGATACAGGCTTATTTCATGTATAAAACTTATCAGGTAAAGGAGAGGGAAATTTACAGAGACGTACATAGCAGACTCACCCGATTCACAGATAACCTTGATGATAAAGGAGGTGTGAAAAAAGTATCCGACGATTCTCTGCAGTATATTATTATACAGTTTAATAACAAAAAAATCAATAAAAAAAAGTTTTTAAGTCTTTTTGAACAGAATAGAAAAAGTACACAAGATCATTTCAGTAAGTATGTAGATCATCAGTTCAAAAATCAGGGGTACGAAGTGGCCGTCAAAATTCAGTATTTATCAATTGTTTTTCTCCCTACTAAAACCAATCTCATTGACCAGCCAATTACCCTTTTTGAAACCAAAAACAAGGTTGTAAAAGCCGGAATTACAAATACAGGAAATTGGGAAACATCCTCCAAATCAACATCCGACGACGAAAAAAAAACCATCCGAAACAACAGTTTTCAGGTGAAAAGCAAAACCGAATTTGAAATTTTAAATATTAAAAGTATTGTTTTCAGAGAATTAACCCTCCTGTTCCTGTGTTGTATTGCCCTGTTGACAAGCGTCTTAATACTCTACATCTTCACTGTTAAAAATTTAATTCAACAGCAAAAGCAGGTAGAAGTTCTGCACACTGTTGTCGATAATATCTCCCATGAATTCAAAACCCCGATAGCTACTTTAAAAATAGCATCAAAAGCTTTAAAAAAGGAATGGAATCCGGAAACGTTACCTTTGATCGAGCGGCAGATCAATCGCCTTGAAAACCTGATGGTTCAGCTGCATAAAGATGAAACTCCTGAAGAAATCCTGTCCATACAACCGGAAGACTGGAACTTTTTTGTGCAGGACCTTGCCTTCACCTATTCTGAAACAGAGTTTGAACTGACCGGCAAGGTTTCAGAGGAACTTCCTTTCGATAAAAACCTTATGGAAACCCTCATCAAAAACCTTTGTGAAAACAGTGTGAAATACGGAGCTTCTCATGTAAAAGTGAATATCAGCAACAGTTCTCAAAATCTTAAAATAGAAGTCAGCGACAACGGTTGCGGCATTGAGAAAAAGGAACTTCATCACATTTTTGAAAAATTTTACAGAATTCAGTCTAACAATATCCACAACACGAAAGGATTGGGATTAGGACTTTATTTTGTAAAAAAAATCATAACAAAATACCGTGGCAGCATAGAAGTTTCCAGCCGCCCCAAGGCCGGAACCACATTTAAAATATCCATTCCTTATGAAAACTAAAATCCTTTTGGCAGAAGACGACCCGGATTTCGGGATGATCCTGAAGCAGTATCTTGAACTGGAGGATTTTGAAGTGGCATGGTTTCAGAATCCGGAGGATATTGTGAGTCTTTTACATACAGATTTCCCGTTTCATATTGGTATTCTGGATATTATGATGCCTTCAATTGACGGCTTTTCTTTAGCAAAAATGATCTTAAAGGAGAAGAATAATTTCCCTTTGCTTTTCCTTACCGCCAAGAACCAGAAAATAGACCGTCTGATGGGCTTAAAAATAGGAGCGGACGATTATATTGCCAAGCCCTGCGATCCGGAAGAACTGGTTTTGAGAATCAGGAATATTCTTAAAAGGACACAGCCTGCTATCCCGCTGCAGATAAAGATCGGGGACTATTCTTTAGATACTGAAAAACTGCTGCTTTCCCATCCTCAGGGAAATGTACGTCTTACGGTAAGGGAACAGGAACTCCTTTTATACCTTTTGAAACACAACGGAACCATGATTAAAAGGGATGATATTCTGGATAATCTCTGGGAAACCAATGATTATTTTACCGGAAGAAGCCTTGATGTATTCATCAGCCGGCTGAGAAAATATTTTCTCAATGATCCCAAAATAAAAATCCAGTCCCTGAGAGGAATTGGATTTGAAGTTGATTTTCCGGTAACCTGATCCGGAATTAAAAATTCTGTCTTTAGGAACTTCAAACAGCACCTCCATCTTCCTTCCACCAACAAAAAACCTGAACTTCAAGTGAAGTTCAGGCCTCTCAATAGGAATAAGCTATGTTTTATTCTTTAGTAAATTTGTATTCTCTTCCACCCTGTTTAAAAACAAGATCCTTTTTGTCTTTGCTAAATACCAGTGTTATACCGGCTTCTTCAATAGTAAATTCATTATTCCCTGCATATTGAAGGGAAAATTCCTGCTGACCTGCCTTAACGTAAAATTGTCCGTTTTTATCTATAAAGATCAATTTAACGGAATCGCTCTTTGTGCCGTATGTCCCTGCAAAGTCTTTTGTATTGACCTTTTCTGCTGCTTTTGTCTGTACTGAAGGCCAGGTATTGTTTTTTGCATTCACATCAGGAATCATAGAGTCCGGATCCAGCATAACCTCATCTATCTCTTTATTTGAATCCACTTTCAACAGCCATTCCGTATTACGCTTCCAAACCTCAATCGGTATTTTTACGATCTGTTTTGTCCCGTCTTTGAATTTCACCTGAACCGTCGTTGGCATCGGCATCTGGCCAAGGTTTTCAACGGTAATCTGAGCTCCGTTTTTAAAGTCACCATTCACGTATTTCACATCTTTTACAGACTGATCAATTTTCCATTTATTGATAAACCATCCTCTCCAGAACCAGTTCAGCTCTTCTCCTGAAACATTTTCCATGGTATGGAAGAAATCCCAGGGAGTAGGATGCTTGAATGCCCATCTGTCAACATAAGTTTTGAAGGCTTTATCGAATTTTTCAGGACCTAAAATGGTCTCTCTTAAAATCTGCAGTCCCATCCCCGGTTTAAAGTAAGCCAGAGTTCCTATGCTTCTTTCCTTCATATTGTCCGGACCTACCATAATCGGCTCAAGATTATCCCCCATCATAAAACTTCCGCTTCCGGCAATATTCTTCTTCGTATAATATTCACCATTGTTAAAAGCTTTTGTAGACAATTCATTGATAAAGGTATTGAAACCTTCATCCATCCACGCAAACAGTCTCTCATTCGAGCCTACGATCATAGGAAACCAGTTATGCCCGAATTCATGATCGGTAACACCCCAAAGGTCTTCTCCCGCAGAATCCATATGGCAGAACACAATTCCCGGATACTCCATTCCACCTTCATTTCCTGCTACATTCGTTGCTGCAGGATAAGTATATTCATACCATTTCTGAGAATAATGCTCAATCGCTGCTTTTGTATATTCCGTAGATCTTCCCCAGGCTTTTTCGCCGGCACTTTCAGCTGGATAAGCCGATATAGCCACAGATTTTTTACCGCTCGGAAGATTTATTTTTGCGGCATCAAGAATAAATGCAGGCGATGAAGCCCATGCGAAATCACGGGTCTGGTCTATTTTAAATTTCCATGTTTTTGTCCCTGAAGCCTGGTTTTTCCCTATTTCAGATTCCGGGCGGATCATTACGGTTTTGTCACTGTTTCTCGCCTGCTCCCAACGGTTATTTTCTTCTTTGCTGTAAACGTCTTTATAATTCAGAAGTTCCCCGGATGCCACTACGTAATGATTGGCAGGAACTGTAATATTAGCAGAAATATGGCCGTATTCAAGATAAAATTCTGATGCCCCGATGTAAGGAAGCGTATTCCAACCCATCACATCATCATACACACACATTCTTGGGTACCATTGTGCAACCGTAAAAATCTTACCGTTTTTCGTTGTATGCACCCCCATCCTGTCGGATCCATATTCGGGGGAAACGAAAGAATATTCAATTTTGATTTTGGCAACACCGCCCTTAGCCTTCAGCTCTTTCGGAAGATCAATCTGCATCCTGGTATCAGTGATGGTATATTTCACATCTTTACCATCCAGTTTTACAGATTTAATTTTATAACCTCCGTCCAGCTCTTCACCGTGGGCTCCGTTTCTGCTGCCTGATGACGGAACTACAGCATTACCACGGGAATCTTTTGCAAATAAATTCTGATCCAGCTGCAGCCAAAGGAAACCTAATGGGTCGGGACTATTATTGGTATAGGTAATATCAGCCGTTCCTGTAATCTCATTTTTCGCTTCATTAAGGCTTACATTCAGGTCATAGTCTGCTGAATTCTGCCAGTAAGCATGGCCCGGCTGTCCGCTTGCAGAACGGGTTTCCGTCCCGGTTTGAGGATAAAAAAAAGGTTTGAATGCCTCTACATAGCTGTATTTTGGAGTATCCTGAGCCAAAGCAGATCCTGAAAACAGGAAGATGGCTGCTGCTGCAATAAGACTTGGAAGTTTATAATTCATTTGGAATAATTTATACTATTTCTCTGATAAGTTATAAAAAAACCCGGAATCGTTACAGTCCGGGATCTTTTTATGAAAATTTTAATTAATTTGTCTTTTTTGCTTTAATCATTGCTTCCAGTGCATCCCACATTTCTTTAGGAATATCCTCAAGCATGTTGAATTCTCCAGCTCCCTGAAGCCATTCGCCGCCGTCTATAGTCACTACTTCACCGTTCATATAAGCAGAATAGTCTGAAACCAGGTAAGCGGCAAGATTGGCAAGCTCCTGGTGTTCCCCTACTCTTCTTAAAGGAACTTTTTTCCTCATATCAAATTTTTCCTGAAGATCTCCCGGAAGCAGTCTGTCCCATGCTCCTTTTGTAGGGAAAGGTCCCGGCGCAATCGCATTGAAACGGATCCCGTATTTTGCCCACTCTACCGCTAAAGACCGGGTCATAGCCAGAACACCTGCTTTCGCGCATGCAGAAGGAACCACATAAGCAGATCCTGTCCATGCATAAGTGGTTACAATATTTAAAACAGTTCCCGGGCTTTTGGAATCAATCCAGTGCTTTCCGATGGAAAGGGTACAATTCTTCGTTCCTTTTAAAACAATATCCAAAATCGAATCAAAAGCAGAATGCGTTAATCTTTCCGTCGGCGAGATGAAATTTCCGGCTGCATTGTTCAACAAAATATCAATTCTTCCGAATTCTTTCAAAGCGGCTTCTTTCATCGCTTCCACCTCATCCCAGTTTCTTACGTCGCAGGCAACACACAGAACTTTTCCCCCGGTTTCCTCTTCCAGCTCTTTTGCAGTTCCCTGTAACTTCTCCAGATTACGGGAAGTGATCACTACTTTTGCCCCCAGTTCCAGGAAATATTTGGTCATTGCTTTTCCGAGACCGCTTCCGCCACCCGTTACAATCGCTACTTTATCCTGCAATGCACCTTCGCGCAGCATCGGCTGTGTATATAAATTCATATGATTTTATTTTTTCCTAAAAATACTAAATATTGAATGGATGCCATTTAAAATAATGGGATAAATAATAATGTTATAAATAGTTATTCTTCAATTTTTAATTAATTTTACTTTAGAAAATCCATTCATTCATGAAAAATACGGCAACTTTTGCAGTTTTATTCCTTTTATTTCTAAGCCAGTATTCAAAAGCCCAGCAATTTGAAAAGCTGATACACTATGTAAATCCTCTGATCGGAACTGAAAAAATGGGACATACATATCCAGGGGCAACCGTTCCCTTCGGTGCAGTACAACTGAGCCCGGAAACCGATACGATTTCTTACGAGCTCAACGGAAAATACAACGGTGAGGTGTATAAGTACTGTGCAGGATACCGCTATGAAGACAAAACAATTGTAGGTTTCAGTTCAACGCATTTCAGCGGAACCGGACATTCTGATCTTGGGGATTTTCTAATAATGCCCACTGTAGGAACACTGCAGCTGAATCCGGGAACAGCCTCACATCCTGAAAACGGCTACAGAAGCAGATTCTCCCATCAGAATGAAAAAGCCGAAGCCGGATATTATAAAGTAAAGCTGGAAGATGACCATATTTTTTTCTGGCAGAACTTACCGCCTCAACAAGAACGGGAGTCCACCGGTATACTTTTCCAAAATCTGATCAGGCACACATTATTTTAGACCTGACTGCAGGAATCTATAATTATGACGGTAAAAATGTCTGGACCTATGTACGTGTAGAAAATAACGGAACAGTAACCGGTTACCGCCAGACCAACGGGTGGGCAAGAACCCGAACAGTTTATTTCGCCATGAAATTTTCAAAACCCTTTAAATCATACGGGCAGAAAAATTTTGACGGACCTCAAATTTACAAAGGATTCTGGAGAAAATTTGACCAGAGTAAAAACTTTCCTGAAATAGCAGGTAAAAACCTGAAAATGTATTTTGACTTCGATACTGAAGAAAATGAAGCCGTTGAAGTAAAACTGGCTATTTCTCCGGTAAGCCAGGCCAATGCACTGGAGAATATGGAAAAGGAAACCGGAAATATGTCTTTTGATCAGATAAAAGCAAAGGCTCAGGAAAACTGGAATAAGGAACTGAATAAGATTGTTATCAAAGGTTCCGAAACAGAAAAGACCAATTTTTACACAGCCATGTACCATACTTTCATCAGTCCTACAACCTATATGGATGTTAACGGGGAATATAAAGGTTTGGATCAGAATATTCACAAGGCGGAAGGTTTCACGAACTATACGACTTTTTCTATCTGGGATACTTATAGAGCTCTTCATCCTTTCTTTAATATCATTCAACCCAAGCGCAATAATGATATGGTCCAATCCATGATGGCTCACTATAATCAATTCTCCATGAAAATGCTTCCCATATGGTCACATTATGCCAACGATAACTGGTGCATGAGCGGCTACCACAGCGTAAGTGTAGTTGCAGATGCGGTGATCAAAGGCAATTACAGCGGTGATCCGAAAGAAGTATTGAAAGCCTGTATTGCCACAGCAAATAAAAGAGATTATGAAGGTATCGGATATTATATTGATATGGGGTATATTCCGGCTGAGAAAAACGGAACTTCAGTTTCCAATACCCTGGAATATGCGTATGACGACTGGGCAATTGCCCAACTGGCAAAACATTTAGGGGAAACAGAAGTTTACCGTGAGTTTATCAAACGTTCTGAAAACTGGAAAAATAATTTTGATCCAAAAGCAGGCTTCATGCGTCCCCGATTAACAGACGGAAGCTTCAAAAAAGATTTTGATGTGCTGAGCACCCACGGGCAGGGTTTCATTGAAGGGAATTCCTGGAATTACAGCTTTTTCGTTCCCCAAAATCCTGACGGATTGATCCAAATAATGGGCGGAAAGAAAAAATTCGCTTCAAAACTGGATGAGTTGTTCACGATGCATTTACCTGACGAGTTTTTCGCAGACACAGAAGACATAACAAGAGAAGGAATTATCGGTGGATATGTTCACGGAAACGAACCGGCGCATCATGTCGCCTATTTTTATAACTGGGCGGGACAACCCTGGAAAACTCAGGCGCAGATCAGGCGAATTTTAGAAATGCAATATAAAGCAACTCCCGATGGATTGGGCGGAAACGATGATGCCGGGCAGATGAGCGCCTGGTATATTTTGAGTTCGCTTGGTTTTTATCCTGTTGCTCCGGGTTCGGAAGATTATGCCATTGGAAGTCCGGCTATTGATCATGCGGTTTTGAATTTAGAGAACGGAAAAACTTTTGAAATTGAAGCGATCAACCAAAGTCCGGAGAGTGTTTATGTTGAAAAAATTCTTCTTAACGGAAAAGAAATAAAAAACTTTACATTGAAGCATTCTGATATTATGAATGGCGGAAAATTGAGTTTTTATATGAGTTCTAAGGCGAAGAAATAACCCTTAAACATAAATTACACTAATGTTTTTCACTAATTTTCACAAATAAAATCCATAAAGCTGTCATTCAGAGCGGAATACAGTGAAGCGTGAAATCTAAACATAGCTTTATTTACGTTTTTTAGATTCCTGCGAAATGACAAAGATTAGATAATTTCTCATGCAGATTTGCAGATAACGCAGATTTTTAAACTCAATCATCTGCGAAATCTGATCAATCCGCGAGAAACAAAATTCACTCATCCGTAATCTGAATACGACAATCGTGGTTTTGCATACATCCGATTCTTAATTTCTGTTGAATTTTGTATCAATAAAATTGAACAATATGAAATTGAATCAGGTAAAATTAGGAAGCCAGGGATTAATCATTCCGAATATCGGGTTGGGATGTATGGGAATGACCGGTTTTGGAGATGCGGATACTTATGGCAAAGCCGACGAAAAAGAAGCTATCGCAACGATTCATCGCTCTTTGGAATTGGGTGGAAATTTTCTCGACACTGCCGATTTGTACGGTCCTTTCAAAAATGAACAGCTGATTGCAAAAGCTATTGAAGGAAACCGCAGCCAATATATTATCGCAACAAAATTCGGTTGGGAAATTGACGATAATGAACAAATCACCTGGAAAATCAACGGGACTAAAGATTATGTAAAAAAATCGGTTGAACGTTCCCTCAAAAATCTGAAAACGGATTATATCGACTTGTATTATATGCATCGCCTGGATAAAAATGTGCCTGTTGAAGAAACTGTTGGAGCGATGAGTGATTTGGTGAAAGAAGGAAAAATCGGTTATGTAGGTTTGTCTGAAGTTTCTTCTGAAACTGTGAAAAGAGCACATGCAGTTCATCCTATTTCGGCAGTTCAGAGTGAATTTTCTCTGTTTGAAAGGACAGTTGAAGAAAAAGGGGTGATCCAAACCTTGAATGAATTGGGAATTGGTTTTGTGGCTTATTCGCCTTTGGGAAGAGGATTTTTATCCGGGCAAATCCGTTCGATTGATGATCTGCCGGAAAATGATTTCCGGAGAGGAATTCCTCGTTTTCAGGAGGAGCATTTCCATAAAAATATTGAATTGGTGGAAGCGATTGAAAATCTGGCAAAGGAAAAAGAAATTACTTCTTCTCAACTGGCTCTAGCATGGATCATCAGCAAAGAAATCGTTCCAATTCCAGGGACAAAACGCCGAAAATATGTTGAACAAAATATTGAAGCAAGTAAAATTATGTTAAGTGAAGCTGATCTTCAGAAGCTGGAAAGTATTGTACCATTGGGAACGGATACCGGTAAGCCTTATGATGAATTCAGTATGGGGCTTTTGGATTATTAATTTTTTGACACGAATACACGAATTTTATTGTTGGAATAATTTCTTAGGCACTTTTTATAATGTGATAAGAGATAATTTCAGACAGAGCTTTAGATTATTAATTTTTTGACACGAATACATGAATTTTATTAATGGAATAATTTCTTAGGTACTTTTTATAATACAATGAGATAATTTCCGGCATATTATTCGTGTATTCGTGGCATAATTACTTTCCAAAAATTATCACTATTTTTATTATGTAGAATCTCAAATTATGAACACGATAAAATCTATTTCGGCTTTTCACAGATTGTTGTCGCTTCCCGAACCGAAGCATCCGCTGGTAAGTGTTATCAATCTTCATGAAAGTGTTTTTATTGAAGATGATGTCTGGAAAGGTTTTGTCAGCAGATATTATTGTGTTGCGCTGAAACGGAATGCCACCGGAAAAATAAAATACGGACAGCAACATTATGATTATGACAAAGGTGTTTTAAGCTTTACAGCGCCCAATCAGGTTCAGTATCTCGATCTGAAGACAATGGATTGTGAAAATACGGGTTATCTGTTGATTTTTCACGAAGATTTTCTGCTGAAACACTCTTTAGCAACTACGATTTTGTCTTACGGATTTTTCTCTTACGCCGTGAATGAGGCTTTGCATCTATCTGAAGATGAAGAGAATGATTTGCTCGAAATTCTATATAAAATAGACAAAGAATGTCAGCATATTGACCATCATACTCAGGAAATTATTTTGTCGCAGATTGAATTGTTATTAAATTATTCCAAACGGTTTTATGAAAGACAGTTTATCACCCGAAAAAGCGGAAGCCATCAGCTTTTAACGAAATTTGAATCTTATTTAAATGATTATTTTAACACGGAATCATCTGAAAAAGGTCTTTTAACAGTTCATCAAATTGCAGAAGCGATGAATCTTTCAGCCAATTATTTAAGTGATTTTTTGAGAGTTCATACCGGACAGAATACGCAGCAACATATCCATGAAAAACTGATCAGTAAGGCAAAAGAAAAACTTTCAACAACGGAACTTTCGATAAGTGAAATTGCTTATGAATTGGGATTTGAGCATTCGCAATCGTTTAGTACGCTTTTCAAAAAGAAAACGAAGATGTCTCCTTTGGAGTTTCGGCAGTCTTTTAATTGATATATTTTCTCAGGCAGATTTTGCGGATAGGGCAGATTTTTTTGTAATTCATCTGCGAAATTTGCTTAATCCGCGAGCTTCTTATTTATTTTCGAAAACATCCTCTCTGATATTATTTTTGTGTATTCTTCCCCACTCGGAAAGTGCCATAATAACTGTTTTCAAAGTTTTGCTGTAATTTGTGGAAATATATTCCACAACCACAGGCGTTTGTTCTGAATGTACAATTCTTTTTACAAAACCATTTAATTCTAAATCTTTCAGTTCGTTTGAAAGCACTCTTGCAGATATTCCCACAACAATTCTCTGAAGCTCATTGAATCGAATGCTGCCATTTTCCTGCAAAGAAATAATAATTTTCAGCTTCCACTTTCCACCGATAACATAAATCGCATCTTCCACAGACGAAAGACTTTCAGAGCATCTGCGAGCGGTAATAGGTTCTTCTAATTCAATACTTTTTTCCATAAAATAAATCTTAACTAACCAAAAGATTACTACTAACCTTTTGTTCACTACTAACTTTTCATAAGCAAATGTACATAATTTTGCTGAAGAATTTTAAATCATAAAAAAATGAAAAGTATACTTCACATTATTACAAGTCCGAGAACGGATGTATCTGCAAGCAGAAAATTAGGAAATACTGTTATTGAAAAAATTCAGGAAAAATATCCTGACAGTATTGTAAAAGAGCGTGACTTGACAAAAAACCTCGTTCCATTGTTAGAAGAAAAACATATCAATACTTTTTTCTCTCCCGCAGAAAATCACTCTACGGAGCAGCAATCAATCAATGCATATTCTGAAAACTTAATTTCGGAATTACAGGAGGCCGACATTATCGTTATCGATTCCCCGATGTACAATTTCTCTGTTCCTGCCACACTCAGAGCGTATTTTGATTTTACCTCAAGGGCAGGCTACACTTTTAAATATGATGAAAATGGTCCTAAAGGCTTGTTGAATGACAAAAAATTATACATCGCTTTCACGTCCGGAAATATTTACTCGGAAGGTCCATATCAGATTTATGATTCCAATGTTCCTTATGTAAAAAATGTTTTTGGGTTCTACGGCGTTACAGATGTCAGTGTTTTTCGTGCAGAAGGCCTTTCGATTCCGGGAATTATGGAAAACGCTTTAGAAAAAGGAATTGAAAGTATCGTGATTGATTAATATTTAAATTTATTAGAAAATAATCTCTCGTTGATGAAGCAAATCTGGCAGATGAATTACAAAAAAATCTGCTTTATCTGCTTTATCTGCGAGAAACAAAAAAGACTGCAAATCGCAGTCTTTTTAATTTATTCCTGAACTTCGAAAAGCAATCGCTCTCCGAATTTTGTTTCACTAATTTTTCCGTTGTCGTAAACCAGATGCCCATTCACAAAAGTCTGGGTTACTTTAGAATGGAAATTCGTTCCCTCCAGCGGGCTCCAGCCGCATTTGTAAAGGATATTTTCTTTGGCAACTGTCCAGTTTTCATTTAAATCAACCAAAACCAAATCTGCTTTATACCCTTCCCTCACAAAACCTCTTTTCTCCACTCTGAAAAGAATAGCAGGATTGTGAGACATTTTTTCAACTATTTTTTCTAAAGAAATTTTTCCGTTGATATAATTTTCAAGCATCACAACCAAAGAATGTTGTACCAAAGGCGCTCCGGAAGGACATTTTGTGTAGACGTTCTGTTTTTCTTCGGCAGTATGAGGCGCGTGATCTGTTGCAATCACATCAATTCTGTCGTCCAGAAGAGCTTCCCAAAGTGCATCTTTGTCTTTCTGCGCTTTTACAGCAGGATTCCATTTGATCAGGGAGCCTTTGGTTTCATAATCTTCATTGGTAAATGTCAAATGATGAACGCATACTTCAGCCGTAATTTTTTTATCTTTTAAAGGAATATCATTTCTGAAAAGTTCCATCTCCTTAGCTGTTGAAAGGTGGAAAACGTGAAGTCTGGCTCCCGTCTTCTTAGCTAATTCAATGGCTTTGGAAGAAGATTTATAACAGGCTTCTTCACTTCTGATCAAATGGTGGAATTTTACGGGAATATCTTCACCGTATTCATCGAGATATTTCTGGGTATTGGCCTTGATTGTTGCTTCATCTTCACAGTGAACAGCAATCAGCATTTTTGTGCTGCTGAAAATATTTTCAAGTGTTTCGGGATTATCTACCAGCATATTTCCTGTAGAAGATCCCAGGAATAACTTAATTCCCGGAACATTTCTCGGATCTGTCTTTAAAACTTCCTCAAGATTATCATTGGTTCCTCCCATCATAAAACCATAGTTGGCGTATGCTTTTTGAGAGCCAATTTCGTATTTGTCGGCCAGTAGTTCCTGGGTAACTGCATTAGGAACCGTGTTCGGCTGATCGATAAAACTTGTTACTCCACCTGCGATGGCAGCTCTGGACTCGGTTTCAATATCTCCTTTATGTGTTAGTCCCGGATCCCTGAAATGTACCTGGTCATCTATTACACCTGGCAGAAGATATTTTCCTGAACCGTCGATAATAAGGTCTGCTTCTTCAGAAATTTGAGAATCTATTTTAGAAATTAAATCATTTTCAATTAAAACATCACCTTCAACGATCTTTCCTTCGTTGACGATTTTTACGTTTTTGATTAGGGTCTTCATTTTTACTTTTATAGAAATTAAAGGTTAGACTATTAGAAGCTAGATGTCAGAAATTTTAAGTCAGAAAATTTTAAGTGCACACTACAATCACTAATTTCTAACTTCTAATATCTAGTATCTACAAAAAACAAAATTAAGGTTTATGAATGAATTTTAATGTTGTCGATTATAAATCAATTTCTAAATATTTACATTTGCATAAAAATTTCACCCATTGAAAAAACTTCTGAACGAGACTATTATATATGGAATTGGAGCGATTATGCCGAGGGTTATTCTATTTATCCTAAATCCTTTATATATTAATCAGATTGATAATAAAGACTTTGCAATATTCTCAAACCTGTATGCGTTAATTTCTTTTGTGAATATCATGCTTTCTTTCGGCTTTGAGACTGCATTTTTCCGTTTCTCTGCCGATAAAGAGAACGAAAAGAAAACCTTCAATACTTCATTTTGGTTCCTGTTCGGGTTATCTACGCTTTTCCTTTTAGGTGTATTAATTTTCAGCCAGCCTATTGCGGACCAGCTGGGGTATTCATCCAATCCTGAATATATAAGGTGGTTTGCATGGATTGCATTTTTTGATAACCTCTGCGTCATCCCTTTCGCATGGCTCAGATACAATAACAAACCGATAAAATATTCTTTGGTAAGGATTTTACAGTCTCTTTTTCAAACGGTTATAACCGTTGCTTTATTCTTATATATTCCCTTCAGCATATCTCAGGATTTCGGATTGAAAGAAAAAGTATCATTCCCTTTTTACAGTAATCTCGCTGCAAGTTTCTTAGGGTTTCTGCTGCTCCTGCCTGTTACTTTCAAGGTAAGGTTTCAGTTTTCTGCCAGTCTTTTTAAAAACATGATCAAATATTCCTGGCCGGTAATGATTGCCGGAATGGCTTTCATGGTTAATGAAAATTTTGACAAAGCCATACAGATCTACAATATCCCGAATGAAGATGCCGGAGCCTACGGCGGATGCTACAAACTGGCCGTTTTGATGACCTTATTTGTGACCGCTTACAGAATGGGAATTGAACCGTTCTTTTTTAAGCAAATGAATAACAATAATGCTAAAAACACCTATGCTAAAGTGACGGAATACTTTACGTTCTTTGCCTCTACGGTTGCTATGGGAATTATCGCCAATATTTCCTGGCTAAAGCAGATACTGATTCCTAACAGCAGTTACTGGACGGCCATTGACATTATACCGATCATCGTTATTGCCAATCTCTGTTTCGGAATTTACTATAACTTTTCCACATGGTATAAAGTAACGGACAGAACTAAAGTGGGAACGGTGATTTCCTGGCTGGGAGCAGCAATCACCATCATCCTGAATTTATTATTTCTTACCAAATACGGGTTTATGGTTTCTGCCTGGGTAACCTTTATTGCGTACTTTATCATGATGATCACATCCTATTTATTAGGGCAGAAATACTATCCTATTCCTTACCGTATAAAAAAAATGACTTTATTCTTAGGACTGCTGATGGTATTCAGTTTTATTATTGTCTATTTTTTCAATTACAATTTCTGGATCGGAAACCTTTTATTCCTCATTTATGCAGGAGTTTTGATATATTCGGAGAAAAACATGCTATTGTCAAGAATCAGAAAAAACTGATTATGGCCTCTAATTTGATACTATTCATTTCTTTTCTAAAAAATTAAACACAGGTTTATAAAAATGTTAAATATTATGATCAGCAATGATTTTAATTATTACCTTTAACCTGATCAAAATAAATAATAAATAAACATTGTCATATACTCTATGAAAATAATTGTTCCTATGGCTGGACGCGGTTCCAGATTACGTCCACATACCCTGACAGTTCCAAAACCTCTTATCCCGATTGCAGGAAAACCTATCGTACAGAGGCTCGTAGAAGATATTGCTAAAGTGGCAGGTGAAAAAATTGAAGAAGTAGCATTTATCATTGGGGATTTCGGACCGGAGATTGAAAAATCTTTACTTCAGATAGCCGAAAAACTGGGAGCAAAAGGAAGTATATATTATCAGAATGACCCTCTTGGAACAGCTCATGCCATTAAATGTGCACAAGATTCAATGCAGGGAGATGTAGTGATCGCTTTTGCAGATACATTATTCCGTGCAGATTTTGTTTTAGATAAAAACTCAGATGGTGTAATCTGGGTAAAAAGTGTAGAAGACCCGTCCGCTTTCGGAGTGGTAAGACTAGACAACTACGGATTCATTACAGATTTCGTTGAAAAACCTCAGACTTTCGTTTCAGATCTTGCCATCATCGGTATTTATTACTTCAACAGTGCTGAAAAGCTGATGAACGAGATCAACTATATTATGGATAATAATATAAAAAACGGTGGCGAATACCAGCTGACTACAGCATTGGAAAACCTTAGGGCAAAAGGAGCAAAATTTACTTTAGGAAAAGTGAATGACTGGATGGACTGCGGAAACAAAAATGCGACCGTAGAAACCAACAGCAAGATCCTTGAGTACGAAAGAGAAGCGATGCTTAATTATCCGGCATCAGCGGTTATTGAAAATTCATTGGTCATCCAGCCGTGCTTCATCGGTGAAAATGTAAGGATTTCCAATTCTAAAGTAGGTCCCGGAGTTTCATTGGGAAACAATACCGTTATTGTTAATTCCAATATTGAAAATTCCCTGATCCAGGAAAACACAAAGATCAATCACGGAAATCTGTCCAATTCTATGATCGGAAATTCCGCACAGTACTTTGGCGTTTCCAGAGAGATTTCTTTAGGGGACTACTCCGTTTTAGATTTTTTATCTAGATAAGATCAGAAATAATTAATATAAAATAAGATACATTCAGACCACATAACATTTGTTGTGTGGTTTGGCGTTAATATTGCAGCGTATTTTTTTTAACCGAAAGACAAAATACATGAAAAACTGGATCCCGATACTTCTCCTATTTCTTACCTTATCATCCTGTAAAACAAGAAATGCAGCTAAAAATAATGGCAGCAGCAAGGATAGTACCGTCATAGCAGAAGACAGCAGAAATCCCAAAGATGCCAATGAGCCGGTGAGAGATAAGCTTACCTTCTATGAGCATGTCCTTATTCCTCCAAAATTTGACCAGATCAAGATTAGCAGTAAAGTAAATGTGGAAACCGGAAGCTTTATCCCCACTCTTGATGCTACAATTTATATTGAGAATAATACGAAAGTGTGGATGAATCTTCAGGCATTCTTTATTGGAGTGGCCAAAGGTATAGCAACCCCTGAAGGGATCAAGGGACAGGACAAAACCAGCAAGACCTATATCGATTCAGACTTTGACTATTTAAATAATTTACTTAATGTCAATTTCATTGATTACAAATCGCTGGAAAAAATACTGATGGGCAGAACTTTTGTAAAGATCAGCGATTCCCAGTTTACCCTGACCAAAAATGCACAGGGCTTTAAAATGGTTTCCAATAACAACCAGAAAATTGTTACAGATCAGAAAACCAGGGAATACAAAATTGTCCTCAACTATGATACCAATTATGATCTGCTCAGTGTCAACTTAAAGGATGTTTTATCTCCTGATGAACTGGAAATCTCTTACAGCAATTGGGATGAATACAATGGAATCCGCCTTCCAAAAAATGTTAAAATAATTATAAAAGGCTCAAAATCTAGCCAAATTTTACTGGAAAACACGAAATTTGACTTTTCGAGGATGGAAACACCTTATTCTGTACCATCCAGTTATAAGAAAATTGAGATTAAATGATTAAAAAATTTAGCTTTTTAATAGGTATTCTACTGTTTGGCCTGCATCAGGGACAGCAGAATAAGGAACAGCTTCAGAAACAGAATGCCGATCTTAAAAAACAAATTGTACAGATCAATACAGATCTGGCTAAAACCAGAAACGAATCTAAACTTTCAGTAGCCTATCTTAATAATGTCAATAAAAAACTGACATTAAGGGAAAAGGTGTATACCAATACTCAGAAAGAAAAAAGATTCATTGAAGACGAGATCTATCTGCGTCAGCTGGAAATCAACCGCCAGAACAAAGAACTGGCAGTTCTCAGAAAGAATTATGCTGAAGTTCTCATCAATGCTTACAAAAACAAAGGGGTACAGAACAAAGTAACCTTCATTCTTTCATCCAAAAATTTAGGAGAAGCTATAAGAAGGGTACAGTATCTGAAACAGTACGCCGACTATCAGGATAAAAAAGCTGCAGAAATAAGTGATGCAGCTGCCCAGATCAAAAAATCAATCGCCCAGAAACAGAATTCTGCAAGAGAAAAGGAAAACATTCTTTCCAACCAGCAGAAAGATCTGGCCACCATCGCTGCAGAAAGAGCGCAAAAAGAGCAGCTGCTGGCAGATTTCAAGAAAAACGAATCTAAGCTTACGGTAGAGCTTAAGCAGAAGCAGGTTCAGTCTAAAGCTTTAGAGGGACAGATCAGAGCCATTATCGCAGAAGAGATCAGAATAGCAAAAGCAGAAGAAGAAGCCAGAAGAAAAGCAGAGGCAGAAAAAATCCGAATGGCCAAACTCATTGCAGAAAGAGAAAAGGCAAGAATTGAAGCCGAAGCAAAAGCAAGGACCGAAGCCCTGGAAAGAGAAAGAAAACTGGCAGAAATTGAAGCCAAAAAAGCCTCTGATCTTGCCGCAAAAAGAGCTGAAGAAGAGAAAAAACGTAATGAAGAGGCAGCAAGAACAGAAGCCAGTGCAAAAGACGAAGCCAGAAGAGTAGCTGCGAAAAAAGCATCCGACGAAGCTAATATCAGGGCAAAAGAAGCTACCGACAAACTTATTGCCGCCAGAGCAGCAGAAGCCGCACTGAGCAAGAAAAAAGAAGAAGAGAAAAAAGCCGCTGAAACCAAAGCAATGACCAGCTATGGGGTAACCACATCTATCGGCAGCAGTTTTGCAGACAGCAGAGGAAAACTTGGCTATCCCGCAGACAGAGCCGGACAGGTAACCCACAGGTTCGGAAGACAGCCACACCCGGTTTTCAAAAATATTGTAGAGGAAAATACAGGTATTAAAATATCCGTGCCATCAGGAACGCGCGCCAAATCCGTATATCCGGGAACAGTCTCTTCTGTATTGGCAAACAGTGACGGAACAAAAACCGTTATGGTAAAACACGGAAATTATTTCACGATCTATTCTAACCTTGGGAACGTAAGTGTATCTAAAGGACAGCAGGTTTCTTCCGGCACTCCCGTAGGTACTATAGCGCAGGATTTCGATGGTTCCTATACCCTTGATTTCCAGGTATGGAACGGAAATACACCAGTTGACCCATTAGGTTGGATTTCATATTAAAAAAAGCTTAACTTTGCAAAAATCTTAAGAGATGAATACACTAACAATACTTGCCTTATCTTGGCAGCACATCCTTATCGTAGCTATACTTTTGGTATTGCTGTTCGGAGGAAAGAAAATTCCGGAATTAATGAGAGGAGTTGGTTCGGGAATCAAAGAATTTAAAGATGCGGTGAAGGAAGAAGACAAACCAGGTTCTGAAAACAAAACCTCTTCTACCAACAATAATAATACTACCAGCAACTAAAATTCCTCAGCATAATGAATTTTACTGAGACTGCATGGAAAGTCTTCAATCAGTCTATTGAAGATTATCACGTGTCCGATGACGTTAACGCTCTAATTAATAACCCGTTTGAAAAAGACAGTTTGGAACGGATTTTGTATGCAAAGAACTGGATTGATACCGTTCAATGGCATTTGGAAGATATTATTAGAGATGAAAATATTGATCCCGCTGAAGCTCTTCAACTGAAGAGAACAATAGATGCATCCAACCAGAAAAGAACAGATCTGGTAGAATTTATCGACAGCTGGTTTCTTACAAAGTTTGAAAATATAACTCCCAGACCTGATGCAAAAATCAATACAGAAACACCCGCTTGGGCTGTAGACAGATTATCAATTCTTGCATTAAAGGTTTATCATATGTCATTAGAGGCCAATAGGGAATCCGCTTCTGAAGAGCACCGTGCCAGCTGCCAGGCTAAACTGGAGGTACTGCTTACTCAGAAAGAGGACCTTACAACTTCTATAGATCAGTTGCTTACTGATATTGAGTCCGGTAATGTTAAGATGAAAGTATACAAACAAATGAAAATGTATAACGATGACAGTCTTAACCCGATCCTTTATCAAAAGGGGCAACAGAAATGAGAAAACAGTTTTTTTTTGGAGTACTACTATTAATCATAACTTCCTGCGCAACGGAGAAGCTTAACCTTTCCCCGTTGTCTAATAATTTTTACAGCGAAACTAAAGGTTCTGATTCCGACAGAGGGGCAAAAAAAGGCTTTGATATCAATATCAGGGAAAATGTGAACGCTTCTGAAATTTCAAATCTGATTTCTACTTTTCCAAGGTTTAAAAACAATAGTTTGAATGATGAAGTGACAAGCTTGAAATACAGCCTTCAGAATTATTTATACGCCATTGATGCCAACAATTCGTCGGGAAAAAGCAGGGCCATTAAAAGCTTCGAAAAATCATATAAGAAAATTCAGAAACTCAGACAGCAGCTTGACAAAGATGATGATGAAGTTCTTAACAGATACCTGGTACGTCTAAAAACCAATATTTCTGTAATCGAAGATTCTTTAAAAGGAAATTAAAAACCAACCATTATTAATGATTAAAATTCAGGCAGAGGCCAATGTTCCCACAGAACACGGCTCTTTCCGAATGATCGCTTTCTCCGAAAACGAAAACGACTGGATGCCGCACATGGCCATCGTAGCAGAAAATACAGATTTTTCAAAACCGGTGAACGTACGTTTCCATTCCGAATGCATTACAGGAGAAGTTTTCCATTCAAAAAAATGTGAATGCGGCCAGCAATTGGATGCCGCAATGAAATATACCCACGAAAACGGAGGCATTATTGTGTATCTCCGTCAGGAAGGAAGAAATATTGGGATCATCAATAAGCTGAAAGCCTATTCGCTTCAGGAAAAAGGTCTGGACACGGTACAGGCCAATCTGGAACTGGGACTTCCTGCTGATGACAGAAATTTTGGAGTCGCTATCGACATCCTGAATTTACTGGATGTAAAAGATATTAACCTTTTAACCAATAATCCGGAAAAGGTAAAATATGTTGTCAATAGCAATATTCACCTTAACTCCAGGATTCCTTTACAGATCCCGGCCAATGAGATGAGTAGAGGCTATCTGAAAACTAAAAAAGATTTCTTCGGTCATCTGCTGGATGACAACGATAATTAAATATAACTAAAGCTTCAGAAATTTCTGAAGCTTTAATTTTATTACAAATTCCTCTATTTTATAAATTTAATTCTCGGTTAATAGCTGGAAGAATAACTCAGGAAGTTACCTTTGGTATCGTTGTCAAGGTTTAAAACCTTGACAACGATTAGCTCCTCAACACTTTCCACGGACGTAGTGTATTAAAGTAATAAACTGTCCTACAGACATGCTTTCGGCTTTAATAATTTCAACCCTTCCGGCTTACAACTTCATGACAGCATTAAAAAATGGCTAATCCCCAACTCCGGGTTAAATACAATAAAAGCTCCGGGATTTCTCCCGGAGCTTTTTTAATAATTATAAAAACTGAAAAGATATTCTTGATTAATTCTTAACTCTAATCTTAGATTCGTCAATATTGTAATATTTAATCACACTATTGTAATCATTGTAATCTACTGCATTTTTAGCAGTTTTTGCTCCACCTGTACCTGTGGTATTTGCCGGAATAATCACCACTCTGAATTTTTTATTCTGGTAATAGGATGCATTAGCCGTCAAACTGAATGTAGAAGTTGAATTAATATTAATTGTAGCCCCATATTTACTGAATTCATAAAGATAATCTACAGCATCATTATTGGCGTTACCAACATAATAAGTATATGGAAGAAGTTTCCAGATAGGAGCATCTCCATCAGTTCCAATCTGCATATAAATAAGCACCATATCAGATTGTACTAACGCTTGCTGAAAATCATCGCTGAATCTATAAAGATTATCATTAACCCTAGTAAAGTTAGGCACTACATCAAATGCCTGACTTATAGTATCGTAATCTACTGCCTGAACAGGAGTATCATCATCATTGTCGCAGCTATAGGCAGTAAAACCTACAGTACCCAGGAATAAAAAGAGAAGTATTTTTTTCATTTTTAGAAAAGTTTAGTTATTATTTATAAAGCGTATTCAAATCATATACCAAAAGTTGCAAAAACTTTGTTTTCATCATTTTTTTAATTGTATTTTTGTTCTTATTCAAAAGATCATGAAGAAATTGCTATATAGTTCCCTCTTTATTTTTTCATTAATAAGCTTTACTGCCAGAGCCCAGTACCAGCCCAAAAACATTTCCAACGAAGATCTTAAAAAAGCTCATCATTGGGTAAACAAAACCTACAGATCACTTTCTCAGGATGAAAAACTGGGTCAGCTGTTTATTGTAGCACTTTATACGAATAAAGGAGAAGACTATATTAACCAGATCAGAAATATTGTGGTGAATGATAAGATCGGAGGACTGATCTTAATGCAGGATGATGCTGCCAGAGAGATCAATCTGGTCAACGAGTTCCAGCAGAAATCAAGGGTTCCGATGATGATCGGGATGGATGCAGAATGGGGTGTATTCCAAAGAATTGCTACGGCACATAAATTTCCCTGGGCCATGACCCTCGGAGCCATACAGGATAAAAGCCTCATCTGCCAGATGTCCGCCAAAATAGCGGAAGACTGCCACAGAATGGGAATCAACTGGGATTTTGCACCGGTTGTCGATGTGAATACCAATCCCAATAATCCTATTATCGGAAACAGAAGCTTCGGTTCAGAGGTTGATAATGTGATCAGTTCTGCTTTGTCTTATTCTAACGGTCTTCAGGACAATACTATTCTTGCTGCCATCAAACATTTTCCGGGGCATGGCGATACCAGTACGGACTCGCATCTGGATCTGCCTGTGGTTTCACATACTTTAGAAAGATTAAACACCGTTGAGCTGGCTCCTTTTAAAGCTTTAATGGATAAAGGAATCGGTGGTGTGATGGTCGCTCACTTATATGTTCCGAGCCTTGAATCAGGGAAAGGAATTCCTGCTTCGGTTTCTAAAAACATCATTACAGGTTTATTGAAAGATAAACTGGGATATAAAGGCCTGATCATCACAGATGCCCTGAACATGGGTGCCGTAGCCAATAAATATAAGCCGGGCGAACTGGATGCACTTGCTTTTAAAGCAGGAAATGACATTATGCTTTTCTCACAGGGAGTGTCGGAAGGGAAAAAATTAATCCAGAAAGCCATTGAAAACGGAGAAATCCCACAATCAAGGGTGGAAGAAAGTGTAAAGAAAATTTTACTGACAAAATACTTCCTCGGACTTGATAAATACAGTCCGAAAAATCCTGAAAACATCAACAGTGATCTGAATAATGATTCTCACAAAACATTGGCGCAAAATCTTTATGCCAATGCACTGACCCTGCTGAAAGATGATCGAAAACTGCTTCCTGTCAACGGGAAACAGGTGTATTACGTTCCTCTGGAAGAAGCTCCCTATCAGACTTTCGCCAGTCAGCTGGGATCTAATGTCATGATCAAAAAAGCAAACGAAATTAATACAATTCCTCCGGGTTCTACCGTAATTGCAGGATTCCACAAGGATAATTCAACAGCATATAAACCTTATAAAATTTCGGCAGAATCCAGGAAAGTGCTTGCTGATCTTACCAAAAACCAAAATGTTATCTTAAATGTTTTCGGAAGCGCTTATGCTTTAAAAGACATTGATATTTCAAAAGTATCTACAGTTCTTGTCTCTTATGAAAACAATGATGATTCAATGACCGCCGCAGCCAACGCTATGAACGGGAAAACAAAAATATGGGGCAGACTGCCGGTTCTGGTCAATGATCAGCTGAAAGCAGGCATGGGAATCGATTACACTCCTGTTTCTGCACCGAATATGAATACAACAGTTTCTACAACATCAAAACAACAATAATCTAATGAAAATAGGCATACTTTGCTATCCAACATACGGCGGAAGCGGAATCGTAGCAACAGAACTGGGCATGTCACTGGCCAATAAAGGCTATGAAGTACATTTTATAAGTTCTGCACTTCCTGCAAGACTGGACATTACCAACCCGAATATTTTCTTTCACAGGGTGAATGTGCAGACCTACCCGCTTTTCCAGTATCAGCCTTATGATATTGCATTAAGCTCCATGATTTACCGTGTGGTGAATCTGTATAAGCTGGATCTGCTACACGCTCATTATGCCATTCCATATGCGTACGCCGCATTTACAGCCAAACAGATGCTGAAGGAGGATAATAATGATATCCCATTGGTAACTACCCTGCACGGAACGGATATTACTCTTGTTGGGCAGCACCCTAGTTACAAGCATGCCGTAGAATTTTCGATCAACCAGTCAGATGCCATCACTTCTGTTTCTGAAAGTCTTAAAAAAGATACACTGCAGTTTTTTAATATCAAGAAAGAAATACAGGTGATTACCAATTTTATTGATAATTCTGAATTCGATGACTGCACGGAATGCCAGAGAACACAGTTTGCGAATCCGGACGAGAAAATTCTGATCCATGTTTCCAATCTACGCCCTGTAAAACGTGTTGATGAAGTCCTGCAGATCTTCAAGAGTGTTGAAAAAAAGGTAAAATCTAAACTGATCATTATAGGTGAAGGGCCGGATATGGAAAAGGTGAACCAGTTTCTGGAGGAAAACCCTGAGCTTATTTCAAAGATCCGTTTATTAGGAAAAGTGAATGACCTGTATAAGATTCTGCAGCTGTCTGATGTGTTTTTACTTCCATCTGAGCAGGAAAGTTTCGGTCTGGCAGCTCTTGAGGCTATGGCCGCCTATACTCCCGTGATCAGCTCCAATGCAGGCGGAATCCCTGAGGTGAATATCCAGGGAGAAACAGGATTCTTAGCTGAAATCGGAAATGTGGAGGCGATGAGCAATTACACCATCAAGCTGCTAAGCAATGATGAACTTTTAGCCAAAATGAAAAAAAATGCGAAAGAACAAGCTATAAAATTCGATTTGAAAAACATTCTTCCTATATATGAGGAAATGTATAGAACGACTATAGAAAATTTCAGGAAAGAGCCGGCGAAAGTATAATATTTCTATTATATTTATCGTCACTATGACGGAAAAACTACTTCAATATCTTTGGAACTATAAGGTTTTCAAACATTTCGACTTCAAGGATATTGAAGGGCATTCCGTTGAGATCATCAGCTTTGGAAAGTGGAATACGGACGCAGGGCCGGATTTCCTTGATGCAA
The DNA here is from genome assembly GCF_000737785.1 of Chryseobacterium luteum. GTDB lineage: Bacteria > Bacteroidota > Bacteroidia > Flavobacteriales > Weeksellaceae > Chryseobacterium > Chryseobacterium luteum. The sequence goes on along the minus strand of NZ_JPRO01000003.1, from coordinate 252,610 downwards.
AAATCAAAACAAAAGATCTGGTTATTGCCGGAAACATTGAGCTCCACATCCGTGCTTCCGACTGGATTTTCCATAACCATTCCCAGGATCCCAATTACCAAAACATTATCCTTCACGTCGTTTATCAGAATGATGCAGAGATTGACGACCTCATCTCTAAAAATGTTCCCACTCTGGAACTGAAAGACCATATTGATCAGGATATCCTTTGGAAATACGAAAAAATGATCAATGGAACTCAATTTATTCCCTGTGAAAACATTTTTGATCCCATTAAAATCCCTCTTAATTTCCACGAAGGCAATGTCCTTAAAAAGCTGGAAGAAAAGTCTCAGGAACTGGAAAAAAACTTAGAGAGATACAAGAACAATTTTGAAGCGGTTCTTTTTCACAGCCTGGCCTACTCTTTCGGATTAAAAGTAAACGCCCACTTATTCAGACAGATCGCGGAATCCATAGATTTCACAGTCATTAACAGGATCCGCCAGAATGAATCACAGCTGGAAGCTCTGCTGTTTGGCATATCGGGGTGGCTTGACGAGCCAAAAGACGGGAAGATGATGATGTGGAAAAAGGAATTTGAATTCCTCAGAAAAAAATTCAGTATCCCTGATCTGACCTTTCATCCTAAGTTTTTAAGACTGCGGCCACCCAACTTTCCTACGATCCGTCTTTCCCAGCTGGCAGATCTTTATTACAGACATCAGAATCTGTTTTCAAAGATTATTAAAGCTGATCATATAGATGAGCTGTACGAAGTTTTTGCGCCGGTAAAAGCTTCGGAATATTGGGATTTTCATTTTAATTTCGGAACCCTTTCAAAATTTCATCCTAAAATGCTGAGCAGGGATTTTATTGAACTGGTGATTTTGAATACCGTACTTCCTTTAAAATATACTTATCACAAATACCACAACGAGGAAACTGCGGATGAAATACTGGAACTGTACAAAAATATTACGGCAGAAAAAAATTCCATAACCTCCGGATGGAAGAAACTTGGACTGAAAGTTAAGAATGCCTTGGAAAGCCAGAGCCTGATTTATCATCATAAAACATCGTGTGAAGAAAAAAATTGCTTAAATTGCAGTATTGGATTTAAACTTTTAAAAGAATCTTCAGATGTTTGATAATATCCGCCACAAAATGGAAAGAGAATGGTTTGGTGTTCTTACAAGAATGGGCGCTAAGCTGGGAATTCCTGTATCCAAATTGAGAATATTCTTTATCTATTCTACTTTTGCAACCGCCGGTTTTTTCTTTCTGATCTATCTGGGACTGGCGTTCACCCTCTGGATCAAAGATATTTTTATTACCAGAAGGCCCAGTGTTTTTGATTTATAATTATGGAATTTTTACCGATCGCTACTGCCGAAGATTATAGAATCCAGGAAATCTATGCTTCATATTCCTGTACTTTTCCTGAAGATGAAAGGAGAGACTGGAAACAATTTACCGCTTTATTTTCAAATCCTCAGGTGAAAGTAATCTCTGTGCTCCATGAGGCTCATTCCATCGGATATCTTATCATCTGGGAACTGAGTTCTTATGTTTTTGTAGAGCATTTTGAAGTTTTTGAGGCATTCAGAAGCCAGAAACTGGGGTCACATATCACCGGATACCTGTTTAAAAACCATCCCAGAATCATTCTGGAAATAGAACCCGGTCATTTGGGTGACGATGCGAAAAGACGCTATTCTTTTTATCAGAAAAACGGATTTACCCTGATCGACGAAATGTATATACAGCCAAGCTATGGTGAAGGGAAAAAGCCTCTTGACCTTTGGCTGCTGGCCAATTATATTCCTGAAGATCTGAAGCGTGTAAAAGACGAAATTTATGATGTAGTATATCATTAAATATAAAAACCGCCGGAAAATTTCCGGCGGTTTATTTTTTCTATTTTATTCCCGCTGATTTCACAGATGAATAATCTTAGTTGACTTCGTATTCCAGTTTTATGGTAATATTGGCTTCTTTTTCTTTGGAAGAAGTATTGAATGTCCCGCCGTAAGAATAGTCTTCATTAGAGTTGGGTTCTGTGATCTGAATAACCCCCATCGTTGCCTTTTTAAGATTTCCCAGGCTGCTTCCTGAATTTTCCGCAATTTTCTCCGCTCTTTCTTTAGCATCCTTGGTTGCGCTGGCGATCATTTCCTGTTTTACCGTTGCCAGTTTAGTGTAAAAATAAGATGGTGAGGAAGAAGTAAACTCAATACCACGGTTGATAATCTCTGTAATATTTCTGGAAAGATTTTCAATTTTTACAACTTCTTTACTTTCAATGGATACTTTTTGGGTCAGATTATAACCTGAAAATTCACCCTGCACAGAATTTCCGTTAGAATCGCTGTAGTTTCTGAACTGTTTCTGAATATCTACCGAGGAAAATACGATCTCGCTCTGTTTGATCCCCTTTGAAACAAGATAATCATTGATTACCTTTCTGTCTATGGCCAGCTCATCATAAGCTGCTTTCAGATCGAAATTATTTTTGGAAAAGCTCCCGGACCAGGTGATCAGGTCGGAAGTAAACTGTTTGGTGCCCAGTCCGGTTACGGAAATGGTGTTTTCAGATTTATTCCTGTTTTTAATAGCATTTCCTAAAAAGACAAGCCCAAGGACAAATCCAAGTGCTCCGACTGCTACCGCAATAATATTTTTATTCATAGAAATTGGGATTTAATTTGATCTGGTAAGACTCTATCAATTTCTGTTCCGAATTTTAAGAATTCTTTAACATTTATTCCGGGGTTTTATTTTTCTTTAATCGTTCAACATAAGCCGGCATGGTTTCTTCCATTCTCAACAGTACGCCGGAAAGATTTTTTGCTTTCACATAGGTTCTTACCTGTGGTTTAACTTCAAAGGAATACTGTATAAATTCTGAAATCCTTTCTTCGGGAATTCCTGCTGCTGTAAAGTATTCATTATCTACCCTGTTTCGTACCCATGCAATATGTTCCTGCAGATCATCGTATCTGTACTGCCTTTTCTGACGCCTTGCTTTTCCGCTTATAAGATCATAAGTTCCCTGTACATCAAGGCTCCCTAAAAGTATCGGAAGAAGCACCTGCTTCACTTCTGCCGGTTTTTCCCTCATTTTTCCAACGGGTTGGGGCAAACCTACTGCCTGCCGGACCATTTCACCTTTATCTGCTTTTGAAGCCAGCCTGGAATCCGTTTCAAGGTCTCCGGTTGGTTTTTTAACCACTTTTACCTCTTCAATTTCTTTGGGGATCGGAATCAGAACAACCAAAAGCTGGGAACTGAATCCATTGGAAGGAACTGTGGCAGAAACTCTTCTGAAATCGGCTTTTACAAATCTCAGTTCATCATTCGGAGCCGCATCGATAGAGAACAGCCCCATGGAATTGGAATACACTTTTTGATCGCTGGACATGTTGATGACAATCACCGAACTGAGGTTTTCGCCATCATCATCGGTAATACGGCCTGTGACTGTCTGTTGTGAGAAAAAATTATGAAACACAAAAACCAGAAGAAATGAAACTTTTTTCCAGTCTTTAATCCCTATATTTCCTCCTGCAAAGTTCATGCTCTTATTCGTTTAAGATTAAATATTATCCAGTTTATGGGTTTTCCTGTATTGTGCAAAGGCTACCTTTAATTCAAATTCTACAATACCGACCTTAAAGTTTTTCCTGAATTTTTTCGCCATCATACGGGTATCATTGGCATAGATTAAAAAATGGTCTATCTGCTCTTCGTCCATACCGTATTTTCTGAGAAACTGAAGGTTAATTTCTTCCTTTACTCTTTTAAAAAAATTCTGTGTTTCCGTATAATCGGCTTTGGTAATTTTCAGTTCTGTTGCTTTTTTGAACAGTCCCACAGCGGCATCTAAAACGTCCAGAATACTTACTTGCCCGGCACCGTAATCATGACCTGTAAAGGTTTTGGAAACTGTATTATTCGGTAAAGCCTCATTCAGAGGGCTTTTCATATATTCGTCCAGATCTGATTTTAAAGAAACCACTTTTCCGGACTCGTTAAGCTTCTTACTGTCTCTTTCCAGGTTTCCTGTGGGCCCAAAGGTGATTCTTACTTCAGGAATCTCTATTTCATTTTTGTCAAGACCTATTATTAAAGGAGATGCAAAATCTTCCTTCCTCATCTTTTTGTCGAAACGGTAATATCCTTCTTTTACAAACCGAAGTTCATCATTTTCGGATGCTTCTATGGTAAAATTCCCTGAAGCATCACTTAATGTGCTTTTCCTGTTGGAAACATTGATGATTAAAACAGGGTTTATATTTCTTTTGCTGTTATCCGTTACTGTTCCGATAATCTGCTGCTGGGAAAAAATTTCGGCTGAGGCAAAAAAAGGAACTGCGTAAAGGCCTTGCTTAATAAAAGTTCTCATGTACGTTTATCTTTGAGTCTGTGGAGCGCGGTAGGAGGAAACCCTTGTCAGGACAAACCTTTGAAACCTATAGAGATCAGCATCACTACAGAAACCGTATTTCAGGATACTTTTTCTTTCAAAACCACCTGCCAGAACATAGCTGATAAAATGATCCACCTGAGATTTTTCAATTTTTAAATCTGTGAAATATTCCTCACCGAGAGCCGTTTTCAGATAGCCGGCCAGATCGATATCATCCCATTTATCTTTTATTCTTCCAATAGAAAACCCTTCTCCTTTCGGTTGTACAAATTCTCCGGCTTTTGCGGCCAGTATTCTTGGATCCGATTTCTGTGCAATATACTGGTCAATATCTTTTACCAGTTTTTCAACCTTTTTAGACCTGCTCATATTTTTTGAATCAATCTTAAGATCACCGGTCATTCCCTGCTTAACCTCTACTTCAGGGATCAGTATGGTAGCTCTTTCTAAAGTAATGCTAACAGAAGATTCGATATTTTCTTTGGAGACTTTCTTCACAAGACGCTCGTAACCTGATTTCACAAAACGAAGCTCATCGCCTACCCTTCCGGAAACCATGAAGTGTCCATCCCGGTTGGTAATGGCTCTTTCATCCGTTCTGATATTAATTACAGTAACATCGGGAATTTCCGAATTATCTTCAGCAGTTACTTTTCCAAAAATATAATTCTGAGCATTGGCATTAACGAAAAAAAGAGTAGTAAGAAAAAAGAGTAGTTTAAGTTTCACGGACAGTTTTTTATAGAGCAAATCTATAATTATTTTTAAATTATATGGTAAGTTTAACCACAGTTAACGTGTTTTAGGATTTCTTTTTGATTTTTACCCGCTAAACTGTTAAATCACCGCTCTGAATTGTTAAAATTTCACTTAAAAATTAGCTAACTTGCAGTCTCAATTCTAAATTCAGCAATGCAAAATTCTTATACAGTGATCAATGCTTCGGCCGGATCGGGGAAAACATATGCCCTGGTCCAGAGGCTTTTGATGATCTGTCTCCGCTATCCCAATCAGCAGCAGTCGATCCGGAATATTCTCGCACTTACGTTCACCAACAAAGCGGCCAATGAGATGAAGGAGAGAATTTTATCGTGGCTTGGAAATTTTTCTGCGGACAATTTTGCCGAAAACGGTGATCTGAAAAACATTCAGAAAGCATTTGAGGCTGATGGTTTGAAAATTACGATCGACGAGCTTCACAGCCGTTCCAAAAAATTGCTGGATTATGTACTTCACAATTATTCAACACTGAATATCGGAACAATTGACCGCTTTAATTCAAGGCTGGTAAGAAGTTTTTCATATGAACTGGGCCTGGCAAAAAATTTTAATCTTGAAATTGAGGCTGAGCCTTATCTGATCGAAGCTGTGGACAAAATGCTTGACCAGATCGGTGAAAATGAAAGCATCTCCAATTCATTCATGGATTATGTGGATTACAGCCTGGAAAACAATGAAAGAATCAATCTTAACAAGAATCTTTATGATTCTGCGAAGGAGTTTGTAAAAGACATTCACTATGAACACCTGAAAAGCAATAAGAGCTTTGATGACACGAATTACGAGAATATAAAAAATACGCTAAGAAAGGAAATCGTACAGAATAAGAAACGGTCTGCTGAACTTGCTGCTCAATCTGTTGAGCTGTTCCGGTCCAGAAATATTGATATCGAAGATTTTGCACAGGGGAAAAACGGGATCGGAGGATTCTTCACTAAGGTTCAGGATTTTTACAATCAGAAAAGACCGGGATTTCCATTTCCTACAACGCAGGAAGAATCTGTAGTCAATAATTACAGAAAAGGAGCTTCTTCAAAATCCAAAAACAAGGAACCTGAGATTTTTGAGATTCTCGACCAGCTTATTGATAACAGAATGCAGCTGATTCTTCTATACATTGAAACTCAAAAGAAGGAAAAGATCCTGTCTGCGCTTCTTCCGTTGAAAGTGAATAAAGACATCCAGGATGAATTAAAGAAAATTGAGGAAGAAAATGATCTTGTTCTGCTTTCAAAATTCAATATTCTGATCAATGAAAATCTTAAGAATGAGCCTTCAGCATTTATTTATGAAAAGGTAGGTTCACAGTTTCAGCATTATTTTTTTGATGAGTTCCAGGATACATCGGAACTGCAGTGGCAGAATTTTATTCCGTTGCGCGATCACAGTGTTTCCACAGAAAATACTTCTTTTACTCTTGTGGGGGATCCTAAACAGAGCATCTACAGGTTCCGGGGTGGAGAAAGCAAGCTAATGCTGGATATTATCAACAAGAAGGAATTTTCGCCAAAAGAAGCGTCTCTTCTTGTTTTAAAAGACAACTGGCGAAGCGCTAAGAATATTGTGCAGTTCAATAATGAGCTGTACCGGTATCATTCGGAAGGACTGGAGGAGGAACACCGGAATATTTTCGGGGAAGATGCTGAACAAAGCTCGAAATCCCAGATGGAAGGACGTGTAAAAGTAAGCCTGATCGAAAATCTTACGAATGAGGATTTTTATAATGATACTTCGGAAAGAATGCGGAAGGATATCCAGGAAAGCCTGGATAATGGTTTTAAGTTTTCTGATATTACGGTCTTATGCCGTGGTAACTTTGATATTTTCAGCTATTCTCAAAAGCTGGGCAACCTGAAAGTGCACTACCGCGGAGAGGAAACGAATATCAAGACAATTTCCGACAAGGGTCTGACGCTGGAACTTTCCAATACTTTAAAGGCGGTTATTGAATTTCTCCGATGGGAAATCAATCCTAAGAACAAACCCAATCTGATCATGATGATGTATTATCTGAATGCTCTGGGAAGAATTCATATGTCAGATTTCACATTGGAAATGAACAAAATCCTGGAGATAGAAACGCATGAGGAAATTCTTCAGTTTATCCGGAACACCTATTCCCTGAAGCTGAAACAGGAAAATTTCCCGAGGTTCAACCTGTATAATTTTGTGGAATATTATATTAATGAATTTGCTGTGGAAAACAAGGAAACGGATTTTCTTCTGAATTTTCTTGAAATGCTTTTCAACTTTACACAGAATGCCGGAGCCAGCACGAAAGAGTTCTTAAAATACTGGGACGAGGAGGCTTCTGCTTATACGATCCAGGCTTCGGAAAATATTGATGCCGTACAGATCATGACGATCCATAAATCGAAAGGACTGGAATTCCCGATCGTATTTATCCCGATGATGAATAAGAACCGGGACAGTGAATTCACCAACTGGTTTGATACGAATAATGATGATGCGTTGAAATCAGTGAACATCAACCAGTTCAGTAAAAATCTTGAGGTGTACGATGAAGAGATAGAAGCATTTAACAAGAAAAATTCCTATAAAAACCTTATCGACAGGCTATGCCTTCAATATGTAGCCACTACCCGTCCTGTTGAGCAGCTGTTTTTCTATATTCAAAAGGCAAATAAAACGTCCAATAATCTTGAGCTGCTGGAATTCTTTAACGGAAAAAATACAGAAGCGGCAGACGAATTCGATCTTTATGAAGTGCGTCCGGAAATGCTGAAAAAGCATTCCAGGGATAAAATATCATTATTTAAGACCAAGAATATTCAGAATCTTAAAAATATTAATGAAAACAGGTCTTCTATAAAGATCGCCACTCCTTCCAAAAACTACCAGGTAAGGAATGAAAAGGTAAGGATAGGGCTATTTGTGCATGAATTACTGTCGAAAATCAATACGGAGAAGGACACAGCCAAAGTTCTGGAAAGTTATGTTCTGGACGGACAGATCACTTTGGAAGAAAAAAATGAGATCCAGGAAACTTTAGTTCAGATCATCAGAAAATATTCTGAGTTTTTTGATGAAAAATGGGAAGTGATTAATGAAAAGGATATCATGATTTCTGAAAGAGGACAGAGCCATATTTTCAGGCCTGACCGTATTCTGAAGGGAGAAGAGGGTTATATTATTATAGATTTCAAAACCGGGGAACAGAAAGAGAAGGATGAACGCCAGATCGAAAGGTATAGAAATATTCTGGAAGGTTTGGGACGAAAGGTTTTAAAGACGCAGCTTATCTATTTATAAGGGAGAAATCTGTGTGCTCATTTTTTCCACAAAGTTTTCCACAATGTAATGTTGATAACTTCAAAATACTTTACCAATACACTGATTAACAAAAGGTTTTCATAAAAATAAAATACCAGTGGTTGTTAACAATCAGACACAGATCCGGCAAATACCTGTGGATAATTCCAGAATATGGCCAAAACAGAATCGCCCCGCCGTTCGGAGAACGGCGGGGCGATTCCACAATATAATTCAATTAAGCTGTTGTCGCAGGTACAAAAACTCTCTGAGACAATTCCTGATCAAAAAGATATAATGCAGATGGATTGTCGCACACCATCTTGATCTTGGTAACATACTGTGAAGCGCTTGCTTCTTCTTCCACCTGCTCATTAATGAACCACTGAAGGAATGAAGTTGTTGCAAAATCTCCCTCGTCATTGGCATTTTTCACAATATTGAAAATACTTTTAGTTACCTTCTTTTCGTGCTCCAATGCTTTTTCAAAAATATCAATTGCATTTTCGAACTCATGCGGAGGTTTTGCAATTTCTCCGATGATGATTTCCCCGCCTACGTCATTTAAAAAATCAAACATTTTATCTGCATGCATTAATTCTTCTTTGCTCTGAACTCTGAAGTAATTTGCAATTCCGTCAAGATCCTTTGCTGAAAACCAGGCAGACATTGATAGATAATATTGTGCTGCATATTGTTCGTGAGCTATCTGTTCGTTAATTAACGTTGCAATTTTTTCGCTGACCATAAGTATAAATTTATAGTCAAAAATACGCAATAAAAGCCCGAAATCAAAAGTTTTAATGAAAATTAATACAAAAAGGACGAGTATTATCCCGTCCTTCGAACATTAAAAAATCAAAATTACGAATTGTTATTTTGCTTCCGGAGCCGCAGTATCCATAGGCTTTTTCATCATTTTTCTATCCTTCATTGCTACCCTTCTCTGCTCCATTTTAGCTTTCCTGTCGGCCTGCCATTTATCATACTGATCCGGAGTAAGAATTTTTTTCATGTCTGCATCCATCTGAGCTCTTTTGGCTTTCATGTCTTCCATTTTGGCCTGTCTCGCTTCCTTATGCTTATCAAAGTCAGCTTTCATTTCAGACTTTCTTGTTTCGTGAAGGTTTTTGATCTGAGCTACCTGAGCCTGGGTCAGATTAAGGTCTTTCTGCATCTGATCCATATGCTCCTGTTCCTTCTGCTGTCTTTTTTGATGCATCTCTGCTCTTCTTGCCTGTTTGTCCTCCGGAGTTACTGTCTGTTGTGCCATTGCAAAACCTCCTATTCCGATCAATGCTATTGCTAAAACTAATTTTTTCATCTTAAAAAATATTTAATTAATTGTTATACATCTTTTTGATTATAAGTTAAAAGATAAGTTAAACCGAAATATTCATAAAAAATGTTAAATTTTGATATTAAAATAATAAAACAGAAAAATAAAAAGGACAGATCCTAAAACCTGCCCTTCACACCACTTAAATATAATATATGAAAATTATTATTTACTGCTTACCAATCTGTTTCTGAAACCGCCTCCGCCTCTGCTTTCACTGTTGCGGCTGCCCTGTGGTTTCGGAGAGGAGTTTTCAGACCTGAAACCGCCACTGTTCCCTCTGAATCCCCCGCTGTTATTTTCTTTTCGCGGAGCTCTTTCCCTGTTTGCATTATTATTTCCTCTAAAACCTCCACTATTTCCAAATCCTCCTCTTGTTCCGTTATTCTCAGAATTTCCTCTGAATCCTCCGCTATTTCTTACTCCATTATTTTCATTACGGAAATTATTGTCATCCCGCTTACGGAAACCTCCGGAGTTATAATCGTCTCTGGATCCTCTGAATCCATTATTAGATCTGCTGCCTGTTCTGATCACATTGAAAGTAGGATTGTCCATTCTTCGGAACCTAGATCTGTCTACTCTGTATATATTGATATTTACATTCCTGTATCTCGGCATTACTGCATATCTCGGTGCATAATACGTTCTTCTGTAATTCTGGAAGTAAACGACCGGGCTTGCTCCGTGGTAATAATTATTTTGGAAAACAACGAATGTTCTTGGTCCTAAAATTCTTTCCAATGCATAGAATCTGTCATAATACCATCTGTCCGGATTGTACCTGTAGAAATTATTCCATGTAGAAAAATTCACATACAGATTATTAAGGCTTAAAATCTGATCAATCTGCCATCGGTTCAGCCTGTTATCTCTGAAAAATACATTCCAGTTGACATTGACAATACTGTTTCTGTAGTCATTATAATTTCCCTGGTAATAATCACCCGGATAATAATCCTGAGGATAGTTATAATAATAATCATCCGGGAAATAATTTCTGTCATCCTCATCATTATAATATCCGTCTCCATTCTCATAATATCCGTCATCTCCCCACCCGTTATTTGGATATTGCTGGGCGGAAGACAAAGCTGCCAGTCCCAGGGCAAATCCCAAAAGTATTTTTTTCATTTCTATAGTCGTTAATTGGTTAGTATATAGCAGAATATCTCTATTCTATCTTTTGGATATAAATAAAAAAAAGAAGTTAAATCCTAAGATCAAACTTCTTTTAATAGAAAGTTAACTAATTGATAATCAAATGTTAAATTTATGATCTTCCACTGTCTTTTATCCAGTGGGCAATTTTTTCATTGAAAGATTTCCTTTCTTTCAGATCCTCAAGGTTCAGATGCATCCTGTAGCGCCAATAATGGGGGAAAACCGCAGGGTTATTGATTCTTTCATTATCCATATTCATATTGGTCAGTTCAGGATCAGTAGCCAGAAACTCCTGAATTGGGAAAACAGCGAGCATCGCCTCCGTGTAAAGATGCTGTTTCATAATAATCTCAGCGAGATGGGAATCCATTTCTTCCGGAGCTTTTCCGTACTGTATCAGCTGTTGGTTAAAATATTTCTGTGTAAGCGCAGGATCTTCCTTCCACCATTGTCTCAGGGTTGAGCTGTCATGTGAAGAGGCCGTTACCACATTCATATAATCAGCTTTTTTAGGATTGTAAAACGGAATATTATCCGATGGCATTCGCTGTACTTTTAGGGCAATGATAGCCAGCTCATCCATAACAACAGGCACGCAGGCAGGAACCATTCCCAGGTCTTCGCCGCAGATCAGCATTTTTGTTGCATTAAGAATAACCGGAAGCTTCTCCATCGCTTTCTCATACCACAGATGATCCTGCCTTCTGAAGAAATAATCATGGTACAGTTCATAAATCGCCTTCCTTTCCCATTCTGAAAGATATTTATAAGAATCGGTATTGTACACATTGAATCTTGGATGATACACCGTTTCGCCGTTTCTTTCTTCAGTAAGGAACAAAACATTGGCACATAAAGAGATCAGCTTTTCTTCTATGGAATCTTTAGGATTTCTTTTGAAAAATTCAGCCAGTTTTCTCTGGGTATCAAATTCTTTTTTGAATGAGTATGTTCCGTCATTATTATTGTTAATAAATTCAAAAACTTTACTGCTGTCTTCCCCGAAATATTCCCACAGAATTCTTTCATTAATGAAAGGCTTACAATATCTGTTGAAATCAAAAGGAATATGCCTTGCTTTAAATTCATCCGTAACAATAGGAACAGCAGGATAAAAGTAGCCTAAAATCCCCTGTGTAGCGGAAATTGGCATCCTCCAGATCCTGAAAAACCCTAAGATATGGTCGATTCTCATGGCATCGAAATACTGTTCGAGTGCTTTAAATCTGTTTTTCCACCAGCGGTAATCATCTTCCTTCATCGCTTCCCAGTTATAGGTTGGGAATTCCCAGTTCTGCCCCAGCTCCGTAAACTGATCCGGCGGTGCTCCGGCCTGGAAATCCATTCCGAAAAGCTCAGGTTCTGTCCATGCCTCCACTGAATACCTGTAAATACCAATAGGAAGATCTCCCTTTAAGGATACTCCTAAGCTGTGGATATAATCTACGGCATCTTTCAACTGTAAATGAAGCTGATACTGAACCCAGGCATGAAGCATGGAAGTATCATAATCTTTACTTTTTGCGGTGAAAAACTGTGAGATTTTTCCTGCGATATATTTCTTATGGGTTTTCCAGTCGTTGAAGTTCGGCGTTTTATATTTATCCCTAAGTACACAGAAAGCGGCATAAGGAGTCAGCCAGTAATCGTTGTCTTTTATAAATTTTTTAAAGTTCCTGTCCTTATAGATTTTCTCTTTTCCTGTATTGAAAACGGCTTTTAAGAATTTCCATTTGCCTGCGATCATTTTTTCATAATCAATCAGCTCAAGGGCATTCAATGCTTCTTTTTCAGCCTGATATTCAGAAACTAATTCTTCCGGTAAGGAAAAATCAAGATTTTCCAGGGAAATATATTGCGGATGCAAAGCATAAACGGAAACGGCCGCGTAAGGGTAAGAATCCGTCCAGGAATAATTGGCGGTTGTATCATTAATTGGAAGGATCTGGATGATTCCAAGATTGGTTTCTTTCGTCCAGTCGGCAAGTTTTTTAAGATCGGAAAACTCCCCTACTCCAAAACCGTTTTCGCTTCTTAAAGAAAACACAGGAACCGCCACACCAGCATCGTGGTACATCTGGTAAGACTTGAATTTAAAATAATGACTGGAAACAATCTGCAGCACATCTTTCATCGGATTGGCAACTGTAAATCTGTTTTCGCCGGCCTCAACATCTATAATTTTTTCTGTTTTTTTATCGTAAATACAGTATTTAAACTGGATGAATTCATTCTCAGGAATTTCAACGGACACTTCCCAAATTCCAAAGTCTGTCTGCGAAAGACGGATCGCCTTGTTATAATCCCAGTTTCCTAAAGAAACCGTACTCCCGAACAGGGCAATTTCCCAGTCCGGATTGTAAACAGGTGCCTCAATTCTGAATAAATGGGTATGCTTTTTCAAAGCTGCAGCCTTTTCAGGGACAAACTGGTTGAGTTTATTATAAAGGATTTTATTGTTCAGGTAATTTTCAGGAAAGTTCTTATTATTCCATTCATCGAAAATAATAAACTCCTTATAGTTATGCGGGAAATTAAGATTATGCAGGACAAATTCCTCTCTAAGAATATTGCCTTTTTCATCGGTAAGCTGATATTTATAGGAGATTGATTTTGAGAAATAATCCACTTCGCATTTCCAAATACCGTTTTCTGCATAAAACAGGGTATAAGTCTGGACAGCAGTACCTTCGGCATCTACGGTCATGAGCTGCAGATTCTGTCCGGCCTTTGTATCATACCCTACATTAAAGTATAGCTTCATCTATATTTTTTTTATAAAAATACATTTTAATATCGAAAAATAAAACTTATTGAAGATCAAATAATCATTAAAAAAACCTTTCCAAAATAACTTGAAAAGGCTTTAATTTTATTAGAATTAAAAGGAATTTACATCAATAATTTAAGCTGTTATTCCGTAACAATAATTTTTTTACTCAGTATTGCTTTACCGGATTCATTTGCGATGCTTACAATATAAGCCCCGCTTACCAAATTTCTGAGATAAACCTGCTGATTGAGCGAGCCGTCTTTTACAGATAGATTCTGCTCCATTACATGTTTCCCGGAGATATCAAAAACGCTAAGCTTCAGATTTCCTTTAATGTTTTTATCATTGACATTGACGTTGATAAAATGCTCATCTACTTTGGTCGGGTAAATATCAATATGAGCCAATGTATTTACTGAAGAACTTCTGTCATTCGCAAAATATCTGCTCGCAAGATCGTAGATATGAGGCTTTTCTCCTCCCGGAAGGACTTTTGCCTGTAGAGTCAGCAGATCCACTTCATACAGACTGTCTCCTTTAGCACTTGCAATGATTACTTTTCCTTTGGCATTGACGGCAGCCCCGTTCACTGAATAATTTTCAGGAATACCGGAGATCCTACCTACAAATTTTGCCTTCAGCTCTTTTACAGCGATCTTAAAAACATTTCCTGAAGCTGAAAAAACATAGAAATTATTGTCAGCATCAGCAATCATATCGCCTCCGAAACCTGTTTCCATTGCTGTAAATGAATTCTTTCCGTTAGAAGCGTCATCTTTAATGATCCCAAGATCATTAACTGTATACTGGCTTCCTTTTCTGCTGATCTGTAATAACTGGGTTCCGGCATTATTAAGGGCATAAATATTTCCGTCATACCCTGTAGCCATTCTTGTGATGTGGGAATTGATATCACAGGAAGTTACTCTTGCCACCGTATTTTCCACCAAAGTAATCTCTTTGGTCTTGGCATTCAAAACATAGATATTTGACGAAAACATCGGCATATACACCAGGTTATTGTTCAAAGGATCATAAGCCAGAGCCGCCATGGTAATTGCCTGGGAATGACTGTAAGAATTCTTATCCTCGGACACCTGACTTTTTCTTTCCTGAGAAAATACTTTTGCCGCAGTATCTGCTGAAAACAGTTTTTCTCCGGAAGCACCACTTTCCGCATCCATGACACGGAAGTCACTAAAAACTATGCTGGAAGTATCCTTTCCGGCAATAGCAAAAAAATCCTGTTGTGCCTGGACATTGACACCGAACACAAGCAGGATGAGAGGGAATAGATGTTTTTTCATACAATGTAGAATTTAGATTCGTGATCATTTTAATGTAACTAAGTTACAGAATTTACAAATAGAATCACAAAAAAAATAACATTCTTACATAATATTTACAATCATTTAATACAAACTTTAATATTATGATAATTTTATTCTCCCAATCATTCACCCCTTAGTATAAAAAAAGTAATTGTTTATTGGTGTATAGAATTTGTTTAAACTTCTTTGTTGGAAAATCGCAAAGGCGCAAAGTTTTAAGAGTCTGTTTAAATTTTATTCAATAAAATTATGATGCAGAAATAATTACTAAAGAAATATATTTCTCTCGCAGATTTTGCGGATGACGCAGATTTATTTCAGTTATAAAAATATGCGTAATCTTGCCCAATCAGCGAGATTTTAAAAATTTAAACAGGCTCTAAACAGATTTATGGTTAAAAAACGAATGGAGATTAGATTTTTTAATGCCAAGTTTTATGTTTTAATCTGTATTAGTAATATTGTCTGTCGGTACCTCAGTAAAAAGAACTCCCGCAGATTACACGGATTGCAACAGATTGGTCTGTGGAATTCATGTCATCAGCGGGAGCTGTATTATTTATTTTAGGATTTAATTCAGAACGTAAGTTGTTCCGTCTCTTCCGTCTTTCAATTCGATGCCTTCTGCAAGCAGTTTATCTCTGATCTGGTCTGAAAGGTCGAAGTTTTTAGATTTTCTTGCCTGATTTCTCAATTCAATTAAAACCTGTAATGTCTGATCCAGCTTTTCATTGTTATTTTCTTCGATAGCCTGTAAACCTAAAACATCAAAAATCAAAGCATGTAAAGTAGCTTTTAAATCTTCTAAATCTTTAGTTGAGATGGTCTCTTTAGCATCATTTAAAGCAAAAATATATTTTACCGCTTCAAATAGTTGAGCGATAAGAACCGGAGAATTAAAATCATCATTTAAAGCATCGTAGGCTTTATTTTTCCATTCTTCAAGGTTGAAATCTGATTGTTTTTCATCGTTCGGAGTGATTGAATTCAATACTTTCACCGCTTCCATTAATCTGATAAAACCTTTTTCACTTGCCAGCATTGCATCATTAGAAATATCCAAAACACTTCTGTAATGAGCCTGCAGAAAGCAAAAACGCACAATCGACGGATGAAAAGGCTTTTCAAAGAAATCATTTTCTCCTGTCATCAGCTGCATCGGCAAAATATAATTTCCTGTTGATTTACTCATACGCTGAGAATTCATTGTCAACATATTAGCGTGCATCCAGTAGTTTACGGGAGCAATATCATTGCAAGCTTTTCCCTGGGCAATTTCACATTCGTGGTGTGGGAATTTTAAATCCATTCCGCCTCCGTGGATGTCGAAAGTTTCACCTAAATACTTCGTACTCATCGCAGTACATTCAAGATGCCATCCCGGGAAACCTTCTCCCCAAGGCGAATTCCATCTCATGATATGTGCCGGAGAAGCCTTTTTCCAAAGGGCAAAATCCGGTGGGTTTTTCTTTTCACCCTGTCCGTCCAAGTCACGGGTGTTGGCGAAAAGTTCTTCAATATTTCTTTTTGAAAGTTCACCATAATTCAAACCTCTTCTGTTGTATTCCAATACGTCGAAATACACAGAACCGTTGCTTTCGTAAGCGAATCCTTTTTCAATTAATTTTTGAGTTAATTCAATCTGCTCTACAATGTGACCTGTTGCAGTCGGTTCGATGTTTGGAGGCAATAAATTGAACATATCCAGAACTTTATGGAAATCAACCGTATATTTCTGTACGATTTCCATCGGCTCTAATTTTTCCAGACGGGTTTGCTTTACAAATCGGTCATTATTGACGTCTCCATCATCGGTAAGGTGACCTGCATCTGTAATATTTCTTACATATCTTACCTTGTAACCCAAATGTGTTAAACTTCTGTAAATAAAGTCGAAGGAAAGAAAAGTTCTTACATTTCCCAAATGCACATTGCTGTAAACAGTCGGTCCACAAACGTACATTCCGACGTTTCCTTCTAATATTGGTTTAAATATTTCTTTTTCTGATGTAAGGGAGTTGTATATTTTTAATTGCATCGTTTTTCTTTTTTATGTAAATGATTTTAATTTAGTTTTAAAGTTTTCCAATTTGTTAAAGACCGAATCTTTAACAGCAGCATTTACAACAACAACAAATAATTGTGGTTACAAAAATCTTATCCGAAACTTTTTTAAATTTTATCATTTCTATATAAATTTATCAATTATCCAATTTTGCATGACTTCCTACATAATGCAGGAATTCCTGTCTGGTAATAGGATTTGTTCTGAAAATACCGCTTAATTCAGCCGTAATTGTCGAACTTGAAGTATCTTTAATTCCCCTGCAATTTACGCAAAGATGTTTTGCATCTATGATACAGGCAACATCTTTCGTTCCCAACGCTTCTTTTAAAGCATCAACAATCTGCATTGTCAACCTTTCCTGAACCTGCGGTCTTTTTGCATAATAATCAACAATCCTGTTGATTTTTGAAAGACCAATCACTTCACCATTTGAAATATAAGCAACGTGTGCTCTTCCGATAATCGGCAAAAAGTGATGTTCACAGAATGAATATACGGTAATATCTTTTTCCACCAACATCTGGCGGTATTTATATTTGTTTGAAAATGTAGAAATTCCAGGTTTGTTTTCTGGAAGTAGTCCTCCGAAAATTTCGTTTACATACATTTTTGCCACACGTTTTGGCGAATCTTTCAAAGAGTCATCGGTCATATCCATTCCCAATGTTTCCATGATTTCCCCAAAAAGTTCTGTGATCTTTTCTATCTTTTCCTGTGGCGATTTATCAAAAGCATCTTTCCTTATGGGCGTATGTTCTTTTCCTGTGAAAATATCATCGTCGTTATCCGTAAAATCAACCATTTTCATTTAATTTGCCACAAAAATACGCATAATATTTATTGATTTATTTCAATTTTAAACTAAAAATATTATCTTTCACGCTCTCACCCGGAATTACATACTATGATTATTGTTGAAGAAGTACAACATGAAGCCCAGAGAAAGGAATTTTTAGAATTCCCAGCAAGACTTTACCAACACGACAAAAACTATATCAAACCTTTAGATAAGGACATCGAGGAGATTTTTAATCCCGAAAAAAATAAATTCTTCAAAACCGGAGAATGCAAAAGGTTTTTATTTAAAAATAAACAAAATCAGACCGTTGGAAAAATTGCGATTTTTGTAAATAAATATTACAAACAAAACCAACCCACCGGAGGAATCGGCTTTTTTGACTGTATTAATGATAAGGAAACAGCGAATTTCATTTTTGATTACTGCAAAAACTGGCTTCAGGAAAGAGGAATGGAAGCAATGGACGGACCTATCAATTTTGGTGAACGTGATAAGTTTTGGGGACTTCTGATCGACGGATTTATAGAGCCTCTGTACGGGATGAATTATAATTTCCCTTACTACAAAGAGCTTTTTGAGAATTATGGTTTCAATATTTACTTTGAACAGCTTTGTTTTTCGCGACCGATTTTTGCAGAAGTTTCGAGAGTTTTCACGGTTATGCACGCCAAGCATAGTAAAAATTCTGCCATCTCTGCAAAACCTTTAAAAAAAAATAATCTTGAAAAGTTTGCGAAAGATTTTACTGAAATCTATAATAAAGCCTGGTCAACACATGGAGAAGGCAAGCAACTGACCGAAGCTAAAGTTTTAAAAATGTTCAAAACCATGAAACCCATCATCAATGAACATATTTCATGGTTTGTTTACGAGAACGAGAAACCCGTTGCCATGTGGATGAATATTCCGGATTTAAATCAATGGTTTAAATATCTGAATGGAAAATTTGGCTGGATTGAAAAGCTTAAATTTTTATGGGTAAAAAAATTCAAGAAAAACGAAAAAATGGTCGGTCTCGTCTTCGGAGTTGTTCCGGAATGGCAAAGAAAAGGCATTGAAGGATATATGATCTGGGAAGGAACTCAACATCTGAGAAAGCACACTGATTTTAAGACAACCGAACTTCAATGGATCGGTGATTTTAATCCTAAGATGATAAAGATTGCCGAGAATTTAGATACAACAGTGACGAGAAAACTGGCAACGTACCGGTATTTGTTTGATCAAAATAAGGAATTTGAAAGACATCCTGAATTATAATGTAAGGGCTTGTTAAATTTCAAAATTAAAGCAAGTTGAAAATAATAAATAAAGTTTATTCGGATTCAGGAAATTAAACATAAATTTAAACAGACTCTAAAATATAAAACTTATGGATTCAGTAGTTATCTTACTTATTTTTTTCATCCTTTTCTTATTTTCACTTCCAGCGATCATTTTTCTCATTGCTTATCTTGCAGCAAGAAGCCGAAAGAAAAAACAGAAACTTTTACTGGAACAAATCGGATCTCCTGAATATTACGCTTTTGTTCGTTACAATATGGGAAATACCCAGAATGAATTCTTTAAGATAAAAGCTTTTCAGGGAAGCGGAATGGTCTATGTTGAAGGCAGAAATATTCATTTTGTAGATACTCTGCATAAGGATCCTCATGTATTTTCTTTAGATAGCAGCACTATAAAATGGGAAGACATTAATATTGTAAACGGGCTTTTAAAATGGTTCTCGATTTCAGATGACACAAAAAAATATTTTTTTAATATTGAAAGCGGAATGTTTATTTTTAATCTAAATTCATCAAAACCGACGACTAAGAGTGTTTTTGAAAGATTAATACAATATCAAAACGAGATTTGATAATTTTAAAATTATCAAGTTTAGGGTTTCGGGCGGAGCCTTTGGCTCCGCCCGAAACCCTAAACTATAATCAACAAAAAGCCCTGTTAAAAACAAGGCTTCAAAATCAAATATCACTTTTACTTTATTAGAATAGCTCTCCGGCTACTTTTTTTATGTTGTCACTCTTCCCCATCGAGTAAAAGTGCAGAACAGGAACTCCAAAATCAAGCAATTCTTTGCACTGGTTGATTGCCCATTCTACTCCGATTTGTTTTACGGCTTCGTTATTTTTGGCACTTTCAACAGCGTTAATTAAATCTTCCGGTAAATCAATTTTAAAAACTTGCGGTAAAAGTTTTAAGTGTTTCTTCGTAGCAATCGGCTTAATTCCCGGAATAATAGGAACTGTGATTCCCATTTCTCTTGCTTTAGTTACAAACTCAATGAATTTTTTATTATCAAAAAACATTTGCGTTACGATATAATCTGCTCCGGCATCTACTTTTTGTTTCAGCCATTTCAGGTCGTAATTCATTGAAGGTGCTTCCATGTGTTTTTCAGGATAACCGGCAACTCCGATACAGAATTTATTCAACTCATCACAAATCTGATCTTCATTATGGAGATATTTTCCGCGACCTAAATCATTAATTTGATGAACCAGATCCATCGCACTTGAATGACCTCCGGGAGTGGCTTCGAAATACTGATGACCTTTCATCGCATCGCCACGCAACGCCATGATATTGTCGATTCCGAGATACATACAATCGACCAAAAGATATTCTGTTTCTTCTTTTGTAAAACCTCCGCAAAGCAAGTGCGGAACGGTATCTACATTATATTTATGCTGAATTGCCGCACAAATCCCCAGAGTTCCGGGACGCATTCTTGTAATTCTACGTTCCATTAAACCATTTCCTTTATCAATGTAAATATATTCTTCTCTGGAGGTCGTTACATCAATAAATGGCGGCTTAAACTCCATAAGCGGATCTATATTTGTATAGAGATCTTCGATTCCTATTCCTTTCTGGGGCGGAACCACTTCTAAGGAAAATAGAGTTTTGCCATTGGCATTTTTTATATGATCTGTAATTTTCATGTTTAATTTTAATCTGCTAAATTAGGTGACAGCCATTTTCTTGCTTCCTGTAAAGAAATTCCTTTTCTTTTTGAATAGTCTTTCAACTGATCTTCCGTGATTTTTCCGAGTCCGAAATATTTTGCGTGAGGACTTCCGAAATAATATCCTGAAACAGAAGCTGTCGGGAACATGGCTAAACTTTCAGTAAGGAAAACTCCGATATTTTCTTCCACTTTTAAAAGATCCCAAATTGCATGTTTTTCCAAGTGATCGGGACATGCAGGATAGCCCGGAGCCGGGCGAACGCCTTTATATTTTTCAGCAATTAAATCTTCGTTACTTAAACTTTCCTGATTGGCATAACCCCAATATTCCGTTCTTACTTTTTTATGTAAAAATTCAGCATACGCCTCTGCAAAACGGTCTGCCAATGCTTTAACCATGATCGCATTATAATCGTCGTTCGCTTTTTCGTATTCATCTGATAATTCATCGGTTCCGAAACCTGTTGTTACACAGAAAGCTCCGACATAATCGGTTTTCCCTGAACTTTGAGGAGCGATAAAATCACTTAACGCCAAATATTCTTTTCCTTTTGATTTTTGTAACTGCTGTCTTAATGTGATGAATTTTGACTGTTGCTGACCATTTTCATCCAAAATTAAAATATCATCATTTTCAGTTGAATTGGCTTTAAAAATTCCGAAAATTGCTTTTGCCGTTAAAGATTTTTCGTCTAAAATTCTCTTTAAAATAACCTGTGCATCTTTAAATAATTCTTTTGCCTGAGCTCCGACAACCTCATCATCAAAGATATTCGGGTATTTTCCGTGTAAATCCCAGCTTCTGAAAAACGGCGACCAATCGATGAAAGGAACCAATTCATTTAAGTCCTGATTTTCAAAAACCTGTATTCCTAATTGATTTGGGGTGAAAATTTCTTCATTTTCCCAATCAATTTTAAATTTATCTTTTCTGGCATCTTCAATCGAAACATATTCTTTATCAATCTGCCTGTTCAGGAACTTTTCACGGAAATCTGAATAATCACTTTTTAAATCATCAACATATTCTTTATTTCTGTCACCAAGCAATGAACTCACCACATTTACCGCTCGTGAAGCGTCATTTACATGAACAACCGCATTTTTATATTTTAAATCTATTTTTACCGCAGTATGCGCTTTTGAAGTCGTTGCACCGCCGATTAATAAAGGAAAATTAAGGTTCTGACGTTCTAATTCTGACGCGATATACACCATTTCGTCCAGACTTGGCGTAATTAAACCGCTTAACCCAATTACATCAACATTATGGTCAATTGCTGCCTGAATAATTTTTTCAGCCGGAACCATCACTCCCAAATCAACAATTTCATAATTGTTACAACCCAGCACAACGCTCACAATATTTTTACCGATATCGTGAACATCACCTTTTACCGTTGCCATTAAAATTTTTCCGTTGGCAGGTCGTGTACCATCTTTTTCAGCTTCAATAAACGGCTGTAAATAGGCGACCGCCTTTTTCATTACCCTTGCTGATTTTACAACTTGTGGCAGGAACATTTTTCCGCTTCCGAATAAGTCTCCGACAACGCCCATTCCGGTCATTAAATTAACTTCAATAACATGTAAAGGTTTTGCAGACTGTAATCTTGCTTCTTCCACATCTTCTTCGATAAAACGGTCGATTCCTTTTACCAAAGCGTGCGTGATTCTTTCCTGTAAAGGTCTGGTCCGCCATTCAAGTTCTTCAACAAACTCTTTTTTAACAGATTTATGTTTTTCGGAATAATCTAAAAGCCTTTCCGTTGCGTCTTCTCTTTTATCGAGAATTACATCTTCTACAAGGCCTAATAATTCTTTATTAATTTCATCATAAACCTCCAACATGGCAGGGTTTACAATTCCGATATTCATTCCCGCCTGAATTGCGTGGTAAAGGAAAACCGAGTGCATTGCTTCTCTTACGGTATCATTTCCACGGAAAGAGAACGAAACATTACTCACGCCACCGCTCACAGATGCGTACGGAAGGTTTTGCCGAACCCATCTTGTTGCCTCAATGAAGTCGATTGCATTTCTTCTGTGCTCGTCCATTCCTGTTGCGACAGGAAAAATATTTAAATCAAAAATGATATCTTCTGCCGGAAAACCAACCTGGTTCACCAAAATATCATAAGAACGTTTTGAAATTTCAAGTCTGCGATCGTAATTATCGGCTTGTCCGTCTTCATCAAAAGCCATTACAATGACTGCTGCACCATATCTTTTGATTGCTTTTGCCTGCTTGATAAATTCTTCTTCACCTCCTTTTAAACTGATGGAATTCACGACAGATTTTCCCTGAACCACCTGAAGTCCGGCCTCTAAAATCTCCCATTTTGAGGAATCAATCATGATCGGAATTCTGGAAATATCCGGCTCTGAAGCAATTAAGTTCAGGAATTTTATCATGGAAGCTTTTCCGTCAATCAATCCGTCATCAAAATTTACATCAAGAATCTGCGCACCGCCTTCAACCTGGTGACGGGCAATATCTAACGCTTCAGAAAATTTCTCTTCTTTAATTAATCTTAAAAACTTTTTGGAACCCGCAACGTTTGTCCTTTCACCAACGTTGATGAAATTACTTTCCGGAGTTATAATCAAAGGTTCAAGCCCCGATAATCGCAGGTACTTGGTGTTTTGTGTTTGGTATTGGGTGTTTAGTATCTCGTCTCTATTTTCCATCTTCTTGTTTTTTGAAATAATTAATAAATCCGTTCAACAGCTTTTTGGATGTCTGGATTTCTTCATCAATTTTAATAAAAAAAGTTTCATCAATATAATTTTGATCAAACGCAATGTATAGCTGAGTTTCCAATTCGAAAAGAGAACCTTGTGATATGTATAAAAAAACTAAAGTTCCTTTTGATGTATTTCTACCACAACCTTCTGCAATATTTGAAGTAATGGAAACAGCACATCTTCTCATTTGATTTATTAAGCCAAACTGCTCACTACTAGGAAACTCTTTTGTTATGGTGTAGACTGAATTGGTTAATTTTCTTGCAAACAACCAAACATCTAATTTTTTAAAATCCTGAAAGCTCATAAATCGTTGTAACAATCTAAATACCAAACACTAAAAACTAAATATAACTTTTCTTGGCTCGTACTTCTCGACCAGATCAGCAATAGCTTTGATATGATCTGGAGTTGTCCCGCAGCAACCTCCGATAATATTGATCAATCCTTTTTCTACGTATTCTTTAATCTGACTTGCCATATCTTCAGGTGTTTCGTCATATTTTCCGAAAGCGTTTGGAAGACCTGCATTCGGATAAGCCGAAACATGAAACTCGGAATTATGTGCCAACGTTTCCAAATAGGGTGTCAACTGATTGGCTCCCAGTGCACAATTGAAACCTACACTCAATAAATTCAAATGGGAAACTGAGATCAAAAATGCTTCTGCTGTTTGTCCGCTCAACGTTCTTCCTGAAGCATCGGTAATTGTTCCTGAAACCATGATCGGGATTTTAATTCCTCTTTCATCCTGAATTTCATCAATGGCGAATAATGCAGCTTTTGCGTTGAGTGTGTCAAAAACCGTTTCAACCAATAAAATATCCGAACCTCCGTCTAACAAAGCTTCTGATTGCTGTTTGTAGGCAATTTTCAATTCATCAAAAGTAATGGCACGATAACCCGGATCGTTTACATCAGGACTCAAGCTTGCTGTTCTGTTTGTGGGACCGATCGATCCTGCGACAAATCTTGGCTTGTCGGGGTTTTTAGCTGTAAATTCGTCACAGGCTTTTCTTGCGATTTTTGCAGATTCATAATTCAGTTCGTAAACCAATTCTTCCATGTGGTAATCTGCCATTGCGATGGTAGTTCCTGAAAAGGTGTTGGTCTCAATAATATCTGCTCCTGCTTCCAAATATTTTTTGTGAACTTCTTCGATCGCATGAGGCTGCGTCAAAGAAAGCAGGTCGTTATTTCCTTTTACGGGATGTTCCCAATCTTTGAAACGCTCGCCACGGTAATCTTCTTCCTCGAATTTGT
Organism: Chryseobacterium luteum; assembly: GCF_000737785.1. Taxonomy (GTDB): domain Bacteria; phylum Bacteroidota; class Bacteroidia; order Flavobacteriales; family Weeksellaceae; genus Chryseobacterium; species Chryseobacterium luteum. The sequence continues at coordinate 227,690 of NZ_JPRO01000003.1, read as the reverse complement.
ATCGTTGAAGCATCGTTCCCATGGCTCCGTCAAGAATTAAAATTCTCTCGGATAATGCCTTGTATAATTGTTCTGAATTTTTCATTTATTTTTTGTTTTATTTTCCCACAGGTTTCACCTATGGCTATCGTTGTTGAACCCTTCGGGTTCATTGCAGCCCGACTTGAGCGGAGCTCTTTTTTGTGTAGCAAAGCGAAACAAAAAAAGCGGGAGCGGAAGGCGGAAATAGCTGCCCAAATTATTTTAATCCAATGCCTGTTTTAAATCTGTAATAATATCATCCACATTCTCCAAACCTACCGAACAACGAACGAGACCCGCTGTAATGCCTACTTCATTTCTTTCTTCGTCCGTTAATTTTGAATGGGTTGTAGATGCAGGGTGCGTTACAATCGTTCTTGTATCGCCAAGGTTGGCAGAAAGTGAACACATTTTTATTTTATCTAAAAATTTTCTACCGCCTTCAATTCCGCCTTTGATTTCGAAAGCGACTATATTTCCGCCTAACTTCATTTGTTTTTTCGCAATCTCGTAGCTTGGATGAGATTTTAAGAATGGATATTTCACCAATTCTACATTGGGATGATTTTCTAAAAACGCGGCAACTTTTAAGGCATTTTCGCAATGTCTTTCAACACGAATTGCTAATGTTTCCAGGCTTTTTGACAATACCCAAGCATTGAAAGGTGACATAGCAGGCCCTGTATTTCTCGCGAAAAGATAAATTTCACGAATTAAATCTTCTCTTCCAACCGCTACTCCACCCAAAACCCGTCCTTGTCCGTCAATCAGTTTCGTTGCAGAATGTACAACAATATCTGCACCATATTTAATGGGCTGCTGAAGGTAAGGTGTTGCAAAGCAGTTATCTACAACAAAGATTAAATTATGCTTTTTAGCGATATTTCCGAAAAATTCTAAATCTAAAATCTCAATTGCCGGATTTGTCGGTGTTTCAAGATATAAGATTTTTGTGTTCGGCTGAATATATTGTTCAATATTTTCTGCGTCTTCGGCTTTGAAATAGGTGGTTTCAATATTCCATTTCGGGAAATATTTTGTAAATAAGGTATGTGTAGATCCGAAAACCGACTGGCAGCTTACGATATGATCTCCTGCATTTAACAAAGCTGCAAACGTTGAATAAATGGCCGCCATTCCTGTTGCAAAAGCATAACCCGCTTCTGCGCCTTCCATTTTTGCGATTTTATCTGTAAATTCCGTGACATTCGGGTTTGAAAACCGACTGTATAAATTCTTTGATTTTTCTTCCGCAAAACTCGCTCTCATATCTTCCGCATCCTGAAAAATAAAGCTGGAGGTAAGATACAAAGGCGTTGAATGCTCGTCAAACTGAGTTCTTTCGGTTTGTGTTCTTATGGCTAATGTTTCGAAATTTTCGTTTTCCATTTTTTTTACTATTTAAACCTTCAAGGTTTTTGAAACCTTGAAGGTTTGATGAATAATTTATTTCGTTTCGCTTACTCTTAAAATATCTCCGAAAACGCCTCTTGCGGTAACCTGCGCTCCGGCCCCGGCTCCCATAATCACAATCGGGTGTTCTCCATAACTTTCGGTATAGATTTCAAAAATTGAATCTGAACCTTTTAATTGACCTAAAGCGGAAGTTACGGGAACGGAAATCAATTTTACATCAAGTTCGCCTTTGTCTTTCTGCAAATCTCCGTGAAGATCTCCGACATACCTTAAAACATGATCCAGCTCCTGATTTTCTTTGATTTTTTGATATTCTTCATCTAATTCTTCCAGTCTGGAAAGAAATTCCGGTTTAGAAATTGAACTTAAACTTTCAGGCACAAGATTTTGAATATTGATATCATCAAATTCATTAATTAGGTCCAATTCTCTCGCTAAAATCAACAGCTTTCTGGCAACGTCATTTCCAGATAAATCCTCTCTTGGATCCGGCTCTGTGTATCCTTTTTCTAAAGCTTCATTGATGACTGTTGAAAATTTATCGTTTCTCAAGGAAAAATTATTGAAAACATAGCTCAAAGTTCCAGAGAAAACGCCTTTAATTCTCGTGATATTTTCTCCTGAAAGATGTAATAGTTTTATCGTATCAATTAACGGCAAACCTGCTCCAACATTAGTTTCGTAGAGATAACGTCTGTTATTTTTATTCAACGTATATCTTAGTTTACGGTATTCTTCAATTGGAAGCGTGTTGAAAATCTTATTGGAAGACACCAAATCGAAACCGTTTTCTGCCAACGTATGATAGTTGTGAACAAAATCTTTGCTCGCCGTATTATCAACAACGATCAAGTTTTCCAGTTGATTTTCTTTTGAGAATTTGATTAATTCCTGAACATCTGACGGACTTTCTGCCACCAAAACCTCATCATTCCAATTGCTGTCAAAACCTTTTTTGTTAAAAGCTATTTTTCTTGAATTGGCAACGGCAACCACTTTTAAATCTATTTTTTTACGTCTTCTGATTTCTTCCGATGACCGTAAAACCTGATCGATCAAAGTTTTTCCGACATTTCCGTGTCCGATGATTGCCAAATGAACCGTTTTCGGCTTTTTAGAAATTTCAGATTCGATGATATTTTTCGCTTTTTCGTCTTGCGAAGAAGTCACCACTATATTTACACGCCCCTCACTTGCCACTTGATTTAAAAGTAACGGAAAAACGTTATTTCTTGCTAATTCTGCCAGAACTTTGTTGAAATCTTCCGTAACAAAGCCCAATACAGAAACGTTATTTATACTGTAAATCTGAGAAACCTTTCCCGATTTTCTTTCTGCTTCAAATTCGTCAATCAGACAATTGACCGCTTTTTCGGAATCGGCCTCCTGTACTAAAATTGAAAGCCCGTTTTCGATGGCCTGCTGAGAAATTACTCCCACACTGATGCGCGCCAAAGTAAGCGCTTTAAAAATTCGTCCGTCAATCCCGATTTCGCCTAAGAAATCTTCTCCTTCAAATTTGATGATTGATCTGTTTTTTAAAAATTTTATTTCGTTAGCATTTTTCATTCTACAAAATATTTTTAATGATGTTATTTAATTGTTCATATTCCATTAAAAAGGCATCGTGCCCATGAATTGATTTGATCTCGTGATAGAAAACATTTTCCTTTTTCTCTTTAAGCTTTTCAAAGCACATTCGGATTTCAGAAGCGGGAAAGAATAAATCTGTATCAACGGAGATCATGTGCATTCGTGCCTCGATTTTTTCCAGTTGCATTTCTTCTGCATTAATGTTCATTAATAAATGATTCATCAGCTTATAGGATTTTAAACTAAATCTTTCGTTTAATTTATTTCCGTGGTAAATAAGCCAGTCTTCCGATTCTAAGCTCTGTTTTTCCTGATTGTATCTGTTTTGAAATCTGTCGTTTAAAGATTGAGGTGTCCTGTAACACAACATCGCATGAATTCTGGCTTTTTGTAATGGTTGATCATTTCCGTTTAATAAAAATTTCTGAACCAGACATTGGGCATGAAGCCAGTCATGAGTTTTAAAATCGCAGGCAACAGGAATGAAAATTCCGGCAAGATTTGGATGTTGAACCAGCATTTCCCAGCCGATTCCACCTCCCAGAGAACCCCCGATAATCGCGTACAATTTTTTTATATTTAAAATTTCCAGCCCTTTTAAAAAGATATTTGCGATATCTGAAGGTGTAAAATCTTCATATTCATCAATTAAAAAATCATCAAATCCGTTTCCGGGAATATTGAAGCACAGAACTGTGTACTTGTTCGTATCAATCACCTGATTTTCACCGATCAGTTGTTTCCACCATCCTTTTTCTCCCGAAACATCTGAATTTCCGGTCAAAGCATGATTAACTAAAATGATGGGTGCAGAAAACAGGTCTTTCCCGAAAAGCTGGTAGCTCAACGGGATATGATATTCCTTGCTGGAATTGGTTTGATACGAAAAATTAATATGTTTTAGTTCTGCTTTCAATTCTATTATACTTTTTGATAATACAATTTGAAAATGCCACGGGAAATGGCTGAAAAGAACTTCAGTAAGTTATCTGTCCAAAATAAAATTATTTGGTAGAACGTAGCACCTTCTTCGCTTGCACAAAGGGTTGCTAAGGTTTCACAGGGTCTATCCCTCAACCTTTCTTGATAACATTTTCAATATGTGAATGATCGAATGTTGCAAAGATATAGCTTTTCTTTTAAATATTTATAAAAATTTAATTTAATACAACAAACACCGATAAATACACGCTTTTTTAAGCAATATTAAATATTATTCAAACTTTACATGTTGGAATTTTTTTCAAAAAAACTACCTTCGTAATGAAAAATGGTGAAATATGAATGCCGAAAAACAAAGATTACAAGATAATAACTGGAAAAACTGGGGACCTTACGTAAGCAACCGACAATGGGGAAATGTGCGTGAAGACTACAGTTCAAACGGCGATGCGTGGAATTTCGCCAGTCATAATAATGCCGAAAGCAGCGCTTACCGTTGGGGCGAAGAAGGAATCGGGGGAATATCCGATGTGAAGCAGCTTTTCTGTTTTGCACTTTCGTTTTGGAACAAGAAGGATAAGATGGTGAAAGAGCGTTTTTTTGGATTGAGCAATCCTCAGGGAAATCATGGGGAAGACATCAAAGAAATTTTTTATTATCTGGATAATACACCAACTCACAGCTACATGAAAATGGTGTACAAATATCCGATCAATGCCTTTCCTTACGATGATATTTGTGCTGAAAATGCGAGACGGAGCAAAAAAGAACCGGAATATGAAATCATTGATACCGGAATTTTTGATGACGATGAATATTTCGATATTTTCATTGAATATGCCAAAGCGGATCATAATGATATTTTGGTCCGCGTTACGGTTTGCAACAGAAGTAAAATTGATGCTCCGATTGTCATCGCGCCAACTGTTTGGTTCAGAAACAACTGGAAATGGGGTTATAATACATATAAAGGACAGATCAATGCTTCTTCTGAAGGTTGTATTGATATACATCACGACAGTGTTTCCATTAAAAAGTTTTATTCAAGAAACAGTAATACAGAAAGTGTTTTTTGCGAAAATGAAACCAACACTCCAAAATTATACGGAGCTCCTTATCCGGGAAATACCTATTTTAAAGATGGAATCAATGATTATATAATCTACAGGAGCAATACTGTAAATCCGGGGAAAGCGGGAACAAAAGCTTCTTTTTTAATTGATGACATTATTGAAGGTGAGCAGTCCAAAACTTTCGATTTCAGATTGTCGCCGAATGATTCGGATGAGCCTTTCCAGGATTTTGACGAAATATTGAAATCAAGAATTAATGAAGCAAATGAGTTTTATGATGAAATTCAGAATGATGTAGCGAGTGATGATGAAAAAAATGTTCAAAGACAGGCTTTTGCAGGGTTGCTTTGGAATAAACAATTCTATCATTACAATGTCGGAAAATGGCTCAAAGGCGATCCCAATTTTGAAGCTCCGAGAGATTTTAATAATTATGTAAGAAATACCGAGTGGAACCATCTTCATAATAAAGATATTATTTCAATGCCCGATAAATGGGAATATCCTTGGTATGCAACCTGGGATCTGGCTTTCCATTGTGTGCCGTTTTCAATTATTGATGCAGAATTTGCGAAAGGACAGCTTCTTTTGTTAACGAAAGAATGGTATATGCATCCGAACGGGCAGCTTCCTGCATACGAATGGAATCTGAGTGATGTAAACCCGCCTGTTCATGCATGGTCGTGTTTCAGGGTTTTTAAAATTGATGAAAAACAAAACGGCAAACCCGATCTTTTATTTTTAGAAAAAGTTTTCCAGAAACTGCTTCTGAATTTCACATGGTGGGTCAATAGAAAAGATAAAAACGGAAAAAATATTTTTGGAGGAGGTTTCCTGGGGCTCGATAATATTGGTGCTTTTGACCGGAATATGATTTTAAAAGACGGCCAGCATCTGGAACAGGCCGACGGAACCAGCTGGATGGCAATGTATGCCTTAAATATGATGCGTATTGCGATGGAACTGGCTCAGTATTACCAGGTTTATGAAGATATGGCCATTAAGTTTTTTGAACATTATCTGTATATTGCTGAAGCCATGGAAAATCTGGGTGAAGGCACAAAAGGCCTTTGGAATGAGGAAGACGGGTTTTTCTATGACGTATTACAGCTTGGAAACGGGGACAGTGTTTCATTAAAATTGAGAAGTATTGTTGGATTAATTCCGATGTTTGCGGTGGAGATTATTGATCACCATTTGCTGGATAAGATGCCTAATTTCACTGCAAGGATGGAATGGATCTTAAAAAATAAGCCTGAACTAACAAAACTTGTTTCTCATTGGGAAGAAGAAGGCCACGGGAGAAAACACCTGATGAGTATTCTGCGTAAAACCCGTCTCACAAAAGTTTTATCAAGAATGCTGGATGAGAAAGAATTTTTAAGTGATTACGGAATCAGGGCGATGTCGAAAGTATATGAGGAAAATCCTTTTGTTTTTTCTGTCCACGGAACCGAAAATGTAGTGTATTATACTCCTGCGGAAAGTGACAGCCGAATGTTTGGAGGGAACAGCAACTGGCGGGGTCCGATCTGGTTTCCGATTAACTTTTTGATTGTTGAGAGCTTGCAGAGATTCCATTTTTATTATGGAAACAGCATGAAAGTAGAATTGCCGACTGGAAGCGGTGACAAGAAAAATCTGGATGAAGTGGCACAGAATATCAGCAGAAGGCTATGCTCGTTATTTTTAAAGGATGAAGACGGACAGAGACCTTTCAATGGAGGAAATGCCAAGTTTAATTACGATGAACATTTTAAGGATTATATTACTTTCTTTGAATATTTCCACGGCGATAACGGCCGCGGTGTAGGAGCTTCTCATCAGACAGGGTGGACGGCAACGGTTGCCAAGCTTATGAAATCGAGACTCACTATATAAAATGCAGAGGCCGGCCCAAAGGGCCGGCCTCTTATCATCAGTTAAGAAGATTAAACTTTATCTCCATTGACGAAAACTTCGTACCCAATCTCTACATTTGGTTCCAGAGTTTTTGATACGGAACAGTATTTTTCAAAAGACAGTTGGGCTGCTTTCAATGCTTTTTTAGGATCTATATTTCCCTGTAAAAGAAATTTTACCATGATAGATTTAAATGGCTTTGCATCATCTACGGGAATTCTTTCTCCTTCCACTTCTGCCTGAAAACCTGTAATTTCCTGACGCTGCTTTTTCAGAATGGATACCACGTCTATTCCACTGCATCCGGCTACGGCCATCAGTACGCTTTCCATAGGAGAAACGCCTTTAGCTCCAGGTTGTGAAGTATTGTCCAAAAGTATTGAATTCCCCTGGGAATTGGTACATTCAAATAAGAAATCGTCGTTTATTCTGTTGAGTGTTATTTTCATTTTCAAGTTTTGTAAAATTCTTCGGCTCCGTTCAGAATGACCGGACCCGGACTTATTAGTAAAGCAAAATTATAAAATTCCTCTCGCTTTTATCTCAAGATATTTATTGATAACGTCAATATTTAAATTCTCCGGAAGAGTATATACTGTATAGATTCCATATTTCCGAAGTTCCTGGATGATCAGTTTCTTTTCAAACTCAAATTTCTCAGCGATAATTTCATCATAAATTTCCTGCATGCTTTCAGGGTTTTTATGGATAAGGGTCTGTAGTTCCGAATTTTTGAAAAACACAACCACCAACAGGTGGTTTTTGGCAATACCACGAAGGTATTTCAACTGGCGGTTTAGTCCGTCGAGGGTTTCAAAATTGGTAAAAAGCAGGACAAGGCTTCTCTGGTTCAGAGAATATTTTACATCCTGGTACAGGCGGTTGAAATCACTTTCAAAAAAATCGGTTTTAATATTATACAGTGCTTCTGAGATCTTTTTCAGCTGACCGGATTTATTTTCAGCCGCGATTTTATTCTCAGTCTTTTTGGAGAAGGTCATCATTCCGGCACGATCGCCTTTCTTCAGGATAATGTGAGACAGAGCCATAGCCGCATTGATCGAGTAATCAAGCAGGCTCAGCCCATTGAAAGGCATTTTCATCGTCCTTCCTTTATCAATCAGAATAAAGATACGCTGTGATTTTTCGTCCTGAAACTGATTAACCATCAATCGGTTCGTCTTAGAGGTGGCTTTCCAGTTGATCGTTCTGATATCATCCCCGGGAACATATTCTTTGATCTGCTCAAATTCCATGGTATGGCCAAGTTTTCTTATCTTTTTGATTCCGCCCATCATAAATTCGCTTTGCAGTGCCATCAGCTCATATTTTCTGAGGTGTACAAAGGACGGATAGGCAGGCAGCATAGCATCTTTCTGGAAATTAAACCTCTTTGAGACCAATCCCAATGGTGAAGAAGCATATACATTCAGGTTTCCAAAGCTGTATTCTCCTCTTTCCTTGGGCTCCAGGCCATACTGGAAATAGGTATTTCTGCCTGATTCAATATTTTTTTCAATTAAAAAATCTCTTTTCTGAAACTGAAACGGAATCTCATCAATGATCTTGGTACTGATCTTAAAGCTGTAATTATTTTTAATATCGATTTTTACAAAATTTTCATCCCCGTTGGACAGTTTTTCCGGAAGTATCCGCTGGGCCAGTACTGCATTCTTTTGATTGAACAATAAAAGATAATCCACCATTACCGCAAGAAAACACAGCAGCAGTAGAATGTGAGCCGCCCACATCATAACCGGAAAGAAGAATGCAAGGACATACACGACCCCCACTCCGATGAGTGAAAAGAAAAATCGTGTATTGATGTATAAGTTTTTCATTTTTATAAGGTGGCAGGTAGCAGATTATAGGCTGCAGGCTGATGGTTAAACTTATTGTAGAGAATTTATTAAGCCATTCAGCATTTTTGAGATTTCTACGATACCCTGATTTAATTTTTGATGATCCTGTTCGTTTAAATAATTAAGATTTCTGGAGATAATTAATTGAGTTTCCACTTCAGCACAACTTCCTCTGGCTATTTTCAGAAACTGCAAATAATCAGGCTTACTTCTTCTGGAATTTCCTTCAGCAATATTGGATGGTATAGAAACTGAAGCTCTTCTGATTTGTGAAATGAGTCCATACATTTCATCTTTTGGAAAAGATCCTGTAATCCCATAAACATCTGTAACGAAATCAATAGATTTCTGCCAGACTAAAAGCTCCTTAAAATTGGCCATAAATAATATTTTATATCATGATTAGATTATTGTTGCTAGTTGGTCAACCGGACCTCTATCACCTTTTACCTGCAACCTTTTACCTGCTATCTGCAACCTATCTGGGAATCTCTATTCCTTCTAAAATCTGACGTATAATTTCATCTGCTGTAAGGCCTTCCATCTCTCTTTCCGGGGAAACGATCACTCTATGCCTTAATACTGCGTAACTTGCCTCTTTGATATCTTCAGGTGTTACAAAGTCTCTTCCTCTGAGTGCCGCAAAAGATTTGGAAGCCGTAAGCAGGGCCAAGGATGCTCTTGGGGAAGCACCCAGGTATAAGAACTGGTTCTCCCGTGTATTAACTATAATTTTAGCAATATATTCCATCAGCTGAGATTCTATGATGATCTCTTTTACCAGTTTCTGATAGCTTTTCAGCTGTTCTGCGGTAATAACACGGTTTACACCTTCTGTCTTGTCTTCTTTTTTACTTTCGTGCTGATTTCTTATGATGGCAATCTCCTGTTCCAGATTAGGATAACCTACATTAATTTTGAACAGAAAACGGTCCAGCTGTGCTTCGGGAAGCCTGTAAGTTCCTTCGTGTTCTATAGGATTCTGGGTGGCCACGACCAGGAATGGTTCGTCCATAATATAACGGATACCGTCCATAGTAATCTGTCTTTCTTCCATTACCTCAAAAAGCGCAGCCTGGGTTTTCGCCGGGGACCTGTTGATTTCATCAATTAATATAAAACTTGAAAATATAGGTCCTTTTTTAAATTCAAATTCAGAGTTTTTCACATTGAAAACAGAGGTTCCCAGGATATCAGAAGGCATAAGATCCGGCGTAAACTGGATCCTGCTGAAAGCCACGTCAATAGTTTTTGAAAGAAGCTTGGCGGTAATGGTTTTTGCCACCCCCGGAACACCTTCAATCAATACGTGTCCGTTGGATAAAAGGGCCGCAATAAGATGCTCGACCATGCTTTCCTGCCCTACAATAACTTTGGCTATTTCAGCTTTTACTTTATCTAAGCTGGCACGCAGCTCAATCATATCAATTCTCGATTGAAACTGGTCTTCGTTTTTATTTAAATTTATAGAACTTTGTTTTTCTAAATTCTGGTTTTCAAGGTTTTCCATAATTATATTTTTTTCAGTAAAACAATGTAAAGATTTAACAGTCAGCAGATTTTTCGTTAGCCTGTATTTCTGCCTATTCTGTTTTTATCCTGTACATTATTACCGGATTGGTATATTATTTATTTAAGGATCTCATCAAGAAGTTTGTTCATTCTCACGAGATCTTCTTTCATCACACCTGCATAAGGATCCTGCCCTTTTCTGATCAGATCTATGGCTTCATCAATCATTTCGATTGGCTTTCCTGTTTTTAAATGAAGCTTTTTAGCAAATTCCGCATCCAGATTCTGGGTATCGATCAGCAGGTCCATTCTTATTTTATTAAGAAAATACTGGGCTTTTTTAGCCATCATATCATGAAAATTTCCTTCCTGAAGATAAAGATTTCCAATACTTTTCACAAAATCTACCGAACTATTTTTCAGTGGCTCTTCAACAGGTACTATCCGCTGCTTTCTTTTCGCATTAAAGAAAATAAACAGCACAAGTCCGCCTAAAAATACCCACCAGGCATACTTCAATGCAGGATTAGAAAGGACAAATCTCATGAAGAAACGTGACACTTTGGTATCATTCTCCACAAACCAGATCGTTTCCCTATCCTGAAGATACGAAAAAACATCCTGTGTATATTTTAAGCTCCCAGGTTTTAAAAGATAATAATTGGTGAGGAAAAGCGGTTCACTGTGTACATAGATGGTTCCTTTCCCAAAGCTAACCTTAATAAAATTAGCCTGATCCGAGTTGTTTTTTTCCACTGTTTTTCCCAGCACTTCCACTTTAGGATTGATGTATGAGAATCCTCTGCCCGACGGGAATTTATCTAATTTAATAAAATCATTCTGATATGTTTTATCTGTAAGCTTCAGCACATTTTCTTCGGCAAAAGAAATATCAGCACTGTGATAGCCGATACTGTCCGAGATATCTTTCGGAACACGGCTCATTAAGATCATGGCATCTGAACCGTTTGATACCTGGTCCAGGATTTTCTTCCAGGATTCCTTATCCAGATCTTTTTCTATAACGATGATATTGTGTGGGGCCTTTTTCCGCTGGCTATAATATTCATAAGGTGCCTGTTCGGTTTTTTTCAGATTATTTTTAAAGAGATCTTTTGCTTCATTATTAAAAACGAACAGGCCGAAAGGAGATTTCTCATTAATATCAAAATTTTTGCGCCAGTTTGTCGTTTCTTTTTTATTGACTTCAAGCAACGCCAGAATAACCATCACAACGATGAATATCACAGCATATATTTTGAAGGTTTTTTTCATGGTTTAATGGTTTAATTACAGTTTAAATGACTGATATCGGTTTTTAAATTTCAGGTAATTCTTTTCGTTAATGCTGAACTCTCCGTACCAAACATAATCGAAAATATAAGCAAGCCCGGTAAATTCATCTTTCAGGTTTGCGTCTTTGAGTTCTACAGCATAGTCTTTATTCGTTTTTTCAGGATTCCAGTTGATCAGTTTTTTATCACTCAGCTTTTTAAGGATAAACAGGAACTGGTAACGGACTGCAGAACGGTAATCTTCTTCCCTTTCAAATTTCGCAATGCTCTCAGGAAAATTAATCTCGTGGATATTTTCATGAAGCTCTTCTGCATTGATGTCTACTTTTTTGTTTTTCTTACCGAAGAAAAGGTTTCCGTCTTTCCCCATTAAATATTTAATGATGAAATAAAGAAGAAATCCTACCAGAATAATAGCAAAAAGGCGGATAAGAATGGTTGTAATCTTTGCAGAATTTGTAAACGCCGTTTCTCCGAAAATGCTCTGAAAGATCTTATCTATCCTCCTCATAAGTTTCTGGAAGAAAGATTCCCGCGGCTTGGAAACCGAATAATCAAATTCATTTCCTTTGTATCTGGACTGAAGATTTTCCCTGAACTTTTTTGGATAAACCGTATTTTCCGAAACAGGCTTCAGGATGAGCACAGAATCTGCACGGAGCATATTTCTGTAATGTCCCGTTTGCAGAGAATCTACGATATAATCTTCCACCGTACCGCTTCCATCGTCATCCTGCGCATGAACAGGAACAATGGAGAAAAAAAGCAGCAGAAAAAAAAGGAATTTATTCATTAATACCGATGGTTTCTATTTCTTCAAGTTCAGCTTTCTGGTGAAGATCTGTCCTGCTGTCATAATACATCAGTCCTGTATTGATATACATCAGATTGGAAAGAAATAATGATACAAGCATTGATATTCCATAGAATATAAAGAAAATAATTCCCGCTGTTCCTGTGAACGGATTTTCTTCAAGATTTCCATTGGGAGTGGATGTTAAAAGTGACCCGTAAACAAAGAACATCGGAATAAATGTAAATACTGAAGTAATCATGTACATAATGATGAACATGATAATAGATCCTCCCCAATATTTCCAGTATGGGGATTTTTCGCTCCCGTTCGGGTAGGAAAACTGGGATCTTATAGAGTAACTCAAGCTTTCTATAAAGCCTCTTTTCGTATTAAAATAATCATACATCAGAAATGACGAAACATTGAAAGCTGTAGGATAAACAAGCAGCATCAGGAAAAAGCCAATGATAATCAGCATCAATAAATAGGAAAATCCCACCAGAATCATCACTATAGGGAATACGATAAACATCATTCCTATACACATTTTAACAATTCTTCCCGCATTTCTTTTAAAGTCACCCAGGATCTCATCTGCTTTTACCTTCTGGGCTCCTTCCGCAATCCTTTTCATATAGAAAACGGGGTACAGATAGTTGACTATTCCCAAAATGACAAAGAGTACAAAAACCAGTATTCCGGCAGAGATCAGCATTCCTGCATTTTCTGAAAAATACCTTTCAAAATAGTAGCTTTCCCCACTGACATTGGAACCGATAAGCTGTCCCAAGATTTCTCTAAAGCCAAAAATCACCACGGCAACCGTTAAAATTAACAGCAGCCCGTTGATCAGGATATAGTTTTTTAAATAATTTTTTCCGTATAATTTGAAAAAATTAAAACTGTCACTGATGAATGCTCCAAATTCTCTTTTTTTATAAAACTGCATGATTGTTGTGATTATTAATTTTTTTATGAACCACCGACGGATAAACAAAGTAGTAAAATCCTATAATGGCAAGTGAACTGATTATTATGGCCAGATTGATCACCAGCGGCATTTTCAAGGCATGTCTTGTCACATAACCTTCGATAATTCCTGCACAAATGGTAAACGGAATAGTACTTAGGAAAATTTTAAAAGAGTCTTTAAAACCACTTTTAAAGGAATTAAACCTTGAAAAGGTCTTCGGGAACAGAATACTCGCTCCCAGGATGAGACCACACATGGCCTCTACGACCATTGCAAAGATTTCGAAAACCCCGTGAAGCCAGATTCCTCTCGCACTGTCTTTCAAAGCTCCGTAATCATAGAAAAAATATTGGAAGGACCCCAGCATAACGCTGTTGGAAAGCAGGGCAAACAGGGTTCCCACCCCTCCGGAGATTCCGTAGATATAGAGCTTCGCCCCCACTCCAATATTATTAAAAATGATTCCGATGGTGCTTCCCCATGTAGAACCGCTCTGATAAACCCCTACTGCATTCCCTTTTTTAATATTCTCTATGGTTTCGTTTACGTAGTCTTCTCCAAGGATAATATTGGCAAAATCTTTATCATACGCCCCGGAAAGCACACCGATTGAAGTAAACAGGATGAAGAACAGAAAAGCATATAAAAGATATCTCCGGTACTGATATACCAATAGAGGAACTTCTGTTCTGAAGAAATAAATCAGTCGGTTCTCCTCCACTCTTTTGGTTTTATAGATTTTCTGGAATATCTGGGAAGACAGATGATTGAGATATACTGTTGTATTACTTTTAGGATAATAGGTCTGCGCAAATGAAAGATCATTGATGAGATTGATATACAACGAAGACAGGTCATCAGGATTTTTTTTTATTTTCCCTTGAATAACCTGTTCGATTCCCAACCATTTTTCTTTATTTTGTTTAATGAAATAAACTTCTCTCATAATTGTAAGGCTAAAATAATAAAAATTATGTCTCAAATTGCGATAAATACCTCACAAAATGTAAATATTAACTTTAATATTGCAAGTCTTGGGGAAAGAATGCTCGCTTTCATTATCGATCTTTTGATAAAGGTTGCTTATGTGGTGATTGTATTCTATCTTTTCTTCAACATTTTTGATCTTGGATATTTACTGGCAGGACTGGATCAATGGTCTGTTATGGCTGTTTATATTGTTCTTACATTTCCGGTTTATATTTATCCTGTTGTCCTGGAAAGCCTTATGGAAGGCCAGACCCCTGGGAAAAAACTCATGAAGATCCGCGTAGTAAAAATTGACGGCTACCAGGCGAGTTTCGGCGATTATCTGATCCGGTGGATGTTCAGGCTGATCGATACTTCAGCAGTGGGTGTAATAGGTCTCATTTCTATGATCGTTTCTAAAAACAACCAGCGTCTGGGCGATATTGCTTCCGGTACAGCAGTGATTTCTTTAAAAAACAATATCAATATCTCCCATACCATCCTGGAAAATATTAATGAGGGCTATGTTCCGTCATTTCCTCAGGTCATTGCGTTAAGTGATAATGATATGCGGATCATCAAGGATAATTATACCAAAGCTCTGAAATCAGACGACCGCCAGATCATCAGCAAACTTTCGGATAAGATCAAAAGCATCTTAAAGCTGGATATAGATTCGAAAAAGATGACTGAAAGACAGTTTATCAATGTAGTGATCAAAGACTACAATTACTATACAGGGAAAGATAATTAGTCGTTGCTTTCAATTGTGAATGGTGAATTTTATCTTATTCTGGCTAACCGCTCATTTAAATTTTGTCGAATTAAAAAATTGACTGCAACGCAAATTCACCATTTCCAATTCACTATTTACAATAGCAATTATCCGACGGTGCAATTTTTGTATCTTTAAAGCAAAGCTTTGAATTATGAGATTTGAAAACAATAAATCAGGAAACGGTGGCGTAATTACACTGAACAATGAAATAAAAGAAGTTGGAAGACTGACATATACTATTTTCCCGGAAGAAAATAAATTTATCATTTCTTTTGTGCTGGTACATCCGGAATTTGAAGGCCGGGGAATGGGAAAATACCTGGTTGAGGAAGCTATAAAATTTGCCAGAGAAAACAGCTGGAAAGTATATCCCCACTGTTCTTACGCAAGAGCTGTCATGACCAGAATGAGTGATGTGGATGATGTTTTTTTAAAGAATTAAAACCTCATTGACCAGAATTTCCTCAATATCATCCGGATAATCTACTTTTAAGTGATGATCTGAAGCAACCCATTGCGTGATCTCCTGAAGGTTTAATACTTTAGAATTAGGGATTCCCATAAGATCCAAGGCACTGGCATTACATTCCTGTTCATATTGATTATGAATAGGAATCACAAACAGTTTTTTATCCAGGAAAAGTGCTTCTGCCGGGGTTTCAAAGCCTGCATTGCATAAGATGCCGTCGCAGCTTTCAAAGTATTTCAGGTACTGAACTTCGTCGATAGGGAAAACTTCTACATTTTTTACTTTAACCTGTACTTTGCTGTGTTTTGAAAACACTTTCCACTGTACAGGAATCTCCTGTAAAACCTTTATGATATTCTCATCTGCAAAACTGGGAAGATAAACAAGGTAATACCCTTTCTTATCCGGATTAAGGTTTCGGATCTTATGCCTGATCACAGGTTTCTTGATCTGAGGATGATAATTTTCAAAATGAAACCCGATTTTTCTTTCGCTGGGAACGTAATATTTCAGGATCAACTCACCCAGAAAATCTTTCTTTTCAGGTTTCGGTGTTTCGGCAAAACTCATAGAAGCCTGATGACTCAGTTCAATCATGGGTAATTTTTTCAGTTTCCCGGCCCATCCTGTCAGAGGTTCATAATCATTGATGATCAGATCATATTGGAAAAGCTCCAGTTCGCGGATTGTTTTTAGAGCTTCCAGAAATTTATTTTCAGTAAATGTTTTGCGGTAGGATAAACCGCCCGTTTTGTTATAAAGAAGGGAAATGCCTTTGTATTGAAAGTTAATGTCAAAATCAGCTTTTAACTGTGACTGGTGACCACTGATCAATGTGTCAACTGAAGCATATTTTTTGAGGATAGGAATAATTTCCTGCGCTCTGGCAACATGTCCGTTTCCTGTCCCTTGAAATGCATACAGTACTTTCATTTAAGAAAAATTAGTTACTATTTTCAGAAGTTCAGAGTTGTCCATCTCCTGGATCTCTTCTGCTTCGTCGTCTTTAAGTGAATCTTTGTGATCGTCATAATAAAATATTTTCCATTCCTTATCGTGGTATTCGAGAGCTGACAGGTTTTCGATCCAGTCTCCGGAATTCAGATAAGTACATGATCCTTTTTTAGTAATGACTTCACGGATCTGGGGCTGGTGGATATGTCCGCAGATCACATAATCATAATGGTTATCAATAGCCAATTCGGAAGCAGTCAGTTCAAAATCCCCGATATATTTAACCGCTTTTTTTACATTATTTTTGATTTTTTTGGAAAATGAATATTTCTCTTTGCCCATTTTCTCTAAAAACCAATTGACAAGATTATTGATGACAATCAGAAGATCATAACCTTTTCCGCCCAGTTTCGCGATCCATTTGGAATGTTGAACAGATGCATCAAAAACATCTCCATGAAATATCCAGGTCTTCTTCTGATCAATATCAAGACATATCTTATTGCAGACCTTCAGTTTTCCCAATTCAAAATCCGTAAACTTACGGAACATTTCATCGTGATTGCCTGTAATATAATAGACCTGTGTATTTTTAGTAGCCAGTGAAAGGATTTTTTTGATCACTTTCAGATGAGGTTTAGGGAAGTAAGACTTTTTAAACTGCCAGATATCAATAATATCACCGTTCAAAACTAATGTTTTGGGCTGTATAGAATTGAGATACCGTAACAGCTCTTTAGCCTTACATCCATAAGTTCCCAAATGAACATCCGATATCACAACTAACTCAACGTCTCTTTTCATAGTTTTATACAAAGAAACTAATTGAAAATTAACTGTATATGAATGCTATATTATTTTTTACAGTGAGTTCATCAGATCGTCTGTAATTTCCATATTATGGTAAACGTTCTGTACATCATCATCTTCTTCAAAACGCTCAAGCATTTTCATATTGGCTTTGAACTGCTCTTCGTTTAC
The DNA here is from genome assembly GCF_000737785.1 of Chryseobacterium luteum. Lineage (GTDB taxonomy): Bacteria > Bacteroidota > Bacteroidia > Flavobacteriales > Weeksellaceae > Chryseobacterium > Chryseobacterium luteum. The sequence continues at coordinate 210,154 of NZ_JPRO01000003.1, read as the reverse complement.
TTCTTTGGTGTTGTTCGGAATTCTCTGAAGTTCTGCGCTTTTTGCTTCAATTCCCAATTCATCCAATTTATGCGACAATGAACCGAAATCTTCAAAAGCCGTTGTAATCATTACTTCATCCTCATCTTTTTCCACATCTTCAGCACCACCATCAATCATTTCCATTTCAAAATCGTCCCAATCCATTTTGACCTGGGATAAATCCAGACTGAAAATTCCTTTTCTATCGAAGATAAAAGCTAATTCACCATTCTTACCGAGGTTACCATCAAACTTATTGAAAATAGCCCTTACATTGGCTACGGTTCTTGTGGTATTGTTGGTTGTACATTCAACAAAGAAAGCAACGCCTCCCTGTCCGTATCCTTCGTAAGTAATTTCTTCATAGTTTTCCGCATCGGCACCACTTGCTTTTTTGATGGCTCTTTCTACGTTGTCTTTGGGCATGTTTGCACCCTTGGCATTCTGGATACATCTTCTTAAAGCAGGGTTAGCTTCAGGATCCGTTCCTCCGGCTTTTACGGCCAGCGCTATATCTTTACCGATTTTAGAGAAAGTCTTGGCCATTTTATCCCATCGGGCCATTTTAGAAGCTTTTCTATATTCAAATGCTCTTCCCATTTTATTTTTTAAATTTTCAACAAAATTAACTAAAAGTCAACAAAAAAAAAATACCCCCAAAGAATTGGAGGTATTTATTATTTAGAAAAATTAATTATTTTTTCTTTTTAGCTGAAGCTTTTTTCTTAGCCGGAGCTTTTTTCTTAGCTACTGCCTTTTTCTTAACTGGAGCATCTACGTAATCTTTCTTAGAGATTGCATTCCACTCGTTAGCATCTTCAACAGCAGTTACAACAACTTTTCTGTCAGCTTGTCTTTCTGCATCAGAAGCTTTATCAGAAACTGTAGCTTTAGTTTCACCAACACCGATTGATTTAAGAGCGTTAGTATCTACACCTCTAACTTCTAAAGCAGCAACTACTGAAGCAGCTCTTTCTCTAGATAATTTCAAGTTGTAATCAGCAGATCCTTTAGCATCTGTTTGACCTTCAACTAGGTAGTTACCACCGTCAGTTTTGATGATTTTAGCAGCATTGTCTAGTTTTGCGCTAGATTCTGGTCTGATAGTCGCTTTATTGAAGTCAAAGAAGATACCTTTAAGAGCTTCTGTTGTTTCAATAGCAGTTTGTTTCTTAGGCTTAGGACATCCGTTGTATTCTGGAAGACCTGGAACTGTAGGACAAGCGTCATCTTTATCTAAGATTCCGTCACCGTCTGTATCTGGCCAAGGACAACCGTTGTTTTCAGCAGGACCTGCTACTGTAGGACAAGCATCATCTTTATCGATAACACCGTCACCATCTGTATCTGGCCAAGGACAACCGTTGTTTTCAACCGGACCAGCTACTTCTGGACATTGATCGTCTTTATCTGGAACACCGTCACCGTCAGTATCAGGACATCCCTGGAATTCTGGTAAACCTGGTGTATCCGGACATAAATCGTCTTTATCTAAGATACCATCCTTATCTCTATCTCTGTTACCGAATCTGAATAAGATTGATGCAGAAGCTTGCCAGAAGTTAGCAACTGTAGATTTATCTCCCGGAGTTGATACATAATCTCCCTGAACACCAAGACCGAAGTTCTTAGTTACCCAGAAGTTAGCACCAGCACCTGTAGAAACTGTAAAGTGGTTAGCTTTACCGTTTTCGTTACCACCATCTCCGTTAGAAACAGATTCACCTTTGTAATCGTTTCTTGGGAAAGTAAGAGCAGTATAATCATGTCTTAGGTAGTTAGCACCAACTCTCAAATATGGATCGAACCAAGATTCTTCATTCCATAGAAGACCAGCTGCTTTAGCCTGGAAACCAAGACCTGTCATTAGGAAAAACTCTTTTCCCATGTTGAATCTCTTATTATCTACATTACCTACGGAAGTCTGCCAGTCGATAACTAAACCTTTACCGATGTTTCTAGCAACTGTTAATTTAGATAATGGAGGCGTAATAGAGAAGTTGTTCATATTGAACATCGTCTTCGTTAAATTATTAGCAGAGAACGTGTTACCGAATTGCGTCTGTGCTGCCTTATGGTTTTCCGCATGAGCACCAACTCCGATTAACCACGGATTATTGGTAGTCTGCGCAAAGACAGTAGAGGCAACAGTAAGCGCCAATGCTGAAATTCCTAATTTTAGATTTTTCATAGAATTAAATGATTAAATAATTGATAATGCAAAATAAATATAATTTTTCTTTATATACAAAGTTTTTTGAATGATTTTTAACTTTTCTTTAATATTCTGTCCAGGTTACGTTTATTTTCTCTATCTTTTATTGCTTCCCTTTTATCAAAGAGTTTTTTCCCTCTGGCAAGCGAAATCAGCACCTTGGCTTTACCCTTGTCCGTGATATATAATTTAAGAGGTATAATTGTGTTACCGGCATCCTTTAACTTTTTTTCAAGTTTCTGCAATTCTTTTTTGTGCAACAGCAATTTCCGTTCCCTTTTTGTTTTGTGATTGTAAAAAGTTCCCAGTTTATACTCATCAATCATCATATTAATAATGTATAACTCCCCGTCAATAAACTGACAGAAGGATTCTGTAATAGATGCTTTGGATGAGCGTAAAGATTTTATTTCTGTACCCGTCAAAACCATCCCTGCTTCAAATTCTTCAAGGATTTCATATTCAAAACGGGCTCTTCTGTTTAATATACTTACTGTTTTTTCGATCTTCATTTGTAAAATTCGTGGTTATATAGACCGGGTTTATGCCTCAATCTTTCATTAAATCGTCCCTTCAGGACGCTTCTTTATTATTTCGTTTATGAAATATAGAAAAAATACCCCATATTTAAAAACTTGACTATTACATTATTACGAAATACCCAAATTCTTTTCGTATTTTTGCGCCAAATTTACAAAACTATATGTTAACAGTATCTAACTTATCTTTACAATTCGGGAAAAGAATTCTTTTTGATGATGTAAACATCATGTTTACGAAAGGAAACTGCTACGGAATCATCGGGGCAAATGGTGCAGGAAAGTCTACATTCCTTAAAATATTAACAGGAAAGCAGGATCCAACGACAGGACATGTATCTCTGGAACCAGGGAAAAGAATGTCAGTTTTGGAGCAGGATCACTTTGCATACGATCAATATACTGTTCTGGAAACTGTTTTAAGAGGAAATACAAAATTATTTGAAATAAAAGAAGAGATGGACGCTTTGTACGCCAAAGAGGATTTCTCTGATGAAGACGGTATCAAAGCAGGTGAACTTGGTGTAGTTTACGATGAAATGGGAGGCTGGAACTCAGAATCTGATGCTCAGACCATGCTTTCTAACGTAGGAATCAAAGACGGTATGCATTGGCAGATGATGAGCGAACTGGAAAATCAGGACAAAGTAAAAGTTCTTTTGGCCCAGGCTCTTTTCGGAAATCCTGATGTATTGATCCTGGATGAACCTACGAATGACCTTGACATCGAAACGATTGCCTGGTTGGAAAATTTCCTTGCAGATTATGAAAATACCGTAATTGTTGTATCTCACGACCGTCACTTCTTAGATACGGTGTGTACGCACATCGGAGATTTGGATTATGCTAAATTAAATCTTTATACAGGTAACTACTCTTTCTGGTATCAGGCTTCTCAATTGGCAACAAGACAAAGAGCCCAGGCTAACAAGAAAGCTGAGGAGAAGAAAAAAGAGCTTCAGGATTTCATCGCGAGATTTAGTTCAAACGTTGCAAAAGCTAAACAGGCAACTGCAAGAAAGAAAATGATCGATAAATTAAACATTGATGATATTAAACCATCATCAAGAAGATATCCTGCGATTATTTTCGAAATGGAAAGAGAAGCCGGAGATCAGATCCTGGATGTAAAAGGTCTTGAAAAAACCAAAGACGGAGAATTATTGTTCTCCAACATCGATCTTAACCTTAAAAAAGGAGATAAGGTAGCTGTACTTTCTAAAAACTCTTTAGCCATCACAGAATTTTTCGAAATCCTGGCAGGAAATACCGAGGCAGATAAAGGAAGTGTTAATTGGGGCGTTACAACTAACCAGTCTCATATGCCTTTAGATAATACTAAATTCTTCCAGGAAGATATCAGCCTGGTAGACTGGTTGAGACAATTCACTAAAAATGATGAAGAGCGTCACGAAGAATTTGTAAGAGGATTCCTGGGAAGAATGCTGTTTTCAGGTGATGAGGCTTTAAAATCCTGTAAAGTACTTTCAGGAGGTGAAAAAATGAGATGTATGTTCAGCAGAATGATGCTTCAGAAAGCCAACGTTCTTTTGCTTGATGAGCCTACTAACCACTTAGACCTGGAAAGTATCACAACATTGAACAACTCGTTGTCTAACTTCAAAGGAAATCTTTTATTGTCATCTCATGACCATGAAATGCTTCAGACAGTCTGTAACAGGATTATCGAGCTTACGCCAACAGGAATCATCGACAGAGAAATGACGTACGATGAATATCTTGCTGACAAAAAAGTAAAAGAAATCAGAGAAAAAATGTATTCTTAATTTTTTAAGATCACATTAAAATTCAGTATAAAAGAAATTCCTCAAAGACAACTTTGAGGAATTTCTATTTTAAATGAAGATTGAATTATTTTGTAAGCTTCGTTTTAGGAATACTTACCGTTCCCGGATCTTTCCATAAACCATCTTTTTCTGCTCTCTTCTTAATCGCCTGAGCTCTTTTTTCGCTGTCAGGGTGAGAGTTGAACATTTTCTGAAAACCAGTCTGAGTACTTCCTTCCGAAAGCAAAGCCAGCTTTTTGAATGCAGTATACGCTCCTACTACATTGTACTTATTAGCTTTCATGAAATCATAAGAATACGTATCCGCTTCAGATTCCTGTTTTTTGCTGTGTGAAGCATCCAGGAAAGCATTGGCCATCTGTCCTATCTGGCTGTCATTCAACGCTGCCACTGTTCCTGAAGCAGATGATGCCGCATCCAGTGCAGCTGCCTTAAGATAAGCAGATTTAATAGCGTCTTTCGTGTCCTGATTTTTTACGTGTCCTATCTCATGCCCGATTACTGCTAATATTTCATCATCCGTCATGATATCCATTAATGAAGAAAACACACGAACACTTCCGTCTGCACAAGCAAAAGCATTGATATCTTTTACTTTGTAAACTTTATAGTTCAAAGCAAGCCCGTCCTGGGATTTGTGCTTTCCGAAAAGCCTGTTAAGTCTTACCGTATAAGGATCTTTAGGACCTGCAACAGGGTTGTTCTTGTCCATCCAGTCAACGGATTCTTTTGACAGTTTCACGGCATCTTCATTGGTAAACGTAAGGGCTTTTGCTCCTTTCGAAACAATACCTGCAGCTTTTCCAAGGTTAATTTTCTGTGCTGATACAGCATTCATGGCCCCTAAGAATAGAAGGCATAGAGTAATTTTTCTCATAATCATTTTTAATTTGGACCGCGAAGATATAATTTTTTTTTCAACAATCAGCAGATCAAGTTCATCCTTAATCATTTCAGAATGCTATTTTTTTTCCTTATTTTTGTGAAATGAGTCAGAAATGGATTTACAAGCCCGAGCCCGATGAGGAAGTTGTGGACAGATTAAGTTCGTCACTTGGTTTTGGTACTTTTGAATCTAAACTCCTCGTTTTAAGAGGAATTGACAATTATCAAAAGGCCAGAGAATTCTTTAAACCCAACCTCAACGATATACACAGCCCGTTTTTAATGGCAGATATGCAGAAAGCCGTAGAACGCATTGCAACTGCAATTGAAAATGGTGAAAAAATACTGGTTTACGGAGATTATGATGTAGACGGAACTACGGCTGTCGCTTTGATGTACCTATACCTCAGCAAAATTGTTGAGAAAAAATATTTAGATTATTATATTCCAGACAGGAATTCTGAAGGATACGGAATTTCTACCGAAGGTATTGATTTTGCCAAAGCAAACGGTTTTTCGCTGATCATTGCCCTGGACTGCGGTATCAAAGCTACCGACATGATCAAATACGCCCAGGACAAGGGGATTGATTTTATTATCTGCGACCATCACCTTCCGGGTGATGAGATTCCCAACGCGGTAGCTGTTCTGGATCCGAAGAGAAACGACTGCAGATATCCTTTTAAAGAACTTTCAGGATGTGGTGTGGGCTTCAAACTCTGCCAGGGACTGAATACGATCTATAAAATTCCTGAAGCTGAATTATTTGAGCTTACAGACCTGCTGGCCATTTCCATAGCGGCAGATATTGTTTCCATGACCGGAGAAAACAGGGTCCTGGCTAAAATGGGATTAAAAGTGCTGAGAAAAACAAGAAATCTTGGATTAAGACTGCTGATTCCTGAAGATAAGCTGTCTCACTTTGAAATTTCAAACATTGTTTTTGAAATCGCTCCGAAAATTAATGCCGCAGGAAGAATTTCACAGGGAAAAGCAGCAGTAGAACTTATGGTTTCCGATAACCTGAAACATGCCAACCAGATTGTCAGCGACATTATGGATCTTAATGATGAAAGGCGTGAACTTGATATGAATTCCACCCTTTCTGCTTTGAACCAGATTGTAGAATCACAGCAGCAAACGAAGCATTCCACCATTGTTTATCATCCTGAATGGAACAAAGGAGTGATCGGTATTGTAGCATCAAGACTTATCGAAACGTATTACAAACCAACTCTTGTATTCACTGACGGTAATAATGGGGAAATGGTGGCGTCTGCGAGATCCGTTTCTGATTTTGATGTGCATGAAGCACTTGATATGTGCTCTGAATATTTCCTGAAGTTCGGCGGGCATCATGCTGCTGCAGGACTTTCCATGGAAAAGGATAAATTTGAGGCTTTCAAAATAAAATTTGAGAAAATAGTCTCCGAAAAGATCCAGGAACACCAGCAGGAACCTTCCATCACCATTGATTCTGAAATTAAAGTCGATGAGATCAACAGGGACTTCATTAATTTCCACAGAAAGCTGGCTCCGTTCGGTCCCCATAATATGAAACCTATTCTTACACTGACGAACCAGAAGCTGGCCGGCTATGTAAAAACAATGGGGAAAGACAACAACCACCTGAAGTTTTACATCAAGCAGGAATCTACCGGCAGAAATATTGAATGTGTAGGCTTCAAACTTGGACAGCATGCGGAAGATTTTAAAAATAAAAATTTCGATCTTGCCTTCACTTTAGAGGAAAACCACTGGAAAGGAAATGTAACGCATTATTTGAATATAAAGGATGTGAAGTTCAGGGATTAGCCGTAGCTGCTACCTGTTACCTATCATCTATCTTAACAATCAATGAAAAAAATCGGCTTATTTTTCGGGTCTTTCAATCCGATACATATTGGACATTTAATTCTGGCGAATTACATTCTGGAAAATTCCGACATGGATGAACTGTGGTTTGTGGTAAGCCCGCAGAACCCTTTTAAGGATAAAAAATCTTTACTGAAAGATCATAACCGACTGGATATGGTACAGCTTGCCGTAAAAAGTTACCCGAAAATGAGAGCTTCCAATGTGGAGTTTTCACTTCCCAAGCCCAGCTATACTATTGACACGCTTACTTATCTTCATGAAAAGCATCCTGATTACTCTTTCAGCCTGATCATGGGTGAGGATAATCTTGACAGCCTTCACAAATGGAAAAACTCCGATATCCTGATTAAAAATCACCATATTATTGTTTACCCAAGGGTTTTTGAAGGGGAAAAGAAAGATTCGGAATATTTACAGCATGAGAATATTTCCATGATCAAAGCTCCGGTCATCGAGCTTTCTGCCACCGAGATCAGAAATATGATTAAGGAAGGGAAAAATGTACGTCCAATGCTTCCGCCGGAAGTTTTTGAATATTTGGACGGAAGCAGTTTTTATAAGTAATTTTGCGATTCAGAAAATAGGTTTTAGGAATTAGGGCTCAGGCTCGAACGAGTCACTTATAATTCATCAATTATACTTTACGGCATGGAATTTATCGAAAAATATTTCTCAAAATATCCTCAGGAAAAAATTATCAGATGGTTTAAGCAAATCTGTTTGGCTGAAGCTGTTTCATGGTTTTTTCTATTTACGGCAATGACCTGGATACGTACGGATCCGGAAGGTGTTTTCCCAATCGTATATATCAGTACTATTGGCAGTATTCACGGATTGTTTTTTACACTTTACCTGCTGTTTCTGCCTTCCATAAGAAAAATATACACCTGGGATGATGAAGACAGTGTCTTCTCTTTAATTGCCGCGTTTTTCCCTTTTGCCACTATTTGGATAGACAAAAAACTGGCCCGCTTCGACCGAGAATAACAATATAACATACAATAAGGACCATTTCGGTCCTTTTTTAAGCTGTAATTGACAAATAATTAGAGATCTCTCATTAAATATCCTGTTGATGGGAAGGTATGACTTCCGCTTGTATCAGTATAAATTCCGTTGACAGTAAAATCTATGTTCTTACCGCTCCGAAATTAATCACCTCAACAACTACGCATTGTGTATCAGGCGTAAGTTTCTTTGTACTGCACTTCTAAAATTAAAATCAGATTCAAGGTTGAATTGTGATTATTCATCTCTTAAATAAGTTTCATTTTTATAATGAAAACATTAACAATAACACGTTTAATAGTAAGTACTTTTCTTTCATATGCTAATAATTTTCAGTTTATACTAAAGTAATCGCAAAACAGATTTGACTGCTTTTTTATTAAATTTCATTACCTGTTTTTTAAATCTGATCAAATTTTAATCTGTGATGTAATAAACTTTGATGTTCAATTGTCTAATTATATAGAAAGTTAAAAGAGGTTGAATTTTTAATTCAAAATTTTACCAACTGAAAATCAGAAAGTTAAATTAACAATTAAAATATTTTAAGTACTTTGTATTGCATGATACTGTTTTTATTATATATCTTTGCAATGTTAGATAATAACAGATACAAGCTATTAAACCACTAAAAAAATAATGATCATGAAAGCTCAGATTTTAATTGCCGCCCTATTTTTCAGCGGACTGGCAGCTGCCCAGCAGACAAAAGATACTCTGAAAATAAAAAACATTGAAGCAGTCAATATCAGGAAGCAGGTTTTCAAAAAACAAAGTGACCGTTTCATCTACGATGTAGCCTCTTCCCCGATTGCCAAGGGAACCAATACATTCAATCTTTTGAAGCAGACTCCAATGATCTCCAGCATAGACGGAAAATCATTGAAGATCATGGGAAAATCTGATGTGGTGATCTACATCAACAATAAAAAAACCAATATGGATGCCGAGGCCCTGATTGAAATGCTGAAAGGAACTCCATCTGAAGATATCCAGAAAATTGAAGTGATCACCACTCCGGGAAGTGAATTCCAGGTAGAATCGAATGAAGGGGTCATCAATATTGTGATGAAAAAGAAGAAAAATGACGGCTACAACGGAACACTGAAAATGAATAATGAGCAGGCCTACTATAATAATCCTTCCGCAGGCGCTTCATTTAATTTCAGAAAAAACAAATGGTCTGTAAACTCAAACTTCAATACGGGAAGCTGGACAGGCAGAGAAAGATATACACTGTCTAATGGAGACTCTACCTTCAGAAATGAATCTTTAGGTTACAATGATGATCCTAATAAAAATCTAGGCGGAAGCATTAATATTGATTATGAGATCAATAAGAATCACAGTTTAGGGTTTACATATAACGGGAGGTATAATAAAAGCTTCAACTCTATTCTGGATGTGACAAACTGGGAAAACGGTGTTCTGAAAAACAGAACGGTGAATCATGAAAATGCACAGACCAGAAACCATTCTTTCAATTTGAATTATGAAATAAAAATGGATTCTATCGGAAGCAAGCTTACCTCCAATGTATCTTATTTATCGTTTAACAGGAATAAAATGAGCATCAACAAAAGCTATCCTCTAACGAATAGTTCTGATATTGATGAGAACAGCATTTACAGCGCATTGAGACAGTCGGTACCTCAGATCATCAACAACTATGCTGCCAACATCGACTATCTTAAAAAAACGGCCAAAGGCCATACCTGGCTGATGGGAGTAAGTTACAACAACACAAATACCGACAATGATACAAGACAGGATGTTCTGGTAGACAACAGTTTTGTGAATGACATTAACCAGACGAATCACTTTATTTATAAGGAAAGAATATTTGGGGCTTATCTGACTTATGAAAGAAAGCTGAGTGAAAAACTTTCAGGAAAAATAGGAGCCCGTTATGAAATGACCAAAAGCAGCGGTGAAATCCTGGAAAAAACAAGTTTTGACAGAAACTATAATAACCTTCTGCCCTATCTTAATCTGAATTATGCCATCAACGCAGATCATAATCTTACCTACAGTTTCTCCAGCAGAATCAGAAGACCGAGATTCTGGGAACTGAATCCTTCGAGAACCTATTTCACTCCGAATAATTATACGCAGAATAACCCATTCGTACTAGCTTCCAAGTTTTATAACCAGGAAATAAATTACATGTACAAGAATGCATTTTTTGCCAACCTTAGTTTCAATTATGTAGAGGACGCTTCAAACCAAATACCGCTTCAAGGAACGATCACAGGACCTGAAAAAGATAAGAAAGGAAATATCATATACGGCCCTAACGGGGCAACAAAATTAGTTACCACTAAATTTTTAAGATACATCAGAACTAATTATGGGAATAACAAACAGTTCGGTCTGACCTTAGGAATGAATAAATCATGGTTCAAAGAGATCTGGACAACCAACTATTCTGTGAATTTAGGATATAACATTTACAAGGGGAAAGTATTGGAAGATCCTACGACAGTTCCTGATCCATTATATACAGAAGTTGTTAGACCTTATATAATCAATTTCAAAAACTTCAATATATCCGCTAATATCAACAACAATATCCGTCTTTCTTCCAATAAGGATTGGTTCTTAGGAGTGAATTACTACTACGGCAGCAAAGTGAAAATAGAAAGCGGAACTCTTGGGGTAAGACAAAGCTTCGATGTGAGCCTAAAGAAAATTATGGGCGACTGGACCTTTGTAGCGGAAGTGTATGATGTATTCAACCAGAATTATAACAGTATCCAGGGAATACAGCCTAACGGAAGCTACAATAATGTTATGAACTTCGAATATCCAAGAATTCTGAATATCGGGGTAACGTACAACTTCGGGAACCAGAAACTGAAAAAAGCAAGAGAAATGAAATCGGCTAACGATGCTATAAAATCAAGGACTTAATTTCTACCACAAAAATAAAACAACAACCACTACCGTTTCACAGCGGCACTTAAATAAGAATAAACATGAAAAAGATAATTATACTGGCGGCAGCTATGTCAGGAAGCGTAATTTTTGCCCAGGAAAAAAAATCCGATACGGTAAAAGCAAAATCCATAGAAGGCATCACGATTACGAAGCAGGTCTTTAAAAAACAGAGTGACCGTTTTGTATACGATGTTGCAGCTTCTCCGGTTGCCAAAGGAAATACTACTTTTGATCTCCTGAAGCAGACGCCTCTTTTATCTTCAACCGATGATAAAACGTTAAAGATTGCCGGAAAGAATAATGCCCTGATCTATATCAACGGAAGAAAAACTAATATGGATGCGGAATCCCTGGTACAGCTTCTTAAGAGCACACCTGCAGAAAACATCCAGAAAATTGAGGTCATCACTGTTCCGGGCAGTGAATACCAGGTAGAATCTTCAGACGGAATCATCAATATCGTGATGAAGAAAAAAATGAGCGACGGACTGAACGGAAACATGAGGATGAGTAATATGCAGAACAAATATAACGGTTCCAGCGCCTCACTTTCTCTGAACTACAGAAAAGATAAACTGGGAATCAGCGGTAATATTTTTACAGGAGAGAATATTCAGGCCCAGTCTTATGTTTTAAGGAACGGAACAAGCTTAATCTCTAATGAATCTGTTGGTGATATCATTGATCCGAACAAAAATCTTGGAGGATATTTAAATTTCGATTATCAGTTAACGGATAACAGTAACCTGGCGCTTACCTGGAATTCATGGTACAATAAAAGTAATGATTCTACAGTAGATCTACTGAATACATTAAGAAATTACAATACCGACGGCAGTTTAAAATCAATTGAATACAATAAATCTGAGAACAGAGAAGACGCTCATTATTACAACAATTCAGTAAATCTAAATTATGAATTAAAAACAGATTCTCTGGGAAGCAAGTTAAATGTGAATGCAGCCTACCTGAACTACAGAAGATCGCAGTTTTCTGACAACAGGACTTTAGTTCCGGGAATATCAAATGATTTTACACAATTAGGCCAAAAAATCACCCAGGAAATTCCGCAGGTTATCAACAATTTTTCAGGAACGGTAGATTATATCCGGAAGTTTAAGAATGATTTTACAGCTTCTGTGGGTGGAAATTTCAATAAAACCAAAACAGATAACGATACTAAGAACTATACTTATTCATATGACAAAAAAGGAAACCTTGTAGCTTCAAAACCGGATTTTAATCATTTTATCTATGATGAAAGCATTTACGGGGTTTATTTAACGCTTGAAAAGAAATTTTCTGATAAGCTTTCAGGAAAAGTGGGAGCACGATATGAAATCACCAGAAGCTTGGGAACTTCAGACAACCCTCAAAACACTGAAAACCAACAATACCAGGAGATTGAACAAAACTATAACAATATTCTGCCTTATCTGAGCTTCAATTATGCCATTAATAATAAGAACAATATTTCCTATGCCTTTTCGAGCAGAATGCGAAGACCGAGCTTCTGGGAATTAAACCCTGTGAAAAACATCCTTACCCAGGATAATTATACCCAGAACAATCCATTCGTAAAGTCATCTTCTACCTACAACCAGGAATTGACTTATATGTTTAAAAGTTCATACTTTCTGATCTTAAACCACTCTTATTTTAAAGATATCATTACCCAGGTTCCTTTGCAGAGAGAGATTATAAGAGATAATGTCAGATACAGACAATTAGCTTATATCAGAACCAATTTCGGAGACAAGCAGGAAATGTCCGTTATGCTTGGGATGCAAAAAACATTTTTCAAGCAGTATTTAACAATGAATTTTAATATTGGGATTCAGCACAATATCAATAACGGAACATTGAATACGGATCCAACTACCGGGCAGGTTTTTGACACTTATACCAATAAGACAAAATCGACAAGTATGGTGATCCAAACGAATAACACCATCCGTTTAGACAAAAAGAAAACATGGTTCCTGGGTGTCAATTATTTCTTTGTGGATAAGCAGCAGATCGAGCTGGGAATGCTGAAAAACCTGATGAGCCTGGATCTGAGCATCAAAAAAAACTGGAACGACTGGACCTTTGCTCTTAACGTGAATGATGTATTGAAAACAAATATTGTAGAGATCGAAGATTCCCAGTCAACAGGGAACTACAACTATGTCAGAAACGATCAGTACAGAAGAGGGATGACTTTCAGTATAACCTATAACTTCGGAAATCAGAAAGTGAAAAAAGCAAGAGACATCGAAGGCGCATCCGATGCCATCAAGAGCAGAACAAGATAAAAAACATCTTTCTTCATATTCAATTATTTTTGTGGTAACCCACCGGTATTTCCGGTGGGTTTTACTTTTCCTTTGAAAACCAGTTTTATAACGAAATCAAAAAAAGATATTTATTCCACAAAGGAATTTAAAATTTATAGGCAATACTTCCCAAAACCTGTGTAGGATTTTGTGGCGTTAATCTTACAGACCAAGTCTTTTCATTGGTTAAATTATTGACTTTGATCCCGGCTCTGAAGTTTTTGTGATCATAAAACAATGTTGCATCCAAAGTAGTGTAAGCAGGGATGATCACTTTTGCAGCTGTTGTATTCGTTTGGAAAGAATGATTTCCTTTATTTCCTCCAAAACCGATTCCCAGTCCTTTCCATTCTCCGTTCATGATCTGATAGCTCATCCAAAGGTTATAGAGGTTAGACGGCCCGGAAAGCGCAGGACGAAGACCATTGATTTTATCATCGGCTTTGGTCATTTTGCTGTCATTATAGGCATATCCGGCAATAATATTGAATCCTTTCACCGGATTGGCGGTAAGCTCCAACTCGAAACCTTTGCTTCTCTGGCCTCCGTCCTGAATTGAGAATAAATTATTAACAGGATCCTGACGCACCATATTTTTAACATCAATATCATAATAACTGATGGTTCCCACCAATTTATGCCCGAAAAGATCTCCTTTTACCCCAAATTCTTTTTGATTAGCCTGCTCAGGTTTAAAGGTGTTCCCTGAAATATCAGAACCTCCTTTATTGGTAAACCCGTTCATATAATTTCCAAAAACTGAAACCTTATCCTTTACCACTTCATAGACCAGTCCGAATTTCGGAGAAAAATTGGTCTGCCAGTAATCTCCTGTAGTTACATTCTGAGCAATATTCGTAACTCCCATATTCTGATAACGGTCTGCCCTTAAACTTACCATAGCCAGAAACCGGTCTGTAATATTGAAAACATCCGATACGTAAACAGCATAGCTGTTATCTCCGTTTTTTTCCAGTCTTGGAGTTCCGGATGCGACAAGATTATCAATCGCAGCCTGGTTTACAGCATAAGGAGCATTTCCGGTAAAGTCGAAAGGTGCACCATTTACCGTTACCCTGTCAAAACTGTTTGCATTATTGTAATAATCCAGCCCCACAATGATTCTGTTTCTGTGCCCTGAGATCTGAAAATCCCCGATAAAGTTCTGCTGGATATTGGTCGCAATAAAATTTGTATTCCCTTTCATTACCTGTAAACGGGCCGTTGTATCAGAAGCTCCGTTGATAGCGGTGATATATCCGTCGATGGTGGATTTTGCACGCGATACAAGCGTCTGTGAAGTCCAGTTATCCGAAATTTTATAATTCATCTGTGCAAAAATATTCATCATTTCGGTTTCATAGGGAATCGCGTTGCTTCCGAATAATCTGTTATAAGGAAATCCCATATCTGCAATAGACTGTACTTTATTGCTTCCTAAAAAAGGATTGAATCTTACAACCGATGTTGCCTTTTCATGCCCATACTCTATATCAAATAGAAGGGACAGCCTATCATTGATCTGATAGGAAACTGACGGTGCAACAGAAAGTGCATTGCTGAAACCCAGGTCCTGAAAACTTTTTTGAAAAGTAGCCGCACCATTTAATCTGAAAAGAATGGTTTTATCACTATTGACAGCAGTATTCACATCCATTGCAACCCGGTTGTAATTCCAGCTTCCTGCGGTATAAGACACTTCACCTCCGAAACCGTTAAATGGTTTTTTCGTCACCCTGTTGAATAAGCCTCCGTAAGTAGAAAGATTCGATCCGAATAAAGTAGCTGAAGGTCCTTTTATAGCTTCCACCTTTTCAAGATTGGCAGGATCAATGGTTGTATAAGCGAAGCCCGAGATCCCATTTCTCACCATAGGCTCAGTTGTAAATCCGCGGGAAAGAAAAGTCACACGTCCCTGATTGGCCAGCATAGGAATACCTGCACCCGGAATATTTTTTGAGATACTTCCTAAATTCACTGCAATCTGCTCCTGGATAAGTTCCTTGGGAACGCTGATATAAACCTGCGGTGTTTCCATATTTTTTAATGGAAGCTTCGATACATAAGGGCTTTCCTTTTTAGAAAACTTATTGATATTGCTGGAAAGTGTGATTTCCTGTATCGCGGAAATATTTTCTTTCTCAAACTGGTAATTGACCATAACAGGCTCATTCTGTACAACCTTCACTTCAATGGTCTTCTCTGCCGAGCCTATCACCTGAATCCTGATATGATAATCACCATCGGTAAGATGTTCAAAACTGAATTTCCCGTCCTGATCGGTAAGGGTATGCTTATTGGTTTCTACCAATTCTACGGTTGCTTCACGAAGAACTTCTCCGTTGTGCTGCCTGAGAACTCCGGAAATATTCCCAAAATTCTGGGCAAGGGCCCATCCTAAACCTCCGAAAAGGAAGACTGCTGTAGCTATAAATTTCATTCAGTAATTTTTTTCAAATGCAAATCTATCGCTTTATTTATACTAAGTAAAAATAATAATTCCATTATTGATTAAAATCATACGAAAGATGAACCCGGATAACTCCACAACTATGATTTTAGCTCACGGTTTGTCATTAAAAATATAAGTCGCAAACCGGATGAAAATTATGGTTTATATTGCTTATCTTGAATTCATGAAAGTCTAATCTTTAACCTCCATTTTATTAATGAGAAATTATTTGATCATTATTTTTAAATGCTTAGTTGCTGTATTTCTTATTTCCGGCTGTAAAGAAAAGAAAGTCACACTGGGTAAAGACATCAGCTTTGACAAAGAGGAAAACATCCATTACGGAGGTGATCCCGGACAGGTGATGGACTTTTATCTGCCCCGTCACAAAAATTCAAAAAAAACGGACGTTTTTATCATTGCCCATGGCGGCGGCTGGAGGGGCGGAGATAAATCCCAGCTTACTTTCTTTACCCTTTCCATGATGCAGAAATTTCCGGATCATATTTTTGCCAATATCAATTACAGGCTTGCCACCTCAACGCGTAACGGCATTCCCAACCAGACGGATGATATTGAAAAGGCAGTCACCTATTTAGAAAAAAAACTGAAATACCGCCCCCGGCTGGTCGTTCTCGGGAACAGTGCCGGTGCCCATTTATCGATGATGTATGCCTACCATTTCGATACTCAGAGAAAAGTAAAGGCTGTTGTGAATATTGTAGGGCCGTCTGACCTTTCTGATCCCGGATTTGAAACCTATCAGGATTATTCATTTGTGAAAAACTTTCTGGTGGATGCCAAAGCTGTTCCCGCAGGAATGTCTAAAACCTCATTGGCAAGTCCAGTAAGCTGGATTGATTCCTCTTCTGCTCCTACTCTTTCCTACTATGGAAACAGAGATCAGGTTATTCCTTTATCTCAGAAAAGAAAATTAGATTCTGTTCTGATTCAAAATAAGGTACAACATGTAACTTATGAATTCAACGGAGGTCATCTGGATTGGGACAAAGCCCCGAATAATGAGTTCCTGATTAATAAAATTGCTGCTTTTCTGAAAAAAACTGGTAAAAAATAAACGCTCCGAAAATTTCAAAGCGTTTTATTTTTTATTCAGATATAAAATAATTTTACCTCAAAATCAAATTGCAGAACTGCGTCTTTGCACACTAGAAACTCGCGCAGATTGTGGACAGATATCGCATATTTATGATCCGATCCGATGGTTAAGCTCTTTTTACTCTCATTATTTTATTCAGATTTTACAATCTCCGTTCTTTCCGAAACTCCGTTTGCATTGAAGGCTTCGATCTGGAAATAGTAAGAATCAGTTCGGTCAGCTCCGGTAAAGAAATATTCATTTTTTCCGTATACCATAATGCTTCCGTATAATTTATCCGGAGATTTCCCCCAATAGATCACATATCCGTCTGCATCCTGGTTCTGCTGCCATTTCATCCAGATGCTTCTTCTCTCACCGTATTTTTTAGGATCAGCTCTTAAAGGAACAAATCCTTCCACTTTCTTTGGCTTTTCTCCCGCTCCTTTTCCGAAGACTCTGAAACCGCTCAGTGCAAATTTCCCGGTAGGCATTTTCAGGTTTTCCATTTTCAGGAATCTTGCTTTGACCGGTTTTTCAAGCTCTACATAATCGTGGGGAACATCTTTGGTATTCTTACTCTTATCCACGACAACATTCCATTTCTTTCCGTCATTCGATCCATAAATTTTGTACTGATGCATTTTGCCCAGCGTTTTACCCATAAATTCGGCATCCTGGTCTGCATAATTGATCTGAATGGCATTGATGGTGGAAATCTCCCCAAGATCCGTCTGGAACCATTCTCCTGAATTACCTGTTTTTGCGCTCCAGTAGGTTTTAATATCTTCATCTACTGCTAAATTCGGCTGATAGCCGCCTAAAGTAGACGACACCTGAACGGGTTTGTTATAATTCAGCAGCATCCAGCCTGCAAAAAGCCCTTTTGAAAAATCTTTACCCTGTGCATACTGCGGAAGGTAGGTAGGATAATCTCCGTAAGCTGTATTGGTATACATTACATCATCTTTATCAAATCCTGCAGGCCAGATCCCCAGTCTTCGTTCAAAATTATTTTTAGTGGAAATAAAAATCGTTGAGACGTGCCACCAGTTTTTGTAATTGTCTTCAAAAGTAGCGCCGTGTCCCGCTCCTCTCGCAAAACCGCCGGGTTTGTAAGAAAACGGATTGTGCTGCTGGTACTCAAAACCTTCCAGCGGATTTTTGCTGACATACACTCCGTCAGAATATCCGCTGAATTCTGTGGCGGGAGCTCCGTACTGCATATAATATTTCCCGTTATGTTTGGTCATCCATGCTCCTTCTACAAACGGCTGAAGGAAAACATTGTCATTATATTCCCCGAACCTTTCCCAACCGTGATCCTCAGGCTTCAGTCTTATAATTGGTTTTGTAAAACCTTCTGACTGTAAGTTTTTAACCTTCACTTCGGTTCCCAGCAGCGGCCATTCGTTGCTGGATCCCCAGTACAGATACAGTTTATTTTTATCCTCATCATAATGGAATGCGGGATCCCAGGCTCCAACTTTTAAAGTATCAACCGCAATTTTCCAGTCGTCTTTGGTAGGATTGGTACTTTTCCAGATCGGGAAATCCTGTTCCCAGGTGGATCCGTAAACATACAGGGTATCTTTCATGGCCCAGACTGCCGGAGCATTCAGATCGTGGATGTATTTATTGTCTCTCAGGAATTTTCTCTTCACAAATTTCCAGTCCAGCATATCATCACTGTACCAGTATCCTTCCTGATTGGTGGAGAAAAGGAATAATTTATTTTTAAAATTAACAATCACAGGATCGGCTGTAGCACGGTGTTTCCCCTGCTTTGAGAAAACTTCAAACGGTGTGTAGCCATAATCGATGTTAATCGGGTTACAGAATGTTTTCTGCTGGGCACCAACGAATATTCCCAACAGAACAGCGAATGATAAAAAGTACTGCTGCATCTTCATAATTTTTTGCTTAACGACAAATTTAGCTAACTTTTTTTGGTTTCTTCCAAATAAAACCATCAAGGAGATAATGAGAAAGCTGAGGAACAACCAGCATGGGAACCAAAAACTGAAGGACGTTTTCGGAAATATGGAAATCCAATGAAAAATGTTCATTCCACACCAGGACCTCCCACAGGACCTCTTCGAAGAATGCGAATCCGAGGATCACCCCGATAAACAGAAATATTCCGAGGACTGATTTAAAAACAGAAAGCCTCTCCAGCTGATGTTTTTCTTTCTGCCGAATCTCCCGGATGTAGACCAGTGCAATGTATGGAATCCCGTGCGAAATAACATTCAAAAAAGTAAAAACAAGGTCATTGTTGAAATATACGATTCCGAAGTACCACGAAAGATAAGTCCCCGCTATCAGAGCAGTTTTTGGAATATTGAATTTCCCTGTTTTAAAGACTTCAAAAACGGTTTTTAAAATCCAGACGGTCAATATGACAGCATAAATTACAGTAATGAGTCTGGTGTAATCCGGCAGATTTTTAAGCCAGTCAAATTCATTTTCTACAAACCATGTAAAAGCACGCGGGGTCTTAAACCAATACAGCATAGGATAAACTGTAGCAGAATAAACGGCAATCTCATCTATTTTTTTGTTCCAGTTATTGGGTTCAAAACGGGCATAAATCCTCATAAAACCGTACTGTTGCCGGATAAAATGAAAAACGGCCGCCAATGCAAGGGCTGACCAGAATACCAGGCTCCCAAACTGGAAAAGGGCAATACCTAAAATCCAACTTAAGGCAGGAATTCCCCAATACAGAAGTTTCCTCTTCTGCACTTCTCCCTTTACGAAATAGGTTTTGAATAAAGTGGAATAAACGTGCGCCACATCTATAAAAACAATAAGAAAAAGCCAGGTGTAAAAAGAATAATTATTTTCAAGCCCCTGAATCTGTTTCTGAAAAAGAAAAATAACAAGCAGGATCAGGAAAGGCGGGGATAGAATAAACCACCAGTCTGTTTTTGCATTATGTATCCAGGGCTGTTTCATATCATCTGTTCTGCTGTTCTCAGTCCCTGATAAAAAGCTTCTTCAAAAATAGAAATTCCCGAAAGATCCGTATGCGCAAAGAAAACTTTCCCGTCAATAGGCTCTTTTGCCTTTTGGGTTTCTTCACCAAAAATCTGGCCCGGAACCGGAGCTATCATTGCATGACCTATTTTGTGAAATTCCATTTCTAAAATAAAATCTTCTATCAGCGGATGGGCTTTCTTTAAATCATCTAAAACTAAGGTTTTAAGTTCACTTCCTTTCATGGAATACAGCTGGCGTCTTGCTTTTTTACAGTCACTACCTGAAAAACTCCTGTAATAAGTGATTACTTTTTCTCCCATGATCTGCTCAATGTTCTGGTGCTGGTCAAAAATATAACCCAGTCCCGCAGAACCGTAGATAACATTATCCCAGGCCAGCTCTTCATCTCCTCCAAATTCATTCTTTAACGTAATGGTCGTCAGAAGCCAAGGAACATAATTGAATGATGATGCTTTTTTACTGCTGAAAATTTTTACGGCAACAAATTGAGGGCCTGCAAACAGCATTTTCTCAGCAGTGATTTTCACTGTCTTTTTTTGAATGCTATCAAAGCTTAAAACCTCAACTTTATCATTTATATTAACTTCAAAAACCAAATGACCGGACTTATGTTTTCCGTTCGTAAATTTTGAAAGATGTTTGGCCAGCCTTGCATTTCCCTCCGGCCATGTGAAGACCTGATCTTTATATTTCCGGCTCCAGTTGTTTTTTCTTCCCGCAAAATAATGGATTCCTGCCCAGGCAGAAACATAATCAATTCCTAATCCGTAATCGTCTCTGCAGGAATAATCCAGCAGCCAAAGCAATTCTTCCGATGTATAGTGATGCTCTTTAAGCCAATCCTTAAAAAGGATCTTTTCCAGTTTTAAAGCATCATTTTCTCTGCTTGAGTCATGGACGGGAATAGCAAACCAGTATTTTTCATGACTATCTTTTTTCCGGCGGAAATCATCCATTGTTTTAAAGAAACGGTCAAATTCTTTCTGTGTTTTTATATCAATCCCTTTCTGAGGAACGATATCGTTTTGCCATACATTTTTGTAAAACAATCTTTCCTGCTGTGGAAAAGTCATCTGGTATTCGTCCAGAACAGGCTCTCCGTTTTCATCATCTCCCCGGTAGATTCCACAGTCCCGTAAAAATTCAATGAGTTCGGCATTTTCTTTGTTCGGGAGGGGAAGATAATGTGCTCCCAAAGGAAATTTTGAAAATTGATTCTGGCCGTTTGAAGAATTTCCGCCTAACCTGTTCTCCATTTCAAGCAGAAGATAATCATTTTGATTATTCTGGCTTAAAAACCTGCATGCAGAAAGTCCGGAGATTCCACCTCCGACAATGAGATATTTTGTATGGATCTCTTCTGAGAATTCCGGAAAATCTTTAGCCCACAGTCTATGTCCGAGGACATGATTGGTTCCGGTGATTTTAAGTAACAGAGTCCTTGCTTTTTTTCCACAGTACTGCAGAAAAGGAAGCATAAGACTGCCCAGAAAAACTGTTGTAAGAAAATCTTTCCTACTGTACTTTTCCCCACTCTTCATCGAAATAACGGACTAATATCTGGTTATCCAGACGGTTAACTTCTACATCATTCACTTTCATGTCTTTGCTGAAATAAGAAAGCTGAGAAAAATTATAATCGTAATATTTTAAATTGGGAATCTTTCTGTAGATTTTATTATTGACCGGTTCAAATGAAGCCATTGAAAATCCCCATTCTCCAAAGGAAGGCACATAGGTATGGTATGCTGTGGTAAATGGAAATATCTGATTGATCGTTTTTTCGATGCACCAAAAAGATTTCGGGGCAAAATACGGCGATGTGGTCTGAACGACAATTTTAGTACCGGAATCAGTCAGTCTTTCCAATTCTTTGTAAAACTGTAATGAATAGAGCTTTCCTAAACTGTAATTGGAAGGGTCAGGAAAATCAATGATAATCACATTGAACTTCTGCCTGTTTTCTTTGACCCAGACGTAAGCATCTTTGTTGATGATCCTGACTTTGGGATCAGATAAAGAACTCTGGTTCAAGGTACGCATGGTTTCATTGGTTTTGAAGAAATGGGTCATTTCCCCGTCCAGGTCAACAAGGGTAATATTTTTTACGTCTTTGTATTTCAGTACTTCACGCGCAGCAAAACCGTCTCCACCACCTAAGATCAGAACATTCCCAATGTTTTTTGCCATAGACATCGCCGGATGTACCAACGCTTCATGATAGCGGTATTCATCTGTGGAGGAAAACTGAAGGTTGTTATTCAGATACAGCCGAAATTCATGGTTATTTCTCGTGAGAACAATTCTCTGGTAGGGCGAGCTTTTGGTATAGACCACATTTTCGCCGTAGAGTTTCTCTTCTGAATAGGATAAAATTTTATCTGAGAAAATAAACAGGCCGAGAAGAAATGTAAAAGCCCCGATTGATTTTATCTTTAAGGAAAGCGGCTTTGAAAGTTCTTTTTTAATATAAAAACATAAGAATATGGCGATAGAAACATTGATCAGTCCGAAAAAAAGAGGGGTTTTTACAATTCCCAGATTCGGAATAAGCACGAGAGGAAACAGTATTGAGGCCAGTAATGCTCCAATATAGTCAAAGGCAAAAACGTTTGAAACCAAGTCCTTGAACCCGATCCTGTCTTTAAGGATATTCATCAGCAGCGGAATTTCCACTCCTACCAGACATCCGGTAAAGAAAACAAAAAGGTAGAGAACCGTTTCAAAATGGGCCAGCGTATTAAAAAGGATAAATAAAACGACTGAGCTTACTCCACCGACAATTCCCACAAGGATTTCGATCTCTACAAATTTATCAATGAGATTTCCTTTGATGAATTTGGCAAAATAAGACCCCACTCCCATTGAAAAGAGATAAACGCCGATGATGAAGGAAAACTGTTTAACGGAATCTCCCAAAAGATAGCTTGCCAGCGCACCGGCCACCAGTTCATAGATGAGCCCGCAGGTCGCAATAACAAAAACCGAGAACATTAAAAGCAGCTCAAGAGGAATCCTCTTCTTATCCATGAATCGCAGCACTTATGATCATTGAAATTCCTATGATAAATGCTCCAAAAACAATTGCTAACGCTATATTTTTATTTTGTGAGATCTCATGCCATGTTTTTTCCGGGGTCAGTTTTTCGATAATAAAATAGCAGATCAGAAGTATGGCTATTCCTAAAATTGAATATAGCACGGAGTTGAATATCGGCAGTAGATTAATGTTATCCATAGTTTATATTTTTTATTTGTGGTAATATCTGTAAAATCCTATTCCTGTGGAATGGTTTCTGGTGGTTCCGTCCCGGTACGTTTCTGTCTTGGCACAATCACAGAACTTATTTCCTGTAAAAGTAAGATAAACGAACCCGCTCACGAAAAAGCTTCCGATAAGAAACAGTACCCAATTGGTCCTGATATAGTTGGTTATTTTTTCCATAGCTTAATTGGTGGGGTAAGGTGAATTGGAACTGTTTCTCCATTTACTGAACTCGAAAATGCGTCTTCCCAGAAGGCTGGCTCCTATAAAGATGAGTGAGAAAATGATCACAATAGCAAAATTCCAGAACGAAACGGGCTGCCATGCGGCCTTGATCTTTACAGAGCTGTTTTTTTCATATTTTTCCGGGTAGCCGGGCTGCGGGCTCATATTGGTAAGGACAGAGTCCAGTTTTTTAATTTCCAGCGGTTTTTCTGTCAGATTGTTTATTCCGCTAATTTCATTTTTCAGTATTCCTTTTTCTGTGTATTGGCTGATGCTTTGGTCTTTATTATTCCGCATATAAAAAATTCCCAGGTCGTTTTTAATCACTGAAAATTCTCCATTCTGCAATTGATACCCGGATTTGAACGGATCTGCGGCACCGCCTTCTTTTTCTGCAGAAATCAGGAAATGATAGCTTCCGGGCGCTACACCGCAAAAATTAAATTTTTCACTCTGGCTTCCTTCGCTCCAGCTTTCCCCACCTTCATAACCGGAATATTTTTCTATATCTTTGGAGGTATAAGCTATTTCATTGGTTTTTTCATTGACAAGGCTTACTCCTACATTGGCCCAGGAGTTGTCTACATCTGAATAAGCATTCACTTCTAACGGAGCGGAAGCTCCTGAAAGGCTGAAGCTTTTGCTCACCAGTTCTTTATCATTTATATCGGCAAATTTAATTTCCTGTTCAAAAATAGTCTGATTGGTCCTTGACATTACCACATAAAGCTGGATCAGACAGATCAACAGGGCTGAAATTCCGATAATATTGATACCCTGTTTTACATTAAAGAAAAAGGGCTCGACAATTCCTACCCCTGAATAATAGGGAAGCTCTTTTAAGCTGAAAGCTTTCCTGATTGTATATTTTGAGATATGATCCCCTTTAAAGAACTGTACTGAGTTGCCACATTCTTCCCTCGAGATCATTTCGGTACCGTTGACAAATTCTTTATATTTGGCAAGTTTAAAATCTATTTTATCTTCAAAGAAACCTGCTGCGGAATGAATACTGCAGGGCGTGGTTTCGTACCATCTGTACTTCCGGCCATCAGCAGTTTCTGCATAATGTTTGAAGTCTTTAAATTCAGAGTCCAGCAGACGGAGAAGCACCCAATGCCCGTCACTTTCACTCAGGTATACATTATTTCCGGATGGATCTTTCAGGGTGTATTCGCGCCAGAAGATATTTTCACCATATTTTTTAACAACAATATTAATAACACAGTAATCTGTCCCATAAACCGTGCCCTTCTGTCCGACTTTCAGCACTACATTTTCAACAGGTTTTTTAATGATTTTCCGTGAAGCATTTTTTTCTCTTCCAATAAGGGAAGAACATGAATCGCAGATGTATTCTTCAACAGAAAAATCTATTGACAGCTCATTGTTTTTTTTGCAGACGGGACAAACGTAATACATTTTTTTAACGGTGAATTTTGTGTTTTTGGATGATCTCAGCATTGAAATACTGAACTATTTCATCAGCAATCTGCTCCACTTTCCTGGTATTATCCTGAGTATAGTTGCACAGAAAAACATCAAATGTAAGCTGTTTAAACTCCGGCCAGGTATGGATGCAGAGATGGGATTCTTTAAGACATACAGCAGCGGTGAAGCTCTGATTGTCAAAAATATGCTCTGTAATTCCAACAATTTCCACTTCTTTAGTTTCTAAAATGGATTCTGTATATTCCAAAAAGCTTCTGCAGTTCAATAACAAATCTTCTGACTGTGTTTCCAAAGTCAGAAGGATATGCAGACCTTTGCTTGATAATGGTTTCAATTATTTTTTTTGTAAATATATTATTTTTTCGGAAGGAAAACCTCAGCAAGCATACATCTTGCGCTTCCTCCTCCATTCACTTCGATGGTATTCAGATCTGAATAAATGATTTCACAGCATTTTTCAATGGCTGCCACCTGCTCAGAGGTCAAAGACTGGTACGCTGTCTGGCTCATCACCAGGAACTTCTCTCCATCTTTATTCTGAACCTGAAGCATATTTCCGGCAAACTGCTGCATCTGCTCTTCTGAAATTTCGATGATCTCTTTTCCTGAGTTTTTGATGGTTTCAATCACTTTCTCTCTTTCCAGTTCATCATCAATACAGTCTAAGCAAATGACTACAAATTGATCCGCCACGCACATCATGACATTGGTGTGATAAATGGCAAGCCTTTCCGCTCCTACAGTCTGGTAAGAATGAAAAATTATAGGTGTAAAGCCGTACTTTGCACAAAACTCTCTGAATAAACCTTCGTCAAGCCTCAGAGAAACCGAGCCATAAGCTATCTTATTATCGTGATCAAAGATCATGCTTCCGGTTCCTTCCAGGAAGTGTCCCTGGGTTTCAGGAAACGACCAGTCGTCAATTTCAGCCACTTCAAATCCCTGACTTCCGATGCTTTCAATGATATCTTCTCTTCTTTCCACTCTTCTGTTGGAAGCGAACATAGGGTATAGAACCACTTTACCATCTTTATGAAAACTTACCCAGTTATTTGGAAAAATAGAATCCGGAGTATGCGGATCCAATGTATCTTTTATGGTGATCACATTTACGCCTTTGCTTCTCAGTTTTCCAACAAAAGTGTTGAACTCTGCCAAAGCTTTAGACTGAATATCAGAACCTTTCTGTTCTACCTGAAAATAATTATTCTCTGCTGTTTCAGCGTTGTAACCGAATGCAATCGGCTCTATCATTAATACGGTATCTGTTGTTTGCATTTTCTGAGTTTTGAGTTTTAGGGTTTTAGAGTCAGAGAGTTTTATCATCTTTACCTTCGCCGGTGATAGATAAAAATGAACACCATTTCTCAGACTGGCACCAACATCCCTATGATTTGGTTATACTGATTATTTAAATTATTAAATTCTTCTTCACTAATATAGTTGCAGGCAAGAGCAAATTGAAGCCATGTCTGAGTTTCTCTTGCTTCACCTTCAGAATCAGTTAATTTAGCAATAAAAGATTTCTCATATTTTCTTTTCCCCCAAGCTTCACTTATATTAGCAGAGACTGATCTTGATGATCTTCTGATCTGATCTGTAAGAGAATAGAGCTCTTCTTTAGGAAAGGATTTTGAGCGTTCATAAACCTGCATAGCCATTTCAAAAGATCTTTGAAAAACTTTTAAATCCTGATGAAATTTAACTGTTGGCATATGTACAATTTATTTTAGCAAGAAAAAAGACTCCCACTCTCCTACACTAATACTCTAATACATTTCTACTCTCTCACCAAAGGCATTGTAGAACACCTCAACAGCCCTCCCATTTTAGAGATTTCCCTGTAAGGAATTTCTTCTACGGTCATTCCCCACTCGTTTCTAAGGTGGTTGTTCATTCTTGTGAATGTTTTGTCCGATACTATAACTTCCGGAGAAATGGAGAAGATATTCGGGAACATTTCAAACATTTCTTCATCATTGAGATGGAAACAGTTTTCTTCCCCGAAAATATCGATGATCAGGCGGTAATCGCTTTCATCTACAAACCCGTTTTTATAGATCAGGCATTTGTCTTTTCCTACCGGATTGAATGTACAGTCCAGGTGTAAGATGCCTTCAAGCGGAATTTTATCATTTTTCTTTAATTCCAGGTCGATAATTCTTTTCTTCGGAAAATATTCTTTCAGGATTTCAATAGCGTATTCGTTCGTTCTTGCGGTTTTATAATTTCTGTAATCTTCGCTGAAACAGGTTCCTATAAAAAGGAAATCGTCCCATACGATTACATCACCGCCTTCAATATGTGCTGTTTCCGGGAGATTGATGATCTTTCTCCACGACACTTTTTCAAACACTTTTTTATAGGCTTCCTGCTCGTCGGCCCTGTCTGCAATCACATTGGAGATGATCATTTTATCATCAATCACAAAAGCCACATCTCTTGCGAAAACCTGGTTATAATCTTTGATAATGCTTGGGCGAAGCACTTCTACGTCATATTTTTTCAATACGGCTTCAAAAGCATTCATTTCGTTGACAATATCCTCTTCTTTAGGATACCTATTATGTTCGATGGAGTAATATGACTTGGCGTCATAACTCTCCTCTAATGTGGGAACAGCTCCCATTGAATTAGGCTGGCCTAGAACTACTGATTTCAGCCTGCCCGTTTCGTTTTTAATGTTTAGTCTCATAAAGATTTATGCAATACTACAAATATAAGTAAAGGTCTCTATCTGGAAAACTTTTGATTTGTTTTATGCATCAAATTTGATTTTAATAGCATTTAATGTCTGGAATATGCTCCTATTTCTCATCCTTTTTTTCCCGTTTATTAAAGCCTCATATTGAATCCGAATGCATAATTAATCTACAACTGACTATTTTTCATCTACATAAGAAATAAAAAACTGTAGATTTTATAAAATAAATTCATACCTTAGTGATATAATTTCAATGAAATTATAAATTAAAATTTAACTATTAACATCAAAAAATCAAAATCATGAACAAGAAAAATCCTGTGTTGAAAAATGCACAAAAATTAGGAAGAAACGAGCAAAAATTAATCGTAGGAGGTGTTGGTCCAACCAGACCAAGATACTGCTGCGAATGGGACGAGAACGGAAAGTGTACGATCTGGACATGCGGAAACTGTGCCTGCCCGTAATCAAAAAATCAATAAACCTGCTTACGACAAGCAGGTTTTCTTTTTATCTTGCCCTGTTTTCTTCTTCTGTTTTCTGAAGTTCTTTAGCCTGATATTTTGAGCTTCCAAAGCTGTAACCGATAGAAAGGATCAGACGGCTGCTGTCCCACCAATGCGTAAAACGGTTGTCCATGATCTGCTTATGTCTGAACTCCAGACGCTGATCGTAAGAATCAAAAATATTGTTATAGCTGATCTTTGTATTCAGTTTACTGTCAAACCATGATTTCTGCACAGACAGATCTACTGTATATCTGGGTTTTATAATGTACAGGCTGTTTCCGGTTTTAGATTCATAATTTGCAAAGAGATTAACGGTATATCTTTTAGGCAAAGTGAAAACCTGATTTACCCTTATTTCATAATTATAGACTTTCAAAGCAAAAACTTCATCCAGATATGGCCTGAACTCATCGTTATAGTATCCAGCGATCTGGCTGGTAACGTTCCACCATTTGGTCAGTTTCACAGGAAAGCTGGTTTCTATGGAAGCAAATTTCCGGTAAGGAAGATTGGTCCCAAGGTATTCCAGGACATTGGTTTTGGGGTTGTAAAGCGGATAACGGGTCATCACATCTTTTTCTTTTCCCGCAATAAAACTGGTCACCCAATTCTTATAACGGTACGTAAGTTTGATCTGGCTGGTAAAAGAAGGCTGCAGATAGGGATTTCCAATCCAGTAATTCAGAGGGCTGAAATAAACCCGGAACGGATTGAGCTGGGAAAATACAGGCCGTGTTATCTTTCTGCTGTACGAAAGTGACAGTTCATTAGATTTATCGAACGTATATGTTGTACTGAAAGACGGTAGCCATTCGAGATAATTCCTTGAAACTACAGAATCTTTGGTAACAGCATCCGAAATACTCTGCGTATTCTCAAACCTCAGTCCTGCATTCACCAGAAGTTTTCCAAACTTCTGCCTGTAGGAAATGTAGCCTGCCCATATTTTCTCTTTGTACGAAAATATATTGCTGCGTTCTGGATCAAAGGTAAAACGGTCATTCACAGAGAGCGTATCGTAGCGGATATTATTATGGGTATTGGAACGGCTGTATTTCATTCCGGCTTCGATGTCTGCATTTCCTATTTTTTGGGAAATGTCGGTTTGTGCAGTCTGGATATCAATTTTATTAAGCAGGTCAGATCGCCAGTAGGATAAAAGTTGAGACGTAGGTTTATCTTTATTGATAAAATCATCCTTCTGCTTATTTTCCACGGAAAGATAATTCCCTAAAAAACTCAGTTTAAAACCTTTATTTTGAAATGAATAATCTGCAGTTACCCCATAATTTTCCTGGGAATAATGGGTAGGGTTTTTACTTTCGGTGTTAAAGATCAGCTGTGATTTATCTTTATTGGTGGTATACAGTGAGCCTGAACGGATCCGGTCACTGGTTCTGAAATTTCCTCTTAAATTGACACCTAACCTGTTTTTATCATTGATCCTGAAATCTGCTCCGGCCTGAATGCTGTACACTTTTCCTTCATCTTCCTGATATGTGTTGGTTCGCATGACATTGGTATCGGCAAGTTTCTGTATTGCATTATAGCGATATGTGGAAATACCGTTATTGTAACCGGCCTGCAGGCTGTAGGCTGTTTTTTCTGTATTATAAGAAAGGTTTAAAGAATTTTCCCTATAGCTGAACTTATTGGCATATGCATTTCCGTTGTAATTTCCTTTCCAGCCGAGATTGCCGTTTCTTTTCTGCCTGATATCGATGATTCCTTTAAATTCTGCATCATATTTTGAAGAAGGGTTGGCATTCACTTCAATAGCTTCTACCATTTCCGGCGGTAATGAACGAAGATAGGCCTGCAGTTCCTGGCTGCTCATGGTGACTGGTTTTCCGTCAATAAATATGGCGGGAGTAATTCTTCCGCCAATAAAAATACCACCTTCCTGATCTATGGAAACACCCGGTGTCTTTTTTAAAACTTCAAGAAGATTGGCTGATGTTTTGAAGTCTTTATTTCCGGAAACACTCATGACAATATTTCCGTCGTTGAGCCTGATACTTCTGGCCACTGAACGGATTACCACTTCTGAGATATTTTCAGTTACAGGTTTCAGCTCAATCGAAGAAAAGTCTCCGGTTTTATCCAGTTCTTTCGTTTCATATTCCTTTTTCCGGATCACCAAGTAAGAATCAGCAGCTATATTATTCAGCTGGAAAAAGCCTAAGGAATCCGTCTGAACTTTTTGAAGGACGCTTTGGTCTGATTTGTTTAACAGAGATATTTCAGCCTGAAAAACCGCCTTTTTAGTTTCTGAATCCAACACCTTTCCGTGTAATGTTTCCTGAGCTTTTCCAAAACAGGAAAGAAATAAGAGCAACAGGAAAATCCATAATCTGATATTCATAAATTTTAAATTTTATGAAACCAAAAGTAGCAGGCTGAAAGAAAAATAAGGTTTTGAAGTTTAAATTCCGCAGTACGAAATTATAATTCTGAACTCTGAAACCTGGCTTCAGAAGGGATTTGTGACTGTTTGTACAAAAGCGGTGTTGTATTTTTAATTTTTTTGAACGTGGAAAAGAAAGTAGACTTAGAATTAAACCCAACTTCATACCCGATCTCTTCGATCTTAAGGAAGGAGCCGTTTTCTATTTTCTGGCAGGCTTCGCTGATCCTGTATTCATTGATGTATGTGGAAAAGCTTTTACCGAGATTATCATTCAGCAACTGGGAAAGCTGATGGGCAGACATATTCAGCCTGGCCGCCAGATCACTTAATTTCAGGTTCGGATTTTTATATAATTCTTCGGAATCCATCAGCCGTTCAAGTTTTGAAACAAAGCTTTCCGCAAGTTCTTCTGAGATTTTTTTATTGGTATATTTAGGAATCTCTCTTACAGAATCCTGATCATTCTTTTTACTGAAGAGAATTAAAAAATTGGCATACAGCACAAACGAGAAGACAAGGCTTCCGCCTGCACAGTAAACCTGTACCCAGCCGGTAGAAATTAACTGATATGCCAGGAAAATGATTGCATTGCTGATGAGTACCGGAAGGATAAATTTATTGGGGTTCTTAGGAACCTGTTTTGAATATATATAATACTGATAGACAGCAAGTAAGACAAATACTGACCAAACCGTATAAATAAAGGTCCCAAAATATCTGTCCCATGTAACCGGGAAGAACAAATATAACAGTCCGACTGTCCCAAGAACCAACGTCAACAAACCGAAAGATGTTCTGCATTGTTTTAAATCAAATTCTTCCTTCCGGAATGATGACGTAATGTAATAATATAAAGCCGGACCCGTAAAAAACAGCGCCGACATTCCGAAGTGCGGAATAATCCGCGGCCAGTCCGGATAGAAATAGATACAAACCGAAATCCCAACTCTGATGCTTAAAGTCAATAAAATCAAGCCTAAAAAGAAATCGGGAATGTATCTGAGCTTTTTGACAAATAGAAGGTAGATCCCAAGCAGCAACCCATTAAAGGCTCCTACCGCACTGAAGAAAAATAACATCTGCTGTCCGAAAGTCATTGTAATTGTTTTTATTTTTTGGTATAAAGATAAATAATGACTGCTTTTATCAATCACTATTTCTGATTTTCAACAGGAATGGACTTTAGTCCGTTTAGCAATGATCTCTATCCTCCGGGCTTTAGCCAAAACCTATTGAAAGTGATCAACTTATGGAAGTAAATTTAATAAAATTATTGATTCCAATTTTATAAAAAGACACAACCAATTAAAATAAAAATCCCAAAGCAAGCCTTGGGATTTTGTTTATGATAAAAACAGCAATTATCTGTTTGTAATATCGATGTAATCTCTTTTTTGAGCACCCTGGTAAACCTGTCTCGGTCTTCCGATAGGATCTCCTTTCATTCTCATTTCTTTCCACTGAGAAATCCATCCCGGAAGTCTTCCCAATGCAAACATTACTGTAAACATTTCTGTAGGAATTCCTAATGCTCTGTAGATAATACCTGAATAGAAGTCTACGTTCGGATATAGCTTTCTTTCTACGAAGTATTCGTCTTCAAGAGCTACTTTTTCTAACTGCATTGC
Organism: Chryseobacterium luteum; assembly: GCF_000737785.1. GTDB lineage: Bacteria > Bacteroidota > Bacteroidia > Flavobacteriales > Weeksellaceae > Chryseobacterium > Chryseobacterium luteum. The sequence goes on along the minus strand of NZ_JPRO01000003.1, from coordinate 177,792 downwards.
AATGTCAAGAGCTTTATCCTGAATTCCCAATGCGCTAAGGATATCATCCGCTGCTTTTTTAATGATCTTCGCTCTTGGGTCAAAGTTTTTGTACACTCTGTGTCCAAAGCCCATTAGACGGAAGCTGTCATTTTTATCTTTAGCTTTTTCAACCCATTTATTAACGTCTCCACCATCTTTTTCGATCAATTCAAGCATTTCGATCACAGCCTGGTTAGCTCCTCCGTGAAGAGGGCCCCAAAGTGCAGAAACACCAGCAGAGATGGAAGCAAAAAGACCTGTATGAGCAGAACCTACCATTCTTACTGTAGAAGTGGAACAGTTTTGTTCGTGGTCAGCGTGAAGGATTAATAATTTATCAAGAGCATCTACAATTACCGGGTTTACTTCAAATTCTTCGTTCGGTAATCTGAATGCCATTTTGTAGAAGTTTTCTACGTAGTTCAGGCTGTTGTCTCCGTGGTTAAGCGGAAGACCCTGAGTTTTTCTGTAGGTCCATGCGCAAAGATGAGAGAATTTAGCAATCATCAATTCTGCAGCGTGGTCCATTTCTTCTTTGGAGTTTACGTTAACTGCTTTTGGATTAAAAGCGGTCAAAGCGGAAGTTAAAGAAGATAAAACTCCCATAGGATGTGCAGAACGAGGGAAAGCATCGATGATTTTTTTCATCTCCTCTGCTATAAAGTTATATTTTTTGATGTTGTTGTTGAAAGAACCGAATTGCTCCTGGTTAGGTAATTCACCGTTTAATAAAAGGTACATTACTTCTGTGAAGTTAGATTTTTCAGCAATCTGCTCAATTGGATATCCTCTGTAGAACAATTCTCCTTTATCTCCGTCTAAGTAAGTGATGTCGCTAAGAGTAGCTCCTGTGTTTTTGTACCCTAAATCCAGAGTGATCAAACCTGTTTGGTCTCTTAATTTTGAAATATCAATCCCTCTGTCTCCGATAGTACTATCCACGATTGGATATTCATATGAATTACCGTCATAATTCAATATTACTTTGTTGTCTGACATTTATTTATTTTTTTTAAATATACTACTTATTACAAAATACGGCAAACAAAAATTATCGCTTGCCGTTATTTATAAATTCAATTATCTTTTGATTTTAAATGCGTCTAAACCTGGGAAAAATGCAGTATCACCCAATGCTTCTTCGATTCTTAATAATTGGTTGTATTTCGCCATTCTGTCTGATCTTGAAGCAGATCCTGTTTTGATCTGGCCACAGTTCATAGCTACTGCCAGGTCAGCAATTGTAGAATCTTCAGTTTCTCCGGATCTGTGAGACATCACTGAAGTAAATTTGTTATTCTGAGCCATCTGTACAGCATCCATTGTTTCGGAAAGTGAACCGATCTGGTTTACTTTTACAAGGATTGAATTCGCAATACCTTCTTTTACTCCTCTTGATAATCTTTCTACGTTGGTTACGAATAAATCATCACCTACAAGCTGTACTCTGTCACCAATCTTATCAGTAAGCATTTTCCATCCTTCCCAGTCATTTTCCTGCATCCCGTCTTCGATAGAGATGATAGGATATTTAGCAGCCAATTCAGCAAGGTAAGAAACCTGCTCGCTGCTGGAGAACTGAGCGGCATCCGGAGTCTGGAATTTTCTGTAGTCGTAAATTCCGTCTTTGTAAAATTCTGAAGCGGCACAGTCAAGCGCCAGCATGATGTCGTCACCAGGTTTGTAACCTGCTTTTTCGATAGCCTGAAGTAATGTATCCAAAGCATCTTCAGTTCCTTTGAAAGTAGGCGCAAAACCTCCCTCGTCCCCTACTGCTGTAGAAAGACCTCTTGAATGAAGAATAGATTTCAGGTTATGGAAAATTTCAGTTCCTTTTCTCAAAGCGTGAGAGAAAGAATCCGCTTTTACCGGCATCACCATAAATTCCTGGAATGCGATAGGTGCATCAGAGTGTGATCCTCCATTGATGACATTCATCATAGGAACAGGAAGGGTGTTAGCATTAACACCGCCTACATATTTGTACAAAGGCATTCTTAATTCAGCAGCTGCTGCTCTGGCTACGGCTAAAGAAACTCCTAAGATTGCATTAGCACCAAGGTTTCCTTTGTTTGGAGTTCCGTCAAGATCAATCATGATCTGATCAATAAAGTTCTGCTCAAAAACCGGCTGCCCAATTAAGTTTTCTGCAATTACTTCTTTTACATTTTCAACAGCTTTCAGGACTCCTTTACCCATATAATCTGAACCACCGTCACGTAATTCCACTGCTTCATGTTCACCTGTAGATGCTCCTGAAGGTACGGCAGCGCGCCCCATGGCTCCGCTTTCTGTAAATACATCTACTTCAATGGTAGGATTACCTCTGGAATCCAAAATTTGTCTCGCTTCTATGAAAGAAATTGCACTCATATTGTTTAGTTTTAAACCATCCGCAAAAGCTTCAAGTTGTTTATTTTTAAAATTATACTTGATCACAAATTTAATGAAAAAACTAACCTGATGAAAAAAGTGGGCTTTAATATTTGGTAATACATAAAAATTCTACGGTATTTTTTATGACACAGAAGGTTTGCAGTTTAATTTTACCCTTAAATAATATTTCACTTATACAAATGACATCCTTTTTATTATTCCATAGCAATTTTTATTGTTTCCATTTTTGAAAACAACAACTTACATTCAATAGACGTTATCTGTATGATGTTTTCGGATTTTACACCATAGTTCGAAAAAGGATTTGGGTTCCCGGACTTTCTTTTATGATCTGGCATTCACCTTCCTGTTCCTGCATTCTTCTCTTCATATTGCGGAGACCATTTCCCTCGGGATGTTCTTCAGGAATTCCTTCACCGTTATCTGAAATTTTCATTGTAAAGACATTTTTTTCCTGCAAAAAGGAAAGCCTCAATGTATTTGCCCGGCTATGTTTATAGGCATTATTAACTGCCTCTTTTAAGCATAAAAACATGTTCCTCCTCAGTTCTGTAGAAACCGGGGTTTCTGGTACAATATCTTCGCTTTCTGACCAGAATTCTATTTTTGTTCTTTTCAGAAAGTTAGCTGTATATTGTATGGCATAATCTATAAAACTTCCCAGGGTATCATTTCCTGAATTCAGACTCCAGAGCATTTCGCGCATGGAAAGGTTCATTTCTTCCGAGGTTTTCAGAAGTTCGTCTATATCATTTTGCAGATCATCATCTTCCGCTTTCTGTTTTAAGAATTCTGCCTGAAGTTTTAATGCTGAAATACCTGCTCCCAGATCGTCATGCATGTCGTGGGAGATGCGTTCCCGTTCCTGTTCTATGGATTTTTGCTTTTCTAGTTCTTTTTGCAGGAGTTGGTTTTGGTGTTCAATATTTAACTGTTTTTCTCTCAAATAAAGAATCTGCTTTTTGTTATACATTAGTACAACAAAAATTATAAATACTGCAAAGACTAATATTAGGATAAATGCAGTAACATATATAAATTTTATTTCAAATGGAAGTTCTTTCATTTTTTACACAGTAAACCTTTAAGAAAAATAAAATAAGAAATAACAGTAATAATTTGGAAAGTTATTTTCAGCATATAAGAAAATTCTATGTCTGTTTTAACAAAAATGTACATAGGAAACATTCTGAAAATATAAAACACTGCCCACAGTAATAATGAACTGCTAAACCAAAAAAAGGCAAGATGTAAAATATTATCTTCTCTGTTTTTATTCGATATTTTCATATAAAACCAGAATATAGAAATGAAAATTAAAAAAATAGAGTAAAGAAATCCAGTAATAATAGAATAATTTGTAGTAGAAATCAAAATAAAAAATATTCCTGCCAAACAGCTAATGATAGTAATCAATTTAATGGTTTTACTATTATCAAGTTCTTTGAAATAAATGTACCCAAAAAAACAAATACAAAATAAGTCTAAATAATTATACATCCGGGTAGTAATAAAATTAACCTTAAATGTGACCATCAACTCTACAAGAATCGTAATTCCAAAATACAACCAAAAAAATTGTTTCCACAGATTTCTAAAACCCATGGAAACAATAAAGCATATAAATATAATTATATAGTATAAATAGTCTAAAAAGTTCATTTAGCAGTTTGAATTATCAGGAGGAGGACAAAGACCATTTCTATCGTAAACAGATTCTTTTTGAAATGCAACTCTTCCTTCTTTAGTGTGATGCTCCGATGTCATCAAAAATGTTAATCTATGTTTATGCTTAACCTTTACACATATGCCATCATCATCTGGATATTGCAAATAATCGTTCTCAAGATAAATAACGGGATAAAAAGCAATAACAGAGTTTGCAGTACTACCACAAGCTTTAATAAAATTTTCATACATCTTTCTGCCCAAAATAAATCTCCTAGTATTGTTAGCCATAGAATCCTTAGTTTTATAGCGAATATAATCATCAAGTGATGATTTCAATCCTGAGTTATATTTAGCTCTACAGTCATCATATTGAACTCTATTTAAAACAGTTTTTTCGAGTGTATTACTTATTATAGCATATTTCCCTTCACTCTCATTTGCAGTTAAAAACACCAATCCACAATTATCTTCTCCCAGATATATCTTTGTTTTAGTTGTAGCACTATCTGTGAAAAGTTCTTGAGCAATTTCTCTTGTTATTTCTATAGAAGGCAAATACTTAAATTCCATTCCCTTAATTTCAGAATATCGTTCGTGCCAACCTAATATAATTGCCGGATCAATTTCACCGGCCCCGGACATGCTATTATCTGGACATGTCTCTTTTTTTACTACCCTTATAGAATACTCAGCATCTACATCGTCCTGCCTGTTTATTTTAAAGTCACTAAAATCAAATATTTCGGGTTTATCAATCAAACTAAGACTTTCAATCATTTCATCACAAAAGTCTTTGATCATACCCAATTCAACATCATTAAGTTTCTTGTAATTAACAAGTTGAGAAATTTTCCCTAAAAGGTTTTCTAGTTCAATGTTTTTTTTCATAGTTTTCAGTTTTTAAAATGGTTAAATTTATTAATGGCTTCCACCTTATTACTGACATGCAGCTTTCGGTAGATGTTTCCTACGTGTTTTTTTACAGTATCAATGGTGATGAATTTCTGGTCGGCTATTTCTTTATAAAGAAGTCCTTGTGAAAGAAGTTCCAGAATTTCTTTTTCGCGTTCGGTGAGTTCATCAAAATCTTTACTTTCAGGAAGTTTTCTTTCGAAATGGTTTAAGACCCTGCGAGCTATTGAAAGGCTCATCGGTGCTCCGCCATTGTATACATCCCGGATAGAAGACAGGATCTTGTCCATACTTTCACCTTTGATGAGGTAGCCCATAGCCCCGGCTTTTAATGAATTAAAGATCTTTTCATCATCTTCAAAGCTGGTACACATGATGAACTGCGTTTCCGGCATTTCTTTTCTGAGCTTTTCAATGATTTCGATGCCCAGCATATCCTGAAGCTGAATATCCATCATCACTACATCCGGTGAAATATCAGGGAGATTTTTCAAGGCATCTTTCCCGTTAAAGAACTGAGCGGCTACTTTCATGTCATCCTGGTAATTGATGACTTTCTTCAACGCATTGTTGTAGTTCTTTTCGTCTTCTACTATGGCGATGGAAATACTCATTGTTTTTTTGTTTAAGACAAATTTCGTAAGAAAACAAGACAGAAACAATTACACTTTTGTGTAATTTTGAGACTTGAGTTCAGGGTTATTGGTTTGTTTTTTGTTCTACTAAATTTACTTAAATTTCTGTTACAATAGAAAAACAATTAATACTCCATCCATTAAAAAATAAATATCATGAGAAAAAGCCTTTTAATATCAGCTGCAGCTATGGCATTATTATTAACCAGCTGCAAAAAAAATGAAAGCGGAAACAAAAATGTGATCAAGATCGACAGTTCAGAAACTGTGATCAGAGACAATAACGGAAAAATTGATTCTGTAACCGAAAGTTCGTCAACAATGGAAGTGAACGGCCAGAAAACGCAGAAAACAGATTTTGTTTACAAAGCCACTGACGGAACATTGGTAAAAGTCGTGTTCAAAAATGACTCCAAGGAAAGTAATGTTGCCATCACCAGCAATAAAAAGACGTTCACATTACCCAAAACGGAAACAAAAAATGGGGAAACCATCTATAAAAAAGATGATATGACCGCAAGGGTGAAAGGAGACAGCCTGCATCTTGAGCAGGGCAATAATGTAATTGAGCTGAAGAGAACGAAAATATAATGAATAAAAAAGCCATCCGGAATCCGGATGGCTTTTCATTTATATCTGAATGAATATTATTCTTCAGTTTTCTCTTCTGCAGAGTCAGTTGCTTCAGCCTTAGGCTCTTCAACTTTCTCTTCTGCTTTTGGAGCTTCAGCCACTACAGCTTCAGCTTTTTTAGCAGTTGCAGATCTTCTGCTTCTTCTTGTAGCTTTTTTCTCCTCAGCATTAGGATTATAAAGTTCGTTGAAATCAACCAGCTCGATAAGAGCCATATCAGCAGCATCACCTTGTCTGAAACCAGTCTTGATGATTCTTGTATACCCGCCGTTTCTTTCCGCGATTTTAGGAGCTACTGATCTGAAAAGTTCAGTAACTGCTTCTTTATTCTGAAGATATGAAAAAACAATTCTTCTATTGTGTGTAGTATCTTCTTTTGCCTTTGTTAATAGAGGTTCAACATATACTCTTAAAGCTTTAGCTTTAGCTACAGTAGTGTTGATTCTTTTATGCTCAATTAGAGAACAAGCCATATTAGAAAGTAAAGCACTTCTATGAGAAGCTGTTCTTCCTAAGTGATTGAATTTTTTACCGTGTCTCATTATTAATTATTTATCAGCGTCTAACTTATATTTTGCAACGTCGAAACCGAAGTTAAGACCTTTTGAATGCACTAATTCTTCTAGTTCTGTCAAAGATTTTTTACCAAAATTTCTGAATTTCATCAAATCAGACTTACTGTAAGAAACAAGCTCTCCAAGAGTTTCTACTTCAGCGGCTTTCAGACAGTTAAGGGCTCTTACTGAAAGATCCATATCTGCTAATTTAGACTTAAGTAATTGTCTTGTATGAAGTGTTTCTTCATCGTACTGGATAGATGCTTTTACTGCTTCTGTTTCAAGCGTGATTCTCTCATCAGAGAACAGCATGAAGTGATAAATTAATATCTTGGAAGCTTCTGTTAAAGCATTTTGAGGACTGATGGATCCATCAGTTTCTATATCTAATACAAGTTTTTCGTAGTCTGTTTTTTGCTCTACACGATAATTTTCAATGCTATACTGTACTTTCTTAATTGGTGTAAAAATAGAGTCAATAGCAATAGTACCTACAGGTGCATTGTTTGACTTATTTTGTTCTGAAGGAACATACCCTCTACCTTTTTCAATATTGAAAGTAATTTCGAAAGTTACATCACTGTTTAGGTTACAAATCAAAAGATCCGGGTTCAGCACCTCAAATCCATTGACAGATTTTCCTAAATCACCAGCAGTAATAACGGTTTGACCGGAAACTTTAGCAATTACCTGCTCGTTGGCCTGGCCTTCTGCTGTAGCTTTTAATCTTACCTGCTTAAGGTTAAGAATAATTTCGGTAACGTCTTCGATTACTCCTGGAATAGTTGAAAATTCGTGCTCTACACCTTCTATTTTGATAGATGAAATAGCGTATCCTTCCAGAGAAGAAAGCAACACTCTTCTCAAAGCATTACCGATAGTAAGCCCGAAACCTGGTTCTAATGGTCTGAATTCGAATTGACCTTTAAATTCATCAGAGTTAAGTAAAATTACTTTATCGGGTTTTATGAATTGTAAAATTGCCATATTATTGGGTTGAGCAAAAATTTGATTAAAAAATTATTTAGAGTAAAGTTCGACGATAAGCTGTTCCTTGATGTCCTCCGGAATCTGGATTCTTTCAGGAGCAGAAACGAAAGTACCTTCTTTCTTCTCATCGTTGAATTGTAACCACTCATAATTAGCTTTAGAAGCTAATGAATCAGTAACAACCTCAAGAGACTTAGATTTCTCTCTTACAGCGATCACATCACCTGCTTTAACTAAATAAGAAGGAATGTTAAGGATCTCCCCATTCACAGTAATGTGTCTGTGAGAAGTTAACTGTCTAGCAGCAGATCTTGTTTTAGCAAAACCTAATCTGTATACTACGTTATCCAATCTTGATTCACAAAGCTGTAATAGAACTTCACCTGTTACACCTTTACTTCTGTGTGCTTTTTCGAATAAATTTGCAAACTGTCTTTCTAAAATACCGTAAGTATATTTAGCTTTTTGTTTTTCAGCTAACTGAACTGCATATTCTGATTTTTTAGCACCTCTTCTTTTGTTAGGACCGTGTTGTCCCGGTGGTTGGTTTTTTCTTCTTTCGAAGTTTTTGTCATCTCCGTAGATTGCAGCACCAAACTTTCTCGCAATCTTAGTTTTAGGACCAATATATCTTGCCATAATGGATAAATTCTAAAAATTAAACTCTTCTTCTTTTTGGTGGTCTACATCCATTATGTGGCATAGGAGTCACATCAATGATTTCGCTAACTTCAATACCTGAATTGTGAATTGTTCTGATAGCAGATTCTCTACCTGCACCAGGACCTTTCACATACACCTTTACTCTTCTTAATCCAGCTTCATGAGCTACGTTAGAGCAATTTTCAGCTGCCATTTGAGCAGCAAATGGAGTATTCTTTTTAGAACCTCTGAAACCCATTTTACCGGCAGATGCCCAAGAGATAACTTCTCCGCTTTTATTTGTTAAAGAAATGATGATGTTATTGAAAGACGCCTGAATGTGCGCTTCACCAATAGCTTCAACTTTTACTTTTCTTTTTTTAACTACTTTACTTTGTTTTGCCATAATTCCTAACGATTATTTACTTGCCTTTTTCTTGTTAGCAACTGTTTTTCTCTTTCCTTTTCGGGTTCTAGAGTTGTTTTTCGTTCTCTGGCCTCTTAAAGGTAATCCTAGTCTGTGACGTATTCCTCGTTGGCACCCAATGTCCATCAATCTCTTGATGTTCAATTGCACTTCAGATCTTAATTCTCCTTCTACTTTTACGTTTTCAGAGATAAAGGTTCTGATTGCGGCCAATTCATCGTCATTCCATTCGTTGACTTTCTTGTCTTCGCTGATACCGGCAGCTTTAAGGATTTCGGAAGAAGTACTTCTTCCAACTCCGTAGATGTAAGTTAAACCGATAACACCTCTTTTGTTTTTTGGTAAATCAATACCTGCAATTCTCGCCATAATTTAATGTTAGCCTTGTCTTTGTTTAAATTTTGGGTTCTTCTTGTTGATTACGAACAGCACACCTTTTCTGCGTACAATCTTGCAATCAGCGCTTCTTTTTTTAATTGATGCTCTAACTTTCATTTGAAATATTTATTTTTTTTACTGACCAATAAAACCGTACGATTTCATTTTGATAGTATTTATTTTTCAACAAGAGCCAAACGGAACATACATTCCATTTGGCGTTTGTTTTAATATCTAAATGTGATCCTCCCTTTCGATAAATCATAGGGAGACATTTCTAGTTTTACCTTGTCTCCAGGTAAAAGTTTAATATAATGCATTCTCATTTTACCGGAAATGTGAGCAATAAGTATATGCCCATTCTCCAGCTCTACACGGAACTGGGCGTTCGAAAGTGCTTCCGTTATAACGCCGTCTTGTTCAATATGTTTTTGTTTCGCCATAAATTAGTATCCAGTCGTTCTTGATAATTTAGACTGCATTAAGCCATCATAATGATGATTCAGCAGATAAGTATTAATCTGTTGAACGGTATCTAAAATAACTCCAACCATAATCAATAGTGATGTCCCCCCGAAAAATAGGGCGAACGCATCTGTCTGAACAAAGCTTCCATGCACTATTGCTGGAAGGACTGCAAAGATAGACAAAAATATTGCACCTGGCAAGGTTATTTTTGATAAAATATCATCTAAATAATCAGCTGTTTCTTTACCGGGTCTTACTTTCGGTACTAAACCTCCATTTCTCTTCAAATCATCAGCCATTTGGTTTACCGGAATAGTAATTGCAGTATAGAAAAATGAGAAGATAATAATTAATAGCGCGAACAATACGTTGTACTGCCAGCTAAAAACATTCTTGAAACCTGCAAGAAAGGTATTGGACTCATCGAATTTCGTTAATAATCCTGGTACGAACATCAATGCCTGAGCAAAGATAATCGGCATTACACCAGCAGCATTCACTTTCAATGGGATCCACTGTCTTGCTCCCTGCATAAGATTTCTGTTTACACCTCCTCTTGCTTGAGCTCTGCTTACATACTGAATGGGTATTTTTCTGACAGCAACAGATAATACTACTGCTAAAAGAACTACCAGCATCCAGAATATTACTTCAATAAGGATCATGATAGATCCCATTCCTCCTTTTCCGTTCTGCACGGCCATTTCCTGTACGAATGCTTCAGGTAATCTGGATAAGATCCCCACCATAATAAGGATGGAGATACCGTTTCCGATACCTTTGTCGGTGATTTTCTCACCTAACCACATTGCGAATACTGAACCGGCAACCAAGATAACAATACTTGGCAACCAGAACATGATGGAATTCGGCTCTACATAATATGCAGACTGGAACTGAGCATACGGTAAGAATAATTGAGTAATAGACGTTAAATAAGAAGGGGCCTGTACCAGACACACTCCAATAGTTAACCATCTTGTAATTTGATTCAATGTATTTCTACCTGACTCTCCATCCTTCTGAAGTTTCTGAAGATAAGGAATAGCCATTCCCATCAACTGAACAATAATAGAAGCAGAAATATAAGGCATGATTCCCAACGCCATTACGGAAGCGTGGCTGAAAGCTCCTCCCGTAAACGACGAAAGCAAGCCAAGGAGACCTGCTCCTTGCTTGTTACCGCCTTGATTTTTATAATGCTCTAAGAGATCTCCCACCTCTGCAAGGTTAATTGCGGGAAGCGAGATATAAGATGCGAATCTATACACAAGGATAATACCTAACGTAAAGAGAATTTTATCTCTTAATTCCTTTAGGCTCCAAATATTTTTAAGTGTTTGTATAAATTCTTTCATTAGTAAGTATTATAAGGTAATTGCTTTTCCACCTGCTTTAGCAATAAGCTCTTCAGCAGATTTAGTGAACTTGTCAGCAGAGATTGAAACCGCAGATTTCAATTCTCCTCTACCCATAATTTTCACTAATTCGTTTTTAGAAACTAAACCGTTTTCTATCAAAACTTCTTTCGTGATATCTCCAGTGATGGATTTGTTCTCGATTAAAATCTGGATAGTATCAAGGTTTATTCCTCTAAACTCTTTTCTGTTTACGTTTTTGAAACCGAATTTAGGTAATCTCCTTTGTAAAGGCATCTGTCCACCTTCGAAACCGATTTTCTGAGAATAACCAGCTCTAGCTTTCTGACCTTTATGTCCTTTCGTAGCAGTACCTCCTTTTCCTGTACCTTGTCCTCTACCAATTCTCTTTGAATTGAAAGTAGAACCTGCAGCAGGCTTTATGTTGTTTAAATTCATTTTAAAATTCTTTTAAAAATTATTTTTGAACTTCAAGTAAGTGACTAACTGCAGCTATCATTCCTAAAATAGAAGGTGTAGCTTCGTGCTCTACAACTTGGTGAAGTTTCTTAAATCCTAATGCTTCAAGCGTTCTCTTTTGGGTTTTTGTTCTTCCAATAGCGCTTCTTACTTGCTTTACTTTGATTGTTGCCATTGTTCTAATATTAACCGTTAAACACTTTACTTAGAGAAACTCCTCTCATTCTAGCGATCTCTTCAGGTCTTCTGATATCCAATAACGCTTTGAAAGTAGCTTTCACCACGTTGTGAGGGTTAGAAGATCCTTTAGATTTTGAAAGGATATCGTGAATACCAGCAGACTCCAATACCGCTCTTACCGCACCACCGGCGATAAGTCCTGTACCGTGAGAAGCAGGTCTCAAGAAGATATCTGCACCACCGTATCTGGCAGTAGTCTGGTGAGGAATCGTGTGGTTCATTACAGGAACTTTCACAAGGTTTTTCTTAGCATCTTCAACAGCTTTAGCAATTGCAGAAGCTACTTCTTTAGATTTTCCAAGACCGTGACCGATTACTCCGTCTTCGTTCCCTACTACAACGATAGCAGAAAATCCGAAAGCTCTACCTCCTTTGGTTACTTTTGTTACTCTGTTAACAGCTACGAGACGATCTTTTAATTCTAATCCTCCCGGTTTTACTCTTTCTATATTATCTAGTCCTAACATATTTCCGAAATTTTTATGATTAGAATTTAAGTCCTCCTTCTCTCGCCCCATCAGCAAGAGCTTTCACTCTACCGTGGTAAACGAATCCGTTTCTGTCAAATACAATACTTTCGATTCCTGCAGCGATAGCTTTGGCAGCGATAGCTTTACCTACAGCAGCAGAAACTTCAGTCTTGGTACCATTAGCATCAACATCTTTCTCTCTTGAGGAAGCGGAAACTAAAGTTGTACCATTTTTATCATCGATTAACTGAGCGTAAATTTCCTTATTACTTTTATATACAGATAATCTTGGCAATTCAGAAGATCCAGAGATTTTTCCTCTTACTCTTCTTTTGATTCTTATTCTTTTTTCTAATTTACTTAATGCCATTTTCTTATAATTTATTAAGCAGATTTACCAGCTTTACGTCTAACAATTTCTCCTACGAATCTTACACCTTTTCCTTTGTATGGCTCAGGCTTTCTGAAAGAACGGATCTTTGCAGTCACCATTCCTAGAAGTTGCTTGTCATGAGACGCTAAAGTAATAATAGGGTTTTTACCTTTTTCAGTCAATGTATCTAATTTTACTTCGCTTGGAAGTTCTAATACGATACCGTGAGAGAATCCTAAAGCTAACTCAAGTTTTTGACCTGTGTGTGAAGCTCTGTATCCTACTCCTACTAGTTCTAGTTTCTTTTCGAAACCTTCTGCAACACCAATAATCATGTTGTTGACTAACGCTCTGTATAAACCGTGAAGCGCTTTGTGTTGCTTAGATTCAGATGGTCTGCTAAATGTAAGCTGTCCATCCTTCTGTTCTAAAGTAATTCCTGCTGTAAGCTCCTGAGAAAGTTCTCCTTTAGGACCTTTTACCGTTACAACACCGTTATTTTCAGTGACTGTAATTCCAGCTGGAATTGTTATAATTGCTTTACCAATTCTTGACATTTTCCTCTGATTAAAAATTAATAAACATAGCAGATTACTTCACCGCCTACTTTTTCTTCTCTAGCCTTCTTGTCAGTCATTACTCCTTTAGAAGTAGAGATAACAGCTATACCCAAACCGTTCAGTACTCTTGGAAGTTCGGTAGAACCTTTGTACTGTCTTAAACCTGGTCTAGAAGCTCTCTGAATAGACTTGATAGCCGGTTTGTTAGTTTGCTTGTCATACTTTAAAGCGATTTTGATCGTACCTTGAATAGCGCCATCTTCAAACTTGTAGTTTAAGATATACCCTTGGTCAAATAAGATCTTAGTAATCTCCTTTTTGATTTTCGATGCAGGAATTTCCACCACTTTGTGGCCTGCGCTTTGTGCGTTCCTTACTCTTGTTAGGAAATCTGAAATTGGATCTGTTACCATTTTTCTATTTTAAATTATTGGTTAAAGACAATCAGTATTGAAGGGACTTGAAGATCAAAATATCAGACTTCAGAAAAACTTGGGTCTGATATTTTTATTCTTTAGTATCCAGACAACTTAATTGTCCCGATTAATTAGTAATTATTACCAACTAGCTTTTTTCACTCCCGGGATAAGACCGTTGTTGGCCATTTCACGGAATGTTACTCTGGAAAGACCGAAAGTTCTCATGTACCCTCTTGGTCTACCTGTCAGTTTACATCTGTTGTGTAATCTTACAGGAGAAGCATTTTTAGGTAATTTCTGAAGACCTTCATAGTCACCAGCTTCTTTTAAAGCTTTTCTTTTGTCAGCGTATTTAGCAACTAGTGCTTCTCTTTTGCGCTCACGCGCTTTCATTGATTCTTTAGCCATTTCTTAGTTCTTTTTGAATGGTAAACCGAAGTGAGTTAATAAAGCTTTCGCTTCTTTATCTGTTTTCGCAGTTGTAACGAAAGTGATGTCCATCCCCTGGATTTTTTTCACTTTGTCAATTACGATTTCAGGGAAGATAATCTGCTCAGTAATACCTAAGTTATAATTACCTCTACCATCGAACCCGTCTGCCTTGATACCAGAGAAATCTCTGATACGTGGTAAAGCAGAAGAAGTAAGTCTGTCTAAGAATTCATACATTTTATGAGCTCTCAATGTTACTTTAGCACCTACAGGCATACCTTTTCTCAGTTTGAAAGCCGCTTCGTCTTTCTTAGAGATAGTACCTACTGCTTTCTGGCCGGTAATCATTGTTAATTCTTCTACAGCATAATCAATGATTTTCTTGTCTGCAGTGGCATCACCTAATCCCTGGGATAGGATGATTTTTTCCAATCTAGGTACCTGCATTACAGATTTGTACCCAAATTCTTCCATCATTGCAGGAACAATTTTCTCTCTGTATATATTTTTGGGTCTTGCTATAAATTCCATGTGTTAATTCAAATTATAAAGTTTCACCCGTTTTTTTATCGATTCTTACTTTCTTATCTCCATCGATTTTGTAACCGATTTTGATAGCTTTTCCGTCTTTACCAACTAAAGCCACGTTTGAGATATGAATAGAAGCTTCCTTTTCAGTGATTCCACCTTGAGGGTTAGAAGCTGAAGGCTTAACGTGTTTTTTAACGATGTTTAGTCCTGCAACGATAACTCTAGGATCTTTTCCTTCTTTTTTGATCACTTCAATAACTTCACCTGTCTTACCTTTGATATCTTTCTTACCAGTAGTAATGATGACGTTATCTCCTCTTTTTATTTTTAACTTTGACATTTTCTTTTAAAAATTTTAAAAATTAAAGTACTTCAGGAGCTAATGAAATGATTTTCATATATTCTTTGTCTCTCAACTCACGAGCAACAGGTCCGAAAACACGTGTTCCTCTCATTTCTCCCGCTGCGTTTAGTAATACACAAGCATTGTCTTCGAATTTGATGTATGAACCATCTTTTCTTCTGACTGCTTTTTTAGTTCTTACTACTACAGCTTTAGATACCTGACCTTTTTTAGCGTTTCCTGATGGTGTAGAATCCTTGATAGTAACAACGATTTTATCACCAACTGAAGCATATCTTCTTCTGGTTCCTCCCAGAACTCTGATAACCAGTACTTCTTTCGCACCTGTATTATCAGCAACTTTTAATCTTGATTCTGTTTGTAACATTATTACTTAGCTTTTTCAATGATTCTTACTAATCTCCATCTCTTGCTCTTGCTCATAGGTCTAGTTTCCTGGATAAGAACTGTATCACCTTCTGTGCATTCGTTGTTTTCGTCGTGTGCAGTATATTTTTTCGTTTTCAGAACGAATTTACCGTACATCGGGTGTTTCACTCTCGTAGTCTCACTTACAACAATGGTCTTTTCCATTTTATTGCTGGAAACTATTCCGATTCTTTCTTTTCTTAAGTTTCTTTCCATAATGTATGAAAATCTTATTGTTGTTTAGTGGTTAACTCAGTGTTTAGTCTAGCGATCGATCTTCTCAAATCTCTGATTTGAATCGGGTTTTCAATTGGACTGATCTTGTGAGCCAATTTCAGTTTTGAATATTGAGTTTTCAATTCAGCAAGTTTTGCTTGAATATCACCCGCGCTTAGATTTTTAATTTCAGCTTGTTTCATTGTATCAAAGATTATAGAGGTTTAACAAAATCGTTAGCAACTACGAATTTAGTAACTACCGGTAATTTCTGAGCAGCAAGTCTTAAAGCTTCCTTCGCGATATCGTAAGGTACTCCTCCGATTTCGAACATAATTTTACCTGGTTTTACTACAGCTACCCAATATTCCACAGCACCTTTACCTTTACCCATACGTACTTCGGCTGGTTTCTTGGTAATTGGCTTATCCGGGAATATTTTGATCCATAGCTGACCTTCTCTCTTCATATATCTAGTCGCAGCGATACGAGCAGCTTCAATTTGTCTTGCAGTGATCCAAGCACCTTCTATAGCTTTGATTCCAAATGTTCCGTATGCAAGTTGATTACCTCTTTGAGCAATCCCCTTCATCTTCATCTTATGAACGCGACGGAATTTGGTTCTTTTTGGTTGTAACATAATTTCTAAATTTTAGATTTTAGATTTTAGATTTTAGATTTTTTATATTTTAAAAAAGTAACGGTAATTTAAAATTCAAAATTTCTAACCTAAAATTTTTAATTATTATTGTTATTATTGTTATTATTCTTTCTAGGTCTTCTGTTATCTCTGTCTCCACCTCTGTTTCCGCCTCCTGAAGGACCTCCTTTCTTCTGTTGTCCCACTAGTGGAGAAAGGTCTCTTTTACCGTAAACCTCTCCTTTCATAATCCAAACTTTCACTCCTAGTCTACCATAAGTAGTGTGAGCTTCAGCCCAGTGATAATCGATATCAGCTCTGAAAGTAGACAAAGGAATTCTTCCGTCTTTGAAAGATTCGCTTCTTGCCATTTCAGCACCGTTCAATCTACCAGAGATCTGAACTTTGATACCTTCAGCACCCATTCTCATTGTACTTGCCATCGCCATTTTAACAGCTCTTCTGTAAGAAATTCTGTTTTCGATCTGCTTAGAGATGCTGTCTGCTACTAATACTGCGTCAAGTTCAGGTCTTTTGATTTCGAAAATGTTGATTTGAATATCCTTACCTGTAAGTTTCTTCAATTCTTCTTTCAATTTATCAACTTCCTGACCTCCTTTACCGATGATAAGTCCCGGTCTGGCAGTAGTAATAGTTACAGTAACTAATTTTAAAGTTCTTTCAATATAAATTTTTGAAATACCACCTTTAGATAATCTAGCTTCAAGATATCTTCTGATTTTGTAGTCTTCAGCGATTCTGTCTCCATAATCTTTACCACCAAACCAGTTAGAATCCCATCCTCTGATGATACCTAATCTGTTACCAATTGGATTTGTCTTCTGTCCCATACCTTGATTAATTTTCTTTATTACCTAAGATTAATGTAATGTGGTTTGATCTCTTTCTGATTCTGTACCCTCTACCTTGTGGAGCTGGTCTTAGTCTCTTCAATTGTCTTGCACTGTCTACAAAAATTTCTTTAACGATAAGATTAGCTTCCTCGATATCAGCACCTTCGTTTTTAGCTTGCCAGTTGGCCATTGCTGAAAGTAAGACTTTTTCTAACTTGTTAGAAGCGTCTTTTTTAGAATATTTTAGAATGTATAAAGCTTTGTCTACTTCTACCCCTCTGATGATATCAGCTACTAATCTCATCTTTCTTGGAGAAGAAGGGCAATCGTTATGTAATGCTTTTACTACATCTTGATTTGTTAATTTACGTGCTAATGCACTTTCTCTTTTTCTTGATCCCATGATTATCTACTTCCTTTGTTTTTATTACCACCATGACCTCTGAAAGATCTTGTTGGAGAAAATTCGCCTAACTTGTGACCAACCATGTTTTCTGTAACATAAACTGGGATAAAAGATTTCCCGTTGTGTACAGCGATAGTTTGTCCTACGAAGTCTGGAGAGATCATAGACGCTCTAGACCAAGTTTTAATAACTGTCTTCTTACCAGACTCAATGTTTGTCTGAACCTTCTTATCTAAAGTATGATGAATGAATGGTCCTTTTTTAAGTGATCTTGCCATAATTATTTACGTTTAGATATGATATGACGGTTAGACGCTTTGTTTTTCTTTCTGGTTTTGTAACCTTTAGCAGGCATACCATTTCTAGATCTTGGGTGACCTCCAGAAGAACGACCTTCACCACCTCCCATTGGGTGATCTACAGGGTTCATTACTACCGGTCTAGTTCTAGGTCTTCTACCTAACCATCTGCTTCTACCAGCCTTACCTGAAACAGTTAACTGATGATCAGAGTTAGAAACAGATCCAATCATTGCATAACACTCAGTAAGGATCATTCTTGATTCTCCTGAAGGCAATTTGATGATTGCATATTTCCCGTCTCTTGAAGTTAATTGAGCTGAAGAACCAGCACTTCTTGCTAAAATAGCACCTTGTCCAGGCTTCATTTCAACACAAGAAATAACAGTACCCAATGGAATGTTTTTCAATTTCATTGCGTTACCGATATTCGGTTCTACGCTTTCTCCTGAAACTACCTTCTGATCTACTTTGATACCGTTTGGAGCGATGATATATCTCTTCTCTCCGTCTGCGTATTCTAATAAAGCGATAAATGCAGTTCTGTTTGGATCATATTCTACAGTTTTTACCGTTGCTTCAACATCATGCTTGTTTCTTTTGAAGTCGATAATTCTGTATTTCTTTTTGTGTCCACCTCCGGTGTAACGCATGGTCATTTTACCAGTTTGGTTACGTCCACCTGACTTACTAATACCAACGGTTAGAGATTTCTCCGGTTTGTTGGTAGTAATTTCCTCAAAATTGTTAACAATTCTGAATCTCTGTCCTGGGGTGATAGGTTTTAATTTTCTAACAGACATTACTATTATTTATAATTAATAATTAATTTACAGCAAAAATATCGATAACTTCACCTTCAACAAGCTTGATTACCGCCTTTTTCAATTTGTTTGTCTTTCCTACTTGAAGACCTTTTTTAGTGTATTTCGAAGAAACCTTCGGAGCATAAATCATTGTGTTAACGTCTGCTACTTTTACACCGTAAGCTGCTTCAACAGCTTTTTTAATCTGGATCTTATTAGCCTTAGGATCTACTAAGAAAGAATAAGAACCTCTTAAATCTGTAAGGTAATTAGCCTTTTCTGAGATAACTGGTTTAATAATAAGTGACATGATTTATTTCTTTAAATTTTCCTGGAATTTTTCAACTGCACCTTCTAAGAATATAATCTCACCTGCATTCATTAAGTCATATGAACTGATTTCGTTGAAGTTCATTACTTTAGTTTTAGGTAAGTTTCTTGAAGATAAATACACATTCTTGTTAGCTTCAGGAAGAACAAATAGAGATTTCTTATCGTTCAATGCCAATGCATTTAGGATAGTGATGAAATCTTTGGTTTTAGGAGCGTTTAAGCTCATATCTTCCATTACTCTGATGCTGTTGTCTCTCATTTTCTGAGATAAAACAGATTTTTTAGCTAATCTCTTAAGAGCTTTGTTCAATTTGAATCTGTAGTCTCTTGGTTTTGGTCCGAATACTCTACCTCCACCTCTGAAAGTTGGAGATTTGATATCACCATATCTAGCAGAACCAGATCCTTTTTGCTTCTTAAGTTTTTTGGTAGAAGCCGTAATTTCGCTTCTTTCCTTTGATTTATGAG
This sequence comes from Chryseobacterium luteum, assembly GCF_000737785.1. Taxonomy (GTDB): domain Bacteria; phylum Bacteroidota; class Bacteroidia; order Flavobacteriales; family Weeksellaceae; genus Chryseobacterium; species Chryseobacterium luteum. Next base: position 158,404 of record NZ_JPRO01000003.1, on the reverse strand, counting down.
TCCCTTGTCTCTGTGCAGCAAGGTACTGTTTAACTTCTAAGTAAACCGCGTGCTGATTTGGCTCAATTCCGAATACTGATTCGTCTAGAGTTACTTTTCTTCCGGTCTCTTTTCCTGATGTATTTAATACTACTAGTTCCATTTTCTGATAATTACATAAGAATTTTTAGCTCCCGGAACAGCACCTTTTACTACTAAAAGATTTTGTTCTTGATCCACTTTTAATACCTGAAGGTTTTGTACAGTTACCTGCTTACCTCCCATTCTACCCGCCATTCTCATTCCTTTGAATACTCTTGAAGGATCCGATCCAGCACCGATAGAACCTGGAGCTCTAAGTCTGTTGTGCTGACCATGAGTAGCTTGCATTACACCTCCAAAGCCGTGTCTTTTAACAACACCCTGGAAACCTTTACCTTTAGAAGTACCTGTTACGTCAACAAATTCACCTTCAGCGAATAAATTAACTTTTACTTCTTCTCCTACTTTTACTTCGTCTACGAATTCTCTGTAGAATTCTACCAACTTAGCTTTTGGAGCAGAACCAGCCTTTTTGAAATGGCCAGCTAACGCTTTACCTACGTTCTTTTCACTCTTGTCATCGAAACCTAACTGAACTGACTTGTAGCCGTCCTTTTCTAAGGTTCTGACCTGTAAAACCGAGCACGGACCGGCCTGAATAACTGTACAAGGAATGTTTTTTCCTTCTTCGTTAAACAAAGACGTCATACCGATTTTTTTACCAATAATACCTGACATTGTTTATGTTATAATAAAATTTATCTTTCTGATTCTACATTTTTAGGTGGTCTGAAGTAATTTCTACTTTTGATATAGGCATACTACGCCCCTAAAATGGAGTGTGCAAATTTATGAATATTTTTAGAACTGGCAAATATTTCAAGTAAAATATTTTGATTTTTAATCAATTAGATCATTTTGAAGAAATCCGGATAAAATTTTCAGAGAAATTATTTTGTTTTTAAAAAAGAAATTCAAGAAGCTTATTTTACAATCACCGAAACCCCTATTTCTTCCAATGCAAGTTTATCTTCGGCAAAGATGCCGCTGTCCGTGATCAGATAATCCACTTTATCCAGAGGAGCAATCTTTCCGAATCCTTTTTTATTCAGTTTTGAAGAATCACCCAGAATGACCACTTTTTCGGAACATTCTATCATAAGCTGGTTCAGATGAGCTTCCGCAGCATTAGAAGTGCTGATCCCAAATTCCATATCAATCCCGTCTACCCCAAGGAAGAGTTTATTACAGGAAAACTGTCTCAGGATGGTTTCAGAAATAGATCCTACAATAGAGGTAGAACTCTTTCTCACCTCACCTCCCAGTTGAATGATATTAATATTAGGATTATTACAAAGCTCAAGAGCAACCCTCAAAGAAGAAGTAAGAACCGTAAGCGGACCGAAATTCACCAGCATCCTTGCCAGATAATGCATCGTAGTTCCCGAAGCCAGAATAATACAGTCGTTCTCCCGGATAAGCTGCAAAGCCGCTTTTGCAATATTCTGTTTCGCTTCTACATTGATGTTTTCTTTCTCATCAACATTCCTTTCATACGCATACCTTACATGCTTGCTGGCCCCTCCATGGTTTCGGAAAAGCAATCCCAGGCTTTCGAGATAATTCAGATCCTTTCGGACCGTAACCGACGAAACATTCAGCTTCTCGCACAGATCCTGTACAAGAACATGACCCTTTTCATCCAGTTCCTTTAATATATCATCGTGCCTTGGTATTAACTTTTCCATTCTGATTCTTTCATCAAAAATACCATTTTTTTCCGAGACCGATAAAATTTCATTTATTTTCTTTTTAGTTTCGTTTTTAATTTATACATTTGAAAACGAAACATAAACGAAACATTTATGAAACGAAACGAAGAACTTAGTAAATTGACCAATGTAGAGGAATGGGACTTCATCGTCATCGGAGGTGGAGCCAGTGGTCTGGGCTCAGCATTGGATGCAGCCAGCAGAGGATTCAAAACCCTGCTCCTTGAATCCCATGATTTTGCAAAAGCAACATCCAGCAGAAGTACCAAACTGGTACACGGTGGTGTAAGATATCTTGCCCAGGGAGATATAGGACTTGTAAAAGAAGCGCTGAAAGAAAGAGGACTGCTAGCCCAGAATGCAGCACATGTAGTGAAAAACCAGTCGTTCATTATTCCCAACTATACATGGTGGGGAGGAATCTATTATAAAATAGGATTGTCTGTCTATGATTTCCTTGCAGGAAAGCTTAGCCTTGGAAAAACAAAATACATCAGCAAAGCAAAAACTATTGAAAAGCTGCCAACTATTGAACAGCACAACCTGGCAAGCGGTGTGGTGTATCAGGACGGACAGTTTGACGATGCAAGATTAGCGATCAATCTTTCCCAGACCCTTATAGAAAAAGGAGGAAGCGCTGTTAATTATATGAAGGTAACTGGCCTTCTTAAAAATGATTCCGGAAAAATAAACGGCGTTCAGGCAGAAGATCAGTTTTCAAAACAAAAACATGAGCTTCGGGCAAAAGCAGTTATCAATGCAACAGGTGTATTCACGAATGACATTCTGAATATGAATAATCCCAAACATGGTAAATTCGTTGTTCCGAGCCAGGGTATCCATTTAGTATTGGATAAATCTTTCCTGAAAAGTGACGATGCGATCATGATCCCTAAAACATCAGACGGCAGAGTTCTTTTCGTTGTCCCGTGGCATGACAGGGCATTAGTAGGAACCACGGATACGCTTCTGGAAAGTCCCAGCTTTGAGCCGCACGCCCTGGAGTCTGAAATTAATTTCGTTTTAAATACAGCCAGACAATATTTAGCCAAAAAACCAACGAGAGAAGATGTAAAATCTATGTTCGCCGGGTTAAGACCTCTTGCAGCCCCAAAAGAAGGAGCTAAAAGTACAAAAGAAGTTTCCCGGAGCCACAAAGTGATTACTTCAGATACAGGATTGGTTTCCATTATCGGTGGAAAATGGACCACTTACCGTAAAATGGCAGAAGACACCATTGACAAAGCTGTAGAGATCCTTCATTTAAAAGGCGGACCATCCCAAACGGAAAACATGTCTATTCATGGGAATATGAAAGCAGAGCTTGTAGACCGGACCAGCCATCTTTATGTTTACGGATCAGATATTCCGGCCATACAATCATTGCAGAGCAGTGATCCTCAATATTCTCAAAAGATCCATCCTGACCATGCTTTCACCATTGCAGAAGCAGTTTGGGCTATAAGACACGAAATGGCAGAAACAATAGAAGACATTCTTGCCCGAAGAGTACGTCTGTTATTTTTGGACGCCAGAGCCGCTATCGACAGTGCGTATACTATTGCACAGCTTATTGCCAAAGAAAAAGGACATTCCCAGGAATGGGCCAATGAACAGGAAAAAGAATTTATTGAATTAGCAAAAGGATATTTACTAACCCCATATTCTCCCAAAACTATTACTCATAATTAAAACTTGCATTATGAAGGAAAAATTGATTCTCGCTCTGGACCAAGGTACAACTTCCTCTAGAGCTATCTTATTCAACCACAGCGGAGCTATTGAATATATCTCCCAGAAAAATTTCGAACAGATCTACCCCACTCCGGGCTGGGTAGAGCACGATCCCAACGAAATATGGTCATCCCAGATATCCGTTGCCGCAGAGATTATTGCCAAAGCCGGGATTTCCGGACTGGAAGTAGCCGCTATCGGGATCACCAATCAGCGTGAAACGACTGTCGTATGGGATAAAGAAACAGGCGAACCTATTTACAATGCTATTGTATGGCAGGACAGGCGAACCTCCAAGTACTGCGATGAATTAAAAGAACAAGGCCATGCAGAAACCATTAAAGAGAAAACCGGACTTGTTCTGGATGCTTACTTTTCAGCAACCAAATTAAAATGGATCCTTGATAATGTAAAAGGAGCCAGGGAAAAAGCCGCAGAAGGAAAATTATGTTTTGGAACGGTTGACACCTGGCTTGTCTGGAAACTCACCCGCGGGAAAATGTTTATCACCGATGTTTCCAATGCCAGCAGAACGATGCTTCTGAACATTAATACTTTAGAATGGGATCAGGATCTGTTGGACTTATTTGATATTCCGAGATCTGTTCTTCCCGAAGTAAAACAGAGCAGCGAGATCTACGGCGAAACAGCCACCACTTTATTTTCCACCAAAATTCCGATTGCAGGAATTGCAGGAGACCAGCAGGCTGCTTTATTCGGGCAGATGTGTATCACCCCTGGAATGGTAAAGAACACCTACGGAACCGGATGCTTCTTACTGATGAATACAGGAAAAGAAGCCGTTTCTTCTAAAAACAACCTGTTAACTACCGTTGCATGGAAGATCAATGGAGAAGTAAATTATGCACTGGAAGGAAGTGTATTTGTAGGCGGAGCAGCGATACAATGGCTTAGAGACGGACTGAAACTTATCCGTTCATCCGAAGAAGTGAATGATCTTGCGGCAAGTGTTGAAGATAACGGGGGCGTTTATTTTGTTCCTGCATTAACGGGACTGGGAGCTCCGTATTGGGATCAGTATGCCAGAGGAACTATTGTTGGCGTAACCCGCGGAACCACCAACGGACATATCGCAAGAGCCACTCTGGAAGGAATAGCATTCCAGGTGTACGATATCGTAAAATCTATGGAAGCAGATTCAGGAAGACCGAGCCTTGAGCTTAGAGTAGACGGAGGCGCTTCTGCAAGTGATCTTCTGATGCAGATACAGTCTGATCTTTTCGGTTTCAAGATCACAAGACCAAAAACACTGGAAACAACAGCCTTGGGAGCGGCCTATCTTGCCGGTTTAGCGGTAGGATACTGGAAAGACATCAATGAAATTCAGGCTCAATGGAATGTAGATGAGGATTTCCATCCGAAAGTGGATAAGGAAAAAGCAGATCATATGATCCATTTCTGGCACAAAGCAGTGAAAAGATCCCAAAGCTGGATAGAAGATTAATCCTTAATAAAAAACTACTCATGACCCCATTTACCGCAGAACTTATAGGAACAATGCTTCTTATATTATTAGGCAACGGCGTTGTAGCCAATGTTGTCTTAAAAGATACCAAAGGAAACAATTCAGGGTGGATTGTCATTACGACCGCCTGGGCACTGGCCGTTTTTGTAGGTGTCACCGTTGCAGGACCTGCAAGTGGCGCCCATCTGAATCCGGCCGTAACCATTGGCCTGGCCGTTGCCGGAAAATTTTCATGGGACCTGGTTCCCACTTATATTGCCGCACAGATGCTCGGTGGAATGCTTGGAGCTTTTCTGGTCTGGCTTTTTAACAAAGATCATTTTGCTATTACGGAAGACGAAGGCGCCAAACTGGCATGCTTCAGTACCGGACCGGCTATCAGGAATACTTTTTCCAATCTCATCAGTGAGATCATAGGAACTTTTGTACTGGTGTTTGTGATCTTTCATTTTTCGGATCCGAGCATTGCGCTGAATAATGACCCGACAGCTAAAGTAGGACTTGGTTCTGTAGGAGCACTTCCTGTTACTTTTGTGGTTTGGGCTATAGGTTTATCACTAGGCGGAACGACTGGCTATGCCATCAATCCGGCAAGAGATCTGGCTCCGCGAATCATGCATTCTATACTTCCTGTAAAAGGCGGCAGTGACTGGGGATACGCCTGGATTCCTGTTGCCGGCCCCATCCTGGGTGCTGTTATTGCGGCAGTTCTTTTTGGAATAATACATTAAAAATAAGCGATGAAAGTTTTAAAAATTGCATGCCTGATTATTTTGGGCACAGGAAAGCTATTCTCTCAGGAGAACACGGAAAAAAACGATAACAACAGACTGGATTTTACCGCCAATATTCAAAACAACCACTTGTGGAGAGGATTGATTATTACGGATAAGCCCGTAGTGATGGGAAATCTATCTTATGCTTTAGATTCTGAAAAGAAATGGAAAGCCGGGATCTGGGGAGCATCTTCGCTGACAGATGACAAAGACGGAACTCATTATAAGGAGATCAACTATTACATCCAGTATTCAGACGGAAGGCTTTATATAGGACTTTGGGATCTTTTCAATTCAAGAAACATCAATACAGCCGTTGCTTCAGAAGATATATTTAATTATTCACAAACGAGAACAGCTCACATTATTGATCTTAGAACCAATTACACCTTCGGACCATCGTTCCCGCTTAATATTGAAGCTGACATTATGCTGTATGGAGGAGCCAATGCGGGAGAAGTAGTTTTGGAACCTGACGGAAGCTATAAAAAGAATAAGTATTCTACCTATATCCAGGCGAGCTATCCGGTCATTGCCGGACAGAAAGTAAACCTGGATGCATTTATAGGGGCAGGATTTGCCCTTAACGACAGGTATTTCCTCTACGGAAATGGCAAAAACAGTTTTGATATCGTCAACGTTGGTGTGAAAGCCAGCAAAACTGTCAAAATCACTGAGCATTACAGTCTTCCGGTTGCTATGATGGCGATGTGGAATCCATCCAATAAATATGCAAGAATTCAGCTGGCAGCCACTGTTTTCTAATCTGAATTTAATTGAATGATATAAAACCATTCCCATCCGGAGTGGTTTTCTGTTTTTGTGTTAATCTCCATATTTTAATTTCCGGGATCTATCTGAACAATTGTTAAACCATTAAGATTCATAAATATCATTGTATCTTTATTAACTACAAAAATTTTAATTCGTTTACAGAAATTACCTCAAACGGGCAATCACCGGTTTTTTACGGTTTAGTTTTTGCTTAAATATTTTTACTTTTGAAAAAATATATATGAAAAAAATTTTCAGCTTAGTGATCTTATGCATCAGCGTATTATCTTTTGCCCAGACAAAAGCACCATTTGCGGGCCATAGGAGTTTTAACATCATGGAAGGATTCAGTGGAACGGGAACCCCTTCCTATTATCTGGATCTGAAAAAAAACGGCGATGTCTCTTTCGGGTTCGTTCAGGTCAACCAGGCGGACGGAACAGAAACGTCCGAGGAAGTAAATGCCGGAAAATACAATTCCAAAGTAATGAAGGTAGCTTTCAAAAAAAACGGCGAAAATTTTTACGTAAAATTCGACAGGGATAATATCTATCTTACAGACAAAGACGGAAACATCCTGAAATCCGAAGACTGCTGTTCTGCAATGGAAAGCGCAGCCAATGACACCTGCACCTGCGAAAGCAAACTGTATAAGTAATGAGGACACTGCAGGCGCTATTCATTCTCCTTCTTGTTGTTTCATGCAGCGGGAAAAAGAATCACCCTTATACTTTTTATTATTGGAAAACCCAGCTTAGGCTGGATCAGGAAGAGAAAAAAGCGTTGGATCAGGCCTCTGTTCCTTATGTGTACACAAGATTTTTTGACATAGACAAAGTCGATGGGAAATTTCAGCCGGTGGCAGTTATCACTAAAGACAAGAGTTTCCAGACCGGGAAGCAGATTGTCCCTACTGTTTTCATTACAAACCAGTCTATGTATCATATTTCAGCGGAAGAGATCAGGTTTCTTGCAAAAAACATTCATGATCTCGTTCAGAAGAAAGCCAAAGAATATGGGTTAAAGATAAACAATGAAATTCAGATCGACTGTGACTGGACGGTGGGAACCAGGGATGATTATTTTAAATTTTTAAAGGAGCTGAAAAGAATTTCCGGAAAAGAGATTACCTGTACGCTTCGTCTTCATCAGGTTAAAGATAAAAGCCAAACAGGAATTCCACCTGTAGAAAAGGTTTACCTGATGTGCTACTCCACTTCCTCGCCACTGGAAAATTCCAATAAAAATTCCATTCTGGATGTGACGGTTTTAAAGAGCTATCTTTCAAAACTGGAAGATTATCCTGTTAAAAAAATTGAAGTTGCACTGCCGATTTATTCCTGGGGAATTGTCACCAATCACCTTGAAAAGCACAAACTGATTAATGCCCTATCCGGAAAAGACCTTGAAAACCCCGCATTTAAAAAGATCTCGGATCATGAGGTTGAAATTATCAAGGACGGTTTCTATTTCGGAAGTTTTCTAAGCAAAGGCTTCAGGATAAAAGTAGAAGAAATATCGCAGGAACAGCTGAAAGACGTCATTCGTTTTCTAGAGAAAAAATTACCGGATTTTAATGTAATTTATTATCAATTAGATAGTAAATTTGTAAGTAACCGGACTTTTTAAAGTTTTATCTTCTATAGATTGAGTACATTAAAGAAATTTTAAATCCTGTTGAAATACACGAAGACAATTAAACCCTTCAGACTGATTGATCATTAATTATAAAAAAACACCCATCATCTATATGAAAAAGTATATTCTTTCACTGGCGGTTCTGTCGCTTTTCTACACAAAATCTGATGCCTGTGCGTGGTCAGATCCCGATTATGAATATTTCAACCTGTTTACGCAGAGCATTATAAAAGATAAATCCTATTTACCTTTCCTTCTGACGTATTCCAACAGGTTTTATGGTGATTATAAAGGGATGCAGATTCCTGATGATAATATTGAAACATGGAAAAGGTTTTTCAATAATCAGCTGAACTATGCAGAAACGGAAAACCTGGTGTACAAGATCAGCATGAATGATCTTAATGCCCTGAAAAACGGACAACCAACCAATCCGCTGTTGCAGAAGCTGGGTGCGGGATTCTATCAGAAATACAGAGAAGGCATTGATTATTTAATTGAAGCCAAGTATCTGGAACCTTATATGAGCATTAACTATATTGAAAGCCCGGACTCATTTTACGGCGGACCTTCAAAGAATATCAATGCCACTTCTATTGATTATGGTAAAACAGTCAATGCACTGACTTCTTTATACAATGCGGCAAGAAATCCGGAGATCAAACAGCGATACGGATATCAGCTGGTACGTTTCAATCATTACACCAGAAACTATGATGCTGCTCTGGAGGCTTTCAAAACTTATATAGAACCGATCAGGCAGAAAGGTACGGTGTATTTTATGGCGCTGGATCAGCTTGCAGGTGCCCAGAGAGGAAAGGAGATGAACAGTGATGCGAACTGGAACTTTTTCCAGGTTTTCATGAACAGCAAAGACCGTAAGGAATCTGCTTTTGTTTCGATGAAGCTTTCGGATACGGCTTCTTTCAGCAATATTATGAAGAGAGCAAACACTAATGATGAAAAGAACATGGCTTATTTCTTATTGGGCTATGAGGGTTTTACCAATCCTATTCCTATCATGGAAAAGATGTACGACATCAATCCTGATTCTGAGATCCTGAAAGTAATGGCAGTAAGAAGCATCAATGAGCTGGAAAGAAGTTATCTGCCGATCTATTACTATACTTCGGATGCTTCAGACAATGTGTACATGCAGAAAGGAAATGCCGATGATCACGACAAAACTTCCAGGGATACCAAGGCTGAACCTGCAGAAGTAAAAAAGGAAGAAAAGCTTTCGTTCTGGCAGAAGATTGTAAGATTCTTCAAAAACCTTTTCGGAGGATCAAAATCTGACAGTGCGAACGGAGATAAAAACAGCCTGAGCGATGATGAGTTACTGAACAATCCGGACAGAATCCCGTTTTATACCAAATCCAGCTACGGCTATGATGAGAAGACTAAAGATTATCTGGATGATCTGGAAAAATTCACAGAGAAAACCAGGAAAGTATCTAAGGATGAATACTGGCAGATCGCGGATGCCTATCTTAAGTTTCTGAAAAAAGACTATAAGGCAAGTTCGGAAATTCTGGATGATATTAAAACAACCAACCCGGAATATCTTGAAGAAATAAAAAGAATGAAAGTTCTGAATGATATCGTTTCACATCCTAAGATCGACGCTGAGTTCGAGGATCACCTGATGAAAGACTATGCTGATTATTTTGTAAAAAAAGAGGTGAAGAAAGACAGCACTGCGGCTTCTGATTACGATTATTACGGCGAAACTCCGTCTACGGTAGATTTCCTTAAAGATGTTCTTGCCAACCGTTATTTCCTGCAGGGTGAAGACGGAAAATCTTTCCTGATGAACAATAAGCTTTCGGATCTTCAGTATAACCCGAATTCAAGTCTGGTAAAAAGTGTTGAAGACTTTTACAGGAAGCCGGACAAGACTCAGTTTGAACAGCAGATCATCGCCAAGAATATGGATAATGTAGGAAATATTGATGCGTTCTTCAGTATGATCTACGGAGACAGGGCCATGAAACAGGCGGACTTTGAAAAGGCCAAATCTTATTATGAAAAAGCACAGGGATTTGCAGGAATTCCGAGAATGAATTACGACTGGACGGATAAAGGCGAAAAAATCACTCCGAAGCAATATGCAGCAGGTGAATATAATGGGTTCAGAGACATTTCCAATCTTGTTTTCGGACACAATGTATGGGAAAGTTTCGGCAGCCCGGAGACGGAAAGTATGGAAGCCGAAGATTATTCTGCATTCCCATTCATTAAAAACAGCATGAATAAACTGGAACTGGCAGATGCCCTGATCCAGCTTAAAAAGATCAGTACAGGAACGGATGAAAAGGCGGCCAAAGCCAGCCAGCTTATCGGGAACTTACTGTACAACACTTCCAGTCTGGGTTATTACCGCCAGCTGTTTGTAATGGATATAGACAACAGCAACGGAGGAAAATACGATTTCTGGAATACGGACAGAAAGAATCCTTACAGGTATTATTATAAGAACTTCCTTTATACCACTTATATAGAACCGGATAATTTTGACCTTGCCATCAATTATTATCAAAAGACCCTGAAGCTTTCGAAAGACAAGGAACAGAGGGCAAGAGTGCTTTTCCAGATGGCCAGTGCAGAGCAGGGTAAATATTACCAGTACGAAGCTAAAAACACAACCAGTATAAACTATTCAGATCCGCAGTATTCTGAGAAGGAACAGGCTCACCAGACTGAGCTGGACAATATCCGAAACCAGAAATACAGAACGTATTTTGCCCAGCTGAAATCCCAGTATGGAGATACGGAAACGATGAAAGGACTGTCAGGAAGCTGCAGCTATTTCGGGTATTTCCTGAGAAAATAATTGTAATACATATAAAAGAAAAAAGGAATCATTACGATTCCTTTTTTTGTTGCTGTTTCTGAAGCCACTCTTCATGTTTTTTCTTGAAGAATTCGTGTTTGTAATTCTGATTTCTTAGGGCCGCATCTATGGAATGTGAGGTATGAATATCTTCGTCTTTTTCGGCAAAATCTGAAAGCTTTTCGTAATAGCAGTGTAACTGATCCAATTCTTTTTCTGTAAGATCTTCTATATCTACAATCCTGTTGCTGGCTTTTTCATTGGCGGCGATCAGCTCGTTCAGTTTTATCTGAATGGCTTTGGAATCTTTATTCTGCGATTTCTGAATGAGAAAAACCATCAGAAAGGTGATGATTGTAGTCCCGGTATTAATAACAAGCTGCCATGTTTCGGAATAATTAAATATTGGCCCTGAAACGGCCCAAATAACAACAATAAGAGTCGCACCAATAAAGGCAGACGGACTTCCCGTAAACTTCGTTGCCCAATCTGAAAATTTTTCAAAAATAGTTTTATCTGAATTTATCATTTTTATATTTTAATCTAATAATGTTCAATCAAAAACTCCGCCGAAGTAAAGAAGTTTTGAGGTTTAATTAACCGGTTATTATAACAGTATTTATTGCTTTATCCGTTCCGCTGGGAACATTATTTTCTGTGTACAAAAAATCCCTTTTCTTTCGAAAAGGGATTCTATAATAATGATAATTAAATTATCACACTTTAATTTCAACGTCAACTCCTGAAGGTAACTCTAATTTCATTAGAGCATCAACAGTTTTAGAAGAAGAAGAGTAGATATCCATCAGTCTCTTGTGAGCTGATAATTGGAACTGCTCTCTTGCTTTCTTGTTTACGTGCGGAGATCTCAATACAGTGAAGATTCTCTTATTTGTTGGCAATGGAATTGGTCCGTTTACAACAGCACCAGTAGCCTTTACCGTTTTTACGATTTTCTCAGCAGACTTGTCTACCAAGTTGTAATCGTAAGATTTTAGTTTTATTCTGATTCTTTGTGACATTTCTTTAGTTTAAAAAATTAACCTTTTGCTTTAGCAATGATATCTTCAGCAACGTTTTGAGGAGTCGCCTGGTACTTCTCCAATTCCATAGAAGAAGTAGCTCTTCCTGATGAAAGTGTTCTTAGAGTAGTAACATAACCAAACATTTCAGAAAGTGGAACTGAACCTTTGATCACAACGGCACCGTTCTTTTCTTCTTGTCCACTGATCGTACCTCTTCTCTTGTTAAGGTCACCAATGATGTTACCCATATATTCTTCCGGAGTTACAACCTCCAGTTTCATAATAGGCTCCATAATTACTGGCTTAGCAGCACGTCCCGCTTCTTTAAATCCTAATTTAGCTGCCATTTCAAAAGAAAGTGCATCAGAATCCACTGCGTGGAAAGATCCGTCTTTAAGAACTACTTTAATACCTTCAACTTCGAAACCAGCCAAAGGACCGTTTTTCATTGCAGCTTTAAAGCCTTTTTCAATAGCAGGAACAAATTCTCTAGGAACGTTACCACCTTTGATCTCGTTAATAAATTCTAAACCTATTTTACCTTCGTCAGCTGGTCCTAGTTCAAATACAATATCAGCAAATTTACCTTTACCACCAGATTGTTTTTTGTAAACTTCTCTGTGCTGGGCAACTCTTGTAAGATTTTCTTTGTATTCTACCTGAGGCTGACCCTGGTTTACTTCTACTTTGAATTCTCTTCTCATACGATCTACAAGAATGTCAAGGTGAAGTTCACCCATTCCTGAGATAATCGTTTGACCAGAAGCTTCGTCAGTTTTAACCTGGAAAGTAGGATCTTCTTCAGCTAATTTAGCCAGAGCGTTACCCATTTTATCCTGGTCTGCCTTAGTTTTAGGCTCAACAGCGATACCAATTACCGGATCAGGGAAAACCATCGATTCCAGAACGATCGGGTGTTTCTCATCACACATTGTATCACCAGTTTTGATAGATTTAAAACCTACCGCTGCACCAATATCTCCTGCTTCAATATATTCTACAGGATTTTGCTTGTTAGCGTGCATCTGATAGATTCTGGAGATTCTTTCTTTATCACCTGAACGGGTGTTCAGGATATAAGAACCTGCATCTAATCTTCCAGAGTATGCTCTGAAGAATGCTAATCTTCCCACGAAAGGATCGGTAGCAATCTTAAAAGCTAAAGCTGCGAAAGGCTCGTCTACAGATGGTTTTCTTGTAATATCAAGATCTGTTCTTGGGTCAGTACCTTTGATATCATCTTTATCCAATGGAGAAGGCAAGTATTTACATACTGCATCCAACATAAACTGTACTCCTTTGTTCTTGAATGAAGAACCACAAGTCATTGGGATAATAGATAGATCAATAGTAGCTTTTCTTAGAGCTTCGTTGATTTCGTCTTCAGAGATTGAATCCGGATCTTCGAAGAATTTCTCCATCAAAGTATCATCGTAGTCAGCAACAGCTTCTACTAATTTTTCTCTGTATTCCAGAACTTCAGCTTTCATGTCTTCAGGAATTGGCACTACTTCAAAAGTAGCTCCTTGTCCTGCTTCGTCCCAAACGATAGCTCTGTTTTTAATTAAGTCTACAACACCTTTGAAATCTTCTTCAGCACCGATTGGTAAAACGATTGGAACTGCGTTTGATCCTAACATTGTCTTAACCTGGTTTACCACGTTAAGGAAGTCAGCACCTTGACGGTCCATTTTGTTTACGAATCCCATTCTTGCCACTTTATAGTTGTCAGCAAGTCTCCAGTTTGTTTCAGACTGAGGCTCTACGCCATCTACTGCAGAGAAAAGGAATACCAAACCATCTAATACTCTCAAAGATCTGTTTACTTCTACTGTAAAGTCAACGTGTCCTGGTGTATCAATGATGTTGAAGTGGTAAGGCTTAGTTTCAGCTAATGGCTTACCTTGGTCTGTAGGAAAATTCCAAGAACAAGTAGTTGCAGCAGAAGTAATGGTAATACCTCTTTCTGCTTCCTGCTCCATCCAGTCCATTGTAGAAGCACCATCGTGAACTTCTCCAATTTTGTGGTTTACCCCTGTATAGAATAAAATTCTTTCTGTAGTGGTAGTTTTTCCCGCATCAATGTGTGCAGCAATACCAATATTTCTTGTAAATTTAAGATCTCTACTCATTTCTAATTAGAATTTGAAGTGTGAGAAAGCTTTGTTAGCTTCCGCCATTTTGTGAGTATCAGATTTTTTCTTGTAAGCAGCACCTTCTTCTCTTGAAGCAGCTACAACTTCATTAGCCAGTTTCAAAGCCATAGACTTATCATTTCTCTTTTTAGAATAGCTAATTAACCATTTCATTGCCATAGAAATTTTTCTGTCAGCTCTGATTGGCATAGGAATCTGGAAGTTAGCTCCACCTACTCTTCTGGAACGTACTTCTACGTGAGGCATAACGTTAGTTAATGCATCTTTCCAGATTTCAAGGGCTGTCTTTTCAGTTTCTCCTTTTTTAGTTTCTACGATATCTAATGCATCATAGAATATTTTGAATGCGATAGACTTCTTACCGTCCTGCATCAAGTTGTTTACGAATCTAGTTACCAATTGATCATTAAATTTCGGATCTGGTAACAACGGTCTTTTTTTCGCTTTTGTCTTTCTCATTGTTTCTGTACCTTATTTAATGATTATTTTTTCTTTCCTTTAGCTGGTGCAGCTGCTGCCTGACCTGGTTTTGGTCTCTTAGCTCCATACTTAGATCTTCTCTGCGTTCTTCCGCTAACACCTGCAGTGTCTAATGCTCCTCTTACGATATGATAACGTACTCCCGGTAGGTCTTTCACCCTTCCGCCGCGTACCAATACTATCGAGTGCTCTTGAAGATTATGTCCTTCGCCCGGGATGTAGGCGTTGACTTCCTTCCCGTTAGAAAGTCTTACCCTTGCAACTTTTCTAAGTGCAGAGTTAGGTTTCTTAGGAGTGGTAGTATATACTCTCGTACATACACCTCGTCTTTGTGGACAAGAATCAAGGGCAGCCGATTTACTCTTCTTGGTGAGTGCGACTCTTCCTTTTCTTACTAATTGTTGAATAGTAGGCATTTAATTGCTTTTTATTTTAGGGTGCAAAAATAGGAATATTTTTTTAATTAACAAACACTTAGCCGTAAATAACATTTCTTATTAAAAATTAATTAACAGCCAGTTACGTTAATCCATCAATATCACAGTTACATTTTTATCCCAGTTAAAATTTTTGATATTTTGTTTGAGCAGCTGCAAATTATCTCTATTGATAGAATATACAGACACCTCCAGCCTGGCCACAGTTACCTTATTTTCAATCTTCAGGACAGCTGCTTTTTTCCAATTTTTTGGGATATGCCCCTGAAGCCACCCATCATATACCATTGCTATTTCGTATTTGTTTTTCAGACAGTAACGGGTAAGAAAATCTTCAAAATTATGATCAAAAGCTTTTCTATTTTCATTAAAAACAATTGTTTCTTTAGAACCTAAACCGACAATATCTAACAAATGGATATCTGTATAGTAGGTAATCGCCCCAATATCATTAGCCACTATTTTGGATGTATTATAATAGGTATGTAAAAATCTCGCAGACTGTATCTGCTGTTCATAAATATTTTTCCCTCCGTTATCAATTACCTTATGGGCGATCCAGCTTTTATAAATCCAAAGGAGACCATTCAGGACAATCACTACACTGATTAGAATTTCTTTTCTGCAATACTTTTTAAAATCCCAGAAAAGATCTTTAACTTTTGGAATAAGCACCATTGAAAGCCCCACAAGAAGATAAGCCTCATAGCGAAACAGTCCTTTAAAATCTGCAAACATGGAATGACAGATCGTAGTTAAAGAAAATACAATAAGAAAAAAATTATTATCAACAGCTTCCCGGAACGTTTTGCTTTTTAAATCTCTACCTATAAAGATTGCACATAATAAAAGAGGAAATAAGCCTACTTTATAAAAGCTTATATTCAATAAAAAATTATCAAATACAATGGTTTTAAGCTGGATCAAGAATTGTGAATCGAAACTCAGTTTTGTTCCTTTAACCACCACAGAATTTGGGAAGAAGTAGCCAGCCTGCTGATTATTAAAATAACAAAAAATAATAATCGGGATAAAACCAGCCAGCAGCACTCCAGCAGCGTCCTTACTTTTTTTAAGTAAAAGTAAAACAAAAGCCATTACTACAAAATAAAACATACTTTCAAAACGTGTAAGCCCCATCAGCAGAATAGTCCCATAAAATCCAACAAGTGCCAATTTATTTTTATCCCGTCGGGGAAAACAAAAGACATTCACTACAAAAAGGAATACCTGAAAGATATGCTCCATTCCGGTCAGCAGCTGTAAATGAAGAACGGCGAAAAATAATGTGAAGATTACCGCTAAAAATGTCTTTTTTACATCATTAAAAATATCTCTAAAATATCGGGTAAGAAAATAAATAACCCCAACACTGAAAACAGCATTAAAATACAATGGAATCTGATCATTATTCCCAATTATTTTAATTAAAACACTGATAATAAATGTAAATAAAGGCGAAGAAGAAGCGGAAGAAAACTTATATTGCGTAATTCCCCAGACATGATGAATTGCGAAATTTTTCGCGACAGCCAAATGAATATAAGCATCATCCAAAAGGTAAACATAATGACCTCCTGTTTTTAAAACCGAGTTTATATAGTATAATAAACACACCGTAAAAAAAACGGCAAAGGAAATAAAAAAACTTCTTAGTCCTATATTTCGGAATGAGTGCATTTTTAAGATCAATTATAAAAATATCAAAGATAAGTATCATCAATCGTAAACCTATGTTTTCGGCACAATATTTTCTAATTTTGTTGACATAAAAAATAAACCTATGAAAAATGCAAGTATCATCGGCCTGAAAGAAGCCGACTGTAAGAACATTTCAGAAAAATTAAATATCCTTTTAGCCAATTATTCCGTGTTCTATCAAAACACCAGAGGTTCACACTGGAATATCAAGGGAGATCAGTTTTTCACCCTTCATCCTAAATTTGAAGAGCTTTACAACAGTCTTGTATTGAAAATTGACGAAATAGCAGAAAGAATTCTGACCCTTGGTGCAACGCCAGCTCACAATTACTCCGATTATCTGAAGGTGTCTACCATTAAAGAAAGTAAAGAAGTGACGGATGGCACAAAAAGTGTAGAAAATATTTTGAATTCCTTTAAAGTAGTTCTGGATCTCCAGAGAGAACTTCTGGACATCACAGATACCGCAGGAGATGAAGGAACCAATTCCCAGATGAGCGATTACATCACAGAACAGGAAAAAGAAGTATGGATGTACAACTCTTATTTAGGGAAGTAACCGCCAAAAATCGACTGATAAATAAAAAAATCGTCTTACATTTAGGCGGTTTTTATTTTAAATAACTATATTTGCGTTAAAATTACACATATCATGCACGACGTTCGACTAAACTCAATACTGGATAACGATTTCTATAAAATAACAATGCAAAACGCAGTGGTAAAGCTATTTCCAAGCTCCATTGTAAAATATGAATTCATCAACAGAGGAAAGCACCAGTTTCCGGCAGGATTTGATGCTGCTTTAAAAGAAGCGGTCAACAAAATGGCAGAGTTGAAGCTTACCAAGGAAGAAAAAAAATTCATGGCAAAAACCTGTCCTTATATAGATCTTCCTTATCTGGATTTTTTAGAAGGCTATCATTACGATCCCTCTGAAGTGAAAATCCACCAGGAAGGCAGTGATCTTTCTGTAACCGTTGAAGGACTTTGGTACAGAACGATCCTTTGGGAAGTTCCCCTCCTTGCCCTGATCAGCGAACTTCATTACGAGATGAATCATATGGAAAGAGACTCCAATGAAATTGTTATGAGTAAAACTTTGGAAAAAGCGGACTCACTTGGAAGACTTGAGGTCAATTTTGCTGAATTCGGGACCAGAAGAAGACACTCTTACAAGGTACAGAATCTGGTCATGGAAGCCCTGACGCAAAACAAAGAATCAACTTTCATCGGAAGCTCAAATGTGCATTTTGCTATGAAGTACGGAGTAAAACCAATCGGCACCCATGCACATGAATGGTTTATGTTCCACGCTGCTGAGTATGGATTCAAAATGGCCAATGAACTGGCCCTGGAACATTGGGTTGATGTTTACAGAGGTGATCTGGGCGTTGCACTGTCAGATACTTATACTACGGATGTTTTCTTCCAGCAGTTTGACAAAAAATTCGCAAAGCTGTTCGACGGTGTTCGCCATGACAGTGGGGATGCACTTGAATTTGCAGACAAAACCATCGCACACTATCAAAGACACGGAATTAACCCTTTATTTAAATATATCATTTTCTCTGATGCTTTAAATCTTGAAAAAGTAGAAGAAATCACCAATTACTGTAAAGGAAAAATAGGCGTTTCCTTCGGAATCGGAACCAATCTTACGAATGATGTCGGTTTGAAACCAATGAATATCGTAATGAAACTGATCGGCGTACAGGCGCCTAACAAAGAATGGATTGCCACCGTAAAACTTTCTGATGAACATGGAAAATATACCGGCGATCCTAAAATGATTGAACTGGCCAAAGAATTTTTAAGAATAAAAGATTAAATTTATCTACCTGATTCAGGCCATCATTAAATCCTTGTTATGAAACTAAAAATTTATTTATCCCTCACTCTTTTAGTGGCAACATTATCCTTCGCTCAGGAAAAGAAAGCAGAAAAACCAAAATTCAACGAGGAACTGGCCGCATCCCTGGGCACAGATCAATACGGGATGAAGCCCTACACAATTGTAATGCTCACCACGGGAAGCACAAAAGTGGATGATAAAGGCAAAATGGAAGAACTGATGAAAGGCCATCTTGCCAATATCAGAAAGCTGGCTGATGAAGGAAAAATTGTAGTGGCAGGACCTTTTTTAGAACAAAATAAAGAAAACTACCGGGGTATGTTTATTTTCAACACAAAATCTAAAGAGGAAGCCGAACAATGGGTAAAAACCGATCCCGCAATACAGGCCGGTGTTTTCAGTTATGAAATTTTCCCATGGTATGGATCTGCCGCATTACCGCTGTATTTGAAACATCACGGGGAAATATCAAAGGAAAAACCATAGAAATGAGTTTTTACGGCAAATTTTCAGAAAAAGACCTGATTGAATCCTACACCAATCAAATTGATTACCAAGGCAAACCGGATAAAGAAATTGTAGAAGAAATTCTAAAGAGAGGTACTTTGGAAGATTTTCAAGCTAAAATCAAAGCCAAAAATTTATTTCTGGCCGAACAAAACAGAATGATCAGAGAAATTCATTCACATTACATGAATAAATTATCCAAGCAGGACTGTTTATCATTAATAAGCTCAGATCTGCTGCCTGATAAAACAATCCAATTTCTTGTAGAGACGAAATACAATCAAATACATCAGAATGTTGAGAATTTAAAAGTTGATTCAAAAACTTTAATTAATACAGTCATTGGAACTGTTATTGCCTCCATTATAAGTTCAATTGTCATCTTTGTTAGTCTTTACAATTTTATCTTTTTAATGGTTTTTAATTTTTTTTTATTGATTCCTGTTTACATAATCAATTATTGGATGATAAGATTGATTACCGGAAAAACACGAGAGAATCCAGCCGTATTCATAGGATCGTTTATAGCAACTGTACTTAACTGCATCTATTTCTTTGTACTTTACCAAACAATTTCATAATCCACCCAGGAAAATACATATTAAAATAAATCACTATAACGTTACATAGTGATTTGTTTTTTACTATATTAGACGTTCATTTTCAGACTTATAGAAATTAAAACAATCAAAAAAATTAATTCCATGAAAAAAATGAACTTAAAAAAAATTTCAAGAAAAGAATTGAAAGAGGTATTCGGCGGGTATTTATATCCGGCACAATGTCCCGGAGGATGCCATGGTGAAGCCCTGATCAGATGTCCTGATGGTACAACCACTATGACTAATTTTGTATGCATGGGGGGAAGATGCGAACCAGCCGCCATGTGCAAACCATTGGTTCTTGAACCTTTTCCAGATCCGATTACCATCACTCCATAATCTGGTCAACAAAAATAAAGTGAGCTTTCCGGCTCACTTTTTTTATTCTATACTATTTATCAAAATTCTCGGCAAAACGCTTTCTACAATACTAAACATACAGAATAAAATGATTTCAGGTTTAGTTCCAAATACATAATTCACAAAACACATATCACAAATACCTGATTATCAAATAAAAAAAACAACATTCCTTTTCAAATATGTAAAAAATTATTATATTAGATAAAAATTTATTGTATGAAAAAAACATTACTATTTAGCTTTATTGCAATTGCAGCAATGAGCAATGCCCAAATTTTAGTTACGGAAAGCTTTGAAAATGCTACCTATCCAGGTTTTGCAGTAACTGGCGGTTATACCGGGACAGCCGGGACGTACATTTCCGGTGCTTGTGATGGCACCGTAGCCATTGGAGCCGAATCATATGGTTCCAATGATGCCAACAGAACTGTCAATTTAGTATATACGAAACCTGCTGGCATCACTGCCAATGGAAAGAAAATTGATGTTTCCTTTACGTTCAGCACCAGTGCTTATGATGGATTGAGCAGCATCGGAGGCGTTATTAATGTAGGATATTCTACAGACGGAGGCACCACCTATACCCCGATTGGTTCCTCAGTTACGCTAACATCCGCAGCCCAAACATGCGTACCATTCACAGGTACAATTCCGGAAAGCGCCAATGTAAACGGAAACTTCATGCTACGTATACAGACCGTAGGCACAACAGGTACTTCATATGATTTCTATAACTTTATAGATAACGTGAAAATCAAACAGGAAGTAACAGCAATACCTGCCTGTACAACAATCAGCAGTCCGGTAAGTGGTGCAACCGCAGTTTCAGTACGACCACAGATCACCTGGGCAGCAACAGCAGGTGCAGAGTCTTACAAAATAAAAGTAGGAACAACTCCGGGAGCTTCAAATGTATACACAGGGACCACCTTTAGTACTTCATTCACGCCCTTATCTACAAGCGTTTTCCCTCAAAATACACTTCTTTATGTTACAGTTACCCCAACCAATGCTTTAGGTGATGCAACAGGATGCCAGGAAATATCTTTCACAACAGGTGCTAATCCTTTTGCCCCTTACTGCGGACCGCTTACAGCCAAACTTGGCGTGTATCCTATATCTAATGTTGTAATGAGTGACATGACCAATTCATCCAGCACAACAGCAAATACCGGTCTTGGCCAGGAAAACTTCACCAACAAAACAGCGACTGTTACAAGAGGAACTTCCTATCCTATAACCCTTACAGGAACAGGAGTAGGAACCAACCGATTTGGCTTTACAGTATTTATAGACTGGAATCAGAACGGAAGCTTCACCGATGCAGGGGAATCCTATTTTGTAACTTCTGATTTTGCAGGAGCTACGGGTAACACGGTGACTGTCAATAAGAGCATTGCAGTACCGGCTACCGCTGCTTTAGGAAATACAAGAATGAGAGTAAAATATCAGTTTAACAGTTCAACGACCAGTGTAAGAGCAGAATTATCCAGCCCTTGTACCGATCTTAGCCAAGGACAGGCCGAAGATTATACCATACTTGTACAGAATGTATTGGGAACTTCAGATGTTAATGCTGACAACAAAATGAATATCTCGGTTTACCCTAATCCGTTTAAAGACATTCTGAAAATTTCTGACATAAAAGATGTAAAATCTATTGCAGTGACCGATGTTTCGGGCCGTCAGATAAAAATGCTGAAACCTAGTACTGAACTTAACCTTTCAGATTTGAATTCAGGTCTTTATCTTATCTCGCTTCATATGGAAGACGGAAGTATAAAAACTGTGAAGGCAATCAAGAAATAGTAAGCTTTATTGAAGTTAAATTCTATTTAAATATAAAGCGGCAGTCCTGTACTGCCGCTTTTTTTATTCTTTACCGTCAGATCAATTATTTAAATTACAATAACCTTATTCCTGTAAAATTTTGAGGGTTTCCGTAAAAGAAATCAATTTTTGTTTTTGTAATTTTGAAAGATGGATATGACCTATTTAATTATTGGATTTATTGCCGGCGGAGCACTGGGAGCCGTTATTTTGTATTTTGCCTTAAAATCGTCCACGGTTTCAAGAAATTCTTATGATGAACTGAATAACCTGCATATCAAAAAGAATTCAGATCTGGAAAATCTTAATCTGAAAATCCAGGAGCTGAACCAGAATATCAGCAAAGAACAGCAACACAATCAGCAGCAGACCGATCTATTTAATGATCTTAAAAATGAATATGCAAAAATTTCCGCAGAATACGCCTCTTTAAACGCTCAATTTTTGGAACTGAAACAGCTTAATTTAAAACAGGCTTCCCAAATAGAGAATCTTGTATCCGAAAAACAGCATATTTTTGCCAAAAACTCCGAGCTTTCTGCAAAAAACGACGGATTACAGAAATCTCTTGATACCCAGAAAGAAGAAATTATCAAAATTCAGGAAGAGTCAAAACTACAGTTTGAAAATCTGGCCAATAAAATTTTAGAGGAAAAAACGGAAAAATTTACCACTTTAAATCAAAATAATTTAAAAACCATTCTTGAACCGTTCCAGGAAAAAATCACCGACCTTAAAAACAGGGTAAACGAAGCTTATGAAAAAGAAAATAAAGAACGTTTCTCTCTTGCCGAAAAAGTAAAAGAGCTTGCTGAACTGAATCAGCAGATCTCAGAAGATGCCAAAAAACTGACAAGAGCCTTAAAAGGGGAAAGCAAAACCCAGGGGAACTGGGGTGAAATGATCCTCGAAAGTATTCTTGAAAAATCCGGACTCGTTAAAGGAAGAGAATATTTCCTGGAGCATGAACTCCGTGACGAAGATAATAAAGCATTGTTCTCCGAATTTTCCGGTAAGAAAATGCGCCCTGATGCCGTTATAAAATATCCGGATGAAAGAAACGTAATTATTGATTCCAAAGTTTCCCTGACAGCCTTCACAGAACTGGTAGATGAGAACGATCAGGATGTTTATGCCATGAGGCTTAACCAGCATTTGGGATCCATCAAAAATCATATCCTCCAGCTTAGCCAGAAGGCTTATGACGATTATGGAAAGTCTCTGGATTTCGTAATGATGTTTATCCCGAGTGAACCCGCCTATATTGCAGCTATGCAGGCAGACCAGAATCTTTGGAACTTTGCTTATGAGAGAAGAATTTTACTCCTCAACCCAAGCAACCTGATCACCTCATTAAAGCTGATCGCAGATCTGTGGAAACGGGAATATCAGAACAGGAATTCTATGGAGATTGCTGATCGCGGAGCAAAACTATATGATAAATTTGTAGGTTTTGTAGAAAACCTTGAGAAAGTCGGGAAAAATCTTGACCAGGCCAAAAATGTATACAACGATGCTTACAAACAGCTTTCTACAGGAAATGACAATCTTGTCATCCAGACTCAGAAACTAAAATCCCTGGGCATTAAAAACAAAAAAGATCTTCCGCAAAGCCTTATTGACAACGGTAACTTTCTGGAAACAGAAAACTGATGAGATGAAAAAGAATCATATCATTTTAACCATCGGTGTTATGACATCTTTTGCACTGCCCGAAATCGTTTCAGCAAATACCATTTCTTATCATGGTTTATTTTGAAACTGGCTTTAATCTTGGACAGCAATTTTCCTTCACCTTTTCATGAATCTCTACTGGGCAATCTTTAATGTTTCAGGCAATATGTATGGAAATTTATTTAAAATTGCATCCATTTTACTCATCATAGTCTTGGTTATCTATAATAAACGCAGGAATAAAATACCTTTTCAAGTTACCGGAAAAAACCTTTTCATCAAAACCAGGCAGACGTAATCACAAATTTTGCATAATTTTGCAGCATGTTGATAGAGAGTTTTCAAAACGATAAAATAAAAAACGTCACCAAACTTCTGGCTGACAACAGGTTCCGTAAAAAATCAAAAGTTTTTGTTGTAGAAGGGCTGCAGGAAAATGAAAGGGCTTTACAGTATGATTTTGAACCAGTAGAATTTTTTATCTGTGAAAATATCTTTAAAGGAAAGCTTCTGGAAGGTAAAATCCATTCTGTAAGTGAGAAGGTATATGAAAAAATAGCCTATAGAGGGAGTTCTGAAGGAATTATCGGAATTTATAAAACCAAAGAAAATCTTCTTTCATCATTTATACCTAAAGAAAATTCCACGGTAATTATTGTGGAAGGTGCAGAAAAACCGGGTAATCTTGGAGCCATCCTGAGAAGCTGTGAGGCTTTTGGAATTGATGCTCTGATTGTAGCAGACGGAAAAGCCGACTTCTATAACCCAAATGTGATACGTTCAAGCGTCGGATGCCTCTTCGGAATGAAAATTTATGATGCAGAAAATAAGGAAACCTTTGAATTTCTGCAGAAAAACAATTTCAGCATCTATACAACTCTTATGGATGAGACCGCCGAAGACATTTATAAAAGAGATTTCAGGCAGCGTTCTGCCGTATTATTCGGAACCGAGCATTCGGGATTAAGTAATTTCTGGATTGGAAAAGGAAAAAATACGCTGATACCAATGGCAGGAAGTATTGATTCTTTAAATTTGAGCAATGCCGTTGCTATTACATGCTATGAATCGCTGAAACAAAAGAAAGGGTAATTTTCAGAAAGGAAAGTTGATGCCGAAAGGAATCTTTAAAGCATAAAAAAACCGTCTCACAGGGTGAAACGGTTCTTTTATTGTTAAGCTTATGCCAGAATTATTTCTTAGCAGCGTCTTTAACTTCTTTAGCAGCATCTTTTGCAGCACCTTTAGCAGCATCAGCAGCACCTTTAGCAGCGTCAGCAGCAGCTTCAGTTGTAGCTTTAGCAGCATCAGCACCAGCAGCAGTTGTAGCAGCAGCAGCATCTTTAGTAGCATCTACAGCAACGTTAGCAGCAGAATCAACTACTTTAGCAGCAGAATCAGTAACTACAGCAGCAGAATCAGCTACGTTAGCAGCAGCAGAATCAGTTGCTCCTTCAGTAGAAGTAGCTTCAGTTTTTTTACAAGCAACTAGAGAGATTGCAGCGATAGCAGCTACGAATAATGACTTTTTCATAATAAATTAAATTTAATTTTGTTAATATTGTTTTTTATAAATTTCTTTCTGTTCTGTTATTTGAACAAGACAAAGGTAGACGAGATATAAAAGTTGTTTATGAAAAATAATTGTAATACATTTGTAAAATAGTTTTACAAAAAAAGAGTACTGATAATCAACAATTTAATTATTTTATAAAAATTGACAGATTTAGATCTATTACATTTTGAGCAACTGAAAAAAGATGTTCAGGCAGAATTTTTAAAAGAATCCAGCTCTTCCCATGATGATATTTCAAAATGGAAAGGTATAGATATTATATATTTCCAGGAAGACCTTCGCAAAAAAGCTAAAGGCAACATCAGTGAAAAGTCATTTTACACTTATTTCAAAACTTCGCCGGTCACCAAATTGCCAAGGATCGACATGCTTAATTTATTGAGCATTTATGCGGGATACGACTCATGGTATGACTTTAAAAAACAACATCTTTTTGCCGGGGAACTGCTGCTGGATAATGAAGATCCTGAGGAAGAAGAAATTCAGAAACAGGAAAAAACAGAGTCCGAAACCTTAGAAACTCCAAAAACTGAAATTCCGGCAAAAAAAATAGAATATCAGGGTAAAGAAAACATTGATTTACAAAAATCAATACATGATAATCAGATAATTACACAAAATACAACAACGACAGTCCAAGCCGGAATACAATCTCTTGTAGTGAGAAAAAATTTTGTCAAAAAGAATGCATGGATCATCATTACCTCTATTTTAATTGCCATTACCGGAATTCTTGGATTTAAAGACCAGCTATTCTCAAAAACTTATAAATACTGTTTCACCGATAAGGACCGCGGCGTTTCTGTCATCAATACTCTTGAAATCAGGGTAATTAAAGCCAATGAGTCTCCGCTTCTCTATAAAATAAAACCAGGAGAGTGTTTTTATTATTCCACTAAGGATAAAAACATCAAAATGCAGATCAGTGCTCCTTTCTACGAGTATCTGGAAGTCAACAGAAACCTGGAAAATGCCCCGGATGAGGAAATGATCGAACTGAAACCTGATGATTACAAGATGGCAGCCTATTACTTCTCCATTAAAGATGTGAAAGGAGGTAATCCTGAGGAACAGGTAGCCCTGATTAAACAGAAAAGAAACCAGCTGGAAAGCCTGATCAGCAACAGTGCGGTTATTTATCAGGTGTATGATAATAAAACGTATGGTATAGAAAGGCTTGACAAGCAAAAATACATTACACTGGTAACAACGCCTACCACATCTCTGAAAAATCTTAATGTTATAGAGATGAAAAAGGACACCAAAGGAAAAATAGTATCTATTAAATTTAAAATAGCATCCACAGATGAAGAAAATAAATAAGTTTTTAATTTTCGCAGTACTTTTTTTAGCATTTATTTCCTGCAACAATAAAAAGACGGAAGTAAGTGATCTGGATAAATTAAGAAACAGCACCAATATAAAAAGCTATCCTGCGGTACAGATGGACAGCATGCAGGCAATCAATTCCATCACCAAGCAGAAAGTTCAGGAACTTCTTGATCTTTCTACATTATACTTATCTGGAAATAGGAATACCGAGATCGATACGCTAATCTACTCCCAGATGGAAAGCTATTTCCACAAACCGGATTCTACTACATTTAAAAAGCTGTTCCATGAGCTGGACAGCCTTAAAGTAAAATCGGTAAAAGTAAATAACCTGAATGTTTACAAAGAATTCTATAAAAAGGATACTTTAGATTACGCAAAATTCAATCTGGAATATTTTGATTCAAAAAATAAATCCCTGGGAACTTTTGAGAAAAACGCCCAGTACATTTTGCTTTCTACCCCGATGATAAAGAAAGAATTTAAATTTTATTTCCTGGATTTCTATTCTGATCCGTTAAAGAAAGACAGCACCTCGGTAGGCGTTACCAAATAGTCCAGCGGAATATCATTTTGCCGGACATCATCGATATTTTCATCGGGGCCAAAGTAATTGACTCCGATTTTTTTTGTCCCGGAGGAAATATTTTCAAAAAAAACATCGTAAAAGCCTTTTCCATAGCCTACTCTGTTTCCTTTTTTATCACAATACAAAAGTGGAGTAATTACATAACTGAAATCATTTTCTCCGGAATCTTCATTAGAAACAGGCTCTGAAATACCCCAGGTATTAGTTTGAAACTTTGTATCATTAAAAATTTCCACAGAAATTAATTTTGCATCAACAATTTTAGGCACAAAAACCTTGATATTCCAGCTTAAAAAATAGTTAATGAATATTTGGGTATCAATTTCGCTGAACTTTTCAATAGGAATGAAAATATGGACTTTCTGACCTGAAAGAGGTTTAAAACAATCAACAAAATTTTCAAAAATCTTTTCAGATAACAGGAAAGCCTCATCAGAAGACAAGGCTTTTCTTTTTTGCATATATTTTTTTCTAAGTTCAGCTTTCAGCATAATTACGCGTTTTCAGCCTGAAGAATCTTATATAATTTATCTGACAAACGAACTCTAAACGGAAGTTCAAAAGTGATCTGATCTCCCATTTTTGCCGTTTCACACGGATTTCCATTTACATACAATTCTGTAATGGTAATTTCCTGCTCACCGGTTGTCGGACCTGAAATCAGTACTTTATCGCCTACTGAAAGTTCCTTGTTTTCAATTAAAAACTGTGCAATCTTTGATTTTGTGTAATAATGTTCTGCTTTTCCAAGCAATGCTTTTTTGACCGTCATTTTTTGACGGATATTTTTGGTTTCAGCTTTTGCCAGAGGTTTAACCGGTAAATCGCCTGAATTTTTAAATTTCAAAGCATCTGATTTTCCTTTTCTGAAAACCTTATTTCCAACCTGTAATCCTTTTCTCAGCTTTAGTTGCTCTTCTAAAGGTAAATGTATGGTTTCCAAACATTCTGCAGAACAGCAGTTTTCCATTGCGGCTTTACATTCGTTACATTGAATGAACAATAAATGACAGGCATCATTAGCACAATTGGTATGGTTGTCACAAGGCTTCCCGCATTGATGGCATTGGGAAATAATATCATCTGTAATCCTTTCCCCCAAACGGTGATCGAATACAAAGTTTTTACCTATAAACTTACTTTTTATCCCCTCTTCTTTTATCTGGCGGGTATATTCAATGATTCCGCCTTCCAGCTGGAAAACGTTTTTAAAACCCTGATGCTTGAAGTAGGCGCTGGCTTTTTCGCAACGGATTCCGCCTGTACAGTACATTAGCAGGTTTTTATCTTCTTTAAAATCCTGCAACTGTTCGTTGATAATTGGTAAACTTTCTCTGAAATTTTCTACATCAGGAGTAATAGCACCTTCAAAATGACCGACTTCACTTTCGTAGTGATTCCTGAAATCAACGACAATGGTATTTGGGTCTTCAAGTAAATTATTGAATTCCTGTGCCTTTAGGTGAATTCCTTTATTGGTAACATCAAAGGTATCATCATTCAAACCGTCAGCAACAATTTTATGTCTGACTTTTATCGTCAGCTTTAAAAAAGAATGATTGTCTTGCTCAACTGCCACATTCAAACGGATTCCTTTCATAAAATCGTAAGCTTCCAGTGTATGGCGAAAGGCTTCAAAATTATCGGCAGGCACACTCATCTGAGCATTAATACCTTCATGTGCGACATAAATACGGCCGAGAGCATCAAGTGTGTTCCAGGCTATAAATAATTCGTCGCGAAATTTTTTAGGATCTTGAATTTTGGCATACGCATAGAAAGACAATGTAAGGCGTTCCTTACCGGCTTCATCAATAAGCTGAGCTCTTTCTTCTGCGCTTAAGGTGTTATACAGTTGCATGCTATAAACGTTTTAAGTGAGAAAAATTTTTGCAAATATAATCATTTCTGCTTATCCGGGAAAATTGCACTCCCTATGAAGATGCGTAACGAGCAATAAGTAACGGGTAATCTGTGATATATAATGATCTCTAATTAAGGAGCTTTTGGATTAATTGTTGTATCTTAAACATGACATTTTTATTCTGCAGCTTACAAAATGTCACATTTTTTCTTTAATAATTTTTTAAGTTTTGTTAATACACTATTTAATATTATGACATAATGCATAAAATGACACAATAGCCGTTAAATTTTAGTTAAAATTGAAACATAGCATGCTAATTGCTTACTTATTTAGCATTAAATTTGTTTACGATAAAACAAAAAAATCAATAAATATAAAAGAAAGATATACAATGAAGAGTACTTTAAAAAAACTATTACCATTTGCAGTAGTGGGAGTTGTCTCAGGAGCTACTACCGTTGGGACACTACAATATTTCGGTCATCATTCAAACAATGGCGACCAGTCTTACTTCACAGCACCAGCCCCTAATGCATCATTTGTAGGAATGAACACGGCAACTGTAGGCGATGATTTCGTGAAGGCATCAAAAACTACGGTTCCTGCTGTTGTTACCATCAAAAATTACCAGAGCAGATCATCAAGCAGGGCTTCGGAACAGGATCTGTTTGATTTCTTCTTCGGAGATCCTTTAGGAGGAGGACAGCAGAGACAGAAGCAGCAGGCTCCGGACAATATGCCATCAGGAATGGGTTCCGGGGTAATTATTTCACCGGACGGATATATCATTTCCAACAACCACGTTGTAGCAGGAGCCAATAAACTGGAAGTTGTTTTAAGCAACAAAAAATCTTATATCGCAACTCTTGTAGGTACTGACCCGAATACTGATATCTCGTTATTAAAGATTGAAGAGAAAGGGCTTCCTTATTTAAATTTCGCTAATTCAGACAATATAGAAGTGGGGCAATGGGTCCTTGCAGTAGGAAACCCTCTTGGATTAAATTCCACAGTAACAGCCGGTATTGTTTCTGCTAAAGGCAGAGGAATCGGCATCCTGGGAGGTCAGGGGAAAGCGGCTAATCCTATTGAAAGCTTTATCCAGACCGATGCTGCGATCAACCCGGGAAACTCAGGAGGAGCTTTGGTTAACGTAAACGGTGATCTTATCGGGATTAACTCTGCGATCCAGTCCACTACAGGATATTACCAGGGATACGGATTTGCTGTTCCGGCTAATTTGGCAAGAAAAATTGTTGAAGATATCAAGAAATTCGGAATCGTACAGAGAGGATTCTTAGGGGTTTCTTCATTAGATCTTTCCAATGACCAGCAGGTAACTGCCTACAACAAGCAGTTCAAAACCACCATTAAAGCCGGCTCAGGAGTGTATGTAACAGGATTTGGAGATAACAGCGGTGCAGAAGATGCAGGTCTGAAAAAAGGCGACGTTATCACTAAAATAGATGCTTACGATATCACAGATTTTGCAGATCTGTCCATGTCCATTGGAAGCAAGCGACCAGGCGATAAGGTGCAGGTAACTTATTTAAGAAACGGCAAGGAAAGCACCACTACAGTAACACTGAAAGACCAGAAAGGCGGAACTTCCACAAGAACAAAAGCTGACTTGAGTGTAGCTGAAAAAATTGGAGCAGACTTCGACCCGCTTAATGAAAGATTCAAAACAGAATACGGACTAACCAGTGGTGTTGTTGCTAAAAATGTAAGTGAAGGAAGCGAGATGGCCAAGATTGGAATTGTAGACAATTACATCATCATAGAAGTCAATGGCAAGCCTGTGAATTCACAAAAAGACGTAGAAAAAATCCTGGATAAATACCAGGGCAATGTACAGGTGAAATTTGTAGATGACTACGGAAGAATCTATACGAAAGGATTCAAGATGCCTTAACAGATACGGACAATAGTCTTTTCTTATATTATAACAAAAACGCTGCAGAATCTGCAGCGTTTTTTATTTGGTTTTGTTCATTTTCTCAGCGATCTTTTTTTTCTTATTCCGTTCATAAATAATCTCTACGATCTTCCCTCCTATCCAGGAAAACGGGAAAAAAGTAAGGAAAATAGAGATCTTATAAAATGTAGGATGGTACGGAAATACAATAACATCCAGCATGGCTATGAAAAGCATAATGAAGCCGATAAGAATAGCATAAGCCACTTTAGCATACTTCACAATAAGTGCAGTGGCTACACCTCCGACCGTGGTTCCAAGCCCTGAAATAAACAGCAGAAATCCGAAAAATGCATTATCGTCTTTCATACTAAAAAGAAATCTCTGCCAGTGCTCAAAGGGAGCAAAAGCATCGAAAGTGATCCATTGCGGAAAAGCTCTTATACCAAGAGTAATAATAAGCCCTGCTATACCAAGGCCTACCAGAACCGCAATTGTATTTCTTAAAAAATTCATTAATCCTGATGTGCGATCATAGAAATTTCAATATCAACATTCTTAGGCAGACACGAAACCTGTACAGTTTCACGGGCCGGATAGCTGTCTGCATCAAGATATGAAGCATAAATATCATTCATTACTGCAAAATCGTCCATGCTCTTTAGGAAAATAGTAGCTTTTACTACATTTTTAAAGGTCATTCCCGCTTCAGTAAGAATCGCTTCAAGGTTTTTCATAACCTGATGTGTTTCCTTTTCAATTCCTTCTACCAGTTTGCCAGTTGCGGGATCTACAGGGATCTGTCCGGAAATGTATAAAATTCCGTTGGCCATATTAGCTTGTGAATAAGGCCCGATTGCTGCAGGCGCATTAACTGTGTTGATTATCTTTTTCATAGGTGGATATTACTTTTTTTTAAGTTCATATGCAATCACTATCTGACGTATTTATTTGTTATAAAATTTCGCTAACAGTGATTTCAGCAGAATTTATTTTGGTTGCAAATATAAAATTTATATTTACAATTGTCAATTCAATATTAGAAAGGTGCGCCCGGCTGCGTAAAACTTCTGTCCTTATATTTCAGCGCATCGCTTAAGATGTTGGCTTTGATACCGATAAAGAAGTCATATACCTTATACTGCCCGAAAGGAACCCAGTTGAAGTTGATCGTAAAACTTCGCTGATCCCTTGAGAACCCGATTCTTGTATAAGCCAGATCTTTCGTCACAAGGTCAAAATGCGTACTTCCGTTGATATTCCAGTACGGGGTAAGCTTGATACTCCCATCCAGACCTACAGAAGCAATCTTGGTACCAAGTGCCGACAGCCCTTTTGAATAAGCATAGTTGGCATTGATATTTAAAGTCCATGCCTGATCGAAGTGGGCATAATTATCGTCATCAAAGTAATAGTTTTCATTTCGTATTTCTCCTTTGGCAGGGTATTTTTTGGCATAATCCGTTTTTTCGCCGAAGAGCTCACTGCTTAAAGGATAGGATAACTGTACGTTGAATCCCTGCACACTGAAATGTCCAAACTGTTCCGTTCTTATACCCTGCGTGGCTCCCGGAGCAAAAAGAATCTTGTAAGGCTCCAGTGAAAGGCTGGTATTAACGTTTAATTTATTATTAAAGAAAGAAGACTGTCCGTTGATGCTGAACACAGACCACGGATGATCTTTCGCTGCAAAATTGTAGTTCCCGGAAAGGTTGAGAGATTCAAAGATTTTCACTTTCTTCACACCGGTAGAATCACTTTTGGACTTCACCTTCATTTCAATATTATTTCCAATATTAAATCCTAAGGCTCCTACTACACCGCTTGAAGGACTTCCTACAATTCCTTTTTCAAAAATAGAATAAGGGGTAAGGGCTCCTTCTGCATTGTAATAATTTTTATAATACCCGAAACCCGGACTAGAGAAATCCGGTGAATAGGTGAAGCTTAAACTTGGGGTCATCATATGTCTTACTGCTTCCACAGCAGAACCTTTTTTAAACTTCAGCATCCCGTAAAGTGTAGTCTGAAGACTGGCAGATGAAGAAAATGTAGAATATCCTGCCACATTTTTCTGAATTTCGTCCACATCCACATTTTTTACAGGATCATAATATTTATTAAGCGTTTTAGTCGTTAAAGCATTATCAATATTTGCATTTAAGCTGAACGTAAAATATTTCGCTACGGTTGTATTGGTTCCCAGAGCTATATTATTTTTAAGTCCTGTCTGCATCTTATCCCACATTGCTTTTGTAAAAAGCTCATTTTCCTGAGTACTCACATAGTTGGTAAGGTTAAAACCTGTATTCACCGTAATATTTTCAAGAAGCCCCTGTCTCACTCCTGTTTTCGATTTAAAGAGATAAAACTGATTGATCGCCACATTCATTTGAGGAAGGCGGAGATCCGCTAGGCCGGTTGCGAAATTTTGAGAATATGATGCCGATCCGGTAATCGTTGCCGGCAGCTTCAAAAATCTTTTGGTAACCGTTACCGCCGAACTCTGCTGTGTATTCAGAACGTTCTGGTTGAAAATATAGCTGTTATTAAGCGGATTGTTATAAAACTTGGTACTTACGATATCCACAGAAGCACTGAAAGTAAGGAAAGGATTGGCTTTAGTGTCCTGTGTGTGTGTCCATGCAATTCTGTATGTACTGTTTTTGGTATAATCATCCAGACCTTTAATTCCTCTTACCATGGTTCCCACATCTGCTGTGAATGTTCCGGAATAGCGGTATTTCTTCAGGTAATTCATCTGTGGCCTTAAGTTCCAGCTTCCCTTGGTATAAATATCGGCGAGTACTTTAAGGTCAAAATGCTCCCCTATCGGCTGATAATACCCCAGCCCGTTGAGGAAAAACCCTACATCTTCCCTTTCCCCGAAACTCGGAATCAGGATACCTGCTGCCCTTTTCTGTGAAAACGGAAGAATGGCAAACGGAAGAATAAGAGGGGTAGGAACCCTTTCTATATACATCTGGATGGGCCCCGTAACAATCTGTGATTTATTTTTAGTCTTGATCAGCTTGATGTTGGATGCACGCATAAAGTAATCCGAGGCTGTATCTTTTTTCTTGATATAATATTCGTCAGTCGTATAATCTGCATTCCTCATTGCGAAAACAGAATCATTATACTTTTTGGTTTTCTGGGCCGTGATGACTCCTTCGCTTTCTTCTGTTCGGGCATTAAAAGCTACAGCCTGTTTGGTTTTCGTATTGTAGCTGAACTCATTGGTTTCGTACTTTTTACCGGCCTGGGTGGTAATTACGGGTTCGATGATCTTGCCTAAAGAGTCCTGTTTTCCACGGGCATAGATCAGATTTTTATTATCGTCGATAGAAATATAATCTGCGTCGATCTGCATGTCCTGGTACTTTACCTGGGCATTTTTATTCAGAAATGTCATTTTTTTGGGAACATCTCTTCGCTGATCATCTGCTTTTGTATGGAGAATATCATCCAGAGCTTCTTTTTTAACAACAATGGTATCCTTTTTGGAAATAGTATCATTAACCATATTTTTAGGCAATTTTTCAGGTGTTTTCTGTGCTAAAAAATTGTTAAAAATTAGGATAATTAAAATTTGTAATATATTTTTGAGGACGGTTTTGGCCAATTTTATTCTATAATTAAGGCTCAAAATTAGTATAATTTTTAAAACTGTAAGATGTACAAACAAAAAATTAAAATAATTTTATCATTTCTCTTCATTCTTTCCGGCATTTTAATCTTCTCTCAAAAGAAATTTACCATCGTTTTAGATGCTGGTCATGGGGGAAGTGACCACGGAGCGAACAGGAGTTATGCAGATATCGGAAGGGTGGCTGAAAAAGACGTTACGCTTGCTGTTACTCTAAAAATAGGAGCGATGTTGGAAAAAAACAGAGATTTCAAGGTTATCTATACCCGCAAATTTGACGAATACCCTTCTCTTTCAGACAGAACCAATCTGGCCAACAGAAGTAAAGCGGATCTTTTTGTCTCCATCCACTGTAATTCTTCACAGAGACCTACAGCCTACGGAACCGAAACTTATGTACAGGGACCTAACCAGAACGATGAAAACCTGGAAGTTGCCAAAAGAGAGAATGATGTAATCTTTCTGGATGAAAAAGATAAGCAGACTTTCGGCTCTTATAACCCAAGTTCTCCGGAATCTCTTATTGCACTGAAACTCCAGCAGAACAAATACCTGGAATCGAGCCTGCTGCTTGGCGGCCTGGTGGAAGGCAACTTTGTGAACAAGGACAAAAGATTTTCAAGAGGTGTTTTCCAGAAAAATCTTCACGTATTGCGTATGAACGCCATGCCTTCTGTACTGATAGAAACGGGTTTCATCAATCATCCTGAAGAGAGCCATTACCTGGCATCTGAAAAAGGACAAACCGAAATTGCGGAAAGTATTTATAACGCAATCATTGATTATAAGAAAGCAATTGACCGAAAAACAGGAGGATCTTCTTTTGCGACTAAAAAACCTGAACCTGAAAAGCCGGCCGAATCTCCTCTGAAAAATGATTTCAGAATTTTACTGCTGAGCTCACCTACGAAATACAATGACGGAGATCCTGCTTTAAAGGGCTTAAATTACATTCTTCCTATCAAAGACAACGGGCAGTACAAATATTACTACGGTGTAACGAATATGGCCTCTATAAAAGACATCAACCTTAAAACAGCCAAGGATGCAGGGTTCAGAAATGCTTATGCGGTAGGATTTATGCCTAATCAAAAACTGCTGACAGGTTATTATACCATTGAGGTGTATACGGGCGAAAAACTGAATGGCAACTCGTTTATTCTCCAGACATTGAAAGATGTGGAGAGAAATAAAGACAATGGAGTGTTTTACTACACGTACGGTAAAGTATTCACTTTGGAAGATGCTGTAAAGCTTCAAAAAGACCTTGAATCCAAGGGAATCAAGAATACGGTTATCCAAAAAGTTTTTAAATAACGTAAAAAATAATTTTGAAGTTAAAAAGTTAATCATTACTTTTGCAACCTCAAAATTTGGCCTATTCGTCTAGTGGTTAGGACTCAAGATTTTCATTCTTGCAACAGGGGTTCGATTCCCCTATAGGCTACCAAATTTGATATCATGCCGGATTTAAAAATACAAGAAGCCCAACTTCTTTTTAAGAAAATCCACTCTAACCCAAAAAGTTACGATTTACAAATCAATGAAGACGGGATTGCAGGCAGGGATGATAAAATAAGTTTCAGACTTTACAGGACTGGAGAGAGGGTCGCCTTTGAAGTAACAATTGATGGACTTACCTTCACCAACACCACTGGAGAATGGAACAACGCGATGATTATGCTAAGCAGCACAATCAGAAAAATAGAACGAGAACAAGAGAACTTAAAAATAGAACAAGCAATAGATAAACTGAAGAAATACCTGTCAGAAGAAAATTGAAAAATTTTGAAAAATAATTTGGCAGATTAAAAAAAAGTTTATAGTTTTGCACTCACATTTGAACGATATGGCAAATCATAAATCAGCATTAAAAAGAATTAGACAAAACGAAGTTAGAAAAGTTCGTAACAGATATTATCATAAGACTGCTAGAACTGCTCTTAAGATCTTGAGAAATGAAGAGAACAAAGCTGCTGCTACAGAGCAACTGCCAAAAGTTATCGCTTTATTGGATAAATTAGCTAAAAGAAATATTATCCACAAGAACAAAGCGGCTAACTTGAAAAGCAAATTAACAAAGCACGTTAATAAATTAGCGTAAAAGTATAGTAGGCCCGTTCGTCTATCGGTTAGGACCTCAGATTTTCATTCTGGTAAGAGGGGTTCGACTCCCCTACGGGCTACAAATTTAATCACTACTAACCGGGTGGTTAATAAGAGTTGAAACTTATAAAAACAAAAAAACTAACCCTGTAGATATTATTTGCAGTTTGGTAGATGGCCCGTTCGTCTATCGGTTAGGACCTCAGATTTTCATTCTGGTAAGAGGGGTTCGACTCCCCTACGGGCTACAAAAAACTTTGATATTTTTATCAAAGTTTTTTTGTTTTGAATACTTGTGAATTCTTACGATTTTCCGAAATCTTTCTAGCCCCAGGCCATATCCCATTTTGATTTTAGAAATTGATCTGCTTTTCTAATTCGGAGACTTAATTGTAGGAGTGGATCCGTTAATATATAAGCGATCAGGATTAAAAACCGGGATAAAGTTACTGATCAACATATTATTTATCTGAAGAGAAACTATAATTTGTAGTTTTGTGCTATTCAAAATAAAAAGCATGGCATTCATTAATGATTTAGGTAAGATTATTGTTTTTTTATTTTTATTGTTAAGTGTTTTTTTGATTACAGCAAAATCGAAAAGAAAATTACCGGATTATTTATTTGCTGCTTTTCTATTCGTATCTGTTATTGATTTTTCCGGCTTTTTCATATCGCCACCAGATTATAAAATAATCAAAGGAGGGAAACTAGCCAGTGTATTGCTGCAGATGCCTCTCTATTATTTATATGTCAATTCTGCTTGTTATTATAATTTCAAACTTCATAAGAAGCATCTTTTACATACGCTTCCTTTCTTATTCTTTTTTTGTTTATTCAGCATTACAGGAATTTCAAAGCAAAACTACCGGGTGTTTGACAGTATTTCTATCATTCAGTATTACTATTATATCATTGCTGTGTTTTTGGTACTGAGAACCTTCAGAAGATTATATCAGGAAAATTATTCCAGTAATCATCAACTTACTTATAAATGGTTGATGCAAACCACTGTTCTTTTTTTAATTGGAAATTTCTTTGTGCTCATCAGGGGCTTTGTAGACGAAAGCAGCCCGGTTCATACCTATTTATACACTTTCACATCATTATTTGTATTATTTGTAATCAGCTGGTTTGTGCTGAACGCTTTATACCGACCCAATTTATTTGCAGGTATCAATAAGGACCTGGTGGTTCCCGTAAAGTCGGTGGACGAATTGAAAAAGCAACCTGAACAGTTGAAAAATTTGATGCAATTTATGGAAGCTGAAAAACCTTATTTAGATGATAAATTGACATTACAGAAATTGGCAGAACAATTTAATTTACCCGAAAAGCAACTTTCATTATTGATCAATCAGTATACCGGAAAACATTTTTTCGATTTTATCAATGAGTTTAGAATTAATGATGCAAAAACTCTTCTAAAAGAGCAGTCTCAATTAACCGTACTGGAAGTATTGTACGAAGTGGGCTTCAACTCAAAATCTTCATTTTATACCGCATTTAAAAAGGAGACCAACTTAACGCCTACAGATTACAGAAAATCAATGGTTTGACGAGGTTCGACTTAAAGTCGGGCTGATTTACTATAATAAAAACAGTCCGATTTCCGATACCCGGATATTTTTATCAGTGCAAAATTCCAGATTTGCTTCATCATTAAAAATTAATAAAATGAAGCCAAAAATCAAATGGACTTTGTTCCTTTTTTCTGTATTAAGTTTTGGATTATGTTTCGGACAATCCAATCAAAAAGATCCGATCAGCAGAGCAGACTCTTTATGGAGTATTTATAAACAACTGAATACTCCGGGTATGGCTGTCGCCGTCATAAAGGATGGAAAAGTAATTTATAAGAAAACCTATGGGCTTGCTAATCTGGAAAGTAAAACACCGATAACCGACTCTACGGCTTTTAATATTGCATCTGTTTCCAAGCAGTTTACCGCATTTATTGCCCTTTTGGCAGAACAGGAAGGAAAGTTATCATTAGATGACGATATCAGAACTTATCTGCCGGAACTGAGCCATCTTCCCTATAAAATTACAATCCGGCAATTAGCCAATCATACGCATGGATTACCGAATTTTAGTGAAATTAAGAAATTGCAGGGCTTTGGTGATGAGTTTAAAGTAACCAATAATGAGGCTGTACATACCCTTTTGCAAATTAAAAATGTAAATTTTCCTCCGGGAGAGCAATATCAATATAATAACACTGGTTTTACATTGCTTGCTGAAATTCTTCGCAGGGTTTATAAAAAGGATTTCAGCCAAATAGCGAAGGAATATGTTTTTAACCCTTTGCATATGAAAAATACCCTGGCTATAGATAATCCGGATAAAATTATTCCAAATAAGGCAGAATCCTATCAGCCAAAAGGCGACACTTTCGTAAAGCTTCCTATCGGGCAGATGGTGAGTGGTTCATCCAATATTTATGCTACGTTGGATGATCTGTGTAAATGGGCAGCTAATTTTCAAAATCCAGTACAGGGAAGTCATGCACTTTATAATGCAATGCAAAAGAATACCGTGTTAAGTTCGGGTAAAAACTTAGAATATGGACTGGGACTGCAAACTGAAAAATATAAAGGTTTGGATATTGTATTTCACGGCGGTGGCACTGTTGGCTATCGTACCTATATCCTTCACGTTCCTTCTCAACAATTTTCTGTTGTAATGCTGGGAAATGGGCAAGGTTTTGACGGCTTGCTCATTGCTTATCAGTTGGTTGATTTCTTTCTTAAAGATCAAGAGACAATTCCTGTTAAGCCTCAAAAAACAACTTATACTCCATCAGAACTCAAACAATTTGAAGGAGTTTATGAGCTTAATCCAGGAAATTATCTTGAAATATCAACGGAAGGAAAAGACCTTTATCTGGGAACCTATAACCATAAAGGTAAAGAGCTCTTACAGGTAATTGATGATAATAAATTTAAGATTACGTCTATTCCTACTGCAAGTTTAACCTTCAATAACGGATCAGTTAAACTTAGAATTGCTGATTTTACCTATACCGCAAAAAAAGTAATCCTGAATCTTCCCAAGTTAGATAAAATGGTCTTTAATAAATTGGTTGGGTTCTATAGAAATGAAGAATTTAATACGATCTATCAATTACTTATTGACAACAATCGGTTGATAGCCAGGCATCCATTAAATGGTGATATTGAATTGTTTCCATTAAAGCCTGCAAGTTTTTACTCGATAACAGAATATTTTGGACAGCTTGATTTCAAGTATGATAAAAATAATCATATCACCGAATTTGAATTATCCGGAGCCAATATTTTGAATATTAAGTTTAAGAAAATAAAGTAAATCAGGGCTGCATAGATTCATCCATCTATTGAAAGTATTAACCAGCCCTGGTAATCTGTACTGGATTTTTCAGGACTAGTCATACTACTGAACACGCAAAGATTCCGGCAGGCTAAAGCCTGCCGGAATCTTTATTCTGTTATCAGTTAAAATATAAAGTGAATGGGCGGCCCTTCCGGGCCGCCCATTCATTAAAACAAAAATAGACTGTGAAAACTATTTTTTAATTAACTTCTGTTGGTACACTGCCTTATCAGTTACTGCTTTCAGAATGTACACTCCGTTCAGAAGCGTGCTTACATTAATCTGGCCATTATTAAGCTGTGTATTAACCAATTTACCTGAAGCATCATAAACCGAAACGTTTAAGATCTTTTCCTGGGTTTTGATGGTTAGAATATCTGTAACCGGATTAGGGTAGATACTGAATTCAATTTTCTTCACTTCTGCGGTAGCTAACGTAGAAGTTGTACTGTTCACAGTAAGCGTTTTTTCCACTACCTTTCCGTTTGAATTAAAGCTGATCTTAATATCAGCCGTTCCTGAAGCAACCGGAGTTAAAACAAGTTCGTCATTGGCATTGATCACAGCAGAAACTGCTGCCGGATTTGAGTTTGATTTAATTGATTTTACAATGGCTGAGGAAAGATTGTCTTCGTCAGAAACTATTGTTTTCAGATCAATCGCAGAGGCAGAACCAAGGTTAACCTGTGACGGGAAAGTACTGCTTACTACAGGAAGCGTATTATCAGGGAAAACAGCCATAGCCGGGAACCAGTAATAATCATTTAGAGTTTTTGTATTCGTAATGGTTCCATTAACATTAATAGTATGGATCCAGTTTTTCTGATAATGCGCGCCAAAACCACTTTCGGTGGTATTCAGAATCAATTCATCAGTGGCTGGATTCACACGAAGTCCTGCTCCGTAAGGGATCTGCTTGTAAGTCCCTGTCTGACCGGGAATGGCAGCGAAATTTTCGTTGAATGCTTTTGTGGTAACATCAAACTTTACAATCTGTGTTCCTGAAACAAAACTGTTAACCGAGTTGATCCAGTATAAAACATTCTGTTTGCTGCTCGCCGTAAAACTCCCTGCGTTCCAGGCTCCCCAGGAACCTAAATACTTAGTGGAAGGAATAGTATATGAAGTAGTAACGAATGTGGTAGGATGAATATTCACCACTTTCTGATCCTGAATGGCCCAGATACTTCCGTCTTTTGCCTGAACAACAGAATGGAAAGCCCCGGGAATTGTATGAATAAGCGTATCAGTGGCAGGATCAATCACTAAAATCCCGGCAGACTGCTTCACGGCAAATACATATTTAGAAGAACGGATCATATTTCCGATCTGTCCCGCGTACTGGCCACCGCCACCTGTTCCGGCTACTACGCTTCCAACCTGTAAATTAGCGATATCAAATACAAAAACACCATTAGAAGCTCCGATATACCCTTTATTTTCATTTACACCAACAAATGACCTTCCGTCACCGCCTCCGATATTGTTAAATCCTGCGATTTTCTGCATTGTCTGCGCATTGGCTACCACAAGCCTTCCTCCCGGAGTATATTGGGTATCTCCACCATCTGCAGCCTGTTTTGAGATAAAATAAAACTGGTCACCATAGATCGTTCCGTACTGGGTTGTAGCTCCAAAAGCCTGGTTATTATTCGCATTGCTATAAACACGGTAATTGACCTGTCCGTTGTTGTCAATGAAATTTACAGATCCGTTGGTATGTCCGAACCAGTCTTCGTTCACCATAAAGTAACCGCCGGTAAAATTGGCAGAAGCAGCATAAGGTGATACCGGCGTCAATGTGGAAGAAACAGGAAAAGAAGCCATATCAGGGTTAAAATTCCATACATCCCATGAACCGTTCTCCAGCACACGCGAGCTGGCTCCTACCCCTGAATATCCGAAATCAACATCTGCAGGATCTTTTACCCAGTAAGACCAGTAGCTGTTGTACCATCCCGATCCCCAGTGATCTCCTGCATCTGCAGCCGTATAATCATCAAAATCATAGGCAGATGTATTAACAATACCATTTACAGGATAATAAGGATATGTTGTATTCCCGTTTTTGTAAAGCGCATTGGTATTCTGCCCATTCAGATCAAAACCCAGTCCTCCGATGGCTGTTCCGAACTGGGTTCCCGGATAAAGCAGGGTGAAAAATCTGTGATCTGCCTGTGCAATCGCTTTCAGCATATCTTCTCCGGTAGCATTTCCGTTCCATCGGAAGCCCCAAACCAAAGCATCAGGATTTTTGCTGTCATTCCACTGTACCACGAAAGCCGCTTCGTTGGTACCGCTACCCACCCAATACTGGATATCAGAAAAACTGATATTGGTCGTTACTGTCGTATTCAGCTGGTTGCTGATTCCGTTCTGAATATCATTGCGGGGCACACCCTGTACTGTTACCTGCGCATTCGTAATGAACGCAAACAGAAACAGCATGATAAAAAGGTAAAACTTTTTCATTTTTTGAATTATATTTATTTGTTATAGTCTATACAATTATTTGAGATGCAGATCATAGGCTCCTGCTACTTCCGTAGACACTTCTCCGAGCCAGCCGGCTTCTTGATTGATTCCTGTGTACACCTTGATAAAATCAATACCGGGAAGTTTTACATAGTTCCCGTTTTTGTCCACCGCCCATGAAATGTCGATATTTGACGCTTCATCGTTATTCGGGGCATTGTCTGCATAGCCGTAATCATAAGAAGTTCCCACCCAATAAGCTCCCGTTCCGCTCTGGTCGTAAAAA
Source organism: Chryseobacterium luteum (assembly GCF_000737785.1). Classification (GTDB taxonomy): domain Bacteria; phylum Bacteroidota; class Bacteroidia; order Flavobacteriales; family Weeksellaceae; genus Chryseobacterium; species Chryseobacterium luteum. The sequence continues at coordinate 115,585 of NZ_JPRO01000003.1, read as the reverse complement.
TTATCCTTCAGTCTGGTTCCCGTAAGGCTGTAAGAAGCATTGGTAAGCCATAAAGGATAATAGCTTTGTGCATGGAAGGTATTTTTAGTTTTAAATCCTGAATTCCCCATATTATCCTGCCATTTGATGTACTCCACATCAGTCTGCCAAAACTCACTTCCGGGAACGGGAGGCTTATTTTCATTGGGTTTGAAGTAGGTTATGCTGTAATTTTTAGTTGTTGAATTTTTAAAATATTCGCTCCCGGCTATCTCGTACCATTCGTCTTCGTCGGGTTTACCGTTTTTGTTTTTGTCGTAGCCCACCATAATGATACCGGGTTCACAGGATCCTGACCTGGTAGTGTTGGCATCATTTCCCCAGAATGCATTTCCAAGAATTTTGAAATCTCTTCCGTCAAGATTAGGAACCGTATGATCGAAGCCGAAAGCAACATAACCACCGAAGCCGCCAAGTGTGATCATTGTAGAATTCCCCCCTATCAATGATTCTTTTGCTCTCTGGAGCATATCTGCTTCACTATTTCCGGTTGCATATTCCGGGACCTCATTCGTAAACTGGCCAACAGCAGGACGGAAGTCAAAAACATTCGAAATATACTTGCTGTAAGGCGTGAGTTCTTTATTAACAATAATTGTTGACTTGTAAATTTTAACCGCTCCTTTAACCTCCATTTTTAATGTCAAAGGATAAGTTTTTACAACAGAACTTACAAAATCCAGCTGCAGATGATCGGAAATAATAGAATCATCAATATTCCACGTCAGTTTTCCTTCAATTTTCGGATCTATATTAAGGAGCTTAAGGCGGTCAATCGTATAGGATTCTTTAAGGACTTCTGCAGGAAAAGTCACTTCTTCCACGGCTTCTTCACCGTCGCTTTTACAGGCTGCCGTTCCCAGCAGTACTGAAGAGAGAAGTATCGTTTTTAAAATATGTTTCGTTTTTCTTTCCATTTTTTCTGATCTGATTATTTATATAAAAAAGCAAAATGAGCAGGGATATTTCCGCCTTCGGTCTTCCATTTGAGTTTTCCACTCTTGTCGAAGCAGTATACATATCCGGTGGTGACATAGTTTCTGGCATCCGTAAGATAGATGTCTTCCGTATAAGGATTTACAGCAATTCCGTAAGGAGCTTTAATCTCATCCACATACTGCTGATCAATTATTTTATTGGCAATAACCTGCTCGGTTTTTACATCGATAATACCAAAGGTCTTGACGTAGGTATGGGTATTGTAATTAAATTCGTTGCCATAATAATACAGTTTGTCATTCACGATCGTCATTCCGCTGACCGCGACGTGAAAATCTTTTTTCACAGTTCCGGTAGCTGCATCCACCAGGAACAGGCTTGATGGAATATTGTAATAATCTCCTCTGGAACTCACATATAAATCTCCGTAATTGTCTTTTTTGATACGGTGAAGGTTGATCGCTACATCAATTTTCTTAGTTTGCATAAAGCTGTTGAGATCAATAACAGACACGGTTTTATCGTAATTCGGGAACATATAGCCTCCGGAATTGGCTACGAAAAGCTGATTTCCGACAATCTCCATCTCCTCCGGCTGATACCCTACCACAACCTGTCTTTCGATGGAAAGTGAAGTGGTGTCGATCTCCACTACTTTTCCCGGTGGAGAGTTCGGATTCAATTCAACGGGTCCTGCATAGCTGCTGGCATAGACTTTATTTCCTTTAAAAGACATATAGCGGCAATTTTGCAGCTGTATCGTTTTGATCCGTTTGGCAGTTTTAGCTTCCAGTACTTCAATTTTATTGGAAACATTGACGACTACGTACATTTTGCTTCCGTAGATCATGATATGGTTTCCCACATCCCCCAATTCTTTCACCACAGAGGGATTGATCTCTGCATAAATATTTTTGTGATAGGTTCCCGTGGCATAATCGAAATAATCGAGCGTACATTTGTTGCTCCCCATATTTCCTTCGTTCAGAAGATAAAATCCTTTAATAGGCAGATCTTCTCCGGCACTTACCTCTTTTGTCTCCGAAGGAACTATATTGTCATCCGTTCTACACGAGAACAGAAAGAAAAGAGTGAAAGCCAGCAGGCAAAAGTTTAGTTTTTTCATAATGTAAAGCTTACAATAAGTTTAAAATTTCTTCCGGGCATCGGATAATTCCTTACCACGTCATAATATTGATTAAGCACGTTATTGACCTCAAAACCGGCTTTGAGCTGATGAGAATGCCAGTTGAATTTTTTCTGAATAGACAGATCATGGGTATACCAGGGCTGAAGATAATTGGCTTTAATATTATTTAGCTGGGCATCATAACGCTCTCCGGTGTACATAAAGCTGTAATTGAAACTCCAGTCTTTATAGTCCGCCATCATGGTAAAGGTTATGGCATGCCACGGCACATAAGGAATCTGATCGCCGTAATAATCCTCTTTTTTATCGGTATAGTCCCCGGCACGCTGATAGGTATAGCTTACCATAGGTTTCAGTTTAACTTTCCGGATATCAAATTCAGCCTGAACATTCACATCTGCGCCCATGATTTTCACATCGCCCAAATTCGTCATCATCCATCTGAAGAGATTATTGGTAGGAACAGCCACAATTTTGTTCTCCACCTCATTATAATAGGCATCCACTTTCACATAGATTCCTTTAAAAACTTTACGGTCGTAGAGTTTCTGGTAGGTAAAACCTGCATCGTACTGGTTCGTATATTCAGGTTTCAGCATCACATTCCCGATCATTGTGTAATACAGATCATTGAAAGTGGGCATCCTGAAAATTCTTTTATAAAAAGCACGTACTGTAAAATCTTTTGATTCAAATGGCTGATAGCTTAAGAAAGCAGAAGGTGTCCATTCCGTTTTGTCGGGAGATTTCGCATTCATTTTTACATTTTCATGTACAAAAGTTCCGAGAAGGCTTCCCAAAAATTGAAACCGGTTCCACTGATAAGTCGTAGCAAAAGCAACGAGTGAGGTATAGCGGGTAGGATAAGAAAAATCGGTGAGATCAGCATTCAGGTTGTTATACTGAAAATCGAAACTGGCACTTACATCCCAGTCTTTATTGATGGAGTACATATTGGATGTAGAAAAATACAGTTCCCTCTGGATATAAGAATTATCTATCCTCAGAACTGTTGTTGCGACATTTACCGTATCTAAGAATCTGGTGTAATCATAGGTCAATTTAGCTTTCACCTGGGTTTCAAATTTTGGAAACAGCTTTTTTCTGAAACTGGCCTGAACAAAATAATTCTCATCCAGCATTTGCTGACCTTTAGGCTTGAAATTATTATTAACAATGGCTGTGGGAACTCCCCGATCGGAAATATAACCGTAACCGCGTACACTCCAGCTTCCGTCATTGATGATTCCATTTAAACTGGTTTCAAAACGTTTCGCGCGGATGTAGGAGTCATATCTTCTTGCAATAGTATCGTTGGCAACAGATCCGTCGGAATTTTTCTTTTGATATTTAAACTTATACAGCCCGTCGCTCTGTACAAATTCTGAACTGAAACTTGCAGAAACTTTATCTGAAAGTTTCTGCTCTAAACGGAAAGAAGGATTAAATAAGCTGATGGAGCCCAATTTTAACTTAACCGTTAAATTGGTTTTCTGATCTCCTTTAAAAACAGGTATTTTAGGCTGAAGATAAATGGATCCCGAAGATCCGAAATCCCTTGCTGGCTGGAAAATTTCACTTTTCTGACCATTGTACAAAGAAATGGATTCAATATCATCCAATGAGAATTTACCCAGATCCACAATCCCGTTCTGGACATTTCCCAGCTGGATCCCGTCATAGAAAACGCCCACATGCTGGCTTCCCATACTCCGGATATTTACTGTTTTCAGGCCACCCATTCCTCCGTAGTCTTTGATCTGGACTCCTGAAAAATACCGTAAGGCATCAGCTACGGACTGGCTGTTCAGTCTTTCAAGCTGTTCACCGGAAAGAACCTGTGCAGGCAGAATTTCTTTAAAATCTTTTTTGTAAAGCCGGATAGGAAGAATGGTTTTCTCCCTGATCGTATCTCCGGATTGTGAGAATAGAAGCTGGGATGCCGTCACAAATACTGTGATAACGCCTTTTTTAAACTGTGAAGCAGTAAATTTTCTGACCATTAGCTCGTTGAGAATAATATTGACGCTAATGGATATAAGATAGCAAAGATAAAGCGCAGCTGTTACTGCACAGAATCATTGTTGTCCTAAGCTTTATTCCACGAAAGCATCAAACGTTCATCCTCTGGCAGGTCTTCTGACTTACTCCGTTTTTGAAATCCTTCCCATTAAAAAACAGTGGATATACTCTTCAAAAACTTTGATGTGGAGCTTACAGCAGCGGGTCTGTCCCGGATTTTCACCGGGTTCCCTTTTAAGTGCTTTTTACAGCGCACCAGATTGCGGCAAAGATAGAAAATAATTGACAGATGTAATAAAAGACTTAATAAATTAATTTCCAACACTATAAAAGCGGTTTAATAAAATTCAATTTTCAAAATTCTCACCTCTTTATAAAGCTTCCCATAAAAAAACCTTATAGATTTTTAGAATCTATAAGGTTTGTAAAGCGGATTGATTATCAGAAACAAAAGTCAGTGTCCGGGACACCGAAAATTTCCATTCTGTTTCCGTTAAATTCCAAAATTGATGAAAATGCTCACCCTGGATTTCGCTTCAATATCACCACCCGCCAGATTGGAATAGGCAGGCAGCATGACTTCACCTCCCAGACTGAATTTTTTATAGGAGGCTTCAAAACCGAGCTTTCCATATAAAGCACTTCCCGCCGTGTTGGGCAATACCTCATCAAACTGTTTGTTTTTATCATAAACTTCGCCCTGAAGTCCTGCTTTAGCGGAAAAAATAGTCTTTTCATTTCCTGCAAGCTGATAAAAACCTGTTGCTGCATAATTCCACTGGTTTCCGAAACGGTAATTCTTTTTGTTTTCGGTTTTTATGGTGTAATCTGTATTGACCAGCACAGCCAGTTTATTCTTTTGAAACTTATAGTTCAAAGCCGCCTGATAATCCCAGCTTCCTGTTCCGAGCTGAAAACTTGGATTGACGCCGGAAGCTCCTTTTTCATCAAATTTTCCCAAAGGAATTTTAACGCCCACGCCTCCGTTGAGCTGGTGAAAATTATTTTTGGAGTTGATGATCCGGTAGATTCCCATAAGGTTCATATCCCCGATTCCACTAATGTTGATATCGCCCTGCACTGTTTTTTTTTCATGAAAATGAAATGGCAGGCTGGCATATACACTCAATTTTCCCGTCAAAGGAATTTTTCCCCAAACCTGCAGGGTATTGAAATACTGATCCTGTGTAAGGTCTTTTACAAAAAGGTTTTCCTTGGCTTTATAATGCTGGGCAAAATATTTGATCCCGATAAACTGCGGATTCAGCAAAGACTCAAAACCGGAAGATCCGTTTCCCGCTGCGCAACCGCAAGCATCGCAGTCATCCGGTACAATGCTATTCATAGGGTATGCAATATAGAGACTGTCGTTAATTGTTTTAGCTTGACAAACCATTGATAATGTCAGGCTGAGTACAAAAATTATTCTGTTCATGTTTGTCATGCTCATTCTGCAAATTTTGGGTTGGAAATAAATGCTTTATCAGATAAGGTTTTTAAAAAAGCGATTATAAACTGTTTTTCCTGTGTATTCAAAGCAATTCCGATATGTCCGTTCTGTTTCAGCTGCGGATCAAGATTGGGATTGTCTTCTGCATGATCTGAATAGAAATCCAGAACGGCTTCCAGTGTGTAAAATCTTCCATCATGCATATACGGTGCAGTATATTCTACATTTCTCAGGCTGGGTACACGGAATTTCATCCAGTCGTTCTGATCAAGGGTGACCCGATAACGTCCGGCATCTTTGAACTGCATATTGTAATACATTCCCGTATTTCTGAAGCTTTCATCGGTAAATAATTCCCCGCTGTGGCAGGAGGCACATTTCTGGTTAAAAAGAGCCATTCCCTGGGATTGCTCTGCTGTGAAGGTTTCTTTACCCTGTTTTACCCTGTCGTATTTCGAGTCGGCAGAGATCATACTTGCCATAAACTGCGACAGGGCTTTTAATATTCTGTCACCGGTAATATGTTCATCACCATAAGCTGCCATGAAAAGCTTTTTATACTTCTGATCGTCTTTTAATTTGGAAATCACTTCAGGCATTGAGCTGTCCATTTCATTCACATCCGTAATCGGACTGATCGGCTGTTCATTCAGATTATGGATCACCCCGTCCCACATATATCTTTTCAGGAATGCCATATTTTGAACCGGTGGTGCATTTCTGATACCTATTCTGTCATCAACACCGTGGCTCACGGTATGCCCATGGTGTGTAAAAGCATTTTCCTGGATATGACAGAAACCGCATGATATGGTATTATTTCTTGAAAGTCTTCCCTCGTAAAATAATTTTCTCCCCAGCTCTACTCCATTTTTGGTAACCGGATTGCCGGATGCATCGAAGGTCATTTCAGGAAAGTAGGAAGGAAACTGCAGCGAATAGGCTTCATCTTTTTCCAGTGGCTGAATCACCTCATCTGCACAGGATAAGCAAGTCAGAAAAGTAATGCCAGCCAGTATTGCATTTAATAAGATCCTAATCATTGTGAACGTGGTCTACTTTAAACATCGCTGCAAGGTTATTGGTAACATCTACCAAATGCTGGCTTGAGCCCATCATCATATTGTTTTCTGTAGTAAGGGAAAGTGTTTTGCTTCCGCTCAGAAACTGATTAAAATCTGCAAGAATATGGATGGATGGCTTTATCTGTGACGTTACCCTGGCTGTCACAGGAAGATTCAACGTAATTTCCCGGTAGAGATCCGGTGTATTATTGGCTGTTACATTTCCCATGTTTCCCGTATGGTTCATGAATTCTGTATCTGCTGTGGCTGTTCCGTACTTGCCTTCCAGTTTTACAAAGACATAGCCGGCAGCCCATGACCACGACATCCCTTTCTGCTTGGCTTTTGTCCAGAATTCTGCCTGTCCGTCCTGTCCGAGAAAATAAGCCTTCTGACTTATCCCAAGCCCGAATTTTACTTTTTTATAGTTATTTGCAGGAATATTATTAAGGTCAATATGGACAACCCCTGCCACTGCATCTGCCTGATCTATGATGAAAGCACCTTTATCCGGATTGTTTTCATTGTATTTGAATTCATTTCCGCCTTCATCAATCAGTGTGATATTGCTGATGACATATTTTAAAGCTGAGAAATTATGTTTCTGTCCGGCAGCAGAAGTCTGTACAGTCTGGTTTAAGACAATATCCCCCAGGTTATTGAACCCGTTCTCAAATTTTATCTGAAGATTTCCTGTTGTACTATTCTGCGGATCTTCGTCATCGCTGTTCTGGCATGATGATAAGGTGAATAAGCTGAAGGCAATGAAGAATAGTGATAAAAATTTATAAATTTTCATGTTGATTTTTTAAGTTGAATTTTTTAAATAGAAATGCTTTTGAATGAGTGAACATTCAATTTTTTCAACCACAAAAAGCACAAAAGTTTTTTTGACACTTTAGTTATTTAAAGTATATTGAAAAACTGTCTTAAGGAACTCTGAAGTTTCAGAGAACTTTATCAGTTCTGTGGTTTTGTAATGATTAAAACTGGACTTAAAAAACCGGTGGCTTGAAAATATGTTTCAGAAACAGAAAGGCATAGGCTGTTTTGTAGAGAAAATTGAAATTCAGAGAAAGAAATCTCTCCGCTTTATCTATGGACGCAATTTCAGGAAGTGTACAGATATCAAGAATTTTCTGCCCTGAATTTTTAGTTTTGCTTAAAGGCGAAGAACCGGAATCGTTCGTCTTTGCAAGCTCTTTGCTTAAGTAGCATTTTCCGTTACAGTGAAGATCAGGTTTGTTTTTATTGATACAGAGAACGGTGGAAATATAATCATAATTTACAGCATATTCTATCAGTGGGATCAGTGGCCTGAACACCATATAAAGAGTAAGGAATATGCTGCAAATTAAGTTCATCTATTATTTTTTGCTTACGGCTTCATCATATCTTCTGCTTATTTCTTTCCAGTTAAGCACATTCCAGATGGCATTAAGATAGTCTGCTCTTTTATTTTGGTATTTCAGGTAATAAGCGTGTTCCCAAACATCAATTCCTAAGATGGGAGTTCCTTTTTCCTCAACAACATCCATCAGAGGGTTATCCTGATTGGGCGTAGAAGAAACAAACAATTTTCCGCTCTTATCTACAGAAAGCCATGCCCATCCTGAACCGAAACGGTCTGCACCCGCTTTGCTGATCTTTTCTTTGAACGCATCCATGCTTCCGAAAGTTTCAGTGATCGCTTTAGCCAGTTTTTCAGATGGCTGTGTGTTTTTTACGGGGGTAAGAACGGTCCAGAAAAGCTCGTGGTTGTAATGGCCACCTGCATTGTTTCTTACCGCAGGGGTAAGTTTAGAAACTCCGGAAAGGATCTGGAACAGGGTCTGTTTTTCCTGTGGTGTTCCGGCAATCGCTTTATTCAAATTGGCAACATAAGCTGCGGCATGCTTTGAATAGTGAATTTCCATAGTCTGTGCATCCACCGAACCTTCCAGTGCATTGTACGCATAAGGCAGCGGAGTCTGCTTAAACTGTGCAAAAGCGAACTGCGCCGCAAATACAGCACTTAAAGCTGCAATTTTCAAAATCTTCATAACGTTTTGTTTTATGGTTTAACAATATTTTTTGCTTATCGAAGGGAAGCATGGGTTCCATCAATCGTTATCCTCTTCATTCTTCCATCTTCCTGCTTTTTTCTTCTATTTCAATAATTTCTTAATATCCTCGATCAATATTTCCCGGTCCGGATGGTATTTCCCGTTAAGCTTCGGAATCTTTCCTTCGGGGTCTTCATAATTTAACCCTGAATAATACAGGATCGGCATATGATCTTTATTATATCTGCACCGGATATTTCCCTCTTTGTCTACAAGAGCGATCATTCCACTGTGGTTAAGGCTTTCACTGTCGTCTTCCTTATCTCCGACGTAGATATTGAACTGGTCGGCGAGTTTTCCGATATAATCTCTGTTTCCGGTAAGAAAATGCCAGTCCGGGGATTTGGCTCCCACACTTTTAGCATGTTCTTTTAGTGCAGTGGGCGTATCGTTTTCCGGATCAATGCTTATTGAAATAATCCCGAATTCAGGGCTGTTCACCTTATCTTCAATAAATCTCATGTTACGGTTCATCACAGGACAGATCGTTGGGCATCTGCTGAAGAAAAACTCCACCAGGTACACTTTTCCCAGCATATCTTTATTGGTGATCTTTTTATTATTCTGGTCGGTGAGTTCAAAATTGGGAACCTTCATTACGGTATACAGATTCTTTTTAAAATATCCCATTCCAACACCTATTCCCAGAAACAGCAGGGCAAAAATCGCAATCGGAATAATGACCTTTCTTTTCGTTCCGTTTTTGGTCTTATTATTTTTGGGCATATTTCTCAGGATTTTTTTTGAATTCATCCTTGCAGTAGCTACTGCAAAAACCGTACGTTTTATTTTTATAGACTGCCGTATCTTTCATATCATCTTCTGTTTTCATGTGACAAATAGGATCTTCTGCATTGGCAAATTTTACTTTTTTCACAGTCGATGTTGAAGATGTGGTGCTTTTTTTATGCTTTACTTTAGGGGTTTCCTGGCCACAGGCGAATAATGAAACTGACAATAATGCAGTTAAAATAATTTTTGATTTCATTTTAAATTGAAATTGATAGTGTTACAAATAGGTAAGCGAATTCTTAACGCAAAATAATCACCGTTTTTAACCGCACACTGCTTTTAAAGCAACATCAGGCCTTAATACGAAGATATTTTGAGAAAAAACTAAAAGAATAGTTAAAGAAATATCATACTAAAGGAGGATGGAATATCCTTGAAAAATATTCTGAAGTAGGATCAACAGTATAATCCGAATGTACAGCCTTAGCTTTGGTATCAGCTTCTTTCTGAACTAAAAATGAAAAAGTATTATGAGAAACAAATACATCCAGTACAGATATTTTGATCACCTGGGAATTATTGGACTGCTTTTCTGTTTGAGCCAGTTCTTTGCTGACATAGCATTTCCCTTTACACGTTGACTGAGGAACATTTCTGTTTTCGCAGAGATTTTTTACAATATAATCATAGTTCACGGCATAGTTTACCAACGGCAAAACAGGGCGTAATGCAATGGTAAAAATGATGAATATGGATATAAAAAGTCTCAATGATCAGTTCTGTTGTACAAATATACTACTCAAATTGAGTTTATGGCTTATTTATGATGAATGTCATTGATTATTTTTGGGATTAGGGAAAATAAGCAGAGTATGTTTGGATATATTTTTTGCTGCGGATGATGCAGATTTTTTGCTGCGATAAAAAAACCTTATAGGTTTTGAAAACCTATAAGGTTTGATTGATTGATTTTCAAACAGGTGATATGTTTTTAATCGCAAGGACGCAAAGAATATTACAAAAAGTGGTTTTAAGGCGCAAGGCTTTATCTCCGGTAAAATTTTAATGCTAATAATTTGTAACTTAATTATAGTAACCTAAAATCTATTGTCTGACACCTGCAACCTGCAACCTTACCATCTGCAACCTGCTACTCAACTAAACTTCATCCTCTGGATCCTCACTGCATTTAAAATAGCCAGCATCGCTACTCCTACATCTGCGAATACGGCTTCCCACATTGTGGCCAGACCACCGGCTCCCAAAGCTAATACAACAGCTTTTACAACAAAGGCTAGCACAATATTCTGCCAGACTATCTTTTTGGTCTGCTTTCCAATATTAATGGCCATTGGAATTTTGCCCGGTTTATCATCCTGGATCACGACATCTGCGGTTTCAATCGTTGCATCACTTCCGAGGCCTCCCATGGCTATTCCAACATCGCTGAGCGCAACTACCGGAGCATCATTTACTCCATCTCCTACAAAGGCTACAGTTTGGTGTTTCGCTTTGATCTCTTTTACTTTATTGACTTTGTCTTCCGGCAACAGATCTCCAAAAGCACTTTCGATCCCGAGCTGATCTGCCACATATTTTACAACGGTACTTTTATCGCCGCTGAGCATGGTTACCTTTACCCCCATCCGGTGAAGATTGGCAACAGTATCCTTAGCATCGCTTTTTATACTGTCTGCAATGGTGATGTAGCCCGCAAATTTTTTATCATAAGCTATGGCAATGAGTGTGTATACAATATTGGCATGATTAACATCGTAGCTGATACTGAATTTATCCATCAGCTTAAAATTACCCACCAGCAAATCTTTTCCATTGACCGAAGCCTTTAAACCATGCCCTGCAATTTCTTCCACATTTTCCAGGGGAATAGAGTGATCAATCTCACCAGCATAGTTGTGAATGGCTGTGGCTACAGGATGTGTACTTTTGCTTTCCAGGGCATTGACCAGTTTCAGAATATCTTCTTTACTGAATTCAGGTTTGATGTTTACTTCCTGTACTTTGAATACCCCTTCTGTCATGGTTCCTGTTTTATCCATCACCACATTGCGAATCTCTGCAATACTGTCCAGGAAATTGCTTCCTTTAAACAGAATCCCATTTCTGCTTGCTGCTCCTATTCCCCCGAAATATCCCAGCGGAATGGAGATCACCAATGCACACGGACATGAGATCACAAGGAAGATTAATGCTCTGTACAGCCAGTCTCTGAACTGATAATCACTGACAAAGAAGTAGGGCAGAAGACAAATACCAATAGCGAGAAATACGACAATGGGTGTGTATACTTTTGCAAATTTCCTGATGAATAATTCGGTCGGAGCTTTCTGTGCGGTGGCATTCTGCACCATCTCTAAAATCTTACTCAGCTTGCTGTCTTCGTAAGCGGTATTTACTTTCACAAGAGCGATGCTGTTCATATTAATCATTCCTGCCAGTACAGTTTCACCTTTTGCTTTAGTATCAGGTTTGCTTTCTCCTGTGAGGGCAGCGGTGTTGAAAGAGGCAGATTCTGTCATCAGTTCACCGTCAAGAGCCAGTTTTTCACCGGGCTTCAGCTGGATAATATCTCCTATTTTGGTTTCTTTTGCTTTAATGGTTCTCGGCTGGCTCCCTTCAATGACCGTTACTTCATCAGGTCGCTGGTCCAGCAATGCTTTAATATTTCCTTTTGCTCTTGTAACCGCCATTCCCTGGAATACTTCCCCTACGGAATAGAAAAGCATTACGGCAACACCTTCGGGATATTCCCCTATTCCAAATGCACCGACAGTAGCTATTCCCATCAGAAAAAATTCAGAAAAGACATCTCCGTGGATGATGCTTTCGTAGGCTTCTTTTAAAACCGGAAGTCCTACAGGAATATAGGCTGCCAGATACCATACAAACCGTACCCAGCCTGTAAACCATTCTGTTTTTATATAATTATCCAGTGCTATTCCTGCCAATAACAGCAGGAAAGAGATGATAGCAGGAAGAAACATCTGAAAAGGTGTTTTGTCTCCTGTATCGTGAGAATGATCATGCCCATCTCCTTCGGAATGATTGTGTGTATGCTGTTCTTTCTTTTTGGGTTTTGTACTGCAACATTCTTCCATAAAAACTATTTTGATGTAAAATTAGGGTTATACTCAATGCAATACTATTGCAAACTTTCAAGGCAATTTTCGCAGATTCCTTTGGCAAAAAGTCTTATTTCATCGATTCTGAAATCGGTCTGTATATTTTCAGGAAAGGAAATATCTTCCCGGCATGTTGTCTGTTTGCATATTTTACAGTAAAAATGCAGATGCCGGTCTTTGTGTGTTTTCTCGTTGCAACCGTCATCACATAATCTGTATTTTGTGGTGGTATTTTCCTGTATGCTGTGGACAATCCCTTTTTCTTCAAAGGTTTTCAACGTCCGGTAAATTGTGGTCCTGTCTGCATTATCAAAGTGATTTTCAATTTCTGAAAGAGACAGTGCGGCTTCCTGGGTGCTCAAAAAATCATACACCAGAATCCTCATGCTGGTAGGCTTGGTGTTTTTATCAATAAGTTTGGCTTCTATGTCTTTTTTCATTTCTACAATTAATTTTAAAATGTACTTCCTGTATGTACAGGATCTTTTGTTTCCATTTGAAGGTTTACTGGTTGTATGTGTCCTTCTTGTCTATCTGACATTAAAAAAGACCGTAAACACCTCTAATTTAGGCATAAAAAACAGTACTTCGTTCTGCCTGTTCCTGTAAATCCGTAATCATTTCTATATTTAATGCTCATGTTCGCCGGAATTGGAAAGTTTCGCATTTACGAAAAATGCTCCTTTTACTACTATTTTCGTGTCAGCTTGAATTTCCTGCACTGGGGTAATCGCTGTATAGCCCATATCTGAAGTTCCTTTGATGACTTCAACTTTTTCAAATTGCAAGTTTTTTTCATGTTGTGTAGGCTCTCCTTTTTCGTTTTTGTGATCGTCTCCGGATTCTCCATGCTCCTCATGTTTTTTGTCTGTAAGGATAAAGACATAATATTTCCCGTCTGCTTCTACGATGGCTTCGTTCGGAACGGCAGGTGTTGTATTTTTATCGAGGCTCACAATACCTGTGATATTCATTCCGTCAATCAGGCCTGCTTTATTTCCGGTCACCGTGCCGTGTACGGAAACGGTTTTACTTTCGTTCTCAAAAGAAGATCCTACACTGTATACCCTGGCATCATATTCCGTTTCAGGATTATTCGTCAGCTTGAAATGCACGATTTGCCCTACTCTCATTTTAGGAAGATCTTTTTCAAAAACCTGCAGGTCGAGGTGGATAGAATTGTTATCAATAATCTCCGCCACAGGCGATGAAACATCTACATAGCTTCCGATCTGTGCGGAAATACTGCTGACTGTCCCACTGATCGGTGCTGTAATGACCAGTCCTGATCTCATATTGCTGTTATTTACCTTCCCCGGATTAATTCCCATCATCTGAAGCTGTCTTAAAAGGGAAGCTTTTTTCGTTTTCAGGGTTTTAAGTTCTGCATCTGAACTCTGAAGGTTTTTCTTGGTACCCGCATCATTGTCAAAAAGTTCCCGCTGTCTTCTGTATTCCTGTTCTGCATAGGTGATTCTGCTGTTGGTAGTAAGATATTCTTCCTGCAGCCGGATAAATTCAGGATTGGCGATGGTTGCAATCACCTGTCCTTTTTTCACGATGCTTCCTACCTGTACATTCAGGGTTTTAATGACTCCGCCGTACAGGGAAGTTACAGTTGCTTTATTATTGTTCGGAACCCTCAGAAGGCCGTTTGCCTTGACCGTGGAGGTCAGTTCTTTCATTTCCACAGGGCCTAAAGATATCCCGACAGATTTGATCTGTTCTTCCGTTAATGAAGCAATTGTCTTCGAGGTTTCTTCATGAATAGCTTCTGTTTTTTCAGTTTTTACTTCGGAGCTTTCTGCCGGCATTTCTTTTTTTCCGCAGCTTATAAGTAAAAGAACCATGACGGTGAGGTATATGATATTGTGCTTTATTTTCATGTTATTTATTGATGATTGAATTAATGGTAACTACAGACTGATTGACCTGCTGGATGGATTCCAAATATTTTAACTGAATATGGGTGGCGGTCTGCAGGGCAAAAAGATATTCTACGTAAGAAATTTCTCCTGTTTTGTAGCCTAACTGGGCTGCTTTTACAATTTTTTCAGCATTAGGAATAGCCTGATTTACATAATATTCGTATTGCTGTAGGTCCTGCTGATATTGTTCAAAAGCATTTTCAAGCTGTGTTGAAAGCTGTGTCTGTTTCATCTTTGCATTGGTTTCGGCCGCCAGTTTTTCATATTCCCAAGACTGCATTCTTGCTTTTGTAGCTCCGAAGGTCAAAGGAATGGCAACACCCACAGAGAACGAATTGAAACGATCGCCTGCATTATAGAATTTTTCCTGCCCGTTTTTGGTATGGAAGCCTATCAGCGACTGACTCGTCAGACCAAGACTGAATTCGGGAAGCCCCTGTGATTTTTCCACGTTTTTATTCTTTTCAGCGATTTCCATTTCGTGATAGAAAGCTTTAACCGTTGGATTGTTGGCTACAGATGAACTGTCGAGGATATTTTTTGTTCTCAAAGGTTCATAATTGTTTTTAAACGGAACTTCAAAATCTTCGGAAGTATTTAATAAGGTCTTTAAATTTTTATAGGCATTGTTTAAATAAACTTCATTCTGTTTCAATAACAGACTGATCTCTCCTTTTTGGGTTTCTGCCGTACTAATCTCAATTTTCTTGATATCTCCTGCTTTAAATCTTACGGTTGCAATTCTGATAAAACCCTGGTAAAGACTGTCGAGTTCCTTCAGTTTGAATTGGTTATACTGAAGATATTCGATCTGATAATAATAACTCCTTACCTGTTTGGTCAGTTCGTTCGCCGAAACCTCTTTATCCATCTGCCGGCCCCTAATATTTTCAGTGATCAATTCTCTTCTGGCTTTGAATAGTGTAGGAAAAGGAATACTTTGAGAAATAGCAAATGACTGGTCGAATTTTGGACTGTTGTACTGCCCCAGCTGGGCCTCAAAATTTAATTTGGGGAGTTCTTTTGCTGTGCCCTTCAGCGCTTCTGCAGATTTTATATTCAGATCTTTTGATTTTAAAATCAAATTATTTCCGGCAGCTATTTCTACTGCCTGATCTACAGAAATCTGCCTGGTCTGCCCTTTGAAAGTTTGTCCCAACATCAGAAACCCAAGAACGATAATCGTAGTGACCGGCTTAATTCTATTCATTCTTCCTGAAATCTTTGAATTAAAAATAATATAGAGCATCGGCAGGACAAATAAGGTAAGGAATGTAGCCGTTACCAACCCTCCGATCACCACTGTGGCCAAAGGCTTCTGTACCTCGGCTCCCGCTCCTGTGGAAATTGCCATGGGCAGAAATCCTAGTGAAGCTACTGTTGCAGTCATCAGAACCGGTCTTAATCTGGTTTTTGTTCCTTCATATACTCTTTTCAGTACATCCGTTTCGCCTTCTTTTTCCAGTTGGTTAAAGGTTCCGATCAAAACGATCCCGTTAAGCACTGCGACTCCGAAAAGAGCAATAAACCCGATTCCTGCACTGATACTGAATGGCATATCTCTTAAAAGAAGGGCAAATACACCTCCGATAGCACTCATCGGAATGGCTGTAAAGATCAATGCAGCCTGCTTAAATGAGTGGAAGGTGAAATAGAGCAACATAAAAATCAGAAACAATGAAACCGGAACCGCGATCATCAGACGCTTGCTGGCTTCCTGTAAATTTTCAAACTGCCCGCCATAGGTAAAATAATATCCGGAAGGTAACTTGATCTGCTGATCCAGTTTGACCTGGATATCTTTTACCACGCTTTGCACATCGCGGTCTTTTACATTAAATCCAATTACGATTCTTCTTTTCCCTTCTTCACGGCTGATCTGTGCCGGACCCAGTTTATAGCTGACATTGGCTACCTGGGAAAGCGGAATCTGTGCCCCCGTGCCTGTCGCGATCATTAGATTATTTACATCATCGATATTGGTTCTGTGAAGACTGTCGAGACGCACTACAAGATCGAAACGTCTTTCGTTTTCAAACACCTGTCCGGCTGCTTTTCCAGCGAAGGCTGTACTTACAGCATTGTTAACATCTTCTATGTTTAAGCCGTAGTTGGCCATTCTTGTTCTGTCGTATTCTACGTTGATTTGGGGCAGTCCGCTTATCCTTTCGATCTGAGGAGGTGTTGCACCATCAACAGTCTGGATGACCTTACCTACTTTATCTGCATAAATAGATAGTGAATCGAGGTTTTCACCGAAAATCTTAACCGCAACATCCTGCCTGATCCCCGTCATCAGTTCATTGAAACGCATCTGGATCGGCTGGTTCTTTTCAAAAAACACACCGGGAATAGTTTCTAATTTCTCACTGATCTCATCAGCCAGTTCTGTATATGATTTTTTGGATTTCCATTCTTTTTGTGGTTTTAATACGACTATCAGGTCGGTAGCTTCGGGAGGCATAGGATCGGTAGGAACCTCAGCGGAACCTGTTTTTCCGACAACCATTTTCACCTCATCAAACTGTTTGATCATTCTTGAAGCCTGCATGGAGGTTTCGATACTCTGGCTGAGTGAGCTGCCCTGTGGCAGGATACAATGGAATGCATAATCTCCTTCCTGAAGCTGCGGAATAAATTCGCCGCCCATATTTTTGAAAATGAAAGCACTTATGATAAAAATGAAAACCGTAGCTGATACAATGATATACTTTACTTTAATTGCTTTCTGCAACACAGGCTGATAGATCTTTTGCAGGAAATTCATCATTTTATCTGAAAAAGTTTCTTTGCCCGATATTTTTTTAGACAAAAACAAGGCACTCATCATCGGAATATAGGTCAAGGATAGGATCAAAGCTCCCAAGATGGCAAATCCTACTGTTTTAGCCATTGGAGTAAACATTTTCCCTTCTACACCTGCAAGAGTAAGGATCGGAATGTAAACAATCAGGATAATAATCTCCCCGAAAGCGGCACTGCTTCTGATCTTTGATGCAGACAGGAAAACTTCTTCGTCCATTTCATTTTGGGTAAGATTCCGTACGGATTTCCTTAGGCCTAAATGGTGAAGTGTAGCTTCTACAATGATCACAGCACCGTCTACAATCAATCCGAAATCTATGGCTCCGAGGCTCATCAAATTGGCACTGACTCCAAAAACATTCATCATTCCCAAAGCAAAAAGAAGGGATAACGGAATGGCTGAAGCTACAATAAGCCCTGCTCTCAGGTTTCCAAGGAAAACCACCAGCACGAAAATAACGATCAGGGCACCTTCTATGAGGTTTTTCTCTACGGTATTGATTGCTCTTCCAACAAGATCTGTTCTATCCAGGAAGGGCTCTATGACCACATCACCGGGAAGGGATTTCTGAATGGTTGGGATTTTAGCTTTGATACTGCTGACAACATCATTACTGTTGGCTCCTTTCAACATCATTACTACACCGCCTACCGCATCTACTTTTCCGTTGTAAGTTAATGCTCCGTAGCGGACAGCACTTCCGAAACGTACATCTGCCACATCTTTAATAAAAATGGGAACGCTTCCTGTTTCATTTTTAACCGAAATGTTTTTAATATCTTCCAGTGAGGTTACAAAGCCGATTCCACGGATAAAATAGGCATTTGGTTTTTTGTCTATATAAGCTCCACCTGTATTCTGGTTATTTTTTTCCAAAGCTGTAAAAATATCGGTAATGCTCACTCCCATCGCTTTAAGGCGGTCAGGATTTACACCTACTTCGTACTGTTTCAATTCTCCTCCGAAGCTGTTGATTTCTGCAACACCGGGAGTTCCGTTCAATTGTCTGCGCACGATCCAGTCCTGCATGGTACGGAGTTCTTTGGCTGAATATTTCTTTTCGCTTCCTTTTTTAGGGTGTAGAATGTACTGATATACCTCTCCGAGGCCTGTACTTACAGGTGCCAGTTCCGGAATTCCTACTCCTTTTGGTATTTCCTCCACTGCCCGTTTTAACTGCTCATTAATCAGCTGTCTGGCAAAATAAACGTCTACATTTTCTTTGAATACCACAGTGATCACGGAAAGCCCGAACCTTGAAATGCTTCTGGTTTCTTCAATGTCCGGAACATTCGCAATACTCTGCTCTATGGGAAAGGTAACAAGCTGCTCTACTTCCTGCCCCGCCAATGTGGGACACGCCGTGATGATCTGCACCTGATTGTTGGTAATATCAGGAACAGCATCTATAGGAAGTTTTGTAGCACTCCACACTCCCCAGACAATGAGCAGCAGGGTCATGATACCCACAACCACCTTGTTTTTGATACTGAATTTTATGATTTTATCTAACACGATCTGTATTTAATTTTTATTGGTAATAGCTGCATACAGCAATAGTGCCGTTGCAAAAATATCACGAAGACCTCTGCAATGGTATTGCAAAGTTCAACAGATAGAAAGCCTGACTTTCTAATAATCAATAAAAATTAAATTTTAGGAGGCTGCCAGATATGGTCATACATCTGGTACGCGAAATTGTTTTTCTGAAAAAGGATTTTCTTTGAAAAGTAAGCCGGAACCGGAATTTCTAATAAAGGATCCATTTTGAAAGAAGATACTGCCATCTGACAGCAGCTGCACGCACAAAGCGGTGAACAGACATCATCTTCATCCTTTGAATGAGATTCCTTACTATTGAATGACAGTTTAGTTTTTGTCTTTCCTGAAGGACGGTGCACATCTTCGCAAGGCATCAGTGATAATGCCATGAAATAGAATGCTAATATCCATCTTAACAGATTCATATGGACAAAGGTAGAGTTTTTTTCTAAAACGGGAAGTTTGTGCGGGATTTAATATATTATTGATAAAATTGAGATTTTGATTAAAACTATATTATCCACTTCCCCTTGAATATTATATATCCTATTTAGATGATTTATATCACTATTATCTATTTTTCATACAGATATTATTTATTTTTGCAAAAACACAATTCCTTTACTCAAAAATTCACACCTTAGTCACAAGGGTCATAGGTCAAGTGTTTAAAAACGTACAGTCAGCTACAATAGGAGCTCCGCAAGGAACTATTTTGAAAGGAGCACCGATAGCCACAAGGAAAAAGTGCCTAGACATTAAATAATACTGCTAAAGTTTCTCAAACCACTACTACAGGAACGCCTCCTCCTGTTCCGAAATAAGGGAAACTAGAAGTTGAAATTATTGAACAAAAATTAGTTGGATAAAAGCACAATTCTGATAATGAACAATTTGAACTAATTACCATTGATAAATTATCATTTAAAGATGGAGCTTCAGAGAGTTTTACCAAGCATGCTTTTGCTGGCAACCCATCATGTAGATTTAGGCTTGTCAGTTGAAACAATTACTGCTAAAGGGCTTAATAACTTCCCTTTATTAAAAGCGGGAGATAATACCTTAGTTGGTAATATAAATAGAATACAAAAGCATTTAAAGCATTTGTAAAAGATGGACAGATCATATCGGTAAATATTTATCCAGGGGTTCTAATAGAGTAACTCAGGGACCAGTAATAAATTTTGGAAATGTAACATGGTAAAGGAAAATCAAAATATAGACATTCTAAATCAAGAAGATTTAAGTGGGCACAATACTTATAAATTAATCAATTGCTTGATCAACACAATTGATTTAGTTGGAGTATTCGATTTAAATGTAAATTTAATAATTGAAAATTGTATTATTAATAATTTAGAGATTCATTCTTGTTGGTTTACAAACGGGCTATCATTAAAAAATACTATCGTCAAAAAACCAGTAGATTACCAAATGGGGGGACACAATATAAAACCTATTGTGATTGATGGAAGTATTTTTACAGGTTTTGTAAATTTCTTTGACTGTCAATTTGAAAATGTTATTGAATTAAGAAATAATATCTTCGAAAAAGGAACTAATCTGCTAGGCAACAAAGGAGAAGGTTTTGAAAATAGTTTTGCAACTGGCTGGCTAGTTGAAAATAATGTAGGGAAAGTTGATGTAAATGATGTTGAAGTTTTATAAATATCTTTTTGTAAACATATAAATAAAATGCGCTTTAATTTTAATTGATAACAATGAAAAAATAATTAGCAAATTCGAAGCAGGCTTCTTTATAATTCTAAGTTCGTTAAAAATCCATTCAGAACTTTTACTAACATTTCTTCCAAAAAAAACACATCACTACATGATGGCTAAAAAATCAAATTTAAATTATTATAGTTTTGGATTATTACCTACTTCCTTCTGCAGAACAATGAAATATATAGTTATAGATGCTGCATTAAGCGGTATAGAATTAGAAATAAATATGAAGGAGGCTATATAGCCACAGAAGATTTAGGTTTAAGTTTATTAATTAAACAAAGATTAAATGAGTGGCTTTCAAAATATGAAAACGAGCATTATAATGGCTTTACTAATACTACCATTATTGATAAGCTTGATCAAGAAGGAAAAGAAATGCTTTAATGATTAAAAACGAAGCTGTCGGAAGTAAAAATAGATTAGCGGTGACAGTACTGCACGAATTTGTACATTGGGGAAGAGCCTACAATATTCTATCATCTGATGCCCCCGATAATAAGTGAAAAAAAAAGACTATGGAGGTTATTGGGAAATGAAAACATTTGGAACGGTTACAGGAATAAATCAAGAAACAATTAATTTATCATACAAATATGGCTGGAAATTTTAGAAATCTGAAACTTATATTTCTACTGCTTTTTTTTATCAATTGTAATAGTAATTCAATAAAAGATGAAACGATTGGTAAAGAAATAATTGATGAAAATATGAATAAATTTATTTCTAATTTATATGGACTATCAACAGAATATCATAAAAATGGAATGTTTCCTATTTTTATGTTAAAAAAAAGCAGGAGGCAGTGATTTTTTTAAAGAACATTGTGAGTCTATATTAGAAAAATAAATTATACACAATTATTATTTTTGTATGCTTATCTACGGCTTACTGATCTTTCATTAGACAGGAACAGATGGACTACTTGGGATGAGTTACAAAGCTATTTTAAAAATATCATGGCACCATCTAAAGTAGCTCAATATCTTATTAGTAGCTTTCATTTACCTAAAACTGACTTTAAAAATTTCAATTTTATACCTGAAGAAAAGTCCTTATTTAATAGACTAAAACCTATTGTATTTAAAACATTCTCACTAAAACAAAATGAAGTTTTATATTGCTGCAAGCTCTTATTTGAATTTGATGAAGCACTTCATTCAGATATCAAAAAATATCATGTAGGAATTGAAAAAATAAGAATAGATATTGCTACATATTATTCGGAAATTTTGGGAAGGATGATCTTATGGAAAGATCTGGATAGACTTATGAAAATTGAACACTTTTGGCAAAGTGAGAAGGTTGATATTTCTAAATTAGAAGAGTTTATACCTAAAGATTTTTGGGTATATTAAATGAACTTTGAAACGTTAACATATGCTAATCATACTTTTTTTAGAAAATACATTTAAACTTTATTATTTAAAGGAATTAATATCACCTGATATTATAAAAATTAAAAATTCCTTTTTCCATAAGGATTATAATTCAAAGGAAAATGAAGGTTTTATAGGTTTCTTTGATTGGCTCAGATTCTCTGAGTCAGAGATTGTCGGAATTAGACTGTGTTATTTTGAGAATCAACCTTATAATAATCTGTTAAGTAAATTTCCCTATGTGAATAGTACAAATGATAAAAAATGGTTTGAACTTTTATTTAATGGCAAACCATATAATTATAATTTAAGTGGGGATCAGGATTTCACAAATAATTATGTTTACTTTTCAGAACAAAACGAATGTCTTTTTACATTTGGTTTAGATAATCTCACCGATAAAGAATTAAACAGTGTAATAATTAATTGTGAAGAAATTTGATTCCAATTATTAGAGAAGAGCAGCAATTTGGGATAGTAAACAAAAAAGTAAATTATGAAAAATATAATTGAGATATTAAATAGTCATTTCAAGATTCTCGAAATTGTTATTGAGAATTTCACCATTTTGAATAGTGATTTGGAGATACTTATAAAAGTTAATTCGGTGGAGTTTGGTATAAAAGCGATACTTTTTGACAAAGTATCTAGTATTAATATAAACTCAGATTACTATTTTTGTTCAGACAAATCTTCTATAATTATAGAAGATTTATCGTCTGCACAAATAGATGGAGTTACATATAAAGTAGCTATTGCTGAAGATTCGATGACCTTCTATTGTAAAAATATCATCTTGAAAAATTAATGTCCTCGAGTTCCCTTTGGTGGTTTTAAGGTAGATGGAGGATATTTAAATACTTTATTCAAAAAATAGATAAATAAACGAAATCAACTTTTTAATCGTTGGAAAAACAGTTTTAATTTTTATCATGAAAAAAGTTCAAATAAATTATTCGCAATTACTATTTTTGTATGCTTATCTTCGATTAATCAACCTCTCTCTCGACAGGAACAGATGGACTACTTGGGATGAGTTACAAAGCTATTTTAAAAATATCATGGCACCATCTAAAGTAGCTCAATATCTTATTAGTAGCTTTCATTTACCTAAAACTGACTTTAAAAATTTCAATTTTATACCTGAAGAAAAGTCCTTATTTAATAGACTAAAACCAAAAAATTGAATTTGATGAAGCACTTCATTCAGATATCAAAAAATATCATGTAGGAATTGAAAAAATAAGAATAGATATTGCTACATATTATTCGGAAATTTTGGGAAGGATGATCTTATGGAAAGATCTGGATAGACTTATGAAAATTGAACACTTTTGGCAAAGTGAGAAGGTTGATATTTCTAAATTAGAAGAGTTTATACCTAAAGATTTTTGGGTATATTAAATGAACTTAGAACCGTTTATAAAATTAACTATACACCAAAAAAATCATACTAAAAATTACTTATGAAATTTTTATTAACCATTTTAATCTTTTTATTTTTCAATTATTGTTTTGGTCAAAATGACCTCGAAATAAAAATCGTAAATGATACCATAAAAAAGGGTTCTTATTATGATCGGAACAATATTGCATATACAATAACAAATAATTCAAACAAAACCTACCTGCTAATTTTAGATTCTGCAAAATTTAATGAGGCTGACGAATATGTAGTAGAACCCTTTTTTATAGGATTACCTGATTATTATGTTTATGAAAATAATACATTACTGAACCCTATGCTCTCTTTTGGAGGTGGCAGCAATATTTATTCTGAAAAAGAAGATACAAATACCAAAGAATTTCGGGACTTTCATAAACGATTCGGGAAAACTTTTGACGACTATGAAATGAAAATCGCTTATAGAATTTCGAAAAAGACAATAACTCTAAAACCCAAAGAAGAAAAAACATTTATTACCCAAATTGATTTCCCTTATTATAGAGGAAGATATTTTAATCTGAAAAATAAATCTACTTATTTCTTTCAGATAAGTTTACAGAATCCTAATGAGATTATTTCTAAATATCTTAAAGTATTAGGACACAAAGGAGAAACAAGTTCAATATTTACAGGACAAATATATTCAAATAAAATTCCTTTAATTTATGAAGTTTATAATAATCCGTGATGCGAAAACTAATTAGAATATGACAAAGCCACGATGTTTTAATATCGTAGCTTTTTCAAAATCAAATCCAATTAAAACTACAAATTCGGGTTATTCTCCACCTCCTTTTGCGGAATACTAAACAGATAATACTTACTGTTCGGGGCAAAAGCAGTCTGATCGGGAAAATTAAAGATATAGTGTCCTCTTCCGTCCACTGTCTTTAGTTCCGTACGGAGTGGTAATCTGTTATCAATAAATAATCGTAGAAAGTATCTGCCATAAAGCCCTGGCAATAACTTTCCGATTATATCATTACATATAACGTAATGAACCAAAACTCTCATTAATGCAAAAAAAGCTGCATAATCCAACTAAACTTTTTAAATTTATAGAATGAAAGTTTTAATTGTAAACGGACCCAACCTGAATCTTTTAGGCACAAGAGAACCGGAGATCTACGGGAATATTTCTATGGAAATATATTTGGAGAAATTAAAGTCCGAATTCTCTTCTCACGAAATAAAATATTATCAGTCGAATATAGAAGGAGAGCTTATCAACCGTCTTCAGGAAGATGATTTTGATGCACTGGTGATCAATCCTGGAGCTTTTACGCATTATTCTTATGCGATTGCCGATTGTTTAAAGAATATTCAGAAACAGAAAGTGGAAGTGCATATCAGCAATATTTACAAAAGGGAAGAGTTTCGGCAGAAGTCTGTAACGGCAGCTAATACAGATGCCGTATTATCGGGTTTTGGAATGGATGGGTACAGACTAGCATTATTAAGCTTACAATCCTGATTTTTATTTTCCGCTGATTTTACAGACTGATATTTAATCGAAAATACCGGAGCTTACCTAAATAAAAAAGCCTCATCAGTGATGAGGCTTTTGTTGTATTAAGTTGTCTGCTGCTGAAGCTGAGGTCCTGAAGAAATTAATTTCTTCCCTTCTTCTGTATCGCAGTACTGTTCAAAGTTTTTGATATATCTCGCGGCAAGATCTCTTGCTTTTTCTTCCCATTCTGCAGCATTGCTGTAAGTTTCTCTCGGATCCAGGATGCCTTCAGAAACATTCGGAAGCTGTGTAGGAATTTCAAGGTTCATGATTGGAACCTGAGTTTTAGGTGCGTTTTCAATAGAACCGTCAATGATTGCATCAATGATTGCTCTTGTATCTTTCAGAGAAATTCTCTTTCCGGTTCCGTTCCATCCTGTGTTTACCAAATATGCTTTAGCACCGTGCTCTTTCATCTTCCCGATCAATGTTTTAGAGTACATGGTTGGATGAAGGGTAAGAAACGCCTCTCCGAATGCAGGAGAGAAAGACGGTTCAGGTTCAGTGATTCCTCTTTCTGTACCCGCCAGTTTGGAAGTGTACCCGCAAAGGAAGTGATACTGTGCCTGATCATCATCCAAAATAGAAACAGGAGGCAATACTCCGAATGCATCAGCGGAAAGATAAACAATCTTTTTAGCGTGTCCTGCTTTGGAAGGAAGAACAATCTTGTTGATATGGTAAATTGGGTAAGATACTCTTGTATTTTCTGTGATAGAGCCGTCAGTATAGTCAGCGATTCCGTTGTTTACCACTACATTTTCAAGAAGTGCATCTCTTTTGATCGCTCTGAAAATATCCGGTTCTTTTTCTGCCGAAAGGTCGATTACTTTAGCATAACATCCTCCTTCATAGTTGAATACCCCATTGTTATCCCAACCGTGCTCATCATCTCCGATCAGGAATCTTTTCGGATCTGCAGATAAAGTTGTTTTTCCTGTTCCTGAAAGACCAAAGAAAAGAGCTACATCACCTTCTTCACCTACGTTGGCAGAACAGTGCATAGAAGCCATTCCTTTCAATGGAAGGTAGTAATTCATCATCGCGAACATTCCTTTCTTCATTTCACCGCCGTACCAGGTACCTCCGATGATCTGTAACTTTTCTGTAAGGTTGAACATGATGAAGTTCTCAGAATTCAGTCCCTGAGCTTCCCAATTAGGGTTGGTTGTTTTGGAACCGTTGATTACTGTGAAATCCGGCTCCCCGAAGTTTTCAAGCTCATAGTGAGACGGACGGATAAACATATTAGTAACGAAATGCGCCTGCCACGCTACTTCAACGATGAACCTTACTTTTAGCCTTGTATCTGTATTGGTACCACAAAAAGCATCAACTACATAGATTTTTTTAGCTTCAGAAAGCTGGTTCACCACTAATCCTTTACAGGAATCAAAGTTTTCCGCTGTAGTAGGAAGATTTACTTTCCCATCCCAGAAAATTGTGTTTCTTGTAACATCATCCTGAACTATATATCTGTCTTTAGGTGAACGACCTGTGAAAATTCCGGTTTTTACTGATACTGCACCGGATTCTGTAAGTTCAGCTTTCTCAAAGCCTTGATTTTCAGGAGCTATTTCAGCCTGATATAACTCTTCGTAAGACGGGTTATAGACGACCTCATAATTTCCTTTAATCCCTAATTTTTCTAAATCCTGGATGATTTTAGCGTGTTTCATTTTACTTATATTTTCTATTTCTTTATTGGGTTCAACAAAATTAATATTAATTATTTGTTAAAGGTGGTTTAAATATAATGATATAAGTCAGAATGACAAATAAAAAAAAAGAGCTGTAAATTACTGATTATAAATTAATTATATCAGACCATTCAAAAACAGTATTGAAACCTTTTCCCCAAAAATAGTCATGATAACCCTGAAATTTAGCACTCATTACAAAATCTCCACCCCAGGCCCCCAAACTTTTGACAAAAACGGGACAGTCTGGGAAAAATGTGTCCTTAACTGTGGAAATTTCAAGGAATTCTGAAATTTTCTGTTCATGAGTTACCAGCAGTTGAGAAAAATTTTCCAATTCACTGCATAATAAAACTTTCTTTGTGATATCCGAAAATTCATCAATGAGGATTTGGGACTTTTGTTTTGACTTGTAAAAACGGATTCCTTCCCGGCTGTCCTGCTTCTGATTTAAATGAATAAAAATCAGTTCATTTTTAAACGGCGGATTGAAATCTACTTTCTTATAACTGATTTGGGGCTGGCTCTGGAAAAGAACAGCGGATTTCTCTTTGGCAACTGCAATATCATAACCGCTTCCTCCCAGGCTAATACTGTTGAGATGGAAAGGATCAACATCCGCCCACTCCGCAAGGTTATTCATTAAAGTAGAGCTGCTGCCCAATCCGTAATCTGCAGGAAACTGAAGATTGGTCTTCAGATGATAAGTAAAATGATGTCTGAATTTGGTTTCAGAAAGCTGCTGAACGTTTTTTAGGGTTTTCAGAATGAATTCAGCGCCTGAAAGAAGATTGGTTTCGAGGATCTGCCAGTTTTTATAATCAATGACAGCCTTCAACCATAATTTGTTCTGATGATGGGCTTCCCAAAAGATCAGGGATCTTTCATCATCGTTTTCTTCAAAGAAAAACTCTTGTCCAAGCTTAGTGGGTACCGCCAGGACAAGAGCTCCGTCTATTGCGAAATATTCTGAAGTAAGCATAAGCTTTCCCGGTGAAAATATTCCGCTCATATTTTTTTAATTAGATTGCAGAAGCAACATCTACGGAAGCATCAATTTTCTTGATCAGCCCCTGAAGCGTTTTTCCAGGACCTACTTCTACGAAATTGGATGCACCGTCTTTGATCATATTCTGAACAGACTGTGTCCATTTTACAGGACCTGTAAGCTGGGCGATCAGGTTTTGTTTGATCTCCTCGGGATTGATCACTGCTGTAGTCGTAATATTCTGATATACGGGGATAGTTGCTTTTCTGAATTTTGTTTTTTCAATCGCCGCTGCCAGTCTTTCCTGTGCCGGCTGCATGAGTGGAGAGTGAAATGCTCCGTTTACCGGAAGTAAGAGTGCTCTTTTTGCTCCCGCTTCTTTAAGCTTTACACAGGCTTCCTCTACTGCAGAGGTTTCTCCTGAAATTACCAATTGTCCGGGACAGTTGTAATTGGCAGGCACCACAATACCGCTGATCTGTGCACAGATCTCTTCCACCTTAGCGTCTTCAAGACCTAAAATGGCAGCCATAGAACTTGGATTGGCATCACAGGCTTCCTGCATTGCTTTTGCTCTCTCGAATACCAGTTTCAGACCATCGTCAAAGGATAAAACTCCATTGGCTACTAAGGCTGAAAATTCTCCTAAAGAATGCCCTGCAACCATTTCGGCTCCAAGACCGTTCACTGCTTTTAAAGCAGCTACTGAATGTATAAAGATTGAAGGCTGGGTAACCTCTGTTTTCTTAAGATCTCCATCCGTACCGTTGAACATCAACGAAAGAATATCGAAACCTAAAATTTCATTGGCAGATTCCATCAAGTCCTTAATGTCTTTTCTAGAATCGTACAATTCTTTTCCCATTCCTACGAACTGAGAACCCTGCCCAGGAAATACAAGTGCTTTCATGTATTGAATTAAATATTATGCAAATATAAAGATAATGTTAAAAATATTCCTTTAAAAAAGGCCTAAATCGGTTAAGGGACTAATCTGATCACACGGTATCCGGTGTTTACGTAAGCCCCGTTTGCTTTAGATTTTACAAATTCAAACTTGGTAGCAAGCTGGGTCTGAACTTTATTCATCTGTTTAAAGATCTCTCCTTTTTTGTTTTCTCTCGTCAGCATATCATTCACAACATCAAAACCTACGATTGCATATTTTGGAGGTATTTTGCAGTACTTGCTTTTATAAGCGGCCAGTATTTCTTTCTCAAAATTCCCGTCTGCATTGATCTTTCTGTCCATCAGATAGACAAGGCTTGCCTGGCTCAGATCGTCTACTTTTTTCTCGAAAACAGGAGAATAGTAGATACTGAAGGCTTTTATTCCCTGTACTTCTTTGGAAAGAGCAATGGTTTTATTGGCAAAAGCTTCTCCGGCAGCATCATTATCACTGGCAAGAATTGCAATAACCGGAGCGGATTGTCCTGTCATCATATTCTGATCCAGCTGGATCTCCGTGGGAGAGTTAACGATAATGATATTCGGATTTTTAACCGCTTTCTCCAGACCTCCTTTAATGTAGTTTGCAATTTCTTTTTTGGTATCTGCCACTACATATATTTTCTGATTTGAATAAACAGCTTTTACTTCTTCTACAATTTTCTCTGCGTACGTCTGATCATTGGTTTCAACGATGATCAGGTTGTTATAATTGTACAGTTCCGGAGAGTTGGCAAAAGGAGCTACAACCGGAATTTTCTGATTCTTTGTAAAATCAAGAACGTCAATCACGTTGGATTTAAAGAAGGGACCGATGATCAGGTCTGTATTATCCGGATTGATCTGGGTCATTGAATTTTTGAATGAGGCTTCATTCCCTGAATCTACAATTTTAATATCCAGCTTCTGTCCGCCTCTGGCATTTCTTTCAATAGCCAGTTTAGCCCCGGTAAGGAAATCCAGTGCCATTGCCCTGTATTGGGTTTCGTTGGTACTGTATCCGAAAGGAAGCATTAAAACAACGCTCAATGCATCTCCGTTTTTCTTTACATAAGCAGGGTCCTGTTTTTTGATTTTTAAGACCATTCCTGCTTTCAGTCCTTTGGAAAGATCAGGATTCAAAGCGATCAGTTCATCGATTGAAACTCCGAATTTGTTTACAATAGAGAACACGGTGTCTCCCTGCTGAACGGTATAGGTAACATAATCGTCAACTACTGTAGTTACAGTTGCTGTAGATTTTTCATTACCGGAATCTATTTTTGTTTTCGGATTTACGGGTTCGGAAACCACAGCTGCATCCGTATTTGTTTTTTTTACTTTAATGGTTTCCCCAGGCTTAAGACCTTTTTCTTCCAATCCGGGATTTAAAGCAAAAAGTTCCTGCTGGCTGATCCCAAACTGTTTTGTAATTCTGTAATAATTATCTTTTGACTGGATCATATAAAGCTCTCCTTCTACAGAAGAAGTTGCCGGAATCCCACTATGAGGTTCCGCCGGTTTAGGATCTATACTTACTTGATCTCCTCCATATTTTTTAATACTGTCCAGTGGTAAAATGATCTCATCCCCGATTTTCATATGACCATCGAGCTCTGGATTCAATTTTCTCAGATCTGTCTCAGAAATACGGTACTGTTTTGTAATTCCGTAAATGGTCTGCTTAGGCTGCAGGATGATTTTTCCAACCTGGGCACCTGAAGGATTTGGTTTTGCTTTTTCTGCGACTGCAGGTTTGGAAACCGGAGCAGCAGGCTTTTCGGCTTTCACCGTAACCACATCTCCTATTGCCAGCTTACCGTCTTTGAATTTTGGGTTCAGCTTTAACAGTTCATCTACAGTAATTCCGTATTTTTTTGCAATATTATAAGGGTTATCTCCTTTTACAACGGTGTGTGAGTTTTGAGCAGATGCTCCCAAAACCATACATAAACTGGACAAAATAAAAAACCTTTTTATCATATTCGATAATTATAATTTACAAAAATACTTCTTTAAAATTAAATGGCAACAATTATTAATTTGGATTCTTGAACCACCATCTCTTCCCAACAATTTTCAAGCCATGAATAGCCGTAGTCTGAAAAGAATACGCTGAAATTATAGATTCTTTCCTGCCATGTTTTTAGAGGATGAACATCTAAAAAAAGATTCTCCAGCCTTTCAAGCAATTCACTCTGCTTTATTTTTTCTGCATGCAGCAGACGTTTTTTCATTCTCTTAAATGATTTCAACTGCCTTACTTCTTCTGCCTTTACCATATTTCCGAAAGAGCGTTCCGTAGTTTCTGCTACAGCCTTCAGTTCAGAGAAATTTTTCTCTAAAAGTATTTCTTTTTCTTCAAGCAGCGATGCTACAATGCTGTCTTTGAGAATTTTCTGATTGGTAATGGCCGTGAAGCTTTCGAAAAAGTCCTGAATGTTAAGATCCAGTTTCTCAATTTTTCCAACTGTTTTTTCTTTAATGAAAAGCATGGAATTTCTTGGAATCAAAACAGGGTATGGAATTCCGATCGATTTAAAATAGTCTTTAAGCTCCAGCCAGTACATGATTTCAGCATTCCCTCCAATGTAAGCTAAGTTGGGAAGCACTTTTTCCTGATAAACCGGACGCATTAAAGCATTAGGACTGAATTTTTCGGGATGGTTTTCCAGTTCCTGAAGTATTTCTTCCTCTGTAAATTTTTTACCGGTATCTACTATATTATATTTTTCTCCGTCAAAGTCGATTCTGTCTCTGGTTTCAGAAAGATAGAAAAGGTTAATATCACGGGGATTCACCTGGACCTTTCCATATTTCTCTGTCAGAAAATCTACTTTTTCCTTTGAGTTTTTCTGCAGGCTGAAGTTCAGCAGCTCATCTTTGAAAATATCTTTGATCTGGTTTTTAAGTTCTTTGGAGTCGCCATCGACAATGAGCAATCCAAATTCAGAAAAAAGTCTGTTTACCAAGATTTTAATAGCCTCTGTGAGTGTATTTCCCACTTTATAGGCTTCTTTCATCATCAGGATCAGTTCTGTACCGAATACGGAATCTTTAAATTCTTTTTCAAACTCTGAAATAAAAAAGGTATCACTGATGGTAATTCTGCCTACCGGTCCGCCGGATTTTTCGTTGATCTCATAATAATTATGTTCTGTTTTAAAGTGATTGATCTCGGCAAAATCATGGTCTTCCGACGCCATCCAGTAGAGGGGAACAAAATTAAAGTCCGGAAAGTTTTCTTTCAGATAAGTACATGTTTTAATGGTCTGCAAAATTTTATAGACAAAGAAAACAGGACCTGAAAACAGGTTTAGCTGGTGTCCGGTGGTTATGGTAAATGTATTGGGTGACTTCAGGTTTTCCAGGTTTTCTTTCTGTATTGAGGAAAGTGTAAGACCTGAAAGCTGTTTTTCCAGTACATCAGAGAGGATATTCCTTTGATCCTGTGTAAACGAATTCTGTTTGAGATGAATCTGATCTTTAAAGTGATCTAAAGAAAAGGTATTGTCTTCAAAGCCCTCAATTTTTTGATTCAGAAAATCTTTTACCAATTGAGGAATGCTTTCTATATCGTTAAATGATATCTTATTTATTGTTTTCAACGCTGTTTTGCTTTTAGTTGAACAAATACCACACAATTCCGATGTTCAGCCTAAAATCGTAAACAGGATAATGTGGAAATGCGTATGCTTTATTGCTGGAAATAACGGTTCCTATCTGCTGGCCTTCTACATAGAAGAACATTTTTTTCACCTTCATATTAATATAAAGATCGGCAATAGGCTGTCCGCCGATGGAGAATGAATCTGCATTAGGCAGAATGTATTCGTTTAAAATCGGGAAGTAATCTCTTGAGGCAAATTTTGAGAAATAATAGATTTTCAAACCTGCCTGGATTTCGGCTGCTTTTTTAAATGCCTGGCTCTGGAAGAAGAAATTGGCTCTTCCTATGAAACCTGGCATTGGAAGAAGCTCTTTATTGGTCAGCGCATTCTGGAAATGAAGTCTTGTATTCAGGTGGAATTTTCCGAAACTGAATGTAGCATCTCCCCCGATCTGGGAAATGTTCAGTGAGTTGCTGCTCTGTGCCGGAGCTCCGTCAGCATTGAAATAAGTGTAATTATCTATCCTGAAATAGTTGGCGAAAATTTCTGTTTTGAACCATTTCAGGTTGATACTTCCTCCAATTTCTGTTACCGTTTGGTTTTTGGCGTTTTCCAGATAGTAATTGTATTTATTGTAAACAGAAGTGTTTAAAAGATAATTAAATGAAGGATATGAACTCTGGAAGTTCACTTTGGCATTCACGAAATAATCTTTTATCGGCTCAAACTTTATATTATTGGCTGTTCTCAGATAGCTTCCGAACTGGCTTCCGTTTGAAAATTCCAGAAAGGACTTCAGCTGGAACTTATCCCAAAGCTTTACCTGAAGGTTTCCTACGGCTCCAATTCTATTTTCTTTAAGTTCACCCGGAAGCGTTGTTCCGTTGACTGTAGCAATATCTCTCACTCCAAATTTCAGCATCTGATAACGTACTCCTCCGTCAAGCTTGAATTTCTCATTATTAAAAACAAGACTTACGGTATTGCTGAAGTTATCTGAATATTTTTTTGTGGTAAGGGGAAAACCGTTCGTTAATTCCGAAACGTTATCATACCAATAGGTTTCTGCTGCTCCCTGATTATAAAAATATTTATTCCCCTGATGAGATAGTGTATGTCTTATGCTGAAAGGAAATTTTTCTGAATTGAATGGCGTAAACTGATGGCTCAAATAATATCTTCTGTATGAATACTGAGAGCTTGATGAAGCCAGATTAACCTGGGCGTTCTGTCGGTTTTTATAGTTGCTGTCACCACTCTGAAAGAGATTATCTTCTGTGATCCCCCCACTTTCCTGGTTATTGACATTCTGATGAAGATAATGAGCGAACAATTCATAATTTCCACTTTTGGAAATGTAATGCCCTGAAAATAGAGTATTGTTATTGGAAGCTAATGAATTTCTGTAAAATCCCTGGGAACGAAGCCCCATATACTCAAGAGCAAAATTGAATCTTTTCCCGATATTCTGAGTATAGGTAGATTTCAATGCTGCTCCATTTTTCATGGCTGTATGGTAAATGAAGGCGGCAGTAGGTGTTTTTACGTCATAGTATTTTACGTCATCAGCTCCGATGATCATATATGCTTTGTTGGAAGGAAGTAAAGACAGGTTCTGTTCCGGATTTACTTCATAAATCAAAGGATTGAATCCTGCCCCAATATTTGCCACCTGAGCTCTTCCAAAGTTGTCTGTATTGTTATATTGTGAAAAGATATGCGTCTTATCAAAAGTCATCACAGTATCAAAAAACTTCTTTTCAGAAAACTGAGTCTGATACTGATAATCATTAATGGTAGGTTTAAAAATTTTCAGGGAATCTTTTTTACCTGAGTCTATGACAAGGGTATCTTCTTCTGTTTGCGGGCTTTTAATATCTGTTTTATTAACGACCTGAGCCCTGGCAATAATACCGAAGAAGATTATTATAAAAAGGATGTACTTCATTATTCTTTATTGTAAGGCAAAAATAAGAAATAAAAGGAAATAAAAAACCCCTGCTTTGAGCAGGGGTGTATATTATGATAATTATAACTTATTTACCAATGTTTACCGATTCATCGATATTTGGGTTCGCATCGATTTCTGCCTGAGGTATTTTCAGTACAAACCTCTTATCATCCGGAGTAAGATTTACAACCGTTCTGTGATTAGAAGATCTTGTAATTCCTCGTCTTAATCTCTTAGCATCGAACCATTCAACACCATTCTCTCCATACAGTTCTTTTCTTCTTTCAACAAGAATTTCTTCACGCAAAGCAGCACCTGTATTTGTAGATTTCACTGCAGCCGCATCTCTATTCTTTTGTAATGCATATAACAAAGTATGAGCATCAGCATCTCTTCCTTGTTGTAGCATAGCTTCAGCTTCAATTAAGATCATTTCAGGAGTTCTAATGATTGGTACATCAGATCCAAAATTAAATTTGAATTTAGTAGTAGTGTAAGATCTCCAGTCATTTTGAGGCATTTTAGTAAATAGTTTTCTAACATCTGTATTGGAGAAAAGATTCACAAAATTACTATTCACATAGGTTGTTCTATATCCTGTTGTTGTAAAATCTGTAAAAGGGAATATAGCAGTGTAATAATAAGCAGACTGATCATCACTTTGGGGTGATGCAAAAATCCATTCATCATTATCCATATCATTAAATCCACCTCCGTACTGACCTGCGTTAAGTACATCAGCGGGATCTCCTCCATAAGCATTATGAGCAGCTACTTCAGCTTTAGCCCAGTTACCCATTACCTGATATACCTGTGCCTGTAATGCGTAAGCAACTTCCTTGTTCATATAAGATTTATCTATCCTATCTTCTGAACCCAGGTCAACAGCCTTTTGTAAATCAGATAAAATAAATTCATAGAACTCTTTCATTGTAGACATTGGTCTACCCTCAAGAGATCCTCCTTCTTTGTATATAGGAGGTGCCGGTAAGTTAGGATCATAAGTATAAGTCTGCTGAAATTCTAAACCTAGCTGGAAATAATAAAAAGCTCGGTATGCATATCCCTGTGCCAAGAAAGCATTTCTTTCCTCTTCTGTAATATCAGCTGTACTTTTCTGTACTCCTTCAATAAATAGAGTGAATCTACTTGCCAGCTCGTAAGGAAACTGCCATGTAAATAGGGTTCTTCTATAGGTAGGTTCCCTATTGATCTGTTCGTAATCACTTCCAAACCAGTTATTAGACTGGATAAGGTCGTTTCCTTTAAGAGATCTGGTAAAGAAAATAGATCCAAGGTTTGCTGTATCTACATTGGTATATTGACCTCTTGACTGTCTAATTATCCCTGCCATAACAGCAGTAATTCCCTCTCTAGAACCAAATGCCACTTGTTCACTAACCATGTCTGTAGCAGTAGGCTCATCCAAAAAGTCATTTGAACAGCTCGTCATTCCAAGAGAAGAAGCTACTACACCTATTATTAAAATTATTTTTTTCATTGTTAATTAAATTTAGAAAGATTAGAACCCTAGTTTAAATCCAAAAGAGATCGTCTTAAGGTTATATGATCTATTATTTACTGTTCCTGCAAACGACTGCTCAGGGTCAATCCCTTTATGAGACTGCCATGTCCAAAGGTTATCAGCTTGTACATATAGTCTAAGATCACTTATACCAAGTTGCTCCACATACTGATGAGGAATATTATATCCTAGAGTAATAGCTTTCAATCTGATATAATCATTTTTGAACAACCATCTTGTTGAAGAACTACTAAAGTCATTTTGTGCTGAAAGTAAAACTGGAATATCAGTGATATCACCAGGCTTCTGCCATCTTCCGTCAATATCCGCAGAAATTTGCCTTCCTGGACTATCTGCCACAAGCAGGTTTGCATATTGAGTATCCAAGATATATGAACCAAAACTATAGTTAAATAAGAAATTTAAATCGAATGCCTTATATTTAAAATAGTTTGAGAAACCACCCTGAATGTCAGGTAATGCACTTTTCTCATTGAAGTATCTTGTTGCATCTGCATATACCTTGGTTGTTTTTCTACCAGTTACATTACCACCTGCATCTTTAACGTCCTGATACCACATCATAAATCCATCGTTTGGATCTACCCCAGCATATTCCTGGATCCAGAAATCATATAAACTTCTTCCAACTTCCCATCTTTTTGTTCCACTTACAAAATTACCACCTTCAAGTTCTGTAATTTTATTTTTATCAAATGAGAAGTTAAGATTGGTAGTCCATGTAATATTATCATTCTTAATATTGGTAGAGTTGATTCCAAATTCCCAACCAGAATTTTCAATTTTTCCTGTGTTAAGAAGGATTGAAGAGAATCCTACTGAAGGAGAAAGTGGTTTAGGATATAATAGATCAACAGATGCTTTTTTATAATAATCTACCGTTACATTTACTCTTTTGAATAATTCCAAATCAACACCGACGTTTAATGAAGAAGTAGTTTCCCAAGTTAAACCAGGGTATCTAGTATTCAACATATAAATCCCCGCCTGGTCCAGGTTGGAATATCCTGTACCATATCCATTTACGTAAGGGAAAAATTCTGAAGAAGTAGCACCTTCAGAGTTCGCAGCTCCTTGTGCATTTAAAGTACCATTATTTCCAAGTTCACCATAAGAACCTCTGAATTTAAGGTAAGTAACTGCATTATTTTTAAAGAATTCTTCTTTTGAAGCTACCCAAGAACCACCGATTGAGTAATAGCTACCCCATCTTGTATCTGCAGAGAATCTTGATGATCCATCTTTTCTGTAAGATCCTTCAATGAAATATTTGTTTTTATAGTTATAGGCTAATCTTCCTAAAACAGAAACAATTCTGTCTTTAGATAAATTTCCATAAACACTTTCCGGTTTAGTAGATCCAGAATGATAGTAAACATCAGGTAGGAAACCTGTTGTCTGCGCCCCGATTGGAGAATAATCTAACTGGTAAGATTCAAAGATCCCATCGATATTGAAGTTGTGATCTCCGAATGACTTTTGATAGTTCAAGATGTTCGTTAAGTTGATTGTCTGAGTAATATCTCTGTTAGTTGTAACTCTTCCGCCTACACTAGCCGCTGCACCATACAAACTGTTATCATATGAATATCCGTCAAATGTATACATCTGGTATCCTACCTGTAGTTTATTCTTTAACCCCTTGAAGATTTCAGCTTCTAGGTATCCTGATAAGTTAATATCGTATCTTTTGTTATTGATTTTGTTATTATAAAATACTCCCGGTACGTTTTCGTTGTTGAAAACCGGTCTGTTTTGGTTTTGACCGTTTCCGTTAGCTCCATAATCATAGATAGGATTACCTTTAGCATCTGTCATCATATTCCCATTCTCATCTCTTCTGTAAACAGGATAAATACTTGCTACATTATAAATCCACTGGATTGCAGAAGTAAATGAATTTCCTGACTGAGTAGGATAGTTTTGTGAAGACACCCCGAAAGAGGTATTAACCCCAGCCTTTAACCAGTTATTAACCTGAGTTTCTAAGTTAAGTCTGGTTGTAAATCTTTTAAAATAAGAACTTACTACTGAACCTTCTTGATCAAGGTAATCTGTTGAGAAAAAGTAAGTTGTATTCTCACTTCCGCCCTGTAATGACAATCTGTAGTCATTTCTTACAGAAGCAGTATTTAATATTTCCTTCTCCCAATCTGTATCCCAAAGCATTTTAGCTCCAGGAACTATTTTCCCATCCAAACCAACTGGATTATTTACACCAAGAGGGTTGTAACCTAAATTAGGAATCAAATTGTTCGTCGCGTAAGTAGCAGCAACTCCAGGAGCGTCTCCTGCTACCACTCTAGAGTTCCTTAATGCTTCCCAATATAATTCCATATATTTTGCACCATCAACAAACTTATACATTTTTACTGCTGGTGAAGAAATACCTGTTTGAGCAGAAAACTCTAAACGAGGTTTTTGATTTTTTCTACCTTTTTTGGTATTAATCAAAATTACACCATTCGCACCCCTAGACCCATACAGTGAAGTAGATGATGCATCTTTTAAAACGTTGATTGATTCAACCTGATCCTGGCTAATAGAGTTTATATTTCCGTTATACGGTACACCATCAAGAATAATCAAAGGGTTAGTTGATGCATTAATAGATGCAGTACCCCTGATTTTAATTTGCGGATTTTCTCCAGGCTGACCTCCCGCACTAATAAGCTGAACTCCCGGAACACTTCCTTGAATAGCTGAAGTAACGGATGTTAGCTGCTGAGTTTCCAATACCTTTTTGTCGATAACTGAAACTGAACCAACAAGTGCTTCTCTTTTTTGCTTACCAAAAGCAACAACAACTACCTCATCAATTTTAGTAGTAGCTGTGTCTTTTTTCGTCGTTTGTGCAAAAGCAGCCTGTCCTAAGAAAAACAGAGCTCCCGCACTTAATACACGTAGTTTAACATTCATATTAACAAATTTTAATATATTTAATGGGCAAATATGTTAATAAATATTAACACTTGCAAGTTTTTTAACTATATATATGTTAGTTTTTTTTAATGCAAACTCTAAATTTCATACAAAACAAATAGGATTCAACAATAATAGTTAGTTATTATTTCATAAAATGTATTTTTTTTATATCAAAAAAAACATTTAACATATATTTTCTAAAAATAGAAATATTATTTAGAATCATTATAAATTAAAATCAGTTAAAAATAAAAAAAACCACTTTATAAAAAAGTGGTTTTCATATAGTTAAAAGCTATTATTTTAGCTTCTTCTTAACAGCTACTTCTTCGTAAACTTCAAGAATATCTCCGACTTCAATATCGTTATAGCCTTTGAGGTTCAGTCCGCATTCGTAACCTTTGGTTACCTCTCTTACATCATCTTTGAAACGCTTCAAGCTTTCCAGCTCTCCGTCAAATTTAACGATGCCATCTCTCAGTACTCTTACTTTAGACTGTCTGGTTACTTTTCCTGAAAGAACCATACATCCTGCAATCGTACCCACTTTAGAGATTTTGAATACCTCTCTGATTTCAACATTACCGATGACCTGTTCTTTGATCTCAGGGGAAAGCATGCCTTCCATGGCTTCTTTAACCTCATCAATCGCAGCATAGATTACCGAGTATGTTCTGATCTCGATTTCTTCTTTATCAGCCAACTCTTTAGCATTAGCACCGGCCCTTACATTAAATCCAATGATAATCGCATCGGAAGCAGTGGCTAAGTTAACATCAGATTCAGTGATCTGTCCAACTCCTTTATGAAGGATATTGACATTGATCTCTGCTGTAGATAATCTCTGTAACTGATCAGACAATGCTTCTACAGAACCATCCACGTCACCTTTAAGGATAATATTCAATTCCTTGAACTCACCTAATGCAATTCTTCTTCCAAGTTCTTCAAGTGTTGTATGCTTCTTAGTTCTTATTGAAAGTTCTCTTTGCAACTGTTCTCTCTTATTAGCGATAGTTTTAGCTTCACTCTCATCAGAATATACTTTAAACTTATCACCTGCAGTCGGTGCTCCATCTAAACCTAAAATAGTAACAGGAATTGAAGGACCGGCCTCTTTAAGGTTTCTGCCTCTTTCATCAAGCATTGCTTTTACCTTACCGTGGTTTTTACCGGCAACTACATAATCTCCAACCTTCAAGGTACCGGCCTGCACTAGCATTGTAGCAACATATCCTCTACCTTTATCCAATGAAGCTTCAATAACAACACCCTGAGCGGCTCTATCGGGATTAGCTTTTAAATCAAGCATTTCCGCCTGAAGTAATACTTTTTCCAACAGAACATCCATATTGTTACCAAACTTAGCTGAAATCTCCTGTGCCTGAACATTTCCACCCCATTCTTCTACCAGGATATTCATCCCGGAAAGTTGTTGACGGATATTATCTGGATTGGCACTTGGTCTATCCACTTTGTTCAGTGCAATAATCATTGGTACTCCTGCAGCCTGTGCGTGAGAAATTGCTTCTCTCGTTTGCGGCATTACATCATCATCGGCAGCAATTACAATAATGGCAATATCGGTGATCTGAGCACCTCTGGCTCTCATCGCGGTAAACGCTTCGTGACCAGGTGTATCTAAGAATGTGATTCTTTGTCCGTTTTCTAATTTTACGTTGTATGCTCCAATGTGCTGGGTAATACCTCCTGATTCACCGGCAATAACGTTGGTTTTTCTGATGTAGTCAAGTAAAGATGTTTTACCATGGTCAACGTGACCCATTACTGTAACAATTGGTGCTCTTGGAGAAAGATCCTCCTCGGTATCCATATCTTCTTCAGATTCTATTTCTTCCAGATCAGCATCTGAGAATTCAATTTTAAATCCAAATTCGTCGGCAACTAATAATAAGGTATCAGCTTCCAGTCTTTGGTTCATGGTTACCATTACACCAAGTGAGAAACAAGCAGAGATCACTTCTGTAGGAGAAACGTTCATTAAGCTGGCCAGTTCACCTACTGTGATAAATTCGGTTACTTTTAACGTTCTGTCCTGAGCATCAATTTCCTGCTGGCGTTCATCCTGTTCTCTACGGTAAGTTCTTTTGTCTTTTCTGTGTTTCGCAGATTTAGACTTACCTCCTTTATTGGTTAATTTTTCAAGAGTTTCCTTGATCTGGTTTTTAACCTGTTCGTCGGTAAGCTCAACAGGCATTGTTCTTTGCCCTGGTCTGTTATTGGTATTTCCGCCCGGACCTTTTTTGAATCCGCCTCCCTGACCTGGTGGACGGCTTCCCTGGTTATTTCCAAAACGGTTGCCTCCCTGACCTCCCGGGCCTGGCGGACGGTTACCTCCCGGGCCGCCTTGTCCTGGTGGACGATTGCCTCCCGGACCTCCCTGTCCTTGTGGACGGTTCTGACCTCCCTGGTTATTGTTATTATTTCCAGAGTTTTGATTGTTACCCTGGCCCTGTTGGTTTGGACCTCCGGGTTTTTCAATTCTCTTTCTTTTCTTTTTAGCTCCTGAACCAGGTTTTGGTGCAAACTGCGTTAAGTCAATCTTTTCACCAACGATCTTAGGACCGTCAAGCTTCTGATAAACAGTTTCTATTTTCTGAGGTTCCTGGGATTCAGGCTCAGCTGGTTTTTGAGGTTCTGCTTTCTTTTCAGCAACAGGTGC
Source organism: Chryseobacterium luteum (assembly GCF_000737785.1). Taxonomy (GTDB): domain Bacteria; phylum Bacteroidota; class Bacteroidia; order Flavobacteriales; family Weeksellaceae; genus Chryseobacterium; species Chryseobacterium luteum. Next base: position 74,270 of record NZ_JPRO01000003.1, on the reverse strand, counting down.
TGGCTGTTTTGGAGTTTCTTTCACAGGTTCTGCCGGTTTTTCCTCTTCTTTTTTCTCCTCCATTTTGGGTTTATCTTTTTTTACAGGTCTATTTCTGGATTCTATCTGGGACAGATCAATTTTATCCAGAACTTTGAATTCCTGTTTTTCAGGAGCTGCTTTAACTTCCGGTTCAGCCACAACTTCTTCTTTCTTTTCTTCAACCGGTGGGGCTGCTACAGGTGCTGGGGCTGCAGGAGTTTGTTCAACTTCAGGGGTTTTAGATTCAAGATCTATTTTACCTAAAATTCTAGTTTCCGGTTTGTTTGCTTTAGCTCTTATTACTTCAGGGGTTTTCTTTTCTTCAATTTCCAGTTTTTCTTCCGGAACTTTAGTGATCACCACCTCATGGGAAGCCTTTCGTTGTTCACCGTCTTTGGCAAACTCAGCCTCCAATGCAGAATATGCCGCTTCTTCTAATTGAGCGTTAGGATTGCTTTCAACTTCGAAATCCTTTGACTGTAAAAACTCTACTAATCTGGACATCGAGATATTGAATTCCTTAACCGCTTTATTTAATCTTATTTTTGGCATCTATATTATTTACTATTTTTTTTAATTCTTAAAATTAAAGTATTTCTTTTTACTGTTTATTAAAATTCATTAAAATCTTAATCTTCAAATTCTTCTTTCAGAATACGTTTTACATCTTCAATGGTTTCTTCTTCAAGATCTACCATATTCAGGAGGCTTTCGGTATCCTTATCCAATACTGACTTCGCAGTAGTAAGACCTACTTTCTTAAATTCATCCAAAATCCACTGCTCAATATCGTCATTAAATTCTCTCAAATCAACATCGTCATCCTCGCTGGATTCTCTATAAACATCTATTTCATATCCGGATAACCAGGAAGCCAGTCTGATATTCTGTCCCTGTTTTCCGATTACTTTGGAAATTTCTTCAACCGGAGTATAAACTAACGCATAGTTTGCATCCTCGTTGATGTCAATCTTGTTGATGGTAACATTTCCTAAAGCTCTCTTCACCATGATTTCAGGGTTTTTAGACCACTGAATCACATCGATGTTTTCATTTCTCAACTCTCTTACAACCCCATGAATTCTGGATCCTTTCACTCCCACGCAGGCACCTACAGGATCTATTCTGTCATCATAAGCATCTACTGCAATCTTCGCCTTTTCACCAGGAATTCTCACTACTTTCTTAAGCATGATGGTTCCGTCCTGGATTTCAGGAATTTCCAGCTCTAATAATTTCTCCAGGAATTTAGGTGCAGTTCTGGAAATAATAATCTGTGGTTTTGAACCTTTAAAATCTACTGTTTCAACAATAGCTCTGATATTTTCGCCCTTTTTAAAGAAGTCGGACGGGATCTGGTTTTCTTTTGGCAAAATGAATTCGTTCTCCTCATCATCCAGTAAGATCACATGTTTGTGACGGATGTGGTGGATCTCTCCGATAACGATTTCCCCGATTTTATCTCTGAACTGCTCGTAAAGCATTGCATTATTATGCTCCTGAAGTTTTGTAGCCAGGATCTGCTTTAAGGTAAGAATATTTCTTCTACCCAATTGGGCAACAGGAATTTCCATCGTAAAATCTTCACCTACTTCAAAAGTAGGGTCAATTTTTTTAGCTTCAGAAAGCTCAATTTCCAGATCATCATCTTCAGACATTTCGTCCTCTACAATCGTTTTATTTAAAAATATCTGAAAATCTCCTTTATCAGGGTTCACAATTACATCAAAATGATCGTCTGAATCAAATCTTTTTCTCAAAAGGGTCTTCAGTGAATCTTCAATAATTGCCATAAGATCAATCTTACTGATCCCTTTTTCGTCTTTAAAATCACCAAAGGATTCAATCAACGCTATATTATCCATCTATTTTTTTTTCTTTTAAAATTTAATTACTACTAATGCTTTTTTCATCTCAGAGTACGGAATTTCTTTTTCCTCCTCCACATCCACTTTCCCTTTTCCGACATCTTTCGGTTTCCGGTAGCGTAAAATAAGTGTGATTTTTTCATCATCCACTTTTGCCAGCTCGCCTTCAATTTTGGAAGAATCATTCAGCAATACTTCTATTTCTCTTCCGAAATTTTTCCTGAACTGTCTCGGAGCGGAAAGCGGCTCGCTTAGTCCCGCAGACATTACCTGAAGGCTGAAATCATGCTCTTCACGGTCCATATTAAACTCTATCGCACGGCTTGCATCAAGGCAGTCCTGAAGAGTCACTCCATTATCTCCATCCAGGATCACAGTAATATCATCCCCTGCAGAAATCTTCAGATCAACAAGAAACAAATCCTCTCTGGTCTCAAGGAATTCGTTTAATAATTCTTCAATTCTTTTTCTAAACTCCATACATTAATTATCTTGATTTACCAGTACGAAAAAAGGCTTTCTTCCGAAGCCTTCTCATTTTTCCCGTAAATCCTCTGCAAATATACGCATTTTTTCTAAAAAAGCAAAATCTAGTTCGTTATCAAGTAAATACCTTTAAATTTCCATTAAAGTAAATTAAACGGACAGGTGAAAGTATTTTTATTATTTTTGTCCTAAAATTTAAAACAAACATTGTGAATATAACAATTGTAGGAACAGGTTATGTAGGGCTGGTTACAGGTACTACCCTGGCAGAACTTGGCAATTCAGTATACTGTGTTGACATTGATGAAAAGAAAGTAGAAGGTATGAAAAACGGCATTGTTCCCATCTATGAGCCGAACCTTGAAGAAATGTTTCTGAGAAACATCCAATCTGAAAGATTATTTTTCACCACCAACCTTAAAGAAGCTTTAGACAAAAGTGAAGTCATTTACCTGGCGCTACCAACGCCACCGGGAGAAGACGGTTCTGCTGATCTTTCATATGTCATCCAGGTTGCCAATAATATCGGAGAAATGATGACAGAATATAAAGTCATCGTAAATAAAAGCACCGTTCCCGTAGGAACCGCAGACAAAGTAAGAGAAGTGATCGCTTCTAAGACAGACATTCCTTTTGATGTGGTTTCCAACCCGGAGTTCCTGAGGGAAGGCTTTGCTGTAGAAGACTCCATGAATCCTTCGAGAGTAGTCGTGGGCGCCAGCTCTGAAAAAGCAAAAACTATTATGGCTAAGATTTACCAGCCATTTACCAATACAGGAATTCCGATCATCTTTATGGATGAGAAATCATCTGAACTTACGAAATATGCAGCCAACTCATTTCTTGCCGTAAAAATCACTTTCATGAACGAAATTGCCAATTACTGTGAGAAAGTAGGTGCCGATGTGGACAAAGTAAGACTTGGAATGGGAAGTGATGACAGAATCGGGCACCGGTTTTTATTCCCGGGTATAGGATACGGCGGAAGCTGCTTTCCTAAAGATGTAAAGGCGCTTATAAAATCCGGAATACAGGAAGATTTCAATTTCCAGATCCTTGAGGCCACGGAAAAAGTAAATACTTCACAGAAAGTAATTCTGGTTTCAGAGATCGAGAAATACTTCGGAGGCAGCATCAGCGGAAAGAAAATTGCCATGTGGGGGCTGGCATTTAAAGCCAACACGGACGATATCAGAGAGGCATCGTCTTTGGACAATATTGCTCTATTATTGGAAAAAGGCGCAAAAATTGCTGCGTATGACGCGGTAGCAGAAAAAAATGTACGGAAACTTCTTGGTGACAAAATACATTACGCAAAAGGAATGTATGATGCCCTTGAAGATGCAGACGCCTTATTCATCGCTACGGAATGGCCTGAATTTAAAAATCCGAATTTTGAACTGATGGCTAAGAAAATGAAAAATAAAGTCATTTTCGACGGAAGAAATATGTATCCGCTGGAAATTACTGAACAGAATGGATTTCATTATAAAAGTATAGGAAGAAAGACCATAGAAAATAAATAGATGAAAAATATAATTATTACCGGAGGAGCCGGATTTATCGGATCTCATGTTGTAAGAGAATTTGTGAAAAACAATCCTGACACCACCATTATCAATCTTGATGCTCTCACCTACGCCGGAAATTTAGAAAACCTGAAGGACATTGAAAATGAACCTAATTATGTTTTCGAAAAAGCAGATATTACAAAACCTGAAGAATTAAGAAAAGTATTCGAAAAATATAATCCCGATGCCGTTGTGCATCTGGCAGCAGAAAGTCATGTAGACAGAAGTATCACGGATCCGATGGCATTTATTAACACCAATGTAAATGGAACCGCCAACCTTCTTAATTTGTGTAAGGAATTCTGGACCCTGAATCCTGATCATACCCATGGAAGATTTCCTGATGAAAAAAGAAACAATTTGTTTTACCACGTTTCTACGGATGAAGTATATGGAAGTCTTGGTGAAACAGGATTCTTTCTGGAAACTACGGCTTACGATCCGCAATCCCCATATTCTGCTTCAAAAGCTGCTTCCGACCATTTGGTGAGGGCTTATGGAAATACTTACGGGATGCCGTTCATCATATCCAATTGCTCAAACAATTACGGGCCGAATCATTTTCCTGAAAAATTAATTCCGCTTTGTATTTCAAATATTATCAATGAAAGGCCATTGCCAATTTATGGGGACGGAAAGTACACCAGAGACTGGCTGTTTGTAATTGACCATGCAAAAGGTATTTATCAGATCTTTAATGAAGCTAAAACCGGAGAAACGTACAATATCGGAGGTTTCAACGAGTGGCAAAATATTGATTTAGTGAAAGAATTAATCAAACAAATGGATTCCAAACTAGGAAAACCTGAAGGCCATTCTGAAAAACTAATTACTTTCGTAAAAGACAGACCGGGACATGACAAGCGTTATGCTATTGATGCCACTAAACTTAATAAAGATTTAGGCTGGAAGCCATCTGTGACTTTTGAGGAAGGGCTTTCAAAAACCATCGACTGGTATCTTGAAAATAAAGAGTGGCTGGAAAATGTTACAAGCGGCGATTATCAAAAATACTACGAAAATCAGTATAATTAACAAACACAAAATATGAAAGGAATTATATTAGCCGGAGGATCAGGAACAAGACTCTACCCTCTTACAATCGCCGTAAGCAAGCAGCTGATGCCTGTTTACGACAAACCCATGATCTATTATCCTCTTTCCACTTTGTTGCTGGCGGGGATTAAAGATATCCTGATCATTACAACTCCTCACGACCAGGCAGGATTTGTCAAACTATTAGGTGATGGTTCTCAGATCGGATGTAATATAAAGTATGTTGTACAGCCAAGCCCGGACGGTTTGGCACAGGCCTTTATTTTGGGTGATCAATTCATCGGCAATGATCCTGTTGCATTGGTTTTGGGCGACAATATTTTCTACGGTTCTGAAATGGGCACTTTACTGAGGAATAAGACCAATCCGGATGGCGGGGTGGTTTTTGCCTATCATGTTTCCGATCCGGAAAGATACGGTGTTGTAGAATTTGATGATGATTTCAAGGCTGTTTCTATTGAGGAAAAACCTTTAAAGCCAAAATCGAATTATGCAGTTCCCGGCTTATATTTCTACGATAATGAGGTAGTGGAGATAGCAAAAAACATTCAGCCTTCTTCAAGAGGAGAGCTTGAAATTACCGATGTCAACAATGTGTATCTAAGAAAAGGAAAACTTGAAGTCGGGGTTCTGGACAGAGGAACAGCCTGGTTAGATACCGGAACATTTGATTCTCTTAATGATGCTTCTGAATTCGTAAGCGTTATTGAAAAAAGACAGGGCTTCAAGATAGGCTGCATTGAAGAAATTGCATTCCGGAATAAATTCATCAACGAAGAAAAACTGCTTGAAACCGCTGAAAAATATGGTAAAAGCGGTTATGGCGAATACCTTAAGCAGCTCGTCAGGAAATAATTTTATATTATTATAAATCCCAGCAACTATTGGCTTTATAGCCGATAGTTTTTTAATACAAGATCATCTCATATTTTCTCTAATCCGGAATACTTATTTGATGTAAATTTTTATGCACTGTTACATAATAAGAGCAGGACATACTCCGATAGTAATTTTATAATTAACTTTGAGGGCTTAAAGAATTTTTTATAAACATTAATGGAATACGATAAACCGCAAATCATCACATTTGACAAAATAGGATCATCGCAGCTGGGCTATATAACCATAGCCGAAACGCAGAAAAATGTTCCTTTTGAGATAAAACGTGTCTACTGGACCTATTACACACCTCATGATGTAACCAGAGGAGGGCATGCCCACAAGGCATTACATCAGTTCATATTTGCTGTTTCAGGAACCATTACCTTTAATACAGAGGATAAAGATGGCAGCAAAGAAATCTTTACTTTAGACCACCCTACAAAAGGTTTATATATTCCAAAACTGGTATGGAGAGACATTCAGTTTTCGCATAATGCTGTCCTGTTGTGCCTGGCTTCGGAAGTTTATGATGAGGAGGATTACTTCAGAGATTATGAAGAATTTAAAAAGACGACAGATAAGGGTTAAAGAAATACTAAAACTTAAACCAAAATTCAGATCAATCTCTTTATTTATGACCTTATCATTTCTCAAGAAATATGCCTTGGGAAAGTGAGGGCTTTAAAAATTGAAAATTAAAAACGGTTACTAAAATGATTAATTTTTTAGATTTAAAAAAAATAAACCTTACATATCAGGAAGAAATTGAGAACAAGCTTTTAAGTGTTTTCCGCAGCGGCTGGTATTTGATGGGAGGCGAGCTTAAAAATTTCGAGACCAACCTTGCATCATATATCGGTTCAGAATATGCTTTAGGAGTGGCCAACGGACTGGATGCCCTGCGTCTTATCTTCCGCGCCTATATTGAACTGGGTATCATGGAGCCCGGCGATGAAGTTCTTGTTCCGGCCAACACATATATTGCTTCGGTTCTGGCTTTATCAGACAACGGATTGATCCCTGTCTTTGTGGAACCGGACGTCAATACATACAATATTGATATTGCAAAAATTGAAGAAAAAATAACGCCGAAAACAAAAGCCATTCTCATTGTTCACCTTCAGGGAAGAATTGTTTTTTCAGAAGATCTGAAAAATATAGCATCAAAGTATAATCTAAAGATCGTAGAAGACAACGCACAGGCCATCGGCGCAGAATGGAACGGTATCAAATCAGGAAATCTTGGCGATGCTGCGGGTTTCAGTTTTTATCCCGGAAAAAATCTCGGAGCTTTAGGTGATGCCGGAGCAGTAACTACGAACGACAAAGAATTGTCTGAGGCGATACGCGCTATAGCCAACTACGGCTCAAACCAGAAATATGTCAATATTTACAAAGGCTTAAATTCCAGACTGGATGAGATTCAGGCTGCTGTTTTAGATGTAAAGCTGAAATACATCGGCCACGAAAACGGTACCCGAAGAGAAATCGCCAAAAGATTTATCTCTGAAATCAACAATCCTAAGATCATCCTTCCTGAAAATCCGGCTGACGAAAATGAGCATGTATGGCATGTTTTTGTAGTAAGAACTGAAAAAAGAGATGAACTTCAGGCTTATTTAACGGAAAAAGGTATTAGTACCATCATCCACTATCCTATCCCGCCTCACAAGCAGGAAGCATACAAAGAATATAGCGGTCTTTCATTCCCAATTACTGAAAAAATGCACAATGAAGTGCTTAGCCTTCCTATTTCTTCTGTTTTAGAAGAGGCGGAGATCCAGTCCATTATAAAAGCAGTTAACGAATTTTAGAATCAATAATCAAGACTGTAAGCAGGTCAAGTTCTAAGAATCTGCCACAGTGAATATCCCAAATAATTCGTGAACAAATAAGATTCTTATTATAAATTTCAACAACTATTAGCTTTACAGTTAATAGTTTTTTGTTCATAATGACAAATATTAATATATTAGTTGTTACTTTCTGTTTTATGTGAATGATTATTCACTGATCGAAAAGTTAAATAAGAATTAAATATTTTAAATTTGCAAAAACTTACACAAATGAATGAACCACAACAGAAGTGGACAGAGACGATTGGTGCTGATCATTCTTTATTCGATCTGAAGCTTAAAGAGGTCTGGAGATATAAAGACCTGGTCTATATGTTTGTAAAAAGAGATTTTGTTTCCAGCTTTAAGCAAACTGTGCTGGGGCCGGTCTGGTTTTTTATCAATCCTATTTTGACTACGATTGTCTACCTGGTTATTTTCGGTGGAATAGCCAAACTTCCTACAGACGGACCTCCTCTTTTATTCTATCTTGCAGGAGTTACCCTCTGGAATTATTTTTCCACATCCCTTATTACCACTTCTTATACCTTTGCAGGAAATGCAGGAATGTTCGGAAAAGTTTATTTCCCAAGGCTTGTAACACCGTTGTCAATCGTAATATCCAATCTGATGCGGTTTGGGGTACAGTTCCTTTTATTTATCCTCGCCTGGGTATACTATCTCATTAAAGGAGAAGTTCACCCGAATATCTGGATTCTTGCCACGCCATTCCTTATTATTCTTATGGCTTTCTTCGCTTTAGGGGTAGGAATGATTTTTTCTTCACTTACTACAAAATACAAAGACCTCAGCATGTTGCTGGGATTCGGGATAAGCCTGTATATGTATGCAACTCCGGTCATTTATCCGGTATCTGCACTGACAGGTATTTTCAGAAAGCTGGCATACTATAACCCGCTGACGGGTATTTTTGAATGCTTTAAATATGCATGGATCGGTGCCGGAGATTTTTCACCTGCAATGCTGGGAATCAGTTCAGTGATTATCCTGATCCTTCTGATGATAGGCGTTGTCGTTTTCAATAAGGTTGAAAAAACGTTCATGGACACCGTTTAGGAACCATCATCTTTTATTAATTTAAATTCCAATTAAACTATGCTGGCTTTAAAAGCAGAAAACATATCAAAACAATACCGTCTGGGACAGGTGGGAACAGGGACGCTTTCTCACGATCTGAACAGATTCTGGCACAAAGTAAGAGGCAAAGAAGATCCGTATTTAAAAATCGGGGAAGTTAATGACAGAACAACGAAAGGAGAATCTGAATACATATGGTCACTTCGTGATATCGACTTTGAAATCGAGCAAGGAAGTGCCGTAGGCATCATTGGCAGAAACGGAGCAGGAAAATCTACCCTGCTGAAAATCCTGAGTAAAGTAACGCAACCCACTACCGGGAAAATTTACACCAACGGCAGAATTGCCTCATTACTGGAGGTAGGAACAGGCTTTCACCCTGAAATGACAGGACGTGAAAATATATTTCTCAACGGAGCCATTCTCGGGATGACCCGAAAAGAGATCACAAGAAAATTTGATGAAATTGTCGCTTTTTCAGGAGTGGAAAGATATATAGATACCCCGGTAAAAAGATATTCTTCGGGAATGTATGTGCGTCTGGCGTTTGCCGTGGCAGCACATTTGGAATCTGAAATTTTAATTGTCGACGAGGTTTTAGCAGTGGGAGATGCAGATTTCCAGAAAAAATGCCTCGGAAAAATGGGTGACGTGACGAAAGGTGAAGGAAGAACCATTTTGTTTGTGAGCCATAATATGACGGCCATTAAAGAGCTTTGCAGTACCGGGATATTGCTGAACCAGGGGCAGCTGACCTACAGCGGCAGCATACTTGATACTATTGTAGAATACCAAAAAAACTCTGATACCCAAAGCAGATATCTACACGAAGGCACTGTTGAAACAGCAATGGGCAATGAAAATATAAGAATCCTTGAATTCTCTGCCGAGCCGGCTCAAGGCGAATTAATAGATATAGAATCCGGGATTCTGATAAAGTTAAGATTCTTTAATTCAAGAGCAGGAATCAATCTGGATACTACATTTGAGCTCAGAACCTACGAAGAGGTTCCCGTTTTTCATACAGGAGCTTTAATTACGACCAATAATGATTCGGAAGCGAAAGAATACAGTGTAGAATTCACCCTTCCAAAGCATTTATTAAATGCAGGGAACTATTATTTCAAATTGATTTTCGGTGAGGATCAAAGAATTCCGTTATATATTGCTCCCAGTATAATCGGTTTTGAAGTTGAAAATGTAAAGCTTGGAAAAAACATTGCACTTCTTCCGGGAATTATCAGACCTGAATTTGATTTTAAAATACTTTAAACTGATTCCGGAAACAACATAAAGGATTAAAACTACAAAAGGTTACTGCGGAGATCATACTTACCAAAATTAGTCCGGAGGAATATTCAATTCTGATAATGCTGTCGTGTTCCTCCGGTGATGATTCTAAAATCAATATCAATAAACGTTCAAAAACGCAAGAGCTTGGCAGAAAAAGATGTACATAACGATCCAGAAAAGGCATTATACTCAAATAAGGTGTATTTCGAATCATGCATCCGGATTGCACAAAAATTATTTGAAGAAAAGCTTTATGAGGATTGTATAAATTATATTGAAAAAACCGCCTCTTTCGGATGGTTTAATTTTTCCGGGTATTACAAGAGCGGGCCTTTGGAAGTACTTTTAGCCAAAATTCAGCAAAAGATTTTACCACCAGCATCTCATCAGAAAAAACAGAAAAAAACAAATAAAATACTTCATATCTGCTCTATAGTTTATACATCGGGCGGACATTCTAAATTGCTTTATAACTGGATCAAAAACGACTCTTCAAAAAAGCATACTATTTTAAGTACGCGCCTTTCCCTTGAAGAATTAACAGAAATTAGTCATTTCTATCTGGCAGACCATATTGATGCGGAGCATATCAGCGTAAAATCCCCATCTAAAATAGAGTCGGCCAAGCTTTTAAACCGGCAGCTTCTAAACGGTTACGATGCGATAGCGCTTCATATTCATCCGGACGAAACGATTACCAATATAGTTTTATCTCAAAAAGACATCACAACACCTGTATGTTTTATCAACCATGCAGATCATGTATTCTGGCTGGGAACATCTGTTGCAGATATTGTCCTTCAAATCAGAGAATCCAGCATACCGGTTGATGAGGAAAGACGGGATATTCTGAAGGAAAGACAGTTTTTTTTGCCAATTCCTATCGAAACTGTTCATCAGATGGAAGAAGAAAATACTGGCCACGAAACTCATTTCATCAACCTGCTAAGCACGGGAACGGCTTACAAATACAATCCTAATGAGCATTACAATTTTCTGAGAGAGGCTTATAAAATTGCAGAGGAAAATCCTGATGTCATATTTCATATTGTAGGGATTGATTCCGATTATGAGTATGCTAAAGAATATCAGCATGAAAGGATTGTTTTACACGGAATTGTATCTCCGCAGAGATTAGCTGAAATTGAAAAAACAACAGACATTTATATTGAAGGTTATCCTATGCCTTCTTTTACAGCTCTACTTCAGGCTGCTTTACGTAAGATCCCTTTTGCTCTTCACTATAATCCACTCCCTCTATTTAAACTTTTCAGTGACAATAATGAGCATCATATAGTGTATCCAAAAAATCTGGACGAATGGCATTCCAATATCAGAAAGCTGATTCGGGACAAGGAATACAGAAAAGAAACCTCACAGAAACAACACGGATATATCCTGAACAGTTACAGTATAGAAGTATGGAAATCCCGTATTCAGGAGCTTTATCAAATAATAGACAAGAAAGAACATACTTACCGGATGCCTAACCCGGACAGATATTATAACGGTGAGAATGAAAAACTTCTTGTAACGATTGATAAAAGAGCATTTTCACATTATAGTTTTACAGAAAACATGTCATTACTCGGAAAATATTTTGTTTATAAAATGACAAAGCCTAAAAATCCTAATATTAATTATTTTCATAAGAAACAATTAATCAATTACTTTCGTAAAAAAGAATGAATATCGCTACACAAATTAACAGGAGTAATAATTTCGATTTTCTTATGCTTTTTTTAGCATTAATAATCTCTTTATATTTTGAATTCTATAAATACGTAAGTCCTGTCCTTTTGCCTTTATTAATTTTACTCATCGGTGTTCACAAAACCCGGTATATAAGCAGTATAGGCTCAAAAACAGGAGATATTTCTTATGGAGTTTATATTTATGCATTCATCATACAGCAAACATTAATGTATTATTTTGGATTAGGAACTATAAGGCTTATGCTGGCAAATATCGTTATTACCTGCATCTTTGCATACGGCTCGTGGCATCTGATCGAAAAAAGAATGTTAACGTATAAAAATCTGATAAAATGATCCATCAAAACAAGCTTGCCATAGTTATTCCTTACTATAAAATAGATTTTTTTGAGGAAACAATACAATCTGTTGCTGCACAGACTAACAAAAATTTTGTTTTGTATATAGGAAATGATGCCAGCCCGGATGATCCTGCCCGCATCATTGAAAAACACCTTCCCCCTGAAAGTTATCATTATTTTGAATATAAAGACAACGTAGGCGGTAAAAATCTGGCTCTGCAGTGGGAGAGAGTTTTAGAAAATGTAAAAGAAGAATGGTTTCAGATTCTGGGTGATGACGATGTTATTTCCGAAAACTTTGTAGAAGAATTTTATAATCATCTTCAAACCGCAACATCTAAAAATATATCTGTCATGAAATTTTCCCATCAGTGGATTGATGAGAAAAATAAGGTCATAGAAAATTTTGCTTATCATTTTTCAGAGCTGAAACCTTCAGAGTTTTTTATCAAAAAATACAACCACGAAATACAGAGCAGTCTTTCCGAGAATATTTTTAAACTTGATATTTATAAAAAAATTAAATTTGAAAAAATAACATTAGCCTGGGGAAGTGATGATTTGGCCATCCTTTTATTCGCTGCCGGGAATTCTATTTTATATATTAAAAACAGTATCGTAAAGGTCCGGATTTCAGGATCAAGTATTTCAGGATCATTATATTTGTCTGACGAAAAACAAAAAGCCTATTTTGAATTAAGAGAAATACTTATCTCAAAATACTCTTCATTGTTTGACTATCCGTTTATGTCAAAAGTGGTGGAAGATTATTTAAATTTTAGTTATTACAAAAAATACAATGCCCGTTATACAGTAATTTTCTATTACCTTAAACATTTAAAAATTAAAACTTTTTTAAAAGCACTCAAAAAAATTTATTACATCAAAAAGAAATGTCTCCAAAAATATCCATCATAGTACCATGCTATAATCAAGGGCCTTATCTTGATGAATGCCTGCTGTCCGTATCAGAGCAATCCTATATGAACTGGGAATGTATTATCGTCAATGACGGCTCTACCGACAATACAGAGGCTTCAGCAAAAAACTGGACCGATAAAGATCCCCGATTTCATTATGTATATAAAGAAAATGGAGGGATATCTTCTGCGAGGAATGCCGGGCTTGAAAAAGCTTCCGGAGGCTATATACAGTTTCTGGATGCTGACGATATCATAGATCGTCAAAAGTTTACAAAAAGTCTCGCCCACGACAAAGATTATCCTCTGATTATAAGCCAGTTCACGATGTATAAAAATAACATTCATTATCCCGGCTATAACCGTATTGAAAAAGATTTTGCAACATTTGAAAATATTGTATTCGGGTGGAATCTTCAATTTACGATTCCTATACACTGTGCTTTAATTTCCAGGGAACTTCTTGAAGGATTTACATTTGACACTTCTCTAAGCATTAACGAAGACTGGCTGATGTGGATGTATATCACGAAAAATAATCCCGAAGTTCTTCTGATTGATGAACCGCTGGCCCATTACCGGAAAGAAGATGATAAAAAAAGCTTATCCTCCGATCCCTACAAAGTCCTGCGCCAAAGAACAGGTCTGCTTCCCATAGTAAAGAAACTGTATGGAGAAGATCTTCACGACAGGCTTGCCTATCATATGATCAATTTTCAAATGACTCAGCTTTCACAATTGAAGTACGAATTTAATAAAGCAACCGGAGGCAGGGTAGTTTCCGGATACCTTGCCCTGAAAAGATATTATTACAGCCTTTTTCAGAAAAAAAACTGAGAAATTTATATATTATGACCTCATCTGTAGCACTATGCACCTATAATGGCGAAGCTTATATTGCCGAACAGCTGGACAGTATTCTGAGCCAGACTCTGCCGGTTTCTGAGATCATCATCTGTGACGACAGCTCTACAGACGGCACATTAAAGATACTTTCCCATTATGCAGAACAGTACCCGGAGATCATTAAGGTGAATCAAAACACTGAAAATCTGGGATATGTGCGGAATTTTGAAAAAGCACTGAGCTTATGCACCGGTGATATTGTACTGCTATGCGATCAGGACGACCGTTGGTACAACAATAAAACTGAAGTGATCACCGGGATCTTCGAAAAACATCCGGACATGAATGCCGTATGCCACAACACTAAACTTTTCGGTGAATCTCTGGACAGCCGGAAGGACCTCACCTATTGGGATATTGAACATTTTAATCCTGAACATTTTAAAAATTCGCAGGAAATCGTTAAGCGCTTACTGTATCAGGGGAATGTATTCCCGGGAATGGGCATGGCCGTCCGGAATATCTTTCTCAAACAGCATTTACCTTTGAAAAGACTCAATGAAACAATCATTCACGATTATGAACTGCTCCTCCTTGCCAGTGATACAAATTCGGTCTGGATCGAGAATTCGGTCCTGGGGGAATACAGAATTCATCCCAAACAGAATATCGGGTTTAATACCTTCACAAAGTTCTCTGCTGAAGATGAAAAACCGCTGAGCCGTGAAGATCTTTTTATAGCATTCAAAAGATTTCCTTTTGTGAAAAAAGCAGTTTCCGGATTAAATTTAAATGCTGATCTGACTTTAGATTACATTCATTACTGCCACAAAAAATACAGGGACTATCTTGAAAAGCTCTCTTTTCCTGATCGTTTTATAACCCAAATAAAAATGAAATACTATTTTCATATATTTGATTTTTTAAAATAAAAAACCGCTGATTCACAAGACATGACATGAAATTTTGTTCCTTATATATAACACAACTAATGAAAAAAACCAACGTATGATTATCGGAAATGGTATTATAGCCAACGCTGTAAAATCTTATGACAGAAATGACACGATCTTCTTTGCTTCCGGGGTTTCAAACTCCCTGGAAACCAGAGACGCAGAATTTGAAAGAGAACTTTCCCTTTTAAAGGCCGTACATGAAGAAAATAAAGATAAAAAACTGATCTATTTTTCTACATTAAGCATTTACGACCAGTCCAAACAGGAAAGTCCTTATGTAATTCACAAAAAGTCCGTCGAAAACTATATTGAAAGCAATGCCGGCAGTTTTCTTATTTTAAGAATAGGAAATATTGTAGGCAAAGGAGGAAATCCGAATACGCTTTTCAATTTTCTGAAGGCACAGATTGCAGCGAAAAAAGAATTCTCCCTGCACCTTAAAGCAAGAAGGCTGCTTGTAGATATTGAAGATATTTCAAAATTTTTAGACTCCCACTGTTTGGGACTGAATAATAAGACGCTCAGTTTCGCCTTCCCTTATTATTATGATCTGAAAGAGATTATCGGTGCCATAGAGAAAGAAACCGGAGACACAGCCTGCTATTCAGAGATTGATGAAGGTGATTTTTATAAAGTCAATTTTGATGAAGATACGGAAGCGTTCTTTTCGGGAATAAATCCTGAGGCGTATCTGGAATCTATAACCCGAAAGTATATTTAAAAACCCGGTATGTTCAGTATCCACGTTATTATTGTTACCTACAATGCCATGAAATGGGCCGAGAGATGTTTTACCAGTTTAAAGCATTCATCGGTTCCGGTACAGTGTATTGTGATAGACAACGGCTCTTCGGACGGCTCGCAGGAATATATAAAAACCCATTTCCCTGAGGTTCATTTTATACAGTCTGAGCAGAATCTCGGATTTGGAAAAGCTAATAATATCGGGATAGAAACAGCATACAGACAAGGAGCGGATTTTTTTTATCTGATGAATCAGGACGCATGGCTGTATGAAGACAGCATGAAAAAGCTGCTGGAAGTTTACCATTCCCATCCCAATAAAGAAGAAATAGGCATCATAAGCCCTATCCATGTAGACGGGACCGAAAAGAGGCTTGATCTGTTTTTAGATAAATACATTGCGCATAATTACGAAAAAACAAGACTGATTTCTGATCTGTATTTTCAGACCCTGAAGCCTTATTATGAAATTAATTTTGTCAATGCCGCCCATTGGCTGCTGCCTAAAAAAACAATAGAAACTGTAGGCGGCTTCAATCCTTATTTTTTTCATTACGGCGAGGATAACGAATATGTCAACAGGCTTCATTTCCATAAAAAGAAAATCATTCTCGTCCCCGGCAGCAAAGTGGTACACGACGGCAAACAGTCTCTAGATAAAGTAGATTACACCCGGTATAGTGATCTTACCATCGAAACCAAGATCATGAATCCCAATCTTCCGTATGCACTGAAATCAGAAAAAAAAGCATTGATACAAAGTATAATTAAAAATTCAGCGTCAGGTAAATTAGGTATTTCAAAACAGCTGATGGGGAAATATAAAAAGATATCCGGTGAGTCCCATATTCTTAGTAAAATAAGAGCAGAGGTAAGCCAGGAAGGACCTGCGTTTTTAAAAATATAATTATTTTGTGTATTTTTAAACTTTATTAAACACAATGAATCGAAAAATAACCCTTATAATACCGGTTTATCGCTCGGCCAAATTCCTTCACAAAACCCTAGAAGCCGTTGACAATCAGAAAAAGGAATCCGGCTGGGATCTGGAAGTCGTTCTGGTAGAGGACGGAAGCCCGGACAACAGCTTCGAGGTGGTGCAGGACCTTGCGAAGATATATCCTTATATCAAAGGAATTAAACTTTCAAGAAATTTCGGACACCAGATCGCTGTAAAAACAGGTTTGCATTATGCCACCGGTGATTATATTGCGATTATTGATGATGATTTACAGGATCCACCTTCCCTGCTTCCCCGCTTTTTTGAGCAGCTTGATTCGGGCTATGAAGTTGCCTATGGAATCCGGAGAAAAAGAAAAGAAAGCAGGCTGAAAAAACTGGCCTATACCGGATTTTACAGATTGCTTGATACTATAAGTGAAACAAAAATACCTTTAGATTCCGGGGATTTCTGTGTCATGACAAAGAATGTAAAAGATAAAATGCTGACCCTTAATGAGCAGAATCCTTATCTGAGAGGCATAAGAGCATGGGTAGGCTTTAAACAGATCGGCCTGGAATATGACAGAAGCGGAAGAATAGAGGGTGAATCCGGATATTCTTTAAAAAAGCTTATCAAAATTGCGAAAGACGGAATTTTTTCCTTTTCATCCCTTCCCCTTCAGATCATCAGCATACTCGGAAATATTGGTTTGCTGATCTCTATACTATTCAGTCTTTTTACCATTATAAGATATTTTACAAATGAGATTGAAGTAGCCGGTTATACCACTATTATCATTATTATTCTTTTCTTCAATTCTATTTTGCTGATCAGCTTAGGAATTATTGGAGAATATATTTACAGAATTTATAATGAGGTGAGAAACAGGCCTTATACCATTATTGAAAAAACGGTCAACATATGATGACGGGAATGGGAATTTCAAAGGCATTAAGATCTGTCGGTGCGGAAAATATAATTTCATACGCTTCAGGAGGTTCTGATTCTCCCGAAATGAAAGAAATCCATCTTTTGCGGCCAGCTGCTGAAGAATACCTTCCAAAATTATACAATACCTATTTGTAACCCCAATGTTGCCAAAGAAAAACACTTTTAACGATTCAGCTGTTATCCGGATTTCATCATCATGGATAACCTGTCTTATCATAAGCATTCTCTGTGTATCGGGATACTTTGCTTTTTTTCCGGTGGTTTATGAGCAGAACGATGATATCTGGCTTCGTTCAATTGCCAGTGGATATTTTACAGGCAGCCCGGATTTCCATCTTGTTTATGAAAACAATGTGATTGGCTATTTATTAAGTTTCCTGTACAGAAACTTTCACGATACAGAATGGTATGCTTTATTCATGATAACAGCATTTTTGCTGTCCTTTTTCAGTAATCTTTACTGTATTTTGAGATATGAAACAGGAATAAAGAGGCTTACCCTTACCCTTTTTAATATTCTTTTAATATACTTTTTATCCAGGCTGCAGTTTAGTTACATCACCGGGTTCCTGGCTGTTTCTGCCGTGATTTTACAATATTACGGTTATAAAAACGGAGCCAAAAAACTCCTGTTTTTTTCTGTTCTTTTAATGGCTTTATCTTCCGCCATAAGATTTGAAATGTTTTTATTTACCTATTTTATATTTTTTGCCGTCTTTGTTTTCAACATTAAAAAATTCAGGGATTATAAAATCGTTTATGCCGGACTGTTTCTGACGGTCCTTTTAAATTTGTTTCACAATTACCAATATGGTTCGGAGGCGAAGTGGAAAGATTATTATGAATTTAATAAAGCCCGGCAATCCATAACAGCCAACAGCAATATTGATTTTGACAACAGAAAAAATAATGAGAAACTCAGGCTTTCTGAAAAAGACATCACCCTGGCAGAGAAATTTATTTTTACGGAAAATTTCAGTACCGAAGTCATGAAACAGTTCTCAAAAGAGAATAAAAAATCTATTTCAGTGATTGATGCTTTAAAGTTCTGCTTCAGTTATACGGGTTCATATTGTATAGCAATCAGTATTTTTCTCGTTCTGGCTTTAGTTTTCAGAAACTATAAAGTAGCTCTTTTCATTTTACTGCACTTTATCCTGATCGTTATTACCATGAAATATGTAA
Source organism: Chryseobacterium luteum (assembly GCF_000737785.1). GTDB lineage: Bacteria > Bacteroidota > Bacteroidia > Flavobacteriales > Weeksellaceae > Chryseobacterium > Chryseobacterium luteum. The sequence continues at coordinate 55,559 of NZ_JPRO01000003.1, read as the reverse complement.
ATAATGTACAGTACAGAATCCTTTACCCTACGCTTTTCGGTATCGTTTTCTTCTTTCTACAGAATTTCAAAGATGATGAACGTCCTTCTCTTTTTATAGTAAATATATCCGTTACAGGCCTTTTCTTTTTATTGGCCCTGAAAGATGTAAATCAGACAAAAAAATTTGCTTTGAGGGCTTTGGATCATATAAGAACCCTGGAAAAACAGCTTCCAAAAAACAAGATCTATCTTGTTGATGCTACAAGTAATATGCTGATGTACAGCAGGCTGGCTTTTGAAAAACCCGGGATCAAAACAATGTTCTTTGGCTGGATTACCAATTTCCCTTTAATAAAAGAACAGCATCCATTATACAATTCCAATCCCTATGAAATGGACAGCTATCCTTTATTGATTTCTGAAGAAAATTATAAAAATTTGAATCAGTATATTAATAATAAGGAAGTTTATATTATAGAAAATTATACAACTATTAAATTAAAAAAACATTCAAAATGAAAGAAAAAATACAGTCAATTATTGCTGAAGGAACCAGGTATGAATACAAAAACGGAAAATTTGTATTTCTTGAGTTCGATGAAGACATTGTTTCCGATTCCCTGGACAAGATAAAAACATTTTTCAAAAAATATGTATGGTTATATGAGCTGCTCATTTATATCATAGCCCCTCTATACCCTTCAAGGTATTTTTTCTTAAGAAGAGTCCTGAAAAAAACCAAAAATTCCGATAAGGTTGTAGTGAACCTTGGAAGCGGCTATACGGACCTGAGAGAGGACATCATCAACGTTGATCTTATCCCTTACAATCCGGTGAATGTCGTTTGCGATATTACCAGACTGCCTTTTAAAGACAACTCCATTGACCAGATTATCAATATTGCAGTTTTGGAGCACGTTCCGGATCCGCAGGCCGTAATTGCAGAAATCCACAGGGTTTTGAAACCCGGCGGAGAGCTGTTATGCGAAATTCCTTTTATGCAGGCTTTTCACGCATCTCCTTATGATTTCCAAAGATTCACCTATGAAGGGATCAAAGTGCAGTTCAAAGACTTCAAAGACCTTAAAATACACTCCATAAGCCCTACGGGAGGAATGCTATGGCCTTTACAGGAATGGATCGTTATGCTGTTTTCTTTCGGCATCAAACCGCTGCATAATATCTTACTGATCATTGTTATGTGCCTTACCTTCCCTATTAAATTTCTGGATGTCATTTTACAGTATCACCCAATGAGTAAAAATATTGCTTCCGCATTTATTTTTGAATGCAAAAAATAATAGGACATGAATAAACTATTTCAAAATCCTGTTCAGATACTCATTTATTTTGTATTGATAACCGGGGCTGTATTTCTGGGTTACCTTACTTATGCCAATCTTGACAAAGGCTTTATTTTTAATGATGAGGCCTACTATTTATCGTATTACAAAAACAAAGGTGAAAGCTTAAGTTTTGACAGAACCAATTTTTTCAGGATATTCAGGTTTCTTTATACCCCGAATATCTATCATTTCAGAATTATTTCTATCACCGCACTGGTGCTGAGTAATTTTCTGTTTTGCTTCTCGGTGTTCAAATATTTTAACTTAAAAAACAACATTTTTATTTTAAGCCTTTTAGGTATTCTGATCGGGTTTGAAAGCTGGGCTATCAACAATCTCATTATTCACCAGTATATTGGAAACACCATTTTAATAAACACCGGCGTTTCGCTGATACTGATATCACTGATTACCAAAAAACAGATCATTCAGACTTTGGCAGGATTTGTTTTATCGTTTGTTTTGTTTAACGGGAATTCCCACAGTATTATCATAGCTCCCATCTTTGCCTTTATTATTTTGTGTGATCTCAAACGATGGAGAACCAATATTACTTGGTTTTTGACCGGATTTATACTGGGAATAGTGATCTATTTCACATTCCTTGATACCTTAGACAACTTTATTTACCAGTTCAAATTTCTTAAAGATTATCTTGGTTTTCATAAGAAGCAGCATTCCAAAACCTTCATGGTGCTTTGGTGTGTTTATCTTTTTGTAAATGCCGTTTTACCTTCAGCAATTGCATTTTTCCTGTTATGGCGGGCAAAATTTTCTGAGAGCTCCGTTACAACATTAGATAAAATATTAGCTGTAACCGGGGCTGTTACTTTAGGACTGCTTATATTCTCACACTCCTATTTTATTTTTTCTTTTATTCTTTTCACCCATCTGCTTGCCGTAAGGTTTTGGACCAGTAAAACCGAATCCAGAGAGAATAAATACCTGATTATTTTAATTTTAATCATCCCATACTGCCTGGCTTTCGGTTCCCAGACCTGGTTCCACCTGCGTCTTCCTGCCTACAAATATTATTATTTCCTCCTTATCTTTATATGCCTGATAAGATTGTATAAGAATGTGATGTGGATGTCGGGTTATCTCGCAGCCTTGTCCCTGATGATCTTTGCATTTCCGGACACTCTTCATACCAAAGGCTGGAAAGACTTTATATTTACAGAACAGACAGAAAAAGTCAAGGTAAACGGATATGATCTGTACCTGGATAAACAGAGGAAAAAAGACATAGAAGATTTACGCCCTTACCTGCAGAATCAGCCCAATGTTATTTATTCCAGCAATCACCTGATAGGATATCTGTATATTCTTGATGCCAACCCCCCGATCTATTATTATTTTCCCTTAAAGGATTATATGTATTATATCATCAAAAAAGCGGGCAAAACGCCGGACGATTATATTTATATTGAAAGTAACGACTATCCTTTCAGCCCGAAAGAATTCGTACCTTTAAAATTCGTAAATCATCCTGAACAGTATAAAGTGGTAAAAGCAGGACGGTTTACCTTATATCTTCCCTCTCAATTTCAAAAAAAATAAAATAGTACTTTCTTTATTTCGAATAAACACACAATTAACACAAAAATCATGAAAATACCCGGAGTAAACGTTATAAAAACTCAAATCAGAAAAATAGAATTAGCTAACAGATACCTTAATGATAAATATCACCTCAATGCCAGACAGAAGTTTGTTGAAGAAATCGGGAAAACCCCTTTGAGAACGGATATCATTAATTTTCTTTTAGGCCAGTTTACCTCACCAACGGTCTATCTGGAAATAGGGGTAAGAAATCCTAATGACAACTTTAATAAGATTTCCTCCCAGGAAAAATACAGTGTCGATCCGGGGTATGAAAATGCTGAAAACAGTGTAGATTTCAAAGTCACCAGTGATGAGTTTTTTGAAATGCTGAAAAACGGGACAGCCCTTAACGATAGCATAAAGTTTGATGTTATTTTCATTGATGGCTCCCATTTTGCAGAACAGGTGGAAAAAGATATCCAAAACTCTTTGAATTATCTTAAAGAAGACGGGTTTATTGTGATGCATGACTGTAACCCTCCTACCGAATTTCATGCTTCAGAAAATTATGATTATAATTTGTCTCCGGCTTCAACTCTTTGGAATGGCACGACATGGAAAGCATTTGTTAAAAACAGAAAAAGAGACGACATCTATTCCTGTTGTATTGATACGGATTGGGGCATTGGGATCATTTCAAAAAAAATGAATTTTGGTTCTTCCAATAAAATTGAAAATAATTTTTTTGAATATCATACTTTTGAAAAATATAGACAGGAAAGCCTGAATTTAATTTCTTTTGATACATTTAAATCGTTTTTTATATGTTAGCAGTTATCGTTCCTTATTACAAAAAAAGTTTTTTTTCGGAAACATTGAAATCTATTGAAGCTCAAACCGATAAAAGATTTAATGTATATATAGGAAATGATGCCAGTCCGGAAGATCCGGAAGACCTTATCAACCAGATACTCAAAAACACCAGTTATACCTATTTCCCGTACAAAGAAAATCTGGGAGGCAAAAACCTGGCTTTACAATGGGAAAGAGTCATTGGTGAGGCAAAAAATGAAGAATGGATAATGATCTTGGGTGACGATGATATATTGGAGAATAACGTAGTGGAAATGTTTTATAAAAATCTGGAAACAATTCAGGACAATAAAATTTCTTTAGTAAAATTCTCTCAGTATATTATAGATGAAAACGGATCTCAGACAAGAAAGCCTACCCATATGGAGGATATTGTTTCTTCAAAAGATTTTTTAATTAAAAAAATAAGCAGCCAGTTTCCCAATAGCTTATCAGAAAATATTTTCAGTAAGGAAATATATCTGAAATACAGATTCAAAAAATTCCCTTTGGCATGGCATTCCGATGATCTGGCAATCCTTGAGTTTTCAGACCTGAAAGATTTTTTATTTATACATGATGCAAAAGTGGGAGTAAGGATTTCAAGCGAGAGCATTTCAGGAATGGACAACACCACAAGAGATAAGCAATTGGCCACTTACCTATTTTGTGAACATATTATTAAAAATTATGGAAAGATATTTCCTGAAGATTTCATCGAATTACTGTTAAAGAAATACCGTGAGATCATATGGAGAAACGGTTTTGATATTAATATAGATTTCAGTAAAATTATATTAGCCAAAGAAATTTTTTCAGGGCACTCTATGCCATTAAAATAAAATATGATTTGCAGAAAAGAATCAAAAAATTAAAAAAAATATAAAGCTATGTGCGGAATAGCCGGAATTATATCCAATAATGCCAGAAACTACCAGAATGAAATCCAGAGAATGACGGATGCCATCGCCTATCGCGGTCCCGATTCTTCACACTTTGAATTTTATGATCATGCAGCTTTAGGCCATCGCCGGCTTTCTATTATAGACCTGTCCGAAAACGGAAAGCAGCCCATGTTTTCCGGCACCAAAAAGGAATGCATCGTACTGAATGGTGAAATTTACGGCTACCAGGATATAAAAGATCAGTATTCTGATTACCCGTACCGCGGGAGCTCAGATACCGAAGTGATCCTTGCCATGTATCAGAAAAAAGAAAAAAATCTCATCTATGATCTTCCCGGAATGTTCGCTTTTGCAATCTGGGATGAAGAAAAACAGGAGCTTTTCTGTGCCAGAGACCGTTTCGGGGAAAAACCGTTTTACTATACCATCGGAAAGAACGGTGAATTTATTTTTGCTTCGGAAATTAAAGCCATTCTGGCCTCAGGATTAGTAAAGCCTGAAATTGACCAGGCACAGATCGCCTATTATTTAAAGAACGGCTACATTCATCCTCAGAAAACCATTTACAAGAATATTTTCAACCTTAAACCTGCCCATACGCTGGTATTTAAAGGTGGAAAAACAGAGATAAAACCTTACTGGACCATTCCTGCCGAAACCTCGAAACTGAGCCTGGACGAGAGCATTGAAAAATTTAAATATCTTTTAGACAATGCCGTAAAAAAGCAGCTGGTGGCCGATGTTCCCGTAGGTTCTTTTCTTTCAGGCGGTCTGGATTCCAGCACCATTGTTGCCATTGCATCAAAGTATCAGGAGAATATAAAAACATTGGTTTACGGGTACGAAAGCGGTGATCTGAACGAGATGCCGTATGCACAGGCCATTGCAGACAAATACAAAACGGACCATCATATTCTTTTAGATAAGAAACAGAAAATCTCCGAAACACTGCAGGAAGTGTATTCATACATGGATGAGCCGCTGATGGATTCTTCCCTGCTTCCTACCCATCTTATTTTTAAAGAAGCCTCAAAAGATCTGAAGGTTATCCTTTCAGGGGATGTAGGTGATGAGCTGTTTGGAGGATATACTTTTTATAAATACAACATCAACCTTTCCCAGAAAGGCTATTACCCGCGGTATCTTTCAAAAATGCTTCTTTTAGCCGGTAAATTCAGGGATATTGGTTCGGAAAGACGCCTCAGGGCAGAATATAACGACACCCTGGATTATCATCAGAATAAAGTACGGAATTATTTTTCTGCCTCCGAAATCAGAAAACTGGGAATCACCGATAAAATTCCCGGGCAGGAATTTAGCTTTAAGCCATCCAATGAAGACTTTAATGATCTGATGCGGATAGATCTGGAAAAATATGTTCCGGGCAACATGCTGCTGAAGGGCGACAGAACTTCCATGTACAATTCCGTAGAAGTAAGGATCCCGTTTTTAGATATTGATTTCGCCGAATTCTGTATCCGGATGCCATGGCAGTATAAGGTAAATTCAACGGAAGATAAAATCATACTGAGAAAAGCCTATGCTCAGGCATGGACGGAAGAAATTGCAGCCCGCAGCAAAAACGGCTTCGGAGCTTCTGTGAACGAATGGTTCAAAGAACCTGAACTTCAGACTCTAAGTAAAGAACTTCTTGAAAATAAGAACAGCTATATTTTTGAGTTTCTAGATTTTGACGAGGTACAGAAAAAACTGAATAAGCACCACCAGCACTGGAGCCTGCTGATCTTAGCACTTTGGTTTAAGAACAATAAAAATCATTTACAGTAATATGAGAATAGGGCTGACACAAAATGACTATCCCATTAAAAGAAATATTTTAAATAAAGTTTCCGGATGTGAATATGTTTTTTTGAGAAAGAACAACAATCTTTTTCATTCACTCTCTACTGTCAAAAAAATGGTATTCAGAAAAAAAACGGATATCGAAGGAAGGTATTTTTTTTATCAGAAACCTAAGATTGATATCCTCCATCTTTATAATGACATCAATTATTCTTCTCAGAAATGGGTAACTTCTTTTGAGACCCTTGTTCCCAGATTTCCTGAAACTAAAAATGACCATCAGAAAACAGAACCTCAGCATATCCGCAACGAAAAAACGGAAAATGCCCTCAAGCAGATTGGCAAAAAGAACTGTCTGGGAATTATTTCTATTTCACAGGCTTCTGCCAATATCCAGCTGGAGCTGTTAAAAAACTATCCTGAATTTCAGGAAGCGATAAAGTCTAAACTTTCAGTGATCCATCCCTCTCAGGAAATTATCCCGAGAGATTCGCAGAAGATTTACCAAAACACGGAAATCTTTCATCTTATTTTCGTCGGAACACAGTTTCATCTGAAAGGAGGCCCCCAAATGATCGAGGTTTTGAAGAAATTAAGACAAAAATACAATTTCAGGCTCAGTATTGTTTCATCGTTTAAAACGGACAATTACGTAACCAAAGTAACTGAAAAGGAAGCTCTGGAAACTAAAGAAATGCTGAAAAAGGAGGAATGGATTGATATTTTTGAAAATATTCCCAACGAAAAAGTAATAGAGCTTATCAGGCAGTCCCACATCGGCCTCTTACCCACCTGGTCGGACACCTATGGATTTTCTGTTCTGGAAATGCAGGCAGCAGGTGTTCCTGTTATCACGACAGATATCCGCGCATTGCCGGAAATTAATAATAAAAACTGCGGCTGGCTTATTCATCTTCCCCAAAACCGTTTAAAACAGGCTCTTTACTTTACAGGTGAACAGCGGGAAGAGCTTAAAAAAACATTGAAAGTACAGCTTGAAAATATTCTGGAGGATATTTTTACAAACCCTGAACAACTTCTTGAAAAGTCAGGGAATTCATTGGAAAGAATCAAAAAGAATCACGATCCGGCTATTTTCAGTGAACAATTAAAAGCAATATACAGCAAGGCATGAATATCTCTGTAATTATACCCGTTTACAATGCATCCGGATTCCTGGAAAAGGCTGTAGATTCTGCTTTACAGTTTGATGAAGTAAAGGAAATTGTATTGGCTGAGGATAAATCCACTGACAATTCACTGGAAATCTGCCAGAAACTGATCCAAAAAGATTCAAGGATTAAATTATACCGGCATCCGGACAAAGGAAATCACGGAGCAGGAGCCACGAGAAATTTAGGGCTCGAAAAAGCAGGCTGTGAATTCATATCCTTTTTAGATGCCGATGATTATTATCTTCCCAACCGTTTTGATGCTGAAAAGGAAGCCTTCAGAGAACAAAAAATTGAGGGTGTTTTCGGAGCTATCGGCGTAGAATATTTATCCGAAAAAGGCAGAAAAGAGTTTCAGGATAAGTTTAAAAATGTTTCCTTAACTACGGTTAACTTTCCGGCGGAAGGCGAAGAGGTTCTGAAAGGTTTACTGGGCTTAACTTCTATTTTTTTTGGAACCTTCTTTCATTTGAATACGCTTACCCTCAGAAAATCAGCGCTGGTGGCGAATAATCTTCGCTTCAACGAAAACCTTCGTGTACATCAGGATTCCGATTTTATCATCAAATTAGCCTATCACTGTTATTTAAAATCAGGTATTATAGATAAGGCTGTTGCGATAAGAGGGGTTCATGACAATAACAGGATAACCAAAATTATAAGGTATTCACCACAATACAATCAGAGGCAGTTCCTTTTATGGAAATCATTAAACGACTGGGCAGAGAACAATCCTTTGCCGCCCGACTGCAAAAGAAAGATTTATTTAACGTACAAATCATTTGATTTATCCTTAAAAACAGGATTCAATAAATATTTTTGTACCTTTTTAGAGGTGATTAAAAATCCTCAACTAGCAAAAACACAATACCGTTTTACGTATCTCAACCGATAAGAATGAAAATATCCGTAATTATTCCCGTTTATAATGCTGAAGAATATGTGTCACAGGCCGTAGAATCGGCTCTTCAGTTTGAAGAAGTATATGAAGTTGTCTTAGTTGAAGATAAATCGCCGGATAACGCCCTTCAGGTTTGTCAGAAATTAGCTGAACAATACGGCAGGGTTAAGCTTTACCAGCATCCTGACAAAGGAAATCATGGCGCCGGAGCTTCCAGAAATTTAGGTATGGAGAAGGCAACCGGGGATTTCATTGCATTTCTGGACGCGGATGATTATTATTTGCCCAACAGGTTCGATGCGGAAAGGGAACTTTTCAAAAATCCTGAAGTGGAAGGCGTGTATGGAGCAATAGGAGTAAAATATTATTCGGAGAAAGCCAGAGAACAGTACTACCCTATTTATAAAGACAAACTGGATACTGTATACGAAAAAACGAATCCTGAGGATGTTTATATGGGACTGATAAGTTTGCGGGGCTCTTTCGGGTTCATTCACCTGGATACTTTAACCTTAAGAAAATCTTCCCTGTCTAAAATGGACAGGTTTTTTGAGACTTCTCTCAGACTTCATCAGGATTCGGAAATCACCATAAGATTCGCCTATTACCTTAAGCTTTATACGGGTATTAATGATAAAGCTATTGCGTTAAGAGGGGTGCATGAAAATAACAGGATCACAAAAGTAGATTCAGGGAAAATAAACCCTGCAAAAACGCGTGTTTTACTTTGGAGAGAATTAAATAAATGGGCTGAAAATGAGAAAACCGTTCCTGATCATGTAAAACTTCACATCAAAAGAATGCTCCGCAGTTTCGAGATCGCCGTCGCTCCGGCTTTCAAAAAATGGGGAATGATCGCAAAATACCTGATTACAGATTATCCGGGCATCCGTTCGGGCTTATTCAATATTAATTTCAGGAAAAATCTATTTTAACATCTTCTTATCCAGAAGAATAGAATCGGCAATCCGGGCAGTAAATACTTTTCCAGACTCTTTGTACATATGGTTTCCGTCCGTATAGATGTACTGATCGTATTGTGAAGAAAAGTCAAAAAATTTCACCTTCTTTTTTTGGGCAATAGATCCTATAATTTGATTAAAATCAGGGGAAAATGCATTTTCTATATCCATAATTCCCTTAAATCCGGGAATTCTGACAATATAAACCGTTCCTTTAGTGTCAAGATATTGAATGATGTCTTCCAGGGCATCCAGCCTGTAACGGGATATTTTCTGATTGGCTGCAAATTCTTTGTACTGGGTTATTTTGCTGGCTTCTCTTTTTCTTAAATCGGCAGGATTGATGTCAACCGTTACTTCCATCCACCCGTTTTTATGCAGATACGTATTGGATCTTCCCACTGCTTCCCTGTCGTTGTAGATATTAAACCAGCTTTTGGGAAAATGCTTTAAAAGGTATTCGTAATTGGGTGCCATGTCGTAAAAATGCATATCTGCCAGCGCGGAAGTATTCTCGGTATATTCTTTCGCATCTTTTACGTCTTTACCGGTGGATACATTCCACGGATCAACAGTCAGGATGAAGATGCCATCCTTTGTGCCAGGGTGAAGCTTTTTCTTTATTGCTTCAAGATAGATCTGCCCGTAAGGTGATTCGGTAAGGTTGAGGGAAAAATTATCAAATTTTCTATCTTTCAACTTCCCGTCTAAAACATCAGGAACCAAAGCCTGGGAACCGCGGGAATCTCCCAAGATCATATTGGAAGGCTTGGGACCTGTAAAATGTCTGTAATTATCATCCGTATTACCGTCTGCATAGCTTCCCAGCCACAATAAAACAGCAGCAACGGCAACAATATAAAAGGATATTTTAAATAAAAACTTTTTCATATCAGAACTGTTCATAGATGAAACTACTATTACCAAACACACCGAAATACAAGATCATGAAAATAAGAAATACGTAAAAAAGTCTTCTCGTAACAGGCCTGAACCTGCTGATTTCAAGACCGTGTTCCTGATCTTTATTCAGCCAGTCTATCAATATTACAATTCCTATTAATCCTAAAATCTTAATCTTAATAAATTCCGGAACTGAAAAAACAGAGAGACTGAAAATCCTTCCGTACATTCCCAATGCGTCTTTAAGTGTTGGCGCAACGAACAGTACCAAAGCAAAACAGACCATTGCCATTGTCAGTATGATATTCCCCAATTCCTGAAATGTAGGAACAGACTTTGAAAACTTTTTCTTCTTGTTCAGCTTATTATTTAAAATCAAAGGGATATAATAAAGCCCGTGAAGCAGACCAAACAGCACAAAAGTAAATCTCGGTCCGTGCCAGGCTCCTATTAATATAAAGTTTAAAATAATGGCGGCAATGAGTCCCTTCTTCTCATAATCCCTGAACTGAATGACCAAAGGAGTAAAAACATACTCCGTCAGCCATGAAGTCAGCGAAATATGCCACTTTCTCCAGTATTCTGCGATGTTCTGCGCAAACAGGGGGAAGGCAAAGTTTCTCGTTATTTTAAATCCTAAAAGCCGGGCAAAACCAATGGCCATATCGGAATATCCGGAAAAATCCGCATACATTTCAAAAAGGAATAAGATCATCCCGAAAGCAACCGTGCTCCCTGAAAGATGATCATAGTTTTGAAATATTTCCTGAGTAACCGGTGTAATACTGTTGGCAACAACTAATTTTTTAAATGCTCCCAAAAGAATCTGCCTTACAGCATCTGAGCTGTTTTCCAGGGTAAAAATCCGTTCTTTCTTTAATTGTGGCAGTAACAATCCTGCCTTATCAATAGGCCCAGAAGTCATGCTCGGAAAGAAGGCAATGTAATTAAAAAACGCCAGTACATCGGTCTCTGCTTTCAGCTTATTATTCTTAATATCGAGCAGATAACTTATCATTCTAAACGTATAAAAGCTGATTCCCAAAGGAAGAATTATCGTTAGGGTAAGTGTACTTTTAATATGAAATAACTGCGCAAAAGAATCTATGAAGAAATTAAAATACTTAAAATAAAACAGGGTTCCAATGGAGAAAAGAAGCCCTAAGTTTACCAGTAGTTTCTTCCTCTGAGGAGTCTTGCTTTCTGAAATTTTCAACCCTAAATAATAACTGACAGCTGAACTTATGATCAAAAGCACCAAAAACCGCCAGTCCCAGTTGGCATAAAATACATAGCTGGCTAACAATAAAAAGATATTCTGAGCTTTAAGCTTTTTACCTAAAACCCACCAATACACAGCAAAAACAACTGAGAAAAAAAGAATGAATACTAATGATGTAAACTGCATTAGTTACTGTTTAAAAGTTCAACAATTCCATAAGAAAGCATCAGGAAAGCTACTTTCCGGTTATTAAAAAGAACAGCTTCTTTGGGAGGGGAAATAAGCATTCCTCCGCTTTGTGTAAGATGTTCTATAGCCTTATCAATATCTTCAACTTCGTAGCAGATATGATAATATGAAATTCTCTTTTTCAAAAGATTTTCTACAGGCTTTCCGGAAACAAACTCAATATTTAAGCCATCTTCCACGGTAACCATGCAAAGTTCTGCCTGCTGGTTAGGATCAAAAACAACAGGAGTTTCTTCAATAATTGTATGCAGCTGTCTGATATTTTGGAGTTCTGCCTGTATATCTTTACAGGCAACCCCAACATGATGAAATTTCATTACAGCTTTGAATCTATAGAATCAGCCATTTCACCTACGTTATTCCACCCCTGAATTTCAGAAGAAGTAAAACGGATTCCGAAAGCCTTTTCCACGGCAACAATTAACTGAATATGGGAAAGGGAATCCCATTCTTCAACATCATCGGCTGTAGTTTCAGTGTTTAATACAATTTCTTCATTGTCCAATTCGTCACGGAAGACCTTGGTAAGCTTAGATAAAATTTCGTTTTTATTCATGTTTTTATTTAATTTTTATTAATAATATATACTTCTTTTGGCTGGTATTCACTGACGTTCAGTATCCATTGTCCATTATGTTCTGTAAATCCTAATCTTTCATAATGATCCTTTACCATCTGGTTCTTTGCGGTAGGAAGGTATTCTCCCACAACATTTTTGAATCCGTGCTTTTTGGCCGTTTCCACAATGGTATTCAGGGTAAAATCTTCCATCCCTCTTTTAAGGACACGGCAGCTCATCAGCCAGGTATCTATAAAAAGAGTTTCCGGATCTTTCTTTTCCAGAACCACCACACAGATCAACCCGTTATCACCATATTTATCTTCCAAAGTGAAAGAAACAGTGTGGTGTTCTTCAGAATTGATCAGGTTTTCCACGTCCTGTTCCGTGTACCTTACCGTTCTTAAATTAAACTGGTTGGAACGCTGGGTCAGCTGTGAAACTCTCGGCTTTGAAAAGCTGTCGAAAGATTTCACGTCAGAAACCATATTCATGCTTTTCAGAAAATCTGTTACGTTGGTAAAACTGTCCAGATCAACCGCTCTCTGTGCTTCCACCTGGTATTGTTTCGTTCGCTCCGCATCATTTTGCGAGAAGCTGGAGGTTTCAAAAAGATTCAGGCCATATAAATATTCCAGATATTCTGCCGGATCTTCAGGTAGTTCAGGGACGCAGACTTCCGGAAGATTTTCCCGTACAATATTTCTTTCAAACGGGTTGTCGTCAAGAAACACCATGGAATCCAATCCGATATTCAGAATGCTTTGGATCTTTCTGATATTATCCGCTTTATTATCCCAATTAGCCACAAAAACGGCAATATCGTCCAGCTTAAGGACCATATCCGGATGCTTTTCAAAAGGTTCCTTAGCCTTATCTTCATCATTCTTGCTGCAAACAGCCAGGATCACCCCTCTTCTCTGAAGTGCTTTGATCCAATACTGAAATTCGGTAAAGGCTTTTCCTATTCCCAGACTTCCTACCTGGATCTTTTCCAGACCGTCATCACCAATGATACCGCCCCAGGTTGTATTATCCAGATCCAGGATCAGACATTTCTTAAACTTCCCTTCCAGAGAAGAAATAATCCCTGTAATATGGTGGGCAACAATCGGAAGAGCATCCAGTGAAATCACCATTTCCGTGTTGATATAAATGTTTGGAGAAAACATAAAGTCTCTTCCCCATTTATTCTGTATTGAAAGGAGATCTGCAATAAAAAAATTATCATTTCTGATCGCCAGTTCCGCCGAAAGCAGATAATTCAGCTTATTCAGCTGGAAAACAAAAGAAGATTCTACCTTGTTGGAAAAGTTTCCAAAGATCTGATTATTGATCATCGGGAAATTACAGTAAATCAGCCTGCTTTTAGTCCTGTCCTGAATCGTTCTGTAAAGGTCCCGGATATAGGAAATCTTATTTTCCGCAAAAGTATTCTGCGTATCGTAAGATTTATAATATTGGCTTAATAATTTATGAGAAGACTCAAAGATGATCGTATAGTCTGCATTGAACTCATAATATTCTGAGGCAGGATCCAGGATCTGCCGGGAAATCTGGCCGAAATCCGCTTCAAAAATTTCAAATTCAAAGCCTTCATTCACAGCAGTTCCCCTCAAAGCAACATTGAGAAATTGTGTCGCCGTGTCGCCCAGTAATGCCACCCTGACCTTCTTAAGCTGAGGGATGTCTCTGCGGAGCCCTTTTTTCAGTTCCGAAAACGTTTTGTACATGAATTTTTATTTTATTAAAAAATGAATGTACCGGGTTCCATTTCAGTCAGGTCTGTGTTATTCCATTTAAAGGTTTCCGTAAGCGACGGATCTTCAGCATATAGATATGCAGTATATGGGTTGGGAACATTCGTGTTTTTTTTCATTGTGTTTTGTTTGCTGCAAAAATAAAGATTTTATCTGATATTTACTTTTTTAAGATAATCTCTGAGCGGTTTTTCAATAAATTGATAAAACAGCATCGAAGTAATGATAAGAACAGCCAGGTAAATCCAGAACACGCTGTTAATATCAGGTTTATAATTTTGCCATTTCAGAATCTCCCTCAGGATATACAGAATGGGGATATGCGTAATATAGACGGCATAACTTGCTTCGCCCAGGTATTCCAGCGGTTTCAAGGCGAAAATTTTTGTCACCAGCCCGTTATTCCATGAGATAAAAACAATCAGCGGAATAAAAAGCACTGCCATAAGCCCGTTATGATAAAAAAGCGGAACAAAGATCAGCGAAAGCATAACAGCTGCAAAGATCAGGACCACAGGAATATCATAATTCTTCTGCTTAAAATTGTTCACAAAAAACAGTCCGGCAAGATTTCCCACTAAAAATTCGCTTACATGCATCAGCGGGAAATAATACAGCAGCTCATGGCTTTCCGTATGCGGCCCTTTATAAGACGGTGAAGCTTCATAAAGATGCGAAAATACCTGGGTAATAATCCACAGCACGATGCCCGCTACCCAAATGCTTTTATTGTTTTTGGAGTAAAAATAATTGTACAGCACCGGGAAAATCAGATAAAACAGAAATTCCACGGAAATAGACCATCCCGGAAAATTCAGGATCATGGCCTTACCCGGAATCCAGCTCTGAAGCCCTAACAGATACAAAAAAACATTCGTAATACTGAAGTTTGAATACCTGGTCACCAGATAAAGCAGCAGTCCCACCACATACAGCGGATAGATCCTTGCAAACCTGTTCTTATAATACTCTAAATAGTTGATTTTCTCTTTTTTATGATAGGCTACAATCATAATGAAACCTGAGAGGATAAAAAAATAGCTCACCCCAACATTGGCTTTTAAAAAGATAGCTGAAATATAATCGGTCTTATAGACAAACATATCTTTATTAAAATGAGAAATAACGATAGCTATAGCGGCAAGGAATCGGGTAAAGGTTATCTGGCTTATCTTCATTCACAAAAACTGTTCAACAGCCTTACAATATTTTTAGTCATTATAAAAAGCAGAGGTTTTCAATAAAGCAATTTTATACTCATGAAAAACAAACAGATACATCGCGCTCTAAAAATTACTTAACAAAAACGCCGATATACTTTCCTTCGTATTCCACCACGGTGGTCTCTATATTGTTTTTCTCACAGAAATCCTGGTAAGCAGAATTGTCACCAATATCATCACTGATAAAGACACCTCCTTTTTTCAGATGCTTATACAGCTCGTCATATGCCCACATTCTTCCGTTATAACTCTTATCGGAATCATAATGAAGAACATCAAAAACTGAATTTTCAGCAAAAATTTTCGGAAGCGATTCTTTATCTGCAAAACGGAACAGTTTCCAGCTGTTTTTAAGGTTTTGAGGAACGACGTAACCTACATACTGATCTCCGTCCTGTGCCAGGTAAGGCATATCTGAACTGTACAGCGTTCCGTTTCTTTTCGCCAGAGACAGAAGGGAAGCCAGTGACGACCATCCGTAAGCAACTCCTGTTTCCACTACATGCTTTGCATTGGCAAATTCACATGCATAATAGATCAACTCTAAAGCTCCCGGACCGCCCATTTTTACAGGACATTCTTTTTCCCGCTGCTCTGCTGTCTTCAGGATTTCAGCATAATCACTGCGGAAAGCACTGATTTCAAGACCGAATAGTTTTAAAACAGCCTCCTCCTGGGAAATTGCTTTTCCGGCAGCCCAGGAATTCGTTTTTTCCTTGCCTTTGAAGGCATTGCCCCTGTTGACTGTATTTTTAATGATTTTCCTGCCCAGTTCCGGGTAAAGATCGGGTCTTTTCAGATACCCTATAAATGTTTTGAGAACTCTTGTTATTTCACTCACTGTGTTGTCTTTAATACCGCAAAAATAAATATTTTTTTCTCATTTATCTAAAAACAGGTTATATTTGTGATACTCAAATGAAATGAAAAAATAAAAGTCTCGATATGTTCTACAGTTTTTTCGAAAAAATCTACAGAAAACAGCAGCTTTCTATCCTGAAAAAAAATCCTAAAGTATTTTTTGAAAATATCAGAATAGGAATGGGCGGACGCTTTGTTCTTGACAAGGATTTAAAAAAGGTAAGTATTGGAAAATCTGTTGAATTCAGAAACTATACCTGTGTTTTGGTTATGAAAGATGCCTATTTGGAAATAGGTGACCGCTTTTTCATGAATAACTTCTGCTCGATCAACTGCCTGGAGCATATTTCAATCGGCGAAAACACTTTGTTTGGTGAAAATGTCAGACTGTATGATCACAACCATGCTTATGAAACCTCTCCGGCATTCAAGGTTCATCCATCAAAATTTACAACAGCTCCTATCAAAATAGGCAGCAACTGCTGGCTGGGAAGCAACGTTACGGTGCTGAAAGGGGTAACGATAGGCGACAACTGCATTATCGGAGCAGGATGTACAATATATAAAGACATTCCGGCCAATACACGGGTTGTCAATAAACAGGATTTAGTATTCAATTCTCTTTAAATTCAGATGAAATTTTCCATACTTATCGCCCACTACAATAATGCTGTGCTTTTTAAAGACTGCCACAGTTCATTACTTGCACAAACCTATAAAAACTGGGAAGCTGTCATCCTGGATGATGCCTCGTCTGAAGGAGAGAAAGAACAGATCAAAGCCATCATTGCAGGAGATGAGCGGTTTAGGTTTTTCGAAAATGAAAAAAACTCGGGTGTCGGCATCACCAAAAGCAAGCTTATTGAACTGGCTTCCGGAGAGATCTGCGGTTTTGTGGACCCGGATGACGCCATTCTTCCTGATGCTGTTGAAAAAGCAGTAGCCATATTTACCCGGAAAAAAAATGTAGTGCTGGCTTATTCAAGATTAATGAGCTGTGACAAAGATCTGAAACCTATTGCTCCTTTTAAATCTGCCATGCAGGTTCAGAATAAAGATCCGTATTTCTTTAATTATCCTATTCAGATCGCTCATTTTGTAACGTTCAGAAAGGACATTTATGAACAGACGGAAAAAATGAATCCGGAACTGAAGATATCGGAAGACCAGGACCTGTATTTAAAAATGTATGAAAAAGGGGACGTTTATTTCATCAACGATACCAACTATCTTTACAGAACTCACACGGGAGGAATATCCCAGAATGAAAATAAGCAGAAGTCCTACGGGTATTTTGCCCAGGTGGTCTTTAATGCTATGAAAAGAAGAAATATCAAAAGTATTAATGGAATGAAGGTTCCGGAAGCTTATCCCGGTCAACAGGAAATTTTTAAACTTTTGGAATATCAGAATTCAGTTCCATATAGGATAAAAAGAAAAATCTCTATTACTTTGCAAAAACTTTTCAGGTAATGCCAGCAGAAAATCAGAAAATAAAAGTCCTTTTCAGGCACCGCTCTATGGAAATGGGCGGCGTGGAAAAAGTGATCCTCAGTATTCTTCACAATCTTAATCCTGAAAAATTTGACATCACGGTCTGTCTGAATCTGAATCAGGGTGAGCTTAGAAATGAATTCCCGGAACATGTTAAAAAAGTATATTTTACCGATGGAAAGGAAGATTTCTCTAAAAATCCACTGATCCATAAACTGCAGCTGGTTCGCAGAAGGCTGAAGCTTTCCAGCGCTTTGAGAAGCCATAAAATCTCTGACCACCTTCTAGGAAATAAAAAATTCGATATTGAGATCGCTCCTACTTATTCAGCATTTTCATCTGTCATCAAGTCCAGCAACAAAGCCTCAAAGAAAGTAGGTTGGTTTCATTCCGAGATCAATGTCCCTACTTTGCAGCCACTGGTTCCTGATATTCTTGACAATTTCCCGCAGTTTGACCACATGATTTACTGTTCACAGAAAATCAAGGACCTGATGCACAAATATTATCCGGAGCTGAAATATCCTGAAGAAAGTGTGGTGATCAACGCTATTCCTATAGACGAAATCAAGAGAAAAGCGCAGGAAAAGATAGAACCGCTTCCCGAAGGACCTGTTTTTGTTTCGGTAGGACGTCTTCACAACAGAAAAGGATACCATAAACTGATTGATGCCCACAAAAAATTGATTGATGAAGGTTTTCACCATACCATTATAGTCATAGGCAGCGGTGAAGAAATGAAAAATCTTACCGAGCAGATCCGTACCAATAATGTTCAGGATACATTTATTCTGATCGGTAACAGAATGAATCCCTATCCTTACGTAAAAAATGCAGATTATTTCATTATGCCTTCCGAATCTGAGGCGTGGCCGTTAGTAATTGCCGAGGCCCTTATTCTTCAGAAGCCTATCATTGCTACCGATACGGGAGATGTAGGTGTGATGATCAAAGACAGGGAAACCGGCTACCTCATCAATTACGAAAAGGATGAGATGTATGCTGCGATGAAGACTTTTCTGACGGACCCGGAGCTTATTGCCCGAATAAGAAAAAACCTGGAAACCATAGAGGACCAGTTTGATAATCAGAAAATCTTTGATGCGGTGGAAGGAATTCTTGAAGATCTTTACCGGAAAAATTAATGGGCGGAATATCCTCCGTCTACCACAAGGTTGGATCCCGTAATCCATTTTGAAGCATCTGAAAGCAGGAAAATGCATGCGTTGGCCACATCTTCAGGCTCGCCTATTCCCAGCGGATGTTTTTTAAGAATCTCTTCTGCGGCATCTTCACCAATGTTTTCAAACATTTTTTCCAGTATGGGGGTATTTACCATGGCTGGACTTACACTATTCACCCTGATTCCGCTTCTTGAAAGTTCCATAGCCAGAGAGCGCGCTCCGGAAACTACAGCACCTTTACTGGCTGAATAAGCAGCTTTTCCTATTTCGCCCACCATTCCGGCTACTGAGGAAATGAAGACAAAACTGGAAGTTTCGTTTTTATATTTTTTCAGGGATAAAATTTTGGCAATTTCAAAGCCTGAGATCACATTGACTGCAAAGATATCTGTGTAGAGCTGGGGAGTATGCTTTTTCAGCGGAAGGGTTTTTTCTATTCCCGCGCAGTGGATAAATCCAGATATCTTACCTGAAACTGCTACTTTTTCAGCGATCAGGTCTTCAAGATTTTCAATTCCGGTGATATCTGCAATAATGGTTTCGGCTTTGGTATCCGGAGCCAACATGGATACTGTCTTCTTCAGTTCTTCTTCGTTTCTGGCAATAAGAATAAGGTCTGCCCCGCTTTTGCTGCATTCTACAGAACAGCTTCTCCCGATACCGGAAGAAGCGCCTGTAATAAGAATTGTTCTATCTTTTAAAGAAAACTGGTTCATTAATCTTCAAAGTTTTCTTTACCAATAGCATTCATAAGATCAGAAACGGTTTCTATATCTTTAAAATGCTTGGTGTCAATTTTCTTATCGAAATTTTCATCAACAAATGCAATAACGGAAAGCAGGCTGATAGAATCATAGCTTTCCAGCTGTTTCAGGTTGGTTTCAGTTGTCAGGGTTTCGTCTTCTTCTAATTCTTCTTGTAATTTCTCTAAAAAAACGGATGTCTTCATATATTTTTATTTTACAACATTATGTTACTACTTAAAATTTCATCACGGTTGCTCCCCAGGAATATCCTACTCCGAAACCAGCCATTAAGACCCGGTCTCCTTCCTTCAGCATTCCTTTATCCATCATATTTTTCAGGGCGATAGGAATGGTTGCGGAAACTGTATTTCCCGTGTTTTCCATGTCAATATAAAACTTTTCTGCTGGTATTTTGGTCTTTTTCCTTAAATAATTCAGCATAAAAGAATTGGCCTGGTGGAAAACAAAATGATCGATATCATCCATCGTCAGCCCGTTTGTTTCCAAAGTTTCTTTTACCAGTCCCGGAATATTTTCAATGGTGAAATTAAAAATTTCGGGTCCGTTCATGTAAAGATTTTCCGGCTCAAAATCATTTTCCGGATTGAGCTCAAAATCTTTTTTGAAAGCTCCTTTCTTTACAATAAGATTTTCGGCTCCGCTTCCGTCTGTACCGAGGCAGAACTGGTAACCTTCAGCATTTTCATCCTTCTCTACAATCACCGATGCGGATGCATCCCCGAATATACTTCGGTTGGCCTTATCTTTTGGGTTGATATGCTTGGTATAGGTTTCTGATGTGATCAGTAAAATACTTTTCGCAATACCGGCTGCTGCTAATCCTTTAGCAAAAGCCAGTCCATAAACGAATCCGGAACAGCCAAGATTAAAATCCATTGCTCCTATATTTCTTCTAAGGCCCAGTCTGTCCTGAAGGATACAGGCAGTAGTGGGAAGAAAATAATCCGGACTTTGGGTACAGAAAAGAATAAAATCTACTTTATTCCTGTCATAATTTTCGAAAATTTTTTCGGAAGATTTTACGGCAAGTTCCAAAACGGTCTCGCTGTCCGAAGAAATATGGCGCTGCCTGATGCCTACTTTCTCGTGAATTCTATCGGAGCTCCATTCAGGGAATTCTTTCTCAAGATCCTCATTTGTAAGAACCTTCTCAGGCAAATAATATTCTATTTTGGAAACTTTTATCATATAAATTCTTTTTCTTTGCAAAAGTAAAAAACAAATTCACAATAATGATGTTCATATTCAGAATCGTATTAAAAATACATTCCGTCTATCATGCTTTTCTCAACAAGGCCAGCCTTGAGGCAGCAAAATACCGCGGTATGAAGGTCGGGAAAAATTTCAATATGCCCGACAAAGTTTATTTCGGAACAGAGCCTTACCTGATTGAAATCGGAA
The DNA here is from genome assembly GCF_000737785.1 of Chryseobacterium luteum. Classification (GTDB taxonomy): domain Bacteria; phylum Bacteroidota; class Bacteroidia; order Flavobacteriales; family Weeksellaceae; genus Chryseobacterium; species Chryseobacterium luteum. The sequence continues at coordinate 34,469 of NZ_JPRO01000003.1, read as the reverse complement.
ATGATGTAAATATTGCTGCCGGGGTAAGATTTGTTAACCACGGCGGTACCACTACCCTCCTGAGAAAACTTCCCGGTTATGAGAATGCAAGGATCTTCGGAAGAATAAAAATCGGCAACAACAGCACAATCGGAATCAACTGTGTTATCACCCATGATGTACAAATCGGAAACAACTGTATTTTGGGAGCCAATTCTGTTTTGTCCCAGTCTATGCCTGATAATACGGTATTTATTGGTAATCCCGCACAGTTTCTGTGTACCATAGAAGATTATGGCGATATTGTTTTAAAAAGCAGCCCGGAATATCCCAGGGAACTGGAAAAGGACAGAAAAAAACTGGACGAATATATTAAGGCCAATCTCCCTTATAAATTCAAAAAGGCCAGAAGAATAAAATAACACCGCAAATGACCCGAAAAATTTTATTTATATACTATCAGAATATCAAGCCCGGCGGCGTAGCTAAAGTGCTCTCTAATCTCACCTCAGAACTCACAGAGCAGAACTATGACATTGAAATACTCTTTCTGATGGCTCCCCACAAGGATTTTTATCCTATCCATCCCAAAATAAAAAAGCATTATATTGATTCTTTTGCCAACAAACATTCGAGATTTGCAACTTCCATTTATAAGAAATTCAACAAAGTTCCTAAAATCTACAATATCTATTCTTACCTGTATGATTTCGGTTCTTATAAGACTTTAAAGGAATGGATAAAGGAAAACCACCACAATTACGACACTATCGTTTCCTGCTGGTATAAAATTTCCTCCATGCTTTCTTTAGACAGGGAAATCAGTAAAAAGACTATTGCCTGGGAACATATGAGCTATACATCAGGAGGCCTATTCTGGAATAAAGGCTTAAGGCGCTACTACAAAAATTTAAGAACAGTTGTAAGCACCAATATTCCCGGCGAAAAATATTATAAGGAGATTAATAAAAATTCACTGACTATTTATAATCTCATGGACAATGAGGTTGAAACCCAAAGCTACATCGAGCCTGACCGAAAGAAGAATATTATTTCCGTGGTAGCAAGACTTGATCCGGAGAAAAATATAAGTGAATTCATTGATATCATTTCTAAAACCCATCTGCCCGAAGACTGGAAAGTAGTTATCATAGGAAGCGGCCGGGAGGAAAAACGAATTCAGCAGGAGGTTATTGATAAGAACCTTACCTCAAAGATTGAGCTTTTAGGAAACAGAAGCATGGAAGAGGTATACCAGATCCTTATGTCTTCAAAAATCAACTGCCTTACCTCTACTGAAGAAGCGCTGCCTACGATACTGATACAGGCTATGTTCTTTTCCAATATCCTGATTGCCTATGACTGTAATTACGGACCTTCTGATATTATTAATAAAAAAAACGGTTTTCTCATTCCGCTTCATGATAAAGATAAATTTATACAGGAACTTGAAACGCTGGTGCACGATGAAAATAGATTAAACTCTCTTATAAAATCTTCTTACGAAGAAACTCACAAATGGAAGAAAGAAAAAATAACACAGCAATGGAAACAGATTCTTTAGAGTTATCCATTATCATTCCTGTCTACAACACACCTTTAAAGTATGTAAAAGAATGCCTGGAAAGCATCGATCAGGCTCAGATCCGTTATTCCTACGAAGTTATTATTGTTAACGACGGATCTACAGATAATGAACTACTGGGTTTTCTGAAAGAATATAAGAATCCTCACACCGTAATAATTCATAAAGAAAACTCAGGAGTTTCCGCCAGCAGGAATATGGGTTTGAAGCAGGCAAAAGGTAGTTTTTTATTGTGTCTGGATTCAGATGACCGTTTATTACCGGCCATCAGTGATGGGATCAGCTATCTTAATAATCATACAAATTATGATGTTTTATACTGTGATCTTCAGTTTTTCGGGGACACAGAATTCCTGCATAAGAAATGTGAATTTTCTAAATTCCAGCTTATGTACGTCAGCAATATGCTTACTCCCTCTTCCACATTATTCAGTAAGAAATTAATTTCCAAAATATTATTTAATGAAAGTCTTTCTTATTCGGAGGACAGGGATTTTTTTTCAAGAGCAGCAAGTTCAGGCTTTCAGTTCAAACATTTTAAAAAGCCTTTTTGCCTTTACAGAAGGGTTTTCAACAGCCAGTCTCTTTCGCAGAAGAATATTGGAATGAAAAATGAGGTGGAATCTTTTATAAAATCACAATTCGATGCCCACCGGGAGATTACGCAGGAAGAAGTCAACAAATATGTCATTAACAATTTCACTGCTCATAAAAAACATATTATTAAACTCCTGTTAATAATATTTTTCCCATCTTTATTCAGTTATTTTGTATCCAAAGGATTTTATAAAAACAATATCGTAACCGACTAATAGTTTATGTCACAAAAAAAGAAAGTTCTTATTCGTATAGGTTCTCTCCGGCATGGCGGTGCAGAAAAAGTTCTCATCAACTTTCTCAAAAACCTCCCTGAGGACAAATATGAAATAGACCTGCTGATCAATCTCTACACAGGAATGTACATCCAGGAAGTTCCGTCATGGGTGAATCTGCATTATCTCCTTAAAGGGGAAATGATAACCACCAACAGACCTCACGAAATTCCGGTGAAAGCATTCAGGGTGCTTTATCAGAAAATGTTCCTGTGGTTTCCGGGGCTTCTGTATAGGTTCGTTCTGAAAAATAAAAAATACGATGTAGAAATAGCGGCTATCCATGGTATGTATAGAGAGCTGCTTTCCAGTCCACAGAAAGATTCAAAAAAAATTATCTGGATACAGAATGATATTTTTAATCTGAAAGAATATACGCCGGACGTGATCAGACAGCTTTTCAGGTTTGACAGAATACTGGTAATTTCCAATAAGCTGAAAGAAGAAATGCAAAAGGCTGCCCAAAATGAAAGAGAGAAACAGGCGGTTATTAAAATCTTTAACCCGATCGATAAGGATGATACTTTAAGTAAAGCCAATACGGCCATCAATGATTATCCTTTTTCCAACACCATCCCCACTTTTATTACTATTGGAACGGTTTATCCGCAGAAAGGCTACGACAGGCTTATTGATGTGCATAAAAAACTGATCGGTGAGGGATTGAAGCATCAGATCATCATTATTGGTGATGGTTTTGATTTTGAGAATATCCAGACAAAGCTAAATCAATTAGGTCTTCAGGAGACTGTAAAAATGCTCGGTTTCAGAAGCAATCCCTATCCGTATCTGAAAAAAGCTGAATTTTATGTGATGTCTTCAAGACACGAAGGCTTCCCTACCATTATCGCAGAAGCTTTGATTTTAAATAAACCTATTGTATCCACAGATGTTTCCGGAATAAAAGATCTTCTCCAGGAAGGAAAATTAGGCGTTATCACCCCAAATTCTGAAGAAGGAATTTACGAAGGAATGAAAAAACTCCTTACCGACGCAGAACTTGCCGGCCATTACGAAAAAGAAATCGCCGCGACTGACCTGCCTTTTGTCCTGCAGAAATCTGTAGCAAAGCTTCAGGAAATCATTGATGAACTATAAAAAATTAAAATGAGCTACACTGTCATACAAAAAGATTTTTACAGGGAAAGCGGAAAATGGCTCTCTTCATTTGAGATATGGAAAAAATGTATCAATCCGAATCTGCATTTTATTTATATTTTAAGAAAAGCTCAGAAGTATAACAAAAAGCCTGTTTCAGGGATATTCTGGAAATTTGTTCTCAGACATTATCAGATAAAATATGGGTATCAGATTTATCCCGACACGGAAATAGGGGAAGGCTTTTATTTGGGGCACTGGGGAAGTCTGGTGATCAATCCTAAAGCTAAAATCGGGAAAAACTGTAATATTGCACAAGGGGTAACGATCGGCCAGCAAAACCGGGGGAAGTTCCAGGGCTTCCCTACAATCGGTGATGAAGTATGGATAGGGCCCAATGCCGTGATTGTAGGTGGAATTACTATTGGAAGCAATGTTTTAATTGCACCCAATTCGTATGTAAATTTTGATGTTCCCGCCAATTCTGTAGTGGTTGGGAATCCCGGCAAAATTTACCCAACAGAAAGCGCTACAGAAGGTTATATCAATAATAAAATATAAAAACCCTTGCTATAAATTCATAAAATCGATATAACATTTTTCTTAAAAAATTAATGTATCTATTGTCGGAGAAAATTATTTTATCGAATTTTGTTAAAGAAATTTTTAAAAATAAAGCTTTGTCTTAAATTTTTAATCTTTCAAAAAACACAACAAAACTTAAACACAACAAATGAAAAAAACTTACTTCCCAAACATGATGCAGTTTTCCATACTGCCCCATTTTTCAATTTCAGAGATCTGATTTAAATCACCTATACAGCCTGATATAAAGACAGTAAATATTTTATTTATTGTAAAGCTTATCGGTATTGATTAAGTTGGGATAAGAAATAAAGCAGTATTCTTAAAGCTTATTGCACCTTATTTAACGAGATCTTACCATGCTACCATTTTATCTATTTCTAAAAACACTTTTAATTTTTATACGTATGAAAAAAAAATCGACTTTAAAGATTTTTGCTGCAGTCTTTTGTATTGCATCATCTCATGCTTATTCGGGGACCTTTATCGTCCCCAAGCCTAATGAGACAAGTATTGGGCCCAATCATAAAACACCTGTACCTCCAAGTGTTTATGATCTGGATCCTCTTATCGTTATTTCACAAAACGTGAATGAGAAGGGATTGGTTGTCATGAAAGGAAACTTTCAAAAACCAAATACCTCGGGAGATGTAAAAATTACAATCAAGTACAAGGATTCCCAAAATAATTGGGTCTCGGTATGGTGTAAGACTTTTGCAGGTAATTATGAATACAATGAAGATCTTACCGCTAATTTCGAATTACCTGAATCGACTTTGAATACCCATTCGGTAAAGGTCGAACTAAGTTCAGACTCAAGCATTACCAACTGGCAGTCCATCACATGGAACAAAACATTAAACCACTACAAAAAGGCGAATTATACCTATGGAACCTGTGATTTAGATGAAAACCAGTATACGATTCTATTTACCCCTAAAAAGGACGGAACGGTTTTATACAACTCAAATGGATCTGTTTCCGGGGTTAAAGACAGGGTAACGTCTCAACATCTGACAAAAAAATTAGATGATATTGTTTTGTCTTTTCAAGGTAATGCATCATTGGATAATTCTAATGCCAACTCACCGATTATTAACATTACCAATCCCAATGGCCTTTCTACGATCGCCAGTTCACAGAAATTTATCTATCAGGGTAGTGATATGAGTCCTTTTGAGTTTTCATATCATGATCCGGTGTATATGTTTGCCGGAAAATTTTCAAATGAAAGCTTTTTTATCAATTTCAGCAACTGGTTCTTACCTCCGGAGGAAGGAGGAGAGCCGTCGGGAAGAGGATATCTTGACTTCACAAACCCTAATGCTCTTGTTAACAGGTATTATAATCTTTACAATTATATCAATGAGAAATTGGGTGATGTCTTTACAAATCAGCAACCTGTAGTAATCGTTATCAGTAAAGTTACAGGCTTAAGGGTATATAAAAATAACGGACAATATGTTTCTCTTTCTGCAACGAGTAATTATGATACTCAAAATGATTTTGGCTATCCTGATTTATACAGCAAGCATAGAGGTCCTGGCTCTGAAAATTTTTCATTAAGTAACACTTCGCAGGCGTCATTGTATGGTGTGGGTGCTATTAGAAATACAAAGGTAATTAGTAGCTGGAACGGTCCGTCAAGACCTTTGATGGATATAGAAACTGAAATCAATAAATTTATAAAATATGTAGGCCTTTTCGGAAATCCTGTCACGGAAGATTGTCCAGTTACCTGTTATACGATCAATTCAGGAGCTCAATCAGATTATGTAGACTGGACCAAGGCACCAAACAGTTATATTTTCACAGGAAAATATAAAAAAAATAATGTAATTGTTGATGCTGACGGTCTTTATATCCCTGTAAAAAAAGCTTACGAAATGTGGGCGAAAGGAGGTGAGTTTATGAAAGATGAGCAAGGCAATTATACTAAAATTCCTGATGGAGGATCTGCCAGTGCAGGGCTTTATTGGGAAGATGAAATGGGCTTGATCAAATCTGTAACGCTAGAAGGTAACGGAGAAGATGCTAAAATCAAAGTTTTAGTAAACAAACTTAAAGAAGGGAATGCTGTTGTTTCTTATAAAGTAAATAACCAGATCTACTGGACATGGCATGTTTGGGTAACGGATGATCCTAGAGACGGGAGCACTTATCATCATGGCTTTGAAAAAGACAAAAACGGAAATTCCTTTACTGACTGGAAATGGATGGACAGAAATCTTGGAGCTACCAATGCAAAACTTACAGGTCATGATTTCTATAAAACTAAAGGTTTACAATACCAATGGGGAAGAAAAGACCCATTCCCTACATCTAAGATAGAAGGTGAGGCCGGAAAATTGAGTCCCGGTATTGCTCAGGCAAACCCGATTCCCGTAAAATTCAGAGGAAGTATACAACCTGCCAATGCAGCCGGTATCACTAATAATACAGGATTTGATTCACCTAATGGAAATATCAGATATTCCATTAATAATCCTATAAATTATATCGTTCCTCCCGTTTACATTTACAGAATAGGCGAAACACCTGTTAATAATGGAGAAAGCTATGCTATTCAGGGCCCTACCGTAAAGGATTGGGTAAGAAAAGATAAAACAACCTGGTTCTCTAAAAGCAAGTATAAAAACTACGACCAGACAGATTTCTCAAAAAATGTTGCATGGGATTTATGGGGAGATCCGAGAGGTGGACAGCAGACTAAATTGAATACAAGCGATGCCGATTTAAAAGCACAAAGTATGATGTATGCAATGAAATCACCTTATGACCCTTGTCCTTGCGAATGGAGAACACCTTCCTTTTACTCTAGTACAGCAGGCTTTTCTACAGAACCTGAAGCAAGTCCCTGGGGAAAGGAAAATGATTTCTATGGTGGTGCAGTTGAAATTTCACCAACTTCAATGAATTCATCATTCCCGGGGATCAAAGTATATCCATCACTGGGATTTGATTTCACAGGAGTTTCGGGCAGAAATTTAGGGGTAATTCCAATTAATGGTAATTATGAGTATTACCCACAACCAATGACTTTAAATGAATATAATAGCAGCAATGTAAAAGTAAAAGACATAACCAGAAGTGCGGATAAAGTGTATTTAGGAATGAATGCTAATATAGGGCCGGAAGCCGTTCTTCAGGATGAAATTAGTGACGGACAACTACATTCTTCAACATTCTTTACTTATGCAGAACCGGAAAATACAGGAACAAGAGGATTGGCATTAGTGTCAGACCCCGGTAATACAACCGGTCATACAAGTGTAGGTTTCCATAAGATCATTCAAAATTCACTTATTGATGGTAATGCATTTGAATCACGAGGAGTACGTTGTATAAAAGATCCTAACAACGCATACATGCCTACAATATTTGAAACAGAATATGTGGATACTCCAGCTTCTCAATATACCTTAGAGCAATTAAAAAGCTGGACAAAGGAACCTAACAGTTATATTGAATATACCAATTCTACATTAGATGTACCAGCCGCCAGTAAAGACAAAATAATTGATATTCCTTTAAGAAAGGCGTATGCAATGAATAAACTTTATTTTTCTCAGAATAATGAGATGCCGGCTGGAAGTGTAACATCTTTCTCTGTAGTCTGGACTACTAACCCAAGTTTAATTTCAAATATTGAAATTATTGATGGATCTTCTATTGAAAATGGAAAATTAAGAGTCACACTTGATGAACAAGAAGCAGGTAATGCAGTCATTGCGTTTCATCTAGGAAACTCAGGACAATGGGTAAATGGAAATAATGCAGATCCAATTCTTTGGAGCTGGCATATTTGGGCTCCGAAATCTATGGTACAGGAACAGACAGAATTTGTAACAGAAACTACTGGCACAGGAATAAGATCTGCAAATGAACAGTTTGTAAACCCTGCAAACAGCCCATATGGAGTCCCATTGAATACGAAGTTCATGGACAGAGATCTTGGAGCGCTTATGCCTTTTATTAATGAACATTTAGAATCAAGTTCAGCTACAGCTACTTCACCATTAGGATATGACTCCGGTAACCCTAATTCAGCTAACAGTTTGAGAGTAGAACAAATAAGAGATAGTGGAGGAATGCATTATCAATGGGGAAGAAAAGATCCTATTCCTGTGTTTTATAATCCTGGTGGTTTTTATAATTTTCCACAGTTATATGTTGGCGGTGTTTTCAAAGGAAGACCATTCAATACGTATAAGGTATACAGACAAAACAATTTAGTTAGCGGAGTAATAACATATCCTATGTCAGGAAATCCGCCATTACCTGTTGGATTAACAAATGATGATTATTTGACGTCAGGAACGAAGAGCTATTCTGTATATTCTAACAGCTCAAATGCCAATGTTCTACCTACAGACAACACGGAAAACAAAATCAAAAAGGTATTGAAATACTCAGTCAACAATCCTTTTACATTCTTATATCAAACTGAGCCGGCTGTTAATGAAAGTCCTAAATATGACTGGCTTGCCAATGAAAATGGCTTAATGACAGACAGGTGGGGACATAGCAAAGAAAAATCGCCATATGATCCATGCCCGGAAGGCTGGAGAATACCTGACCTATTTGAGAGCATTGATGGTGGAGTAGATGGTCTTGGTTTATCGTACGCAAAGGGAAATACACCATGGTATTACCAGGCAAAATTCAATATCCTTCAGTCAAATGGAAGCTATAAGAATTTCTTTGGAATAGATCCAACCATCTTCAGTACTCCGTCCTCTCTACCTAGTTATGCTCCGAATAATAGGGTTTATTACGAAAATTACAATATTAATAAAGGAAGCTACATTGGTGGTTATGTGAGAGCTGCAGGTGGTGGACAGACCGTAAGATATGGATTTGTTCTTAATAAGCCTGAATACAATATTGGTAACTTTTCGAACAATGGAATCAGAGGTTTTGAATGGGGAAACAATATGGATGGAATCATACCTACAAATCATACTGTTGCTAGTTTCTATAAATCAGGCGTTTGGTCTGCCTCTCCAATCGGACAACTTGGAAAAGCTGCCGGTATGTATTTTAATGTTGAGGGAGGAAGTCAATCCCCTAATCCAACCCTGCTTTATTATCTTACTCCATCATATGCTTTCAATCCACAGGCAGGTATGTCTTGTCGTTGTGCAAAAATCCAATATGATGGCAACGGAAATGAAATAGGCAGATATGACCCGTTTGTACTTGCTGTTCCAAAAAACACAACTGGAAAAGCAGTGAATACTTTTGCCAAAAAACAACTTGAAGAAATTCAGAAAGACGAGAAAAAACTTTCAGTGTTCCCGAACCCGGTGAAGAGTCTTCTTTACATCAATGCTGATGATAAAGATTACTACTACCAGATTTACAATGTTTCAGGACAACTTGTAAAAGAAGGAAAATTTGAAAACAAGAAAACAGATCTTTCTTCACTCATTCAAGGTATCTATTTAGTAAGAATCAACAATTCTGAAACAATAGTTAAAATTATTAAAGAATAGTACACCAAACAGGTAAAATTTGAACCGTCTCAATGTATATTGAGGCGGTTTTTTAGTAGAATAGGAATATTTCATCTCCGGTTTTAATTTTATCATTTATAGTTTGTAATTTTATAACAGATTTTGAATTTGAATTATTTAATTTTTCAGGCCAATTCATCCGGAAACTGTATACATCAGCTGCTTTGGACATGATTTTAAACATATTTTAATATTAAATATTGTTAAAAGTGATTGCTTTTTCGGTAAAAACTATATTTTTGTATGATTATTGATTTAATCTATTGAATTTGAAAATAATTTAAACGAAATAAATAATTATAAACCTTTTTAAATTTTTAAAATTATGTTACAATCGTACGAAGTTATTTTCGAAAACAATAGAAAGTGGGTAGAGTCTAAAATTTCACAGGACCCGGAATTCTTTCACGAGCTTGCAAAAACTCAGAATCCTGATTATCTTTACATCGGATGTTCAGACAGCAGAGCTACAGCGGAAGAGATCATGGGTGCAAAACCTGGAGAAATTTTTGTCCACAGAAACATTGCTAATGTCGTCAATACTTTAGACATGAGTTCCACAGCTGTCATTCAATATGCTGTAGAACACCTTAAAGTAAAACACATTATCGTGTGCGGACACTACAACTGTGGCGGTGTAAAAGCAGCGATGACTCCTCAGGATCTGGGATTATTGAATCCCTGGCTGAGAAACATCCGTGACGTTTACAGGTTGCACCAGGCTGAGTTAGATTCTATCACAGATGAAGGAAAACGTTATGACAGGCTTGTAGAACTTAATGTTCAGGAGCAATGCATCAACGTGATCAAAATGGCCTGCGTACAGGAAAGATACATCATTGATGAGTATCCTATCGTACACGGCTGGGTATTTGACCTTAGAACAGGTAAGATCATTGATTTGGAGATCGATTTCGAGAAAATCCTGAAAGACATCCAAAAAATCTATAACCTTACAAGTTCTGACTGGGTAATGAGCAGAAAAACAAACTAGTTTTTCTAAAATGAATGTAAGATGAAATTCTGGAGTATTATTGTATTGACCTTCTTCCTAAACTTCACAGCACTGCCCGGCATTGCTGCGGTTGCAGGCTGGGATATAGCAAGGACCAATGTAACAATCAATGAAGAGGAGCCTCATTCTCACCCATCATCTTTTATTGTTTACGAAAAGACCCTTCCGAAACCTTTGAACGTATTCGATTACGTGAAGTTTTCCGAACCTCATCTTCAGGGCGTGTCTTTTGAGCTGATAGATGATTCCTTTCATCTGTCGCCCTTACTCACCATATTTTCTCCGCCTCCGGAAGCTTAATTTTTTAAGTATAGCCATATTTTTTTATAGTATTCAATATCAAAACTGATATCGGGTACGCGTGCTTTAAAATTAAATTCCAATTTTTTATAATTGATTATCTGAAGACAGATAAATCGGTTATAGTATTTTTCAAAAACATCATGAAAAAAACATCATTTATAGGAGGAATCAAGGAGAATTTCCCTTCAGGACTCGTTGTATTCTTAGTAGCGCTTCCATTATGTCTCGGAATCGCTTTAGCATCGGGAGCACCACCCTTGTCTGGTGTCATCGCCGGTATAGTAGGCGGGTTAGTAGTAGGATTTCTAAGTAATTCAAATATATCCGTATCGGGTCCGGCTGCCGGACTTACAGCCATTGTTTTAACCGCCATTACAGACCTGGGAGCTTTCGAACTCTTTCTTTGTGCAGGAATGATTGCGGGGGCTATCCAGTTAATTTTAGGATTTATCAGAGCCGGAAGTATATCCAATTATTTCCCTAATAATGTTATTGAAGGAATGCTTGCCGCCATCGGTATTATTATTATTTTAAAACAGATCCCTCATGCGATGGGATTCGACAAAGATTACGAAGGACACGAATCTATTTTCGATAACGGTCTTAACTTTGAATATTTCACGGAATTATTAGGAGCCATACATACAGGTGCTATTGTGGTAACAATGGTTTCTGTAGGGATCCTTATTGCCTGGGACAGAATCCCGGTTTTGAAAAGGATGAAAATGCTTCCCGGAGCATTGGTAGCAGTAGTGGCAGGAATACTTCTTAATGAGGCATTCAAGCTGTCCGGAAGCTCTTTGGCCATCGGCACACAGCACCTGGTATCTCTGCCTGTTCCACAGTCTTTGGATGATTTCAAAAATCTTGTTACGATACCGGATTTTTCCGGATTCACCAATCCGAAGGTATGGATAGTAGGCGCAACCATTGCCATTGTAGCATCTATTGAAACGCTGCTGTGTATTGAAGCTTCAGACAGATTGGATAAGCAGAGAAGAATTACCGATACCAATCTTGAGCTTAAGGCACAGGGGATCGGGAACTTAATCAGTTCATTTATCGGAGGGCTGCCAATGACATCTGTAGTGGTAAGAAGTTCTGCCAATGCCAACGCCGGAGCCACTTCAAAGCTTTCCGCGATGATCCACGGAGTCCTTTTACTGGTATGTGTGCTTACTATTCCGTTTATATTAAATTTAATACCACTTGCCACGCTTGCTGCAGTATTGATTCTTGTAGGATATAAGCTGGCTAAGCCTGCCACGTTCAAGCATTTCTGGCATTTGGGTAAATTCCAGTTTATTCCTTTCGTGGCTACAGTTGTTGCTGTTGTGGCAACTGACCTTCTTAAAGGAGTCGGAATCGGTCTGGCCATTTCTATATTCTATATCCTTCAGGGGAACATGAAGCGCGCCTATTATCTGAGCAGAGAAAAACTGAATGATGCTGACGGGATCAACATTAAGCTTGCCGAAGAAGTTTCTTTCTTAAACAAAGCAGCCATCAAAAAAACGTTGAAAAATGTCAAGCCCAATTCTACTGTAACCATTGACGCGAGAGGGACTTCCTATATTGCAACGGATGTACTGGAAATGATCCAGGATTTCGCCAATATCAGGGCTAAAGAGGAAGATATCAATGTGGAGCTTTTAGGCTTCAAAACTTCATATAAGGATTATGAAACAGATGAAGACTCCCACATCCTTATCACACACAGAAGAGCTATGTAAGCTCATTACAGTAATTTTAATTTTAAAAAGAATAAATCAATCATATGAAAGCACATACATACGAAACCCAATCTACAATTAATCCTGAAAAAGCATTAGATTTTTTAAAAGACGGAAACCAAAGATTTGTGAATAATCTAAAGGCAAACAGAGATCTTTTAGAACAAGTGAACGCAACACGTGAAGGTCAATGGCCTTTTGCAGTAGTTTTAAGCTGTATAGACAGCCGTACTTCTGCGGAGCTTATCTTTGATCAGGGATTAGGAGATATTTTCAGTATCAGGATTGCCGGTAATTTTATAAATCAGGACATTTTAGGTTCAATGGAATTTGGCTGTAACGTTGCAGGCTCCAAGCTTGTTGTAGTTTTAGGACATACTAAATGTGGTGCATTAAAAGGCGGTTTGGACGCAGCACAGATCCAGGAAATGGGAATGGATAATCTCAATCACTTAATTCATCATTTCGACCCAATCATCAATGAAATCATTGAAGAAGGCGAAGAACGTTCATCAAAAAACAGTTCGCTTTTGGAAAGACTAAATCAGCAAAACGTAAAAAACGCCATCGAAGATATCCGTACGCAAAGTTCAACGCTTAAAAAGCTTGAAGACGAAGGTAAGATAAAAATAGTTGGAGCCAATTATGATGTTGAAACAGGAGTTGTAACCTGGATTTAAGAGATCAAAATCCGTACATTTTTATTACACATAGATAAAATCATGCTATGGTTAGATCGGGAATTGATTTTTAAAGTATACAGCAAGACCATCGGATTTCTCTGATGGTCTTTATTTTTGGGGAATAGCTTGGAAATTACTATACTTTTAAACCATTAAGAGTTGACACCCTATTTTATTTTCCGTTGAATGCTGACATTGTATTATTGACACCGGCAAACACAAAAGACAGGCTGGCTTTAGTAAATTTTTCAATTCTTTCGCTCAGCTTTTCAGATTCTTCTTCATTCCATGTTCCCAATACATAATCTACCTGGCGTCCTTCGGAAAAGTCTGCCGAAATCCCAAACCTCAGCCTTGCATAATTCTGGGTATTGAGTGTTTCATTAATGCTTTTCAGTCCGTTGTGGCCTGCATCAGAACCTTTCATCTTCATTCTTAAAGTCCCGAACGGAAGGGCAAGATCGTCAGTAATGATCAGCACATTTTCCAATGGAATATTTTCTTTCTGCATCCAGAATCTCACAGCATTTCCCGAAAGATTCATATAAGTATCCGGTTTCAGGACAAGAACCTTTCTTCCTTTGTATTTTCCTTCTGCCATCCAGCCGAAATTAGTTGTATTGAATGAAGCGTCCAGTGTTTCGGCTATTTTTTCAGCGACTTTGAATCCTATGTTGTGGCGTGTATTTTCGTATTCAGGACCTTTGTTTCCAAGCCCGACTATTAAATATTTCATTGAGAAATTTTTTGCAAAATTAAGGTATAAAAAATAAAAAGCCCAATCTTACAAAAGATTGGGCCTGTATATTTTAAAGATTCTTTTAGAAAGGCTTGTAAATGTAGTTGATACCAAATCCTTTCTTCATATAAGTCTGCGGATCGTAGTTATAATTCGTCGTTCTGGTGACAGGAGACGGAATAGGAGGTATAAGATCTGTTACAGACAGTTTTTTAGGATTGTTCGGAGATAAGATATGACTTTCTTTATCGTTAATTTCAGTGGATAAAAGTCTTGAAATCTTATAAACGTCAGGAAGCAGTGTAAATGGACTGATTGCTGTATCATAATTTAAGAAATCATACGCCAGCCTGGTGGTAGGTCTTCCAAATACATTTCCGGTCATAGGTCCGTAATTTCTTACAACTCTTGATACGTTATCACCCAGATAAGTATATCCTGTTCTGGAATAGCTGATAAAAGCAAACGGTGTTCCGGGAGCATCCGGACCGTTTCTCATGATGATAGAATCCAGCTTGGCAGTAGAACCGTTATACTTTAATCCGTAAAGGGTCTTTGTTTTACGTAAAAGGGTCTGCGGTCCGGGGTTAGTTGCCGGAGGTACAGGTGCAGGTCTTCTGAAAACAGAACGGTTCTCAGAAATAGTTTCCAGTCTGTCATTTGATCCGTAGGTAAATAGCTGGCTGTAAGAAACGCTGTCTTTGTCCAGTTTCCCGTTTCCATCCAAATCCAAAAACCCGTTAAAGGTAATTTGGCTTATTTTGTTGCCGCTGTATGCAATATCTGTAATCGATGCACTGTCTGTGATTACTTTTGTTACCAGAAGTCCGTTGTAGTGATATTCTGCTAATGTATCTTTATCTGTAATTTCTCTGTATAATGCTCTTGGACCTGTAAGTCCTCCCGTATCATTCAGATCCAATAATGGATCCCCGTCTTCGTCTAGCATGTCTTTACAGGAATGTATTGAAGAAAATCCTGCGATTAATAAAATTAAGTAGAAAAACTGTTTCATTTCCAGGTAATTGTTTATTTTTTGACAAATATAACTTTTTTTTGAACAAAAGTCATGTTTTTATTTATATTCCGGTAAAACTGATAATCAATTGAGTTTTATAACGTTCTGTAAGTATATTTAAGGATCTGGTCCTTATCTGAAACAGGATAGTTATAAGCATCATACAAATAGGTCATAGGCGTATTCACTGCCGGTGCAGGAGATGGCGGCATTACATATACCGATGTAGGGTTGTTTGGAGAAATTCTGTAAAAATTCTCCGGACGAACCAGGCTCCATGCAGTAAAGAACGTTTTGGGAAGCGTAGAGAACGGATTGACCTTTGAGTCATAATTCTGGTAGCTGTAAACGGTAAGCTTTGCGGTCGCCATGTTCGGTGCGCCTGTGCCAGTAAGTGTTCCTTTAGCACATTCTACCTTAAAAATATTATCTCCTATATAAGTAAAAGTGCTTTCAGTGAATAAGCTGTATGCCGTATTTCCAGCCACTTTTCTTTTTTCCAGAATTTTCACAAGTTTTTTACCGTTCGCATCATAAGTAAAGGTATAGTCACTTACAAAAGAATCTATCGCCGTGGTGGCAGTAGCAGTACATGTTGCGTTGTACACATTTCCTTTGCTGTCTTCACTTACGCTAAAATCATAGGTCATACTTCCGGACAAACTTCCGAGAAACTTTATTTTACCAATTTTATTATTAATATACGTTACAGTACCTGTATAATAATTACTGGTAGTTCCATCCCGCAGCATTCCTTTCTGAAAGACCGTTCCATTAACTGTATACTCTTCCTGAAGATTAGTGCTTAAGGTGATCTTTTCCAGAACCCTGGCCGGAGGAGGTGTTGTATTACCATTGTTTCCGCCATTATTGGCACTAGGCTCAAATTGATCTGAAGAAGAGTTGTCACAAGAAACCATAAGTCCGAAAAACACTCCGGCAATGATTTTAAAAAGATAGTTTTTTCCCATGAAAAAATATTTTAGTGAGTTGACAAATATAATTCATTTTTTTGATGAAAACATTCACTTATTCAACAAATTCATAGTAATCTTTATCTTTTTACAAAAAAAACCTAAAAACAAGATGCTTTTAGGTCCTTAAATTATGATATACTATGAAATTTAATAAGGCTGCAGAACAGATGTTGTAAGAACGGACTGTGACATTTCGTTATTCAGAAAGGTCGTGTTTACAGCTTTTCCTATACCCAGAGTATTGGAGTTTAAAGTTCTCTTTGTACAGGCAACCTTTACATTATAATTATTTTTAGGAGTAAGGTTCGCAAGTGTAGCATTAAGATTAAAAATCTTGTAGCTTCCTTCCGAGCCTATTAAAACATCTGTACGAACGGCTTTTAGCTGATTATCTACAAAGATTCCGCATGCAAAACCTGCAGAGTTTCCATTACCCGTTTTCTGGGCAGTAGTCTGGAAAGTAAAGGCCACTTTATTCACGGCATTGGTAATGGAAAATGTATCTACACTTCCCGGAAGAACCGTCCAGTCACTGGTGAGGGCAGAACCTTCGGAATAAGGTGTAGGAGATCCGTTCGGCTCAGAAAAAGAAGCGCCGGTCTGATCTGCAACTGTATTTAATGAAAACACAGACATACTTCCCTGCCCGTCTGCAATTTTAACGCTCTTCCAGTCATTCGCATTAAGCTCCGAATCATTATGAAGCATAGTTCCTGCTGATCCTGCCGATCCCTTCAGAAGGTTTGTCCCGCCGGTTCTTAATTCCTTTCTTACGTTTACATCCCCGTTTACATCCAGCATATTGACAGGATTTGAAGTGTTCACCCCCACCTGAGCAGCTGCCGAAACAGCCAGCAGTAAAGAGGGTATGATAATAATTTTTCTCATGTCTGTATCTTAGTTTGTAATTGGGTTAAATATCTGAGGAATCTCATATACATCCACTTTAAGAGAGGACTGGGTAATGAAACTGTTGATGTTGGTTGATGCATTCGTTCCGATCGCCAGCACAATATCGGCCGCTGTTCTATATGAGCCTAATCTTGAACAGGCAACACTTACGGTATGCGTTCCTTTTGAAAGATTGGATATAATTCCTATCTGGTTATGGGTAATAAAAGTATTGGATGCGCTACTTGCCTTTAAGTTTCTCTGTCTAAGATTGACAAGCTTGTTATCCACAAAAATACCGCAGGCATAATCTATGGAAATATCCGGCGTTCCGTTCACGGGAAGGTTGGCCTGTACCACGGTCTCAAATTGAAAATAGGTCTTGCTTTCTGTACTGAATACACTGATAGGCTGTGTAAGACCTGTAATTCTTTTGAATCCGGGAAGATTGGAAATATCCGCCCCTTTAACAAAAGCTGTATTTTTGGACACAATACTGGATTGCTCACTATTGGTAAACTTCACCCCTGTTTTGTCTGAAAAGGAGTTATTGAATATCAGATAAAATTTATTCGGTTCATATTCCGGGATACGGAGTGACTTCCAGATCGGAGGATAGCCTTCACCCTGCGAAACAAGTAGCTGGTCGTTATTTCCCTGAGAAAGAGTATTATCTGTGACATTCAGGACAACAATTTTATTTCTTAAATTGAGATCACCGTTAACGTCCAGGGTTGATTTCGGTGAATCTGTGTTAATTCCCACCTGCGCAGAAAGAGTCAGTCCTGCCGTAAACAGCAGCATGGATATAATATTTTTCATCAATTAATTGCTTTTATAAGTTACGTATTCAATAACATCTATCTTCATAATAGACTCAAGGGTAAATGCATTAGAAACTGTATTCGTGTCAGAAACATTACGGCCTATGGTAAACTGTGAGTTTGCATTTGATGTATTGATCTTCCGGCATGCCACTTCAAGCTTCTGTGCACCTAGCGGAACATTCTGCTCTGTATAATTAAGCGTGAAAATATAATCCTGGATTCCTGATTTCTCTGTATTATTGTTTGAAGTAACCTTATCAGGCCTTACCGCTACCAGTTTTCCGTTTCTGAAAACCCCGCATGTAAACGTAACAGATTCGGAAGTTCCCGCATTAGGAGCCTTCATCTCTATCCCCGTCTGAAACTGGTAAGTAAGCCTGTTTTTTCCGTTTTTGATAATAAAATTGTTTTCAAGCCCGGCAATTTTTGACCACTTTCCTTTTGATGTATCGGCAATATCATCTCCTACATTGTTCTTATAAACATTATCTGCCGCAACACCGTTAGAAAGCGTTGAAACACCCGCCTGATCAGATGACAGGTATGAATTGATCAATTTGTACTGCCCTTCCTCCATAAAGGAAACATTCACTGATTTCCAGACAGGAGGCAGACCTTCTCCCTGTGAAACCAAAACCTGACCGTTCAACCCGGCATTTCCAGCCTGGGCAGATGTACCGCCTACTCTAAGTTCTTTTCTTAAGGTGGTTTTCCCGTTGACATCGAGAGTAGATTTGGGAGAAGTGGTCCCAATTCCCACCTGCGCGTTCACACTGACTGATAAAAGCCCGGTTGCGCAATAATAAATAATTTTTTTCATAATATGGGCTGCAAAGTTATAAATTAAAATCATAAAAAACCACTCAAATCCACGTAAACCCGTATAAACAAAGCAATTATGTTATAGAATTATACGTACACAAAAGTAGAATTATTACTACAAACCATTCTTTTTTTATTATCCTTCCTGAATATACATCGCTTAAATACAGCACCATAAGCAGATCCACTATTATTATTTTTCATTATATAGTGATTTTTAAACGCTTCCAATTCCTGTCTGGAACAGATTTTTTTTCAGCATTGACATTAAAATAATCAATAAAAAAGACCCAAAAAAGTAATTTTTTGGATCTTTCTTTGTTTTTTCAGTTAAAAAATTAAGTCATTTATTCCTTAATTATGTCCGATAATTGTTTTTAAAAGCACATTGACCTCATCTACATTTTTTACTTTTTCCTTTCTCATCATAAGCAGGTTGCCATCTTTCCCGATCTTCTCTTTAAGCTGGGCTTCCGCGGGATTTTGCGTTAAATAGCTGATGATATGCCTGAACCTGTCCGTCTGGTAAAACTTATCCTGGGGATTTGCAGGGAAATACCCTAAAAACACACCATTCTTCATAACGATCTTTTCGAATCCGATTTCTGCAGCAAGCCATTTCAAGGCGACACTCTTTAATAAATTAACCACTTCTTTCGGCAAAGCCCCGAAACGGTCAATCAATTCAAGCTCAAATTGATAGAGATCCTTTTCATTGTCGATTTCTGCAATTTTCTGGTACAGCAATAATCTTTCTTCCGTATTGGAGATATAAAAATCCGGAAGCATCAGCTCCAGGTCGGTATCAATATTGACCTCCTTTACAGACTTGAAAAGCTTCTGCCTGTCCTCCTCATTATCAAACAGGTTTTCAAAATCCGCATCATCTTTTAATTCTTCCAAAGCTTCCTGCATCAGTTTCTGATAGGTTTCAAAGCCCATTTCATTAATAAAGCCGCTCTGTTCCGCCCCAAGGAGATCTCCTGCTCCACGGATCTCAAGATCCTTCATTGCAATCTGGAAACCGCTTCCAAGATCTGAGAATTGTTCAATAGCCTCAAGACGTTTTCTGGCATCAGAAGTCATCATATCGTACGGCGGCGTGATCAGGTAGCAGAAAGCCTTTCTGTTGCTCCGCCCTACCCTTCCCCTCATCTGGTGAAGATCCGCCATTCCGAACCTGTGGGCATCATTAATAAAGATTGTATTGGCATTGGGAACATCTACCCCACTTTCAACGATGGTTGTGGAAACAAGAACGTCATATTTCCCTTCCATAAAATCAAGGACATTCTTTTCCAGCTGCTTGCCTTCCATTTGCCCATGTCCTGTAATAACTTTTGCATCAGGCACTAGCCTCTGGATAAGTCCGGCAATATCTTTAAGGTTTTCGATTCTGTTATTAATGAAATATACCTGCCCATCCCTCTGGATTTCATATGAAACGGCATCCCTGATAATTTCTTCATTAAAACCGATCAGCTGCGTATCAACCGGCTGCCTGTTGGGTGGTGGTGTTTTTATAACCGAAAGGTCCCTCGCAGCCATCAGGGAGAACTGAAGTGTCCTTGGTATAGGAGTAGCAGTCAATGTAAGGGTATCCACATTATTTTTCATCGTTTTCAGTTTGTCTTTAACCGAAACTCCGAATTTATGTTCCTCATCAATGATCAGCAGCCCAAGGTCTTTGAACTTTACAGAACTGCCCACCAGCTGATGGGTTCCTATTATGATATCTACTTTCCCGTTCTTAAGCCCATCCAAAGCCTCTGCTTTCTGCTTAGGTGTCCTGAATCTGTTAACATAAGAAACGTTCACAGGAAAGTCTTTCAGTCTTTCTTTGAAGCTTCTGTAATGCTGGAACGCCAGAATGGTGGTAGGAACCAATACGGCAACCTGCTTACCATCAGTTGCCGCCTTAAACGCAGCACGGATTGCAACTTCCGTTTTACCGAAACCAACGTCTCCACAAACCAGTCTGTCCATCACCGTATCTGCTTCCATATCCCGTTTTACATCAATGGTTGCTTTTTCCTGATCCGGCGTATCTTCATAAATAAAACTGGCTTCCAGCTCATTCTGCAGATAGGAATCCGGTGTAAAAGCAAACCCTTTTGCCGTTTTTCTTTCGGCATACAGCCTGATAAGATCAAAAGCGATCTGCTTTACTTTTGCCTTTGTTTTCTGCTTTAAAGATTTCCAGGCCGGAGAACCTAATTTACTCAGTACAACTTCTTTTCCGTCGGGACCGTTAAATTTTGATATTTTATGAAGCGAGTGAATGCTTACATATAACAAGTCCCCGTTTTTATAGGTAAGCTTAAAGCATTCCTGAATTTTTCCGTCGTTATTTACTTTCACAAGCCCCATGAACTTCCCTATACCATGATCGATATGGGCAATATAATCCCCTATTTTCAAGGACATTAAATCCTTCAGGGTAAGCTGCTCGGATTTTGCAAACGTATTTTTCGCTTTATACCTCTGGTAGCGGTCAAAGATCTGGTGATCCGTATACACTAAAAGCTTGTGGTCGTTATCTACAAAACCTTCATGCAGCTCAGATTTAAAACTTTTAAAAGGAAGCTCGTGCTCAAGCTCTTCAAATATGGATTCCAGCCTTTCTTTCTGCTTTTCTGTAGAAAAAGAGATCCAGGTATCAAAACCTTCATTCTGCTTTTCTTCAATATCTTCTATCAGCAGTTCGAAATTTTTATGGAAAGAAGGCTGTGGAAGCTGTTCAATTTTTATTTCAGTGATGTCTTTAAGTCCTTCAATAGGAATACCGGCGAAATCAATTGTTTTGAATTTTTTAAAATCAAACAGAAACTCCTGATCCGAAATAAAGAGTTCCTGTGGTATTCTGTGCGCAATATCTTTACTTAAAGCATCATATTTTTCCAGTGATTTTTCGTAAAAAGTCCTGATCTTCTGCATACCGACCAATCCATTCCTTGAAACAACGAAACTCTCTTCAGACAGCAGCTGCAAAAGGGAGACCCTGGTTCCTATTACCGAAAAATTCATATTGGAAACCAGCTGAAAGTCTTTCACCTTATCTATGGAAAGCTGTGTTTCTATATCAAAGGTTTTAATGTTCTCCACTTCATTTCCAAAGAAGGTAAGACGGTAAGGCTTTTCATAGGAGTATGAAAATACGTCAACAATCCCTCCTCTTACTGAAAATTCTCCCGGTTCGGAAACAAAATCTGTCTGCTGGAAATTGTAATGATTCAACAGCTCATCTACAAAATCAAAATCCAGCTGATCACCTACTTTTATATGATGAGAGATCGCTTTAAAGTCTTCTTTCTTCAAAACTTTTTCAGACAGAGCTCCGGCATAAGCCACAATAACTTTAGGGGCCTTCCCGGAATTGATCTTATTTAAAACCTCTGTGCGGAGTACGAGATTGGCATTCTGTGTCTTTTCTACCTGGTAAGGCTCAAGATGGGTTGCCGGAAAATACAGAACCTTGTCCTTTCCAAGCAGGTCTTCCATTTCCGTATTGGCGTACAGGGCATCTTCCTTGTCATCTAACAGATACAGAACAGTCTTCTTCTGTGCGAGAAAAAGCTCTGCCACAAAGATAGAAACTGAAGATCCTGCATTTCCCTTCACGGAAATATGCTGGCTTTTTTCTAGCTGGGTAAAGATCTCTTTTCCAAATTCTTTCTGAAGCAGTTCGGGTAGAAACTTTTCGTGAATAGGTTTTAGCTGCATAAATAGTAATGGTATAAACGACAAAAGCGATTTCGGGAGTGTTCCGAAACCGTTTGCTTGCAACAAAGATAAGGATATTTTTTTCTTTCAGCGGAAATCAGGAATTACCGAAAACATAGCATGTGGTACCCTATACATACCCAAACCTTAATTTTTTATTAATTTATTTAATTAAAAGTTAAAAAAATCCCATTATTCCGTAGTGGCATAGTGTTTGGGAAAATTACCCTATCAAACTTTAAAGAAATAGAATTATGAAAAAAGCAATCAGAATCTTAGGAATTTTTATGCTGGTCTTTGTTGCCACATTATCTTTTGCAGCGTGTAGTGATGATGATGATCCTGTAAACAATGACTTCTTTGCGGGAACGTATAAAGGAAACATTTCTTATAATGACGGATCTACCAACAACAGCACAGATAACGGAAGTGTATTTGTAACTAAAATCGCCAGCGGAACAAAATATAATTTCGCATTTTCAAACGGGATCCCGGATCTTAACGGAGTGGAATTTCAACAACAGGGAGACCATACCCTTGTAATGGTTGGCGCAAGTGCCACATCTTATATAAGAATAGACAATAATGAGTTGAAAATTCTGTATATCAAGGATGGTAAAACCTGGACTGCCAACTGTACACGTTAAACCAACTATTCATACTTAACATGTAAGCCTGATTCTTTAAAAGAATCAGGCTTATTTCATTTTAAAGACCTTTTATTTAAGTTTTTTTTAAGCAGTAATAAACTTTAGTTAAGGTTGAAAATACTGATTTTCCAGCCTGCTTTTTGTATACCTTTACTCAAGAAAAAACAAACAGTCATCCTATGAAAAATTTACTAACAGCAATGTCACTGGCCTTAGGACTGGGATTTGCAAGCGCACAACAGACTACTCCGGCAACTACAGCTGCCTCTCATCCAACAACAAAAACAGTAAAGGCTCCGGCAGCGAAAACAGCTCAGCCGGCAGCAAAAATGAAAAAGGACGGAACACCTGACAAAAGGTATAAAGAAAACAAGAATCTTAAAAAAGACGGCACTCCAGACAAGAGGCAAAAAGCAAACAAGTAAACTTTAACATATAGTTGTTATTTTCATAATCAAATTTCGAAGAACCGGTGACTCATTCACCGGTTTTTTTTGGCATATAGGGTTGAAAATGATTTCATATTCTATACTTATTTATAAATTTGAGGCATGTTAAACTTCTTCAAGAAAAAGGCGGCGCTTGTCTGGGCAAAAAAACATGTCCTGAAAAGCGGGGAATTCAAAAAAAACTCAGTAAAAAATCAGGAAGCCCTTTTGCTGTCTTTGGTTAAAACGGCAGAGAAAACTCTTTTCGGAAGGGAACATGATTTTGAAAGCATCCGGTCTGTAAAAGAATTCCAGGACAGGGTTCCTGTTGCTGATTATGAAGATCTGAAACCTTATATTGAAAGGGTAAAAAAAGGGCAGGCCAACATTCTCTGGACAGAGACTCCCGAATATTTTGCAAAAACTTCAGGAACCACTTCCGGCTCAAAGTACATTCCGATTTCAAAAGAGGGAATGCCTTTCCAGATTGCAGGTGCACAGAGTGCACTATTCCATTATATTGCCCAGAAAAACAATGCGGATTTTGTGAACGGGAAAATGATCTTTTTGCAGGGAAGCCCTGAAATGGAAGAAGTTTTCGGAATAAAAACGGGACGCCTTTCAGGAATTGTGGCACATCACATCCCGGGTTATCTTCAAAAGAACCGCCTTCCCAGCTGGAATACGAATATAATGGAGGACTGGGAAGCCAAGGTAGAGAAGATTATTGAGGAAACTGAACATGAAAACATGACGCTGATCTCCGGAATTCCGCCCTGGCTGATCATGTATTTTGAGAAGCTTACTGAAAAACACGGTAAAAAGATCAAACAGCTTTTCCCCAATCTCCAGCTGCTGGTTACGGGAGGCGTTAATTACGAGCCTTACAGGGATAAAATGAATGATCTCCTTGGCGGAAAAGTGGATATCATTCAGACGTTTCCGGCATCTGAAGGTTTTTTTGCTTTTCAGGATGACTATACTAAGGAAGGGCTGCTTCTTTTAACAGATCATGGAATTTTCTATGAATTTATCCCCCTGGAGGAGTATGGTAAGCCTGAAGCGCGAAGATTAACATTAAAAGATGTAGAGCTCAATAAAGATTATGCCCTGATCCTTAGTACCAATTCAGGCTTGTGGGCTTATTCAATAGGAGATGTTGTAAGGTTCACCGGTAAAGATCCGTACAGAATCCTGGTGAGCGGAAGAACGAAACATTTTACTTCTGCTTTTGGAGAGCACGTAATTGCTTTCGAGGTAGAAGAAGCAATGAAAGCCACGGTGGAAAAAAATGCTGCCCAGATCACGGAATTTCACCTTGCCCCGCAGGTGAATCCTACGGAAGGCCTTCCTTATCATGAATGGCTGATTGAATTTGAAAAAGAACCGGAAAATTTAGAGTTATTCAGGAGTGAGCTGGACGAACAGCTTCGGGCAAGAAATACATATTATGATGATCTTATTACAGGAAATATCCTTCAGCAGCTACATATTACTCCGCTAAAAAAGAATGCTTTCCACGAGTATGCAAAATCGCAGGGCAAACTGGGAGGCCAGAATAAAACACCAAGACTTGCCAATGACAGAAAAATCGCAGATCTGTTGGAAATTTACAAACTTTAAAGATATTTTTTCAATTCCAAAAACATATATTCGAAAAAAATTATAAATTTGAAAAAATAAAAAATAATAATGAAAGCATCTGTACTTTTAAAATCATCTTTACTAACATCTTTATTTGTAATTTCATCCTGCGCTACCACAAAGTACAGCGAGGACATTTCAAAAAACAATTATTCTAATCTTCAGGCTGGAAAAATGTATGTTGTTACCATGAAAGATGGTTCTCCAAAACAGAAAATGCTGTTCCGAAACATTGACGGTGATAACCTGATAGGAACTGCAGGCAAAAAGGACAGTGCAGAAGTGATTATCCCGAAATCCAATGTAGCTGCTGTAAAAGACAGATCTAAAGCAAGGGTAACAGCCGGTGCCGCCGTGATTGGTGCAGCAGGCGTTGCAGCCATCGTGATCAGTTCATTAAGAGCGGACTAAAATAGATTTTATCTTTCGGACTCTATTTGATTTATCATTTAAAAAATCCTCATACAAACAGCCTTAAATAAATATTTAGGGCTATTTTTGTGTATGATTTCCTTTACACCGTTAAAAACATTGCAAAATGTTGAATTCAGGAATCTTCTTACGGGAAGATTTTTTATCGTTTTAGCCTTCAGAATGCTCGCAACTTTATTAGGATGGTGGGTGTACCAGCTAACAAAAGATCCTTTTTCAATAGGCCTGATCGGGCTCTCGGAGGTTATTCCCGCGGTAAGCTGTGCCTTGTATGCCGGTCATGTAATTGATATGAATGAAAAGAAGAGACTGCTTCTGATCTGCAATTATGCATACATTTTCCTGATCGGGCTGCTGCTGATCCCGGCATTTTTCAACGTGGAAATGCATTTCAACGGACACGAAATCACTTATTTTATATACAGTGTTATATTTTTCACAGGAATTGCAAGAGCTTTTATCGGGCCTATTGTTCCGTCAATGATTCCCAAAATTGTAAAGAAAGAGAATCTTCCGAATGCAGTAACCCTGAACCAGGCCACCTTTTTGATATCTTCGGTATGCGGACATGCTGCCGGCGGGCTTCTTATCGGTTACTTCGGAGTCAAATGGACTCTGGTTGTCATCATTTCATTGATATTTGTTGCTTCGTTATTCTTCTGGCAGCTGAAACAGCAGCATTCCGAATATAAAAAAGAGGATGTAAATGTTGTGGAAAGCATGCGTGAGGGCATTTCCTATATTTTTAAAACGAAAGAAATTCTGGGGGCATTATGCCTTGATATGTTTGCGGTTCTTTTTGGCGGGGCTGTTGCTATGATCCCGGTATTTGCCACTGATATTTTAGATGCGGGAGCGGAAGGTTTCGGTCTTCTGAATGCCGCTTCGGATATAGGTTCTATGTGTATCATCACTCTTCTGGCGATTGTTCCGTTAAGAAAGAACCAGGGGAAGATCCTTCTTGTCGTTGTTGCCGGATTCGGGCTCTGCATCATCGGATTCGGGCTCTCAAAGCTTTACTGGCTCTCATTTATATTCCTTGTAATGAGCGGAATGCTTGACGGAATTTCGGTGGTGATCAGGGGAACAATTGTACAGCTGAAAACTCCCGATCATATCAGGGGCCGCGTACTGAGTGTGAATTCCATATTCATCATGTCGAGTAATGAAATGGGGCAGTTTGAAAGCGGTCTGATGGCAAAATTACTAGGTGTAGTAAGGTCTGTAGTCTTCGGGGGAACCATGACGGTACTGGTAGCTCTTCTTGTAGCAAGCACAAATCCCAAGCTGAGAAAAATGAATTATTAGACAATAATAAGTCGATTCTATTAAATATATCATAAAATCTTTAAATTAACTTTAATAATTTTTTATATTTGTTTTTTTTAAATCCCCCTTTATGAAAAAAGCATTACTCGTTTTTCTAATCATCTGCTCCCGCATCTTATATGCTCAGTCAGATTGTATTAGTGCAATATCTATCTGCGGAAACTCAGATATTTCCTATACCCCTGCCGGACCAGGAAACGTACTGGAAGGTATTGGAATCAATTCTTGTCTGAACGATACAGACAATGAACACTTTTCGGTATGGTACTCGTTTACGGCAGCAACTTCCGGAACATTAGCCTTTGTTATTAATCCTAACGTTGATACCGACGATTATGATTTTGCAGTTTATGGCCCTACCACTAACGGCTGTACTTCTTTGAACAATAATAACGTTTTTGTAACGCCACTGAGATGTAACTACAACGGTACCGGATCCTCACAGGGAAATACCGGGCTATTATTAACACTACCGCCGCCACCACCGCCAAATACCAATGGAAATGCAGGAAACCAGAATGAATGGAGCCCACATATGGTAGTACAGGCCGGTGAGACTTATTATCTTGTTGTAGATAACTTCAGAAGTTCTCCGGATGGATTCTCACTGACATGGACAGGTACCGCCAGTTTAAGCTCTGCGTTCAACGATTCTACTCTGGCTCCGTTTCCGTTTGTTACGCCCGGACTTCCGGCAGCCAATCCTAATGATCCGAACGAGGTAACGGTATGTTCACTTGCTACCCCATTTAACTTTCTTTCACTGAGTACAGCAATTATTAACGGTAACAGCTCGAATTTCAAGGTGTCTTACCATAAAAATACAAACGATGCCATTACAGGAGGAAATCCTGTGACTACAGAGACTGTAAACCTTACAACAGTTTACTATTACAGAATTGTATATCAGGACCCTGTGAACCCTACGAACCCTATGAACGGCTGTTTTATTACAGGAAAATTCAAATTCAGAAATGGCAGCTTTACTTTAACAAATGCTACGCTTACAAGCTGCAGCAATAATGGCTCCGGGACAGCAATGTTCGATCTTACCACTGCTACTATAGGAGCTGCACCAACCGATGTGCTGAAGTATTATCCTACGATGTTCGACCTTAATGCAGGAACAAATGAGATCACCAGCCCTGCTATATACCAGTTCGTATCGGCTGAAGGAAAAATATTTGTAAAGGCAACCAATGAATTCGGATGTACAGCAACAGCAGAGATCACCCTGAAGTTCCATCCGCTGGTGCCCGTGACTGATGCTTCTTTGAGAACATGTTTCCTTCAAACAAATCCTTCACTGGGAACATTCAACCTAGGCAATGCACCAGTAACTACATTGACAAGTGCTACAAAAAAATATTACCCATCTCTAACAGATGCAGTAAACGGAACCAATGAAATTTTAAATTTCTTAACCTATACCGCTCCATCCGGAGTAATCTACGTAAAAGTAATTAGCGCGCAGGGATGTTATTCTATTGCGAAAGTAACATTAACCGTACTTTCCCCTGTTTACTCTAACGTGCTTAAAGATAAGATCATTTGTATTGAGGATAAAACCAGCCTGGATGCAGGTCCTGGATTCAATGGTTATGAGTGGAGCACAGGAGCAACCACACAGGTTATTAACAACGTAGGCGTAGGAACATACTGGGTGAAATTAAAAACCGGAGACTGTATCACATTACAGGATGTAAAAATATATGCTTCTGAACAGCCGGTTGTTTCAAGCATTGATATCTCTAACACAAGCATAACCGTGAATGTAATTGCCGGAACTCCTGAATACAAATATTCTATGGATAATATTAACTGGCAGGACTCCAACGTATTCACCAATGTTTCAAGAGGAGACCATACAGTATATGTAAAAGATTCGTATGACTGCGAACCTATTGAGATAACAGTTGTTGTACCTAACCTTATTAATGTTATCACTCCAAACGGAGACGGTGTAAATGATGTTATAGATTATTCAGCATTATCGGGTAAAAATGGTCTTATATTCAGTATCTTTGATAGATATGGTACCAAAATCCACCAGGCTGATAAATCTAATGGATTTAAATGGGACGGAACAGTAGCCGGCAAAAAGATTCCTACGGGAACTTACTGGTATTCTGTAACGTGGAATGAAAATGATAAAAAGAATACTCCATTCAAATTCTCAGGATGGATAATGGTAAAAAATAGAGAATAATCTCCTGTCAAAATAAAACCGCTCTACGGGGCGGTTTTTTTCAACATAAATGCTGATAACTTTATTTTACTCAGATTTTGTCTCACAAAAATCATTTTAAACATGAAAAAAACATTACTCCTTTTAATTTTATTTATAGCGCAGGTGTTTTACGCACAGTCCGATTGCATTAGCGCAATCCCTATTTGCGGAAACTCTGAACTATCATACACTCCATCAGGACATGGAAATGTTGTAGAGAATTTATCCGCAAACGGATGTTTGGGCAGAAGTGAAAATTTCTCGGTATGGTATACTTTTACTATTGCCACATCTGGAACTCTTACATTCGTTATTGATCCTAATGTTAATGCCGACGATTACGATTTTGCAGTATATGGTCCTACCACTAATGGATGTACCTCTTTAAACACCAATAACGTTTTTGTAACACCGCTGAGATGTAACTACAACGGTAGTACTCCAACGGGCAATACGGGACTTACCCTAACCTTACCTCCTCCTCCACCTCCCAATACAAACGGACAGGCAGGGAATTCATTTGAGTGGAGCCCTTACATGCAGGTACAGGCAGGAGAAACGTATTATCTGGTCGTAGACAATTTCAGAAGCTCTCCGGACGGATTCAAAATGATTTGGGGCGGTACTGCCAGCCTGAGTTCAGCATTTAATGATCCTGTTCTGGCACCTAACCCTTTTCTTCCACCTGGTATTCCTGCAGCTGATGCAAACGATCCTTCAACGGTGATGGTGTGCGGGCTTCCTTCACAATTTAATTTTGATACCCTTACTCCTGGTATTATCAACGGAAACAACCCTAATTTCAAGGTGACTTACCATGATAATGTCAATGATGTTATTACAGGGGATGATCCACTTACAATAACGACCGTAAACGGGACGACTACTTATTACTACAGAATCCGTTACCTGGATCCGGAAAACCCAAACAGCGTTATCAATAAATGCTTCATAAGCGGTAAGTTCAAATTTGTAAATGCAAGTATAACCGCAAAAAATGCTACTATTTTCGCATGTAATAACAATGGTGAAGGTACCGGAAAATTTGACCTGACAACGGCAGATGTATTTACAGGTACCGTTACGAAAAAATATTATCCTACCCTTGCCGATCTGAATGCTGATACTAACGAAATCACAAACCCTTCGGATTATATTTCGGCTGAGAAAATAGTATACGTTAAGGTAATTTCTGCGTTTGGATGTACAGCAACAGCCGCAATCACATTATCTTTCCATCCGGTGGTTACACTAAAGGATGCCTTACTGGAAGAGTGCTATATCGAAAATGATATCATGCAAGCTAAATTTGACCTGACAAAAGCGGATGTAGGAGCCGTGGCAGGACAGACAAAAAAATTCTATAAAACATTAAACGATGCTAAAGCTGAAACCAACCCGATTGGTACTCCGGCCACCTACCTTACGACAAGTACTGAAGTGTATGTAAGAGTTACCAATACCAATCAGTGTTATGCGATTGCTAAGATCACACTAAAAGTTCTTCCTCCGGTAAAATCTGCCGTTCTGAAAGACAAAACGATCTGTGCTGAAGGTAAAACAACACTGGATGCAGGGCCTGGATTTGACGGATACGAATGGAGTACCGGTGATA
Source organism: Chryseobacterium luteum (assembly GCF_000737785.1). Classification (GTDB taxonomy): domain Bacteria; phylum Bacteroidota; class Bacteroidia; order Flavobacteriales; family Weeksellaceae; genus Chryseobacterium; species Chryseobacterium luteum. The sequence continues at coordinate 3,772 of NZ_JPRO01000003.1, read as the reverse complement.
CCACACAAGCTATTAACGATGCAGGAATAGGAGTTTACTGGGTGAAGCTGAAAACAGGAAAATGTTTCACGCTTCAGACCGTAACGGTTTCTGCTTCTTCACAACCGGTAATCTCAAGTGTAGACATCAGCAACAATACTATTACAGTGAATGCTTCAGGCGGAACTCCTCCTTATATGTATTCAATAGACGGGACCAACTGGCAATCGACTAATACATTCAGCGGACTTCCAAGAGGAGAAAATAAGATATTCTTAAAGGATTCTTACAACTGTACCCCGGTTCAAATTACAGTTACTGTACCGAATCTGATCAATGCAATCACTCCGAACGGAGATAAGGTGAACGACGAGATCGACTATTCTGCCCTGTCTTATAAGAAAAACCTTGTTTTTATCGTATATGACAGATATGGAAACAAGCTTTACGAAGCTAATAAAATGAGAGATTATAAATGGGACGGAACTGCTTCCGGCAAAAAAATCCCTACCGGTACTTACTGGTATACGATCTCATGGAACGAAAACGATAAAAACAGTACCGAAACGAAATATTCAGGATGGATACTGTTAAAGAATAAAGAATAAGCTTATTCTTATGCTATACAAAAAAGACTGTCATCTGCGACAGTCTTTTTTTGTACATTATATTTTAATTAACCCCAAAAATCACCTTTCTTATCTGAAAATTAAAAAAACAATTGATCAATTTCACCTCAATGAATATTACTCGTTGAAAATTTTCTATTTTTGATCCCTTTTTTACTAACATTCACATGCGTATGCCCATTACAGCTTACGGGAGATTGCTGATAACTTGTTAGTTACTATTTTTTAATTATTTTTTCTAAATAAACTATCTTTGCATCATGGCGCAGAAAGAAACATTATCATCCCTTACACACGGAAATTTTGCAAGAGAGCTGTCTATTGCGGATGGAAAAATGCCACCCAATGCTGTAGATTTTGAAAGACTGGTTATAGGAACTTTTTTAATTGATAAAAAAGGGCTTGATCATTCTATTGACCTTCTTACACCTGAAGTATTTTATGACCCGAGGCATCAGGTTATTTTTGCCACGATTTTAAAGCTTTATGAAGGCAACCATCCTGTGGATCTGATGACGATTATCCAGGAACTGAAAAAAGAAGATAAACTCCACCAGGCAGGTGGCGACCATTATATCATCGATCTTACGATGGGGGTAAGCTCCTCTGCCCATATTGAATATCATGTACGTGTTATTCTTGAAAAATATATATTAAGAAGCCTTATCAACGTTTCTGCCAATGTGATCGATTCTTCCTATAAAGAATCTACTGACGTATTTGAACTTTTGGATAAAGCCGAACAATCTTTCTTTGAAATTACCAACGGTACGATAAAAAAAGGATTCGACACGGCCAATTCACTGGTAAAGCAGGCTATCGAAACGATTAAATCCCTGAAAGATAAAGAAGGACTTTCAGGAGTTCCTTCAGGATTCAGGGATATTGACAAAGAGACCGGAGGCTGGCAGAATTCCGACCTCATCATTATCGCAGCCCGTCCGGCAATGGGTAAAACAGCGTTCCTTCTGTCAATGGCCAGAAATATAGCCGTTGGCCACAAGATCCCGATGGTGCTTTTCTCTCTGGAGATGGCATCCGTACAGCTTATCACCAGGATGATTGCTTCGGAAACGAAAATCTCTTCTGAAAAACTGAGAAAAGGGACTTTGGATGATGATGAATGGCAGAGACTGTTCTCCAATGTGTCCGAACTTGAAAACGCACCGCTTTTCATTGACGAGACCCCTTCCCTTTCCATATTCGACTTCCGTGCAAAATGCCGGAGACTGGTCATGCAGCACGGCGTAAGGCTGATCATGGTAGATTACCTTCAGCTGATGACCGCCGGAAGCGGAGGAAAAGGAGTTGGAAACCGTGAACAGGAAATTTCCATGATATCACGTTCATTGAAGGCTATTGCCAAAGAACTTAATGTCCCTGTTATTGCTCTTTCACAGCTATCGAGAAGTGTGGAAGCCCGTCCCGGAAAAAGGCCTCAGCTTTCTGACCTTAGGGAATCCGGAGCGATTGAGCAGGATGCGGATATTGTATCATTTATTTTCAGACCTGAATACTATAAAATTGCCGTTTGGGATAATGACGAAGAAGGTCAGGAAACCCCAACGGAAAACCAGGCAGAGCTGATCATTGCAAAACACAGAAATGGTGCTACAGCCGATGTAAGATTATCATTCCTGAAGCATTTTGCAAAATTCGGTGATATTGAATCTGCTTTTGACGGTGGTATGGGAGGTTATCCTTCCAATTTCGGCTCCGGCGAACCCAGCGGTTTTGACAAGATCAAAACAACCATCCAGCCTGGTGCTGCATTTGATCTTCCGGATAGCTCAAAACTTTCAGGATCCTCAATGAACGATCTTGATGACGATGATGATTTCCCGTTCTAAAGCCAACAGTATTTAAACTGAATAACAGATTGATTTTAAATGAATACTGATTTTATATACCTGAACTTTTGAGAATAGAAATTTATACTGACGGTGCATGCAGCGGAAATCCCGGAAAAGGAGGCTATGGAATTCTCATGCGCGTTCCTGAAAAAAATTATCAGAAAACATTCTCCAAAGGTTTCCGGAAAACCACCAACAACCGGATGGAGCTTCTGGCTGTTATTTCCGCTATGGAAAAACTAAAATCTTCGGAGAACGATATTCATATTTACACAGACAGCAAATATGTGGCTGATGCCGTGAACCAGAACTGGATTGCCGGATGGATCAAAAGAGGATGGAAAAATGTAAAAAATCCGGATCTCTGGAAAAGATTCATTGAAATGTACAACAAACATACACCAAAAATGCACTGGGTAAAAGGGCATGCAGGACACTTTGAAAATGAACTCTGCGACAAGCTTGCCGTAGCCGCTGCTAATTCATCTGACCTTGAAACTGATACTTATTTTGAAGGGCTGGAAAACAATTCTCTTTTTTAAAAAACTGATTTACTTTCGCAACATTCAATATTCAACTGATTATTATATCATTTATTGAAAGATAATTATCATTTTCGGTAAAATTAACATTAAATACCCATTAATTAATTGGGATTTAATATATTTACATCTTCTAATTAAAGTAATCCCGATTCAATGAATAAATTTTTACTGTCTTATATCTCCCTCTTTCTGCTTTTCTTGTCAGGAGGAGTGTTTTCCCAGACCTATCAGCTAACCGGAAACCCCGTAAATACGACTGGATGGACAACGGTTTCTCCAACACAGATAATAGGCGATTTTGTTCAGCTTACTCCGGATGCCAATGATCAATCCGGATCCATAAGGCTCAATGAACAGATCAATTTAAAATACTGTGACAAATGGAGAGTGGAATTCGATTTCAGAATGGATTCTAACCAAACATCCAACGGAGACGGAATCGCATTTTGGTATTTAGCGAATCCTCCCATCGCAAGCGTATTAGGCTCAGGTCTTGGAGTTTCCCAAAATGCAGTAGGGTTTATTGTAGGGCTTGACACTTATAATAACACAACTACTGCAACAATGAGCAAGGTACACGTTGCTTATGGACAGGTTGCCAATACAACAGATGCCAACAACGTGGAATTTTTCAATGTTCCTGGAAGTTCTTTTCATTCTCCGGATCTGAATACCACCCAACCCTTTCAGGGCACGACTTATAAACACGTCGAAGTAACAGCCCAGGTAGATCCAGCCGTTCCTACCAACTGGATTGTAAAAATAA